>CAJTME010000005.1:0-95708 GCA_910577315.1 uncultured Muribaculaceae bacterium | reverse complement strand
ACCCGCGACCCCGACCTTGGCAAGGTCGTGCTCTACCAACTGAGCTATTTTCGCAAATTTTATTCTTCAAAAGAATCTGCAACAATCTGTAAATGTTCGCTTTGAGCGAAAAACGGGACTCGAACCCGCGACCCCGACCTTGGCAAGGTCGTGCTCTACCAACTGAGCTATTTTCGCAGTGGGCAACCGTTATTTCGGTTTTGCAGTGCAAAGGTACGCATTATTTTTGAATCTGCAAGCGTTTCGGTCAAAAAAATGTTTTCCGACATAAAAAAACATGAAAAATGGCGAACCACGGGGGCTCGCCATTTTCAGTTATGGTCAAATTTGGATTAGCGAATCCATTCTTTGGTGATCTTGTTGCCGCGCACTACGATATACAGGCCGGGGGTAGGGTTGGCCACCTGTACGCCCTGGAGGTTGTAGTAGACGGGGGCGGCATTCGTGCTGGTTTCGGCATCGGAGATACCTGCTACTTCATAAATGCCTTCGTCGGTTACGCTGCCACGGCTTGAGCCCTTGTAGATGTGATTCTTCTGGGGCTTGCCGGTGAAGTCGTTGGTCTGATCCTTGCCGTCGGCGCTGCAGAAGAGGAATCCGGTAAGGTCGGGTTCTTCGTCGAAGGTGAATTTCCAGATGTTGCCTTCAACCTTGGTCATGGCAACTCCGGGCCAGGTGGTGTTGGGTGTGCTCCAGTAGTGGATGTGCACGGGATTCCAGTTGGTAGTGGAGTTGTCGTAGTAGATGGTGAACTCAGTGCCTACGGGAATATCGGTCTTGGTGTAGACGAATTCCTGTACGTTCGAGCCAACCTCGTTCTCAACGAAAGTCTTCAGAGTGGTGGTCTCGGTGAAGGTGAGGGGCGAGGTATAGGTGGCCGAGGTGGCGCTGGGGGTCGAGCCGTCGAGGGTGTAGTGGATGGCCACGTTGCCGGTCGAGCGGAGGGTTACGGTGATGGTTTCGTTGAACGAGGTGCCGGAAGCGGGCGATGCGGTCACCACGGGCTTTTTGGGAGCGGGGTTAACGTCAACTTTGGTGGCGTTGGTGCTACCGTTGTAGTCGAAGTAAGTGTCCTCGGTGATGCCTTCGATGTTGCCGGTCTGCTGGCCGTTGTTGTTGAAGATGACGCTGACGCTCTCCAGGTCATCGAAGGTGTAATAATAGTAGGTGTCGCCATCGACGGTGGTGGACTCGAGGCTGCTGAAAGCTGCACCGGGCCATGTGCCGCAGGGCTCAACTTTAGAGCCAGAGGAATTATTGCCCCATGCGTACATGTTGCCGGAACCCTTGACATAGATGGTGATGGTTGCGTTGGGATCGACTTTCTTGTAGGTTACGGAACCGGTGTAGGTCTTGCCGTTGGAGCCGGTGGCACCCCAGTTTACAACAATTGATGAGCCGTAGGCCATGCCGTTGCCGATGGTGAACTGGTTGTTGCCGCCCGAGATGCTGACTTTGTCGCCGCCGGCAATCTGATACCAGCCCGAAGCGGTGTTGTCGCCGAGGGTGGCGGTGACGGTGAGGGTTTCGGTCTTGAACGAGCCGCCGTTGGGCGAGAATACGACCGAGGGATCCTTAACCACATCGTCGGAGGTGTAGAATTGGTCGGTGGGAACGTCGGGGAACGATACGCTGCCGCCGTGGGCAACGGGCGAGGTGGCATAGATGAATTTGCCGTCTTCGCCAACCTTGCCGCCTTTCCAGTCTTTCACGAGAACGCGAACCTGACCCTGTGTGGCAGGGGCGTCGACGGTGATTGAGCCGCCGCCCTGATAGGTCTTGCCGGTAACGAGGTCGGTGTAGGTGCCGGCGGGAACGTTGGAGAAGGTTGCGCCGCCGTTGAGGGCAACGAGGGCATAGCTGTCCTTATAGGCGCGCTTGAAGGCGTGACCGCCGTTAGCCGAGCAGCCGTCGAAGGTATACTGACCCTTGCGGAGGGCGGGAACGGCAGCGCGAATCTGGTTAAGGCGGCGGATGTGCTGCGAGAGATCGCCGTTGAGGGTTTGGTCAACATTACCGCTGGCGGTATATTCGCAGAAGTCGGTGGTGGTAACGGTGCCTTCGAGGTATTCGCCGAAGTAAGCGCGGCCTGAATCCTTGACGGGCATGTCGGTGCCGCCGGCGTCTACCTTGCAACCTTTTTTGAATTCAACTTCCGAGCCGTAGTAGAGGCAGGGAATGCCGCGGAAGGTGAACATCAGGGCGAGGTTCTCGGCCCAGGTTCCGGTGCTGCCGTTGAAGCGGGTGCCGTCGTTGGGGCCGGGGCAGTAGTCGTGAGAGTCGACATACACAACATTGTAGGATGCGTCGTTGTAGTATTTGTCGCCTTTCTTGGCAACGTCCACTGCGGCAGCCTGGTTGTTGAAGTTGTAGTGCATGGGGAAGTCGATGATGGAGAAGCCCGAGTAGTCGGAGTAGTCGGGTTCGTGCCATGCGCCGTCCTTCATGAACACGTTGTCTGATTCGCGCTGCTCGGAGGGCTCGTCGAGACAGAGGTTCATGTTGCCGTAGGTGTTGTCGTTGCCTTCGAGGATTTCAACCTTATCCCAGTAAGATGCATCATAGTTCCACTGACTGGTCATCGACTCAGGCGATTTCCAGGTGTAGAAGTAGCTCGAGAGGTTGGGCTGGTCGCGGTAGGTCACATCGCTGAAACGGGCGCAGCACTCACCGAACATGAAGAAGGGGCAGCCGTTGAGGCGCTTGCTCTTGTTCTGCTCGGCGATTTCGAGGAACTGGGGAATGAACGAGGTGTTGAAGGTCAGGCGGGAGATGTGGCCTGTGGTGTCGATACGGAAGCCGTCAACGCCCATCTCGATGAATTTGCCGTAGCATTGCACGAGATATTCGGCAACGGCGGGATTCTCAGTGTTGAGGTCGACGCAGTCACCGGCAATCTGTCCCCACCAGCGGCTGGGATAGTCCCAGTTCCAGGCGTTGGCGAGGTGGTGCCAGTAGTTGTGGTTGTCGTGGTTCTGACCATCGGTGTTCTTCAGGTATTTGAAGCGGGTGGGATACTGAACTTTATCGGGGTCAAGATCCCAGTAAGATGCGCCGCCGAGCTTCTCCTGATCGGGGATGAGCGATGCGGAAACGCTTGCCTGGTTGCGGATGTCGTCCGAACGGTCGAAAAGGTGGCAGAAGTGGTCTTCGCCGAAATTAGAAGTGTGGTTGAGCACAATGTCAAGCACGATTTTCATGCCTTTGGCATGTGCGGCGTCGATGAGGCTCTGGAAAGTCACGTCCTCGCTTGCGCCCCATTCCTTGCGGCTCTCATAGCGGAGGTCGACTTTCGAGAAGTCCATGGCGTGATAGCCGTGGAAGTCGGTGCCGGAAGCGTTCTGCACTACCGGGGTGATCCAGATGGCGGTGAAGCCGAGAGCCTTGATGTAGTCGAGCTTGTCGATGAGGCCCTTGAAGTCACCGCGCCAGTCGGGGTCACCGTTGGCAATCTGGACGTTCTGGTGATCCCAGCCGCATACGTTGTTGGAGGGGTCACCGTCATAGAAACGGGTGGTCATGGCGAAGTAGATGGTTTCATCGCGGAAATCGGTGCGGTCGCCGACAAATGTAGCGGCTGAGCCCTGAAGGGTTGCGAGTCCCATCAATCCGCCAAGTAGCAGGTTTTTGATTGGTTTCATCTGCACTTTGTTAGGTGATTGGTAAATAGATTTAATAATAAGTAAGTATAACTTGATTATAATTGATGCAAATTTACAAAAAAATATCGTCGTGCCGCATCAAATATGTTTTATAACATATTTTTAACGCTGTTTACAAGGCGTTTCGTTCAAGAATCTGCGCCGCAAGGGTGTCGGCGGTGTGAATCAGAGCCACAAGGGGCGAGCGGTCCTGAGCCTTGCGGTATGACTTGTCCATCTCGATTGACTGGGCGGGCAGGTCCCAGGGGCCCATGTGCCAGCGGATGGCGAAAATCTCCTCGTCTTCCAGGTCAAGGCCCGAGCGCAGAAGCATTATCACCGACTTTTCGCCGTGTCCTACTGGCATTTCGGTGTAGTCGACCTCATAGCCTTCGATTTCTTCCCACACGCCAATTTCGTTGCGCTGTTTCCGCTTGGTGCGGCGGTATATGTTGGTCTTGCACACATCGTGGAGCAAAGCGGCAATGGCGATTGAATCAGGATTGAGGGCCTTTTCCATATCGGCACGCATGGGAACTATTGCGCCGCGCAGGGCCATCGCCATGTCGTAGACGTTGAGCGAATGTTCGGCGAGGCCGCCGGGAAAATTGAAATGGTTGCGCGCCGATGCCGGAGCCTCGAAAAAGCCCCATGTGTCGAGATCCTCGAGGATATAGTCGATGCCGTCGCGGCCAGTGGCCTGAAGAATCGAGCGGAACCGCTCGCGGTTGGATTGTATGTCTGCCATTATAATAAAGGTGATTTATAAAGAAAGGTGAATTAAGCTATATTAAAATCGAGCATTATCGAAAATTGTGCATCGTGCATCATGCATCGTGCATTATCAAAGTATCGGACTGAGCAGCCTCACCACCGATTCAATGGCCCGTTTGATAAGCGGGCGCTTGCGCCATTGGTCCGGGATGACGCGGGTGGAGTGGGTGAGGTCCTCGCGGTAGATTGCGAGCATGCGCTCGGCAAACTCCCGTGAATAGAAAAACAGATTGCCCTCGAAGTTGTGCTCGAAGCTGCGGAAGTCGAAGTTGGTCGAACCTATGGTTACGAAATCGTCGTCGACGATAATCATTTTGGAATGGAGCATGCCTGCCTCGTAGAAATAAATCTTAATGCCGGCCTGAAGGCATTGGGTGATATAGGAGGCCGAAGCGTAGTTGAGCAGCATGGAGTCGCTTTTGCGCGGAATGAGTATGCGCACGTCGACATGCGACAGGGCAGCCGTCACGAGGTCTTTGAGCAGGGCGTCGGTGGGCAGGAAATACGGGCTTTGGATGTAGATGCGCCGTTTTGCGTTGCACAGCGTCTTGTGGAACATGAAGGCTATGTTGCTCCATTGCGAGGTGGGTCCAGATGTGAGCAAGTGGGCGGCGATTGTGCCGCGTTTGGGGATGTCGGGCAGGATGGCGTCGGTCAACAGTGGCTGTCCCATGAAGTGCCAGTCGACGGCAAAGGCATATTGCAGCGCCGCCACAACCGGCCCCTCGACGCGCACATGGGTGTCGCGCCACGAGGCGAATTTGCGGCCGCCGTCTATGTATCGGTCGGCGATGTTCATGCCGCCCAGATAGCCGACACGCCCGTCAATCACGCACAGCTTGCGGTGGTTGCGCCAGTTGATGCGGGTGCCGAGCTGTGGAAACGTAACCTCGAAAAACGGGAACACGTCGATGCCGGCCTGGCGCATGCGCTTGAAGAAACGTGACTTGACGGTGAACGAACCCACGTGGTCGTAAATCACGCGCACTTTAACTCCGGCGCGGGCCCGGTCAATCAATATGTCGGCTATTTCGTTGCCGATGCGGTCGTTCTCGAAGATGTAGTATTCAAGGTTTATGAAGCTGCGGGCCGAACGCAGGTCGGCCTGAAGGCTCTCGAACTTGGGCGCGCCGTGGGTGAAGACCTGGACGTCGTTGCCGTCGTAGAATTGGGCGCCGGTCAGGGAATGTGCCAGGCGGATTTGCTGCTGGGATTCCAACGACAGCCCCATCGAGCGCGGATCGACGTTGCGCGATGCCTCGCGGCGTTTGAGACGGCGGCGGTTGCGTCGGCTCAGCTTGCGCTTGTTCTTGATGTTGCGGCCGAAGATGAAGTACAGCACTATCCCGAGCATCGGCAGAAGCAACAGCACGGTGACCCATGCCAGCGATTTCACCGGGTTGCGGTTTTCCGACACGACGATGACGATAATGCTGACAATGGTTACGGCATAAAGCAGGAAAACGGTCTCGCGCACCCAGCTCCAGTCGAAATTTTGTGCAAGGGCTTCAAACATCAGCGAAAGTTAGCAAGAATCCTGCAAACCTGCGGCTTGATTAACAAGATTTAACGAAATGGGGCGTCCTGCCGATGTCATATTTGCCCTACCTTTGCGTCTAACAAAAAGAACCCCGTAAACAATCCAATCATAATCCAGATATGAAAAAACTGATTTTGGCGGCATTGGCCGGTACATGCGCGGTTGGCGCGATGGCCGAGAGTCCGCTGTGGCTGCGCAACGTGGCCATCTCGCCCGACGGCACTACGATTGCCTTCACCTACAAGGGCGATATTTTCACAGTTCCCGCTGCCGGCGGCACGGCCCGGCAGATAACTTCCAACCCCGCCTATGACAGCTATCCCGTGTGGAGCCCCGACGGATCGAAGATTGCTTTCATGAGCCACCGCGACGGGTCGGACGACGTTTTTGTGGTCGATGCCAAGGGGGGCACAGCCAAGCGCCTCACGACATACTCCGGCTCAGAGCAACCCAAGGCATGGCTTGACAACGAGACTGTGCTGTTCACGGCCAACCTGACTCCCTCGGCTCAGGCCGCCCAGGGACCGTTTGCCGCCCAGGTGTATGAAGTGAAGACCGACGGCTCGCGTCCCCGCATGTACTCCACCATTCCGATGGCGGCCATAAGCGTCGGTGCAGACGGCGCTGTCCTCTATCAGGACCGCAAGGGATATGAGAACGCCTACCGCAAGCACGAGACTTCGTCGAGCACCGGCGACATCCGCCTCATTAAGGACGGAAAGGACACCCGTCTCACCACTTTCAAGGGCAACGACCAGAATCCCGTCTGGACCTCGGGCGACTCGTTTGTATATCTCAGCGAGGAAGACGGCACCCTCAACGTATATTCCCGCAACCTCTCGGGCAGCGACAAACGCAAGCTGACGGCTTTCACCAAACATCCCGTCCGCTCGCTGTCGGCAGCCGCCAACGGCAACCTTGCCTTCAGTTGGGATGGCGAGATATACACCCTCACCCCCGGGGCGGAACCTAAGAAAGTGGCCGTAGCCATCACTTCCGACGATTACGACGCCGACCACATCAACCAGTTCCGCACCTCCGGCGCCACGACGATGGCCGTAAGCCCCACCGGCGACGAGGTGGCGTTCGTGATTCGCGGCGACGTGTATGTAACCTCGGTGAAATATCCCACCACAAAACGCATCACCAACACACCCGGCCAGGAACGCCGCGTAAGTTTCAGCAAGGATGGCCGCACCCTTGTCTACGACAGCGAGCGCGACGGCAAATGGCAGCTTTTCACGGCAAAGATAAAGAACGACGGCGAAAAGCAGTTTGCCTATGCAACCAATATTGAAGAAGAGCTTCTGTACAGCTCCGACAAACCGTCGCAGCAGCCCTCGTTCAGTCCCGACGGCAAGAAGGTGGCTTTCCTCGAGGACCGCACGACCATCCGTGTCATTGACGTTGACACAAAGGCCGTGAACACCGCCCTCGACGGCAAGTTCAACTATTCATATTCTGACGGTGACGTCGATTTCATCTGGAGCCCCGATTCGCGTAACCTTCTCGCCAGCTATATCGGCGAGGGCGGATGGAACAACAGCGACATCGCCCTTGTCGCAGCCGACGGCTCGCGTGTGGTGGACCTCACCGAGAGCGGTTATGGCGACGCCAATCCCCGCTGGGCGCTCGACGGCGAGGCTATAACCTGGATGAGCGACCGCGCCGGCAAGCGCAGCCACGGCTCGTGGGGCGCGGAATATGACGTATGGTTCATGGCTCTCACGCCCGAGGCGCTCGACCGCTTTGAACTGACCGAGGAGGAGGCAGCCCGCGCCAAAGAGGCCAAGGAAGAAAAGGAAAAAGCCGATGGCGACGACTCCAAGGACAAAAAGAAGAAAAAAGACAAAAAGGATAAGAAAGACGCCAAGGAAGAAGCCAAGCCGGCCACAAACTTTGATTTTGACAACCGCGCGATGCGCATCCGCCGCCTCACTCCCCTCTCGGCAACCATGGGCGACTATGTGCTCTCGGCCGACGGTGACAAGCTTTATTACGTGGCCGTTGACCCTGCCGGCGACGCAAACCTCATGGAACACAATCTGCGTGAGGACGAGACCAAGGTGCTGGCCAAGGGCATCAGCGGCGGTATCGAACCCGATGCCAAAGTTGAGAACATCTATGTTATTACGCGCGGCGGCATGAAGAAAGTTTCCCTGTCGTCGGGTTCGGCCGAGGCAATCGAATTCGAGGCTCCCTACGACCGTCATCCCTCGCTCGAACGTGAATACATCTATGACCACATGCTCTCGCAGGTCAAGGATAAATTCTATGACGTCAACCTCCACGGTGTCGATTGGGACGGCTATGGCGAGGCTTACCGCCGCTTCCTCCCCTACATTAATAATAATGAGGATTTCGCCATCCTTCTGAGCGAGATTCTCGGCGAACTCAACGCTTCGCACACCGGTGGACGCTACCGTGCCGCTCCCGGCTATTCGACCGCAACGCTCGGTGCCTTCTTTGACGACGCTGACAATGGCGACGGCCTCCTTGTCAAAGAAGTCATAGCCGGCGGTCCGCTCTCGACTGCAAAAGCCGGCATCAAACCCGGCGACAGAATCACAGCCATCGACGGCGTAGCCATCACAGCCGGCATGGACTATTTCCCCCTGCTGCGCGACAAGAACGACAAGCGTGTGCGCCTCGATGTGAAGGGCGCCGACGGCAAGACCCGCAACATTGAGGTCAAACCCATTTCGGCCGGTGAGGAAAGTGACCTGCTCTACCGCCGCTGGGTGCGCCGCAACCAGGAAGTCGTCGACTCCGTTTCGGGTGGACGCATCGGCTACGTCCATGTCGAAGGCATGGACTCCCCCTCGTTCCGCACCGTTTATTCGGAAATGCTCGGAAAATACCGCAACCGCGAGGCCATTATCGTCGATACCCGCTGGAACGGCGGTGGCTGGCTCCACAATGATCTGGCAATTTTGCTCGGTGGCAAGGAATACGTGCGCTTCGTGCCGCGTGGCCAATATATCGGTTCCGAGCCGTTCTCCCAGTGGACCAAACCTTCCGTAATGCTTGTCAACGAGGCCAACTATTCCGATGCCCACGGTTCGCCATTCGTGTATCAGACCCTGGGACTTGGCGATGTTGTCGGCGCTCCTGTCCCCGGCACTATGACCGCCGTGTGGTGGGAGACACAGATTGACCCGACGCTCGTGTTCGGTATTCCTCAGGTGACATCCATGGATATGAACGGCACCGTGCTCGAGAACCATCAGCTCACACCGGATGTGGAAGTCTACAACACACCCGACCGTGTCGCCGCAGGCATCGATGACCAGATTATCAAATCGGTTGAACACCTGCTTAAAAAACTCGACGCAAAGAAATAAATCCGAACATCCTTTATAACGCGAAAGCCGCTGGAAGACAATGCCTGTCATTCCGCGGCTTTTGTATTTGGGATGGTGGGATGGGTCAGACGATGAACGCCGCCACATCGGTGTCGCCGGCAAGGAAGGCGACGGTAAGCCATACAATTAGAAGGATTATAAGGAGGGCGGCTCCGATTCCGAGCCATATTTTTTGAGATTTCTTTGACATAATGCGATTGTTTTAAGGTTTGATTTTATAACAAACCCTATCGGATTATGGTTCACATAAAGCCGGAGCGTCACTTTAATCGCCTCATCAAAAAGTGGAGCGACAGCCCCCTGACGGCGAGGTAGGTCACGAAGGCGAGCCATAGGGCATGGTTGCCCATTGACGGCATCAGCGCAAAGTAAATGATGAAGAACACCGCCATGCCCGATGCAACCGAAACGAGCATGCGGCGGGTGGCCGTCAGTCCGACGAATATACCGTCGTAGATGAAGGCGGCGATGCCGCATATTGGAATACTTACGGCCCACGGCAAGTATTCCTTGGCTGTCGAAATGACATCGCCTTCGTCGGTCAGCAGCCGCAGTACAAACTCCCCAGCTGCGAAATACAACGCCGTAAATCCCAGGGCAATCCACAGTCCCCACCTCAGCAGCGCCGCGACCACCGTTCGCAGGGCATCGTTGTCGCCGGCGCCGAAATGCTTGCCGGCAAGGGCCTCGCCGGCAAAGGCAAAGCCGTCAGAAAAGTATGAGAAAAACATGAAAAGCTGCATCAGCAGCGCGTTGGCGGCGAGTATGTCGACGCTCTGTGCCGCCCCGGCCCGGGTGAACCATGCGGTCACTCCAACCAGACACAGGGTGCGCAGGAAGATGTCAAGGTTGATTTTGAAAAGCCTCCCGAGGGCGTTGCGGCGTATGAGCTCGGCGAACGGAATCTTTTCCGGATGGTATTTGTACCATACCACTGCCATGGCTGTGAGGAATCCTATCCATTGAGCCGAAAGGGTGCCGGTGGCGACGCCCTCGATTTTCATCCCGAATCCGAATACAAGCGTGGCGCTTATGGCGATGTTGACTACATTCGTAAGCAGTGCCACGAGCATTGGGGAGCGGGTGTTCTGCATGCCGAGCAGCCATCCGTTGAGCGAATACATACCCAGCGCGGCAGGTGCTCCGAAAATGGCTATGGAGAAATATTTTCTGGCAAGCGGAGCCGTGGCGTCATCGGCATCGAGGAAGTCGAGGGCAAGGTAACCCAACGGTCGTGAAAGCACTATGAGCACCGCTGCAAAAACGAAAGCCATCAGCAGGGCGCGCCGCAATGATGCCGACGAGGAATGGAAGTCGCCGGCGCCGCAGCTCTGCGATGTCAGCCCTGCCGTTCCCATACGCAGGAACCCGAACAGCCAGTAGAGCATGTTGAACATGGTCGAGCCGACGGCGATGGCGCCGATGTAAACCGCCGAGCCGATATGGCCGACAATGGCCACATCGACGAGCCCCAGCAGCGGGGTGGTGATGTTCGACACGATCGCGGGAACTGCGATGGCGAGGATTGCCTTGTTGATTTTGCGCATGCTTGTCACAGTTATATTATAATATACTATAAAAATTGCAGAAAGGCATGGATTAAAGCCCTTCTGCAATTTTTCAGACTTGCGTCAATTTATTTCTTGGCGCGGCAGGAGTCGATGTAGAGGTAGGCGATGATGGCCGCGTAGGCTACCAGGCCGAGAATTTGAGGCACGAACTCGTCGCCGTTAGAGGGAACTTCCTTGCCACACATGATGGTGATTGCGGCGAATACGCCGAACAGCGCGCCGCCTGCGATGAGGCCCGATGCGATAAGGGTGCCGCGGTCCTGACGGGCCTTGCAGAGGTCTTTGTCCTTGGAGCTGCGGCCGACAAACCATGAAATCAGGCCGCCCACCAGCATGGGGGTGTTGAGGTGGAGGGGCAGGAACATGCCGAGGCAGAAGGCCAGGGCCGGAACGCCGAGCCAGTTGAGGATGAGGGCGAGCACGGCACCGACGATGTAGAGCACCCAGGGTGTGTCGCCGCCCATCATCATGGGCTCGAGCACCTTTGCCATGGCGTTGGCCTGGGGAGCGGCAAGGGCGTTGTCGCCCGAGAAGCCATAGACATTGTTGAGCATGAGAATCACACCGCCGACAGTGGCTGCCGACACGAGGGTTCCGAGGAATTTCCAGCTTTCCTGCTTTTTAGGGGTCGAGCCCAGCCAGTAGCCGATTTTGAGGTCGGTGACGAAGCCGCCGGCCATCGAGAGGGCGGTGCAGACAACGCCGCCCACAACCATTGCGGCCACGATGCCGGAGGTGCCGTTGAGGCCGATGGCCACGAAGATGGCCGAGGCGATGATGAGGGTCATCAGTGTCATGCCGCTGACGGGGTTCGAGCCTACGATTGCAATGGCGTTGGCGGCCACGGTGGTGAAGAGGAACGCGATGATGGTCACGACCACCCACGCCACGGCAGCCTGCCAGAAGGTATGGATTACGCCGATCCAAAAGAACACGAACACTGCCACCAGGGCGATGAACACGAAGTAGGCGATGTGTTTCATCGAAATGTCGGTTTGCCAGCGTATGGCTTTGGCGGTGGTCTGCGCGCCACGCAGTTCGCGGGATGCGAGGCCGACGGCCTGGGCGATGATGGGCCATGATTTCACAATGCCGATGATGCCGGCCATGGCAATGCCGCCGATACCGATGAGGCGGGCATAGTCGCGGAAAATTTCACCGGGACCCATGGCTGCGATTTCAACCGAGCCGTATGTGCCCATGAGAGGGATGATGACCCACCAGACGAATATTGAGCCTGCGAAGATGACAAACGCATATTTCAGGCCAACGATGTAGCCGAGGCCGAGCACTGCGGCGCCGGTGTTGCACGAGAAGGCGAACTTGAATTTGTCGGCGAGCGCCTGTCCCCATCCATAGGCCGTGGTGGTGACGGTCTCTGCCCACCATCCGAAAGTGGCCACGAGGTAATCGTAGATGCCGCCGATGAGGGACGCCACTACGAGCAGTTTAGCCTGGCCGCCCGACGACGCTTTTTTGCCCTGGCCCGAAATGAGTACCTGGGTGGTGGCGGTTGCCTCTGGGAAGGGATATTTGCCGTGCTGGTCCTTTACGAAATATTTGCGGAAGGGGATGAAGAACAGTATGCCGAGCACGCCGCCGAACAGCGACGAGAGGAATATCTGGAAAAAGTTTACTGAAATCTCGGGGTGCGAGGCCTGGAGGATGTAGAGTGCGGGAAGGGTGAAGATGGCACCGGCCACGATTACGCCCGAGCAGGCGCCAATCGACTGGATGATGACATTCTGTCCCAGCGGATTTTTCTTCTTGAGGGCGCCCGACAGGCCAACCGCGATGATGGCGATTGGAATGGCGGCCTCGAACACCTGGCCCACTTTAAGGCCGAGGTAAGCCGCAGCGGCGCTGAAAATAACGGCAAGCACGAGACCCATCGTGATGGAGTAGGGTGTGACCTCAGGGTACTCGCGGGCCGGATGCATCACCGGGACATACTCTTCGTCGGCCCCGAGCTGGCGGAACGCGTTTTCGGGAAGATCGACGGGCTCGACGTCGGCCGCCGGCAAGTCGACGGGTTCGGTCGGGGGAAATTTGTCGTTTTTCATAATCGTATATATGATTGGGTTATTTTCGTTTTAGCGTTTTTTGCTGCTCTTACGGCGGGGTGTGGTGGTCTTTGCGGGAATCTTGAGCTTTTGTCCGGCACGGATGTTGTCGCCTGACATGTTGTTGGCTTTGCGGATTGCATCGACGGTCACGCCATATTTTGTTGCGATTTTGCTGAGGTTGTCGCCTTTGGCAACGGTGTGTGTCTGCGGCTTGGGCTCGGGCTTGGGCTGCTTGGCTGCAACAGGTTTGTTAGCCTTGACTTTCTCCTGCTTTGTCTTGGAGCCGTTCATCGCTTCCGAAACGCGGCTGCTCTGGACCGAAGGGGCCGGTGCTGTGACCGCAATGGTATCGGCGGGTGCGGCCGAGAGAGAATCGGTAGGCTCGGGGCATACTGTGGGGCGTGCGGCAGCGATGGAGTCGACCGGGGTGATTGCGGTGGAGTCGGCCGGTGTTGTTTCTGTGACGGGTGCGGGTGCAGGTGTCGGTGTCACGTAGCGGCGTTGGTAGGTGTTGATGCGCAGCTTTTGTCCGCGGCGCACTTTTTTGCCAATCTTGTTTGTCTTTCGGATTGCGGCCGCAGTCACTCCATATTTGCGTGCGATGCTGGTGAGGGTCTCGCCTTTTTTGACGGTGTGGTATTTCACCACCAGTTCCTCGACATATTCACCCTTGCTGTCGCTGCCCGAACCGGCAGGCGCGGGTTCCACGACATCGCGGCGCGCGTATCGCTCGGCATTGTGGTTGACGATTGTGTCCTCGTTGGCTACGTAGGCATATACCTGAAGCGATGGCAGCACCAGCGCGTAAGGGCGGATGTCGCCGGGAATCAGGCCAGTGCGGTACTGCGGGTTGAGGGTCTTGAGCTCTTCCATCGGAATTCCGAGGACGTCGCGGATCTGCTCGAAGTGTACGCGGCGCGAGATGTGGACGGTATCGGTAACGATGGGCTTCTTGGCTAACGCAGGCGATATGTTGTGCTTGTCATAATAGTTCATCACGTAGTTGGCGGCGATGAATGCGGGCACGTAGCCGCGGGTCTCGGCGGGCAGGTACGGATAGATTTGCCAGAAATCCTTCTTGCCTTCGCCTCCGGCGCGCCGTATGGCTTTGTTCACGTTGCCGGGGCCGCAGTTGTAGGATGCGATTGCCAGGCTCCAGTCGCCGAATATGTCGTAGAGTTTCTTCAGGTAGCGTGCGGCTGCGTCGGACGAGGTGTAGGGATCGCGGCGCTGGTCAACGAGCGAGTTCACCTCGAGGCCTTCGCCGGTGGCGGTGGGAAGCATGAACTGCCACAGGCCGGTTGCCCCCGCGCGTGAAACTGCGTCGGGATTGAGCGCCGATTCAATCACGGGCAGGTATTTCAGTTCCATCGGCAGGCCGTAGCGGTCGAGCGCCTGTTCAAATATGGGCATGTAGTAAAGGCTCATGCCGAGCATGTTTTCGACGAGTTGCTTGCGGCGGTCTGAATACATCATTATGTAGTTGCGCACAACCGAGTTGAAAGGCATCTCGATGACGGTCGGGAGTTGTCCGAGGCGTTCGATGAGTTCTTCGTCGGTCGGCGTAACCGAGGCTCGTGAGTCGGCCTGACGGTCGATGTCGGCGTAGTTCTGCAGATACCAGTTTTGCTGCATCTTGTGCACGTCGGTCTCGAAGCTTTCAGGATAGATGACGGGCACAGTGTGGAGGCTGTCACGAATCTGCAGGATTGACAATGGTGCGGCCGGGGCGAGCGATGAGCCGGCGAGCAGCAGGGCGATGGAGGCGAGTATTGGTTTCAGTTTCATTGTAGGATTAGGGAGGTTGGAGAGTTGGTTCAGAAATTAAGCGCCCAGACAAGCCCGACGGCTGGCCGTTGGCCGCGGCTGTCGGGAATCAGCGATGGAGCGACATCCATCGAAAGTTCTGGCGTGATGTCGAAATGGCTTAGCGAAGCGTCCACATAGGCGTCGACCATGGCGAGCAGGTAGACCCCGACCATGCAGATGATGCACAGGTCGCGGTTGCGGCGGTAGAAATTCTTGCGCGACTGGAGCACGTTGGTGAGCCATGTCTTGTCGAGGTCCGATTCCTGGGTGGTGGGCGGGAAGAAGTTCATGTATGAATTGGTGGACGGATCGTTGTCCATGATGTCGCGGTATGCGTTGGTGTAGTCGGATAGCATGCCGTTATTCCACGACGTTGCATATCCCAGGCCCAGGTAGGCTCCTACGACTATCGGCAGTTTCCAGTAGCGTCTGTTGTAAATTTGGCCGAGGCCGGGGAACAGGGCGCTCATCCACACGGCGCGGTTCGGGTCGGGGTTGAAAGTCTCGGCCGTCGGCACCCACACGTCGTATTGGTCAATGGCCCTTACGGGTGTGAGGATTGAGTCGGTCTGGGCCATCCACAGCGAGTCGGCGCGGTGGTCGTCGGAAATCTCGGCGTCCATGGGTTGCGATGTCTGCGTGTGGGTGCGTTTGACGGGACGCCGGTCGTTTTGGGCTTCGGCGCCCTGGGGTATGACGAGCGCGGCAAGCGCCACGGCGGTTATCGCCGCGTGGCGTATGTTTCGGCTGATATGACGTAGGATTGATGTCACTGCTGGGGTTTAAGTGTGTCGAATAGCGAGATGAGGCGTTCGAGTTCGTCGTCGTTGGCAAACGAGAAGGTTATCTTTCCCTTGCCTGAACTGTCGCATTTGAAGCCCACCGAGGTCGAAAACGCACTCGACAGGTGCTTCTTGAGTATGTCGAAATCGCCCGAAGAGTAGCGTGATTCTGCCTTTGGTTTTTCGGCTGCCTTGGGGATGTCGCCTTTCTGATAGGCTTTGGCGAGCTCCTCGACGCGGCGCACCGAAAGGTCGTTTTTCAGGATTTCGTTGTATAGGCGCAGCTGCAGGGCGGGCTCGGAAATGGTGAGCAGCGCGCGGGCATGTCCCATGTCGAGACGTTTGTCGCGCAGGCCCAGCTGCACTTCCGCCGGCAGACGCAGAAGGCGCAGGAAGTTGGCCACCGTGGCGCGTTTCTTGCCGATGCGCTCGCTGAGGCGTTCCTGAGTGAGGTTGTATTGGTCGATGAGCTTGCGGAAAGTGAGCGCTATTTCAATGGCGTTCAGGTCCTCGCGCTGGATGTTCTCGATGAGGGCCATCTCGGTAAGCTCGGCATCGTTGGCTGTGCGTATGTAGGCGGGAACAGACACCAGTCCGGCTTTAATTGCGGCGCGGTAGCGTCGCTCGCCGGCAATTATCTGATATGTGTCCGGCCCTGTCTTGCGCAGCGACAGGGGCTGGATTATTCCCAGTTCACGAATCGAGCCGGCGAGTTCGTCGAGGGCTTCCTCGTCGAACGAGCGTCGGGGTTGGTCGGGGTTGGCCGATATACGGTCCAGTGGTATTTCGTTGATTGCCGATGAGCCAGATGCCGGCACGTCGTCCATAGAAATGAGCGAGTCGAGCCCGCGGCCCAGGGCGTTGCGTTTTATTGCCATTGCGTGGGGTGGGGGATTAGCGTTTCTTGGATTTGTGTTTTGCTATTATTTCCTTGGCAAGGAGCACGTGTGATGTCGCGCCGCGCGAGTCGGGGTCGTAGAGTATGACGGGCAGCCCGTGGCTCGGTGCCTCGCTGAGGCGGATGTTGCGTGGAATCACCGTGTCGAACACCATGTCGGCGAAGTGGCCTTTCAGTTCTTCGTAGATTTGGTTGGCCAGGCGCAGACGGGCGTCGTACATGGTGAGCAGGAAGCCCTCTATTTCAAGCGCGGGGTTGAGACGGCTCTTGATTATGCGGATGGTGTTGAGCAGTTTGCTGATGCCCTCGAGGGCGAAATACTCGGCCTGTACGGGTATTATCACCGAATCGGCTGCCGTGAGGGCGTTGACGGTGATGAGGCCCAGCGACGGCGAGCAGTCTATCAGGATATAGTCGTATTTGTCCTTGATGGGAGCGAGGAGATCGGCCAACACCCGTTCGCGCTGGGGCTTGGACACCAGTTCGAGCTCGGCGCCGGCGAGGTCGATGCGCGAGCCGATGAGCTGCAGCCCTTCGATGCAGGTGTCGACCTGCGAGCCGTCGAGAGGGTATCCGTCGACCAGGCACTCGTAGATTGACGAGGTCATCGAGCGCGGGTCGATGCCGTAGCCCGACGTGGCGTTGGCCTGCGGATCGGCGTCGATTATGAGCACTTTCTTGCCCTCCTTGGCGAGCGAGGCGGCAAGATTGATGGTGGTGGTGGTCTTGCCCACGCCGCCCTTCTGGTTTGCTATTGCGATTGTTTTTCCCATTCGTTTACGGTTGATGGATAAGGAATCACCTGCAAAGTAACGAAAAAATGGGGACATACCGAAACATTTGTTCCACGAAAAATGTGTAAAATGTCAATAACTCTGCAAAAATCTTATTATCTTTGCCGAAAATTATCTTTTTGACATGACAGACATCCGTCCCCTCATACTCATCACCAACGATGATTCAATCCATGCGCCGGGCCTGCTGCGGCTGGTCGACTGCATGCCGCAAGACGCTGACGTAATTGTAGTTGCCCCTGCCGAACCTCATTCCGGCCAGTCCTCGGCCATCACCGTCGGGGCTCCCCTGCGCATCCGCCAGCTCGACGATTACGGCACGGCCCGCATGTTCACCGTTTCTGGCACTCCGGTCGATTGCGTGAAGCTCGCGTTGAGCGCCATTGTTCCACGCCGACCCGACCTCGTCCTCGCCGGCATAAACCATGGCTCCAACTCGGGCTGCAATGTGGTTTACAGCGGCACGATGGGAGCCGTGATGGAAGGCTGCGTGGTGGGCATAACTTCCTGCGGATTCTCGCTGCTCCACCATTCGATGAAGGCCGACTTCTCGATGGGAATGCCGTTCATCAAGGAGATTGTGGCCGAGCTTCTGCGCAGGCCGTTGCCCGACGGCATCTGCCTCAACGTAAACATTCCTGCCCGCGTCGTGCCCGAGGGAGTGAGGGTCTGCCGTGCCGCCCGCGGACGCTGGACCGATGAATACGAGCGTTACACCGACCCCCTCGGCAATCCCTTCTATTGGCTGACGGGCCGGTTCGTGAATGCCGAGCCGGACGCTACCGATACCGATGAGTATTGGCTCTCGCGCAATTACATATCGGCTGTTCCGGTTGCGGTAGACATGACTGCCAGGGACGAGGTGGAATTTCTCGCGCCGCGTTTTGACACGAAGTGAGCCATGGCGACCGAGTTTTCACCGATGCAGCTGCTTAAGCGGCGCCTTTTTGCGATGCGCAACGGAATCGTTGCCGATTCGTTGCGCCGTGCCGGCTGTCCCCACCGCATTGTGTTTGGCCTTAATCTACCTCAGCTCAACGAGATAGCCACCGAATTCGGACCCTCGGAGGAACTGGCCGAGGCGCTGTGGGCCGATACGCCGTTGCGCGAGAGCACGCTGCTCGCCCCGATGCTTTATCCTGCCGAGAAGCTTACGATTGAAAAGGCGCGTGGCCTGGTCGATGGGGTGATGTGGCACGAGGATGCCGACATCCTGTGCTTCAAGCTTTTGCGCAAGGCTCCGTTTGCTCTTGCGCTGGCCACGGAACTCTGTGCATCCGACAGGCCTCTTTCGCGCTATACCGGCCTGAGGCTGTTTTTCAACATCGTCGCCGCCCATCCTGCCGAGGCTCTGGCCGCGGCAGAGGCCGAACTGCGGCGCCCCGACGCAATCTCGACTCTCGCTGCCATGCTGAAAGAGGAGGCCTCTTTCCTCGCCGGCGAAGGTTGACCTGTGTTTGCTGCGAATAAAATAGCCGTTCTTTTGCCTCAAATCCAAATATTTTTCGTAACTTTGCGCGTGACTTTTGGCCGGGTAAAGCCTGATTTGGGTTTACTTGGTTATTAACCAATGTATTACAATGATTAACATTACTTTTCCCGATAATAGCGTTAAGCAGTTTGAAGCCGGTGTAACCCCGCTTGAAATTGCCAAGTCAATCAGTCCCCGCCTTGCCGAGGACGTCCTTGCCGCATCGGTCGACGGGGCCGAGTGGGATCTTTCGCGTCCCATCAGCGCCGACGCGTCCCTGAAACTTTTCAAATGGGACGACCCCGAGGGCAAGCATGCTTTCTGGCACTCGTCGGCCCACCTCCTTGCCGAGGCGTTGCAGGAACTCTATCCCGGCGTGAAATTCGGCATCGGCCCGGCCATTGAAAACGGTTTCTATTATGACATCGACCCCGCAGGCAACACCATCACTTCGGATGATTTTGCAAAAATCGAGGACAAGATGCTTGAACTCGCCCGCCGTAAGGCCGAGATTGTCCGTGCCGACATTTCCAAAGCCGACGCGCTCAAGCTTTTCGGCGACCGGGGAGAAGAATATAAATGTGAACTGATTTCCGAGCTCGAGGACGGTCATATCACCACCTACACCCAGGGTGCGTTCACCGACCTCTGCCGCGGCCCGCACATCCCCAACACCGCCCCCATCAAGGCTGTCAAAATCACTTCACTCGCTGGCGCTTACTGGCGCGGCGATGAGAAGCGCAACCAGCTCGTGCGTGTCTACGGCATCACTTTCCCCAAGAAAAAGATGCTCGACGAATACCTCGCCCTGCTCGAGGAGGCGAAAAAACGCGACCACCGCAAGCTCGGCAAGGAAATGGAACTCTTCGCGTTCTCGCAGAACGTAGGCGCCGGCCTGCCCCTGTGGCTCCCCAAAGGCGCCGCCCTCCGCGACCGTCTCGAACAGTTCCTGCGCAAGATACAGAAGAAATACGGCTATGTCCAGGTAATCACTCCGCATATCGGTAACAAGAACCTGTACGTGACCTCGGGCCACTACGCCAAGTACGGCAAGGATTCATTCCAGCCCATCCACACCCCGCAGGAAGGTGAGGAGTACCTGCTCAAACCCATGAACTGCCCCCACCACTGCGAAATATTCCGTGCCCTTCCCCGCTCGTACCGCGACCTGCCCCTGCGCCTTGCAGAGTTCGGCACCGTCTACCGTTATGAGCAGAGCGGTGAGCTCCACGGCCTCACCCGAGTGCGCGGCTTCACGCAGGACGACGCCCACATCTACTGCGCCCCCGAGCAGATTAAGGACGAGTTCCTCAAGGTGATGGACATCATCCTCTACATCTTCAAGGCTCTCAAATTTGACAACTACGAGGCTCAGATTTCGCTCCGCGACCCGGCCCACAAGGAAAAATACATCGGCTCTGACGAAAACTGGCACAAGGCCGAGCAGGCCATCATCGAAGCCTGCGCCGAAAAGGGCATCAACGCCCGCACGGAGCTCGGCGAAGCCGCTTTCTACGGTCCCAAACTCGACTTCATGGTCAAGGACGCCATCGGCCGCCGCTGGCAGCTCGGTACAATCCAGGTTGACTACAACCTCCCCGAACGCTTCCAGCTCGAATACACTGGCGCCGACAACCAGAAGCACCGTCCCGTGATGATTCACCGCGCCCCCTTCGGCTCGATGGAACGCTTCGTGGCCGTGCTGCTCGAACACACCGCCGGCCGCTTCCCCCTCTGGCTCACCCCCGACCAGGCCGTCATCCTTCCCATCTCGGAGAAGTATGTCGATTATGCCCGTCAGGTTGCAGCTGCCCTCGAGGAAGCCGATGTCCGCGTCACAATCGACGACCGCAACGAGAAAATCGGCCGCAAAATCCGCGATAACGAACTCAAGCGCATCCCCTATCTGCTCATCGTCGGCGAAAAAGAACAGGCCAACGGCGAAATTTCTGTAAGAAAACAGGGCGAAGGCGACCAAGGTTCGATGAAAATTGCTACCTTTGCCGAGCATATCACCAACGAGGTGAACAATTCTATTAATCAATAAACCCCTGAATGGAGAAAAAGCCCCACTTTACCCCCGGACCCCGTCCGCAAGGTGCCGGTCCGCGCGGACCGCGCGACCGCCGTTTGCCCGACCGCAACGCCAAAGATCCCAACAACATCAACGAGCACATCCGAGCCCGCGAAGTGCGTCTCGTCGGCGACAACGTTACCCCTGGCATCTATCCCATTCAGCAGGCACGGGCTATTGCCGAGGAACTTGAACTTGACCTCGTCGAGATTACAGCCCAGTCGGATCCTCCCGTCTGCAAGATTCTCGACTATCAGAAATACCTCTACCAGCAGAAGAAAAAACAGAAGGAAATCAAGGCCAAGGCATCCAAAGTGGTGGTTAAGGAAATCCGTTTCGGTCCCCAGACCGACGACCATGACTACAACTTCAAGCTCAAGCATGCCATCGGATTCCTGCAGGAAGGGGCCAAAGTGAAAGCCTACGTGTTCTTCAAGGGCCGTTCGATTCTCTTCAAGGAACAGGGCGAGGTGCTCCTCCTCCGCTTCGCAAACGACCTCGAGGAGTATGCAAAAGTTGAGTCAATGCCCCTGCTCGAGGGCAAACGCATGATTATCATGCTTGCCCCGAAGAAAAAATAAACAAAAAAGTGTCACGCGATGGCACATATTATATAACTCCAATAATTAATTACAAAATGCCGAAGATTAAGACTAATTCCGGTTCCAAAAAAAGATTCGCTCTTACCGGATCAGGAAAAATCAAGAGAAAACACGCTTACCACAGCCACATCCTCACCAAGAAGACCAAGAAGCAGAAGCGTAACCTCGACCACTTCGCTACCGTAGCCAAGGTGGACGAGATGAACGTCAAGGCTCTCCTCGGCCTCAAGTAAGCCGCGGCTTAAAGCAACTTTCTCAAGATTCTTATTCGAGAGTTTATAATCATTTTTATTAACCGAATGGTCAGCTCCAAAAGCGCATAGAGCCGCTGACATTCAAAACAGATAGAAAAATGCCAAGATCAGTCAACCACGTTGCCTCCCGCGCACGTCGTAAAAAAATCCTGAAACTTACACGCGGCTACTTCGGATGCCGCCGTAATGTGTGGACCGTTGCCAAAAACACCTGGGAAAAAGGTCTTACCTACGCCTACCGTGACCGCAAGGACAAAAAAGGCAACTTCCGCGCCCTCTGGATCCAGCGCATCAACGCCGCTGCCCGCCAGCACGGCCTCAGCTACTCTCAGCTGATGGGTCTCATCCACAAGTCGGGTATCCAGATCAACCGCAAGGTCCTTGCCGACCTCGCCCTCAACAGCCCCGCTGCCTTCAAGGCAATCGTCGACACTGTCAAGGGCGCATAAGCGCAAGCAACGAAAACTGCTCGCGGCTGTTCCATTTTTGGAACAGCCGCTTTTTTATGTACGGAAACTGTGTACGATTAACAATAATTAACAAACGGGGGGGGGTAGAAATCTTGACTAAATACCTAATTTTGCAGTGATTAAGTGCGACAGCAAAGCTTGATTGCACATATATAAAACAACTTCTAAGGTATTTAAAAAGTATACTTAACGGAACAATGGAAAAAAGAAAAACCTTGATTATCTCCACAGCGATGATGCTGTTGGCGGGTGGAAGTGGCTGGTGCCAGGAGGCGCCGGCCCATACGGTCTACTTCCTGGGTGACAATGCAGCCATAACATCCCCGTCTGACGTTTATGTCCATGTGTGGGAGAATGAAGGAGCCGACTATTTGAAGTGGGCTCTGAACGAAAACATGCAGCTTTCAGGCAGGACATTTACAGCTGACGATGGAAAGACCTATGATGTCTATGAATATTCATTCGGAGACAATCCGGAATGGACTACCGGCCCTACCAACATAATATTCCATCCAAAGGATGGCAATACCTCATGGAAGGCGACAGGCAACCTCAAGTTTGTTGAAGGCGGTCTGTACAATTCCAAAGGCCAGGTCCAGGAATATGGAGTCCGCACGGTTTTCTTCTGCGATGCCGCAGGGTGGGGTGCCGACGCCGTAACCCTGTCTGGCCCGAGGGGCATCGCATCGGCCGCCACACCGATGGAGCTCACATATACGATTGCTGGGGTGGAATATCCCGTCTATGCCTTTACCGTCGCGGCATTTGAAGGCGAACAAATTGAGTTTGCAAACTCTGTGGCTGCCTCGAAATTTTCATGGACGGTCGCTCCCGACGTAATCTATGTGCCAGAGATGGTTGAGCCTCAGCCGTGGAAACCCATTTACACGGTCTATTTTTATGACAAAAAAGTACTTACGGAAGACGCCGACGTGCGAATTCATGTGTGGGATTCCAACGGTTCCCCGGTTTATGAATGGCCTCCGCAAATTGCCATGTCATTTACGGGAAAGTACTATTTTGCGGGAAGCGTTCTGTGCCCCGTCTATTCGTGCTCGTTTGAGTGGAACCGGGTTCCCTCAGGTATATTGTTTCTGAGCGGAGGCACTACGACATCGGCCGACTACGTTTTTGTAAACGAAGGCCTCTACACTCAGGGACAGCCTGTCGGCAGCCGTCCTGTGGTCGATTTTGAATATGCCCAAAAAGGCAACTGTCGTGTCTACTTTGTCGATACAGCCCACTGGGGTGCGGATGCCACACAGGTGCATGTGTGGAACTCAACCAGCGAACTGTCTAAATTTGACGACAACGAGACCATGCAGGCGACAGGTAAATATTATCAGGTGGGCGATGTCTACGCGCCCGTCTATTACTACGACTTCGAGTACTGGGGACAGCCCGCCAATGTCATCTTCCACAAGAAAGGCAGCGGATCAAAGCAAGACCAGACCGGCGATCTTGACTTTATCGACGGCAATCTGTACTACTTTGCCGGCGGTCTCAGCACTCCTGAGCCCATAGCTGACTTCACCCTTCTCGACGATTATCCTCATGTCGGCGGCACGATTTACATCAATCTTGGCGCCAACCAGCTGATGCAGAACCTTTGGGCAGTTCCCTGCGCTCACCTCACTACGATGGGCGACTTCGACGTTCCGGCCTATGGCTCCGACCAGCATCATGCCGAGGAGATGGAAATGGTACGTCCCGGCCTATACAAAATTGAGGTTGACGACCTTTATGCCTACTCCGATATAGTGTTCTATTACTACGGTTCGGTGCCCGAACTCGGCCCGAATGTATTTCCCGCCTCACGCAGCCAGTGGTTTGACCCCACTGCCTGGGCCACCTATATCTATGACATCGGTACAGACTGTGCCCACCAGACATATCTCACCCCCGAGCGTTACAGCGAGATCGAGGCCGTTGACCACAACGTGATTTTCATGTCGGAAAATAACGTTGACCCCATCAATGCCGAGGTCATTGCCGAGGATGACGGTGTGTTCTTCCGCAAATTCTCTTTTCCTGAGCCTGCGGACGATGCAACCGGTATGTCCGCCGAGTTCAAGCTGTCGTGGGTCGATGTCAAGGGCGAGTTCGAGCGTCTCGACGGCCAGGCCTATTCATCTCAGCGAGGCTGGAACACGTTCAACCTCGGCATCATAGGCTGCGACGACAGTTCGTGGATTATCAGCGGCGACCAGGGGCAGTCGCGCCGCGTTGGCATGCGGCTCAACTCGTCGGTCGGGTACAATAACTACAACCAGTATATCTGGAGCATCCAGCCCGGACGCGACGGCGCCGTCATCGAATATGGCCGCAGCTACTGGCTTGTGGTCGACACCCACGATGATGACCGCAGCGTAACCCTCGTCGACTTCGACCCAAATCCCGTAATCGGCTATGTCGAGAGCGGAATCCGCACAGAAACCATCGGATATGAACGTGCCATTCAGGCCGACCATTCTTCGGCCTCCATGCTGGCAGCTGAAGCCGAGGGGCAGGTTTATTTCGACCGTGTCAACATCGCCTCGGGCGATGTGGTGGTGCAGGCCGCTCCCGGTGAGGAAAGTCTTGGCGACAACTATGGCGTGGATTATTATATATATGTGGGCGGTGAACTGCTGTCGGTCTACAACGGCGTTCCGTCGGCCATGACACTAAGCTACATGGCGCCCGGCTCCACGGCTGACCTTGCCGTACGCGCCCGCTACACCGATAAGACTTCCGGCAAGTCGTTCTGCTCACGCTATTCCCTGGCCACTGTCGAGCCCCAGATCGCACTCGAAGCCCCCGAGGCCTATCTGGCCTTCTCCGGCCTCGTTTGGGGATACGGAAGCCCCGTCACTCCCGGAAATACGATGTACGACGCCGCCATGCATCTCACCTGCGGTATTCCTGATAACGAGAACAGGGCCTGCTATCTTGACTTCACGGCTGCCGCCGATGGAGCCCTGCCAGGCTCTCCCCGCCTCACCCATGCCGGCGAACCGTTCCTCGGCTCTTATCCCGCCGCCGGATGGACCGACCACACTCCCTGGGATGGTCAGGGCGAGTATGGCGATTCAAACAACTGGTCCAAACTTGCCGCACAGAAACCGGCCCTTCACCTCCCCGTGTATCTTGACGGAGTGCTTGACCGCAGTCCAGCCGACACCGATTTCCAACACCGCGTAGTTGCCAGGGTGTTTGGAGTCTATCCTTTCCTTGTAGCCCCTAAGCCTGTAGTCGAGACGTCCCGTGCCGGTGCGCCGCGCAAGGTTGCACGTGACGCTGCCCCTGCCGATCTCACCGGATACCGCATCGTGGCCGAACGCCGCGAGGCCGAACCGGTCGAGGCTGTGTTCAGCGCCGCCAATCTTTCAGGCCTCACCGACGCTACGCTGGCTCCCGATGCCGAAGTTGAATACTTCACTGTCGACGGCGTGAGGATTTCCGCGCCCTCGGCTCCCGGGATATACATCGAACGCCGGGGCTCCATAGTCCGCAAAATTATCACCCGTTGATTGTATAAGAGGGCGTTTAATAACAAATGTCAATGCCCTCTAAATTGCACAATCCGACAGCGGTCGCCATGCGGCCGCTGTTTTTGCATGTAACATGTCGGTACGCGTCGCCCCTTGGCTTCCGCCGTGGCGGAAAATTAAAAATTGCATGTTTTATATTATTTTAGTACCTTTGCCGTGCCAATTGTGGCCTCTTGTGGCCAGACCATCTTTGCAATAGAAAATATAAATCTCTTAATAGACTGAAAATTATGAGCTTAAACATCATTGTGCTTGCCAAGCAGGTGCCCGACACCCGCAACGTGGGCAAAGATGCCATGAAGGCCGACGGCACCATCAACCGTGCCGCCTTGCCTGCAATCTTCAATCCTGAAGACCTCAATGCCCTCGAGCAGGCTCTCCGTCTTAAAGACGCAAATCCCGGCTCGACCATCACCGTCCTCACAATGGGCCTTCCCAAGGCTGCCGAAGTCATCCGCGAGGCCATCTACCGCGGCGCAGACACCGGCATCGTGCTCACCGACCGCGCCCTCGGCGGCGCCGACACCCTGGCCACTTCATACTCCCTGGCCCAGGCCGTGAAGAAAATCGGCAAGTACGACATCATTCTCGGCGGCCGTCAGGCCATCGACGGCGACACCGCCCAGGTCGGTCCCCAGATTGCCGAAAAGCTCGGTATTCCCCAGGTGACATACGCCGAGGAAATCGTGAGCCTCAAGGACGGAAAAGTGACCGTTAAGCGCCGTCTTGAGCACGGCATCGAGACCGTTGTTTCGCCCCTCCCCTGCGTGGTGACCGTCAACGGCTCGGCTCCCGACTGCCGTCCCCGCAACGCCAAGCGCCTGATGAAATACAAATATGCCGTTTCTCCCTCCGAGAAGGCCGCCCTGCCCGAAGACAAGCAGGCTTTTGTCGACGCACGTCCCTACCTTCAGCTCAACGAATGGGGCGCCGCCTTCGTGGACGCCGACCCCGAGCAGATCGGTTTCCCCGGCTCGCCCACAAAGGTGAAGACCGTTGAAAACGTTGTGTTCACCGCCAAGGAGGCCCTCCAGCTCTGGGGAGCCGACGACGCCGGCATCGAGCACCTCATCCAAGACTTAATCGCTAACCACACCATCGGCTAATCACCTTCGCCGACAACACTTATTATTATGGCAGATAAAAACAATCTCATAGTATATTGCGAGCTCGACGAAGGCCGTGTGGCCGACGTGAGCCTTGAGCTCCTCACAAAGGGCCGTCACCTCGCCGACCGTCTCGGTGTCAAACTCGAAGCCCTCGTAGTGGGTGCAAACCTCGACGGCGTCGAAGACCAGATTTTCCCCTACGGCGCCGACACCGTCTACAAAGTGGCCGACAAGCGCCTCTATCCCTACACCTCCAATCCTCACGCGTCTGTGCTCATCAACCTTTTCAAGGAAATCGAGCCTCAGATTGCCCTGATGGGTGCCACCTGCATCGGCCGTGACCTCGGTCCCCGCGTATCGTCGGCCCTCCACAGCGGCCTCACCGCCGACTGCACCTCGCTTGAAATCGGCGACCACACCGACGCCAAGACCAAGAAGGAATACCACGACCTCCTCTATCAGATCCGTCCCGCTTTCGGCGGCAACATCGTCGCCACCATCGTCAACCCCGAGTGCCGTCCCCAGATGGCAACCGTGCGCGAGGGCGTGATGAAGAAAGAGGTGCTCGACCCCAACCACAAGGGCCAGGTAGTGAATCTCGACCCCGCCAAGTATGTCAAGGACGAGGACTTCGTCGTTGAAATCATCGACCGCGAGATCGCCAAGTCGAAAGTCAACATCAAGGGCGCTCCCATCATCGTTGCCGGCGGCTACGGTGTCGGCTCGAAGGAGAACTTCCAGCTCCTTTACGACCTCGCCGCAACTCTCGGCGCCGAAGTCGGCGCATCCCGCGCTGCCGTCGATGCCGGATACATCGAGCACGAACGCCAGATTGGCCAGACCGGCGTTACCGTCCGTCCCAAGCTGTACATCGCATGCGGTATCTCCGGCCAGATCCAGCACATCGCCGGCATGCAGGAAAGCTCAATCATCATCTCCATCAACAACGACCCCAACGCCCCCATCAACACCATTGCCGACTACGTCATCACCGGCACCATCGAGGAGGTCGTTCCCAAACTCATCAAATACTACAAGAAGAACTCGAAATAAGCCATGGCAAATTTCTATACCGATAATCCCGACCTGCGCCATCATCTCAACCATCCCATGATGCGCAAAATCGTCGAGCTCAAGGAGCGCGACTACACCGATGCCGAAAAATTCGACTACGCCCCCCTCAATTTCGAGGACGCCATGGACAACTACGACCGCGTTCTTGAAGTCGTAGGCGAGCTCTGCGGCGACATCATCGCCCCCAACGCCGAATCGGTCGACCACGAAGGCGCTTCATGCTCAGGCGGCCGCGCCCACTATGCTTCGGCGACCGTCGACAACCTTGAGGCTTGCCGTCAGGCCGGCCTCATGGGCATGGCCATGCCCCGCCGCTTCGGTGGCCTCAACTTCCCCATCACCCCCTACATCATGGCCGCCGACATCGTCAGCCGTGCCGACACAGGCTTTGAAAACCTCTGGGGACTGCAGGACTGCGCCGAAACCCTCTATGAATTCGGCGACGAAGACCAGAAGGCCCGCTTCATTCCCCGCGTGTGCGAGGGCGAGACCATGTCGATGGACCTCACCGAGCCCGATGCCGGCTCCGACCTTCAGAGCGTGATGCTCAAGGCCACACAGAACGAAGACGGCACCTGGGTGCTCAACGGCGTCAAGCGCTTCATCACCAACGGCGACGCCGATCTCCACCTCGTGCTCGCCCGCTCGGAAGAAGGCACTAAGGACGGCCGCGGCCTGTCGATGTTCATCTACGACAAGCGCAACGGTGGCGTGACCGTGCGCCGCATCGAGAACAAGATGGGCATCAAGGGTTCGCCCACCTGCGAACTCGTCTACAAGAACGCTCCCGCCGAACTCTGCGGCTCGCGCCGCATGGGCCTCATCAAATATGTGATGGCCCTGATGAACGGCGCCCGCCTCGGCATCGCCGCCCAGAGCGTCGGCGTCAGCGAACTCGCCTACCGCGAGGCCCTCGCCTATGCCCGCGACCGCCGTCAGTTCGGCAAAGCCATCATCGAGTTCCCCGCTGTGGCCGAGATGATTGCCGTCATGAAAGCCAAGCTCGACGCATCCCGCTCGCTCCTCTACGAGTGCGCCCGCTACGTCGACCTCTACAAGGTGCTCGAAGACATCGCCAAGGAACGCCGCCTCACTCCCGAGGAACGCGCCGAGTGCAAGCACTACAACCGCATCGCCGATGCCCTCACCCCCATGGCAAAAGGCATGGGCAGCGAATACTGCAACCAGAACGCCTACGACTGCATCCAGGTGCACGGCGGCTCGGGCTTCATGAAGGACTATGCCTGCGAACGCCTCTACCGCGACGCCCGCATCACCTCAATCTACGAAGGCACCACCCAGCTTCAGGTTGTGGCCGCAATCCGCCACGTCACCACCGGCACCTACAACAACCTCATCGAGGAGTACGCCAAGAACGAGGTGCGTCCCGAACTCCAGGGCCTCAAAGACCGCCTCGCCGTCCTCACCGAGATGTACACCAAGGCCGTAGCTGCCGTAGCCGAGGTCAACGACCCCGTCTACACCGACTTCATGGCACGTCGCATGGTCGAGATGGCCGGCAACATCGTCATGGGCTACCTCCTGCTCCTCGACGCCAACCGCACCGAGAGCTTCACCAAGAGCGCTCAGGTTTACGTGAACCTCGCCGCTGCCGAAGTAACCCGTCACGCCGAGTTCATCAACACCTTCGACCGCGCCCAGCTCGCAGCCTACCTCGAACACTAATCCAACCCTCCCACGATACCGCCAGCCGACGCCCCGCGCCGGCTGGCGCTGTATATTGGCATGATGGGGCGTCTTATCGTGGACTATCACGGCGCCACAGCCCCACAGCCCCCGCACATGCTCTCCCACGAAAAATAATTAAAAATTATTTGCAGAAAAATTTGGCCGTAAACATTAAAATATCTAACTTTGCCTCGACAAATGCAGAGATTGATTACCGATTTACTTAAAGAACCCTTAACTAATCCCCCTATTGCACGCGTCAAAATTATCATTATCTAACTTAATATTTACCCCTTAAATCAACCAATTCAATGAAGAAGTTTTTACTTTCTCTCGCTGCGGTTGCCCTGGTGTCAGGCTTTGCTTCTGCTAAGACTGTCTATTGGGACAACAGCGAAACTGATTGGGCTAACGTGTATGCCCATTCATGGAACCCTGCTACTACATGGCCCGGTGAAAAGGTAACCGAGACTGTTGAAATTGACGGCAAAACTTACTATGCCGCAACTATCGAGGACGCTAAAACAAATGTTATCTTTGACAATGGAACCGGAGCCCGGACAGAAGATCTTGCAGCAACTGCTGATGCCGTTTATGGCAAGGTTAACTTGAAAGGTGGAAGCATTGATCCCATCGGCTCGATCAAGAATGGCGTATTCACCCCTGCTGGCGCGGTTGAAATTACCTATGCCACAATCTATGTCCCCGTTTCGCAGTACGACTATTCAGTCGCTTACATATACAGTTGGGGACCTGAAGTGTTCGGCGGATGGCCTGGCTCTGCTATGACCAAGACTACTGTTAACGGCACTGAGTATTGGTCTATAAAAGTAGACGATCGTAAGCTGGCTACCGTTACAAGCTGGCAGCTTAACGGCGGCAGTGACGAAAACAAGACAGAAGATCTTCCCGCTGTTGATTTCCAAAACGGTTATGCCTACGACCTTGACGGTACCTCAGTTGAAGTTGGTCAGGGCGGTGGTGACGACCCCGATCCTGATGTAGTTCCTCTTTACATTGTTGGTTCGGTAAGCAACTGGACAAGCTCTGCTGCCTACAAGATGACTGCTGACGGCAATGGTAACTATACTATTCACCTTGACAAACTCTCAGGTGACTTCAAGATTACCACCGACATTGTAGCTGGTAAGTGGAACGACGAATACACCTACACTTCTGGCGAAGCTATGGCCCTCGGTCAGGAATACACTTGCACCGCCGGTGGTTCTGCCAATATGAGCGTTGAAGGTCTTGGTGCTACTGACGTTACTGTTGACTTCAACATCAACACACTTGTAATCAAGGTGACTGGCACCGCCATTACTGAAGCTGTTGTGAAATACTTCCTCAAGGGTAATTTTGAAAGCGAACTTTGGCCCTCGACAGAACTCGTTGAGAACAACGGCCTTTATTCAGCTTCCATCCGTCCCGCAACTGCTGAATGCTCATTCATCGTTTACAAAACTGTAGATGGCGTAGAATCCGGATGGTACAAGGGCGTTGAAGCCATTCCTGGCCAGACCGTAACCATGCTCAATGACCAGGGCGGTGATGCAACCGTTACGCTTAACATTGGTTCTACCTACCTCTTCGCATTTGAGCCTGAGACTCTCGCTCTCACCGTTACCATGACCTCTGGTGTAGCTGACATCGAAGCTGCCGAAGATGTTCCCGCCGTTTACTACAACCTTCAGGGTGTACGCGTGGCTAACCCCGCCAACGGTCTCTTCCTTGAAGTTCGCGGCAACCAGGTTCGCAAAGTCGCTGTGAAATAATCCAGCCCCCAACTCATAAAAAAGCCCCTCCCCGAGGGGCTTTTTTTGTACCCCTACCTCTCCCAGCCAACGACTGTATCGTCCAATGAGCCGCCGGCTGCCGCAATCAGCGGTGTCATCGTCAGTCCTCGCAGAGGACGCCATTGTCGTTAGCCCCACCAAGAGCCCAAAGGCGATTGGTGGGGTGACGAGAGGCACCCACCCACATCCAGTCCTCGTAGAGGACGTTATCGTGTCCGCCCACAAAAACGTCCTCTACGAGGACTCCTATAAAGATACATCGCCCCCCCCACCAATCGCCTTTGGGCTCTTGGTGGGGCTAACGACGCCATCGTCGTCTCCGACGACTGCATCCTCCGCTCCGACAACGCCCACACCCTGCTGTCATCTGCGGTGAGTGCGTCAGTCCTCGCAGAGGACGCCATAGTCGTTAACCTCACCAAGAGCCCAAAGGCGATTGGTGGGGTGACAAGAGGCGCCCACTAACACCCAGTCCTCGCAGAGGACGTTATCGTGTCCGCCCACAAAAACGTCCTCTACGAGGACTCCCACAAAGGTTAATCGCCCCTCCCCCCCACCAATCGCCTTTGGGCTCATGGTGGGGCTAACGAGAACATCGTCGCCTCCGACGACTGCATCGGCCACTTCGCCGCCCTCGCCGAGGTCGTTATCGTGCCAAAAGACGGATGTTCATTTGCATAAATGTCATAATATCACTATCTTTGCGAGGAAACCAAACGCTAATGCCATGAGTACGACACTGTCACTTCATCACATTGTCATAAATACGTATTGCCGTAAGATGACCATAACCTCATCGCATTGCGAGGACATCTACCGGTACATATGGAGTATTATAGACTCCCGAAAATGCCGCCTGTTGAGAATTGGAGGAATAGAAAACCACATTCATATATTTGTTGATGTTCATCCATCGGTAGGGATAGCTGACTTAGTGGGTGAGATAAAGCGTAAAAGCAGTCTGTGGATGAAGAGGAGCGGGATGTTTCCGGCTTTTGAAGGGTGGGGCAGGGAGTATTTCTCATTTTCAAAGTCTCAGACGGATAAATCCACGGTGATTGAATATATAAAGAATCAGCGCGTGCATCATGGCCGCCAGTCGTTCGAGGATGAGCTTGAAGAAATGGCGCACAACGAAGGAATTGCATGGAATGATGGGTTATTGACATAATGCAGGCATATAGACTATGACTGCCCCCCCATGGTCCCGCCGCCACCGACACGGCGAAGCAAGCGCAGTCCTCGCAGAGGACGCCGCAAACAGCAGTGTCATCGTCAGTCCTCGCAGAGGACGCCATTGTCGTTATCCCCACCAAGAGCCCAAAGGCGATTGGTGGGGTGACGAGAGGCACCCACCCACATCCGGTCCTCGTAGAGGACGTTATCGTGACCGCCCACGACCTCGTCCTCTACGAGGACTCCTATAATAATACAACGCCCCCTCCCCCCACCAATCGCCTTAGGGGCTCTTGGTGGGGCTAACGACAACGTCGTCGTCTCCGACGACTGCATCGGCCATCCCACGCGGCGTCTCCGACGACTGCATCGGCTACACATCCATGCCCGCCATAACGACTGCATCCTCCGCCCCGACGGCTTTCATTAGGGCGGGGCAATTTTTTTGCATCATCCTTTGCATTGTTAAAATTTTATGCTAATTTTGCACTTGAATGTTAAAGCGCCGCTGATGTGTGTTGATTTTAAAAAATTTACCTAACTAAAATTTTGCAAACAATAGGCCGCGCCAATTGTTAAATATAATAAACTTAGACTTCGCCCTGTCGGGCGGCACCACTATTAAAAGATGAAGAAACAGACAATCTGGATTTTGACCGTGCTGATGGCGTTTACGTTCATCGGTCTGCTTTTCATCCAGATATTTTATATGAAGAACATAGTCGAAATCCGTTATGAGCAATTCACCCAGGGTGTGCGCCAGAGCCTCCTTGCCGTGGGGCAGCAGCTCGAACAGGATGAGACCCGCCACTTCCTTGAGGACGAGGTGAGCCGCGTTGAGTCGCAGAGCATATATGCGCAGCGTCTCGGCAACGCGTTGCCGCGCCAGGAAGGGGTAAAGCTGTCGTTCACGACATCGACCGGCCTTGAGGCCGACCTCACCATCAAGGGCGATATGAGCGAAATCAACAAGATACAGACCGGCGGTTCGCTGGTCGGCCAGCATTTCCAGACAATGCAGGATGTCTACCGCTCGCATTACCTCTACCAAAAGGGTGTGCTCGATGATGTGATTCTCAACATCATTTCGTCGGCTTCGGAACGTCCCATCACCGAGCGCGCCGATTCGGCCCTGGTTCGTAAATACCTGCGTCAGCAGCTTGACACCCTCGGCATCGACGTGCCCTTTGAGTTTGCGGTGGTCAACCGCGCCGGATTGGTGCAGTACAGCTCGGCGGGTTATCAGCCGGGCGCGGATGTCGACGAGGTGTTCACACAGACGCTTTTCCCGCGTGACCGCTCGCAACGGCTGTTTTTCCTGAAAGTGTATTTCCCGACCAAGCGCGACTACATTTTCAGTTCGATCTCGTTCATGGTGCCGGCGTTCGCGTTCACGCTCATATTGCTGATAATCTTCGTGTATACCATCATCGTGGCATTCAGGCAGAAGAAACTAACCGAGATGAAAAATGATTTCATCAACAACATGACCCACGAGTTCAAGACGCCAATATCGTCCATCTCGCTGGCGGCGCAGATGCTGAACGACCCCGCCGTGAGGAAATCGCCCACCATGCTGCAGCAGATTGCCCAGGTGGTGAACGACGAGACCAAGCGTCTGCGTTTCCAGGTGGAAAAGGTGTTGCAGATGTCGATGTTCGACCGGCAGAAAGCCACACTGAAGATTGAGGAGATTGACGCGAACCTGGTGGTCTACAACATCGTCAACACGTTCAAACTGAAGGTGGAGAAATATGGCGGCCATATCACGGCCGACCTCGACGCGATGAACGCCCTCGTGGAGGTGGACGAGATGCACTTCACTAATGTCATCTTCAACCTGCTCGACAATGCAGTGAAATACCGCTCGGAGGAGCGTCCGCTGCACCTTGCGGTGGCCTCGCGCGACCTGCCGGGCGAACGCCTCGAGATCACCATCGCCGACAACGGCATCGGAATACGCCGCGACGACCTCAAGAAAATTTTCGACAAATTCTACCGGGTATCGACCGGCAACCGCCATGATGTAAAGGGCTTCGGTCTCGGCCTGGCCTATGTGCACAAGATGGTGACGGAGCTGGGCGGCACCATCTCGGTGGAAAGCGAACTCAATGTTGGAACAAAATTTATAATAATATTACCACTCTCTAAAAACTAAGGAATTATGGAAGAACGTATGAGAATCCTCCTTTGCGAGGACGACGAGAATCTCGGCATGCTCCTGCGCGAATATCTCCAGGCCAAGGGCTTCAACGCCGACCTCTATTCGGACGGCGAAGCCGGTTACAAGGCTTTCCTCAAAGGAAAATATGACATCTGTGTGCTCGATGTGATGATGCCTAAGAAAGACGGCTTCACCCTGGCACAGGAAATCCGCACCTTCAACGCCGAGGTGCCTATTATCTTCTTGACGGCCAAGTCGCTGAAGGAAGATATTCTCGAGGGCTTCAAAATCGGAGCCGACGACTATATCACCAAGCCTTTCTCGATGGAGGAGCTCGTGTTGCGCATCGAGGCCATCCTGCGCCGCGTCAAGGGAAAGAAGGGCAAGGAAGTGACCATGTATAAAATCGGCCGCTTCACTTTCGACACTCAGAAACAGGTGCTGATGATCGACGACAAGGTGACGAAGCTCACCACCAAGGAGTCGGAATTGCTGAGCCTGCTCTGCGCCCATGTCAACATGATTCTTGAACGTAACTACGCGCTCAAGACCATTTGGATCGACGACAATTATTTCAACGCCCGCTCGATGGATGTCTACATCACGAAACTGCGCAAGCATCTGAAGGATGATCCATCCATCGAAATCATCAACATCCACGGCAAGGGCTATAAGCTCATCGCCCCCGAAGTTGAGGCTACCCGATAACGGACGCCACCACGACCCACAACGAGCCCTGCTCCCCGGCAGGGTTCGTTGTTTACGGTCTTGTCTCGTTTTAATCTACCGGCGGGCGCTACCTCGGATTTTTTTTGTATTTTTGCACAAAATTTCGTTCTATGGATACCAATGCCCAGTTTGACAAGGCTATGGCAGAATGCCGCGAGGTGTTCGTGGCCAAGCTGAAAGATTATGGCGCTTCGTGGCGCATTATGCGCCCCCAAAGCGTGACCGACCAGATTTTCATAAAAGCCAAGCGCATACGTTCGCTTGAAATAAAGCGCCGTTCGGCTGTCGGCGAAGGAATCCTGCCCGAGTTCATGGCAATCGTAAACTATGCCATAATAGGCATAATACAGCTGCGGCTGGGTTTCGTGGACACCAAGGACATCGACACGGCCCGCGCCACAGGCCTATACGACCAGGTGGCTGCCGAGGCACGCGAGCTGCTGCAGAAGAAAAACCATGACTACGACGAGGCGTGGCGCGGAATGAGGGTGCTGTCATATACCGACTTCATCCTCACAAAAATCGAGCGTGTCAAGGAAATCGAAGACAACGACGGCGAGGTCCGGGTGTCGGAAGGCATTGACTCCAACTATCTCGACTGCCTCATCTATGCCGTTTTCGGCATCATAAAGCTTACGGAATGAGCGCCGGAGCCCCAGTATGGAAAGTGGCGTCGGTGTGGGCGGCCAGGCTGCTCACAGGCGCCGTGTTCATCCTTTCGGGATGGGCCAAGGCCGTCGATCCGCGCGGCTTCGTCTATAAAATCGGCGAATACCTGGCCGTGTGGGGCATCGACCGCCTCATCCCTTATGAACTTGTGATACTGGGGGCAGTGGTGCTTTCGGTGGTGGAACTCACCATTGGCGTGCTGCTCGCAACGGGCTGCCTGCGCCGCTCCACTCCGATATGCGGGTTGGTGATGATGCTGTTCATGCTGCCGCTGACGGTGTATATCGCCGTGGCCGACCCCGTGGCCGACTGCGGTTGTTTCGGTGACCTGCTGGTGATTTCAAACACCGCCACCATGCTCAAGAACGTGGCCTTGACCGCGTTGCTGGTGCTTTGCCTGGTGTGGCACAAGGCGGCGAGGCCGCTCTACCGTCCGGGGCTGCAATGGCTCGTTATCGCCCTGTCGTGTGTCTACGGGCTCGTGCTTGCCGTCATTGGCTGGCAGTTCCAGCCGGTTGCGGATTTCCGGCCATACGGGGTGGGCAAGACGCTGGTTGCCGACGACGGCACTTCGGGGGCCGAACGCTATGTTTATGAGAAAAACGGCGAGCGCCGCGAATATACGCTCGACATGCTGCCCGACTCGACATGGACTTTTGTGGAACGGGCCGGCGGCGCATCCGAGGCAACCCGCGAGGGGCTTGCCGTGTTTGACGGCGACGACGAAGTCACCGACGAGCTGTTCGACCCTTCGGAAAAGGGCGAGATGCTCGTCCTGGCCGTGGTGGAGCCCGGGCTCAACAACCTCATGCGCACCCGCATGGCCAACGAAATCTACGAATACGCCACCGAGCATGGCATTGCCATGATAGGGCTCGTGGCCGCGTCGGGCGACTCGTTCGACCGATGGGTGGAGATGGCCCGGCCTGAATATGATGTCTATTCGGCATCCGACACATCGCTCAAGGAACTTGTGCGCGGCGCCACCGGGTTGGTGTTCATGCGCGACGGCCATGTGGTGTGGAAGCGGAATTTCGCCACCATATCGCCCGATTTACTTAGCCGCCCCGATCCGTTCGGCAGTGTGACCGTAGTCGACGATGGCCGCGTGGCCTGGTGGCTTGCCGGGGCGTTTGTCGCCGGAATGTTGGTGCTGTATGCCCTCAGCGCCCTCACCCGCATGAAATTGCGGCCGAAAAGGCTGTGGCCGCGTAAACAAAAAGAGGCCTGAACTTTGTTAACATAATATGTCAACCGTTTCAACCCAGAAAAATTCATCCACGCCGTCACAGCTCACTCTCGGCACCAACTCCATCGGCCGGTTGCTGGCCCAATATTCCATCCCGGCCATCATAGCCGCGGTCGCCACCTCGCTCTACAACATCATTGACTCGGTGTTTATAGGACGCGGCGTCGGCCCCATGGCCATATCCGGCCTGGCCATCACCTTCCCCCTGATGAACCTCGTCATAGGCTTCTGCACGCTCATCGCTGTGGGCGGCGCCACAATTTCGTCGATTTTCCTGGGGCAGAAGGCTCTCGGCCGCGCGACAGACGTGGTCAACAATGTCATGACCCTGTGTTTGATACACTCGGTGGTGTTTGGCGGACTGGCCTATCTGTTTCTTGACGACATCCTCTACTTCTTCGGCGCCACAGCCGAGACCATTCCGTATGCCCGGGAATTTATGAAAGTGATATTGCTCGGCACACCGGTATCATACATTTTCATCGGCCTCAACAACCTTATGCGAGCCACCGGCTATCCCAAGAAAGCCATGATTTCAGCCCTGCTTTCCGTGGCCGTCAACGTTATTCTGGCGCCGATATTCATTTTCTCGTTCAAATGGGGCATACGCGGAGCCGCCATCGCCACCATCTGCGCCCAGGGCTGCGCGTTCATCTGGGTGCTGGCCCACTTCATGTCGAAAAAAAGCTATGTCCATTTTGACGTTCGCCAATCCTGGTTTGCGCCCGGACTCATCAAGCGAATATACTCGATTGGCCTGTCGCCCTTCCTCATGAACGCCACGGCATGCTTCGTTGTCGTGTTCCTCAATAAGTCGATTCTCGACGTGGCCGGCGACCAGGGAAACATCGCCGTGGGTTCTTACGGCATAATCAACCGCACCACCATGTTTTTCGTGATGATTGTGTTTGGCGTCACCCAGGGCATGCAGCCGATTTTGGGATATAACTATGGCGCGCGCCGCTGGAACCGCGTCGTCGAGACCCTGCGCAAGGGCATCTGGATAGGCGTGGGCATCACCACACTAGGCTGGATTGCCACCCAGGTGTTCCCCGATGCGATAAGCTCGATGTTCACCACCGACCGGGCCATGATTGACATTGCCCGCGCCGGATTTCACATCTACTTCCTCATATATCCCGTGGTCGGAGCGCAGATAGTCATACAGAACTACTTCCAGAGTATCGGCCATCCCAAAATGTCGATATTCCTGTCGCTGACACGCCAGCTCATTTTCCTTGTTCCCCTGCTGTGGATACTGCCGCCGAAATTCGGCATCAACGGCGTATGGGCCTCGATGAGCGTCAGCGACTTCCTCGCTTTCGTCCTCGCGGTGGTGACCATGGTGGTCATGAACCGCAAGTTCAAAAAAATGTTCAATTCGTCACAAAATGCTCCAACAGATACAACTTCGCCTCGCTCCTGAAGTGGCCGGCGAGCCAACCCGCCTCGCGGTGGCGGCATCTACCGCCCTCGACATCGACGCAAACCGTATACGCCGCGTCGACATCCTCCGTCGCTCGATTGACGCCCGCCAGCGCAGGGTAATGGTCAACCTCACCATCCAGCTCCATATAGATGAGGTGGAAGAATCCTACCGCCGTTATGAGCCGGTGCAATATCCCGATGTGAGCGGCGCGGAGCCTGTGATAATCGTGGGCGCAGGCCCTGCAGGACTGTTCGCCGCTCTCGAGCTTATCGAACTTGGCCGTAAGCCAATCGTGCTCGAACGCGGCAAGGACGTCGATGCCCGGCGCCGCGACATGGCAGCCATCAGCCGCGAGGGAATCGTCGACCCCGACTCGAACTACTGCTTCGGCGAGGGTGGGGCAGGAGCTTTCTCTGACGGGAAGCTATACACCCGCAGCACAAAACGCGGCCCCGTCAATAAAGTGCTCCAGATTTTCCACGCCCACGGTGCCAGCGACGACATCCTTATCGACGCGCATCCACATATAGGCACCGACCGACTGCCCGTAATCATCAAGGCCATGCGCCAGACAATCATAGACCACGGCGGCGAGGTTCGGTTCGGATGCCGCGTCACCGACCTTGTCATGAATAGTGATGGCAATCGCGTCGAAGGTGTGGTTACGGCCGACGGCAGCGAATACCGAGGTCCCGTCATACTGGCCACAGGCCATTCGGCCCGCGATGTCTACCGTATGTTGCTCGAACGCAACGTCGCCATGGAGCCCAAAGGTATAGCTGTGGGCGTCCGCCTTGAACATCCCCAGCAGCTCATCGACCAAATTCAGTACCACTCCCCCCGCGGACGTGGCAAATACCTTCCCGCAGCTGAGTATTCCATGCTGACACGTGTCGACGGGCGCGCGGTGTATTCGTTCTGCATGTGCCCGGGTGGAGTCATAATTCCGGCTGCCAGCGAACCCGGACAGCTTGTTGTCAACGGCATGTCGCCGTCAAACCGCGGCACCCGCTGGGCCAATTCAGGAATGGTCGTTGAAGTCTTGCCCGAGGATTTGCCCGAATATGATAAATTCGGTCCGTTGAAGATGATGCACTTCCAGCAGGACATCGAGACGGCATTTTTTGAGGCAGCCGGTCAGACCCAGACTGCCCCGGCCCAGCGCATGACCGACTTTGTGGCTTCGCGTCCCAGCAAGTCGCTCCCCCAGTCATCTTATGCCCCAGGCGTCAAGTCAGGACGCATCGACCAGATTCTGCCACCGTTCATAGCCACGCGCCTGCAAAAAGGCCTGGCCGAATTTGGACGCAAGGCCCGGGGATTCCTTACTTCCGAGGCGGCTCTCATCGGTGACGAGACGCGCACGTCGGCACCGGTGCGTATTCCCCGCGACAACGCCACCCGTCGCCATGTGGAGATTGAAGGCCTTTATCCAGTCGGAGAGGGCGCCGGATATGCCGGCGGAATAGTATCGGCGGCAATCGACGGAATAAACACGGCGAGGGAATTAGGAATTAGAAATTAGGAATTTGGAATTAGGCATTTGGAGTTACGGTCCGAGGTTAGTAGTCTCACTTTTTTTTCGTAACTTTGTCGATTATTTGAAATCGGAATGAAAAATATTCGCAACTTCTGTATAATTGCACATATCGACCACGGCAAGTCGACTTTGGCCGACCGCCTGCTTGAATACACCAATACCATCTCGGCCAAGGACATGGAGGCCCAGGTGCTCGACGACATGGATCTCGAGCGCGAACGCGGCATCACCATCAAGAGCCATGCCATCCAGATGGAGTATGCCCACGGTGGCGAGAAATTCACGCTCAACCTGATTGACACTCCGGGCCACGTCGACTTTTCCTATGAGGTGTCGCGCTCAATCGCTGCATGCGAGGGTGCGTTGCTCATCGTGGACGCCACCCAGGGCATCCAGGCGCAGACAATTTCCAATCTCTATATGGCCATCGACAATGACCTCGAGATTATTCCTGTGCTGAACAAATGCGACCTCGACTCGGCAAACCCCGAGGAAGTCGCTGACCAGATTGTTGAACTGCTGGGCTGCGACCATGACGACATAATCCGCGCCAGCGGCAAGACCGGCATGGGTATCCCCGATATTCTTGACGCCATCATCGAGCGCATCCCGGCCCCAAAGGGCGATCCCGATGCGCCGCTCGAGGCCCTTATCTTTGACTCGGTGTTCAACCCCTTCCGCGGAATCATCGCATATTTCAAGATACAGAACGGAACCATCCGCACCAACGACTTCGTGAAGTTCGTGGCCACCGGCAAGGAATATCATGCCGACGAAATTGGTGTGTTGAAGCTTGACCTGTCGCCCCGTAAGGAGCTTTCAGCCGGCAACGTGGGCTATATCATCTCGGGCATAAAGAACTCGCGCGAGGTGAAGGTGGGCGACACCATCACCCACGTCGACCGTCCCTGTGCCGAGGCCATCAAGGGTTTCCAGGAAGTCAAGCCCATGGTGTTTGCTGGTGTGTATCCCATCGAAACGGAAGATTTCGAGAACCTGCGCGCCTCGCTGGAGAAACTTCAGCTCAACGATGCCTCGCTCACATTCTCGCCCGAATCATCTGCCGCGCTGGGCTTCGGTTTCCGCTGCGGCTTCCTCGGGTTGCTCCATATGGAGATAATTCAGGAGCGCCTTGGCCGCGAATTCGACATGGACGTAATCACAACCGTCCCCAACGTGTCGTACCGCGTCTATGACAAAAAGGGTAACATGACCGAAGTGCACAACCCGTCGGGTTTGCCAGATGTCACCCTCATCGACCATATCGAGGAACCGTATATCCGCGCCAGCGTCATCACCACCCCCGAATTCATCGGCCCCATCATGACCCTCTGCCTCGGCAAGCGCGGCGAGCTCGTTAAACAGGAATATATCTCGGGTGGTCACCGCATGGAACTGACCTTCGATATGCCCCTCGGCGAAATCGTAATTGATTTCTACGACAAACTCAAGAGCATATCGAAAGGGTACGCCTCGTTCGACTACCATATTCACGGTTTCCGCGAGTCGAAGCTTGTCAAGCTTGACATACTTCTCAACGGTGAAAGCGTCGACGCACTTTCCACACTCACCCATGCCGACAATGCCCTTACGTTCGGGCGCCGCATGTGCGAGAAACTCAAGGAACTTATTCCTCGCCAGCAGTTCGACATAGCCATCCAGGCTGCCATCGGGGCAAAAATCATTGCGCGTGAGACTGTCAAGGCCGTTCGTAAGGACGTGACGGCCAAGTGTTACGGCGGCGATATTTCCCGAAAGCGCAAGCTGCTCGAGAAACAGAAGAAGGGCAAGAAACGCATGAAGCAGATCGGTTCTGTAGAAGTGCCGCAGAAAGCTTTCCTCGCAGTCCTCAAACTTGACTAATCCCCACCAAACACGCTCTAAAACAACTGTCATGAGCAATAACAACAACATTTTCTACGCGGCCCAACAGGCCATCCGCCGCCATGCAACCGGCAGCAACATCCTCATTGTGGCGACCACCCTCGCGCTCATTGTGGTGAATGTTCCTGCGCTCAGCGGCTATTACCTTGACTTCTGGACCCAGCCAGTGCGGCTCCAGATAGGCGATTTCAACGTGTTCAGCCACGGAGGCCATCCGATGAACCTCCTTGCGTTCATCAACGATGCGCTCATGGCCATTTTCTTCTTCTCGATTGGTCTTGAGATCAAGCGCGAGGTACTCGTTGGCGAACTTTCTTCGTTCCGCAAGGCCCTGCTCCCGATTATCGGCGCAATAGGCGGCATGGTTATGCCGGTGCTAATATTCTCATGGTTCAGCGCCGGCACCGATTACAGCGGGGGTGCGGCCATCCCCATGGCCACCGACATCGCTTTCTCGATAGGTGTTCTCGCCATGCTCGGCAGCCGTGTGCCGGTGTCACTTAAAATATTCCTCACCACTCTTGCCGTGGCCGATGACATCGGCGGCATCATTGTCATCGCCACCTGCTATTCGTCGAACATCGAGCTTGTCTATCTGCTCGTGGCCGCTGGATTCCTTGCAATCCTTGCCCTCGGCGGGGTGATGAGCATACAGAGCAAAGGATTCTATTTCGTGCTTGGCGCCGTGGTGTGGTTCCTTTTCCTCAACTCTGGCATCCATCCCACCATTGCGGGTGTGCTGGTGGCCTTCACCGTTCCCGCCAAGCCCGTGTTCGAACCGATGAAATACATCAAGATGATCAAGAAGTCGATGGATCATTTCACCGTGGCCGAAGGCGAGGAGGCCCTTTCCAAGCGAACCATCCTCACCCCCGAACAGATGAACTGGCTCAAGGAAGTCGAGCATGCCTCAGACAAGGTCATCTCGCCCTTGCAGGAGCTTGAAGACAATCTTCACCCCTTGGTCAACTACTTCATCATCCCTCTTTTTGCCTTTGCCAATGCCGGCATCTACCTCCTCGACATGGAGCCTGTGTCAGCTTTCGAAGGCGTATCGCTGGCTATCATCTGCGGCTTGCTCGTCGGCAAATTCGTCGGTATCTTCTCGTTCTCGTGGCTTGCCATCAAGCTCAAGCTCGCTCCCATGCCGGCCAACTCCACCTGGTCGATGCTCGCATCGGTGTCGATGCTCGGCGGTATCGGATTCACAGTCTCGATATTCATCGCAACGCTGTCGTTCGGCGGTGCCAGCGCCCACATGCACGATTTGCTCAACCATGCCAAACTCGGCATCGTGATTGGCTCCGTGCTCTCGGGTGTCCTCGGCTATATCTGGCTGCACTACACCCTTCCGAAAGGTGATGCGAATGCCTGACATCCGCTGTTGACGATATACACAACACAATCGCCGTCCCGCAACGATGTTTTGCAGGATGGCGATTGTCATTTGTCGGAAGTCTTTTATATAGGAAATTGCGACTTTTGAATTAAATTTACTATCTTTGCAAACAATTATCCTTTACGAAGATGAAAAAATCATTTCGGAATATCTTGTTCGGTGCCGCCCTGGGCGCAGTATCGCTTGGCGCTTTTGCCATTGAACTGCCTGTCAAGCGGGTCAACGGCACAGACTACTACTATTATACAGTGCAGAGAAACGAATCGCTCATGGACGTGGCGCAGAAACTTGGCATAACCCGTGACGACATTCTACGCACCAATCCAGCTGCTTCTGACGGCATTCGCATGGGAATGACCATTTACCTTCCAGTCAGGGAATTTTCATCGGTGTTTTCTGATGGAGAGGAGGCTCACACCGAGTCCACGGGTCCGCTCCACTATAAAGTGCAGCGCAACGAGACTCTTTTTGGCATCGCCTATCGTTTTGGCGTGACCCCCGACCAGATTGCCGCTCTCAATCCCAGTGCGAATGCGGGGGTGAAGGCCGGAGACATTTTGCTTATTCCCGCATCGGAAGAGGATGCTAACGTGGCCTCGCATGCCGCCGCGCCAGTCGAACAGCCTGCAATCCAGGTCGAGGAACCGGCTCAGGAGGTTGAGGAACCCGTCGCTCCTGTCACCCCTCCCGACACCGAGCGTCGCCTGCGCCCTGTCAATCCCCCGATTGTAACTATTGACAATACCGGCGACACTACCGAAATGGCTGAGGTTGCTCCCGTGGTCTATCCCGATGAGGAACGCCGTCTTCGCCCTGTCAACCCTCCCATCGTTGAAATCACGCCTGAGTACGTTGATTCAGTCGAGACGGTTGTAGCCGTGTTGCTGCCGCTCATGCTTGACGAGGAACAGCCTGGACGTCAGGCGCGTTCTGCAACTGATTTCACCCGAGGCTTCCTCTTGGGTGCGAAATCGCTCAACAACGGCGATTCGCCTGTGAAGATTCAGTTCCACGACACCAAGGGTTCCGTTGGCGAGATTGCATCCATCATGGCCAAGGATGATGTCAAGGATGCCGATGTAATCATCGCTCCCGAAGACCATGCATCCTTCGAGGCAGCCCTGATTGGAGCAGCCGGCCTCGACGCATACGTCATGAATCTGTGCGCAGTGCAGGATACTTCCTATATCGACAATCCTCAGATACTCCAGACCTACATTCCCGCCCAGCTTATGTATGCCAAGGCTGCCGAGGCTCTTATCTCCGATTATGAGGGTTACACTCCCGTTTTCCTCGCGTCGAAGGGCGGACGTGGCGAGAAGGTGCCTTTCACCAACTACCTCCGCGAGCGCTATGCTTCGGAAGGCATAGAGCCTATGGAGCTTGTGTATGACGGTATGCTCAACGTTGCCGATGTAGCCGACCTCGACCGCGCTTCACGATACGTGTTTATTCCCGCGTCGGGCTCGCTCGGCGAATTCAATAAGTTTGCCCGTACGCTTCTCACCTTGCGTGATGAATTTGCTGTGGCAGACGATGTCGCTCTTTTCGGCTATCCCGACTGGACCACTTTCCGAGGTGATGCCGCCGAAAATCTGCACCGTCTGAACGCCACAATCTATTCGCGCTTCTACTGTGACGAGCGTGATGAGGCCACCCATCGTTTCCTTGAGGAATTTGAGCGCGAGTATGGCGCCGCTCCTATGGAACAGGTCCCCTCCCAGGCATTGCTCGGTTACGACATAGCCCGCTATCTCCTCACCGACATCAATGCCAACGAAGCCGAGTTCCTCCCCACCGGTCAGCCGATTTTCCGAGGCTTGCAGTCATCGTTCCTGTTCGACAACAGCATGGGCAACGATTCCGACGGAAGTATAACCCGTCCTGACGGTCTCGTGAACCAGTGCCTGTACATTGTCCGCTTCCTGCCGGGCGATTCTGTGTCGGTAAAAGTGCTTTGAGCCGATGTCGGGTAAGTTAAAGACTTTGTTGGGCGCTGTTGCCCTTGCCGTCACCGTGGCTGTGCCAGGCGTGGCCAAGGCTCAGACCCATTATGTTCCGCGCATATCAATCGGTGGCCGGGCCGGCGTCTCGCTGGGGCGTCTCGACCTGTCGCCTTCCGTGCCGCAGGGCTGGCTGCTTGGCTCGACCGGTGCTGTAACGTTCCGCTATACGGAAGAAAAGCTTTTCGGACTGGTGGCCGAACTGGGCTGGGTGCAGCGTGGATGGAAAGAGAACTTCGAGGAATCGCCGCTCTCATACTCCAGGTCGCTGACCTATATCAACCTGCCGGTGATGACCCAGATTATTTTCGGCGGAAAACGCGCCAAGTGTTTCATAAATCTCGGCCCAGAGCTGTCATATATGCTGTCAAGTTCCATATCGGCTAATTTCGACTACAACAATCTGTCGTCTGTGACCGGCTGGCCTGAGCGTCCGAGGCAAACCGAGCAGCTCGCCATGCCTGTTGCAAACCGCTTTGACTATGGCATCACCGCCGGCATCGGCGGGGAATTCTATCTTAGGCCGAGACATTCCGTCACTCTCGAGGCCCGCTATTATTTCGGGCTCGGCAACATTTTCCACTCCTCAAAGGCCGATACTTTCAGCGCCTCGCGCTGCACCTCGATCGAGGTATGTCTCGGCTACAATTTCCGACTGAAATAATACATGGAAGAGAAACGTCCGTATAACCCACGCAAGAAAAACGACGGCCCCTCCGCACTTGACATTGCCGGGCTCAAGCCGCCGAGCGACGTCGCCACCGAGGCCGCCGTGCTGGGTGCGCTCCTCATTGCCAAGGATGCATACACCACGGTGTGCGACACCCTTCGTCCCGAGGTGTTCTATGAACCGGCCCACCGCCTTATCTACGAGGCCATTCAAACCCTCGGAGCCGCCCAGCAGCCCATCGACTTCATCACTGTAATCAATCAGCTCGAGAAGAACGAAACGTTGGAAAAGGCCGGTGGCCGCGCGTTTATCGTCGGTCTCACAACCAATATAGGCTCGGCAGCCCACATCGAGTATCACGCCAAAATCGTGATGCAGAAATACCTTGCCCGCGAACTGATAACCTTTGGGTCGAAAGTGCAGTCGAGCGCATTTGACGAGAGCAACGACATCGAGGAGGTGATGCAGGTCACCGAGGGCGAGCTTTTCGAGCTGTCGCAGCGTAACGTCAAGAAAGACGTCACGCAGATCGACCCGGTCATCATGCAGGCGGTGGCGCAGATGCAGGCCTCGTCGCAGCGCACATCCGGCCTCAGCGGTCTCGAATCAGGCTATCGTGAACTCGACCGCCTGACCTCGGGATGGCAGAACTCCGACCTCATCATCATCGCCGCCCGTCCTGCGATGGGTAAGACCGCGTTCGTGCTGTCGATGGCCAAGAACATGGCTGTGAACTTCAATATTCCGGTTGCTATTTTCTCGCTTGAAATGAGTAATTTGCAGCTGGTCAACCGTCTCATTTCAAACGTGTGTGAGATTGACGGCGCCAAAATCAAGTCAGGTCAGCTCACCCAGCTGGAATGGCAGCAGACGATGGCCCGTCTGAACGCATTGTACGGAGCCCCGCTTTATGTCGACGATACTCCGTCGCTGTCTGTGTTCGAACTCCGCACCAAGGCCCGCCGCCTCGTGCGCGAGAAGCAGGTGAAGTTCATCATCATCGACTATTTGCAGCTGATGAACGCTTCGGGCATGAAATTCGGTTCGCGCGAACAGGAAGTCTCGATGATATCGCGTAACCTCAAGCAGCTTGCCAAGGAGCTCAATATTCCTATCGTGGCCCTGTCACAGCTCAACCGATCGGTCGAGTCGCGTTCCGACGACAAGCGTCCCCAGCTGTCCGACCTCCGTGAGTCGGGCGCCATCGAACAGGATGCCGACATGGTTTGCTTCATCCATCGCCCCGAATATTACTCGCGCAGCGGCGAGGATGCCCAGGGTAACGACATCCGCGGGCTGGCTCAGTTCATCATAGCCAAGCACCGCAGCGGTTCGGTGGACGACGTTAAACTCCGTTTCCGCGCCTCGTTTGCCCGGTTCGAGAACTGGGACGACATGGGGTCGTCGATGGGCGAGGCCCGCTCGCGCATCGGAGCCTCGGCTTCCGAGCCGCAGGCTGCCAATCCTTTTGGCGGAGGCACGGCCAATCTTGCCCCCGCATCTGCCGACGAACAGGCTCCATTCTGATTTATGGCCGCCCGCATCAGACAGTCAAACATGGAACTGCTGCGCATCGTCAGCATGATTATGGTGGTGCTGGTGCATGTCGACGGCGCTTCGCTCGGTCTGCCCGCTCCAGGGGGCGACCTGCTGGGTCTCGGTGCCCGTGACGTGTGGCGGCTCGCCGTGGAATCGGCCGCGATAATCGGAGTGAACTGCTTCACGATGATTTCAGGATATTTCGGAATAAGGCTGCGCCTGCGCTCGGTTTGCTCCTATCTGTTTGAATGTGCGTTCTATTCTGTGGGAATCTTCACTCTCGTGTGGATTGCGTTCCCCACGCGGTTCTCGGTTGTGGAATGGCTTGAAAGCTGGCTTGTGCTGACCCATACAGACCTTTGGTATGTACCGGCCTACTTCGGACTTATGATTCTCAGTCCGCTGCTCAATGCCGGTTTTGACGCGCTTTCGCGCCGCATGGCCTCCGCTGTCCTGCTTGCCTTTATTGTCTTTAACGTCTGGTGCGGGTGGGGGTGGGGCGCCCAGTTCAATCCCACCGGCTATACGCTTGTACAGTTGATTATGGTGTATCTGATGGGGCGTTATGTTGCCCTGCATGGCCTGCCGGTAGGGCGCCGCGGTGCCGCCGTGCTTTATCTCGTGTCGGTGGCTGCTGTGTTTGTCAGCGCCGTTTACATGGAGCCGATACGGGCGTTCGCCTACAATTCTCCGGCTGTGCTTGCCGCCACGGTCGGATGTTTCCTATGGTTTGGCTCGTTGCATTTTCAATCCCGCGCGGTCAATTATATTGCCCGTTCGTCTTTTGCCGTCTATCTTATCCATAAGTCCCCGCTCGTATGGGGCAATGTCATGAAGCCGGTGGTCATGAAATTGTGGGCCACGCAGTCGCTCGGCGCTTTCAGCCTTTGTGCTATCGGTGTGGTTGCCGTATGGTTTGCCGTGGCAATGTGTGCCGATGCGGTAAGGCGCGCCGTATGGCGCCGCTTGGAATCATTGCAGACGGCGACGCAGAAAGAAGTTGCGGGTTAGCGTGAGGAACAGCACCGCCCCGGTTCCCTGCATTATTGCGGTGGCCCAGAATGCTGCGTCGTAACTCATATACTGGACCAGGAAGCCGCCGAGCAGGATGCCTATGCCCATGCCGAGATCCCAAGATATTAGAATCGACGAATTGGCCGTGCCGCGCTGGTCGTGGCGCGCAACGTTGATGAACATGCTGAGGAAGGCGGGGTACATCTGCCCGTTGCCCAGCCCAATCAGCAATGCGGCTCCGTAATATCCGACCGGACCGATACCGAGGGCGAACATGGTGTAGCCAGCCAGGGAAATAAGCACGCCGCGCGCGCAGTTCTCCGTAAGTTTCCCATCGCGCAGTGCTTTTGTGCCGAAAATGCGCGACACCATCAGTCCGGCAGACAGCAGCATGAAAAATATGCCGGTGCCGTCAGTAATGCCGAGCCGTTCCTGACCGTAGATGGCGACGTAATTGCTCATTATACCCCAGCACAATCCGAAAAACAGAATATTCAATGCCATCAGCCACGCCCTGCCGAGGAAGAAATGGTCAAGGCTGAGCTTCGGCTTGTTCTCCACGATTTCGCGTTGTGGAATCTTAACTGTTGAGGCGCAGATGAAGCCGGCGAATGCCAGTCCAAGCGACAGCCAGAACAGAAGTCCGAAATTGGATGTGGAGTGGTAAATCCATATTCCTGCCGATGGAGCCGAGGCCATTGCAAGGTTGTTGCTGAGGCCATAATAGCCTATGCCTTCGTTGCGGCGTGACGATGGCAGCACGTCAATTGCCACGGTTGAGTTGGCGACGGTGGTGGCTCCGAACGGTATTCCGTGGAGGGTGCGCACTATGGCGAACATCAGCAGTGTACCTGCTCCTATATATCCGGCGAAGCATACGAAGAAAAACAGGAAGCATATCACCAGCACCGTCTTGCGGTTGAAGCTGTCGACCATGAATCCGCTGAACGGCCTTATGAGCAATGTTGCCACGACATAGCCCGACAGAACCAGGCCAATCATGTCTTTCTCGGCATGGAATTGCTCGTCAAGATATATCGGCAGAAGCGGGGTCAGTAGATAAAAGGCGAAAAAGAGCAGGAAATTGCTCGTCATCACCTTCAGATAATTACGGTTCCAGAGTCGTTCTTTTGCCATGTGACGTAATCACTTTGGCATCATGGCGATTGCATTCAGGCGGTGTTCGAGTTCGGTTGAACTCAGGCGAGTCGTCAGTTTGCCGCGGTGGGCAATCGAGATGTTGCCGGTTTCTTCACTGACCACAACGGCGACCGCGTCGGTGGCCTGGGCGATGCCGAGGGCCGAGCGGTGGCGCAGTCCCATGTAGCGGGGCACGTCCGAGTCGTGGCTCACCGGCAGGATGCAGCCGGCCGCCGCAAGACGTCCGTGCGCGATTATAAGGGCGCCGTCGTGTAAGGGTGAATTTTTAAAAAATATGTTTTCAATAAGCCGTGTGTTGATGTCGGCGTCAATTATGTCGCCGGTTTTCTCATAGTTGTCGAGCGGAACGGTCTGCTCGATGACGATGAGTGCGCCGGTTTTTGTCTTCGACATGTTCATGCAGGCATAGACAACAGGCATCACCCAGGCTGTCGGCAGGGTGTCGCCGTCCTTGTGGTGATGGAAGATTTTTGCCAGGAACCGCCATCGCCTGTGCGAGCCGAGTTCGACCAGGAAACGCTTTATCTGATCCTGGAACAGAATAACAAGAATCAGGAGTCCTATGCTCATGAACTTGTCGAGAATCGTTCCGATAAGGCGCATGGCGAAAATTTCGGAGGCCACAATCCACACCACGATGAAAGCCATCACACCATAGAATATGTTTATGGTGCCCGATTCTTTCATGAGCCGGTAGATGTAGTAGAGCAGCAGCGCTACCAGGATGATGTCGACTATGTCCTTTATTCCGAAACTTGGCATCTCACTTTAAATTAATTCACGATTCACAATTCACAAGACCCGATTTAGTGGGTACCTCCGTCACAATTATGCATCGTGCATTGGGCATTGTTCATCTTGTATTGTGCATCGTGCATTGAATTGAATATTGCTATCGCCTGCCTTGCGGCTTTGACGTCATGTACGCGCAGAATGGACGCTCCGCGGTCAAGTGCGAGCGTGTTGAGCACAGTAGTGCCGTTGAGGGCGTCTTCGGCAGGCACTCCGAGCAGCTTCGTGACCATCGACTTGCGCGAGAAGCCCACCAGCACGGGCCGGTGGAACAGCTCGAAAAGTTTCAGGTCGTGCAGCAGCTGATAATTCTGTTCAAGAGTTTTGCTGAATCCGAATCCGGGGTCGATTATTACGTCGTTCACACCGAGCAGGGCGAGTTGCTGCACGCGGTCGCCGAGTTCCGACAGCACGTCGCGTGTGACCATCTCATAGTCGGTATACTCCATCATGTCGGCCACGGAACCGCGCATGTGCATCAGTATGTACGGGACTTTCAGCTCTGCCACAGTATCGAACATCTCCGGGTCGAGATTGCCGCCGCTTACGTCATTGATGATGTCGGCGCCCCATTCCTCCACGGCCTTGCGTGCCACCGATGCGCGGAATGTATCGACCGATATGATTGAGTTGGGAGCAACCGCGCGGGTGATGCGAACGGCCTTTTCAAGACGTTCACATTCTTCCTGTTCGCTCACTTCCGATGCGCCGGGACGCGTCGAAAATGCACCGACGTCAATGAAATCTGCGCCTTCCGAAACCAGCAGCGCCGTGCGGGCGGCAATCTCGGCCTCTGTCTGGGCGCGGGAGCCGGCATAGAACGAGTCGGGCGTGGCATTGAGGATGCCCATTACCGCAGGTCCGTTAAATTCATGCAGCGAGCCGTGGATGTTAAGTGTGAACATATTCAGCGTTTTGGAAGGTGCCCCAGGAGTGCCGGGGCACATGGTTTGTCGGATTATCGGTTTGCCCTCTTGCGCTCGATTTCGTCAAGAATTATCTTGCGCAGGCGGATGTGGTGGGGGGTTACTTCCACATACTCGTCTTCCTTGATGTATTCAAGCGCTTCTTCGAGGCTGAATACAACCGGAGGAACGATGCGGGCTTTGTCGTCGGCGCCCGAAGCACGCATGTTGGTGAGCTTCTTCGATTTGGTGACGTTCACGACGATGTCATTTTCCTTGGCGTTCTCGCCGACAACCTGACCGGCATATACTTCTTCCTGGGGGAAGATGAAGAAGCGGCCGCGGTCCTGAAGCTTGTCGATGGCGTATGCGTAGGCTGTGCCGGCTTCGAGGGCGATGAGCGAGCCGTTGGTGCGGCGTTCGATATCGCCTTTCCAGGGCTGATATTCAAGGAAGCGGTGGGCCATTATGGCTTCGCCGGCCGATGCGGTGAGCACGTTGTTGCGCAGGCCGATGATGCCGCGCGACGGAATCTGGAATTCCATGTGGACACGGTCATTCTGGGCGGTCATCGAAATCATCTCGCCCTTGCGGCGGGTTACCATGTCGATGATTTTCGACGAGTATTCCTCGGTGACGTTGATGGTGAGAAGTTCGACGGGCTCACACTTTTTGCCGTCGATTTCCTTGATGATTACCTGTGGCTGACCTACCTGCAGCTCATATCCTTCGCGGCGCATTGTCTCGATGAGTACTGACAGATGTAGCACACCGCGTCCGAAAACGGTCCATACGTCCTGATGGTCGGCCTTGGTGACGCGCAGCGCGAGGTTGCGGTCGAGTTCCTTGGTGAGGCGGTCGCCGATGTGGCGTGAGGTGACGAACTTGCCGTCCTTGCCGAAGAACGGCGAGTCGTTGATGGTGAAAGTCATCGACATGGTGGGTTCGTCGATGGCTATGCGGGGCAGGGGCTCGGGATTCTCCGCGGCTGCCACGGTATCGCCGATTTCAAAGCCTTCGATGCCGACCAGGGCGCAGATGTCGCCGCTCGACACTTCCTGAACCTTCTTGCGGCCCATGCCTTCAAAGGTGTGCAGTTCCTTGATGCGCTGTTTCACAACGGAGCCATCCTTGCGGCAGAGGGCGATTTCCATGCCTTCGCGCAGGGTGCCGCGGTGGACGCGGCCGATGGCGATACGGCCCACATAGCTCGAGAAGTCGAGCGAGGTGATGAGCATCTGCGCATCGCCCTCGTGGGTCTCGGGAGCCGGGATGTGCTCGATGATTGCGTCAAGCAAGGGAAGGATATTGTCGGTGGGCTTGGTGTAGTCGGTGCTCATCCAGCCGTTTTTGGCCGAACCGAATATTGTGGGGAAGTCAAGCTGTTCCTCGGTGGCGTCGAGGTTGAACATCAGGTCGAAAACCATGTCCTGCACCTCGGAGGGGCGGCAGTTGGGTTTGTCGACTTTGTTGACCACCACAACGGGCTTGAGGCCGATTTGCAGGGCCTTCTGGAGCACGAAGCGTGTCTGTGGCATCGGGCCTTCGAAGGCATCGACAAGCAGCAGGCAGCCGTCGGCCATGTTGAGCACACGTTCAACCTCGCCGCCGAAGTCGGCGTGTCCCGGGGTGTCGATGATGTTGATTTTGGTGCCTTTATAGTTGATGGATACGTTTTTCGAAAGAATCGTGATGCCTCGCTCGCGCTCCAGGTCGTTGTTGTCGAGAATGAGTTCGCCGGCGTTCTGGTTTTCACGGAAAAGGTGGCCGGCAAGGAGCATCTTGTCAACCAGGGTGGTCTTTCCGTGGTCGACGTGGGCGATGATGGCGATGTTACGGATATTCTGCATACGCTATTGGATATTTTCGACTGCAAAGGTACGAAGAAATTGCCGAATAACATGTAAGTTCGGTAACTAAGTTTGTCAACAAAATGAATTGCCGCTTAATCCGCATTGCCGAGCAGTCGCCCGAGCACGGTGTCGCGGTAGGTGGGACCAATCGTTATCTCGTGAGATCCGACGGTGATGTCGGCGGTGTCGAATGAGGTCACATGGTCAAGATTGACGATATACGATTTGTTCACGCGCAGAAAACCGGTTGCGGGCAGCATGTCGGCTACCGAGCGTATGGTCATCCGCGCCACGATGCGCCGCTCGGGAAGATGGAATACCACATAATCTTTCAGCCCTTCCACCATCAGTATGTCCGCGACCCGGATGCGGTGATAGCGGCGGTCGGCCTTGATTATTACGGTCTCGTCGACTTTCCGCGCTTCTTCCGCCTGGGAGGCGTCGGCGAGCAGCCGCTGGTATTCGACTGCCTTGTCCATGGCCTTGTTGAACCGCGCGGGGTCGATTGGCTTCACCAGATAGTCGATTGCGTTGACCTCATAACTGTCGAGGGCATATTCGGAATAGGCGGTGGTGAAAATCACCATGGTGTCGTGCGGAATGGTGCGGGCAAATTCTATGCCGTTTGAGCCTGGCAGCTGTATGTCGAGAAAAACGAGCTCGGGGCAATGTGCGGTGAGGAACTCCCCGGCGCTGGCGGTGTCTCCGAATTCGCCGGTTAGGGTCAGTTCGGGGCGGCCGCCGATGAGGCGTCTCATGCCTCGCCGGGCAATCGGTTCGTCATCAATGATTATGCAGTCCATACGGGTATTTTTAGGGTTACAAGAAAGGTTTGGCCATCGTCGTCGGTTGAAAGACTGAATCTGTCGCGGTAGATGAGCTGGAGCCTCCGCCGGGTGTTGGCTATGCCGAGGCCTCCTCCCGAGGGCCTTGCATTTGAGCCAATCGGGTTGGAACATGTGAAAACCAGCTGATTGTCCTGCAGGGTGAAGCATATTTCTATGCCGCCCGTCCCGAGAAAGTCGCGCGGGCTGTATTTCACGGCGTTTTCAACAAACGGAATGAACAGAAGCGGAGGCACGCATCTGTATTCCGCACCGCCGGAGCAAACGACGGAATAGACGAAGTTGTCGCGCCGTGTCTTTTCAAGTGCGAGATACGCTTCTACGAATTGTCGCTCGGCCCCTATCGTGGTTGACGTGTTGCGGACGCCGGCGAGCTGATAGTCGAGCAGACGGCGCAGTTCCTCCAACATGTTTCTGGCAGTGTCGGGCTCGTCATAGGCCATCACGCCGGCATTGTTGAGGACGTTGAACAGAAAATGGGGATTTATCTGTTTTTTGAGGAACGATAGCTCGCAGCGTGATGTCTCGGCATTGAGTTCGGCGATGCGGCGGTTGCCGGCGAGCCATTTTTTGAGCGACAGCAGCGCCGCGGTGGCGCCAAGGTACAGGACCAGTGTTAACAATGAGCCTATTGTTGAGATACATAGTATCGGGAGGGGAAGATTGCGCCCGTAAGGGGCCGGATCGTACGTTTTCACCTGTATGGCGATGATGGCCATGGCCAGAAACGCCATGAATATTCCGACAGCAGCCGCATAGCGCCGTTCATGCCCACGTCGCAGGAAATAGGGGAACAGCACATATATGTTTGTGTAAGCTATGATGTTGAGCACCAAATCGAGCGACAACACTCCATAGCACCGTCGCAAGGAAAACTGCGGCATGTCTGGCGTGTCGAAAAATGAGCCGATTGAAATCATGGCTATCATTATCTGAAGCAGCAGATGACGCCACACGCGGTAACGTGGCTCACTGATTATCTCCGCCACAATCTGCCTCTTCCCCTCCGTTTCGGTGGCGGGATAAACGGCAGTGCTGTCCGGCATCGGCAGCTCGTATAACTGATGTCGCAGGAAGTCGGAAAGCCGTCGTATTTCGGTGTTGGCCTTTTCGGCGTCGGTATGGAACAGGTCTGTGATTCGGGTGAGCGAAGCCGTGATGTATCCTGGGTTTAGCCGGGATTTCATCATGGCGATATTGTCATTCAGCCGCTTTTCCAACGAAATGGCCTCGTATGTCTGTTCTTTCCACCGGCAGTAAAGGACGATTATGGACATCCCGGCAAGCAACGCGATAATCAGCACGCACGACGACAGGGCGTCGGCGAGAATCCACGGACTCGAATAATCCATTATGCGGTGAGGCAACCCGAGCTGTTCGCGCACCACCCGTTCAAACCCTATTCCGGCCAGTGGAACCGCATAGGCAAGCATGAAGGCGCAGATGCCGTACGACGCATAGTTGCCCCGCAGCAGGAACCGTGGAATCAGCACCCGGTAGTTGATCAGCGCGGCCATCAGCATAATGACGGTCAATGGCACCGTAAGCCTCATTATCGAGTAGCCGTATTTTTCCCCGAAGTCGAGAAATGCCGAGATGACTGCGCCGGATGAAAGGAAAAAGGCGAATATGATGCATACTGCCGCCTTGCGCAGCGATGCCATCGTCATTTGTATTCTTCCATTTCGTCGGGGCGGAAGGTGATGGAGGATTCCGTCACCGGCGCCGGGAGGAAGAACCCGAGGCAGAAATCACCCTCGAACATGCGGGGGCCGTTGCTGCCGCCCGTCGATAGCGCTTCAAGATAATCGCGCATGGAGCGTGAGATGGGGCAGACGGTGGCGGTCACGATGTCGCCGTCGCGCAGGGCCTCGTCGTCGTCTTCCTCGTCCAGGTCTTTGCGCGAAGTCATTATCACCTCATCGATGCGGCCGTCAACAGCGATGTTGTCGGTGACCACCGTCCAGGTGTAAGGCTCGCCGTTGCGGTAGATGCGCACCCAGTAGGAATCGCCGGCCGTGGTTGGGTTGTCTTCAAACGAGACCTGCAGCACGGCGACATAGTCGTATGGCATCTTAATCCATTGGAATTCGAGGCCGAATATAGCGGTCGGCTTGCCCATGAACGCCTGGGCGGAGTGGGTTTTTCCATTGCGGACAACCGTAAGCCGGTACTCATGTCCCGGGACACCTGCCTCTGAGGAAACGAAATTACCTTCAACATCCGGGCTGAGGGTTATGGCGCGGCTTTCCGTAAGGTCCGCAATTGTGACGGATGCATCGGTGAGGCGCGTGAGGTCCATCGGCTCGTCCATCGGGGTGGTCAGGGTGAGCGCCACCGATGAGCCTTCCTCATTTTGGTATCCTTCGATCACAAGTATAGGTTCGATGTCGGTGTACTTGAAATCAAGCTCTTTTTCGCATGAACATGCGAGCGGCAGCATGGCCAGGGAAATATATTTCAGGTATTTCATCGGGTCAGAATTTGAGGGTGTAGGAAACGGATGGCAGCATGCAGAACAGCGATTGCTGGACGGCGCGGGTACCTGAGGGCTTAGAGGGATCGTCCTCGAAATATACGATGAACGGATTCATGTGTCCGTAGGCGTTGTAGATTCCGAAGGCCCACTGATAGGTCAGCTTGCGACCGACGTGGGTGTAGATGGCCGAGAGGTCGAGTCGGTGCGACGAGGGGATGCGGTAGCCGTTGCGCTTGGAATAGTAATATATGGTCTGACCGTCCAGCTCATATTTGACGTCGGGCGCCGTGAGGGGCTGCCCTGACGAGAAGGTCCACGAGCCGGAAAGTTGCCACGTGCGGGTAATTTGCCACAGGGCGACAGCCGTGAAATCGTGGCGGCGGTCGTTGCCGGCGTCATACCAGCGGCCGTCGTTTATGCCCTCGATGCGTGTCTGTGTCTTGGCGAGGGTGTACGACAGCCAGCCCGTAACGCGGCCTGCGTTTTTGCGCACCATCAGTTCGAGACCGTAGCTGCGTCCTTTGCCGCCCAGAATGGAGCTTTCGAGATTGACATTTGAGAACATCGAGAGGCCGTCGCGGTAGTCATACACATTGTTCATGTCCTTGTAGTATGCTTCGGCCGACCAGTCGAAGGCGCCGTCATCTGTCATGCCCGAATATCCGAGTCCATACTGCGCCGAGGTTTCGGGGCGCACGGTGGCCGACGTGATTGCGTAGCGGTCAAAAGGGAAGCTGGTCGAACTGCTGCGTATGGCATGCAGGTTCTGGGTGGTGAGCGCCGCACCCGCTTTTAGGTTATGGCAATGGTTGAGCTCGAATTTCAGGCTCGCGCGAGGTTCTGGATTGAACCAGGTCTTTGACTGGAAATCGGGCCTGGGTTCCTCAATGGCGTCAAAGCTGTTGAACTGGTGGCCGCCGAGGGCCGAGAACAAGCTGAACCTTATTCCGGCCTCCAATGACAGGCGTGGGATTATGGTGCCGTCATAGTCAATCCACAGGGCATTTTGCCATCCCGAGCGAATTTCACGTTGGGCCGTGGCATTGAGCAGAAACTCGCCTGATTTTACGCGCAGCAGTTCCGAGCGGGCGCCGAACTCGAATATGTGTCCTTCTGATGGCGAGAAGGCGATTTTTTCGTTAAGGGAGAAATTCCGTGTGTACTCGCGGAGGGTTTGGTCGGTGCGCATGATGGCCATCGCCATGTCGGCGTCATAGTTTGTGACGGATGCGGTGGTGGTGAAGCGCCACGAGTCGCCGCGCGGGGCAATCCAGTTGACCGACCCGGCGATGTTTCCCCAGTGCATCTGCATTATGTCGCTGATGCCGAGATTGTCGCGGGCGGCGATGAACGAGGCGTCTACGATGTCGCCGCGCGATGAGTTGTAGCGCAGTTTGGCAGTGACGTCATAGAAGTTCATCACCGTGCTGCGGTATTCGGGAATGAGTTTCAGGAACAGGTCGACGTAAGAGCGGCGTGCTGTCACCGAAAACGAGAGTTTGTCTTTCACGATGGGGCCCTCGGCTTTGATTTTGGCTGCGAGCAGTCCTATGGTGGCGCTGCCGTGGTAGGATTCCATGTCGCCGGCACCCAGCGATGTGTCGAGCACCGATGAGACGGCGCCTCCGTAATTAGCCGGGATGGGGCCCTTGTAGAGGGTGGCGCGACCCACGGCCTGGTCGTTGAATGTGGAGAATACGCCCATGATGTGAGCCGGATTGTATAGCGTCATGCCGTCGAGCAGGATTAGGTTTTGGGACGATGTGCCGCCTCGCACCTCGAATCCGCCTATGCCCTCGCCCTCCGAGTGGACGCCTGGAAGCAGCGACAGCGATTTGATGATGTCGTGTTCGCCAAACAGCGCGGGAGCCATATTCAGTTTGGCCAGTTCGAGGCTCTCTGCACCGAGAGTGGTGACGGCGAGGCGTTGGGAGGCCGACTGGCCTGTGACGACGACCTCACGCAACTCGGTAGTGTCTGATTTTTCCTGTGAAAAAATTGCACCTGGAATCAAAAGCAATGTGATAAGTAACTGGAATTTCATGGAGGCAAAGTTACGAAAAAAAGCCGTGTCGGCCGAATAATATCGACCAACACGGCTTTTTCTGCGACCAACTTGACGTTGGTTTATGAATTGGGATTCTCCGAGCTCTCCGAGTTCTCTGCGTTCTCCGAGTTCTCTGCGTTCTCCGAGCTCTCGGAGTTTTCGGAGTTCTCGGAAGACTCCTTGTCCTCTGCGGTCGGTAGGAGCCGGGGATCCTCGGCCAGGATTTCGTCGGTGCGGCTTTTCCAGGGTCGTTCGCCGAAGATGTCGATGACATCCTGGGTGAAGATTACCTCGCGGGTGATGAGCACTTCGGTGAGTTTTGCATGACCTTCGGCATGTTTGCGCAGGATTTCTTTGGCCCGCTCGTATTGCTCGGTGATGATGCGTGACACCTCTTCATCAATGATTTGGGCGCGTTCGTTGGAGTAGGGTTTGGTGAAACCGTAGTCCTGACCGGTCGAGTCGTAGTACGACAGGTTGGGCAGACGGTCGCTCATACCGTAGTACACCACCATTGCATAGGCCTGTTTTGTGACGCGCTCGAGGTCGTTTGCAGCGCCGGTCGATATACGGCCGAGGAAAACTTCTTCGGCGGCGCGCCCGCCGAGGGTGGCGCAGATTTCGTCAAGGATTACCTGGGAGGGGGTAATCTGGCGTTCTTCCGGGAGATACCATGCGGCGCCCAGGGCTTTTCCGCGGGGCACAATGGTGACTTTCACCAGGGGGTTGGCGTAGCGCAGGTGCCATGATACGGTTGCATGGCCGGCTTCATGGATGGCGATTGAGCGTTTTTCTTCGGCTGTGGTGATTTTTGAACGCTTTTCGAGACCGCCGATGATGCGGTCGACGGCAGCCGAGAAGTCCTCTTTGGTCACCACGCTCTTGTTGTTGCGGGCTGCGATGAGGGCGGCCTCGTTGCACACGTTGGCGATGTCTGCGCCGGAGAAACCGGGGGTTTGGCGGGCAAGCAGCTCGATGTCGAGCGACGAGTCTGTCTTGATGTTGCGCAGGTGCACCTTGAATATGGCCACACGGTCGGGCAGGTCGGGCAGGTCAACGTAAATCTGTCGGTCGAAACGTCCGGCGCGCATCAGGGCCTTGTCGAGGATGTCGGCGCGGTTGGTGGCGGCCAGTATGATTACGCCGCTGTTGCTGCCGAAGCCGTCCATTTCTGTAAGAAGCTGGTTGAGGGTGTTCTCGCGTTCGTCGTTCGAGCCCATGTTGGCATTGCGTCCGCGGGCGCGGCCAACGGCGTCGATTTCGTCAATGAACACGATGCATGGAGCTTTTTCCTTGGCCTGGCGGAACAGATCGCGGACACGCGAGGCGCCGACGCCCACGAACATTTCGACGAAGTCCGAACCCGACATTGAGAAGAAGGGTACGTTTGCCTCGCCGGCCACAGCCTTGGCGAGCAGGGTTTTACCTGTGCCGGGAGGGCCTACGAGGAGGGCTCCCTTGGGAATTTTGCCGCCGAGGTCGGTGTAGCGCTTGGGGTTTTTCAGGAATTCGACTATTTCCTCAATCTCCGTCTTGGCCTCGGAAAGACCTGCGACGTCCTTGAAAGTCACCTTGTTGGCGTTGTTTTTGTCAAAAAGCATGGCCTTCGACTTGCCTACGGAGAAAACTCCGCCGCCACCGCCGGCACCGCCACCGCCGCTCATGCGGCGCATGATCCATATCCACGCTATAACGAGGATGACAATCGGAGCCAGCGACCACAGGAATGAACTGAACTGGCTGCTGCGTTCATATTTCACGTCGCCGGTGAAAGCGCCTGAGGCTCTCCACTCGTCGATTTTAGAGTCGAATTTGTCGGCCGACGGTATGTCCGTCTCGACTTTGGCTACAATCTGGGTGTCGCCGATGCCGTTGCCTTTGAAAAGTTCGTGGGCGAGCGAGTCGGTGAGGAAACCTTCGGCCATCCGTTTGTCGGTGTAGACGACAATCTTGCGGATGCCGTGGTCCTTGACGACATAGCTTTCAAAGTCCGAATAGCTGACGGTGCGGGTCACCGAATTGTCGTCGAGATAATATATGCCGAGAAGAAACAGCAGCACGATGGCGTACATCCACCAAAGGTTGATTTTGAACGGGCGTTTCTTGCCGGGATCGGAGTTAGGGGTTGGGAACATTTATTCAAATAATTATGGGAGGAGCCGCGTGGGCGGATTAGTCAAGATCGGGGTAATCGGTGATTTCGGCGTCGTTCCAAAGTTCTTCCAGATTGTAGCGCATGCGGGCCTCGGGCAGGAAGATATGCACCCACACGTCGCCGTAGTCCAGCACGATCCACTCCGAATTCTCGCGGTTGCCGTCTGAGTTGAACGGCTTGATGCCGGCGTCGTCGAGCAGACGCTCGCGCAGGTGGTCGGCTATGGCGCTGACCTGGGTGGTGGAGGTGCCTTCGGCTATGATGAAGGATTGCGCGGATGCGCCGGGGATTTTTTCAAGGTCGACAAGGGTGATTGAACGGCCCTTGCGGTCGCGTATTGCATCGATGATGAGTTCGCGGGTATCTGTTATTGTCATTAACACTTTAATTGAAACACGTTGTTAAGAATTCAAGGGGCAAATATACGAATAAAACGTGAATTGTTAAAATCGAAATGCCTCATTCCTGAATATTAACAAATACCGTGCCAAAAAAGATTACTCGTAGCGCATCGTGGCCGCAGGGTCGATTCGGGCAGCCAGACGTGCGGGCAGAATCAGCAGCAGCCACGCCCCGGCGCCTACGCCGGCGTTGAGAAGCAGGATGGCCGGCAGGCTGATTTCAAACGGCACGTGTGACAGATAGTACATCTGCGGGTCGAGCGGAAGAAAGTGGGTGGCGTTCTGCAATGCGATTATCCCGAGAGCAACGGCATTGCCCGCCAGCATGCCCAGCCCCACCAGCCGCAGGGCGACATTGACAAACACCGCGCTCACCTGACCCCGGGTGGCACCCAGAGCGCGCAGCACACCGATGGTCGACACCCGGTCGAGAATGATGATGAACAGGCTTGAAATCAGCGTGAAAGCCGCAACGCACACCATCAGTATGAAAATCACAACGACATTGGTGTCGAGCAGGTCGAGCCAGCTGAAAAATATAGCGCCGGTGTGGAAAATGTTGTCGACGGGATATACTTCGCCTATGCGGCCTTCGCGGTAGGCGTCGAGCAGCGCCGACTGCAATCGCTCGGCGGCTGCCTCGATTCCGTCGCGGGAAATTCCTTCGAGAGCCACCCCGGTGGCTGTATCTCGGCCGCCATCTCCGAGCCCCTGCATCAGCCCGAGCGAGGTATATATGATTGAATTGTCATATTCGCCGAAATTTGACCTGTATAGCCCGCTGATATACGCCCTGCGGGCTTTGGGGGCGTTGTCAACGAAAAAATACATGAATATCCTGTCGCCGGTGGCTACATTAAGTTTTGTCGCCATCGGCTCGGAAATCACGATGCTGTCGTCGGCGTTTTCTCCGGCGAAATCAGGCCATGAGCCTTCCACCATATTGCCGCGCTCAAATGAATCGTCGTGACTGCTTCCGCGTGCCAGACATTCAACGGCCATGAAGTCTGTATCGGTTTTCAAAATCGCATGGCGCCGGAACACCGGCACTGTCACAGCCTCGGGCACAGTCGCCTTGACAATTCCTGCCAGAGTGTCGCTCAGGCGCATCTCGTCGGCTGAAAGCCCGGTGTGGTAATCGTACGCCGGGTTTACCGTCACCGGAGCGTCAAATCCCAGAACCTTGCGCTCTATTTCATGTTTGAACCCGGCCACCACGGCGAGGCTGAGTTCCATGACCATCAGCGCCAACGCCACGCCGGCCACGGCAATGACCACCCCGGTCGAAGTGCTCGCCGGAGCGCCCTTGCGCAGTCTTATCCGTTGTGAAAACCAGTAGTTGAACTTCATTAACAAGGTAATTTTAAATACGTGAGCGTCTATTTCCAGCAGGGCGTCTCATCGGCGATTTCGGGGAGCGTTGACGCGCGGTACACAGGGTCGCCCAATCGCCGCTGTGAGGTGTAGTCGCGCAGGAGTACCACCACATATTTGGCCAGGGCCACGATGGCCGCCAGGTTGCACAGCGTCATCAGCGCCATCGTCACGTCGGCGAAGCCCCATACGAAGTCGAGCGATGCCACTCCGCCGATATAGACCATAACGGCAGCAGCCACCCGGTAGGCATATATCAGCCTGTCGCTGTTGTGGATGAAGCGCAGGTTGGTCTCGCCGTAATAATAGTTTGCGATGATGCTTGTGAACGCGAAGAAAAATATGGCGATGGTGACGAATGTCGAGCCTACCGTCGAGTTCCCGGCGCCGAGGCCGGCGTCGATGGCTTTTTGTGTAAGGGCTATCCCGTCGTGTCCATCAAGATACAGCCCGCTGCAAAGGATTATGAAAGCCGTGCATGAGCATATCACCAGTGTGTCGGTATATACGCCGAGCGCCTGTATGAGACCTTGCTTCACAGGATGCGACACGGCGGCCGTTGCGGCGGCGTTTGGGGTAGAACCTTCGCCGGCCTCGTTGCTGAACAGCCCGCGTTTTATGCCCATTACCAATGCAACGCCAACCGACCCGCCGACGGCCTGGTTGACTCCGAATGCGTTCTCGAAAATAAGTGCCAGCACCTCAGGTACGCGGTGGATGTTCATCGCCACGATGACCACGGCCAATATTATATATCCTATGGCCATAACCGGCACGATGATTTCGCTGAAACGCGATATGCGCTGGATGCCGCCGCAGATTATCGCCAGCGTCAGCAGCATCAGGGCCACCGACACCCATTCGGCGGGGAGGGCGAACGAGGTGTGCATGGCGTCGGCGATGGTGTTGGCCTGCACCGAATTGAACGCGAATCCGAAAGTGAGGGTGATGAGGATGGCGAAGGTCACGGCCCAGGGACGGTTGTGGAGGCCGTGGAGAATGTAATAGGCGGGACCGCCGATAAACGATTTCGCTCCCTTGCGCTTGAACAGCTGGGCCAGCGTTGATTCCGCAAAGGCTGTGGCCGCTCCGAGCAGGGCGATTACCCACATCCAGAACACGGCGCCGGGTCCGCCGATGGCGATGGCCGACGCCACTCCGGCAAGGTTTCCGGTGCCGACGCGGCTGGCGATTGACACCGCGAACGCCTGAAACGATGATATGGAATGATGGGAATCGCGGGCGGTGTCGCGGCGTCCCGATGCGGCGAGAAGCCTCAGCATCTCGCCGGCCATCCTGAACTGCACCCCCCGTGTGAGGATGGTGAACGCCACGGCTGCGGCCAGCAGCAGCGGTACGAGCACCCAATCGCTGAGCACCGACGCTGCGGCAGTTACAATTTCCGTGGCTTTGTCCATGGCTTGAAAGTTGTTTAAAGGAGTAGGGCGATGCGGTAGATACCGAAGGCAACCACCCATGCCAGCAGGGTGTTATAGACCACGCTGAACGCTCCCCATCCCCAATGTCTGCTTTCGCGCACTATTGCGGTGACGGTGGCCATGCAGGGGCAGTAGAGCAGAACGAACACCATGAAGCTCAGGGCTACAGCCGGGGTGAAATCGGGTTTCCCTCCGGCGCGCGGCATCTCGAGGCGTTCGCCGAGGCTCTTGTTGGTGAAGGCTTCGTCGTTGGTGTATAGCACGCCCAGTGTCGACACGACTATTTCCTTGGCCGGGACGCCGGCGAGGGCGGCCACGGTCGAGCGCCATGTGAAGCCGAGGGGTTCCATAACGGGGTTGACGGCCTTGCCGGCAGCTTCCAGATATGAGTCGCGGCTCATGTCGATGGTGGTTGTTTCGGTGGTGAAGTCCTTGGGAGTGTCGTGATGGGGGAAGTAGTTCAGCGCCCAAACCACTATGCTCGCAAACAGAATGATGCCACCCATCTTGCGCAGGTATTGCACGCCCTTGGCCCATGTGTGGCGCATTGAGGCCTTGAAGGTCGGAAGGCGGTAGGGCGGCAATTCCATTACGAATGGGGTCTCATCTTTGTGGAATACGAACCGGCGCAGCAGTCGGGCGGTCAGCATGCCGAGCGCGATGCCGAGCACGTACAGCCCCAGGAACACCCAGGCGGCGTACTGGTAAAAGAATGTGCCGATGAGCAATACGTAGAGCGGTAAACGTGCCGAGCACGACATGAACGGATTTATCAATATCGTTATCAGGCGGCTCGAGCGGCTCTCGATGGCGCGGGTGGCGAGGATGGCCGGAACGTTGCAGCCGAAGCCCATCACCAGCGGTATGAACGACTTGCCGTGAAGTCCGACGCGGTGCATTATCTTGTCCATTATGAATGCGGCGCGGGCCATGTAGCCCGAATCCTCCATGAACGAGATGCAGAAATAGAGGATCAGGATGTTGGGCAGGAACACGATGACGCCTCCCACGCCTCCGATTATGCCGTCTGCCACGAGGTCCTTGAGGATGCCGTCGGGCATGTATTCTTTCGTAAGGTCACTCAGTGCCTCCACTCCGCTCTCTATCCAGTCCATCGGGTATTGCCCCACAAAGAACGTGGCCCAGAAGATGAACAGCATTATCGCCAGGAAGATGGGGAAGCCGAACAGTTTGTTGGTCACGATTGCGTCGATGACCGAGGTGGAATTTTTTCCGACTTTTTCGCCAACCACCATCGTTTCGGCCAGGGCACCGGCGATGAAGCCGTATTTTTCGGCTGCGACCGTCGACGAGATGTCCTCCTGGGTAAGGCTTTCGAGGCTCTTGCGCAGGCGATCGCGGGTATCGGTCATTTCGTCGTAGGTATATGCCGACCGCAATATGGAGTCAACCTCCTTGTCGCCCTCGAGGAATTTGATAGCAAGATAGCGCGGCGAGAACTGGCGTCCGATGTGGGTGTCGGCCTTTATCATGTCGGTCAGCTCGCGTATGGCTTTCTCGACATCGTTGCCGAGGTTCACGTGGATGTGGCGCACGTCCTCATGCCGCCCTTCATACACGTGGATGACGGCGTCGAGCAGGCGCTCGATGCCTTCGCCCGTCCGGGCCACGATGGGCACCATCGGAACGCCTATCATCTCGCCCAGCATCTTGTAGTCAAGCTTGGAGCCTGAGGCGCGGAATTCATCATACATGTTGAGCGCGATTACCATCGAGCGGTCCATGTCGATGAGTTCGGTGGTGAGGAACAGGTTGCGTTCCAGATTCGAGGCATCAACCACGTTGACTATGACATCGGGGTTCTTGTCGCGCAGGAATCGGCGCACATACAGCTCTTCGGGCGAATATGCCGTCAGCGAGTAGGTGCCCGGCAGGTCGGTAAGCTTGATTGTGTAGCCTTTATGCTTGAAGTGGGCCGTCTTGATGTCGACTGTCACGCCACCGTAGTTTCCGACATGCTCGCGGGCGCCGGCGGCATCGTTGTAAAGCGATGTCTTGCCGCAGTTGGGGTTGCCGACAAGGGCCACGTTGATTATGCGGCCTTCGCTCTCGGCGAGGTGACGGGTGCTCTCGCTCTCGGCGGTGCCGTGTTCCTCGCGTGAGGTGTCGGGGGCGTCGTGCGCCGAATCGAGGTCGTCTATCTTGACAACCTCTATCATGTCGGCTTCGGCACGCCGCAGCGACACTCCGTAGCCGAGAAGTTCATATTTTATGGGGTCTTTGAGAGGCGCGTCGAGCAAAACCTTCACGATTCGTCCGCGCACGAAACCCATCTCAATGACGCGCTTGCGGAAAGCTCCGTGGCCCAGAATCTTGACCACGACGCCTTCTTCGCCGGTTTTAAGTTCAGATAGTCTCACGATAATCCAATTTTACGGCTGCAAAGGTCGAAAATATCGTGCAAATAACCAAACTTATTTGAAATTATTTTAGATTAGCCCTATACGGGATCGACGTCATAATGAAGTGTGACGCCGGTTTTGACCGGGCTTGCGTTGAGCGCTATGTAGGCTTGCCGCAGGATGTCCTTTACGGCGCGTATCGAGGCTTCTGTCTCTATACGCAGCATGATCTGGCGGATGTAAAGCGACGCGACCCGCGCAACGGGCGGTTCAATCGGGCCGTTGACGCGGTTGCCGAGCGATCCGCGCAGCATGGCGGCGTACTCGCGTGCCACCCGGTCGACGACAGCGCGGTCGCGGTGTTTGAGATATATGTTTATCACCCGCGAGAACGGCGGATAGCAGAATTGCCGCCGCTGTTCAAGCTCGTGGGCGAAGAAACCTTCGTAGTCGTGCGCCTTCACGAACGAGATGACGGGATGTTGTGGCGTGTAGGTCTGTATCATGACCTTGCCGGGCTCGCCGGCGCGGCGCCCGGCGCGTCCGGCCACCTGTTCGAGCATGTTGAACGCCCGTTCCGATGAACGGAAGTCGGGATAATTGATTATGTTGTCGGCATTTACCACGCCAACCAGTCCGACCTCGCCGAAGTCCAGACCTTTGGTCACCATCTGCGTGCCCACCAATATGTCGGCCTTGTGTGCCGAGAAATCGTCGATAATCTGGGAGTAGGCTTCCTTGTTGCGGGTGGTGTCGAGGTCCATGCGCAGGATGCGGGCCTCGGGATAGAGGGATGCGATGCCGTCTTCGACACGCTCGGTGCCGTATCCTTCGATGCGGATTGCAGGTTCGTGGCAGTTGGGGCATACTTTCGGCACGGGGTAGGTCGCTCCGCAATAGTGACATTCAAGGGTGTTGGTGCGCCGGTGATAGGTAAGGGCCACGTCGCAGTGGTCGCATTTGGGAATGAACTGGCATTGGCCGCATCGGGCGCGGGGCGAGAAGCCGCGGCGGTTGTGGAAGAAAATCAGCTGGCGGCCGGCTTGGAGGGTATGCCGCCCTTCTGCCACCATGATGTTAGAGAAAGTTCCGTCCACGGCATGTTTCTCGCGCTCGGCGGCAAGGTCCACCACCTGTATTTTCGGCAGTGACACGTCGCCATATCGCGTCAGCAGTTCGACAAGTCCGTATTTTCCGCTTATCTTGGCCTTGTAGTAGGTCTCCACGGTCGGGGTGGCCGAGCCCAGCAGTGTCTTGGCGCCGTGGAGCGAGGCAAGCACGATTGCGGCGTCGCGCCCGTTGTAGCGTGGCGCCGGGTCATATTGTTTGTAGCTTGGCTCATGTTCCTCGTCAACGATTACGAGCCCCAGGTTGGTGAAGGGCAGGAATACGGCGCTCCGGGCTCCTATCACGACGCATGGGCCCGGGTCGGCCAGCATGTCGCGCCAGATGTCCACGCGCTCGTTGTCGGAAAATTTTGAATGGTATATCTTCACTTTACGCCCGAAAACGTGCTGCAGCCTGCGGGTCAGCTGTGTGGTGAGCGCGATTTCTGGCACCAGGAACAATGCCTGCCGGTTTTGGCGCAGGACATAGTCGATGAGGTGGATGTAGAGTTCGGTCTTACCCGATGAAGTTACGCCTCTCAGCAGGGTCACCGCCTTTTCCATAAACGATTCGTGGATTTCGCGCAGTGCCTTTTCCTGGGGCGCGCTGAGGGAGGGCATGGGTGACGTGAAGGCTCCGGCGCCATCTTCCGGCGCCGAGAAGCGCGATACCTCCCGTACGGTTATATCGGCAAGCCCCTTGTTTTTGAGGGCTATGATATGTTCCCACCTGATGTCGGCCGATGATTCCAGCAGATCTTGTCTCGCCACGGGCTTTGTTGGGACGGTGGCGTTGTTGAATCCCGACAGGGCTATAAGTTGCAGAAGGGCCTTTTGCTGGCCCTGCGAGCGCTTGACGGTCTCGAAGGCGGCTGCAAGGGCGGCGTTGTCGCCGGCGGCTATCGTCGGCGATACCATCTGCACCTTGACGCGGCGGTAGCGTGCGACGAGCGACTCGTGTGTCTTGAGTATGCCCAGTTCTACCAGATGCGCCACCCGCGATTCCACGCTGCTGACTTCCAGTGCCTTTGCAAGGTCTTTTAGCGATATTTTTTTCTTGTTCCGTACCGTTTCGACAAGGGCGAAATCTTTTGCGGTCAAGGCTCCGAGCAATTCCGGGTCGGCGTCCGGGTCGGCCTCCACCACGCTCTCGCTCTCAAGTTTCAGTCCGGCAGGTACGGCGGCTTTGTAGACGTCGCCGACGGCACACATGTAATAGTCGGCAAGCCATTGCCAGAATTTTATCTGCGGATGCACCACCATTGGGCCCGGATCGAGCACCTCGGCAATCTCCTTGACCGAAGCCACGTCGGCAGGCTTCACCGGCGACAGGCTCTCGACAATCCCGGTGACGAATCTCTTGCCGCCGAAAGGCACCACCACGCGGTGTCCGACCCCCACGCTCTTTTCCAGCTGGGATGGAACCCGGTAGGTGAAGGCTTCGTCGAGAGGCCTCGGGACAATCACACGTGCATAAACTTCCGCCATTTTTCTAAACGCTAAGGAGTTATCACGATTTCGCCGTTGTATTTGTCGAACTCCATGCTGTGCTGTTTCAATTCCAGATAGCGGTTCATCAGGGCATTTGCCGATGCCGAGTCCATCGGTTTGGCGAGCTCGGCGGCGATGCGTTGCAGTTCCTCTTTCAGCAGCACGCTTTTAAGGGTGTTGACGGCCAATGGCAGTTTCTGGCAAGTCTCGGCCCGTTCATCAACTTTGGGGTACATGCGCGACAGCACCACCTTGTCGGCGGTCAGGCGTGCCACAAGGTCGGTGAGCGCCCTGTTGTCGGAGCGCAGGAGGGTGTTGCGGATGAAGCCCGACGAAAATTCATCGGCAGCCGCATTGTACTCTTTGTCCAGGCGTTCCTTCAGGGCCTCTTCAAGCTTGTGTATGGTGTCCATGTCGGCGTCGCGCTGGCGTATGTCTTCTTCGCCGAGGGCCTGGCTGGCGGCGCGTTGCTCGAGCAACTGCGCCTCGCGGGCACGCCATTCCGCAGGCCACGAGGTGTCGCGGATTTCAACTGCCAGTTCCCATATGCGGCGGAACAGGGGGTGGGAGAAACCGACGTTGTCGTTGCGCAACTCACATTCTATATAGTCGAGCACTGTCATCGGAACGGCCTCGTCCGATTCAGGGTCGGTGAATACGTCGCACATATAATACATGCCGCGCCGCAACACGTAACGTATCAGCTCCTCCTCGGCCAGGAACAGCTGTTGCGACATGCCTTTTGTGGGCTCGTATGCCGGGTCGGCTGGGCGTTGCGGGGTGGATGGAGTCTCCATGTCGGCTGGCGCTTCCACCGGCGGAAAATTGTCGCCGCGTTCGTCCACGATGTCGGCTATCGACTGGCGCGCTTCTTCGGCGCGGCGCTTCTTGTATGCCTCCTCGGCCCGCGCAGCCACGAACTTCTTGAGCTGTGCCGAGAGGGTGTTTGCCGCCACCCCGACCTTGCGGGCACATTCGTCAAGATAGAGCGACTGTTCGACCATGTCGGGGATGATGGCGATGGTCTGCAGGATGTCGTTGATGGCCTCGGTGCGTGCGCGCGGATCGTTACCCGCGTCCTTCATAAGCACGTCGACCTTGAACCCGATCAGGTCCTGGCTGTTGGCCGCGATGTATTCCTCAACCTCCGTTGCCGAATGGTTCTGGGCGAACGAGTCGGGGTCGTCTCCCTCGGGCAGCAGCACCACTTTCAGCGACAGCCCGGCGGCAAGCAGCATGTTGATGCCGCGCAGGGATGCCTTGACACCCGCCGGGTCCGAGTCGTAGATGAGCGTGACCGAGTCGGCGAATCGCTTAATCATGCGTATCTGCCCTTCGGTGAGCGACGTGCCCGAGGACGCCACCACATTCTCCACCCCGGCCTGGTGCATTGAGATTACGTCCATGTAGCCCTCCACCAGGATGCAGTTCTTTTTCTTCGCTATGGCGTTGCGTGCCTGGTACATGCCATACAGCTCGTTGCTCTTCGAGTATATGAGGCTTTCGGGCGAGTTGACGTATTTGGCCACGGTCTTTTCCTTGCGCAGGGTGCGGCCGCCAAAGGCCACCACGCGTCCCGACAGGGAATGAACCGGATATATTACGCGACCCTTGAATCGGTCGTAGAGGGTTCCGCGGTCGGTGCGGATGGCGAGCCCCGTGTCAACGAGATATTTCTCCACGAAGCCTGCCGCGATGGCTTTCCTGTATAGGTCATCGGGGCGGTCGAGGGCATATCCCAAGTGAAAGCGCTTGATCATGGCATCGGAAATGCCACGCTCGCGGAAGTACGCCAGACCTATGTTGCGGCCGTCGTCAGTCTCGGCCATTGTGGTCTCGAAGTGGTTGAGGGCGAACTCATTGGCCGCGAACATGCTCTCTCGCGCTGCGTCGGCTTCCTTTTCTTCAGAGGTGAGCTCGCGTTCCTTGACTTCGATGTTGTACTTGCGTCCCAGCCATTTTATGGCTTCTACGTATGTCATGCTCTCAAGGTCCATGAGGAAGCTCACGGCCGTGCCAGCCTTGCCGCAGCTGAAACATTTGAAAATACCGCGCGATGGGCTGACGGAGAACGACGGCGTGCGCTCGTTGTGGAACGGACACAGCCCTAAATAGCTCGAACCGCGTTTTTTAAGCGACACAAAATCGCTCACGACATCCACAATGTTTGTCGCGTCGAGAATCTTGTCAACGGTTGCTTTGTCAATTCTTGCCATAGTCAATGGCAAAGTTAGTCATTTTTTGTCAATGCACAATCATCAATGCACGATGCACGATGCTCAATGCACGATGCACAATGCACGATAACCACACCCGGATGGCAATCGTGCATTGTGCATTGAGCATTGAGCATTAGAAAAGGGTTCATCCTCCGTAGGCCGATTCAACCAGCAGCGAGGGATTGTCGTAGAATTCCGGCGTCAGCAGATGGGGCAGGGACGTCGTGGAGTTGTTTTCCAGGTATGACACGAGGATGCAATAGCCGATATACCGGCCCACGCGGCCGGGAGAGTAGGGCGACACCAGTGGAGTTGACGGCGCCGGACTGACAAGCTTTTCGGCCACATCTTCCGACGTGCTGTAAAGCAGATTCCTGCCAACCAGTGCGTTCCATAGCTCCGACTCGTGATTATACAGCCATTCGAGCTGTTCGGTGGTGTAGCCCAAGGCTTCCGACAATGTTCCGTTAGGCACCAGCTTTATCTTCGCCAGGGTTATGGCGCCCTCATAGACGATGCGCGACAATACGGTCGACTCAGGCGTGCGCACATAGGGGAATTCATTGGCCACCAGTGCCTCGACGATGTCGTATGCCATGCGTTTCGGGGTCTTGTCAAGGCGCATGTAGGCCGGCCACGCGGCATAGCCTGCATAATCCGCGCCGAGATAATGGTTCAGGGCCAGCAGCATGCACGAATCGGTGAAGACTATGGACTTGTAGTTGCCCCACACAACGGCGGCATAATGGCGTTTTGGAAAGTCAAATCCGTGGGTTTTGGCATTGGCCAGAATCATTCCGAGGGTGTTTTCAATCGGCCTGATTTTCGGGAACACGCTGTCTACCGCCGGGGTGAAAACCTTCATTGCCGGCGACGTGGCGAATTCCATCAGCGTGGCGTCGTCAACCGGCCCTTTCCCGAGATACTGCATCATCGCCAGCAGTTCCGTCGAGTCGGTGCGCATGAACGAGTCGCGCTGGGTTGCCGTCATGCCTGGATACTTGGCCAGCGAACTGTAAAGAGGTGTTATCGGCGTCGGTTTCAGTTCCACCTGCGAGCACCCCGCAAAGGTGGCGCCCATAATGGCGGCTGCCGCATACATAAGAATCTTTTTCATATTAAATAATGTGTAACGTCAGTTATCAAACAACCGTTTTGAGCCTAAAGTTAGACAAAAATGGAAAATTAGGCATCAAAATTGGTTTGATTGGATAAAAATAATCCACAGGCACAGCGAAGTTACGGAATTTATGCGTAATTTTGCACGAAATGTTCAGCCGAATTATTAAAAACAGGATTTTGGCGGTCGCGGCGTTCCTTGCCGTGGCCGTTTCGGCGCATGCCTTCACCCTCGTGCTCGACCCAGGCCACGGAGGCAAGGACTATGGCTGCATAGGAAAGCTCACCAACGAAAAGACGATAGTGCTTGACGTGTCGAAACGCCTCGCCGCCATCATCGACAAGGAATACCCCGACGTCAAAATCGTGCATACGCGCAAGGACGACCGCTTCATTCCCCTGAGCGAGCGCGCCGCAATCGCAAACCGCAACAAGGCCGACCTGTTCATATCCATCCACGTCAATTCAATCGACAAAAAGACCAGGGGACGCGAGAAAATCCACGGAGCTTCGGTATATGCCCTCGGTCTGCACCGCAGCGACGACAACCTCGCCGTGGCCATGCGCGAGAACAGCGTGATTGAACTCGAGGAGGATTACACCGAGACTTACCAGGGATTCGACCCCACTTCGTCGGAATCATACATAATGTTCGAGCTCACGCAAAACCGCCACCTCCAGCAGTCGCTTGAGCTGGCCGACGCCGTGCAGCAAGAACTCATTTCTACCGCAGGCCGCGCCGACAAGGGTGTGCGTCAGTCGGGATTCCTCGTGCTGAGGGCCACCTCCATGCCCGCCATACTTGTCGAGCTTGACTTCATCTGCAATCCCCAGGCCGAAAAATTCCTTGCCTCGGCCGACGGCCGCGAGAAGTGCGCCCGCTCGCTCGCAAACGCATTCGCAACCTACTACCGCCGGCACGACCCCGCCAAGCTCGCACAGAAAGCCGCTAATTCGGTCCCTGAAAAGAAAAGTAATGACCCCAAGGGCGCCGACACCGCCGCCGACGGAGTCGTGAGCTATGCCGTGCAGTTCCTGACCCATCCGCGCCTTTTCAACGAGGACGCTCCCGAGCTGAAAGGCCTCCCGAATCTCACCGTATATCAGCAAAACGATTCATACAGCTACGCTACCGGAAACTTCAAGACACTTAAAGAAGCAAAAAAATGTCTCAAGAAAGTGAAGAAAAAGTTCCCTGGAGCGTTTATAATCAAGATGCGCGACAATGTCCGTGTCGAACCCTGACGTTTCAACTCATAAAAAGAAAATCAACAGTATATGAAAAAAATATTCCGCAAAGAAGTTTTAATCGGACTGATTGTCCTTGTGGCCCTCGGTGTGCTCTTCGTGGGCATTGACTTTTTGAAAGGCGTCAATGTGTTCAAGGCCGCCAACTACTACTACGTCTCCTTCACCGATGTGCAGGGTCTGGCACAGAGCGCCCCCGTCACCGTCAACGGCTTCAAGGTTGGACTTGTGCGCGAGATTGCATACGAATACGACAACCCCGGCCATGTCCGCGTCGAACTTTCCCTTGACCGCGAGCTCAAAGTGCCCCAGGGCACAAAGGCCGTTCTTGCCACAGACCTCCTCGGCACGGCTTCCATCGCCCTCGACATGGCAAAATCCGACAGCTACTGCAACGTCGGCGACAAGCTCGAGGGCGTCGTACCCAAGGGGATGATGGACAATGTGTCCAACGAACTCCTGCCCTCCCTGTCGGGCATCTTCCCCAAGGTTGACACACTTCTCACCTCAATCAACGCCCTGGTGGGCTCACCTGAGATTGCTGCTTCGGTCAAGCGCCTCGACGCCATCACCGCCAGCCTTGAGTCGACTACCCGCCAGCTCAACGCCCTCATGGCAACCCTCCCGCCCATCACCAGCGACATTAAGAACATCACCGGCAATTTTGCCAGCGCTTCGACCGACCTCACCGAGGTTACCGCATCGCTCAAGGAGGTCCCCGTCGATTCAATCACCGACAACCTCAACACTCTCACCGCCAACCTGCGCACACTCTCGGCCCAGCTCAACGACCCCAACTCGACCCTCGGTCTGCTCACTCACGACCCGGCCCTCTACCAGAACCTCAACTCGACCGTAGCCTCGCTCGACTCGCTCTTCGTCGACATCAAGAAGAACCCCAAACGCTATATCAGCATCAAGCTCCTTTGATTCATGGCAAGAGAATACCGAAGTTCTGTTCGTTACTTGCTTATGGATTGGCAGACGCTAATGTTAGGCTGACATGTAGCTGCATAATTTAAGAACATCCCGTTCCACGCCGTTATTTAAAATCATTTTAAATAACGGCGTGGAACGTTAAGGCTCGGTTCAATGGCTTAAATCGTTGTATTAGGGGGCGTGAGGCTATACGGACATTGGGGATACGTTTTCGTGGAACTATTGAGCTTTTAGACTTATATTATTGATAGATAGTTATGTGGTGCGGAACACTTAAAGTCATGGTTTAATATATTATTTGGCATATCCGCTAAATAACTGAAAACTACCACCTTGCAATTCTATCGAAAAATCCAATAAATTTTACACTTTATTTATTGAAATTTTTGTGCGAAATTTGTAATCCCAAAACAAGCGCACAATCGCTATACAACACATTACACCTTCAAGCAATGCAAACTACAGACCATAAACAACTATGGGAACAATGCCGGCAGTTCATCGCCGACAACCTCTCATCCCCGCAGCAGTTCGCTGCGTGGTTTGAGCCCATCCAGTCCCTTAAATTCGATGTTACCGAGCGCGACGTGCTCGAGACGGTCGACGGAACCCCCGTGAGCCGTAAAATCGAACACAAGGAGCTGTGGCTGTTGTTGCCCTCGCAATTCTATCAGGAACGTCTCGAGACCACATATCCGTCGCTGATGGATGTCGCCATTAAGAAGGTGTATGGCGACAACGTGGTGTTGTATTTCAAATATCCGCTGGTGAACGGTCAGGCCGATTCATCCGTGAGCGTGCGCAGTTCCGACCAGTCCTCGGCCATTGCCGGCAGTGTCAAGGCTGCCCCGGCCAACCCGTTCGTCGACCAGCAGCCCAAGGCGTTCGACTCCCAACTCAATCCCCGCTACAATTTCGAGAACTATTGCAGCGGCAACAGCAATTGCATCGCGCGCACCATCGCCGAGTCGATTGCAAACGATCCCTCCAACAAGACATTTAACCCTCTCTTTGTCTTCGGCCCCACGGGTGTTGGCAAAACCCACCTTATCCAGGCCGTCGGCATCCGCATAAAGGAGCATAACCCGCAGGCGCGCGTACTTTATGTAACGGCCCGACTTTTCCAGAGCCAGTACACCGCCGCCAACCACAAGGGTCAGATCAACAACTTCTTTCACTTCTACCAGTCGATTGACACCCTTATCATCGACGACGTGCAGGACCTCGCCGGCAAGCCCGAGACACAGAACACATTCTTCCACATCTTCAACCAGCTCCATCAGAACAACCGCCAGATAATCCTGTCGAGCGACTGCGCTCCCTCCGAGATGGACGGCTTCGAGGCCCGTTTGCTCTCCCGCTTCAAATGGGGCGCTTCGGCCGAACTTTCCAAGCCCGACATCGAGCTTCGCCGCAAGGTCCTCATCAAGAAGGCCCAGCAGGACGGCCTTGAACTGCCCGAAGACGTGATTGAATACGTGGCCCAGAACGTTACCGACTCAATCCGCGAGCTTGAGGGCGTGGTGGTGTCGCTCGTGGCCCACGCCGCCGTCCTCAACTGCGACATCACCCTCGATTTGGCCCGTCCCGTCGTTGCCAACGCCATCCGCATCCGCCGTTCGCAGGTCAACTTCGAGATGGTCACCCAGGCCGTCGCGGCATACTTCAACCTTGACTCAGACGTGCTGTTCACCAAAACACGCAAGCGCGAGATTTCCGACGCACGCCAGATTGTGATGTACCTCGCCAAAAAACTCGTCGGCATGTCGCTCAAGAAGATTGGCACCAAGCTCGGACGCACCCACGCCACCGTAATCTACGCCTGCCGCAACATTGAAGAACGTCTTCCCATCGACAAGGAACTCCGCGCTTCAATCGACGCAATACAGGAGTCAATCGGAAAGTAAATCCCGGCGAAATTGGAGTAAAAAGGGCGAAAATTGGAGAAAAACACCGATTAAGCTCTTAAAAACCCTAAAATATGCCGTACAACATATAAAAAAGTTTGGTACACGGTCAAAAAAGTGTGAACTTTGCAGTGCAAACCTAAAAACAATCTTTTTTACCTTAGAAATTGTACCTATTGGAAACCCATAAAAAGAGCCCCCGTGATGGTGGCTCTTTTTATCGTTTTAAACCACTCTTTTTAAGTTGCAATTTCAAAACCAATTACGTAACTTTGCAGACATAATCCCGCTCGCTCACTTAATATGATTACCCATATAACAACATAGCTCTTACCAGCCCAAATTGACAACTATGGCAACAAAACCATTCAACTACACCCCCATGTTCCCCCTCGGGCCGGACACCACGGAGTACTATCACCTCACCTCCGACTATGTACGTGTCGAGAACTGGGGCGGTCATGAATTCCTCGTGATCGATCCCGAAGCCCTCACCGTGCTTGCCCGCCAGTGCACCCACGACAATGCGTTCATGCTCCGCCGCGAGCACAACGCCATGGTGGCAAAAATCCTCAGCGACCCCGAAGCCTCGGAAAACGACAAGTTTGTCGCCCTCACCATGCTCCGCAACGCCGAGGTGGCCGCCAAGGGACAGCTTCCCTTCTGCCAGGACACCGGCACGGCCATCATCCACGGCGAGAAAGGCCAATACGTCTTCACCGGCTGCGACGACGCCGAGAAGCTCTCTAAGGGCGTGTACCTCACATATACCACCGACAACCTCCGCTACTCGCAGAACGCCCCCCTCACTATGTACGAGGAGGTGAACACAGGCTGCAACCTCCCTGCCCAGGTCGACATCCACGCCGGCGAGGACGATGAATACAAGTTCCTCTTCGTGGCCAAAGGTGGCGGCTCGGCCAACAAAACCTATCTCTATCAGGAGACAAAGGCCCTGCTCAATCCCGAAAAGCTCGTTCCCTTCCTCGTCGAGAAGATGAAGAGCCTCGGCACGGCTGCTTGCCCTCCCTATCATATCGCATTCGTAATCGGTGGCACCTCCGCCGAGAAAAACCTCGAGACCGTAAAGAAGGCGTCCGTCAAGTACTACGACGCCCTTCCCACCCACGGCGATGAAAGCGGCCACGCCTTCCGCGATCTTGAACTCGAAGCCATCCTCAAGAAAGAGGCCGAACGTCTTGGCCTCGGTGCGCAGTTCGGCGGCAAATACTTTGCCCACGACATCCGCGTAATCCGCCTCCCCCGCCACGGTGCATCCTGCCCCGTCGGTCTCGGCGTAAGCTGCTCGGCCGACCGCAACGTCAAGGCGAAAATCAACCGCGAGGGCCTTTGGATTGAAAAGCTCGACGCCAACCCCGGTGAACTCATTCCCGAGGAATACCGCAAGGCCGGCGAAGGCGAAGTCGTGAAAATCGACCTCAACCGTCCCATGAACGAGATTCTGGCCGAACTCACCAAATATCCCGTTTCCACCCGTCTCTCGCTCAACGGCACCATTATCGTAGGCCGCGACATCGCCCACGCCAAGATTAAGGAACGCCTTGACAAGGGCGAGCCCATGCCGCAGTACCTCAAGGATCATCCCATCTACTATGCCGGTCCCGCCAAGACCCCCGCAGGCATGCCCTCTGGCTCGTTCGGCCCCACCACCGCTGGCCGCATGGATTCATACGTCGACCAGTTCCAGGCTGCCGGCGGCTCGATGGTAATGATTGCCAAGGGTAACCGTTCGCAGCAGGTAACTGACGCATGCCACAAGCACGGCGGCTTCTACCTCGGCTCTATCGGCGGTCCCGCAGCTGTCCTCGCCCAGAACTCAATCAAGAAAGTCGAGCTTCTCGAATATCCCGAGCTCGGCATGGAAGCCATCTGGAAAATCGAGGTCGAAGACTTCCCCGCCTTCATCCTCGTCGATGACAAGGGCAACGACTTCTTCACCGAAATCTCGAAGAAGTGCGCCGCCTGCGGTATGAATAAATAACCGCATCATAATGAAACGACAGGCCGTTCCGAAGCTTCGGGACGGCCTGTCGTTTCATTACGGTGTTCTTAGAGTGCGGCTTTATAATCCGAGAATTTAAGGTTTGCCTTGACGGTGAAGGGGAGTCCCTTGTAGGTGCAGATGAATTCAAGTTCCATACCTTCGTCGGTCTTGACCACCCCCTTGAGGTCGGTGATGGGATAATCGGCGTTGGGCGTCCCGGCAAAAGTAGGTGTCAGGGCATCCTTTTCAAGAATGACGGTCTTGCCATTCTCGCCGAAAGTAAAAGGTACATCGGGGAAGGCTATGCTGGTCAGCACGGGCATCTGAGCCATGAACTGCGCGTTGGCGATAGTGATGTTTGCTGTATTTTTCTTCATGTCGAGGTCTACTGTGTATAGCGAACCCTGTGTTGTGAATGGACTTCCGCCTTTGGGTGTGGCCTCTGTCGAACCGCCCATGAAGAAAGACTGCGTGGCACCTGCAACCTGATAGCGTCCGTCAAGCACGAACTCAAACGCGCAGGCAGGCTTATAGCTTCTTAAGGTTTCCATAAGGTCATAGCGGTCGAGATACTCGAGTTTGAAGTTTGTCAGTGTATTGGTTGTTACGAGCTGGCCCTTTGAACTTTCAAGTATGGTGGACTCGTTGTAAAGCCATCCATCTTTGTTTTGCTTGATTTCAAGGTTGGTGAAAGACATAACGGGCAGGTTTGACGCGCCAATCTGGATGCCTGATATTGACAGGTCGAGCACCTCGTCGGTCCAGTTGGTCTGGCATTGGAGGGTGACGGGATAGGATATTGTCTGGGCGGAGTTGCTCTCCATATCGGTTATAACGGCATAGCAAGGCGTTATGCTCGAGTTTACTATAAACTTGTCGGTGGTGGGGCCGTCGTTATTGAGGCATGATGTCATGGCCACGGCCATGAGGGCTACGGCGGCAAAAGTGTGTAGTTTGGGATGGTGTTTCATCAGTGATTGTGATTATGTTTTGTTTTATGCGCCAAAGTTAGGCAATAATGTGCGAAGTTGCGCTATGATTAATATTTATTAAGATTGATGCGCAAGGTGGCGCCAAAGGTGATCGGGTTACCCCGTTGTGCGAACGAGTTCCCCATCGACATGAAATAAAAGGTCTTATATTGTGTGTTGGAAAGGTTCTCACCCCATATCCGCAGGTTCCATCGTTCGCCGCGCAATGTGAATGATGCGCCCGGAAGTGCGTAGAACTTCTGCCTGATTGAGTTTTCCTCGTTCCACATTATGTCGCCGGCACCGCGTACCGTCACATTGACTTCTGTCGACAGCCCGGCGGGATGCCAGGGAGTAATCCAGCTGGCTGAGGCAAAAAGGGTGTGTGCCGGGGCATATGGCAGGCGCTTTCCGCGGAAATCTGCCCGTCCGTTGTCATATTCCCGGAATGTGGCGTTCGTATAGCCGTAGGCAGACGTGACGGTAATGTCTTCGGTAGGCGACCATCGGGCCGACAGCTCGGCTCCAAGGCTGCGTGTGCGTCCAGCATTCGTCATGATTCTTCCCGTTACCGTTCCCGGTGGAAATACGGTCAGTTGCTGGTCACGGCAGTCGATGAAAAATCCTACGGCTTCGGCAGTAAGGCCTCCGTCAAGCAGCGATGCCTTGAAGCCGAGTTCGTAATTCCAGCTTATTTCAGGACGGTAAGTGACTATGTCGTCCACGTCATATACCATGGCCAGTCCCATTGATTCCATCACCTTCTGTTGAAGCACGTCGCTGAACATCTGCGTGTTGTAGCCGCCTGATTTGTAACCTTTCGTGAACGAGGCGTATGCGGTGCCCGGGCCGAACGTGCGGCTTACGACTACCTTTGGCAGCAGCTGGTTGAACGATTGGCTGAGTTTGCCGTTTTCGTGGATGCTGACGGGACGTCGTGCGTAAATCTCCTCGGTTCCGTTTTCAAGACGGTGATAGATGGTGTATGAGGCGTCTGCGTCGCTGTTATATCGGCAGGACACTTTCTCGAAGTCCCAGCGCAGGCCTATGTCGAACGTCCAGCTGCCAAGAGTGTATGTGCTCTCGTGGTATAGGGCAAAGCCTCCCGCAGGATTTGAGAAATGGCTGTCAAGCAGAAACTGACGGCTGTCCCAGCGGATAGGGTAGGAGGAGTTCATCTGGTTGGTCTTGTCCTCTATCAGGTTCTTGATTCCGGCATCATGAAATGTCACGGGGGCGTGCATGTCGGTGTTGCGGTAGAAGCCGAACACTCCTCCCAGCCATGAATAGTCTCCGCGCGAACCTTTCGTGAAAAGATCTTCCGTGAACGTGAACTCATGGCGTTTCTGCGTGAGGGTGAAATAGTCCTCCGGCATGAAGTCCTGGTCAAGCGTCATGTTGTCGTCGAGATACTGCACCGACGTGAGCGAGGTCACCACAACGCGCTTTCCGGCCCATGCCACCGTCAATCCGTCAGAAAAAGCGTTTCGGCGGTAAAAACAGGTGTCGTTGTAGGCTATTTTACCGCTTTCAAGCGATTCATACGGATACCCGCTCTGGCGGGCCAGCGACATGGCCGCCGTGTTGGTCACCGACAACGCCCTCGACGGAGCCCACACGGTTTTCCATCTCAACGACCCGTTGTTTTCAAGACCTGTGAGTTGCCCGTTGTATTCATTTCTCCAGAATCCGTCGGTGTGTCCGTAATAGCCCGTAAGGGAGGTGAACAGGCTTTCCGACAGCTTGAAATATCCTCCGGCCGACGCCTTCACTTCGTTGCCGCGACCGTATTCGGCCATGAACCGCAAGCCCTGGAAGTCGCGTGGCGACAGCGTGTAGATGTTGATTTGCCCGGCCATGGCGTTGCGGCCGTTGAGCACGCTTTGCGCCCCGCGCAGCACTTCGGCCGAGCGCATGTCGGGAATGTCGAAGTCATAGGCATCCTTGTTGAGCAGCGGAACGCCGTCTACGTTCAGCCCCACAACGGCCTGGTCGATGCGCGAGCCAAGGCCGCGCATATAGATTGATGATGTCATCCGCGAGCCGTATGACGGCGTGTATAGGTTAGGCACGATGTCGCCCAGATTTTTGACGGCGTCAATTCCAAGGCGATTGATGGCTGCCTGGTTTAGCTTTGTCACCGGGAGCACTCCGGCCTGGGGCATCTGCTTGACGCCCAGAACCTCCACTCCCCTCAGTTCATGGGGCGCCCTCACCGAGTCGGCGGCCATATTGCTCTCTCCTCCCTGCACATAGGGTGCCGACGAGAGGCACGATACATATATAAGGTATTTGAATTTGCTGAACATTGCTGCAAAGGTACGCCAAATTCCTCAATCACGCGCAGTTTTTCACAATAAAACTTAAAAGCACCGCCCCGGGCTTGACTATTCACGAAAATTGCATAAATTTGCACAAACAATCTGTCAAAACAGCGCAAGAAAATGGCCGACATCCCTGCCGAAAACGAAAATCTTGTGGCGCGCCTTCGTGATGCAGCGACGGTGCGCGAGGCGTTCAGTGAGGTCATAAGGCTTTACTCAGAGCCATTGTATTGGCAAATACGACGCATGGTCCAGAGCCATGACGACGCTAACGATCTGTTGCAGAATACCTTCATGAAAGCATGGCAGTCGATTGAGAATTTCCGCGGCGACGCCCGCCTCTCGACCTGGCTTTATAAGATTGCAATCAACGAATCCATCACTTTCCTTGCCCGCGAGCGCAAGCGTCTCGGTCTGTCGCTCGACGACCAGGAGGCGGCCCTTGCCGCTACGATTGAGGCCGACCCCGACATTGACGGCGACGCTCTCGCCCGCGATCTCCGCAAGGCAATCGCGTCCCTCCCCGAGAAGCAGCGCCTCGTCTTCAACATGAAATATTTCGACGATATGAAATATGAGGACATGTCAAACATCCTCGGCACATCTGTCGGCGCACTCAAGGCCTCATACCATCTCGCCGTCAAGAAAATCGAAGGCTTTTTCAAAGGAAAATAAAAAAAACTTCAATTCCCGTTTAAACCTTATCAATCCGTCGAAGTCAAAATACCAGAAACGCAACACAGCATTGTATGAAAAACGACGAAAACATATTGACCCGGCTTGCCCATCGTGACGGAATGACCGTCCCCGAGGGCTATTTCGCCGACTTCGCCCGCTCGATGGAAGCCGCGCTTCCCGACCGTCCGGAGCTGGCCGCCGCTTCTCCCGTCGCTCCGCGTTCGTGGTGGCAGAGGCTGCGTCCCTACACCTATATGGCGGCCATGTTTGCCGGTGTGTGGTGCATGCTCAAGCTTTTCGCCATGCTCACCTCATCTTCGCCCCTGCCTCTCGAGACAAACCCCGTCATTGCAGAGGCGTTCAGCAACGATGTCTTTGTTAACGAATACGTAATCCCAGAGCTTAACGAATGGGACCTTTACGACGACCTTATGGAAGATGGAATTGACCCGGCGGCGCTTCTCGACTCCGTGTCCATGTCCACTCCTTCATCTTTATCCATAACTGACTAAGCGATGAAACACAAGCTGACCCTACTGACACTGCTTTTCATCTCTATCCTCGGCTCCGCGCCGGCCTATGCCCAGAAGCAGCTTTCCGACACCGACCGCCAGCGCTGGCTGTCTGAGCTGCGAACATACAAGCACGAGTACCTCACCAAAGAACTCTCCCTTACAAAAGAACAGCAGCGCGATTTCTTCCCCTTGTACGACAAGATGGAAGACGAGGTTGAACGCATAAACACCGAGACCCGCCAGCTCGAGACAACTGCATCAGACAAGACGGATGCCTCCGAACTTGAGCTCGAGAACGCCGCCCGCACGGTCTTTGAACAGAAGCGCGCCGAAGGGCAGGTCGAAATGACATACTTTGAAAAATTCAAGGAAATTCTTTCTCCACGGCAGTTGTTACGCCTCAAAAACGCAGAGCGCAAGTTTACCCAACAGCTCGTAAAACATCATCGCCGCATGAAAGGACCCAAGCAAAACTAACAACAATCTAACTAACCCTTTTTCATTTTACAACGGCAGCTGTCCCCGCGATGGAGACAGCTGCCGGAGTGTTTATGTGTATGGAACGTTTTTACGCTCACATGGATTCGTAAACCTTTATTGTCTGGTCTGCGATTTTATCCCAGTCGTAAGCCGTCAGGTCATACGTGCGCGGGGTCTTGGCCGCCGCAATCTTGCGGGTAACTGCCGCTGCCAGGGCATCCGTGTCCCCAACATGGAAAAAGTCGTCCTTGCCGAGGATTTGCAGCCGGTTGGCCGGAATGTCGCTCACCACCACGTCGAGATCATAACTCATCGCTTCAAGAAGCGCGATTGGCAATCCCTCGTGGTATGACGGCATAACGAACAGCGATGCGTTGCTCATCAGCTGGTTCAGCGGCTCGCCCTTGATGAACCCCGTCAGCACCACACCCGCCTCACGGGCCTGATGCTTTAACGAGCGCGAATAATCGTCCTCGTGGTCTGTGTCGCCTGCTATTACAAGACGGTATCTGTCTTCAAGGCCCGATTTCTTGTAGGCTTCGATAAGGTCATGGAAACCTTTTTCCTTCACAAAGCGTCCGATGGCCACTATATACGGTTTGTCAGCCACGCCCCACTTTTCAAGCCACGACCGTGACTGAGATTTAACCGGGCGGTTCACCCCGTTATATATGAGGTCTGTGTCCTTGCGGCCGTATTTGTTGGCGAGAATGTCGGCGATGACCGTCGATATGACAATCACGCGGTTGGAAAAACGCGTGCCGAAACTTTCACCGGCCTTCAGCACCGTCTTGGCCAGCCGGCCCCATTTCTGGCGGTCATAGTCAGGTCCGTGATTGGTCATCACCACCTTCATTCCCAACAGGCGTGCGAACGGCACCATGATGGCCGGCCCGATGGCGTGAACGTGCAGCACGTCCGGGTTCAGACGCCGGGCCTTGACCACCGCCAGGAAAGTATGGATTATGGCCTCGATGCTCTTCTTGCGCGGAGCATACACGTCGACCAGCTTCACGCCCTTGAACTCGGCGATGCGGTTGTTCTCCTCCACATACGGAGTGCGGCGTATCACGGTCACATCGTGACCCTTCGCCGCTATGCGCGGAAACAGCTCCTCGCAATGAGTTTCAACCCCGCCAAGAATGTTGGGGATGCCGCGTGTGCCGATGACTACGATTTTCATAATCCCGGCAGCTTAGAATTTCTCGCGCAGGTCGCCCTGGCAGGGATCCTGACCTACATCATACCAGGTTTTGTCAAGACACGGCTTGAGACCGCGCATCGAGCGGATCTTATTCTTGACAGCCCATTGCAGGGGATGCTTGATATACTTGTGCATCACGGGCGATGCAGTGCCGACCATCCAGCAGTTCTTCGGACAGCGGCGCACCATCGAACGAACCTTCTCGGCCTGTTCAGAAGTCCATATGGTCATGAAGTCGGCGTCGTGGATATTGCCCATCGACTCCTTCCAGTAGCGCGATTCCATGCCGTTGCACGGGAACACCTCGCCCCACGGGTCGATGAAGAAATTGGTCGTGCCGGCCTCGCAGGGCAGCATGCGGCGTCCGCCTTCGATATAGTTGATGAGACCCATGTTGAAAAACGCGCGGAACCACGATTTCGGATGTTTCTCTTTAAGCTGCCACTCGATGAGCTGCTGGAAATCGCCGCAAACCTCGTCGCGGTTGGTGATCACATTGTCATCCTTGTGGAAGTAATACGAGTTGTGGAAAGCGGCGGTTGCAAACTCCAGGCCCAGCGAAAGCGACAGCTGGTACAGCGACAGCATGTCCTTCGAGTTATGGTTCGACACCGTGCAGCCGAAGCCGATGTCCTTCAGTCCCATTTCTTTAAGGGTAAGCAGTGTGCGCAGTCCCTTGTCAAAACCGCCGTCACGGCCTCGGAGCTCGTCGTTCTTGCGGCTCAGACCCTCGATTGAGATTCGGATGCCGATGTTGGGGAAGCGTTTGGCAAGCTTCACCACGCGGTCCTCGAAAAATCCCGAGGTCGAGATTACGATACGGTCGGTGTGCTTGTAGCACTCCTCCACGATTTCTTCAAGATCTTCACGCACAAAAGGTTCGCCCCCGGTAAGGTTGATGAATTTAAGTTGAGGTAATGAACGCAGGTCCTCAGCCTTGATTTCTTCACGCTTGTCCGTCGGATTCTGCCAGATATTGCACATCTGGCACCGCATCGGACAACGGTAAGTCAGGATAATGGATGCGTCAGTTGGATTTTGAACTTTCATATGTAAGTTTTTTCTTTTTAACGTTTTTTATGCGCTATGGGTTCGATTATTTCCATCAGCGCTTTGTAGTGTACCTCCGGCGAATACTTCTCTTTTAAAGCCTCATATGCCTCTCGGCCCATTCGCTTGGCCTCGCCTGGATTGGATGCCATGTATTCAACACAGCGGCGCAGGTCCTTAACGTCTCCGTATTTAAATGTGAGACCTGTCGAGCCGTCCTTGACCAACTCGGGCAGCGAGCCGAAATCCGTGGCGATGACAGCCTTGCTGAACGCGAAGCTCTCGAGGATCGCATTCGGGAAATTGTCATACCACTCCGACGGCACTATCGTGCAGAGGCACGTGTTGAGATAAGGCGCAATCTGCTCGAATGTCATGCGGCCCAGAAACTCTATGTCATGCTGTTTGCCTTCCAGGCTTTTTTTCAGCTCATCCACATAGCCGTCGTTTGAGAAGCCGATGATTTTAAGCTTCCTGCCAGTCCCTGCAAAAGCATCCACGAGCGTCTGAAGTCCCTTCTGCTTCTCAATTCTGCCCACATACAGGAAAAACGGCTCATATTCCGGTTCGGAATCCCTGTTTTTCATGTTGAAGAACGTCGGTATGTGGTGCAGCTTTTCCGAGGGGATGCCATACTCGTGCAATTTGCCGAGAGTGAACGACGACGGAACGATGAAAGCGTCGATTTTCTTCGTTACGCCCATCATGTCATGCAGCCCCTTGGCAGCCGCCTTGATGGCTGAATATATCGTCGAGTTAAGGACGCATTTATTCTTTACGCAGCTGAGCCGCTTTCCTTTCAGGCAGTCCTCGCATACGCCTGTCTTGTCATTATAGAACAGGGCGTTCGGACACATGTACTGGAAGTCGCTGATGCGGTGTACCACTGGAATACCCAACTCCTTCGCCGCGTAGATTATCGACGGTGAGATTTTGTTGTGATATTGCATGATATACACCAGGTCGGGCTTAGTGTCCACCAGCAGTTGCTTGAATTTCCGTTTGGCTTCATTCGAGTAGAACATGCGGCTGAAAGACTTCAGCACGGTTCCCACAGTCTTCTTGGTCTTGGCGAAATATTCCTCGTCGTCAACCGAGTCAAGGAAATATTTGTCATATTCGGTCGGGAAATTCTTCGAGCCTTTTATTGAGAACGGAATGATTTCATGCCCCTTACGTTCCAATATCTCCTTGATGTTGAAATAATAACGTTCGGGGCCGCCTGAGATGAAATATCGGTAGTTTACAAGTGCTATCTTCATGATCAGCGTCCGATGCAATGATATTCAATGCCCATCGACAGAAGTTCCTCCGGGTCATAAATGTTGCGGCCGTCGATGATGAGCGGATTGCGCATCGTGCGGGCGATGACGTTCCACGACGGCATGCGGAACTGCTTCCATTCCGTGAGCATCAGCATCGCATCGGCATCAACCAGCGCGTCATACATGTCGGTGGCATATTCCACGATGTCACCAACGCGGCGCTTGCACTCATTCATGGCAACCGGGTCAAATACCCTGACGCGGGCACCGGCCTTTACGAGCATGTCGATGACCACGAGCGAGGTTGCCTCGCGCATGTCGTCCGTCTCGGGTTTGAAAGCAAGGCCCCAGAGGGCGATGGTTTTGCCTGACAGGTCGTTGCCGAGGCGCTTCACGAGCTTTTTGACCAGCAGTTCTTTCTGGCACTCGTTAACATCCTCGACAGCGCGGAGCACCTTCATGTCATAACCGGCTTTCTCGGCGGTCTTGATGAGTGCCTTGACGTCCTTGGGGAAGCATGAACCACCATAGCCGCAACCGGGATAGAGGAACTTGGAGCCGATGCGGGTGTCGCTGCCAAGGCCCTTGCGCACCATGTTGACATCGGCACCCACCAGTTCACACAGGTTGGCGATGTCGTTCATGAACGATATGCGTGTGGCCAGCATTGAGTTTGCGGCATACTTGATCATCTCTGCCGAAGGGATGTCCGTAAAAATTACGCGGAAATTGTTCAGCATCAGCGGACGGTAAAGACGGCTCATGAATTCACGCGCGCGTTCCGAGTCTACGCCGACAACCACGCGGTCGGGACGCATGAAATCGGAAATTGCCGCTCCTTCCTTGAGAAACTCGGGATTGGAAGCGACGTCAAACGGAACATCTTCGCCGCGTTTTGCCAATTCTTCGGCAATGGCGGCCTTGACCTTTGCGGCTGTTCCTACCGGCACGGTCGATTTTGTTACCAGCAGTGTGTATTTCTTGATGTTCTGTCCGAAAGTGCGGGCCACTTCCAGCACATACCGCAGGTCGGCCGAACCGTCCTCATCAGGGGGAGTGCCCACGGCGCTGAACACGATGTCGACATCGTCTATACACGATGCCAGATCGGTGGTGAAATGAAGCCGTCCTTCGGCTACATTACGCTTTACGAGCTCATCCAGGCCCGGTTCATAAATGGGAATCTGTCCGTTACGTAGCGATTCAACTTTTGCCTTGTCAACGTCGACACAGGTTACATTCACGCCCATTTCGGCGAAACAGGTTCCGGAAACGAGTCCGACATATCCGGTTCCAACAACGGCTATATTCATATCTATATAATTATGAGAGTTTGTATTCTTATGTTAGCGTAGCGGATTGGCGTCCGAACGGAACCATTCCATGAAAAGGTCGATGCCTTGCGGAAGTCTGTATCGCGGATGCAGTCCGGTTGCCTCTTCCAGGGCCGCCGTATCGGCGCTCGTCTGATACACGTCGCCGGGTTGCATCGGCAGGAAGATTTTTTCGGCCTCACGTCCGCACGCGCGTTCGATTTCGCCAATGAAATCCATCAGTTTAACGGAGTTTGACCCTCCGATATTATAGATGTGGTATAAAACATTATTTTCATTTTTTGCCGGCGTGCTGTCAACTATGGCGACCGTGCCGTCGACGATGTCGTCGATATAGGTGAAATCGCGCATCATGTCGCCGTGATTGAACACCTTGATGGGCTCGCCCCTCATGATTGCCCCTGCAAAAAGCATCGGCGACATGTCGGGACGTCCCCACGGGCCGTACACCGTGAAATAGCGCAGGCCCGTAGTGGCGAAACCATACAGTTTGCTGTAAGCATGGGCCATCAGTTCGTTGCTCTTCTTCGAGGCCGCATACAGGCTCACTGGAGTATCGACTTTGTCAGTCTCGCAATAGGGAACTTTGGAGTTCATGCCGTAAACCGAGCTCGACGATGCGAACACCAGATGCTTGACGCCGCTGTTACGGCAACCTTCCAGCACGTTCAGGAATCCTACCAGGTTGCTCTGAAGGTAAGCATACGGATTGGTGATGGAATATCTGACACCGGCCTGCGCCGCGAGATTCACCACAACGTCAAATTTACCGTTCGTGAACAGCGCGTCCATCGCCTCTTTGTCAGAGATGTCGATGCGCGCGAAACTAAGGGTAGGGTAGATGGTCGATTTCAATTCTTTTCCGAAAGGAGCGTCATCTCCTCCGAAGTCAATGCCTATCCGGCGTAAACGCGCATATTTCAGCCGAATGTCATAATAGTCATTTATGTTGTCAATGCCGACAACCTCGTCTCCACGACCTGCGAGACGCTCGGCAACGGCCGAACCAATGAAGCCGGCTGCGCCGGTAACGAGTATCTTCATATATGATATAATATCGCGTTTTTAAGTTAAGTCCCTTTTTGCGGTTGCAAAGATACTAAAAAAGCCGGGACAACCGCGCTTTATTGAATAAAAATATGTAATTTTGCAATTGCGTAAGCAGGGAGCGATGAAAAAAATAATGTCAGTTTATATAAACGAATTTTCCGTATGGAATGTTTTCTTAAATAAGAATTCCGGCAAAACATCGTTCCGGTGAAATAATTTTGGACAAACTAAGCGGTTGTTTTAAAACAGCCGCTTAGAAATGAGTTAATACGTTTTCAGCTATTGTTATGAAAATATGCCATGTGTTATGGGGCTTGACCTACGGCGGCATCGAGACTATGGTCATCAATATCGCCAACGAGCAGGCGGCCCTCGGCCACAATGTCCATCTGTTGGTGGTTAATGACAGAATTGAGAATTCCTTAATTGATAAGATTGGTAAAAATGTAACTCTACACAAAGTCGGGCGTAAAGTTGGATCAAAAAATCCGCTTCCGGTCGTCAAATTGAACTTCATGATATGGCGCATGGCCCCCGATGTGGTTCATTTCCATGAGGCCGGCCTAAACTCATGGGTCAAGGGTTTTGTGCTCAGGACATCATGCACCACACACCATAACGACCACGTGTCGCATCTTGCGCCCTTTATCAAGAACCGTCCCAACTTCTTTTCAATTTCAAACGTGGTTGGAAAGCACATAAAGGAAGCCACCGGCTATGACACCACGGTGGTCGTGAACGGCATTGACACCTCCCGCTTCACGCGCAAATCGTCCTATTACACGGGTGGAGCGGTTTTCCGCATCATACAGGTCGGACGCCTTCTCATGAGCGACAAGGGTCAGGATATACTTGTCGAAGCGGCCCGGCTGCTCCGCGATAGGGGCGTGACGGTCCAAATCGACATAGTCGGTGCCGGTCCATCCGAGGCAGACCTCGCATCTATGATTTCAAGGTATGATCTCGCCGGTACGGTCACGCTCGCCGGTCCCAGAACACCCGAATACCTCGCGCGGCATCTCGCCGACTACGATTTGCTCGTGCAGCCCTCGCGTTTCGAGGGATTCGGATTGACAATCGCCGAGGCGATGGCTGCCGGGCTGCCTGTGCTTGTCTCTGACGTCGAGGCACAGATGGAGGTGATTGACGATGGAGCGTGCGGCTACTTTTTCAAGAACGGCGACCCGGCTTCCCTGGCCGATATGATTGAATACGTCATGGCCGATTATGATCTTGCAAAAGTCGACAATGCCTTGCGGCGTGTGGCTGATCACTACGATGTACGTGCCACGGCGGCACGTTACATTGACGAGTACGCACGCCTTGAATAGCCTTACCGTCCCCGGTACATCTCCTCATAATACCGCTGGTAGTCGCCCGAGGTGATTCGGTCGAGCCACGGCTGGTTGTCGAGATACCATCTCACTGTTTTTTCGATGCCTTCCTCGAATTGCAGCGACGGCTCCCAGCCCAGTTCGTTTTTCAACTTGCGCGAGTCGATGGCATATCGCAGGTCATGGCCGGCGCGGTCGGTCACATAGGTGATGAGCCCCAGACTGTGACCCTCGGGATTGCCCAGCAGACGGTCCACTGTCTTGATTATCACCTTGATGAGGTCGATGTTTCGCCATTCGTTGAAGCCGCCGATGTTGTACGTGTCCCCCGCCTTCCCTTTGTGGAAGATGAGGTCGAGGGCGCGTGCGTGGTCCTCCACATACAGCCAGTCGCGCACATTCTCACCCTTGCCATACACCGGCAGCGGTTTGCCCTGGCGTATGTTGTTGATGAACAGCGGTATCAGCTTCTCGGGGAACTGATATGGCCCGTAGTTGTTCGAGCAGTTCGTCACCAGCGTCGGCATGCCGTAGGTGTCGTGATACGCCCTTACGAAATGGTCGCTCGATGCCTTCGAGGCCGAGTAGGGCGAGTGTGGGTTGTACTTTGTGGTCTCCTCAAACAATCCTCCGTCCATTTCCAGCGCACCATACACCTCGTCGGTCGACACATGATGGAACAGCTTTCCTTCATAGCCCTCCGGCAGGCTTTCCCACCGCTCGCGTGCGGCCTGCAGCAGCGCCAGCGTGCCCAGCACATTGGTGCGCGCAAACGTCATCGGGTCTTTGATCGAGCGGTCCACATGGCTCTCGGCGGCAAGGTGTATGATGCCGTCAATCTCATATTCGGCCATCACCTGCCGCATCTGGTCGAGGTCGGTGATGTCGCCTTTGACGAAAACATAATTCGGCGCCCTCTCGATGTCGGCGAGGTTGGCAAGGTTGCCGGCGTATGTGAGCTTGTCGAGGTTCACCACACGGCAGTCGGGATATTTGTTGACGAACAGGCGGACCACATGCGAGCCGATGAATCCGGCCCCGCCCGTAACCATTATGTTGCGCTTAAAGTCCATAATCAAACGGAGACTTGAAATCTTTGAACAGGGGATGGCGGGTATCTTTCTCGCTCAGGACAACCTCGCCTGCCGGAATCTTCCAGTCGATGCCGAGCGATGTGTCGAGTATCGAGATGCCCCCTTCCGCCTCGGGGTAATAATAATTGTCGCACTTGTACTGGAACACGGCCACATCGCTCAACACTGCGAACCCGTGGGCGAATCCGCGCGGTATGAACAGCTGCAGGCCGTTGTCCTCCGACAGCTCCACGGCCACATGGCGTCCGAACGTCGGCGACCCGCGGCGTATGTCGACAGCCACGTCGAGTACGCGACCTGACACACATCTCACCAGCTTGGCCTGCGCGTAGGGGGGCGCCTGGAAATGCAGTCCGCGCATCACTCCGCGCACCGACCGGCTTTGGTTGTCCTGTACGAAGTCAACGCCCCCGGTCGCACGGTCAAACTCGCGCTTGGAGTAGCTCTCGAAGAAGTAACCGCGGGCGTCCTCAAACACCCGTGGCCTCACAACCACCACTCCCGGTATATCAGTTTCTGTAAAATCCATAATTGTAAAGCGAATGTTTCAATCGACATTCGGAAAGCCCGTGCGGCCCACCTCGTCTATCACTTTCAGCAAATACTGGCCGTACTGGTTCTTCAGCATGGGTTCGGCGATTGCGCGCAGCCGCTCCTCCGAAATCCAGCCCTGCCGGTAGGCGATGCCTTCAAGGCACGCGATTTTCAGACCCTGGCGTTTTTCGAGTACCTCCACATAAATCGAGGCCTCGGCCAGCGAGTCGTGCGTTCCCGTGTCGAGCCATGCGAATCCTCTCGGAAGTGTCTGCACCCTCAGTTCGCCGGAGCCGAGGAAAGCCTGGTTCACGCTCGTTATCTCCAGCTCTCCCCGGGCCGACGGCTTTATCGAGGCGGCGATGTCCACCACCCGGTTGGGATAGAAATAAAGCCCCGTCACGGCATAGTTCGACTTGGGATGCGTGGGTTTTTCCTCAATCGAGAGGCAGTTCCCGTTGGCGTCAAACTCCGCCACGCCATATCGTTCGGGGTCATCAACCCAGTAGCCGAACACCGACGCTGTTCCGTCATTCTCCACGCCTTGCACGGCCTCGCGCAGCATGCTCGAGAATCCGGCGCCATGAAAGATGTTGTCGCCCAGCACCAGGCACACGCTGTCGTCGCCGATAAACTCGCGTCCTATGATGAAAGCCTGCGCCAGTCCGTCGGGCGAGGGCTGTTCGGCATACTCGAACCTCACCCCGAAATCATCGCCGTCCCCAAGCAGGCGCCTGAACGACGGCAGGTCTTCCGGGGTCGATATGATGAGAATCTCGCGGATTCCCGCCAGCATCAGTGTCGAGATGGGATAATACACCATCGGCTTGTCATAGATGGGCAGCAATTGCTTGCTCACGCCTTTGGTGATGGGGTAGAGGCGCGTTCCGCTTCCACCCGCCAGCACAATTCCTTTCATGGGCACGTTAGTTTGAATTGCAAAGATAGCAAAAATACAAAACACACAAAAACAAAAATTACTTCCACATATACAATTGAAGCGCCTCCACACACTGGCGGAGGCGCTTCCTGGTGTCAGGAATCTTCTGTTTTTTACATCATTCCCATGCCGCCCATGCCGCCTGCGGGCATTGCGGGTGCGGGATTGTCTTCTTTCTTTTCAGCGATGACACACTCGGTGGTGAGGAACATGCCGGCAATCGAGGCGGCGTTCTCCAGGGCCACGCGGGTAACCTTTGCCGGGTCGATTACGCCCGAGGCGAGAAGGTTCTCGTATGTGTCGGTGCGGGCGTTGTAACCGAAGTCGCCGTTGCCCTCGCGCACTTTCTGAACCACCACTGCGCCTTCGACGCCTGCGTTGTTGGCAATCTGGCGGAGGGGTTCCTCAATGGCGCGGCGCACGATGTCGATGCCGGTGGTCTCGTCGTCGTTGTCACCCTTGAGGTTGTCGAGGGCAGCCAGGCAGCGGATGTAGGCCACGCCGCCGCCGGGTACGATACCCTCGGCGATTGCGGCTCGGGTTGCGCTCAGGGCGTCGTCAACGCGGTCTTTCTTTTCTTTCATCTCGACTTCCGAGGGAGCGCCGATGTGGAGCACGGCTACGCCGCCGGCGAGTTTGGCAAGGCGTTCCTGAAGCTTCTCGCGGTCATAGTCGCTGGTGGTCTGAGCGATCTGAGCCTTGATTTGGCCCACGCGCTGTGCGATGGCTTCCTTCGAGCCGGCGCCGTTCACGATGGTGGTGTTTTCCTTCGTTACGGTCACCTTGGTGGCGGTGCCGAGGTCCTGCATGGTGGCGGTGGTGAGGGCCATGCCTTTGTCGGCCGAGATCACATTGCCGCCGGTGAGGATGGCGATGTCTTCGAGCATTTCCTTGCGGCGGTCGCCGAAGCCGGGAGCCTTAACTGCGCAGATTTTCAGCGAGCCGCGCAGACGGTTCACGACGAGGGTGGCGAGAGCGTCCTGGTCGACGTCTTCGGCGATGATGAGCAGGGGACGTCCGCTCTGGGCGGTCTGTTCCAGGATGGGAAGAATATCTTTCAGGTTGGAGATTTTCTTATCGTGGAGGAGGAGGAACGGATTTTCCATCGCGCACTCCATCTTCTCGCTGTCGGTTACGAAATAGGGCGAGATGTAGCCGCGGTCAAACTGCATGCCTTCCACCACTTCGATGGTGGTTTCGGTGCCCTTGGCCTCGTCAACGGTGATTACGCCTTCTTTCTTGACCTTTTCCATGGCCTCGGCGATGAGGCGGCCGATGGTCTCGTCATTGTTGGCCGATACGCGGGCCACGTCTTCGATTTTCTTGAAATCGTCGCCCACTTCCTGACTCATGCCCTTGATGGAGGCCACCACTGCGGCCACGGCCTTGTCGATGCCGCGCTTCAGATCCATGGGATTGGCGCCGGCAGTCACATTTTTCAGGCCTACGTTGATGATCGACTGGGCCAGGACGGTGGCGGTGGTGGTGCCGTCGCCGGCGTCATCGCCGGTTTTCGAGGCCACTTCCTTCACGAGCTGCGCGCCCATGTTCTGGAACGGATCCTCAAGCTCGACTTCGCGGGCCACGCTTACGCCGTCTTTGGTGATGTGGGGGGCGCCGAATTTCTTCTCGATGATTACATTGCGGCCTTTCGGGCCAAGGGTTACCTTGACGGCGTCGGCAAGAGCGTCAACGCCTTTTTTGAGTTCTTCACGTGCTGAGGTGGTGAACTTTATTTCTTTTGCCATTTTTTTATACTCCTTAAAATATATACGTTAGATTTGATTATTCAACGACGGCGAGCACTTCGCTCTGGCGCATGATGAGCACCTTGTCACCGTCAAGGTCGATTTCAGTGCCGGCATATTTGCCATAAAGCACATTGTCGCCCTCCTTGAGAACCATTTCTTCGTCTTTTGTGCCGTTACCGACGGCAAGCACAGTGCCACGCAGAGGTTTTTCCTTGGCAGAATCAGGGATGATGATGCCCGAAGCGGTCACTTCTTCGGCTGCGGTGGGTTGGATGATAACCCGGTCGGCAAGTGGTTTGAGTTTCATTTCTTTATGATTTAGTTTAGTAGTTTTAATTTCAACGGGCCTTAGGCTCCACAAATGGTAATAGCATAATTCGTGCCAAACGCGGCACGACTGCCATAATGGCACAAATAAAACGCCTCCACGGCAAAATTGTTCCCGCCCCGCTAAAAAACAATGCGCCTTCGGGGAGACAGGGTCGTCTGCGGCGACTACATACCCCCCCACCAATCGTCTTGGTGGGGTTAACGACGATGGCGTCGTCTCCGACGACTG
>CAJTME010000004.1:64155-246109 GCA_910577315.1 uncultured Muribaculaceae bacterium | reverse complement strand
CCCGCTCCTCCCGGCGGCAGCTGCCCCCGCGGCCTAAAACCAAACCGGCAGCAAGTGAACATTGACATCGTCGAAAAACAAAACATAAAAACACCAATAATCCCACAGCAATATGTAGCGCCGCAGGCGCCAAACCCACCCGCATGGCAAAACAAAAATATGTAGGCGCCCCTTGTGGGCGCCATTGGCTTTCCGACGACCTTGTGTAGCGCCGCAGGCGCATTGTTTTATGGTGGCGTGGCTTGCGCGGGCGCTGCATGCAGCGCCCCTACCATGTGAATATTGTGGTAATCAACAATATGTCGCGCCGTAGGCGCCAAACCCACCCGGATGGCAAACCTTAAAAATATGTAGTCGCCGCAGGCGACCCTGTCTCCCGTCAACCGCGTGTAGCGCCGCATGGCGCATTGTTCATGATATTTGGCTCCAGTCGTTGGTGCGGGAGATGGAGGCGGCGAGGGCGGCGCGGAAGGCGCTGTTGGCGGGGGAGGTCAGGCCGGGATCGGCGTCAAGAAGGCGTTCGGCGGCCTGTCGGGCCATGGAAATGATTTCGCCGTCGGTGGCGAGGTTGGCGATGTGAAGTTCAAACGGGATGCCGCTCTGCATTGTGCCCTCGATGTCGCCGGGGCCGCGCATTTTCATATCGGCCTCGGCGATGATGAAACCGTCGGTGGTGCGCGTCATCAGCTCGAGGCGTTCGCGCGTGTCCTTGGCAATCTTGTACTTTGACATGAGGATGCAATAGCTTTGGTCGGCGCCGCGTCCGACACGTCCGCGCAGCTGATGAAGCTGGCTGAGGCCAAACCGTTCGGCATTCTCAATTACCATGGTGGTGGCGTTGGGGACATTGACGCCAACCTCAATAACGGTGGTCGCAACCAGGATTTGGGCTTTCCCCGAGGCAAAAAGTTCCATCTGATAGTCCTTCTCGGCAGGTTTGAGGCGTCCGTGGACGAACGCCACGCGGTAATTTGAAAAGATTTCGCAGATGGATTCATAGCCCTCGTTAAGGGAACGGAGTTCGAGCTTGTCGTTCTCGTCAATGAGCGGATAGACAATGTAGACCTGCCGTCCCTCGGCCAACTGGCGACCGATGCCGCGGTAGACCTGCTCGCGCTGCGCGTCATAGCGCAGCATGGTGGTGACAGGCTTGCGGCCCGGAGGAAGTTCGTCGATTACCGACACGTCCAAATCGCCGTAGACCGTCATGGCGAGGGTGCGGGGGATGGGGGTGGCCGTCATCACCAGGACATGAGGCGGCCTGACGTTCTTTTTCCATAGACGTGCCCGCTGGGCCACTCCGAAACGGTGCTGCTCGTCGATTACCGCGAAACCGAGGTTGTGGAACTGCACCGGGTCTTCGAGCACGGCATGTGTGCCGATGAGGATGTGGAGCGAGCCGTCGAGGAGCTGCGCATGAATTTCCCTGCGCTCTTTGGCGCGGGTGGAGCCAGTGAGAAGGCGCACGTTGATGCCAATCTGCGCGGCAAGCAAGCGTATGGTCTCGTAGTGCTGTCCGGCAAGAATTTCGGTGGGAGCCATCATGCAGGCCTGATAGCCGTTGTCGACGGCCAAAAGCATGGTCATCAGCGCCACGAGGGTCTTCCCGGAACCGACGTCGCCCTGCACGAGGCGGTTCATCTGGCGCCCGGTGTTGACATCGGCGCGGATTTCCTTAATCACACGCTTCTGCGCGCCCGTGAGGTCGAACGGCAGGCAGGTCGAATAGAAGTCGTTGAAATATTTCCCGACGCGGGCGAAGCGGAACCCTTCGGTGAGGCCCTTGCGGCGCCGCGAACGGATGAGCATATCGGTCTGGATATAGAACAGTTCCTCAAACTTCATGCGCTCGCGCGCTTTCTGCAATGCGGAGGGGGTGGTGGGACGGTGAAGCTCGCGGATGGCGGTGTCGAGACTGACAAGGCGGCAATCCTCGATTACCGAGCGCGGAAGAGTTTCGGCGAAAGCCGGACGCGAGTCCAGGAGATCGCAAATCCAGGTGTGAATCTGGCGTGAAGTTATGTAGCGGTTACGGAGGGTTTCGGTGAGGGGATAGACGCCACGCATGCCCTGCTGCGAGACAGCTTTCTCGATGGTGTCTATTTCGGGGTGGGTCATCTGCCAGCGGCCGTTGAACGTCGACGGTTTGCCGAAGATGATGTATTCGACCCCGGTGCGCAACATCTCGCGCAAGCGTTTTATTCCCTGGAACCATGTGACCTCGATAGTGCCGGAGCCGTCGGAAAACATGGCCGTAAGGCGCGTCTTGGCACCCTCGCCGAGGACGTTGAAGCTGATGAACCGTCCCTTGAGCTGCACGTAGGGCATCTCGCCGGCGAGCTCGCGGATGGTGTAAATGGACGTGCGGTCGAGATAGGATGTGGGGAAATGGTGGACGAGGTCGTAGGCGGTGCGGATGTCGAGTTGCTTGGTGAGCAATTCGGCTCTCTGCGGCCCGATGCCTTTCACATACTTTATGTCGAGGCGCCTCAGCGAGTTCATTCGGGATTGGAGAGATAGTATTCGGCCAGGGCGATGTCGCCGGGATTGGTTATCTTGATATTGCGCGATGAACCTTGGGCGAGCATCAGGGGCATGCCGCAGGCGTCGAGAACCGAGGCATCGTCGGTGAACAGACGCTCGTCGCTGCCGCTGACCTGACGGTAGGCGTCAAGGAAGCCGGTGGCGCGGAAAATCTGAGGTGTCTGCACGGCGCGGAATTCCGAGCGGTCGACGGCGCGGTTGCCGTCGGCTGTGACCATGCGCAGCGAATCGGTGACAGGTACGGCTGGAATAAGGCCGCAATAATTCCCGGCCAGCAAATCCTGAAAGTCGCGCAACAGCGCCGCGGGGGGGAAGGGACGCGCCCCGTCGTGAACCATGATGAAGTCGAGCGCCGCGGGAAGGGTGGCAATCGCATTGCACACCGAACGGTAGCGTGTGGGTCCGCCTGTGACCACCGCCGGCGAGTCGAAGCCGTGGGTGTCGCAAAGACCGCGCCAGATGTCGCTGCCGTCTTGCGAGAGCACAAGGGTGATGCCCGCGCCGGGCAGGGCACGGCGGAACGCATCGACGGTGTGCATCAGCACCGGGCGACCTCCGAGGTTGCAGAACTGCTTGGGCAGCGGCCCCCCGAATCGGGAGCCGCTGCCGGCAGCTACTATTATGATGTGGGTTGACGCCATCAATTACCAGGCGAACATGGGATAGTCGGCCATGGTGGCGTTGACTTTCTCGCGTACCGATGCGATAACGTTCTCGTCTTCGGGAGCCGAGAGGACGCGGTCAATCATCTCGACAATCTCGCCCATGAGGCCTTCCTTGGCGCCGCGGGTGGTGATGGCGGGGGTACCGAGGCGGATGCCCGAGGTCTGGAACGGCGAGCGGGAATCGAAGGGAACCATGTTCTTGTTGGCGGTGATGTCGGCATCGACGAGGACTTTCTCGGCGAGTTTGCCGGTGAGTTCGGGGAACTTGGAACGGAGGTCGACGAGGATGCAGTGGTTGTCAGTGCCGCCCGAAACCACCTGATAGCCGAGGTCGGTGAGAGCCTTGGCCATAGCCTGGGCGTTGTCGCGCACCTGGGTCTGGTACTGCTTGAACTCAGGACGGAGAGCTTCGCCGAAAGCCACGGCCTTGCCTGCGATCACATGTTCGAGCGGGCCGCCCTGAACGCCGGGGAAGACGGCAGAGTCGAGGATGGAACTCATCATGCGTGTAACGCCCTTGGGAGTTGTCTTGCCCCAGGGGTTCTCGAAGTCCTTGCCCATGAGGATGATGCCGCCGCGGGGACCGCGGAGGGTCTTGTGGGTGGTTGAGGTGACGATGTGGGCATAGGGCAGGGGATTCTCGAGGAGGCCGGCGGCTATGAGACCTGCGGGGTGGGCCATGTCGACCATGAAGATGGCGCCGACTTCATCGGCAATCTGGCGCATGCGGGCGTAGTCCCATTCGCGGGAATAGGCGCTGGCGCCGCCCACAATGAGTTTGGGACGGGTTTCCTTGGCGCGCGCTTCCATCTGGTCGTAGTCGATGCGGCCTGTTTCCTTGTCAACATTGTACTCGACGGCGTTGAACACGAGGCCTGAGAAGTTGACGGGGCTGCCGTGGGAAAGGTGTCCGCCGTGGGCGAGGTTGAGGCCCATGAAAGTGTCGCCGGGCTTCATGCATGCCATGAACACGGCCATGTTGGCCTGTGCGCCCGAGTGGGGCTGGACGTTGGCGTATTCGGCTCCGAAGAGTTGCTTGACGCGGTCGCGGGCGAGGTCTTCGACCTGGTCAACGACGCCGCAACCGCCATAGTAGCGGTGGCCGGGATAGCCTTCGGCATACTTGTTGGTGAGGCAAGAGCCCATGGCTTTCATGACTTCGTCGCTGACGAAGTTTTCAGATGCGATCAGCTCGATGCCTTTTTTCTGGCGCTGGTGTTCAAGTTCGATGAGCTTGAAGATTTCGGGGTCTTTTTCCATTTATGTAAAGTTTTGGGGGATGTTTGGCAGTTTTATTTTTTCTTCCTTACGCTGAATCCGAAGCGGCCGAGGTGGTCGCCGGTGGCGTAATAGTTTCCGTGGGCATACTGGAGTAGGTTGGCCCGGGCAAGGTCGAACGCGCCGGTGGCGGGGTCGATGTATGCGTCGTCGGCGAGGACATTGACCACGTCGGCGATGAACATGTCATGCGAGCCGAGCGAGACGATTTCCTTGACGCGACATTCGATGCTCAGCGGGGACTCACCGACGGCAGGGCAGCCCACGGCGACACCGGGGACGGGCGTGAGGCCGGTTTCGGCCCATTTGTCATAGTCGCGGCCCGAGCGCACGCCGCACCAGTCGGTAGCATGGGCCATTGCGGCCGTGGTGAGGTTGACGGTGAATTCCATGCGCTCCCTGATGAGGCCGTAGGAGAACCTTTCGGGGCGGACGGAAATGTAGAGCATGGGCGGGTTGGTGCAGATGGTGCCGGTCCAGGCCACGGTGATGAGGTTGGAGCGGGACGCGTCGCCACAGCTCACGAGCACCGCGGGGAGCGGATTGAGCATCGTTCCGGGTTTCCAGCTCTGTTTCATCGGAGGAATCAGAGGATTTTTGCCTCGGGGCCGGGCACGGTGTGGTTGCAGTAGTGGCAGCGAATCTCGACCTGCGGCTCGCGCTGGATGACGTCGAACTTGGTTGCCATGGGCTCGTTGTTGGTTATGCACTTGGGATTGGTGCAGCGGACGATTCCCACGATGGTGTCGGGAAGGGCGACGGGGCGCTTGTCGACCACCTCATAGTCGCGGATGGTGTTTACGACAGCCGAGGGGGCGATGATGGCGATGCGGTTGAGGGTGGCGTTGTCGAAAACGAGGTCGGCGACCTTTATGATGCCCTTTGTGCCGAGTTTCGCACTGGCGAGATTGCAGCCGATTGTGACGGCGTGGGGAGTGTTTTCGAGACCGAGTATCTTGACGGCCTTGAACACGGCCGATGAGGGGATATGGTCGATGACGGTGCCGTGACGGAGGGCGGCGACGGCGAGTTCTTTTTTATCGTTGCTCATTTTTCAGCTGTGTCTAATGGGTTGATGCCGAGTGCGCGGGTAATGATTGCCTGGCGGGCGAAGAGGCCGTTGCGTGCCTGCTCGAAATAGTATGCCTTGGGGTTGTCGTCGACGTCGATGTCGATTTCGTTGACGCGGGGCAGGGGGTGGAGTATCTTCAGGTTGGGACGCGAGTCGGCGAGCATGGCGTTGTGGAGGGTGTAAAGGTCCTTGACGCGCTCGTATTCCATGGGGTCGGTGAAGCGCTCGCGCTGGACGCGGGTCATGTAGATGATGTCCGACTGGTTGATGACCTCGGGCGAGAAGTCGGTGGTCTCGGTGTACTGTATGCCCTCGGCGTCGCAGAAGTCCTTGTATTCCTGGGGCATTGCGAGCTCTTTCGCGGCCACGAAGATGAATTTTGGCTTGAAGTATTTCATCGCCATCAGGAGCGAGTGGACGGTGCGTCCGTATTTGAGGTCGCCGACCATGGTGATGGTGAGGTCGTTGAGGCGTCCCTGGGTCTTGTAGATGGAGTAGAGGTCGAGCATGGTCTGCGAGGGGTGCTGGTTGGCTCCGTCGCCGGCGTTGACGATGGGTATGTCAGTTACCTCGGTGGCGTAGCGGGCGGCACCTTCAAGGTAGTGGCGCATGACGATGAGGTCGGCGTAGTTTGACACCATCTTTATGGTGTCTTTGAGGGTTTCGCCTTTTGCGGATGAGGAAGTCCCGGGGTCGGAGAAGCCGATGATGCGTCCGCCGAGGCGGTTGACGGCGGTTTCAAAACTGAGGCGGGTGCGTGTGGAAGGCTCGAAGAAGAGGGTTGCGACGACACGTCCGTCAAGAATTTTGCTGTTGGGATGCTCCTCGAAGTAACGGGCGCGTTCCAGCAGGCTCAGAATCTCCTCGCGGGAGATGTCGGCGATAGACACAAGACTGTTAGAATTCATAGCACAAAATATGATGGTTGCCGCCCGAACGGGACGGCAACGCAAAGTTAGTGAAAAAATGGGAATCTTGTGTCAGGATTCAGGAATTTTCTTTGAGGGAGTCGACGAGTTTGCGGGCAATGCGGTGGTTGGCGACGGCGCGCGGGATGCCGATGGCCAGGCCGATGACAAGGCCTGCGGCGAAACCGTCCATAACCCATGTGTTGTCCTTGTCGGGCAGGGCGTAGAAGAACGATGTAATGAGGAGGGTGGCACACACCATGCCGAGGATGCGGATGTGTTCCTGACGCGACTTGATTTCAGATGCCCGCATAATGGCGTCGGACACGGGGAGGTCGATGAGGCGCTCGGAGTTGATGAAGCGTGCGAAGCGGAACGACAGCCATGCCATCATCAGGCCGAACAGGGCGTAGGCGACGCATATCGGCCACGGGAGGCCGATGGTGGAATATAGCATCGGGGCCAGCAACGGCATGACCAACCCGATTCCCGCCCAGCGGCGGATGCGGGAGGCCAGGGACTCCTGCAGGGATGTGACGTTGCTTTTGGCAAGCCGTTCGGAGAGGCGCCTGTTGGTTTCCGCGAGGTTGTCTACGCGGGTCGACAGGCTCTGCCATTGTTTTTTGAGTTCGTCGAGATTATCAGTCATGGCGTTGTGGTTTTCATTGGTTGGCGAGAGATGAGAGGCGTGCGCGCACACGGTGGAGGCGTGTGGCGACGTTGGCTTTTGAAATGCCGAGGATGGATGAAATTTCGTCGTATGATTTCTCGTCGAGCCACAATGTTATAAGAGCCTTGTCGAAGGGGTCGAGAAGGCTGATGAGGCGGTATAGCTCGCGGATGCTCTCGGTGGTGGAGCTGTCGGTGTCGGGGATGTCGAAGGCGCCCTCAACCGGCACTCCGAGCGAATGGCGGCGGTTGCGGCGGTGCCAGGTGATGCAGGTGTTGATGGCGAGACGGTAGATCCAGGTGGAGACCTTGGCGTCGCCACGATAGGATTCGAGTCCCGTCCAGATGTTGATCATGACTTCCTGGTAGAGGTCGGCGAAGGGAGCCGAGTCGGAGGAATAGACCGAGCATACCTTGGCGATGACGTCCTTGTAGGCGTCGGCAAGCTGGAGAAATCGTTGTTGACGGTCGTTTTTCATCTTAGTTGTGACCATTGGACGCAACAAAATCTGAAAAATTACAGGGCCATGGAAAATATTTTGCCGGCAGGGTTATTTTGCTGAGCGGTAGTTGTCGAGGGACTCCCGGCGCTTCTGCTCGTTGATGGGGCGTAGGCGCCGCATGTCGATGTAGCGCGGTCCGCTGCCGCCGGGGTAGGGAATGGTGGAACGGCGCAGGTTCATGGCTTCGTCGCACGCGGGGCTGCGCCAGGATGAATCGGGCAGGAAGCCGGCGGGGATTTCCGTGAGGGTGACGAGGTGGGTGGCGCCGCAAGGTGGATAGCCGAGTATTGCCCACATCCTTGAGGAGGGGGGGGATGCTCCCGGGGTGACACCCTCGATGACGATGGACGAGGTGGAGATGTCGCGTGGAATGAAGTCCTGGTTGACCACGATGTCGTCGGCGTAGAGGTCACGGCCGAGGAGTCTGTGGTAGAACGAACGCGAGAGGGTGTCGGTGAGGAGCGCGGGGGTGACGGCGCCACGGGCGATGGCCGGAGAGGCCAGGCGGGTGGCGTTGTCGTAGCGGATATAGCCGGAGCCTTTGCCCTCCTCGCCCGAAAAGGAATAGTTGGAGCGGATGAGGACACCGTCGGGAGAATCGGCGACGTCGAAGCGGGTCCATGACCAGTCGCCGGTCTCGAAGTATGCGGCGCCACCGTTGGCGTCAATTACGCCGAAATTGGCCTGGACTCCAAGAGGCTTAGGCAGTGTGTCGAGCAATATCTCGAAATCGGCCACTGTGGTGCAGCGGGCGAGCGCGGTGGCCATCACGCGGCCTTCCTGATCCTTGAAGCTGGCGGTGTCGGGGGCGAGGTTGTATGAGGCCGTGTTCATGATGGCGAAACCGCGGTCGTTCATTCCCATCCACGCCTCGCGCAGCAACGAATCGCCCGCATTGAAAAGGCCGACATAGCCAATGAGGCCAGTGGAATCGACGCGGGCAAGGAAGTTGTTGTCGGCGCCGGTGTCGCGGTGTTTCCACAGCAAGGGGCGCCCCGACGCGGATGCCCCGGCGCTGACAATCATCGAGGTGCAGGCGTCGGCGCAGATAGTGGCCGCGAATGCCAGATATATAATAATGTGTAACAGCTTTTTCATTTGGCAAAGATAACGCATATTTTCCGAAAAATGAGTAATTTTGTGAAAAATTAGAAAGATGAATAAGGACGATATACAGTATATCTTCGAGTTGCCGATGAAGGTGCGCGATTATGAGGTGGATTCTGAGGGAATCGTGAACAACGCCGTTTACCTGCACTATCTTGAGCACACGCGGCATGAGTTCTGTGAGTGGGCGGGGCTGAGTTTCCGCGAGATGCACTCGCGCGGAATCGACCCGGTGCTGTCGAAGGTTGAAATCGAATACAAGCATCCTCTGGGGCTGGGCGAGTCGATGGTGAGCAAGCTCGCCGTGGGCCGCAAGGGACCGCTGTTTGTCTTTATCCAGGACATTTACAAGCCTGACGGCACGCCTGTGGTCAAGGCCAAGGTGAAGGTTGCGACGCTGGTTAACGGGCGCCTGTCGCGTGGCGAGGAGCTATTCTCTCATTTTGAAAAATATCTGAAATGACACTTGAACGCCGCATCGCATTCTCGATGGTGAAAGGCATGAACTTGTCGAACGCTGTCGCGCTGGAAGAGAAAATCGGTTCGGTCGATAATTTCTTCAGCTCGCGGACCGAGGCGCTGTGGCAGGCCATCGGCGCGCCAAAGTCGTATTGTTCGGATACGGAACGCGCGAGGGTTTTGGAACGGGCCCGCGCCGAGGCTGAGTTTGTAGGACGAAATTCGGTGAGGGCGCTCTTTCATAGCGATGAGGATTTTCCACGCCGCCTTGATTACTGCGAGGACGCGCCGGCAATGCTGTATGCATTGGGAGAATGTGATTTCAACAGCTCGCATGTGGTGGCCATAGTGGGAACGCGGCGCTCGACGGCCTACGGAAACGCCTTCACAGCCAAGCTGGTCGAGGAGCTCGCGGAGCGCATTGATGATTTGATTGTCGTGAGCGGACTGGCGTATGGAATTGACGTGCAGGCCCATAAGGCGGCGTTGGCTGCCGGAGTCCGGACGGTGGGAGTGGTTGCCCACGGACTTAAAACGCTATACCCGGCCGACCACCGCGATATTGCGGCCCGCATAGTGAGACAGGGAGGGGCAATCGTGACTGAATATCCGTCGGATGCGGCGATTCACCGGGGAAATTTCCTTGCCCGGAACCGTATCGTGGCGGGAATGAGCGATGTTGTGGTGATCGTGGAAAGCGATGCCAAGGGCGGGGCGATGGTTACTGCCTCAATCGCGTCGGCATACGGGCGCGAGGTGTGCGCGGTGCCGGGCAGGTCGATTGACCGTTACAGCTCGGGGCCTAACGCACTGATTTATGAACGGCGTGCCACGATGATCCGCAATGCGGATGATTTAATAGAGTTGATGAACTGGACCCCGCGGGCAAAGGAGGGAACGCAGGCTGAGCTGCCTTTTGCGGAAATCAGTCCTGAAAGCCGCCGTATAGGCGATTATCTGCGGGCAAATCCGTCGGCTACGGTAAATGACATGGTGCATGGATTGCCGATGGCCTATCCGGAACTGATGGCGCTGATAACCGAAATGGAGATGGACGACTTGCTGACGTCGTTGCCGGGTGGAACGTATCAGGTAAATTTCTGATTTGAGATCAGTTGTGTATCAGTTTCTGTCCCTCTTCCATTGAGATGAGACCGTGAAGTATGGCAAAGATTGTCATGCCTGAGGCTGAATGGATGTTGAGTTTGGCGCAGATGTTGCGGCGGTGGGTCGCAACGGTGTGTACGGATAGGAAAAGGCTGTCGGCGATTTCTTTGTTTGAAAGACCGCGGGCGATGGCGGCGATGATGTCGCGTTCGCGGGGGGTGAGGAGTATGTCGCCGTTGGCGTCGAGGCCGGTCGAGGCTGCGGGCGCTGTGTCGCCTGTGGCGGGAGCAGGAGCTGAGGCAGCCTGATTTTCAAGGGCTTCGATGGCCGGAATGAAGAGGCTGTCCTCGACACGGCAATGTGCAATAAGGTCACGCTCGCATATAACAATGTCGAACAGCAGCGAGTTGAGCATGTCGACGCGGGCGCTGTCGGCGGTGAAGTGGCAAATCAGGATTTCCTTTATTTCCTTGAGTTTTGCCGCAATGGGGTGGTGGTTGTTCTTGAAGCGGGCGATGGAGAAGCCCGAAGGCGCCTGGCGCCCTTCAAGGAGGCTCTCGACGTAGGTGAACACATGAGTGTTCTCGTATTCCATGTGGCGGCGGACCTCGCCTACGTATTCGTCGTAGAATTTGAGGATTACGAGGGTTACGTCGGTCTGCGTGCCGGAGCTTATCGCCTCGAGGAGGCGGCGGCGGATGTTGGGAAGTACGTAGTCGAGGAAGTATGTGTGGGCGTTCTTGAGGTAGCCCATAAGGGTGCGCGGCGAGATTGCGATCGGGTCAAACGGCTTTCCGCTGATGAAGTTTGCCACAGCGAGAAAGGTGTGGCAGTCAACAGAGTGGGTTGAGCATACGTCGCCCACGGTGCTGTCACCGAATCCGAGTGAAATGCCGAAGCGGCTCAGGGCGGGGAGCAGCAGGGAGTTGTCGGCCAGAAGGTCGCGCATGCGGTGTGTGGGCAGATAGCGTTCCATAATGCGTGTGCAAAGTTAGTTATTTTCTTGGATTCGGCCAAACTCATGGTTATGCAGAAGCGGCGTCGGTCTAATCCCGGTGGCGAGCGGTGATGGGGTGTAAAAGCAAAAACAATCACCGTGGCTTCACATGGGGGCGGCGTAATGGGATGGAACCCGCTCGCACGCCGGGGATTGACAGACGCCGCTGCTGCGGCTCTTACCGACGGCAAAGTTACGCATGAAAAACTCCGTCGGCAATACCCTTGTGAGGGTATTTTTCAGTCTTGCAGATAGTATTGCACTGATGTTACGACGCGTATGGTCTTGATATAGGGGGTGAACTGGTCGCGGTCGGAGATTGAGAACTGGCCCTGTGTCGCAGTTTTGATGCGTCCGAGGCGGCTGCCCGAGTCTTCACCAAACTTGTTGGCGGCCTCGCGGGCATTCTTTGTGGCTTCGGCTATCATGGCGGGCTTGATGTCGTTGAGGGCGGTGTATTCGTAGGTGGTGGGGTACTGGTAGCTTTCGGCTATGATGGCAATACCCTCCTTGAGAAGCTCAGTTTGGCGGTTGATGAGCGCGCGGATTTTGTTGACGTCGGCCGAGGTGACCACTATGACGTTGGTCAGGGAGTAGCGTGAGGTGACGCGGGAGGGGTCGTAGCTGTTGGCGACGTTGTCGGCCACCTTGGGCGAGTTGACTGAAATCTCATCGTCGGTGACGCCGTTCGATTTGAGGAAAGTAAGGATTTTGGCGTTGACGGCCTGGGTGCGGTCGTAAAGGGTGATGAGGTCGTTGCCCATGTCCTGTGTTACGATTGGCCAGGTTACTTTGTTTGCCTCGACTTCTTTTTCGCAGAGGCCGCGGACAGACACAACTCGGTCACGTTCGCCATAGCCTTTGATACCGCTGCGGACGCAGAGACCAAGTGCAAGCAAACCGACGGCAATAAGCAGGCCGGCGATGGAAAGGGAATTTTTCATAGTTGGGAGAATAATAGTTGGGAGAATAATGGTGATGTAGAAATTATTAAAATGAATGGAGGCGGGAAAGTGTGCCCGCCTCCATATTTATCATATTCGTTCGAGAACGGTCTCGATCAGGGTGCGGATTCCGTCTTTGTAGTTAGGATTTGAGACGTTTGTGAAGCGGTTGGCTATGATGGAGCATACCGTCATGCAGCGGTGGCCCATGAGACGTCCGAGGCCTGCGAGGGGCGCGGATTCCATTTCGTAGTTGGTGACGCGGCGTCCATTGTATTCGAAGCTCTCGATGAGGCTGTTGAGGTCGGGATTGGACAGGGGCAGGCGCAGTTCACGTCCCTGGGGGCCGTAGAAGCCGACGGCAGAGATGGTGTTGCCGCGCACCATGTCGTCACGGCCTATGCGGTCGACGAGCTCTGCGTCGGCATCGACAACATAGGGTTTCGCCCAAAGGGGATTCCAGTGGGTGTGGTCACAGAGCGCTTTTTCAAAACCGAGGTCGGCCACCTCGTTGCGGCCGGCGTAATAGTTGAGCACACCGTCAAAGCCGATTGACTTTTCGGCGATAACGGGTGTGCCGAGGGTGAGTTCGGGCTGAAGGGCGCCTGAGGTTCCGATGCGCACCATGGTGAGTGAACGTTTCTCGTCCTTTACCTCGCGGGTGGTGAAATCCACGTTGGCGAGGGCGTCGAGTTCGTTTATCACGATGTCGATGTTGTCAGGACCTATGCCGTGGCTGAGGCACATTATGGGCTTTCCCTTGTATGTGCCGCCGATTGTGTGAAATTCGCGTGACGACACTTCAAAAGTCTGGGTGTCAAAGAAGCCTGCGACGAGATCGACACGGGCGGGGTCACCGACGAGGATTATGCGGTCGGTGAGTTGGTCGGGACGGAGATGGAGATGGAATACCGAGCCGTCAGGGTTGATGATGAGCTCGGATGGGGGGATTACTTTCTTTGTCATTTCAGGGGGTGTTAGCTATGGTTTAAGATGCAAATATACAACTTAAAACAATATGAAGGGTGTTTTTGCGCAAAAAACTATGCGAAAAGTTTCTGAAAGACGAGCACGTCGGTATACGTGCCGTTGCGGCGGAGCCACGAGCGCAGTTTGCCTGCGGGTTTGTAGCCGAGTGCGGTAAAGAGCCTTTTGGACGGCTCGTTGTCAATTGCGATGTTGGCCCACAGCTGGTGGACACCGAGGGTGTGGGCGGCGTAGGTTGCGAGCAGCTCAAGGGCTTCGCGTGCATATCCCTGGCGGCGGAACGACTCATCAATGAATATGGCGACGCCGGCACGGCGGTTGACAGGATCGAAATCGAAGAGGTCGATGTGGCCGACGGTGTTTCCGTCGGCTTTGTCGGTAATCATCAGGCGCAGCTCGCGGGTGGAGAAGGGATCGGCGTTATAGCTGTTGATGTATTCCCACACCTGCATGCGGGAGACGGGGGCGGCGTATGGCAGGCTTTCAAAAAGTGCAGGGTCGTTTTCCCAAAGGAAAAGACGGTCGACATCGGACTGTTCGGGTGCGCGGAGAGAAATCATATTGTTTCGGGCTGTAGGGTTTGTCGATAAGTTAACGCACGGGGTATGCGCTGAGTTCAGTTTTCAAAGGGACGGCGGTCGAGAATTGAACGGCCCAGGGTGAGCTCGTCGGTGTATTCGAGTTCGTTTCCGACAGCCACGCCGCGGGCGAGGCGCGTCACGGAAAGCCCCGGGATTTCAAGAGCCGAGAGCTTGCGGAAGATGTAGTAGTTGGTGGTGTCGCCTTCCATTGTCGGGCTTAGTGCGAGAATGACTTCCTTTATGCCGCCGGCACGTACGCGCTCGACGAGCGATGCGATTTCGATATTGTCAGGCCCGATGCCGTCGATGGGCGAAATGATTCCGCCAAGTACATGATACAGGCCAGTGAAACGCCCCGTGCGTTCGACACTGAGGACGTCCTTGACGTTCTCGACGACGCAGACTGTTGAGCGGTCGCGGCGGTTGTCCGAACAAAGGGGGCATACCTCGGTCTCGCTGATATTATGACATACCCGGCAGTAGCGTATTCCACGGCGCATGTCAATGATGCTCTGTCCCAGGGCAACCGCCTCGCGCTCGTCGCGGCGGAGCATGTAGAGGGCAAGGCGCAGGGCCGTCTTTCGTCCGACACCGGGCAAGCGGGAAAGCTCGGTAACGGCGTTTTCGAGAAGTGTTGATGAAAATTCCTGTTCCATCATTATTCAGTTCTTTTTACAAATCTCAACTGGGATTTCCAGTAAGGAAAGGCCAGCGAAAGTATGTTTCCGGCGATTGTGGCCGTGGTTTCGTAGTTTACAAGGTTGCCGTCGGCATCAATCCATTCCATCGTGAAGCTTCCGGGAAGGCTGTCCCGGATGAGATGTCCCTTTACGGTCAGGGGTTCCCAGAGACTGGCGTTTGTTTCGGCTCCACTGATATAAACAATATCATAGCCGGTGGATGTTGCGACGGTGGCCAGCAGATATTTTCCACCAAGGGATGATTTCAGCGGGTCGGTGTTTCGGTCAAAGTATGCCCACAGAGCCTCGTTCGGATCGTCGGAGGCATCAAGATAGCTGTAAAGTTCGTCAACCGAGGCGAAAGGTGCCCGGGACAATGATGCCAAGGTTTCACAGTCAAATCGGATGTCCTTGATTTCGGCCTCGTCGTTTGACTCAATGTCAATGGCAGCCGGGTTGCCGATAGTGCGGCTCACGGTCACCGGCTTTTTCATTGCCGAGCCTTTGACGAAGGAAGTGATGCAGGTGTCATCGACGGCTATCTCGAGCCTTATGTCTGCGACGCCTTCACGGAGCGGCGCGCCGGTGCGGACGATGGATTCTCCCGAAGTGAGAATGATGTCTATGGCGTCATAGATTTCATTGGGAATATCGTCTGGGACGGATACATTGACAGGAAGCCATACGTTGCCGAGGGTATCGGACATGACAACGACCAAAGAGGCGCCGGGGCGAACAGCGGCATCAACCGATATGGTTGCGCGGGCGGCGTCGGCTGGGATATGAACCGTCCGGGCGTAGGACACGGATGCCGTCAGCATCAAAAAGCAGGCGACGGCAATTCTCAACATTCCTGAACGAGTTTTTTCACGCTGGCCACAAATTCTTCAGATGGAAGGTCGTAGGGAAGCCATTCAATGTGGTGGCCACGGCGTTCCATGCCGCGGAACCATGTCATCTGCCGCTTGGCAAACTGGTGGATGGCTGTCTCGAGCGCTGAGAACATCTCGTCGAAAGATGTGAGGCCGAGGACGTGCTCGGTGAGATATTTGTATTCCAGACCGTAATATATGAGATTTTCGGACGGAATTCCGGCGGCGAGGAGCGATTTGACCTCGTCGAGCATGCCATCATCGAGACGCTTGCGCAGACGGGCAGATATGCGGCTGCGCCGCATGTCGCGGGGAATGTCAACACCAATGACTACGGCCTTCTTCACAGGGTGGGGCACCGCATCCTGGGCAAGCTCGGGATGGTTGCGGTAAAACGTCTCAATTTCGATGGCGCGGATTGCCCGCTTGGCTGTATCGACGTCAGTGGTGTTGTGCAGCGATTTCATCGAACTGAGGATTTCGGTCAACTCGGCCAAGCTCTTGCCTTCGAGTTCCTGACGCAACTCAGGATTGGCTGGAACTTCGGGCAAACGCAGGCCGTTGAGCAACGCTTCGACATACATGCCTGTTCCGCCAACGACAACGGGCAGATGACCGCGCGAACGCACGGCTTCGACTGCGGCATTGGCGTCGCGCAGGTATTCGTAGAGATTATACCTGTAGCCGGCTGGCATGATGTCGATGAGGTGATAGGGAACGTCGCCGTACTCCTCGAGGTCCTTGCCGGTGCCGAGGTCCATGCCACGGTAAATCTGGCGCGAATCGGCGCTGACAATCTCCCCGCCGAGCGCCCGGGCGCAATCCACACCGCGGGCCGTCTTGCCCGAGGCTGTCGGGCCGGTTATGACAAGCAACTCACAGCCCATCACGCTTTCGAACCTGTTATTTTGCGCCAGAACTTGCGGGTGCGGAAGAACGGGCGGTCCTGATTGTTCTCAGCCACGGCAAACCAAGAGGTGTCGCTGTAATCAACATCCCAATCCTTGAGGTCGCGCAGACGGAAGGTGGGACGGTAGTGCTTGATTGGATACAGGCGCTTGCCCTCGCGGTCGTAAGTTTTCCAGGCCATCGTGATGGTGAAAATACGGTAAATCTCGTCGGAGAGTTCGGCGGACAATTGCGCGTTTTTGAGCAAACGGTCAATCTGGTCGAGCGAGAACCAATTGGTCTGATCCCAATCGCCGTTGAGGGAATTTTCGTCAGGCACGAAAACGGCATAGTGGGCCATGTCAATCGTATGGTCATTGCCACGGGTATCATAAAGGAGCCTTGTCTGGAACTCCTCGCAACCGGTAATGTTGGCGAATGCCTTGCGGATGCGGTTGTCGTCGTTGGCCTCGAGCTGGCTCACGAATGTGATTGCAGGGGTATCCCAGCGCTCGTGGCGGTTGAGGGCGAGCAGCAGATGGTCGCCGGCGAGGATGAGGAAGCGCACCATGGCACCGCGCGAGCGTTCGGTAGCGGCCAGCGGCCCCACGACAGCAGCGAGGTTCTGGTAGCGTGACCAGACAAAGAACAGCGATATTCCATACAGGGCCAAAGGCATGTAGTTGAAGAAGAATCGGTCGGGGGTGTTGAGGTTCACGTTGAAATAGTACTGGAAATAGTACCACCATTCAACGGCGTTCATCGCCAGCGACAGGAACAGCATGAGCTGAACCTGGTAGTGCCCCTCGCGGTTGTATATTGCCGCGGCTACATCGCCCTCGGGTGCGGCGGATTCATCGTGAACATACCGGCTCAGCTCGGTGTGTGACGGATTGCCGCGGAACATCACCCAAAGGCTGCACAGGGTGAGCATAGGGTACACCACGAGGCAGGTGACAAAAGGAATGTCCTTGTTGGAATTTGACCAGTCGATGTAGTCATCGAGCAGCATGCGGGAGTTCAGGATGTTTATGATGAGCATGGTGATGGCCGTCCAGAAGAGGGTCAGCACCGACACGCGCAGCATTGCGGTGCATCTCGAGCCCATGCGGGCTTCGGTCTGGCGCATGAACACCACTTCAAAATATGCGAGCGCCAATACAGGCAGGGGCATCCACAGCTTGGGGACGAACAAAGCCACAAGCATCACGGCCGAAACCGTACCCGCGGCAACGGCCCAGTTCACCCACAGCGACTCAACGAGCCTGCGGGTCAGTCTTTCACTTGAATGGGGCATAGGTCATCATAAATTTTTATTAAACCAGTCGAGCATCTTGGCATAAACCACGGCGCGTGAGTTGCAACCGTAGATTGAATGGTTCATGTTGGGGAAGAGGAGCATGTCGCAGAACGAACCCTGACGCTGGAGACGCGATACAAATTCGAGGGAGTTGGCAGGGTGGACATTGTCGTCGGCAGTGCCGTACATGATGAGGAGCGGACAAGCCAGCGAGGATGTGCGCCAAAGCGGGGCTGAGTCGCGGTATCCGTCTTCGTTCTGCTGGGGAGTGAGCATGTAGCGTTCGGCATAAACGGTGTCGTAGAAACGCCAGTCGGTGACTGGTGCCACGGCCACGGCGGCCTTGTAGGGGCAATCCTGGGCGGTGGCGCACATGAGGGCTTCGTATCCGCCGTAGCTCCAACCGAAAATTCCTATGCGCGACGAATCGACATAGGGCAGGGAGGATGCATAGCGTGCGGCGGCAATCTGGTCGATTGTCTCGAAATAGCCGAGGCGACGGTAGACAACGTCGCAGAAATCGCGTCCGCGACCGCCGGTACCGCGACCGTCAACGCATACAACGACATAGCCGGCTGCGGCAAAGGCATCCATCCAGTCGATTTGCCAGCGGTTGAGAACTTCCTGCGAGCCGGGGCCGCTGTACTGGTACATGACCACGGGATATTTCCCGGTGGAGGAGAATCCGGCGGGTTTGACGATATAGCCGTTGAGGGTGTTGCCTTCGGAGGTCATTGTGAAAAATTCGCGCGAGGCCTTCTTACCGTTGAACCGGGCGGCGAAGGCGGCGTTGTCCTCCACCACTTTTACGGTCTTGCCGGATGAGGTGCAGAGCGAGTAGACAGGAGCCTGATTAACGGAGCTGTAAGACAGCAACATGTAGGTGCAGCCAGGATTGAAAGTAGCCGACGATGTGCCTTCGGATGCGGAAATATCAGTCAGCGAGCCTTTTTTGTCGAGGCGGCGCACGGTGCGGTCCATGGGAGTGGGTGCGGCCACCTGATAGTAGTGGTTGCCCTGGCTGTCGCTGCCGTAATAGGCGGTTATGTCGTGGTCGGCATCCGAGATGGTGCGCATGGCGGTGCCGGAGTATGAAATCTGGTAGATGCAGTTGTAGCCCGATTTCCAGGAGTTGATGTAGAAGCTGTCGTCAGCAAAGAGGATGTCCTCGTAGGCCGATGTGTTTATCCAGCTTTTCGAGTCCTCGCTGTAAATCGATTTTGCAACGGTTGATTTGGGATTGATGCGGTAAATCTCGTAATGGTTCTGGTCGCGGTTGAGGGTGGCGACCACGAGGGTCTCGGCATCGGGTCCGTAGTGCAGGCGGGGAATGTATTCAATGCGTGAGTCGGGAAGGGCGAGGTCTTTTGTCTTGCGGGTCTCGACATCATAGGAATGGAGCGTGACTTTGGAATTGGGTTTACCGGCGAGGGGATATTTGTAGCTCCAGGTCTGCGGATAGAGCATTGCGGCCTCGTCGGGATCGCAGGCTCCGCCGTAGCGCTGCATGTCGTAGGTGGGGACGTCCGTCTCGTTGTACTTTATGTAGCAGAGGGTGAGATTGTCGGGAGCCCATGCCATCGAGCATGTGGTTTGGAACTCCTCCTCGTAGGTCCAGTCGGAGGTGCCGTTGATGATTGAGTTGCGCAGGCCGTCGGTGGTTACGGGAACTTCGGTCTGATAGTCGAGCTTGCGCACATATATATTATTGTCGGCGACGAACGCCACCATGCGGCTGTCGGGCGAGAACACCGGCGATTGCTGGGCACTGAACTGGCCGGATAGCGGACGGAGCAGTCGGGTGCGTAGTTCGTAGGTGTAGTAAGCGGCCTTGAACGAGCGGCGGTAGACCGGCTCGGAGGAATTCCACACGAGGATTTTGGAGGCATCGGGACTGAGTATGAATCCCTCGATGTTGTCGAGAGTGGTCTCGCGGGTGGAGGTCAGATCGAGAAGCGTCTCCACTTCCTGACCGGTCTTTATCTGGTATTTCACCACGCGGCGTCCGTCCTCAGACAGGGCGGCATAGCTTTCTCCGTCGGGCATGAACGTGATGCCTTTTGGGGTGGCGGCGCGGTTTTCGGGATATACATACTGGGCCATGTCGCTGACAAGGGAATTGGCGGCGACGGCGGTAGAGGCTGCGGCAAGCAGCACGGCAGGTATAACGGTTTTCTTCATTTCATTCATTTTTCAAAACAGGGAAAGCTGGTCGGGATGCTCGGGGGCGTGTGATTTGCGGCGCGGAGCCTGATAGCCGAAATCGGAATCGTATTCGGGCGGACGCATCGAGGGCGTTTCAGGCGGCGGGGTTTTTGTAAACCAATCGTCACTTTCAAAAGTTTGCTCGATGGCGTTCAAATCGTCTTCGGAAATTTTTGGAACCGAGTCTTCGGCTGCCTCGCCAAATTCGACGGTCATCTCGCTCACCACCGTCGGAGGACGCATGGACGCAATCTCGGCCTGCAATTTTTGCTCGCGCTCGGCCTGAAGGCGCAGGTTCTCGGCAATGGTCTGTTTGAGCTGGCCAACTTCGGCCGACCGGGAGTCAAGAAGTTTTTTCTGTGACTTGATTTTATCGTCCTTGGCCGCAATTACGGCTTCAACTTCACTGAGCTGGCGCTCGACGTCGGCAAACTGCTTGAGCAATTCGTTCAGTTCTGATATTTCTTTTTCGCGCTCGGAAAGCCGCGAGCGCATGTCGTCGTTCATGTCTTTTGAGACACGTATCTGTTCCTTGAGCGATTCGATGCCATCGGTCATTTCGGCAATCTGAGTGTTGAGGGCCTCAATCTGCCGGGCCGCAACGTCACCGGGATTCTCGCGCATCTGCTGGTTCTCGAGGCGAAGATGCTGGAGCTCTGTCTGCAGTTTCTCCAAATCCTCCTGCTGAACGTTGGCCACTTTCAGACGGTTGACGAGCGAGCGGTTCTCAAGCTCAAATTGCTCGCGCTCGCTTTCCAGACGCGCAAGCTGCGACTCGAGGTCGTGGACGCGCTCGGTGAGGGCGCGTTTCTGACGGTCGGCGCTGAGCTGTTTCTGCTTGATGTCGGAAGATTGCTTTTCGATTTCATCGGCGCGGACGCGTATGGTCTCGAGCTCGGAGGCCATGGATGACTGGCGCGCTTTCCATTGGGCCTCGCAGTAGAGTTCTGATGCTTTGGAAAGGGAGTCGAGGTATTCCTTCACACCTGAGTCGAGCGACTGGCGCAGGTATTTCAGCTGTGCGTCCCTGTCGGTTGTCTTGGCCAGAAAGTCGGGCAGGGATGCGTTGAACACGTCGACGACATGGCTGAAAATGGCATCCTGCATTGCGGCGTCGAACTCGACGGGAGCCGGAGCTGCCGGGGGCGGGGGCGCGTCTTCTGCGTTTTCGTCGGCAGCGGCAGTGTCAGCGAAAAGTTGCTCATCAGCCTCGTCATCGTCGGGACCGAAGCCAAGGGCGCGTTTGAATTTGGAAAATATGCTCATGGTAAATCAGTGCTAAGGTTGTTGTCGGCGGGAGAATCGACTGCCACAATTCCCACTCCACGGCGTCCGTTTATGGCTATTGTGAGGGGGCGGTCGAAACGCACCACGCGGATGCGGCCGTCGTCATAGTCGGCCTGCATGGCATCAAGGCGTGAATGATCGTAGAGGGCGTCGGGACTGGATGAGTCTATTGTGAAATATCCTACGCCAAACGAGGTGAGGTTGTGGAAGAAATGTGTGCCCTGGCTGGGCTCGATGCGGTAATTGTCGAGGGATGCCTCTACAATGAGGCGGGCGCCGGAGATGTCAGCCCATTTAACGGGGATACCGAGTGCCGAGTCGGAGGAACCCCACCGGCCCGGACCAATCAGTATGTAGTTTTCGCCGCGTTCGATAAACTCGCGGTTGAGCTTGTCGAGCACATCGACGAGACTGCGGTTCTCTGCCGAGTCGAAAGCGTCGGGACGGACATATACGATGGCTGATATTCCATCGACGTTTCCGTTTCCGATGGCGGTGGTGCTGCGCAGGATTATCGAGTCCTCGGGAATAGAGTCGAGCATTGCGTCGGTGACGAGTTCCTTGCGGTCGATAATCGGGCGTATCTGGAGCCAGTAGATGTGGCCTTTTTCCTTTGACGTTGCGGCGTCGGGAGCGATATTGCCGGCAAACTCTATCTCGATGGGCCGCTGCATGGCTGCCTGGCCGTGCCGGAGCATGAAGTCGATGGCCGGCGCAAGGGGAAAGACCTTGTCGCGGAGGATGTTGTTGAATGTCACCACGCGTCGCCCGCGGCCTTCCTCATAGTCTTTCAGGTAGCCGTCGCAGGGGTCGAACGTGGAAACGAGGTAGCGGAGGGCGCCGGTGTTGGCAAAACTCTGTATGGGGCGTTCGACGATGTTGAACGAATCGTCGGTGGTGACGGTGCGGTTCTCGCCGTCGGTAGGCAGGGCGCAGAGATAGGTCTGTGTCTGACGCAGTGCGAGGTCGAGGGTCGATGTCTGCAATACGTGCTCGGGATGGAGGGGGGAGAAACGCAACGACACACCGCCGTCGACGATGTATTTTCCGAGGCCAACGGCCACTTCCGCCACGCCGTCCTCGGGAGTCTCGTCCCCGAGGGGATAGTAGTTGAGCGAGCGGCCTACGCCCGAGAAGCTCGGGAAGTAGAGGCCGTCGTGGTTTTCGCCGACAACCTCCTGGATGATCACGGCCATCTTCTCCTGGTCGATGAGGTTTGAGGTGGCTGTCATGTAGGCTTTGCTGGCGCGGTAGAAAACCGAGGCATAGACGCCCTTGATGGCCTCGGAGAGGAGGCGCAGGCGTTCGTAGCGGTCGGTAACGGCGGGCACCATGTATGTGGAATATATGCCGGCAAAAGGCTGGTAATGCGAGTCTTCGAGCAGGCTCGAAGAGCGGACGGCGAACGGCCTGTCGACAACCTCAAACAGGGCGAAGAAGTCCTCGATGAGACGTTCGGGAAGGCGTGCGGCGAGAAAATGCCGCAGAATCTCGTCGTCGGAGGCGTCGCTGAGCGCAATTGGATACAGCTCGTTTTCGGCCATGAATTCATCGAAGATGTCGGTGCACAGCACGACGGTGCGCGGAATCGAAATTGTAGCGCCCTCGAAGTTGTCGCAGACGGGGTTAATCTTTATAATGGAGTCGATGAACGCCAGGCCGCGGCCTTTGCCGCCCAATGAGCCCTGGCCGATGCGGGCGAAGTTGGAGTAGCGGTCGAAACGGTCCTTGAGGAATACAGCCACAACGCCGCGATTCTTCATCTTGCGGTACTTGACGATGAGGTCGAAGAAAAGTTGCTTGGCCTCCTTGATGTTGGTTTCGTTGCTGCGGTGGCGCTTGATTATGTCGGCGATAGGGAAGATAGCGCGGGAGTAGAGCCAGCGCGATATGTCGTTGCGCGATGCATGGTAGAGCAGCGCGAGGTCGGGAATGTCGAAAATCCGTTTCTGGAGATCCTTGAGGTCGCGCAGGCGCATGATTTCCCGACCCGTCCGCGGGTCACGGATTATGAAATCGCCGAAGCCGAAGTTCTCCATGATGGCCTTGCCGAGGTCGACGGGGAGTTTCTTCGAGTTCTTGTCGAGGAATACGCCGCCGATGCGCTGGACGTCGGCCTCGTTGTCGGTCTCGCTCGACTCGATGATGAGCGGGAGGTAGGGGTCGTGGCGCCGCATGTATTCAGCCAGGCGGATGCCCGCCTTGGGGTCCTTGACGCCTCCGCGCATGAATGACACATCTGATATTACGCCGAGCATGTTGTCGCCGTATTTGTCGAAGAGTTCGACGGCTTCCTCGTAGTCGCGGGCGAGCATCACCTTGGGGCGGCCGCGCATGCGCAGCATCTTTTCGTGCTCGTTGAGGGCCTCGGTGGAAAATTCGCGGCTCTGGGTGAGCAGGAACTTGTAAATGTGGGGCAGGACCGATGAATAGAACCTCACGGAGTCTTCCACAACCATTATCATCTGCACGCCGACGGTCGAGATGTCGTCGGCGTTCATCTTATCCTCGAGGAGCTTGATGATGGCCAGCAGAAGGTCCATGTTGCCGAGCCATGAGAATACGTAGTCGATGTCGCTGAGATCCTCGTTGGCCAGGCGCCTGGAAACCTCTTTTGAAAACGGCGTCAGCACCACGATGGGGGTGTCGGGGAAGTCGGTCTTGAGCAGTTTGCATCCCTCGAAACACTCGCTCAGCTCGACGCCCGGCATGACTATGACGAGGTCGAAGTGCTGGGAGTGCATGGCGTCGAGAGCGGCGGAAAATTTCGACACGCGGGTCACACGCGGGGGCAGGCTGAGGTTGAGGGAGGTGTACTCAAAATACAGCTGTTCCTCCACACGTCCGTCTTCCTCCATCATGAAGGCATCGTAGCGCGAGGCCACAAGCAGCACATTGAATATGCGCCGCTGCATCAATTTGTCGAACGCGGTGTCTTTCAGATAGACGCCCGGCTGGTTCTGCTCTTTCATTGCCAAGTATATATTTGTGCAAATTTAAATAATATATGTGAATTTACGGCAATATGTGCGGCAAAAAGTTTTCTACACAAAAAAAACGGCGAATTTCGGGTAGCGGCACCGTATTTTCGCGGTAAAATTAGTATCTTTGCAGAAAATTTGCCCCTAACATCTTCGGCGGGCAGCTTTTTACCAGTGCAAATAATCTCTTAGAAAGAAACATTATACCAACTTTATGGCAACAACAGCTGATTTCAAGAACGGTATGTGTCTCGACATCGACGGCACCTACTACTTCATCAAAGAATTCCTTCATGTAAAGCCCGGCAAAGGCCCCGCTTTTGTCCGCACCAAGCTCCGCAACGTGAAAACCGGCCGCATCATAGACAAGACCTGGAACTCGGGTGTAAAGGTTGATGAGGTCCGCATCGAGCGCCGCCCCTATCAGTTCCTCTACAAGGACGGAGATGACTACAACTTCATGCACACCGAAACTTTCGAACAGGTATCCATCCCCGGCGAAAGCATCGAAGGTGTGCAGTTCCTCAAGGAAGGCGACATCTGCGAAGCCATGGTTCACGCCGCTTCCGACACCATCCTCACCTGCGAAATGCCTACCTCGGTAATCCTCGAAGTGACCTACACCGAACCCGGCATCAAGGGCGACACCGCCACCAACACCCTCAAGCCCGCAACCGTTGAGACCGGCGCCGAGGTGCGCGTGCCCCTCTTCGTCAACATCGGCGACAAGGTGAAAATCGACACCCGCGACGGTTCTTACCTCGAACGCATGAAGGCCTGATAAAACGGCCTTGAAAAAATAAACCGGGGCGCTCCTGAATTTTCGGGAGCGCCCCGGTTTGTTGTTGATCGGGGACTTATCGAATGTCGCCGGATTATTCTTCGGCCGAGAGCATTTCTGCCTCTTCGGCGGCGGTGTTGGGTTTGATGTTGGGATCCTGGAGGCCGTAGTGGTGACGCTTGTTGAGGGCGAGGAGCCACAGGCCGAAAATCAATGCCAGAACGCCAAGAGATGCAAAGAGCAGCATCGGTACGGTGTAGTTGTACTTCATGGGGTCGTCAACGCCGGGATTGGCCCATACGAGCACTTTGCCTATCAGGATGGGGAACAGCGCGAGGCCGATGTTCTGCACCCAGAAGATTAGCGAGTAGGCCGAACCAAGGAAACGGGCGTCCATAATTTTGGGCACGGAAGGCCAGAGGGCGGCGGGAACGAGCGAGAATGATATGCCGAGCACGACAATGGCTGTGAACGCAAGCCATGTCTTGGGATATACGGGAATCAAGAGCGCGAAGGTGAGGTGACAGGCTATCATCAGCACGGCGCCGGCGAGGAGCATCGAGGCGCCTTTGCCCTTGCGGTCGAGCACATAGCCGAGGACGGGGGTGAGGGCTGCGGCGCCGATGGGGAACCAGCGGAAGATATCGGCGGCAGCCTGGGCGTCCATGTGGAGGTTGCACTGGAGCATGTTGGTGGCATAGCGCTGGAAGGGGAAGATTGCCGAGTAATAGAGCACGCAGAGCATTGCGATTACCCAGAAGAGTTTGCTCGACAGGATGTTCTTGACGTCGGAAATCTTGAATTCCTCGTCGGAAGAATCCTGGGAGGCGGCAGCTTTCTCGGCAGCAATCTCATGGTCGAGACGGGTGTCCATGAATGTGAACACAATATAGGAAATCAGGCCAATCAGGAGGAGGGCAGTGCAGAATGCGACGGGAGTCACGACGCTGGGTTCGCCCATCCAGGTTGACACGCGGGGCGAGAGGGTGAATATGGCCCATACGCCGACGCGGGCGAGCGCCATTTCGAGACCCATTGCTAGGGCCATCTCGTGTCCTTCAAACCATTTTGCGAGAGTCTTCGAGACAGTGATGCCGGCCATTTCACAGCCGCAGCCGAAAATCATGAAGCCAAAGGCGGCCAGCTTGGCGCTGCCGGGCATGTCGGTCCACCATGAGCTGAGCCACTGGTCGAAGGCGGTGCCAGCAAACCAGTTGCTGATTGCATAAAGCTTGATGCAGGCACCGATGAACATCACCGAGGCCGAAAGGACACCCGTGAAACGGACGCCCATCTTGTCGAGGATGATGCCCGCAATGATGAGGAAACCGAAAACGTTGAGGATGTATTCGGCGCCGGCATAGTAGCCGAAGGCGGCGGGCGACCATCCGAGCTGTGTCTCCACAAGCGATTGCAGGGGCGACATCACGTCGACAAACATGTAGGCGAAGAACATCATTGATGCCACGAGCACCAAAGCGGTCCAACGCGCCCATGCCTTGTCGTTCAGGAGTTGTTTAATCTGTTTTGTCATGATTGTTATTATGTGATAAAATTGATTTTAAACGACCTGTTAATTCTGCATACGTCCTGATGTAATTTGAATTGTCTTGCAAAATTAGCCATTTATTTCCATTTTGCCGCTTTAATTGCGTAAATTTGCACCCGAAACAAGATATAAACCGATTATGACATCAGATAATGTGGCGCCCGGGCGCCGTCCTTACACTTTCGACCGCGTCGTGCGGCTGGTCATATCGCTGCTGGCTTTGGCCGGAGTCTTATGGCTGGTGAACCTTCTGCGGGATGTGCTGCTGCCGTTTCTCGTGGCGTGGCTGATAGCTTATATCCTTGAGCCGTTTGTGCAGTACAACCGCCGTCTGATGAGGCTTAAAGGGCGGTTTGTCGCCGTTTTCCTCACTTTATTTGAGTGCATGCTGCTGGTGTTCGTGCTGTGCATGTTCCTGTTGCCGTCGATTTCTGCGGAAATGCGTCAGGTGGGTGAGCTTGTCAACCGATATGCCTCTGGAACAGCCGGCCCCATTCCGTTCATACCGGCGTCGGTTCACGACTATCTGCGTGATGTGATAGATTTCAGGACCATATCGCAGGAAATGACAAGTCAGGATTTCCGGTCTATTCTAAATGCTGTCGGGGGCATGCTGTCAAGCGGCATTGAAATGGTGATGTGGCTTGTGAGCTGGTTTTTGGTTCTGCTCTATGTCGTGTTCATAATGCTCGACTACGACAAGTTGCTGCACGGGATGAAACGGCTGGTTCCTCCGAAATTCCGCGACACGACGTTTTCGGTTCTCGATGACGTGAAGCGCAGCATGAACCATTATTTCCGCGGACAGGCGCTCGTGGCGTTCATCGTGGGCGTGCTTTTTGCCATCGGGTTCCTGATTGTGGGGCTTCCGCTTGCGGTAATCCTCGGGCTTTTTATCGGGCTGCTCAATCTGGTGCCATACCTTCAGCTCATATCGCTTGTGCCCACCACGCTGCTGTGCATCGTCTATGCTGCCGGTTCTGACAAGGGCTTCTGGGAAGTGTGGTGGAGCTGTATGGCGGTATATATTATCGTGCAGTGCATCCAGGACCTTTTCCTGACGCCCAAGATAATGGGCAAGGCTATGGGGCTCAATCCGGCCATCATTCTGCTGTCGCTGTCAATATGGGGGACGCTGTTAGGATTCATCGGTCTGATTATAGCCCTGCCGCTGACTACGCTCATCCTCGCTTATTATGACCAATATCTGATACACCGCGAGGGGCCGTCGACGGCGCTGCGCGACATTGTGGAATAGCATCGGGTATCATGATACGAATAAGGGCACACCATTTGGCGCGCCCTTTATTCTTTTTTTGATGCAAGTCCTTATGCGGGAGGAAGGATAGCGTCGTTGGGGCAAACTGCTGCGCAGGAGCCACATTCGATGCAGGTGTCGGGATCGATCACATAGATGGTGCCTTCGGAGATTGCGTCAACGGGACATTCGGGCAGACAGGTGCCGCAAGCCACGCATGCGTCGGTGATTACGTAAGCCATTGTGTTTAGTTTTTGGGTGAATTAATTCTTGTTTTTGCTTTTACGCTGCAAATTTAGCAATTATTTCTTTACCACAAAACGCCTCGTGGATTTTTTTGTTGCGGGGCGGCGGATTTTATTCTACATTTCGGCCTTGCGGTAGAGGATGAGGGCAATGACGGCATAGATGACATTGGGAATCCACATGGCGATGAAAGGGGAGGTGAGGCCGGAGTAGGCGAAACTCTGCGTGATTGCCATGAACAGGATGTAGCTGAACGAAAGGGCAAGGCCGATGCCGATGTTAAGTCCGAGGCCGCCCTTGACCTTGCGGGAGGATAGCGACATGCCGATGACGGTGAGGATAAAGGCTGCGGCGCACATGGCGTAACGGCGGTGGTATTCGACCTCAAAACTCTTGATGTTGGCGACGCCACGGTTGCGCTGGCGGTCGATGTATTCCTCGAGGGCCGGGGTTGACAGCATTTCGTGGTCGTTCTTCGAGATGAGGAAGTCGCGCGGTTCAAAGGGAATGACGGTGTCGAGCTGGCGCCCTTTGTTGATGTATTCGCGGCCGTCGCGGAAGTCACGTATGACATAGTCGTAGACGCGCCACGAGTAAAGGGTGTCCCACTTTATTGAACTGGCGGTCAGACGCGAGGTGAGGTGTTTGGCCGAGTCGAAGGATTCGAGGGAAAAGCGAGTGCCGTTTTTGGTGATGTTGTCGTAGCGGCTCATATACGCTATCTCGCCCGGGGCAACCATGAGCATGATGTTTGAGCCGTAGTCCACACGCTTGTTCTTCACGTAGGTGTTGGTGTAGTTTATTCGCTTGACGTTGGCCGGGGGGATGATATAGGCACCGAGAACCCAGGTTGCGGCTGCTATGACCAGGGCTGAAAAAAGGTAGGGGCGCATGAGCCGGCGGAAACTCACGCCAGAGGAGAGCATGGCGATAATTTCGTTGTTGCCGGCGAGCTTGGTGGTGAAGAATATCACCGCGATGAATACGAACAGGGGGGAGAACTGGTTGGCGAAGTATGGCAGGAAGTTGACGAAGTAGTCGACGATGGTGGCCTTGAGGGGCGCCTTAAGGAAAGCGTCGAACTTCTCGTTGACGTCAAACATCACCACAATCGCCAGCAGCAGGGCTATGGCGAAGATGTATGTGCCGAGGAATTTACGGATTATGTATCGGTCGAGAATCTTGAACATCAGAGGCGGCGTTGAAGTTTTTCGACCATGTCGGCTTTCCAGGTCGCAAAGGTGCCGTCGAGGATGTGGCGGCGCGCTTCTCCCACGAGCCACAGGTAGAAGGCGAGGTTGTGGATTGAGGCAATCTGCATGGCAAGGAGTTCCTGTGAGATGAACAGGTGGCGCAGGTAGGCGCGTGAATATACGCGGTCGACCATGCAGGGGCTGTCCTCCCATATCGGGCTGAAATCGTCGGCCCACTTGAGGTTGCGCATGTTCATGGTTCCCTCGGGAGTGAACAGCATGCCGTTGCGTCCGTTGCGGGTCGGCATCACGCAGTCCATCATGTCGACGCCCCGGTCGATGGCCTCAAGTATGTTGGCGGGAGTGCCGACACCCATGAGGTAGCGGGGGCGGTCGGCGGGAAGAATCTCGTTGCAGACTTCAATCATGTCGTACATGACTTCGGTGGGCTCGCCGACGGCAAGTCCGCCGATTGCGTTGCCCTCGGCGCCGAGATCGGCGACGAATTTTGCCGAGTCGCGGCGCAAATCGGCAAACGTACATCCCTGAACTATGGGGAAAAATGCCTGGCTGTGGCCGTAGAGCGGGGTGGTGGAACGGAAATGGTTCCAGCCACGCAGTAGCCAGCGCTTGGTGAGTTCGAGCGATTTTTTAGCGTAAGTATAATCTGAGGTGCCAGGAGGACATTCGTCGAGGGCCATCATGATGTCAGAGCCAATCATGCGCTGGATGTCCACCACTTTCTCAGGGGTGAATAGGTGCTTCGAGCCGTCGATATGGCTGCGGAAGTGGGCGCCTTCTTCGGTGAGCTTGCGGTTGGCGCTGAGTGAGAACACCTGAAAGCCGCCGCTGTCGGTGAGAATAGGACGGTCCCATCCGTTGAATTTGTGCAGGCCTCCGGCCCGGCTGATGATGTCCATGCCGGGACGGAGGTAGAGGTGATATGTGTTGCCCAGGATAATCTGGGCCTTTATGTCGTCGCGCAGTTCGTGCATGTGGACGCCTTTCACGGCGCCAAGGGTGCCGACGGGCATGAAGATGGGGGTTTCTATGGTGCCGTGGTCGGTCGTGATTAGGCCGGCACGGGCTTTTGAGCCTTCAGCTTCTTTTATGAGTTTGAAATCCATTGCAAAACGTGTGGGGTTATTAACGGGAGTGCAAAATTACGAAATTTTTTTCAACGCGCTCCCATCATTCGCGGAAGTAGATTCGTTTTACGCGGGGCGAGACGGATGCGATGAGCTCGTAGGGAATGGTGTCGAGGATTTCGGCGACGCGCTCAACGGGCATGTGTGTGCCGAAAATCTCGACATCGTCGCCAACCTGCGCTCCGGGCACATCGGTGATGTCAATCATGCACTGATCCATGCAGATGTTGCCTACCGTCGGGCATTTGACGCCACGGACGATAAAGTCGGTAGCCCCACGGCTGAGGTGACGGTCAAGTCCGTCGGCATAGCCTATGGGAACGGTTGCAATGACAGACGGACGGGTAAGTACACCGCGCCGAGCATATCCCACCGTGGTGCCTGCCGGCCAGCGTTTTATTGATATGATGGTGGATTTCAGGGTTGCGACCGGACGGAGCTCGCCGCACTGTTCGGCGAGCGGACTGACACCATAGAGGCCGATGCCGAGGCGCACCATGTCGTACTGGTGCTCGGGATGGGTCATGATGCCTGCCGTGTTGAGGATATGGCGTTTCACTGGGTAGGGTACCGAACTGAGTATGCGGTCGGAAGCGCGCCGGAATGTGTCGAGCTGCATGCCGGTATATTCCTCCTGATCGGGACAGTCGGCGGTTGCGAGGTGAGAGAAAACAGACGCGACGTGCAGCGAGGGGTTCTGTTTCAGAGCCGAGATGAGTGTCGGGAGTTCGTCTTCGGTGAAGCCGACGCGGTGCATGCCCGTGTCGAGTTTTATGTGAATCTTGAAGTCAGAGACACCGGCTTTGGCGGCTTCGGCAGCGAGTTTTTGCAATTCGTCCAGCGAGAAGACCGAAGGCTCGAGCCGATAGCGGAAAAGAGCGGTGTAGTTGGTTGTGACGGGGTTGAGCACCATTATTGGCATCGTGATGCCTCCGCGACGCAGCTCAACACCTTCGTCAACGACAGCCACAGCCAGATATGCCGCGCCCTGGGACTGGAGGGTCTTGGAAATCTCGAGCGCACCGGTACCGTAGGCCGAGGCCTTGACCATACCTATAAGCCCGGTGTCGGGTCGCAGCAGCGAACGGTAATAATTATAGTTGTGTACTACAGCATCGAGGTCTATCTCAAAGATGGTGTCGTGGCGCGGACTTTCGAGAGCAGCCTTTATGCGGCGGAATCCATCAAGGGGTTCGCCGGCAATCAGAATGGTTTCGGATGAGAACCGGTTGATGTCGTAATCGCGCAGGAAGTCCTGGGTCGACAATAGGTTCTCGACCGTCACGGCTGGACTGAATACATCGCGGTTGCGGGCAAGGTCGGGACCGATTGCGATTAGGCGCGTTATGCCGAAGCGGTCGAGTAGGGCTGCGAGAGCGCGATAATCGTCGGGAGCCGGATTGTAGAGGTCAGAGAGGATAAGGGTGTTGGTGCGGGTTGACGTGGCACGGCGGCTCATGAAGTCGAGCGCCCACCGCAGCGAGCGCAGGTCGTGGGTGAAGGCGTCGTGAAGCATCACACAATCGTTAACGCCTTCGTGCACGTCAATGCGGTTGGAGGCAGGCTCGATGGATTCGTCAAGCAGCACGTCCTTTACACCGAGGACCCTTATGGCCGAACGCACGAGGGCGCGGTCAGTGGCGACCGCCGAAGTGGATGACACGGGTATCAGTCTCGCTCCGGAGCATGTGTCGGCAAGTATTTTTCCGACACCGGGAGTGGCGTCGTCATAGACGATGGCCGAGGCGCCTGCAAACAGTTTGGCCTTTTCGCGTATCTTCTGCTCGCGGGATGCGAATCCGAGGTCGTGCGCATCGGTTATTGAGGTGAGTATGCCCAGGTCGGGAGCAATGATTGAGGCGAGGGAGGCCATGTTACCCACGGTGTCGATGCCGGCTTCGATGATTACATATTCGTCGTCGGGACACGCCTCGAGAAGCGACATCGGCACACCGATGCGTGAGTTCCAGCTGCGGGGACTGCGGGACACCGAGTGGCCGTGATCGGCAAGGGTGCGGTAAAGCATTTCCTTTACAACGGTCTTTCCTGCCGAGCCGGTTATGCCTATGACAGATCCCTTTAGGCGGCCGCGGGCTTCGTGCGCGAGGGCGTCGAGGGCTGCGGCCACTGAGCCGACTTTGAGAAATGTCGCATCAGGCATGGATTTCCACCGCTCGGGAAGGCGATCGACCACAAAAACACGCACTCCGGCGGCGTAAAGCGACGGAATGAAGGCATGACCGTCTGCGGCCTCGGTGACGAGGGCGAAGAACAGGCTGCCGGCGGGGTCGCCGGTTGCGACGGAGCGGCTGTCGAACAGATAGGAACTTATGACGGCGGATGCATCGACGGCGCCGTATGTCACGGCGCCGGTTATGGATTGTATTTCGGAAATTGAAAATTTCATGTCAGTATGGGTCGGTGTTGGCTGCGGAGATATTCCTTGCGGAAAGCGTCGGCTTTCGCCATAGTTTCTTTGGAGAAATATGTCCGTGCAAAGTGTTCGTATATGTAATCCACGGCGACTTCCGACGGGTGTTTCATGTCGGGAGCGTAGAAACGATAGTCGCGGAGGTCTTCGGTGACAATCTCGTAGGCCGGGAAGTAATCGTAGTTGCCCGAGGCGCAGATTGCGTCGATTGCCACGCGCAGCTTCGATTTTGAAAGGCAGCTTTGAGCAAGTCCGTCGCCGGGATATTTGACAGGGCTGAGGGTGAATATGCAGTGACCTCCGTCAAGGTTGAACCATTCCCACAATTTGCGAATCTCGTCAAGTTGCAGGAATCGGGATGAAAACTCAGCGGCAGGAAGTTTATGGCAGTTGCCGGCAATCTTGCCCGAATGTTCATAAACCTTGTCAGTGCCGAATGTGATGATTATAACGGTTGCGGCGGTGAAAGCATCCCACAAGGCGAGGTAATCGTCATTGACCATCTGCGCCAGGTCCTCGGGAGAGGAGGCGCGGTAGCGCGACGCAAAGTCGAGGCAGTGCCAAATCCCGTCGCGCTCCACAAAGTCCACTGCGGAATAAGGGCGGCCGCCCCGGGTTAGCACGTTCACAATCGAGGCGGGATTGAAAAGCGGACCCATCGGATTGTGGGTGGCGCTGAAGCCATCACGCACGAGACGCGAACCTACGTTGTCGGCAAAGCAGGAGCCGAGCAGGAGGATGCGGTCGTCGTGCGATATTTTGAATGATGACGGTATGGTGCCGATTTCGGTGCGGAAAGTCATGTCAATCAATACATCTTATAGTCGATGGAGAGAACCTGGAACTCGGTGCGACGGTTTATCTGGTCGGCAACTTCCTGGTTTTCCTCGTCAAGGGCGAGAATGTATTTCTCGGTGAGTACATCGCCTTCGTTGAACTGAGGGTATTCGCGGGCGAGTTTCTTGGTGATGGTCTTGGGACGCGATTCGCCGTAGCCCTGCGATTGCAGGCGGTCGGGCGCGATGCCCTGCGAGATGAGATAGTCGATTACCGACTTGGCGCGACGGCTCGAAAGGTCGATGTTGTACTCGTCGGTGCCCTTGCGGTCGGTGTGGGAGGCCATCTCGATTGTCACATTGGGATTGTCGCGGAGCACCTGCACCATCTCGTCGAGAGCTTCCTTGGATTCGGGACGGAGGGTGGCTTTGTCGAAGTCGTAGAAAATATTGTCGATTACAACCGGCTTGGTGATGGAGGCGAGGATGAAGTCGACGCCATATTCAGCGTCCTCCTCGGCGGTATCGGATGTAAATTCCTGGCGGGCATTGAGATAGCCTTTGGCGCCGGCGAGCATTACGTAGCTGACGCCACGCTCGAGGGGAAAGGAGAATGAGCCGTCATCGCGTGCAACCTGCTTTTGGTTGGAGCCATCGTTGCCGACGATGCGAATCACGGCATTGGGCACCGGCTCCTCGTCCTTGTCGAGTACCCAGCCTGAAATCATTATTTTGAGTTCGGGAAGCTCAAACGAGTATATTGCGTCATAGCCACGGGCGTCGTTGCGGTTTGACGTGAAAAATCCGCTTTCACCCTCGCCGAAAGTGATGCCAAAATCATCGGATGCCGAGTTGATGGGAGTGCCCATGTTGGTGACGGCCCAGCCGCCCGAGGGCTTGAGCTCGGCGCGGAAAAGGTCAAGACCGCCGTAGCCCGGATGGCCGTCGGATGCAAAGTAGAGTACGGAATCGGTACGGACATAGGGGAACATCTCGTTGCCAGGGGTGTTGATCCATTCGCCGAGATTTTCAAGCGAGCCAATTTTCTGGGTGAGGTTTATGCGCCAGATGTCTCGTCCGCCCGAACCGCCTGGCATGTCGGACGAGAAATACAGCCACTGGCCGTCGGGTGAGACAGCCGGATGGCCCATGGCCGAGAGCGTGTCGCCGGTAATCTCGAACTTGACCGGGGCGCTCCATTTGGCGTCGGAACGCTGGGATGTGAAAATTTCGACCGTGGTCGACGAGTTTGGTTCGCGGCGCGCACGGGTGAGGTACATCAGGTTCCCGTCAGGAGCGAAAGATATGATGCCCTCGTCCATGTCGGTGTTAAGTTCTCCTTCAACCGGCTCGGGACGCTGCCAGAGGCCTTTCTCGTCTTTCGACGACATCCAGATGTCGCCTTTTTTCATGCCTGTTATTTCGCTGCGGGGACCGTTGACTTTCTCGCGTGTGGTGGCGAAATAGAGGCGGTCGGTTTCGCCGGGGACGAACATAGGGCCGAAATCGCTGCGGGGCGAGTTGAAAAGGTCGGATTTGCGCACGACATATCGTGTGGCACCGGCTTTTTTCGCAGCTACCTGCGCGCCGGCCAGGCCATTTTTGGCTTCGGCGCTTTCAGGACGCATCGAGAGGTATTCCTCGTAAGCCTTAACGGCCTGGCCGTATTGGCCCGAGGCATGGAGCATCTCGGCCAGGCGGAGGTAGGCCATGGTGTCGGGCCACTCATAGCGTATCGCATTCTGGTAGGCCGCGGCGGCACGCTGGAACTGGCTGAGACGGCGGTGGCATTCGGCCATTTTCGCCGCCACCTCGCCACGGAGGGGACGCTCTTCCTTCTTGGTGAGCTTATTGTATATTTTGCGGTAAGTCTTTGCTGCGTCGCTGTATTCGCCGCGGGCAAGCTGCTCGTTGGCGGTGGAAAGCTTCGCGCCGCCGCAGCCGGCAACCCCCGCAGCCATTGCGCCCACGACAGCCATCGCGGCGATTCTGTGCAGGATATTTCGGGATTTCATAATATTATTTAACGCGTAATCTTTAAATTTATTATGTAACTTTGCACTCATGAAGATGAAATTATGGCTTATTCCTGCCCTTGCCGCAGCAATGCCGGCCTGGGCACAAGAAGCGGTGGATTCGCTTTATGAAGAATTAGACGAGGTGGTGGTCACCACTCCCAAAGGCGTGCGCAAGCTGCACGGCGCGTCCAATTCGGAAATCATCTCGGCATCGGAACTGAAAAGGGCCGCATGCTGTAACCTCGGCGAAAGTTTCTCGACCAATCCGTCGGTCGATGTCAATTATACGGATGCGGCCACGGGCGCGAGGCAAATCCGCCTGCTGGGTCTGTCAGGACAATATGTCCAGATGCTGACCGAAAACATTCCTAATTTCAGGGGGGCTGCCGCTCCCTACGGATTGGGCTACATAGCCGGCCCGTGGATGCAGTCAATTCAGGTGTCGAAAGGCGCATCGTCGGTGAAAAACGGCTATGAGTCAATCACGGGCCAGATTAATGTGGAAATGAAAAAACCTCAGCTCGACCCCTCCGTATCGGTGAACATGTATTACGACATGATGAACAAGCTCGAGGCTAACGTGGACGGCAACATGCACTTCGGTGAAAAATGGAGCGCCGGGGTGCTCACCCATTTCGAGAACGGTTTCACGGCCCATGACAGCAATGATGATGGGTTTGTGGATGTGCCGCGGGTGAGGCAGTTCGCGGTGATGCCGCGCGTGGCCTATCTCGGGACGAACTATGTTTTCCAGGCCGCAGTGAAATATATAGGTGAGCGGCGGCTAAGCGGTCAGGACACGCACCACGTGACAGACCATTCCATGCCCCTCTACCAAATTCGCATAGACACCCAGCGATGGGAAGCCTTCACAAAAAATGCCCTTATGTTTGACCGCGACAACGACGGAAATGTGGCGTTGATTCTGTCGGGCTCATCCCACAACCAGGATGCCACATATGGATTGCGGCTGTGCGACGTTGACCAGCGCGAGGCCTACGCGTCGCTCATGTTCGAGCGCAAATGGAACGACCTGCATGCCCTCAGTACAGGCCTTTCGTTCAACTATGACTATTATAGGTTCAATTACCGGCTTGATTCTTCCGCCGAACAGACGCCCCTGCGCAAGACCGACCGTGAAGCGGTCGGCGGCGCCTACGCCCAATACACCTTCAATATGGATGACAAACTTGTTGCCATGGGCGGTGTGCGATATGACTGGAGCGATGTATACGGGGCAATGTTCACACCGCGACTGCACGTGAGGTACACACCGCTGAGTGACCTAAGCTTCAATGTGTCGGCCGGCAAGGGCTACCGTTCGCCGCATCCGTTGGCGGAATATTCCTACATGCTGGCCTCGTCGCGCCGCCTTGACATCGCCGATAACCTGAGGAGGGAGGCGGCCTGGAATTTCGGCGGTTCGGCAGCATGGGCTTTTTACCCCGCCGGCAAGAAAGTCGGACTCTCGGCAGAGTATTACTACACCACGTTTTCAGATCAGCTCATGCTGAATCTTGACATGGATCCGCATGCCGCATATGTGTATTCGTCGAAAGGGCGGTCGTATTCCCATTCGCTGCAATTTGAGGTGACGTTTGACCCCCTGAGCGAACTGAACCTTTCGGCTGCATGGCGTCTGACTGACGTTAAGGCCGACTATACGGGTCACGGCCTCAGCCAGAAGCCTCTGATTTCGCGTCACAAGGCGCTGTTCACGGCCGGATGGTCGCCGAACATGGGTTTGTGGCAGGTCGATGTGTCGTGTGCGCTCAATGGCGGCGGTCGCATGCCGACACCTTACCGCATGGCAGACGGCGCGATGTCGTGGGACGAGAAGTACAAGGCTTTTGTGCAGCTTAACGCACAGGTGACGCGCAATTTCCGCCACTGGGCTGTTTATATAGGTGGTGAGAATCTCGCCAACTTCCGTCAACCAAATCCAATAATAGGAGCTTCCAACCCGTGGGGGCCGGATTTTGACGCCACAATGATTTACGGACCGCTGCACGGAGCAATGGTGTATGTGGGCTTCCGTTATAATTTCACTAAGTATATTTGATAAATATTGAAAATATGAAAAAAGTTGCAATTGTTCTCGCGCTTGCCCTCGGACTGGGCGGTGCTGCCGTTTCGGCGAAAGAAAACGCTAAGGAAACCGTGGTGTTTACCGTGGTGCCGAAGATGACCTGCCAGAACTGCGTGAACAAAATCAAGACTAACATCCGCTTTGAAAAAGGTGTGAACGAGATAACTCCCGACCTCAAGGCACAGAAAGTTACCGTAACCTACGACCCGGCCAAGACCAACAAGGAAAAACTGGTTGAGGCGTTCAAGAAAATCGGTTATAAGGCTACGGCTGTCGGCGAGTGAGCCGATAAGCAGACATTGAAAAATACAGACGGGCATACGGAGTTCTCTGGAACCGTATGCCCGTCTTGTAGGCTATTATCGGGGATTATTATTCGTCGATGGTGATGAGCTTGTAGTGCTGGGTTCCGAGACCGAGCTGTTCGGCGGCGGTCAGGATGTGGAGGCCGTGGCGGGAATTGATGCGTTCGATGAGGTGCGAACGGCCTGAATCTTCAGATTTGAGAACCTGGTCGACGCATGCGCGGTCGAGGGCAACGGGGTCGAGCGAGGCAAGGATGCCGATGTCGCCCATCTTGGGTTCTTCAGGATTGCCGTTGCAGTCGCAATCGACAGAAAGGCGGTTGGCCACGTTGATGTAGAGGATGTTTTTGCCAGTGTGGTCAATGATGGCCTTGGCGGCATCAGCCATTGATTCGAGGAAGATGTCCTGTTCGGCTGTGTTGCTCCATATCGAGTCGGGGTTGGAGGTTTTTCCGCCGGTGTGGATATAGGTTTTGCCTTCGGAGGATGCAATGCCGATGGAGATGTTTTTAAGAGCTCCGCCAAAACCGCCCATCTGATGCCCCTTGAAGTGGGAGAGCACGACGATGAAATCGTAGTTGAGGAAATTTTTGCCTACGATGTCTTTTGTGAGGTGCTTGCCGCCTTCGACAGGAAGTTCGACGGTGCCGTCGGCATCCATGATGTCAACACCGACAAATCCGTGTTCCTCGGCGGCCTTGCGGTGTGCCTCGGTAGTGTTGCGGTTGCCGGCGTAGGCGGTGTTACATTCGATGAAGGTGCCGTTTACAAGTTCGACGAGATCGTTTATCAGGGCAGTGTCGAGATGGTTGGATTTGCTCGATTCGCCAGTGGATATTTTCACACCGACTTTTTTGCCCTCGAGGTTTTGGCCGAGCGCCTTGTAGATTTTGACAAGATTTTCGGGAGTGATGTCCTTGATGTAGTAGACTTCGGGGTAGGCCTCCTCTTCGGGGGTGAGGGGAGCGGAGGCGGGTTTGGCATGGTTGGAGCAGGCCATTGTGCCGAGGGCGAGTATGCCTGCGGCTAAGATTGCGGTCAGTTTATTCATAGTTTTGAGGAATGATTGATCATATTGTGAGTTTGAATCCGCCCATAGCCGTGAATCCGGGCATGTCGTAGCCTCGGTTTATGACATAGCGGGCGTCTGTGATATTGTCGAGACGGACAAAGAGAGCTACCGGGGCGCACACCTGCCAGCTTGCCTTGAGGTTGACAAGGGCGTAGTTCTGGCGGTGGATTCCGTCGGCGACGAATAGGCCGGTAACGCCTTTGAGTTCGGCCCCGAGCGACAGGGGGCGTATAATCTGCCAGTCGCCGCCGATGAAGTATTGGTTGCGCGGAGCGCCGGTGAGGTCGGGAAGCGAGGTGTGAAGGAACGAGTACGTGGCCCAAAGGGTGAGGCAGTCGGCGGGATGTGAGGCCAGGCTCAATTCGATGCCCTTGTTGATGAAAGAACCTGTGTTTTCGTTGTGCATGTCGACCGTCTGTATGAGGTTGGAGCCACGGCTGTAATATGCGGTCAGCTCGGCTTCGAGATAGCGGGAGAAACGCCGTGAAAGCGATACCTCGTAGTTCCACATTTTCTCGGGACGGAGGTCGGGATTGGCCATGCGGTAAAGGTAGAGTTCACGGAACGAGGGGTTACGGTAGCCCATGGCGGCTGAGAACTTGAACGTGAAAAGCCGCGGCGGCGAGAGCGTGAACCCCGCCTGCGGAACCCACTGGGTTCCGAACATGTCGCTGTTGGCCATGCGCAGCCCGGCCGAAAGGATTATCCGGCGGTTGACGAGTTCCTGCGACAGGGTGAGGTAGGGGGAGTATTCGGTGATGTATTTGCGCTCGATAGTGCCGAGGGCGCCAGGAGTGTGGGCCGTTCCGCTCGACATTGGAATCTCGCCTGAATATCGGTCGAAGTCAAAACCGACAGTGGCGCCAGCTCCGTTCCATGGGGTGAAATTCTGGTAAAGAAGCAGCCCGAGGCGGTCGTCAAGGCTGTGGAAATGTCTGGGGTCGTCGATGAAATGGTTGCCGTAGCTGTAATATATTCTCGCCGAACCATCAGTGGAGCTATAGCGGTTTGTAGCCGTCAGCGATGCCTCGCCACGGGTTATGCTCTGATGATAAATGTCGGTAGATGCGGGATCGGAAAGGGTGGGATAGATTGGGTCATTGCCCTTGAAGTTCATTATCGTGAAGTCTGCGGCGGCTTTCCATCGCGGAGAGATGTCGAGCGAGGCCTTGGCGTAACCGTTCCATTGCGCGAAGTCGAAGCCAGGGACATTGCCGTCGGTGCGGTCGTAGTCGGCGGATGCCATGGCCGAGAAGCGCCCATATCGGGCTGTCGCGGTGGCCGATGTGAGCCAGGTGTTGTAACTGCCGAACTGGGACGACAGCGAGGCATGGACGCCATCGCGGTCGGCATTGCGCGTTATGACGTTTATAACACCGGCCATTGCGTTTGAACCGTAGAGAACGGACCCGGGACCGCGCAGGACCTCGACACGCTCTACATATTCCTTGCCATAGAAATCGGCCACATGATGCGAGTATAGGCCTGCGAACTGGGGCTGGCCATCGACCATCATCAGTACGGCGCTCGCGCGGTCGCCCCCGACGCCCCTCATCTTGATGTGCCCGGCGCCACCGTTGCTGCTGACACCGAAGCCGAGTATGCCGCGTTCGGTGACGAACAGACTGGGGATACGGCCTGAAAGCAATGACAGCAGCTGGGTTTGGCCGGATGATTCTAGAGCTTTCTCGCCGACGACGCTGACCGTGTACGGAATCAGGTTGCGGCCGACGGCTGAGTTGGAACCTGTGACGACAATTTCGTTGAGCTGTGCGACAGCGGTGGTGTCGGAAAACTGAGCGGCAGCCGCCAGAGATGATATGGCGGCCACCGCTATTGTTATAGGTAGTTTAATCGTTGACATTAAGAAGTTGTGACGCAGTGGTTGAACGGTGCAAAGTTAGTGATTCGCAACTGTTCAGGACTTGCACAATTTACGGAAAAAATTACCTGATTTGCTGAAAATAATGGTCAGATGATGCCGCGCAGGGCATTGATGTCTTCAAAACCGTGGCGTCGGCAGTAGTCTTCCAGTCCATCCACGATTTTCATGGTCACGGCCGGGTCGATGAAATTGGCTGTGCCGACCTGCACGGCGGTGGCGCCGGCCATTATGAACTGCAATGCATCGGAAGCGTCGGTGATGCCACCGAGTCCAACCACAGGGATATTTACCTTTTTAGCCACCTGCCATACCATGCGCACTGCGACAGGTCGGACGGCAGGGCCTGACAGGCCGCCGGTGACGGTGGAGATGCAGGGACGACGGCGCTCGACGTCTATTGCCATGCCGAGGAGGGTATTGATGAGTGATACCGAATCGGCGCCTGCGCTCTCGACGGCCACAGCAATCTCAGTTATATCGGTCACGTTCGGCGACAGCTTTACCATAAGGTGACGTGGCCATGCCTTGCGGATGGCTGCAGTCACTTCGGCGGCTCCCGAAGGTGTGGTGCCGAACGCCATGCCGCCGGCTTTCACGTTGGGGCATGAAATGTTTACCTCGATGGCATGAATTTTATCGAGGGGAGCGAGTTTTTCGGCCACGGCGACATAGTCGGCGAGACGTGCGCCCGATACGTTTACGATTACTTCCGAGCGGAAGTCGGTGAGGGTGGGGTAGATGTGGTCAATGAAATAGTCCACGCCCTTGTTCTGCAGGCCGACGGCGTTTATCATTCCCGAGGGCGTCTCGACCATGCGGGGCGATGGATTTCCCTGGCGCGGCTCGAGGGTGGTGCCTTTCACGATGAAGCCGCCGAGGCGGTCAAGGTTGACGAAGTCGGCATATTCGTGGCCGTAGCCGAAGGTGCCGGATGCGGTAAGGACAGGATTTTCAAGTTTAAGACCTGCTCCGAGGTCAACTCCGAGATTTATAGCCATGATTGCAGACGGTTAATGTTGAACACAGGGCCTTCGGTGCAGACGCACACGTTGCCTTTGTCGGAAGTCTCCTCCACGCAGCACAGACAGGCTCCAAGCCCGCATGCCATGTGGTTTTCGAGGGATACCTCGCACCATGTGCCGCGTTCGGCGGCGATGCGGGCCACGGCGCGCATCATGGGAGTCGGTCCACAGCAGTAGATGCGTGAATACGCGCGGCTGAAAGCGGGGTTTAGCGTAACGACGCCTTTGGCACCGAGCGAACCGTCATCGGTTGAAAGCGCGACTTCGGTCGCTCCCTCATAGAGGGCGGGGAGTTCCTGCAAGTCGGTGGCAGTGCGGCCACCCAGGGCAACCGTTACGTCGGCTCCACGGGCCGCAAGCTGACGGGCAAGCATGACGAGGGGAGCGGCGCCCACGCCTCCGCCAACAAGCAGCACACTTTCGCCGGGAGTCACGTCAAGGCTGAATCCATGGCCGAGGGGCAGAAGGATGTTGACGGACGAGCCTTCGGGCTGCGATGTAAGGGTGCGGGTGCCGTCGCCGACGGGCTTTATGAACAGCACCAGACGGCCATCGCGGACATCGCACACCGATATGGGGCGGCGCAGCATTGCCGATGCGGCATGGTCGACTTTTATCTCGACAAACTGGCCCGGCAAGATTTCGGGCAGGGGGGCTCCATCGGCCGTGGAGAGCGTCATCAGGCAGCTCCCCGACGGGAGGGTGCGGCTGGACTCGATTCGGAAGTCTTGGAGTATCTTAGTCATTATGTGATGATGATTTGGTCATGTAGTCGCAGGCACAGGCGAGGGTCTCGGGTTTTCCGACGTCAAACCAACAGGCGCCTTTCGGCAAGTCGAAGCGGTTGATGACGTAGCGGTCGCAGATGTCTATATAGAAATCCGTGATCGAGAACGGCTCGCCAGGTTTGCGGTATTTCCGCAACTCGGGATATATGTCGGGGTCAAGCACGTGAACGCCATCGAAAGCCCGGAGCACGTGGTCAGGGCTGATGCGCAGCGTGGCTGGCCTGACTATTCCCTTGTCAAGGTTGGTCCACCCTGATAGGGATCCTGAAACGCCGTCGAAGACAAATTTGCGGGAGGTGGCGCGGTCGGCTGTCAGGAGCGTGACGAACCCCTTGCCGGCGGAATGGACGGCAAAGAGATCTTTCAGCGCGAAATCCGTGAGAATGTCGGCGTTGTGAATCAGCACAGGGCTGTTGCCTATATACTCAAGGGCTTTAAGCAAGCCGCCGCCTGTTTCGAGCAGCCGGTCGCGCTCGTCGCTGATAGTGATTTTGGCTCCGAAGTCGTTGTCGCGCAAAAAATCGATTATCTGGTCGGCGAAGTGGTGGACGTTCACGATGATGTCGCGGATACCGGCACGGACAATCTTCTCTATGACGAGGGCCAGCATTGGCCGTCCACCAACCTCAACAAGAGCCTTGGGATGGCTGTCGGTGAATGGTTTCAGGCGGCTTCCGACTCCGGCGGCAAAGACAAGTGCTTTCATCAGCTCAACGTTTCGGGAAAAGTTGCTCGATGTTTTGCTCGCGGTGTACCAACTCGACTTTCACGTTGAATTTTTTGTTGAGGTGTTCGGCCATGTGCTGGGCGCAGTAGACCGAGCGGTGCTGGCCGCCGGTGCAGCCGAACGATACCATCAGGTTGGTGAAACCACGCTCGATATAGCGTTCTGTGGAAGCATCGACCAGGGCGTAACAATGGTCGAGGAAAGTGAGGATTTCGCCGTCTTCCTCCAGAAAGTCGATTACCTGGCGGTCAAGGCCGGTGAATGGCTTGTAGCGTTCGTATTTGCCGGGATTGTTTACCGCGCGGCAGTCGAACACGTAGCCGCCGCCGTTGCCGGTGGCGTCGTTGGGAATACCTTTCTTATAGGCGAAACTGAACACGCGCACGGTGAGCTGGCGCTTGTCGAGTTCGGAGGTGAACTGTTTCATGTCGACGAGCTGGCGCAGCATAGACGTGAGGTAGGGATACTCGTCAAACGGGCTGTCCTGAAGCAGGGCGCGGAGATTGGCGATTGCAAAGGGAACGCTCTGCATGAAGTGGGGCTTTTTCTCGAAATATCCCCGGAAGCCGTATGCGCCGAGAACCTGCATGGTGCGGAAAAGAACAAACTGGCGCAGGGTGTGCAGGAATTCCTCGGTGTCAATGTCACGGTATTTGCGGGCGCTCTCGAGATAGTCGTCGATGAGCTCGCGGCGCAACGACGGCGAGAAATTCGCCTTTGCCTGCCACAGGAACGACGCCACATCGTAGAAGTACGGGCCGCGGCGGCCTCCCTGGAAGTCGATGAACCAGGGTTCGCCGTCCTTTATCATCACGTTGCGCGACTGGAAATCGCGGTACATGAACGCATCGCCATCGGCAGTGAGTAGCACGTCGGCAAGGCGGTTGAAGTCGTCTTCGAGCAGGTTTTCCTCAAATTCGAGACCGGTGGCCTTGAGGAAGCAGTATTTGAAATAGTTCAGGTCCCACATGATTGACCGGCGGTCAAGTTCTTTCGCGGGAAAACATTTGGAGTAGTCAAAACGACCTTCTGAGCCGGCGAACTGAAAGTCGGGCAGACGCTTTATGGTTTTTGCCAGCAGCTCGCGCTCGGGGGCCGAGAATACGTGGGTGAGGCGTCCTTTCTCTATGGCGTTGAACAGGAGGGTGTCGCCGAGGTCGGTCTGGAGGTATGCCATGCGGCCTGGAGCCACGGCGAGCACCTTGGGGACGGGAAGGCCTTTTGAGGCGAACTGGTCGTCGAAATCGAGGAACGCCTCGTTTTCCTGAAGGTTGGTTCCGATGACTCCGATTAGGGATGTCCCCGGGCTGGTGAGGCGGAAATAGCGCCGGTTACTTCCCGACGAGGGCAGCTCGTCGATTGTTTCGGGCTCGTGGCCGCAATAGTCAGTGTAAAGGTCTGTCAGTACTTTCTGGTTCACAATCTTGAATTTTTAGCGTGTAATCAGTTGCCCAGTTCCGAAAGGAATTTTATTCGCACAAGGCGGATTTCCTCCTCGGTGTAGTCGGGGCACAGTTCGCGGTAAGCCTCATCGAGCGAGCCCGATTCTGCGTTGCGGAAATAGTCGAAAATTTCTTCCTGCTCATCCTCGTCGAGTTTTTCGTCGAGGAAATAGGATATGTTTATTTTGTTGCCTGAGTTGACGATTGACTCGATTTCGTCGAGGAGCTGGTCGAAATCGAGGCCGGTGCTTACGGCAACCTCCTCAAGGTCAATCTTGCGGTCGATTGCCTGGATGATGGCAATCTTGCGCTTGGATTTGTTGGCGACCGAGCGGACGCGCAGGTCTTCGGGACGCTCGATTTCCTTTTCTTCAACATATGCCTTGATAACTTTCAGGAAGTCGTCGCCATATCGCTTTGCCTTGCCTTCGCCGACGCCGGGGATGCTCTGGAGCTCTTCGGTGGTGATGGGATAGGTGGTCGCCATGGCCTCGAGCGATGGATCCTGGAAAATCACGTAAGGTGGCAGGTTCAGGTGCTGGGCGATTTTTTTGCGTAGCGCGGTGAGGATGGCATACAGCTCAGTGTCGGCAGCGCATGCCGAGCCGCCCTTCATGGGTGTGATTTCTTCTTCCTCGTCTCCAAATTCGCTGTCCTCGACCACCTTGAACGAAACGGGCTTTTTCATGAAGTCCTTTCCCTTGGGGGTGAGGTGGAGTATGCCGAAATTCTCGACATCGCGGCTGAGGTAGCCGGCGAGTGTGGCCTGTCTCAGCACTGCGTTGAGGAGACGGCGGTCGCCGCCCTCACTTGAACCGAACACTTCCAGCTCGTCGTGATGGTAAGATTTGACGTCGTTTGTAGCCTTGCCGAGCATGACGTCGATGATGTAGTCTGCTTTGAATTTTTCTTTTAAGGCGGCTACGGTCTCGAGGGCCGCCAAGAGTTCTTCTTTTGCTTCCACTTTCTTTTTTATGTTATTGCAGTTGTCACAGTTGCCGCAGTTGTCCTCAGCGAAAAATTCGCCAAAGTAATGAAGCAACGTGCGGCGACGACACACCGACGACTCGGCATAGGCTGCGGTCTCGGCCAGCAGCTGGCGGCCGATTTCCTGTTCGGCCACAGGTTTTCCCTGCATGAACTTTTCCATCTTCTGCAAGTCGCGGTAGGCATAGAAGGTGAGGCAGATGCCTTCCCCTCCGTCGCGGCCCGCGCGACCGGTTTCCTGATAGTAGCCTTCGAGCGATTTCGGCATGTCGTAGTGTATAACAAATCTTACGTCGGGTTTGTCAATACCCATGCCAAAAGCGATTGTGGCCACTATTACGTCAACCTTCTCGAGGAGGAACGCGTCCTGGTTGGCCGAACGCGTGGCGGCGTCCATTCCCGCGTGGTAGGCCAGGGCCTTTATGTTGTTGACGCGCAGGAGTTCGGCGAGTTCCTCGACTTTCTTGCGGCTGAGGCAGTAGATGATTCCGCTCTTGCCGGGATGCTGGCGCACGAAGCGGATTATGTCGTGGTCGGTGTTCTTGGTCTTCGGGCGCACCTCATAAAACAGGTTTTCGCGGTTGAACGATGATTTGAACACCGCCGCGCCCTGATGCATGCCAAGATTTTTCTGAATGTCGTGTTGTACCTTTGGAGTGGCCGTGGCCGTGAGCGCTATCACGGGCCGCGTGCCTATTTCGTTTATAATCGGGCGTATGCGCCTGTATTCGGGACGGAAATCGTGGCCCCATTCCGAAATGCAGTGCGCCTCGTCGATTGCATAGAACGAGATTGTGACAGTTTTTAAAAATTCAATATTCTCTTCTTTTGTGAGCGATTCGGGCGCTACGTACAGCAACTTGGTGAGGCCAGCGGTCACGTCGGCCTTCACCTTGTCGATTTGCGCACGGGTGAGAGAGGAATTTAAAAAATGTGCGATGGAGTCGCGCTCGCTGAAATTCCGCATGGCGTCCACCTGGTTTTTCATCAGGGCAATCAGCGGCGACACGACTATGGCCGTGCCGTCCATCAGCAGGGCCGGCAGCTGGTAGCAGAGCGACTTGCCGCCGCCTGTGGGCATGAGCACGAATGTGTCGTTGCCGTCGAGCAGGCTACGGATTATTGCTTCTTGATTACCTTTGAATTTACCGAAGCCGAAGTGTCGTTTCAAAGCATCGGTAAGGCTGATTGCGGTGGTCTCCATTGCGGGTTTTCAGGGGATAGATTGGGGGTTAGTGAATCGCTATGAGCCGACAGACGCCGCATCGAAATGCGCGGCCTCGAATTTGGCCTTGGCATAGTCGAGGGTGACTTCAAACTCTTTTACATTTTGTGACGGGATGTCGAACATGGCGTCGACCATTATGGCCTCGACTATCGAGCGCAGGCCGCGGGCTCCGAGTTTGTACTCGATGGCTTTGTCGACGATAAATTCAAGCACCTCGGGCGCGAAAGTCAGGCGCGTGCCGTCCATCTCGAACAATTTGGCATACTGACGTGTAATCGCGTTTTTCGGCTCGGTGAGCACTTTGAGAAGCGCGTTACGGTCGAGCGGATTGAGGTGGGTGAGGATTGGAAGGCGACCGATGATTTCAGGAATCAGGCCGTAGGAACGGAGGTCCTGGGGCGCGACATATCGCAGGAAGTCCTGCTTGTCTTTCAGGCGCTTGGCCGAGGAATCGGTGGCATAGCCGACCACGTGGCTGTTCATGCGGTGGGCGATTTTCTGTTCTATTCCCTCAAACGCGCCTCCGCAGATGAACAGGATGTTTTTCGTGTCGACGGGAATCATCTTCTGTTCGGGATGCTTGCGGCCACCTTGCGGCGGAACGTTTACGACCGAGCCTTCGAGCAGCTTGAGCAAACCTTGCTGCACACCTTCGCCCGATACGTCGCGCGTGATTGAGGGGTTGTCGCCTTTGCGGGCAATCTTGTCAATCTCGTCTATGAAGACGATGCCGCGCTGGGCCTTGTCGACATCATAGTCGGCAGCCTGCAGGAGGCGGGTGAGCAGGCTCTCGATGTCTTCGCCCACATAACCGGCCTGGGTGAGGACCGTAGCGTCGACGATGGTGAACGGCACGTCGAGCATGCGGGCTATTGTTTTCGCCAGCAGGGTCTTGCCCGTACCGGTTGGGCCGACAATGATTATGTTGCTCTTCTCGATGTCGACATCGTCCTTGCCCTTATCCTGCAGAAGACGCTTGTAGTGGTTGTAGACGGCGACCGAGAGGTATTTCTTCGCGTCGTCCTGGCCGATTACATATTGGTCAAGGAAAGCCTTGATTTCCTGGGGCTTCGGGACATTGCCCTTAACTGAGTCGCGGAAATCCCGGTCGGCGTCCTCGTGCATGCCGGGCATCTGGTCCTTGATGAGGCCGTGGAGTGTTTCGACACATTCGGTGCAGATGAACTCGGTCTGATCGGCCGATGGCACGAGCAGACGCATCTGCGACGCGTCGCCGGGCCGTCCGCACCATGCGCAGGTTTCTTCGTAGGTAGTTTTTTTCTTAGCCATTATAAGCTGTTGTCAACGGTTTTTGCTTTGACGAGGACCTGGTCAATCATGCCGTAGGCTTTCGCTTCCTCGGCGGTCATCCAATAGTCGCGGTCAGAATCGCGTTCAACTTTTTCAAACGGCTGGCCGGAATGGTCGGCGATGATGGTGTAGAGCTCTTTCTTAAGCTTCTGGATTTCGCGTGCGGTGATTTCGATGTCCGATGCCTGGCCCTGGGCGCCACCCATGGGCTGATGAATCATCACGCGCGAGTGGCGGAGGGCAAAACGCTTGCCTGCCTGACCTGCGACGAGAAGCACGGCGGCCATCGAGGCGGCCATGCCGGTGCAGATGGTTGCCACATCGCTGTTGATGTACTGCATGGTGTCATAAATTCCGAGGCCTGCATAAACCGAGCCGCCGGGCGAGTTGATGTAGATTGACACATCCTTGCCCGAATCGGTGGAATCTAGGTAGAGCAGCTGGGCCTGGATGACATTGGCTGTGTAGTCGTTGACCTCGGTGCCGAGGAAAATGACGCGGTCCATCATCAGGCGCGAGAACACGTCCATCTGGGTGACGTTGAGCTGGCGTTCCTCCAGGATACTGGGATTTATGTAGCTGGAATTGATGCGCGACGAGATTGCCGAAGTGTACTGGTCAAGGGCGAGGCCGTTCATGCCAAGACCCTTTACGGCAAAGTTGCGGAAGTCTGAGTGTTGCATATATAATAATGTCTGCGTAGTTTCGTATGATGAAAATTCTTTTTCAAAGTTAATAAAAAATTCTGTAACGCGAGCAATAAAATTTGAAAATCGTTCAATTTTTTGAGTGCCGCAGGGGTTTGCGTGTAGACTCTGAACAGCCCATTGAATTTTTTTGTTGTAAAATGCAAAATTATGCCTATCTTTGCGAACACACCCCTTACTGAACCTAAACGCAAACTGAATGACTACCTTGACCGATCTCAAACCAAACATCTCACCCGAGAAAGTCGAAGCTGACCGCAGGATGCTCGAACTGCTGTCCAACAGTTTCCCAAACATCAGTTCGGCGTCGACCGAGATAATCAACCTCGAGGCCATCCTTAACCTGCCGAAGGGAACCGAGCATTTCGTGGCCGACGTGCATGGCGAGCATGAGGCTTTCCGGCACATCCTCAAGAATGCCTCGGGCAATATCAAGCGCAAGGTGACCGAAATTTTCGGGACATCGCTTTCGGGGCGCGACATCCGCGAGCTGTGTTCGCTGATTTACTATCCCGAGCAGAAACTCGAATACATCACCGACGCCGACGGCGTTAACCTGTATGATTTCTACAACATAACCCTCCACCGGCTGGTGAAGGTGACGCAGTCGGTTTCGTCGAAATACACCCGCTCGAAAGTGCGCAAGGCACTGCCTCCCGAGTTCGCGTATATAATTGAGGAGCTGATGCACGAATCGCCCTCCGAAGAAAACAAACAGGCTTATTTCAACCGCATCATCGAGACCATAATCTCGACCGGGCAGGCTGATGCTTTCATTGTGGCGATGTGCAACGTGATTCAGCGCCTGAGCATTGACCAGCTGCACATCCTCGGCGATGTTTATGACCGCGGGCCGGGAGCGCACATAATAATGGACACGCTGATGGACTATGACAAGTTCGATTTCCAGTGGGGCAACCACGACGCCCTGTGGATGGGCGCCGCCGCCGGCAACGACGCGTCGATTGCCAATGTGCTGCGCGTGTCGCTGCGCTATGCCAATCTGGCCACCCTTGAGGACGGATATGGAATAAACCTGCTGCCGCTGGCTACATTCGCCATGGAGACCTATGGCGATGACCCCTGCGAGGGCTTCGAGCCGAAAGGCGACGGCGACAACGGCGAACTGTCGGAAAAGTCACGCAACCTCATTGCCAAAATGCACAAGGCAATCGCCATACTGCAGTTCAAGCTTGAGGCCGCCCTCATCGAAAAGCATCCCGAATGGAATATGGACGACCGCAACCTTCTGCACCAAATTGATTTTGAACGCGGTGTCCTCAAAATGGACGGGGCTGAATACGAGATGAAAACGGTGAAATTCCCGACCGTAGACCCGGCCAACCCCTATGCCCTCACGCCTGAGGAAAAAGAGCTTGCCGACAAGTTGCGCCACTCGTTCAAGGTGAGCGACAAGCTCGCGCGCCATATCAAGCTCCTGCTGAGCCATGGGTCGATGTATGGTGTCTACAATTCCAACCTGCTGTTCCATGCGTCGATGCCGTTGAATGCCGACGGCAGCCTTCGGGAAGTGGAAGTGGCCGGCAAAAAATACAAGGGCCGCAAGCTGATGGATAAAATCGGCGGAGTCATGCGTGCCGCCTTCAACTATGACTCGACCCAGGAAGACCGGGAGTATGCCACCGATTATTATTGGTATCTGTGGTGCGGGCCAGATTCGCCGCTGTTCGACAAATCGAAGATGTCAACTTTCGAGCGATATTTCCTGAGCGACAAGGCCACCCATCACGAGGAGAAAGGCCATTACTATGACCTGCGCAACCGCGAGGATGTCTGCGACATGATTCTCGACGAGTTCGGTGCGAGCGGCCCCCACCGCCACATCATCAACGGTCACGTGCCTGTGAAACTGAACAAGGGAGAGACGCCGATACGCGCCAACGGCAAGCTGATGGTCATTGACGGCGGATTTGCGAAAGCCTACCACGCCACCACCGGCATGGCCGGTTACACGCTGGTGTTTCACTCGCGCGGTTTCCAGCTCGTAAAGCACGAGCCGTTCACATCGGCCGAGGAGGCAATCAAGAATGGAACGGACATTGTGTCGACAACTGAAATTGTGGAACTTTCGCAGCACCGTATGAGAGTGCGCGACACCGACAAAGGGCACGAACTGCAGGCGCAAATCAACGAGCTGACAGAACTCCTCTACGCCTATCGGCACGGTATAATCAAGGAGCGCTGGCTGCGCCGCCGCTGAATCATTGCTTTGCTTTCGAGACAGTAACGAAATAAACGCCGGCAAAAATAAGCACCACCGCGACAGCTTTCAACGGCGAGAAAGTGTCGAGGCCGAGATACAGACCGACAGCCGTTGCGACGATGGGCTGAAAATAATTATACATACCCACGATGGTGGGGCGGAGGTTTTTCTGCCCCACCATTATACATATATATGCCACGAAAGTGCCCATCACAACCACGTAGGCGGCTCCGGCAATCTCGGCGGCTGTCATGCCGGCGAGATCAGTGGCGGCGATTGTCCGCATCGAGAAGGGCAGGGCGCCGAGCGAGGCAAAAGTGAACATCCATTTCATCAGGGTCACCAGTGAATACTTTTTGATGAAATTTTTATATAGGGTAAGGTAGAGCGCATACGAGAGTTGGGCCGTCAGCACGAGCAGGTCGCCCAGCAACGGATTGTTGCCGCGGACGGCAGTGTTGACAAGACCGGAATATACCAGTATGATGGCGCCTGTCGCGCCGAGGAGTATGCCGCCTACTTTTTTGAACGTTATGGGCTCGCCAAGGATGAGGGCTGCCAGGACCATCACCCACATCGGCATGGTGGTGGTGATTATGCTCGCCTCGCCGGGCGATGTATAGCTCACGCCGAATATAAAACAGCCCTGGTTGAACAGCACACCGAGCATACCGGCTCCGGCCAGAAGGGCAAGGTCGCGTGCCGGCACATGCTCGCGCGGCATAAACAACGACAGTGTCCAGAAAAGGATTGCGGCTCCGATAACGCGGAAGTCGGTCATGAGCAGCGGGGTTACGATGCCGGCTCCCATCACGAGCTTGGCCACGGGCGACATCAGCCCCCAGATACAGTTGGCCCCGAGCATGGCAAGGTGGCCTTTGAGTTTGAAATCAGACCTCATTTTTACCGAAATTCAAAATTCGGGCGCAAAGATACGCAAAATGCCGCATAAAATTAGTAACTTTGCATACTTAATAGAAATCAACACACTCCATATATGGGATTTTTCAAGAGCATCTTCTCGCGCGAGAAGAAACAAACCCTCGACAAAGGTCTGGAAAGGACCAAAGAAGGCGTTTTCGGACGCCTCAAGCGCGCATTTGTCGGGCGCAAGACCATTGACGACGATTTTCTGGATGAACTCGAGGAAATCTTCATCACCAGCGATGTGGGGGCTGAAACCACACTGCGCATCATTGACCGCATCCAGGCTCGCGCGGCCAAGGACAAATATGTGAGCGACGGCGAACTCAACGACATGCTCGTGGAGGAAATCACCGCTCTGCTCGCGGAAAACGACAATGACGTGTCGAAAGACGGTCGGTTTGTAGTTCCGGCAGGCAAGAAGCCATACGTGATAATGGTTGTGGGCGTCAACGGTGTAGGCAAGACCACCACCATCGGAAAGCTGGCATACCAGTACAAGGAAGCCGGCTACAAGGTGATGATCGGTGCCGCCGATACTTTCCGTGCCGCCGCCGTGGAGCAGATTGACGAGTGGGGACGCCGTGCCGGTGTGCCCGTAATCAAACAGCAGCTCGGCTCAGACGCCGCCGCCGTGGCGTTCGACACCCTGTCGTCGGCCGTAGCAAATGACATCGACGTGGTAATCATTGACACCGCGGGCCGACTCCACAACAAGAAAGGCCTGATGGACGAGCTGACGAAAATCAAGCGCGTTATGGAGAAGGTCGTGCCCGACGCTCCTCACGAGGTGCTTCTCGTCCTCGACGGTTCGACGGGACAGAACGCCTTCGAGCAGGCGCGGCAGTTCTCAGCCGCCACTCAGGTAACCGATCTTGCAATCACCAAACTCGACGGCACGGCCAAAGGCGGGGTGGTGATCGGCATAAGCGACCAGTTCAAGATTCCGGTGAAATACATCGGTCTGGGCGAGGGAATCACCGACCTGCAAGTATTCAACAAACGCGAATTTGTAGAAAGCCTGTTCGGCAAACGTTGACCATGGCAAAAAAAGTAAACGTCATTACGATGGGGTGCTCGAAAAACCTCGTCGATTCTGAGCGTGTCATAAAGATGCTCGGCAACGCCGGGCTTGAAGCTGTCCACGACGCGGATGATTTCAGCGGCGGAGCCGTTGTAATCAACACCTGCGGTTTCATCGGCGACGCCAAGGAGGAATCGGTTAACGCGATTCTCGAGGCGTGCCAGGCCAAGGCCGACGGCGTCGTTGACAGTGTGTATGTCATGGGCTGCCTCTCGGAGCGTTACCGCACCGTATTGCCCGATGAGATACCCGAGGTGGACGGATGGTTCGGCAAGTTCGATTGGAAAGACGTGGTGGCGGCCCTTACCTCAAGGCCAGCCTCGGTACAGCGCGACGCCCGCGAATGGGACCGCGAGCTCACCACTCCCTCCCATCACGCCTACCTGAAAATAGCCGAAGGATGCAACCGCATGTGCGCGTTCTGCGCCATACCCATCATAACGGGCCGCTATCATTCGCGTCCTATCGACGAGGTGCTCGAAGAAGTGCGCGAGCTTGTGGGCCGCGGCGTCAAGGAATTCAACGTGATAGCCCAGGATCTGTCAAACTACGGCCGCGACCTTCCGCGTAATCCCGGCGACAGGAACCACCTGGCTCTGTTGCTTGAAAAAATGTCGGAAATCGAAGGAGTCGAATGGATAAGGCTCCATTACGCCTATCCCGCCGATTTTCCCTACGAAATTCTGCCGGTGATGGCTTCGCGTGACAACATCTGCAAATATCTCGACATAGCGTTGCAGCATATCGACGACGGTGTGCTTGCAAACATGCACCGCCACATTGATTCCAAGGCCACCGTCGAATTGCTTGAACGGTTGCGCCGGGAAGTGCCTGGCATCCATATCCGCACCACGCTGATGGTCGGATTCCCGGGAGAGACAGAGGAAGCGTTCGAACGCCTTGAGGAATTTGTACGCGAACAGCGGTTTGACCGCATGGGTGCGTTTGCCTACTGTGAAGAAGAAGATACAAGAGCTGCCCGGGAATTTTCAGACGACATACCCGATGACGTGAAGCAAAACCGCCTGGACCGCATCATGGCAATTCAGGAAGAAATCGCACTCGAGCTCAACGAGGCAAAGATAGGGCAGACACTGCGGGTGGTCATTGACTCGGAAAACGATGAATATTATGTTGGCCGCACCCAATATGACTCGCCCGAGGTTGATCCAGAAGTACTTGTGCGCAAATCAGCAACGCTAAAAAAAGGAATGTTTTACAACGTCAAAATCACCGACGCATATCCATTTGAACTTGTCGGCGAAATTGTTGACACGAAATGAAGATAAACGCAAAGCTGCGAAAAAAGGCGGCGGAGCTGCTTGCCGGCGGCAAGAGCTTTGCCATATACCGGCTGCCCGACAAGACTCCCAAACTTGTTGAGAAAGCCTGCGATAAAGTGGATGTTTACATCTCCCCCTGGCTCACTTGCTTCGGCGACAACCTGCACATAGGCGAGATTGCCGAGTCTGAACCATCGTTTACGCTGCCTGACGCCACTGACAAGGAAACGTATATCAACCGCGTCGGCGAGCTTGTCAAGGTATTGCGCAAGCGTGGCATGTCAAAAACGGTAATTTCGCGTGTAATCACCGGCGAGACCCCCGGCTTCGACTGGATTCAGGCTGCCGAGGATCTATGGAATGCTTTTCCCGCCACGTTCGGCTACCTTTTTTACACACCGTCTACTGGCGCATGGCTCGGAGCTTCGCCCGAAAAACTTATCGTAACTTTCAAGCCCAACCACTTCACGACCCATGCCCTGGCCGGGACTATGCCGGCCGATGTGGACTGGAACCGTAAAAACTACGAGGAACAGCAGATGGTGGTGGACTTTATTGAAGACTCTCTCGAGCAGATGCATGTGACTTACAAGGAAATTGGGCCGAAGTCGTTGGTTTACGGTTCAATCAAACATCTTTCGACCGTGTTTTCAGGCGAGCTGGACAATCCAGAAGAGCAGACGGTAGGGTTGCATGACTGGCTGTCGCCGACGCCGGCACTGAGCGGACTCCCCCGTGAGGAAGCCATCGATGATATAGATGAAATTGAAGAACATGACCGCGGCTGCTACGGCGGCTACATCACTCTGAAATCAGACGAGGGTGTAACAAGCTATGTGACAATACGCTGTGTGCAGTTCGATCCGCGCGACGGACGATGGGCCATTTATGTCGGCGGCGGCATCACCCCCAAGTCCGAACCCGAGGCGGAATGGGAGGAGACCGAAGCCAAAGCATCCACTTTGCTCGGAATCCTGAAAGAAAGCCATGCATAGCCCCCTGCGTCTTTTCACCATTATATTCACGGCCCTGGTTGCCCTGGCCGTTATGTCGGTGTGCCCGTGGGAAAAATGGACTGGTGGCAGACTTAAAAATTTCAACCTTCTGGGCGACCTGCTTCCTGCCGCATCAGCGCCCGCGACCGATTCAGCAGTGGCCGACAACCTCGACCCCGAGTTGGCCAAGCTGAAAGACATCGTGCCTTCTGCGCCCGTCGATACTCCCGATGCCGTCATTGAGATTCCGGCCGACTTCAAGGCTCCGACAATTGACGGGACTGTACTCATAGAAGATTATTCTCCGGACCATACCGGCCTGGCGCGTCTTGCCTCGACACTTGACGAGGGCGCCTCGCGAAGGGTAAGGATAGCCATGGTGGGTGACTCTTATATCGAGGGCGACATACTCGCTCAGGACATCCGTGCTTCGCTTCAGGATATGTATGGCGGTTGTGGAGTAGGGTACATGGCCGCTTTCAGTCATTTTCCGGGTTTCAGACATTCCGTCAATCAGACTTCGGACAACTGGACCGAACACGAGATACGCAAAATGAAGCAAGACGACGCCCTCCGCACCATCCTCGGCACTTGCTATACAGCCACTCCCGGGGCAAACGTGCGCTTCAGGGGCTCGGTGCGTCCGGCGCATGCCGATGCCTGGCACAGAACCTCTGTCGTGTTCATCGCGCCTGTCGACGGAACCATCACGTTCACAGGCGTTGACAATCAGACGGATGTGCACACGGTGGAAGGAAGCAGCGAAGTGCAGTGCGTAACATTGAACAGCCCGACGAAAGACATCAGGGTATCGACAGACATCAACGGGCTGCAAGTGCTCGGCATATGGCTTGAAGGTACCTATGGCATTGTGCTCGACGACATCTCGCTGCGCGGTAACAGCGGCATCAGCCACAGGCAGCTCAACGCCACCACTACCGCTTCGATGCGGCGTTACATAGACTATGACATCATCATCCTCGAATTTGGAATGAACGCCCTGTCGGCTGCCCAAAAAGACTACACGGCCTATGGAGCCGGAATGGTCGAGGTGGTCAATAACATAAAGACCCTGTACCCCGGCGCGCAGATTATGATATTGGGCGTAGGTGACCGTGGCCATAAGTCGGGGACGGCGCTCGGTTCAATGCCAACCGTCACGGCTATGGTCAAGGCCCAGCGAGATGTTGCACGGCAGACCGGCTCGCTGTTTTGGGACACGCGCGCTGCAATGGGTGGCGAAGGCGCGGCTGTCGAATGGCATGGCCGCAAGCTTGTCAACTCGGACTACGTCCACCTCAACCATAGGGGCGGCAAGGAACTCGCCGACATATTCATCAAATCATTAACAACCTCTCTCAGCCGATGAAGAATTTCACAATATCATTAATTATATGTCTCGGTGCCTCGCTTGCGGTCCATGCTCAGGATGACACGCAGGCGCACCTGCGCGAAAATCCCGAGATAAATATGTCGGCTCCCGAAATCCCGGCGCGCGATTATCCGTCGTATGTCAACCTTGACGCCAATCATATACAGATGAATGGCGCCGACTGGCAGTTTCTTGCCGACCGGCTTGCCCGTACCGATTCGGCTCGGGTGGACATTGTGCATATCGGAGATTCACACCTGCAAGCCGACATGGGTACTGCCGTGAGCCGCGCGAGGCTCGGCGAAAGCTATGGCTCGGCCGGACGTGCCCTGATTGTGCCGTTCAAACTCGCCGGCACGAATGAACCTGTCGACTATGTTATAAGCTCATCCACACCGATGGTGCAATCCCGCCTGCTGAAACTGCCCTGGGCCACCGAGATGGGATTCACAGGCATTGGCATCAAACCCGAAGACAACGAATTTGGAATCACACTGTCGGCCAAGGAACCGTTTGACTCCGTTGCTGTCTATTACACTGGGCCCGGGCTGACTTTGCTACCCGACTCAACAATCATGGGACAGGACGGTATCCTCGAAATAGCGTTGCCCGATACTACATGTGCCGCCGATTTGCGCTTTCACGCTCCGGCGGGAACGACGCTCCACGGATTCAATCTCGTGCGCGGAAAATCAGGTGTGGCCTACCATGTGATAGGTAATAACGGAGCCACTTACGGCACTTATAATATGGTGCCGCGCTTTGCCGGCGATGTGGCCAGATTCAATCCGGCCCTCATAATCATTTCGCTTGGTACGAACGAGGCATTCAACAAGACGTCCAACGACGAGATGTGGCTGCAGATGTCGGCACTTGTCAGGGATTTGCGCAAGGCGTGTCCCGGTGCGGCATTGCTGCTCACCACTCCCTCGGAGTGCCAGCGCAAGAGCACGGTGCGGCGCAAAGGACGCCGACGCCGCACGACCTATTCCGTGAATGTCAACGTAAAGCGTCTGCGCGACGTGATTATGGGTTTTGCTGAGAAAGAAGGCATACCTGTCTATGATTTCTATGATGTGGCCGGTGGCACCGGGTCATCTTTCAAATGGCTCGCGGATTCCACTCTCAACAAAGACCGCATCCACCTCACCCGCGCCGGCTATACCCTTCAGGGCAATCTTTTCACCGACGCACTTGAAGAAGCTTTACGCAACGCCGCTTCAAATTATTAAGCCTCTCTCCATCCATGACCGACATTATAAATGAAATAAACCTGCATGAAATAGCGGGGAAACTTCTGTACGATCCGAAAGTCCCACTGCTGTTCAATACCGGGCTGTTCCTGGTGCTGTTCGTGGTGTTCCTCATGATATACAACGGATTGCGCCGCTGGCCTGCCGTAAAGATGCTCGCCACCATCATGTTCTCGCTCTATTTCTACTATAAGTCGAGCGCCGAATGTTGCTTTATCCTTCTCGGGGTTTGTGTGAGCGACTATTTGCTCGGCATGGCTCTCGGAGCCTCTAAGGCGCAGTGGCTCAGGAAAACCATAGTCGGTCTGAACGTGAGTGTGAACCTCGGGATGTTGGTGTATTTCAAATATTTCAACCTGCTCGGTCAAACGTGGGCGCAATTCACCCACGGCAACTTTGACACCCTCGACATCATTCTTCCAGCAGGCATTTCATTTTTCACATTCCGTTCGATAAGCTATATCGTGGACATTTACAGGCATGACATCGAACCCGAAAAGAATCCGCTTCATTATACGTTTTTCCTGACCTTCTTTCCTCCTTTGCTGGCCGGTCCCGTCGTCCGTGCCAAGGATATGCTGCCCCAGATAAAGCAGAATCCGCTTCCCACACAGGCGATGGTGGGCGAGGGCCTTTTCCTGATAATGACCGGCCTGATAAAGAAAGTGGTGGTCGCAGACTATATATCCGGCAATTTCGTAAACCGTATATTCGACAATCCGTCGCTATACTCCGGCTTTGAAAATGTCATGGGATGCGTGGGCTTCACCATCCAACTGTATTGCGATTTCTCGGGATATTCCGACATGGCCATCGGCCTCGCGCTGTTGCTTGGCTACCGATTCAAAGACAACTTCCGCGCTCCGTTCAAAGCTCAGAATCCATCGGATTTCTGGCGAAGATGGCACATTTCTCTGTCAACCTGGCTGCGCGACTATCTTTACATTCCGCTCGGTGGCTCGCGCAAGGGAAAATGGCGCACATACCTCAATAATTTTCTTACGATGGTTCTCGGCGGATTATGGCATGGCGCCGGATGGATGTACCTGCTGTGGGGTGCGTACCACGGTTTGCTGCTTGCCGCACACAAGGCCATAAAAGGTGTATGGAAGTTGCCCGAAGCCCTCAAGGGTACATTCCCGGTCAGGGTCGCCAACACCGCGATTACTTTCACACTAATAGTAATCGGTTTCGCAATTTTCCGCGCCGACTCGCTCGAGACCCTCGGCGCCATGGCATCGCAGATTGCGGGAGATTTCCATGCTTCCGTTGCACCCCAGTTTGTTGAAAGCTATCTGCTCATTGTATTGGCCATCGGAGCGGCTATGGTGTCGCATTACACACCCCGCAGCTGGACCGACGGCATCTCGTCGGCTTATGCCGCGACGCCCGCGCTGATGCAAGGGCTGTTGCTCGCGTTGGTGATTTTTCTGGTGATACAGGCCAGTGCGAGTGACCTCGTACCGTTCATTTACCTGCAATATTGAAATATTGATTTTATTTCGTAACTTTGTAGCTTAAAATTTGTAGATAATTATATGCTGACATATAACAACCACATGAAACAACTCGTGTTGCCCGAATATGGCCGCAACATACAGAATATGCTCGACCATTGCCTGACAATCGAGGATAAGGACGAACGCACCCGTTGCGCCCGCTCAATTGTCGATGCGATGTCGATTCTTTTTCCCTCGCAGGGCGATCAGAAGGCCAACCGCCGCAAGTTGTGGGACCATCTGGCCATCATGAGCGATTTCAAACTCGACATAGATTTGCCCTTCGAACTCGTTAAACCCGAGGAGTTTGACAAAGTGCCGGAGCCGGTTGCCTTGGGCAGCGGACATGCACGCCGCCGTGTGTATGGCTGTCACCTTGAACTCATGGTGCAGGAGGCCGCTAAGATGGAACCGGGAGAGGAACGCGACGCGCTCGTCATCCTGCTCGCCAATCACATGAAGAAGCTCATGCTGGCGGTAAATCCCGAGGGAGTTGACGATGAAAAAATTTTCTCCGACCTATACGAGATGACAGATGGAGCCATAAGGCTCGACCCGGCGGATGTGCAGCTGCATGAATTCAAAATTGCGCCTGTTCCTGGCAAAAAGAAAAAGAAGAAAGGATAATTATCATGATTAAGGCTGACCAACTCACGTCCATTGGCAAGGTCTTCAAACCCCATGGCATAAAAGGCGAACTCAATGCGATGTTCGACTACGACATCGATCCCTCGGAACTGCGCTGCATAATCATTGAGCAGGACGGTATTTTCGTGCCTTTCTTTCTCGAAGGTGTACGCAGCAAAGGCACCGACAGCTGGCTTATAAAGGTTGAGGGAATATCCGACGAGAAACAGGCCTCGGCGTTGGTCAATCACGAAATCTTTGGTCTCACCGCCGAACTCCCCTTTGACGAAGAAGACAGCGACGGAGTCCATCTTCATGATCTCGTCGGCTATGAATTGTGGAACGGAGACGCGCCGCTCGGAACGATAGCGAGGATAGACGACTCGACCGCCAACATACTCATGCTTGTCGAAGCTGCGGACGGACGCACGGTATTCGTGCCCTTTGCCGAGGAATTCATTACGGCCCTCGACACCGAAGGCCGTATCATCAAAATGGATTTACCCGATGGTATAACCGATTTAAACTAACAGACAACGATTATGGAATTTGACGAAAACGAAGCCATAAAATATATGCGCGGGGCTGTCGGTGATGAGCTCTCGGCCCGCTACCCGGATGATGATGAGCTGTTCAACCTCATTGACCTCATCTATGACTATTATGAAGCAAACGGCCTGCTTGACATTGACGTGGACGACGATGACGACGAACTTGACATCGTCGACCTGCTCGATTATGTAGACCGCATGCTTCGCAAGGACAAGGCCGCCACTCTTACAGCCTCCGATGCCGTGCCTTTTGTGAGGGCATATCTCGCTTATGAAGACTCCCTTGACGATTGACAGATGAAGCGCTATCTTTCCTCATCAATAATTGCAGTGGCATTGGTATGCGGCATCGTTGCCACACCTCTCAGCGCTGCCTCTACTGAAACGGCAGAGCCGGATGCTCTGGAGATGAGCGTGGACGAAAACCTCGCCACACCCGAAGTGCCGAAGAAGGCCAAGACATACGTCGTGACAGCGATGGACCAGCTGCGGCGCCACCTTGTTAAGAACGGCATGACAATCGAGCCCCTGCGCGACGGCGAGGTGCTTGAAATCACCATTCCATGCTCCGTATTGTTTGCTTCCGGCTCGCTGGAGCTGAAAAAAGCCGGAGCCGAGTTCCTGCGTCCGCTCGGAATGGTGGCCCGTGAGCCCCGCCGCTACAAGATGCTCGTGACTGTCCACACCGATGATACGGGCGACGATGCCTATGCCGATTCAATCTCGGCTGCCCGTGCCAATGCCATCGACGATTATCTTTGGCAACTGGCCGGCGAAAAGGAAACCAACGTCATTCCTTACGGCATCGGAAAGGATGAGCCACGGCTGCCGAATACCTCCCGCACAAACCGCGAGGCCAACCGCCGCGCCGAGATTTTCATAGTGCCAGACGACGGGTTACTCGAAATGGCGGGCGTAAAGCGCAAATAGACCGCGACCGACAATACTTTTCTTGCTTTCAAGGAAAATTATTGCTAACTTTGCGTAGCAAAACATTTGGAGGTCGTTTTCCGACAACCTTTTAACAGACAAAACCAATCACGTTCCTAAAATATAATGGCAATTGAACTTCAACACCTGACCAAGCGCCAGGAAAACTATTCACAATGGTACAACGAGTTGGTCGTAAAGGCCGACCTGGCTGAGCAGTCGGCAGTGCGCGGCTGCATGGTAATCAAACCCTATGGCTATGCAATCTGGGAAAAGATGCAGCAGACGCTCGACGGCATGTTCAAGCAGACAGGCGTCAAAAATGCTTATTTCCCCCTGCTCATACCCAAATCGTTCCTCTGCCGTGAGGCCGAGCATGTGGAAGGTTTCGCCAAAGAATGTGCTGTCGTTACCCACTACCGTCTCAAAAACGACCCCAATGGCAAGGGCGTGATTGTCGATCCCGAGGCACGTTTGGAAGAAGAGCTCATCGTGCGCCCGACTTCCGAGACCATCATCTGGGGCACATACAAGAACTGGATCCACTCTTACCGTGACCTCCCCGTCATCTGCAACCAGTGGTGTAATGTGATGCGCTGGGAAATGCGTACCCGCATGTTCCTCCGCACTTCCGAGTTCCTCTGGCAGGAAGGCCACTGCGCACACGCAACCGCCGAAGAGAGCGAGGCCCGCACCGTGCAGATGATCAACCTTTACGCTGAGTTTGCCCGCAAATACATGGGCCTTCCCGTAATCATCGGCGTGAAAACCGAGACCGAACGTTTTGCCGGCGCGCTCAATACCTACACTATCGAGGCCATGATGCAGGACGGCAAGGCCCTCCAATCGGGCACTTCGCACAACCTCGGCCAAAACTTTGCCAAAGCATTTGACGTGACTTTCGTCAACAAGGAGAACAAGCCCGAATATGTATGGGCCAATTCATGGGGCGTTTCGACCCGCCTCATGGGCGCGCTCATCATGGCGCACTCCGACGACAACGGCCTCGTGCTTCCTCCCCATCTCGCACCGATTCAGGTGGTGATTGTGCCCATTTTCAAAAATGCCGAACAGCTCGCACAGATAACCGAAGCCATCACTCCCATCATCGAGGAGTTGGCCAAGCTCGGCATCAGCGTGAAATATGACGACGACGACAAGCGTCGCCCCGGCTTCAAGTTTGCCGACTACGAGCTCAAAGGTGTGCCCGTGCGTCTTGCCATCGGTGCCCGTGACCTTGAAAACGGTACAGTAGAAATGATGCGCCGCGACACCCTCGAAAAGCACGTCATGCAACTGGCCGGACTGCCCGAAGCTATCCGCGACCTTCTTGAAGACATTCAGGACAACATCTATCAGAAAGCGCTCAAAATGCGTGACAGCCGTATCCAGAAAATCGACTCCTACGAAGAATTCAAGGAGAAAATCGAAGATGGCGGATTTTTCCTCTGCCACTGGGACGGTACGCCCGAAACCGAGGAACTCATCAAAAACGAGACCAAGGCCACCATACGCTGCATCCCCCTCGACGGCGAGGAGGAAGAGGGGGTGTGCATGGTAACCGGCAAACCCTCGAAGCGCCGTGTAATCATAGCCCGCGCGTATTGATTGCGAAGTTCAACCACGTCTGATATTCAAACAAGAAAAAATGAATCCACCGCGCCTTGCCATCATCATTCCTTGCTATAATGAGGAGGAAGTATTGCCTTCATCGCTCAAAATCCTACTCGGATTGTTGACTCGCATGGCTGGTGACGGACTTGTCGCGGCGGATTCATATATTCTATGTGTCGATGACTGCAGCAAGGATTCCACTTGGCAGATTGTAAACGAGACCCATAAGGCCGACGGCAGGGTCAAAGGTCTGTCGTTCGCCCATAACTCAGGACAGCAGAACGCCCTGATTGCGGGATTGCTTACAGCAATGGATCATTGCGACTGTGCTGTCACAATCGACTCTGACCTTCAGGACGATCCCGAAGCCATAATCCGTATGGTCGAGAAATTCCGCGAAGGTTGCGAGGTGGTGTTCGGAGTGCGCTCGTCGCGTGATACCGACACATGGTTCAAACGTACCTCGGCCCGCGGCTTCTATCGCTTTCAGGAGATGATGGGCGTGGAGACGGTCTATGACCACTCTGAGTTTCGATTGATGTCCAACAGGGCAATACATCTGCTTTCGGAATATGGCGAGACCAACATGTTCTTGCGCGGCATCATTGTGCGGCTCGGGCTTAAGACAGCCGTAGTGGCTTGTCCCCGCCGTGCCCGTATGGCCGGCGAGACAAAATACTCGCTGTCAAAGATGATTTCCCTGTCGATTGACGGAATCACCTCGTTCACCGCCCAACCGATGAGGCTTATTTTCCTCACTGGATTTGTGCTTCTTATCCTTGACGTGATTGTTGCCATATATGCATTGATTTCATATTTCTCCCACCATACCACGACTGGCTGGACTTCATTGATTCTATCGGTATGGTTCCTTGGTAGCCTTATCCTAATGGGACTCGGCATCGTGGGTGAATACATAGGTAAAATCTATGTGGAGGTCAAGCACAGGCCGCGATATGCAATACGCGAGAAATTATTTGATTGACTGCTAATCCCTCGAGCTCTCCCATGTCGAAAAGCGAAGTTTCCCTTGAAATATACCATCCCGACCTCTCCACCGAGATGCCACTGCCGTATGCAGACATGGGTGTTCAGGCCGGGTTTCCGTCGCCTGCGCAGGATTACATAAGCGAGAGCATCGATCTGAACCGCGAGCTCATACGTCATCCCGCATCCACATTTTATGCAAAAGTAGAGGGAGACTCGATGATTGACGAGGGTATTGAGACAGGAGACATTCTTGTAATAGACCGTTCGATTGAACCGTATGACGGCGATTTGGCTGTGTGCTGCCTTGACGGGGATTTCACCCTCAAACGCATAAAATTGCGTCGCGGCGAAATATGGCTTATTCCGTCAAACGAAGCCTATGACCCTATACTCGTCACACCTGACTGCCGGTTTGAGGTGTGGGGAGTTGTCACTCACACCATTAAACGTTTCCATCGCAGGCCTGGACGTCATGATAGGCTTAATCGACTGTAACAACTTCTTTGTATCGTGCGAGCGAGTATTCAATCCCCGTCTGCGCGAACGTCCTGTGGCCGTCCTCAGCAACAATGACGGCTGTATTGTGGCGCTAAGCAACGAGGCCAAGGCGCTCGGTCTGCGGCGCGGCAACCCATATTTCAAAGTCAAGGCAATTTGCGACCGCAATGACGTAGCGGTGCTTTCAGGCAATCACCGACTGTACGGAGACATGTCGTCGAGGGTTATGGCTGTGATAGCTTCGGTCATTCCTGATATAGAGGTATATTCTGTTGATGAGGCTTTCCTGCACTTTGACGGATGGCCAATAGCTCAATTACCCGAAATCGGACGGGAAATAGTACGGCGTGTTCGCCGGGCCACAGGAATTCCCACCTCGCTCGGAATCGCCGGCACCAAGACTCTCGCTAAAATTGCGGCGCGTTTCGCCAAGAAATACAAGGGGTACCGCTCTGTGTGCATGATAGCCGATGAGACCTCCCGCAGAAAGGCCCTTGAACTCACTCCGATAGGTGATGTATGGGGTATAGGACGGCGGCTGCGACCGCGTTTCGACAATATCGGCATGACAACTGCGCTGCAGTATGCGGATATGAGTGCGGATGAAGTGGGGCGGTTCGTTAACCTCATTGGACAACGCACATGGCGTGAACTCAACGGGGAGGCCTGCATCGCAGGGGATGTTGAAGACCAGGTAAAGAAACAGATGTGCTGCACCCGTTCGTTCGGAAGCATGCTCACTGATTTTGAAGAACTGCGTCAGGCTATCGCCTTGTTTTCAACAATCGTATCGCGTAAGTTGAGAGAACAACATTCGGCAGCCGTGTCACTTTCAGTTTTCATCCACACAAACGCACATCGGGAAGACCTGGAGCAATATTTCAATTCGGCGCATCGCCGCCTTTCCGAAGCGACCAACGACACAATGGTGATAAGCACCATGGCCACAGAGTGTCTGAAGTCAATTTACCGTAAGGGCTACCGATATAAAAAGGCTGGAGTAATCATCACCGAGATAGTAGACGAGCATGCCGTGCGCCGCTCATTGTTCGCCGACCCGGCTGAAAGAAGCCGAAAGCATAAGCTCATGGAGGTTCTTGATACTATAAATTCCGAGTCCATCGCCCACGATACCGTCCACATTGCCGCATATCAGCCCGTGGAGACTCTCGTGAAGGGAGAACGCCGCTCGCGTCTTTATTCAAGCAAATTTTCTGACATAATCACCGTTAACTGCAATAATTCCGCTCATTTACCTGAACGACAATAATCATAATGGATAACAAAACTTTTATACAGCGACTAAGTAAAAACCTCGGCGACGATTCCCATCGTGTTACATCGATGCTCGATGCATTCGCCAACGTGCTGAGAGGGGCAGCTACAACCATGACCGATGTGGCCATTCCGTCTTTCGGCACTTTCAGCCCGGTGAAGGCAGACGAGGAAATAGTGACTGACCGGGTGACAGGCCGCAAAATGCTGCTTCCTCCCCAGATAACCGTTCAATTCACACCTGCGGCTATGCTCCGCAAAAAACTCTCGGAAAGTCATGAAGAATAAGGAAACAACCAATCTTCCACGTCTTATAACGGAAGTCGCTGCTGGGGCATCCGTGGATCCGGCATCAGCGCGCCGTTTCCTCCATGAATTGTTTGCAATGATTGAGGAATCGCTGAAAAGCGGAGAAGCAATCACCGTCAAAGGAGTGGGTACCTTTACCCGCTCGGAAGATTCTGAACATCCCGTTTTATTTCAACCTGACGAGGAACTGGCTGCAATGGCTAACGAACCTTTCGCAGCTTTCACGGCCGTTGAACTCAACGACGGAGCCGCAGAGGAAATAATGCAGGTCGAAACCCCGTCATCCGTTAATCCCGAACCGGCGGAAAGTCCTGTCACACCTCCGCAGCCCGAGCCTCAGCCAAAGCAACAAAAAGAGCCGGAGGTAATTCCGAGTTCCGCTCCAGAGCCTGACAACGTGCCTGTCCAGGCTGCGGAACAGGCGCCAATTGCTGAAATCACAGGTGAGGATGAACCAGAAGTGTCCACACAGAAGGAAATCAAAGCCGAGGTAGAAGAACCCGAACAAAAGGAAGCCAAAGAAGAAATACAGGAGGATGAGCCAGCGAAACCTGTCGAACCAACACCTGTAACGGCTCCTGTATCGCAGCCGAAAGAGACTGCTGTACATTCGGCGCCACAACCCGTGATAGTCCGGCAAGAAAGCGGCAATACATCAATGTGGCTTGTGCTGGGATTGCTGATTGGCTTGATTATAGGCCTTGTCGGAGGATATTTTGCCGGAGAGACCATGGCCGCTTTCAAGCTTCCGGGCGAGGATGAAGATTATGAGGACACCCTTGAGCTATACATGCCCGAAGCTGTCCCTGCTGCTCCGGCTCAATCAGAGGAACCCGCCCAACCGACGGCTGCTGCTCCGGCTTCCGAAGCTCAGAAGACTCAGGCTACTGACGCTCCCAAAACACAGACACCGGCTTCAACCTCTTCCACCCCGGCAAAGGCCGCTCCCGTCTACGACACCATCACCCGCGCACGCTATCTTTCGATACTGGCCAAGGAGCATTACGGTTCAAAGAAATATTGGGTGTTCATCTACAATGCCAACCCGCAACTCGGCGATCCCAATAAAGTCAGCCCCGGTACCCGCGTGCTCATACCCGCTAAGGAATCGTTCATGGAGGCTACTCCCGCCGCCACTGACGCAAAGGCTCAGAAGCTGTTGAATGAGCTTGCAAAGAAGTATAAACTATAAGAGACTTCTCTAATTATTGTTAATCGTTGACGCGTGTAAACTATTAATAGGCAATTTTAACATTAAATGTTAACGCGTTAGATGTTATAATTGTAATTTTGTAGTCGTTTAAACAAATCACAATCTACCGTAACTATCCCTTATGAGTGAATCTGTAAATATCCGCGACCTGAACGCTCTGGTAGCATCAAAAAGCGATTTCATCAACATTATAACCCACGGCATGGATCAGACCATCGTGGGACAAAAACACCTTATTGAGTCACTGCTCATCGCCCTTCTTTCCAACGGACACGTACTGCTCGAAGGCGTCCCCGGTCTTGCAAAGACTTTGGCAATCAAGACTCTCGCCCAGCTGATTGATGCAAAATACAGCCGAATCCAGTTCACCCCCGACCTTCTTCCGGCCGACGTAATCGGCACTATGGTTTACAGTGTCAAGAACGAGACTTTCCAAGTCAAGAAAGGCCCGATTTTCGCCAACTTCGTGCTTGCCGACGAAATCAACCGCGCCCCGGCAAAGGTGCAGTCGGCGCTCCTCGAAGCCATGCAGGAACGCCAGGTCACCATCGGTGAAAACACCTTCGCCCTGGATGAACCTTTCCTTGTGATGGCCACCCAGAACCCCATCGAACAGGAGGGCACATATCCTCTGCCCGAAGCACAGGTCGACCGTTTCCTCATGAAGGTCGTAATCGGCTATCCCTCCAAGGAAGAAGAAAAAATCATCATCCGCCAGAACATCAGCAACGAACACCGCACTGTGCGTCCCCTCCTCAAGCCAGAGGAAATCATCGAGGCACAGAAGGTTGTGGAGCAGATCTACGTGGATGAGAAAATCGAACGGTATATCGTCGACATAGTGTTTGCAACCCGATTCCCCGCCGACTTTGGCCTGGAAGACCTCACGGGTATAATCGCGTTCGGCGCATCGCCGCGTGCTTCAATCAGCCTCGCCCGTGCCGCCCGCGCCTACGCGTTCCTGCATGGCCGCGGATATGTTGTGCCCGAAGATGTAATCGCCGTTTGCCATGACGTTCTCCGTCACCGCATCGGAGTCACCTACGAGGCCGAAGCAAACAACATCTCGACAGACGAAATAATCACTGAAATTCTCGATAAAGTTCAGGTTCCCTGAGCCCACGTAGCCTATGGACGCAAAAGAACTCCTGAAGAAAGTCCGCAAAATTGAAATCAAGACCCGCGGACTCTCGCAAAACATCTTTGCCGGCGAGTATCACTCGGCCTTCAAGGGCCGCGGCATGATGTTCTCGGAGGTGCGCGAATACCAGTATGGCGACGATATCCGCGACATCGACTGGAATGTCACTGCCCGCCACAATCATCCGTATATTAAAGTATATGAGGAGGAGCGTGAGCTGACCGTGATGTTGCTTGTCGATATGTCGGGCAGCCGTGAGTTCGGGGCCGAAGGTGTTGAAAAACGCGAGATGATTGCCGAGATTGCCGCAACCCTGGCTTTTTCTGCAAGCCAGAACAACGATAAGATCGGCGCGCTGTTTTTCACAGACAAGGTTGAGAAATTCATTCCACCGAAAAAAGGCAAGAAGCACATTTTGCTCATTATACGCGAGCTGCTCGATTTCAAGCCTGAAAGCCGCGGTACCGACATAGGGGCTGCCCTGCGGTACTTCACAGACGCCATGCGCAAGCGCTCGACAATGTTTGTGATTTCGGACTTCATCGATTCGCATGACTACACCAAGGCATTGTCGCTCGCCCGCAACAAACATGACGTGATGGCGGTGCAGGTATATGACAAACGCGACTCGCAGATGCCCGACGTCGGGCTGATGCGTGTGACCGACCTTGAAACCGGTGCAACCCGGTGGATTGACACCTCCTCGTCGAAAGTGCGCAATGCCTATGGCCGGTGGTGGTACGAACGCCAGCAGGCCATGACCGAGATGCTGAAAAAAAGTCGTGTGAATTTCTCGTCAGTCGCCACCGACGAAGATTATGTAAAGGCCCTGATGGCCCTGTTCAAAAACCGCACACAAAAATGAACAATATAATCCGCTCTGCGATATTCGCCACCGCCGCCGTCATGGCTGTGCCGGGGTGGGGCGCCGGACCAAAGATTACGGCTTCGATTGATTCGACCGTTGTCGAGATGGGTTCCCGCGCCACCATCAAGCTTGATATTTCCGACCCCGGACTGAAAGGACATGTAGTCGATTTGCCGCAGCCCGACACAGAGGCCGACAATGTGGCCGTGATTTCTGTGGAGGCCGACACTTTTCCCGCAGCCTGCCAGTATCGCATACTTGTCCAGGCCTTCGCTCCCGGGGTGGTGACGTTCCCGCCGTTTAAATATGCAGTCGGTACAGACACAGCCGAAAGCGGCTTCCTGACATTGAAAGTGCTCCCGGTCGAGTTGGACTCGCTCGAGACCATCAATCCGATGGAAAGTGTCGTGAACCCTTCCCGCCGTTGGTATGACTACATTCCCGAATGGCTATGGTGGGCATTGCTTGGAATCGCAGTGGCTGCCGCCGCGATAGCCCTGTTCATGCTCTACCGTAAGAACGGAACGCTGATTGTGCGCCACACCAAGCCTGTCGATCCCTACGAGGCCGCCATGACCGAGCTTACCCGCCTGCGCGAACGGAAACTTGCTGAAAGCGGACGTGAGAAAGAGTATTACACTCATCTTGTCGACATCCTGCGCACGTATCTTGAACGCCGCTTTGCCATCAACGCAATGGAAATGTCGTCAACCCAGATTCTCGACACACTGCGCCGTAATCCGGAAACCCGCGACAATCAGCCGCGCATCAAGCAGATTCTGGAAATTGCCGACTTTGTCAAGTTTGCAAACGTGCGGCCGATGCCCGACGACAACATCAAGACATTCAACAACGTGGTTCAGTTTGTCGAAGCAACAAAGCCCGCGCCAGAACCGGAGCCGGAAGCTGACACTAAAAACGATGCCGCGTCAACCAAGAATAAGAAGTAAGGTATGCAATTAGCCCATCCGCATCTACTATGGCTCTTCACAATCTTCATCCCGATGATTGTGTGGTGCATAATGCGTAACCGCGACGCCCATCCATCGATGGCGCTATCGAGTACAAGCGCTTTTGCCGCGATGCCAACCTCGTGGAAACAATATCTGAGGCATTTTCTGTTTGTACTTCGCCTCGGGGCGATAGGATGTCTCATCATTGTCCTTGCCCGTCCGCAGAACAGCGACAGATGGAGTTCCTCCACAACGGAAGGCACGGACATCGTGCTTGCCCTGGATATATCAAGCTCCATGTATGCCCGTGATTTCCAGCCCAACCGTTTTGAATCGGCCAAAGCCGTGGCCTCACGGTTCATCCAGGGACGCGAGAGCGACAACATCGGCCTCGTGCTTTTTGCAGGCGAAAGTCTCACAGGCATGCCGATGACCGTCGACCGCGCACAATTGCTGGGATACCTTGACGGTGTTCAGATAGGCATGCTTGAAGACGGCACTGCCATCGGCGACGGCATTGCGACATCGCTCAACCGACTTAAGGAAGGCAAAGCGAAAAGCAAAAGCATAATCCTCCTCACCGACGGCTCGAACAACACCGGCGTCGTCGCGCCCCGCTCGGCAGCCGATGTCGCCAAGGAAATGGGCGTGAAAATCTATACTGTCGGCGTCGGCACGAACGGCATGGCTCCATATCCCGTGCGCACGCCGTTCGGCCGCATCGAGTACCAACAGCAGAAAGTGGAAATTGACGAGGCAACCCTCGGCTCAATCGCCCAGGCTACCGGCGGCAAATACTTCCGCGCCACCGACAACCGAGCCCTTGAACAGGTGTTTGCCGAAATAGACGCCCTCGAGAAAACCCAAATGGACGTGAAGGTATTCTCACACACCGAGGACAATTACATGCTTTGGGCATGGCTTGCGTTCGGTCTTTTCGCGCTCGAGATGCTGTTGCGTTATCTTTTCCTCCGTCCGATACCCTAAAAGAAGCTCTTTATGTTTGATTTTGCAAATCCATATCTGCTATATCTTCTCTGGCTGGTTCCTGTGTTTGCCGTTGTGTATTGGCTTGCACGCCGGTCCAGGGCAAAAAGGCTGCGCAAATTCGGCCGTCCCGAGGTGATTGCCTCGCTCATGCCTGATGCATCCCGATATAAGCCCGCGATAAAGATTACATTGCGGCTCATTGCCCTCGCAGCCCTGGTTATTGTTCTTGCGCGCCCGCGTGCTGGAGAAAAGGAACATGACGAGACTGTTGCCGGCATCGAGGTCATGATTGCGTTTGACATCTCCAACTCCATGCTCGCCTCGTCGACCGACGATCCTAACGGCACATCGCGTCTTGACCGTGCGAGACTTCTTCTCGAAAAACTCCTCGGCCGTCTCCACAACAACAAAGTCGGACTGGTGATTTTTGCCGGAAGCGCCAAGGTGCAGTTTCCGATGACCACCGATTTCTATACAGCCAAAATGTATCTTTCCGAACTTAATCCTTCGATGATGGCCTATCAGGGCACATCGGTGGCCGAGGCGATTTCCATGGCCATGAACGGATTCTCACCCGACGAGAACGTGCACAAGGCCATTATCCTCATCACCGACTCGGAAGACCATGAGGGCGATGCGGTCGAAGCTGCCAAAGCAGCCGCAAAAGCCGGGATACAGGTGGATGTGGTCGGCCTCGGTTCGGCCAAGGGCGCACCCATCCCGATGCCTGGACGCAATGGAGAATATTTCACCGACAATGAAGGCAAGATGGTGCTCACCACGCTCAACGAGCAGCTTGCAACCGAGATAGCCGATGCAGGCGACGGCATTTTCGTGAACGGTGCGTCATCCGATGCCCTTGACAAACTTGCCGACCGGCTTGAAACTTTGCAGAAATCCGAATTCAAGCACGTAACATACAGTGCCGGAGCCGAGCAGTTCCCGCTTTTCGCATGGATTGCACTCGTTTTCCTGGTAATCGACCTGTTTGTGCTTGACCGTAAGAACAATATTCTGCGTAAAATCAACTTTTTCAGTAAAAAATGACTATGAACAAGTTAGGTTTGACGATTATAGCGCTTTGCATAGGGCTGTTGCCGGCTTATGCCGCCGGCGATGGCTCCACCAAAGCGATGCGCAACCTGGTGGTGGAAGGCAACCGGCTCTATGCTGAGGAAAACTATCACGGGGCGCTTGAAAAGTACGAGCAGGCTCTCGCGCTTGACCCTACATATCAATATGCTCTTTACAACAAGGCCGTGGCCCTTGTGCAACTCGCATCCGACGACAACAAAGGCACTGCGAACGATCCCCGAAAGACCGCTTCGGAAATATTCAAGGGTATAGCGGACTTGAAGACCAACCCTGAGCTGGCTTACAAGTCGTTCTATAACCTCGGCAACATGGCATACAACGATGAAAAGTATGGCGATGCCGTCAACATGTATAAGCGGTCGCTGATGATTGAGCCCGACAACCGCCCCTGCCGCCAGAATCTTCTTATGGCAATGAAGAAGCAGGAAGAACAGGAACAGAATAAGGACAATCAGGACCAGAATCAGCAGGATCAGGACAAACAGGACCAGCAGCAACAACAGCAACAACAGCAAGACCAGCAACAGCAGCAGGAGCAACAGCAGCAACAGCAGCCTCAGGAGCAGCAAATGACGCAAAACGCCGAACAGTTGCTTCAAGCCATGCAGAACAAGGAAAACGCTACCCGCCGCAAGGTGAACCGCGAACCTGCGCAGCCCGGCCAACGCACCACCGACAAACCCTGGTAATTCAGTCAGCGATACTCATAGCCCCATGAAACGTTTCAATTTAAGATTTATATTGCTTGTGGCGGTGTTGAGCCTGATGGCGCTCGGCACGGCTGCCAAAGTGAATTTTCAGTTGGTGCCGCGCCAGAATGTCGTTGCCGGTACCAACTTCCGCATAACCCTGCGGCTCACGCTTGAGAACGAGGACATGAACAATATCGGGATGCCGAAAGCGCCCGAACTTTCGGGGTGCCGCCTTCTCAGCGGACCTGACGCTACGACCTCTCAGGTGAGCGAGTCGATAATCAACGGCCACCGTTCGTCAATGGCTGTGATAGACCTTGTCTGCACATATAGGGCCCAGAATCAGGGAAAGGTAAAAATACCCTCAGTCACCATCAACGTAGGTGGGAAGGCTTACCATACCGGCGAGGGTTCGTTTGAAATTCTTCCTCCCGACGCGTCGGCTCCACAGCAAGGGCAGGCGCAAGGCAGCCAGCATAGTTCTGGTTCTCAAGCAGCCCAGCTGCCGCAAAGCTCCGCAAAGGATTTCTTTGTACGGGTGATTTTCTCAAAATCATCCGTATATGAACAGGAAGGCATAATCGCAACCACCAAGATGTATGTGCCCAACGACCGCAAGTTCGGCATCAGCGCCATCGAGGCATCCAAAACCCCTGTCTACGAAGGCTTCCTTTCTGATGAGCTTGAGCGTGACCAGCGCACTCAGATAGAAAATTACAACGGTCGCAATTACCTTACGATAGAGCTGTCGCGCGTGCTTCTCTTTCCGCAGAAGTCGGGTCAGCTGAAAGTGACCAGCGGTGTATATACCCTCCACATCCAGGAGCAGGTGGGCGTAATCCGCATGTATGGCTTCGGCACTCCCAGATTTGAAGAATACTCATACACAACGCCACTTGCCACCGGCACCCTCAACGTTCGTGCTCTTCCCGAACCGCGTCCGGCTGATTTCTGTGGAGCTGTCGGCAGCTATGAGGTGTCGGCAAGCCTGTCGCCGGAGCTTCTGCGCACAAACGAAAGCGCCAACTACCGTCTGCGCTTCGTCGGCACAGGCAATGTGAAATATCTTACTATTCCCACGGTAACATTCCCCGCCACCTTCGACAAATACACTCCGAAGACTGATGTGCACACCGTAATTCAGGGACAGACCTATGCTGGTTCTTACACCGTCGATTATCCCCTTGTGCCGCAGGAAGTGGGTAAATATGACATTCCGTCGCAGACTTTCAGTTATTTCGACCTTGGCAAAGGCAAGTATGTGCAGCTCAGCGTGGCGGAAATACCTGTTGACGTCGCCCGCGGTTCGGGAGTCGCAACCAATGTTGAGCAGAAGTCGGTGGATGCCCGCATGGACGACATCCTGCACATCCACTATCTTCCGGCCTCCACTTCGGCCATCACCCGTCCGATATTCGGTCAGGGATGGTATTGGGTGCTGTGGGTTCTTGTGCTTGCGGCCCTCATCTCATCGGTGTTTGTCTACCGCCGCCACCTCAAACTGGCCGCCGATGTGACTGGCCGCCGTAATGCCCGCGCCAACCGCGTTGCAACCCGCCGTTTCAAGGCAGCCGCCGCCTGCATGAAGGCTCACAAAGACGAGCAGTTCTATGAAGAGCTTGCATCGGCATTGAAGGGGTACATCGGCGACAAACTCGGAATAGCCCAGTCGCAACTCATCAGCTCGACGATTGCCGAGAAGCTCGAGGCTTATGGAGCATCTGAGCAGACTGCGGCAGAAGTGCTTGAAGTGCTTGATGAATGTGAGATGGCCCGCTTTACGCCAAATCGAAGCGACTCGGCAATGGCCGACATCTACAACCGTGCATCAGCGGCCATAAAGTCAATTGAAGACGTCAAAACAAAAAAATCATGAAACTCCGCATATTGTTCTTAATGGCGATTGTGCTCGGCACGGCAGTCCGAGCCATCGCCGCGCTGACCGTCGATGCTGACTCGGCTTACACACAGGAACGTTATACCGAAGCCGTCCGACTTTACAATGAAGCCCTGAAAGAAAACGGTCGTAACGCTGACATTTATTATAATCTTGGCAACGCAAACTACCGTGCCGGCCATGTCGCTCAGGCCGTGCTGGCCTATGAACGCGCGTTACGCGTCAATCCGGCACATGCCGATGCGCGCGCCAACCTTGATTTTGTGAACTCACGTCTTGAAGATAAGCCCGAGGATAACAATTCCCTCCTTACCCGCGCCCATGAGGGTGTGGTGAGGGCAATGAGCGCCAACGGATGGGCCTGGACGGCATTTGTCACTTTCGTGCTGCTTTGCGGCGCGGCTGCCTTGTATATTTTTTCGAGCAATGTTACGGTGCGCAAGGCAGGGTTCTTCGGCGGTATGATTCTCGTGGTACTCACGATTTACTTCATTGTTGTCGCTGCCGATGCCTCGGCCCGCGTCGACGATCATTCCGAGGCCATAGTGACGGCTCCGAGTACACTTCTTAACTCCGTGCCCCGTCAGCCCAAACAGACCGAAAAAGTCGTACCCCTCCACGAAGGTACGAAAGTTGAAATCATTGATTCCGTCTCAACCCCCGACGATCCCGTATCGCCCCGGTGGTACAACGTCCGCATCAACGGCTCGACTGGCGCATGGCTCCGCGCAACCGATGTTGAGCGTATATAACGTATATAAATTGTGAAGACGCGTCAAGATATGGCGCCGCAACACTTTAAGTAAATAGTCTTTTTCGCCTTCATATACCTTCAAAAAAGTATATGGAGGCGTATACTCATATCATAAGAAGTCACCATTAAAATACTCAATAAAACTGCTGAGGCAAAATGTTTTTTGAGTTATGATTGTTGTTAATACTCGGTTTTTTATTAATTTTGCCGTAGAAATCAAATCCTTAACGCAATTAAACCATGAAGCCTATTGCCAAAATTATCACAGTTTCATTGATGTTGCTGTCGAATGTCAATCATGCTTTCGCTATTGGAGCGGGCAAATTCTCCTCTGCATCTACCGTGCGCCGCGAGTTGAAAATGGAAAAGGAACAGAAAGAAAAGCTCAAACTCATAAAAAACACATACGATGACGTCAAGGACGTGGCGATCGAAACGTGGGCCGATGGCAAGACATACTATGTGATATACAGCATATATAAAGAATACACGCTGATGCCCGTTGATTCGGAACAGCCATACTTCGCGAACGGGACGTGGATTCATTTCCAACCATATCTTGAGCTTACTGAGCGCAAAGGCCAGCAATTTTTCAAGATAGACGAAAAAACGTGGGCGACATATACGGGCACAACCACTTTTGATCCGTCAACTGAAATCCGCACTTTTGGCGACCGGGAGTATGTCTTTATACCTCAAGGGCCAAATTATCCCGGCTATGTTTATACGCTCGAAGGTGAGAGGCTTCTAATGTCAGAAAACATTGAGTTTCGTCTGGCAGAACAGGCGGGCTACACTACTGATGCCACCACTGGTCTCTCGTTTTACCATCCCGAACTCTCGCCTCGATTCTTGGGAGTTGAAAATACCCCGGAGTACGCAAAATATGGCAAAGTCACACAGTTCAATTTGGATTTTTTTCAAAAAAAGAATTCAAAGGCACACATCGCTGTTCCGGGAAACGTTTATTTTGTATACAGCGAGTTTCCGAAATCCTCCGTGATAAAAACAGAGGTTCGCGAGGATGTTAATGGAGTGCTCCATGAGTATAAAGTGTTTGAGGCAGAAGGGCAATTTCCGCTGTCCAACGATTTGACGCTGCTCCTCCATGCCGGTACATCTCCTAAGTCGATATTGCCGGGTGCGGCCTACAAGGTAAAGCTGAGCATGCCCGACCAGATTGCATACTACACATATAATGACAGGGAAAACGGCTTTGACCGAATGGGCGCAGTGTCGCTCGTTGATTCCACATTCACCGTGCCGGCACGCTTTGCCGACGTAAAGGTGTTTTACGACTCGGAGCACAAGCCATTTACCATGGTAAGGCTTTCGAGACTCGGCAAGTATGAGCTTTATGATCCGGCAAAGTCCTACGACTATTCCGAGATGAGTGAGCTTGAACTGAGTTTTGAGAAGAAAATATGGTGGAAGGTCTTGGAATTGACAAAAGTGAAAAAACTCGAGGACGTGCGTCCTGAAAATCTTTATCCATGGATTTGTGCCGAAATAGAGGGTCTTAAAAACTTAATCGAGGGGCAAGAGTATTATTTGGCTGACTTGCGGGCGATGAATCTCAGTGACTCTCAGGAAAGCGACCTGATGAACAGAAGGGACAAGAGGTGGATGTATCCTATAGATTTCGGCACTGAGTTTAAAGTTGAGGATGCGATCGCCCACGCCGCTTTAAGTTTGCCGTCCGTTAAGCAGGAGCAACTGAATACTATGGCGGCCTACCTGACGCATTTGAGAGAGCGCAAGTCTGATTTGGACAATCAGATTTATTGGGCGGAAGAAGATTATAGAACCAACAAAAAGCGGATGCTCGCAGCTGAGCGTGATGAACGGCAGCGTGTGGTTTATGAGGCAATGCAAGAGCAGCAGGCTACCGAAGCGGCACAACAAGCCGCTGTTGCAAGTTTTATCGGGCAATTCTTTGGTATGCTCACAGGAAACTATGTTTCAAATCCGACACCTGCCCCGGCGGCAGGTGTAATGGCCGCTCCGACATATATCTCAACGTCTGGTCAAGTTCCTGCAGTGGGGCCGTATGTGATTGGGGAGCGGATGATCGACAAGACGCATGGCTCGCCTGAGCTTGAGGGGGCTGCGATAGTGGCCGGCTGGCAACCGGAATCGCCCAGTTATGAGGCTTCCTCCTCCCATACCCATAAATCGGGTGGCAACCTCTGCCGTGGCTGTTTCGGTTCAGGCAAATGCCCGCACTGTAATGGCAAAGGGCGATATATGCCTAACCTTGACGGAAAGTACATAGACTGCACTTCATGTGGCCAAACAGGAGTATGTCCCCGGTGCAACGGACAGAAACACCATTGACCCCACATAATGTGATAAGAAAACTGCGCTCTAAAAGTTAGACAAAAACTTTTAGAGCGCAGTTTTCTTATTTTAATGGTATTGACGCTAAACTTTGTAAAATTCGCTGAACGCAGCTATCATTGAGGCATGGTCGGCAAGCGAAGCGGTTTCGCGCACCGAATGCATGGCCCATATGGCCGCGCCCACGTCAACACCGCGCAAGGGTATCTGTGAAGTGAGTATGTTGCCGAGGGTAGAACCTCCGGCCACGTCGCTGTGATTGACGAAGTACTGATAGGGGACACCGGCTTTCTCACACAGCGTGCGGAATACTGCGGCAGACTCGGCATCGGTCATGTACTTGCAGTTGGCGTTTATTTTGATTACGGGACCACCGCCGAGGGTGGGGTGGTTGGTGGGGTCTTGCTTCTCGGGATAGTTCGGATGAACACCATGTGCATCATCGGCTGAAATCATGAAGGAGGACGCTACCGCGCGAATATAGTCCTCATCGGTCGCACCGGGAGCCGAGGCGACAATGCGGCGCAGGATATAATCGAGCATTGGTGAAGCCGCTCCCTGCTTTGTTCCCGAGCCTGTTTCCTCGTTGTCGAAAATGGCCATTACCCGCGTGGAGTCATCGGCATAAACCCGGGTGTCAAGTAACGCGGAAAGAGCTGCGTGAACCATCGACAGATCATCGATGCGTCCCGATGTGATGTAATCGCCGTTGAGACCGACCACGCTGGCGCGTGTGGTGTCGAATAGCGAGAGGTCATAATCGAGAATGTCTTCAGGCTTTACACCGAGTTTCTCGGCGACGAGACGATGAACCAATCCCTTTGCCTGCGACACATCGGCAACTTTGCCTATAACCGGCAGCATGTCTTTTTGCTTGGACAGCGGATTGCCTTCGTTTACGGCACGGTTAAAATGGATGGCGAGATGCGGTATAGTCAGCAGATGGCGGTCGAACTTCACAAGGCGGCTCTCTGGTTCGAGTGGATTAGCCGAACGGAGTATCACACGGCCTGCAAGCGACAGTGGACGGTCGAACCATGTGTAGAGTATGGGACCGCCGTAAACCTCGGTATTCAGTTTAACGATGTTCCCGTCGCACAACATCTCGCAATTAGGCTTTACTCTGAATCCTGGCGAATCGCTGTGGGCAGAAATTATCTTGAAGGGTGCGGCGGCAGTCTTCGCGCCTACGATGAAGGCAAAGATTGCCGAACCATTTTTGATTACGAAATGGCGTCCTCCGGGTTTCAGCTCCCAACGTTCGCGCATGTCGAGCTCGGTGAATCCGGCTGACTCAAGGTGGTCGGCCACGGTCTTCACGGCCCAGAAATTCACTGGGGAGGCGTCAAGAAACGCCGCGAGGTCTTTGTAGTCGTTCATAAGTTAGGGTATAGAATATTCATCGGTAATAAATGGCGTTGAGCGGCCGCATAACGTTGCAAAGCACCTGCCCCCAGTAGCCCGCGAAGTCCTCCTTTACGGCGGCAAGGGCAGAAGCCACGAGGTCGTCGGGAGCATCGCGCACGGCTTCAAGAAGGTTGTAGAATACCTGAAAGAGGTCGGCGAGACTTTCCGCAACGCTGGCACCGATGGGAGTGTCGGAATATTTCATGTCATCTTCAAACACTTCGAGATAAGTGTCGTCCTCGCCCATTACTGCCTCGATGCCGCGGCGCACCGAATCGTATGAATCCTCATCGAGGGCCTGGTCAATGAATCCCTCGTCGAGCGCTCCCTCGTCAGTAAGGTCTGCGGCGCAGATATAAAGGCGCGGAAGCAAGCGCAGCATTGTGGATGTGAAATCGCGTGCATCACTGGCCGCGGCGTTTTCGACCGCAGCACAGTATTCATTACAAAGGGCTATGAAAGCCAAGGCATTGTTTGTCATCTCAAATATACAGTTTATGGTCAACGATATATTTATAAACGCCCTGGGGAAGGAAATATTCCATATTCTTGCCCTTTGCGATGGCGTTGCGTATAAAAGTGCTTGAAATGTTGACCGTCGGGCTATCCACCAGCTCCATTCCGTCGACATGCCGGTCGGCCACAGGATAGCCGGGGCGCGGATATACAATCACGCCATATTCGTCGAGTATGCGCTGGCTGTCCTTCCATTTGTCGAAGATGTTCCAGTTGTCCGAACCGATTATCAGTTTGAAATGTTTGTCGGGATGGCGCGAGGCGAGAAGGTCGAGGGTATTGATGGTGAAAGACGGCACGGGCATGGTGAGTTCGATGTCGCACACGTCGAGTTTTTTCGCACCTTTCAGGGCCAGGTTAAGCATCGTCAGCCGTTTTAGGTCGGGCAGAAGGTCGGCGGCATTCTTGAGGGGATTGCGCGGCGACAGTGTGAGCCATACCTGGTCGACATAGCCCCATTGGGCAAGAAACGACGCCAGCATCATGTGGCCGTTGTGAACCGGGTTATACGACCCGCCGAGTATGCCGATTATTTTTTTGCCGTCGGTCGTCATGCGATGAAACCGTTGATAATACCTTCTGTTTCCGCTATTGCGTCCTCGAGGTTGTCATTCACCACACGGGTGTCAAATTCAGGAGCGAATCCCAATTCATATTCTGCGCGGCTCATGCGGGTGTCGAGCTGCTCGGGCGAGTCCGTGCCGCGGGTTTCAAGACGGTGACGCAGTTCGGCAATGCTTGGCGGTTCCACAAAGATGGTGAGCGCAGTCTGGCCGTAAAGTTTCTTAACGTTGAGCGCCCCCTTGACGTCAATGTCGAGAATAACGTTGTGGCCTTCACCTACAAGGCGGTCAAGCTCGCTGCGCAAGGTGCCATAATAACGCCCGGGATATACTTCCTCCCATTCGATGAAATCACCGGCGGCCACCGCGTCGCGGAAGTCTTCGGTCGACATGAAGTAGTAGTGTACTCCGTGTTCCTCACCCGCGCGGGGAGGACGATTAGTGGCCGATACCGAGAAACTGAGGTCGATTGTTCCGGCATCGAGTATGGAGTTGATTATAGTTGACTTTCCGCAACCCGACGGGGCGGAGATTACGATTATTTTTCCGTTAGCCATAATCAGTGGTTATGAACAGTGTTAGGGTTTTAAGGTGTGTTGAGGTTTTTAATTGTGCGAATTTACCAAAAAGTGCCCAAACTTCCAAATCCTGTGAAAAAAATCGTTAAATTTGCAGCCATGAAACCGTATTCCTTGTTGGCCGCATTTTCTGCGGCAATATTTTGCAACATATCCACTCAAGCCATAGGGCATAACATATTGAATGAAACCGACACGGCGTTTTTCGCCACTGACGAGGCCGCCCGAATCGGCACTCAGATTGTGGCGTACCAACGTGTTACAGGAGGTTGGCCCAAAAATATCGACATGGGGCGGCCTTTGACTCCGGCCCAACTCGACTCGGTGGTGGCCTTGAAGCCACGCACGACCGACTCGACGACCGACAACGGAGCCACGACGGCCCAGATGAAATTTTTGGCCCGCCTGTATGCGGCCACACGTTCGGAATTGTGGCGCGAGGCCTTCATTAAAGGAGTGGAGTATCTGCTCTCGGGTCAGTACGACAATGGTGGCTGGCCACAGTTCTGGCCCAATCCAAAGGGCTATCAGGTACACATTACTTATAATGACGATGCCATGGCCAATACGCTATCCCTCATCCGCGATTTGCGTGACGGAAAAGCTCCGTATGATGCGCCGGGGATTGTGGATGAAAAAATGCGTGAACGGCTTGACAATGCTTTCCGCAGAGGTGTGGAATGTATTCTTGCCACGCAGATTGTGGTGGACGGTGAGCCAACCGTATGGTGTCAGCAACACGACAGCGAAACACTTGCACCCGCATCGGCCAGGGCTTATGAACTGCCGTCGTTCTGCTCCACCGAGAGCATGACGCTCGTGTGGTTGCTGATGGATATTCCTAATCCTGACGAGCGCATTTGCCGTGCAGTCGAGGGCGCGATGAAATGGTTTGACCGCAACCGTATTGACGGATTCCGCTATGTGCGCCGCGGACCGCAGGGCACACGGCTCATGGCAGATCCGTCGGCGACAACGTGGGCCAGGTATTACGACCTTGTCGAGTGCAGGCCGTTTGTATGTGACCGCGACGGAATTCCCAAACGTTCGCTTGATGAAATCGGCCGTGAGCGGCGCGACGGTTATGCCTGGTATTCAGGAGCGCCCGCAAGCCTGTTCCCAAAGTATGAGCAATGGAGGCAGGCCAACGGGCGCTGAACAGTGAATTATTTCTTACCGAGAAGGAATTGCAGCGGACGCCAAACACGCGCCGCCCAGCTGCTCTCTTGATGCGCGCCGCCCTCATCGACAAATGTCTCAAGGGTGCCGTGCTCTTCGGAATAGCCATGCGACCTGACAAGTCCGATCATGCGCTCTTCCGATGGCCCGTAAAGGCTGTCGAGCGTGGTTGTGCCATGGTCAAGATATAGGCGGTGATGACCGTCGCGCGGAAGCTTCTCGTCCAGATAGGCATACATGGCGTCGGAAAATGCATTGTTGCCGTCAAGCGTTCCAATCCAGTGGGTCGAAAGACAACCCGCGGCGCCGAATGTCTCGGGATACTCCGACATTGCATATATCGACATGAGGCCACCCATGCTCGAGCCCATTACGAATGTCGAATCACGTTCTGGCGACAGACGGTAGAGTGCATCCATCCTGGGCTTGAGTGTGTTCACGATAAAAGCGGCGTAGGCATTCCCGCGCAGCGAAGTTGTGTCAAGAAATTCATCCACGGCCTCACTCCTTTTTTCGGGCAGATATTTTAAAGCGTTCTCCGGCATCAGGTCTCCCTTACGGCTTTCAGCCACGCTGTGTATGCCAACGATTACCGGAACTGAGATTTTTCCGTCGGCAATCAGGGTCCCGATTACGGAATCCATTTCCCAAGACTGGTGATTCCATGTGGTCGTAGCGTCAAAAAGGTTTTGTCCGTCGTGCATGTAAATCACGGGGTAACGGCGCGAGGAGCCGTCATATCCCTCCGGGGTCCATACATCAATGGTGACGGTATCGCCCATCTGTGGTGAAATGATGTAATGGCGGTGGACATTGCCTGTGGATGCCGTCTGCAATGCAGGAGGATTTGATGGAACCGGCTCTTTCTCGTCACTCACGGCTCCGCACGCTCCCATCATCAACACGAACGGCAATATGGCAAATTTGGAATTATATAAATCTGTCAACATGGTAAGATTAAATTAGTCCCCGCAAAGGTATGCAATTTATTACAAAATAAAAAACAGACCTGCATCATCAACAGCCCGGAAGAATTGCAAAGAAATGTGCAAACATTTGAGCAAACATTTGCTCCAAAAGGAGGCAAAAATCGGCTGTTTGCGCCATCCGACAAGTCTTTTTTTGACCGCGCGGGCTAAAAAAGGAAAGGCGCCACAATCCGTAACTTGGTGATTGTAAGCGTCTTTCCATTTCCGTGGCCCCACTTGGGCTTGAACCAAGGACTCCCTGATTATGAGTCAGGTGCTCTGACCAACTGAGCTATAGGGCCGTGCAACTTAGGTTGCGTTGCTTGTTTGCGAGTGCAAAGTTAGCTGTTTATTTTGACATTTGCAAATCTTTTTTCGTATTTGGATAGATTATCCGCTGGTTGGAAGATCCCCGGAAACGCAGGGTGGTGTCGCGCAGCGCTTCGACAAAGGGACCGTCGACTATGGCCTCGAGATATGGCATGAGTGCCTTTGCGTCGGGCATTTCAAGCAATTGTTCATAGGTAAAGCCAGTATAAAGCCAGACGGTGCGTTCTCGGCTGTGGAGTTCCTTGAGTAGCGGCAGCAGACTTGCAGCCTGGTAGATGGGGTCACCACCCGACAGGGTCACATTGAAGTCAGCGGCTTCGACGGCATCAAGAATCTCAGCGATGGTCATGTCGCGCCCCGCGTCACGTGACCATGTGTGGGGATTATGGCAACCGGGGCAGCGATGTTCGCACCCGGCAAGATAGATCGACGTACGGAGCCCCGGTCCGTCGACCGAGGTTCCTTCAATAATGTCGATTACCCGCAATGTTTCCATCACTCGTGAACCACGCGGTCGTTAAGTTCGGCAAGCTTGGCGTTGTTCCAGCGGTCTGTCGTTCCGACAAGATAGCCGGTGATGCGTTGCAGGCGGTCGATGACGTGAGAATGACAGCGGGGACATTCCTGCAAATCTGCTGACGCGTCCTCATAGCCGCACTCCATGCAGCGGTTACGGTTGTGGTTTACCGAGCAGTAGCCGATGTTGTGTTTGTCCATCAGGTCAACGATATTGGCGATGGCTTCAGGATTGTGGGTGGCGTCGCCGTCGATTTCAACATAGAATATGTGACCGCCGCGCGTCATCTCGTGGTACGGAGCCTCGATTTCCGCTTTATGGCGGGGCGAGCAGTGGTAGTAAACGGGGACATGATTGGAGTTGGTGTAATAGATTTTGTCGGTGATGCCCTCGATTATGCCGAACGACTTGCGGTCTTTGGTCGTAAATTTGCCTGACAGGCCTTCGGCAGGTGTGGCGAGAATGGAGAAGTTGTGGTCATATCGTTCGGAGAACTCGTTGGCGCGTGAGCGCATGTGTCCCACAATGCGAAGGCCGAGTTTCTGAGCCTCGTCGCTTTCGCCATGGTGCTTGCCGATAAGAGCCACGAGACATTCGGCCAGACCGATGAAACCGATGCCGAGAGTGCCGTGATTGATGACAGGCTCGATGGTGTCGGTCGGTTTCAATACATCCGAACCATTCCACAATTTCGACATTACCAGGGGGAACTGTTTGGCAAGGGCAGTCTTCTGGAAGTCGAAACGGTCGCACAGTTGACGGGCAGCCACTTCGAGTATGTTGTCGAGATCCTTGAAGAATTTTTCGATACGTTCCTCCTTGTCCTTTATGCTCATGCACTCGATTGCGATGCGTACGATGTTGATGGTTGTGAAGCTGAGGTTTCCACGGCCGATGGATGTCTTCTCGCCGTAGCGGTCCTCGAACACACGGGTGCGGCAGCCCATGGTTGCCACCTCATACTGGTAACGCTTGGGATCGTTGGCATCCCATTTCTCATGCTGATTGAACGTTGCGTCAAGATTGACAAAATTGGGGAAGAACCTACGGGCCGTAACCTTGCATGCCAGCTGGTAGAGGTCGTAATTGGGATCTTCGGGCAGGTAGCTTACACCACGCTTTTTCTTCCATATCTGAATGGGGAATATGGCTGTGGCGCCGTTGCCGACTCCCTCGTATGTGGACTTGAGCAGTTCGCGGATGATGCAGCGGCCTTCGGCTGAGGTGTCCGTGCCGTAGTTGATTGACGAGAACACAACCTGATTGCCGCCGCGAGAGTGTATGGTGTTCATGTTGTGGATGAAAGCCTCCATGGCCTGATGCACTCGTGCGACGGTGCGGTTGACGGCATGGGCGAGCACCCTGTCGCGGCCAGTGAGGCCGTCAAGCTCTTTCTTCTCATAGTCTTTAAGCTCGACGTTATATAAATCTGAGAAATCCTCGCCGTAGAGTTTTTCAAGATTTTTTATTTCTTCAATGAACGACGCGCGCACGAACGGGGCGAGATAGAAGTCGAAGGCAGGAATGGCCTGGCCTCCGTGCATCTCATTCTGAGCCGTTTCAAGGGATATGCACGCAATCACGCTGGCAGTCTCGATACGTTTCGCAGGGCGGCTTTCGCCGTGGCCGGCAATGAATCCGTATTCAAGGATACGGTCGAGAGGGTGCTGAACGCATGTGAGGCTCTTTGTGGGATAATAGTCCTTGTCATGGATATGGATGTAACCATGGCGCACGGCATGCAGGGCCTCCTCGCTCAACAGGTAATCGTCTACATAAGGTTTTGTGGTCTCCGATGCGAACTTCATCATCATGCCCGCGGGCGAGTCGGTGTTCATGTTCGCATTCTCGCGGGTGACTTCGTTATTTTTTGTCTCGATGATCTCGATGAACAGGTCGCGTGTCTTGGCGCGGCGGGCACGTGAACGCTGGTCACGGTAGGCGATGTAACGGCGAGCCACTTCCTTGCGGGAGCTCTGCATGAGTTCCAGTTCCACGAGGTCCTGAATCTCCTCCACGGTCATGCGTTCATTGCCATGTGCTCCGATGCGTGTGGCTATCTTGTTGATTAACGACTCATCCTCGCCAAGCTCGGTTGCCAGCATGGCTTTGCGGATAGCGGCTTTGATTTTTTCTTCGTTATAGCCCACGACACGGCCGTCGCGCTTAACTACAATCTGTATCATCGTTGGTTCTTAGGAGGTATTTTTTTTGGGGGGGGTGAGAATTAAAGATGCTGCAAAGTTACGATTACTTTTTTTATTATCCAAATAATTTCAAAAATAATCGTTTTGGACAACTTTTTAGCATCCAAAATTCTATAACTTACTATATATTAGGTATATGGTATTTAGTTTTGGATAACTTTTATAATTTTACGCCTGTCATATATTTCCTAAAACGAAAAGGATTGTCCTATGAATTGAGCAATCCAAATACATCTTAACCAGACAAATGCAATCTGTATAAGAGACAACGCGCTGACCGCTATTTTTCAGCTATGCCTTTCGAGGCAAGCATATCTCGGTCGTAGCTGCGCAGGCCGGCGGCATCGAGGACCACACCCTCGTTGTAGTCGTTAAGATACAGTCGTTTTCCCTGATGATAGGTAGAGTCGGTAAGCGCTTTTGCACGGTCGGCATAAGGAGTCTCAATTCCTGCAAGCGACAACATAGTGTCGAACACCACGCGCGATGAAGCCACGTTCAGATTCTGATGTTTCGCGCCGGCTACATACAGTTCCGGCTGTGATTCGCGCAGCTGAGGTGACATCCAAATCAGCAGCGGAACGTGAAGTTGCCAATAAGTCGGAACTGGCGACGCATGGAGGAAGCGACCACGGCGGTCGTCGAAAATATCCTCGCCATGGTCGGAAAGATACATCAGGGCTGACTGACAATTTTGTGCTTCGAGCGCAGAGATGATTCCGTCAAGCAACGCATCAGTGTATACAATAGTATTATCATAGGCATTGATAAGTTCATCGCGGTTGGCACGGTCGGCCTCGGTATTTCCGTCGGGTGTGAACACCGAGCGGTCGGCAGGATACCGCTCGTTATAGTTGAAGTGAGAGCCGTAGGTATGCAACACAATGAAGAGTTTGTTGCTTGGCGATTCGTTGATGAAACGGCTCAACATCGGCACCAATTCAGCATCATAGTGAGTCTGCGAGTCATCGTGCAGGAATACCGTCGACTGCGCTTCACGCGCAAAGAAATCGATGAATGAATGATTACGGCCCTGATTTGAGAAAAATGCAGTGCGGTAGCCCGATTCATTGAATGCGGAAATGACGCTTTTTGCTGTATATATGGAGTCTCCGAAATTTTTGGCTGTCACCCACGACATCATCAGTGGCACGCTCTTGTGAGTGGTGTTGCTTTCGGAAAGCGTCTTAGGATATTTAAGCAATCCATCCCGACGGGATAGCCTGGGATTGGTGGGCCGGTCATAACCGAATAGCTGCCAGTTGTCGGCTCGGGAGGTTTCGCCAATCACAAGAACATATATTTCCTTGTCTTCGACCGGACGCGACGATGTGGCCTTATAAGAGAAATTGGCCGAGGTGCGGTAATAGTCCTCAGTGGCGGCTGTGCGTTTAAGAGCCGTTACGGTATTATGCATGACATTTACGGGAAATATGTCACGCAGGACATTGAATCTGGGCACAAACATGAAACAGGCCAAAAGGCATACACCGCCAACGGCCAAAAGCCAGCCGGACGTCTTGCGGGCTTTGCGCATTGTATCGGCTTTGGCATACTTCTTCCCGGACACAAGCGCGATGCTGATTATGAGGGGAGGAATATAAAGTATGAGCACTGTGATTATGGCGATGGCCAGATTGCCGAGAAGTTCGGTTGCTTCGCTGACGTTGGTGGTGAAAACGTTTAGAATCATATCCACGGCTATGATGGACTCTCCGTAAAGATATAGAAGCACAATCTGGAAAGCCGCATAGAAAAGCACAGGAAAAAGGAACAGCGCCGTCCGTCCTACATTTTTCCATAAACCCATCAGCAGAAGGTAGACGCCCAAAGGCAACAATATATTGGCTGCCTTGACCAATGGAGACGAGAATTCGGTGATGTCAAGTATGATATTGGGAATTATCAAAAGGGCCGGATAGAACCATACAAGTACATCCGGGAAAAAAATGCGGTGAATTATATCCTTTAACGGTTTCATAGTGTGATAAAGCAAATGGCCGGATTGGCACAGGTCTATTAAAAGGCCTCGTTGATATTGAAGAAGAAGCCGGACTGATGTTTGCCGAAGCCAACATCAACGCGGACATTGACGTTTTTCTTGAACTCCCAGCGGTAGCCGAAGCCAAAGTTGGGTAAAATTTCGTGGAAATTGATTTCAGAAAGTTTTGGGAAGAGAGAAGCGGCGCCCACCCAGGCAACCACACCATTGCGGCGCCATACATGCTGACGCAGCTCAACGCAAATATCGGCTTCGCCCTTGTCACGGTAACGGCCTTCGAAATATCCACGCATTGACGAACTGCCGCCAATCGACGACATCAGCGCCCAAGGTGTATCACCCCAGGTAACCCGCCAGTGGAGCTGTGTGGCGAGCGTGGCGCCCTTCCATAGCGGTCCATACCAGGCGGCCGTCAGTTCATTTACCTTGAACGGATACTTGTTTCCCATCCATTTGAAATCAAACGACTGGTCGAAACGGACAAAAACGCCATGTTTCGGAGCCGTGAGATTGTCGCGGGTATCGAAACGGAACGAAGCGCCGATACCATAATTGAACGTGCGCAGCGGGTCGCCCTCCCACAACTCGGGCTTCTGCAGGTCGCCGGCATTAACATAATTGAAAGTCATCATCGGCCCCAGATATATGTTCCGTCCTATTCGCCATGCGAAGTGGGCTTCAGCCGATGACGCCAGGTAACGGTATTTCGATTCATTGTCATCATTGCTGCACATGTCATATCCCACGCCCCAATAGCGGGTGCGGATTGACGAGAAAGACACCTCGTAGGTGAGGCGGTAGCGGTCGTGCGGAAAAATATGCTCGCCGCTTACACCCAGTTCAAAGTGCGCTGCCGTGGTCGCTTTGAACGAAAGCGATATATTGGAAGGTTTGGTAAGGGTGTCTTCCGGGAAGGTATTGTAAAGCCCCGCGGCCACAAGTCCTATGCCAAATTTCGAGTCGGAAGAATAATATGGACCGCCAATCAGACTGAAGTCCATCTTACGGCCAATGGGTTTCTTGTTTGACTCATCGAAATAATCAATAATACGTTTTATCAGCCCGGGCTTCTTTTCAGGAACCACAGAATCAACCGCAGCCACAGAGTCTTGCGGTGTCTGAGCCGCAAGCACATATGGAGCCACCAGGGCCGTCAATATCAGAATTAGCTTTCTCATAAATGAAATAGTCTTGTAAAATTAAGAAAAAAATGCGTAACTTTGTTTACTCGTATTCACATTTTTTAATTAAAAATGAAAAATACCACGAAAAAGGTCGCCCGCATGCTTGCCTCGCTTCTCTCGCGCCATGGCGTTGGAGAAGCCGTAGTCTCGCCGGGCAGCCGCAACGCACCGCTTGTTGTAGCGCTCGAACGCCATCCCGACATAAACACGAGGGTGGTGATTGACGAACGCTCGGCAGGTTTCATAGCCCTCGGCATGGCATCTGCAAGCCAGTGCCCAGTAGCGCTGGCCTGCACCTCCGGAACGGCTCCGCTCAACTATGGACCTGCCGTAGCCGAAGCGTTTTACCGAGCCGTGCCCCTGATAGTAATAACGGCCGACCGACCGGAAGAATGGATAGACCAGGATGACTCACAAACGATTATACAACCTGGAATATATTCAAATTTCATAAAAGGCACTTTCGACATCCCGGTCGAGAGTGACGAACCAGACCGTATGTGGATGATTAACCGCCGCATGAACGACGCCCTGAGCCTTGCCACTCATGGGCGTCCGGGGCCTGTACACATAAACATCCGGTTGGCCGAACCGCTCGGCGAAGAATGTGACGTTGAAACAGCTGATGACTTCGGCGAGCTCTCACGACTTGTAAAAACCGCGGCTCCCACAACTCCATCCGCGCCCGACGATGTCATGGAGGAGCTTGCCAATCGCCTCATGCCTCCCGCAAAAGTGCTGATTCTCGCAGGGACGATGGCTCCCGGTTTTTTGGATTCGATACTGCGCGAGCTGTCGCGGCGACCAAATATAGTGGTCATGCAGGAGGCGCAGAGCAATCTCCACGGGTATGGAGATTTCATCACCAACATCGACGCGACGTTGCGGCAGGTTTCTGACATCTACTCGTTCCCCTACGTTCCTGACATCGTCATAACCCTAGGGGGCTCAGTGACCTCTGCCATCGTTAAAAAATGGTTGAGACGACTGCCGGAGGTGGAGCATTGGAGTGTGGGTGAGCATGAAAACGGAGTTGATACATTCCGACATCTGTCCCTGCGCCTGCCGTATCATCCCTGGGCAGTGATGTCGGGATTGTCCCTTAAAATCCGCAAACGCAACAATTCCGAAACGACAGCTTTCAAAACGGCATGGAAGACGGCATCTGCCAATGCTATGACGCGGGCCGTGGAGTTTGCTGCTACGGCTCCGTGGAGCGACTTCAAGGCTATGTCTATTGTAATGGCTCGTTTTCCCCATCAGTGGAACCTCCATCTCAGCAACGGCACTTCAGTGCGTTACGCCCAGCTGTTCGATTATTCAAAAGCCAATTCCGTGAACTGTAACCGCGGGGTGAGCGGTATTGATGGCTGCACGTCGACGGCCATCGGTTCGGCCTGCATGTCGAGCATGCCCACCATGCTGATTACCGGCGACATGAGCATGCAATACGACATCGGCGCCCTTGCGACAACCTTCATACCCCGGCAATTCAAGATAGTCGTACTTAACAACGGAGGAGGCGGAATTTTCCGTTTCATCCGCTCGACACGAGATTTACCCGAACTTGAAAAATATTTTGCCGCCGAAGTAAGGCTTCCGTTGAAAAAACTTGCGGCTGCCTACGGCTTCAAATATATATCCGCTGAAAATGCCGATGAACTCACAGCTGCCATGAAGAAACTTGTGAGCAGCAATTCCTCCCCGGTAATTCTCGAGATATTCACCGACGGCACTGTATCGGCAAACGTATTCACTGAATTTTTCAACAAGAAATAAATTATCACAATGTCAACACGCAACTGGACCACAATCAAGGAATACTCCGACATACTTTTCGATTTCCACGAGGGAATCGCCCGCATCACCATCAACCGCCCCGAAGTCTACAACGCATTTCGCCCGCAGACTAACGCGCAGATGCTCGATGCCTTCAACTACTGCCGCGACCATAAGGAAATCCGCGTGATTGTTCTCACCGGCGCCGGAGACAAGGCTTTCTGTTCGGGCGGCGACCAGAACTACAAAAGCCGTGGCGGATACCGCGACGAGGACGGAATCCCGCGCCTCAACGTGCTTGAACTGCACAAGACCATACAGAGCCTCACAAAACCCGTCATAGCCATGGTCAACGGCTACGCCATCGGCGGAGGCAACGTTCTTCAGGTTATCTGCGATCTCACAATCGCATCGGAGAACGCTCGTTTTGGCCAGACCGGCCCCAAAGTCGGCAGTTTCGACGCCGGATTCGGCTCGTCGTATCTTGCCCGGTGCGTAGGACAGAAGAAAGCCCGCGAAATATGGTATCTTTGCCGGCAGTACACCGCCGCCGAGGCCCTCGAGATGGGCATGATTAATAAAGTTGTGCCTTTAGACCGGCTTGAGGACGAAGTGGTCGACTGGTGCAAGACCATCATGAAACGCAGTCCTTTCGCCATCCGCATGATTAAACGTGCCCTCAACGCCGAGCTCAACGGCCAGCACGGCCTCATGGAATTTGCAGGCGACGCAACACTGATGTATTACCTAATGGACGAGGCCCAGGAGGGCAAAAACGCTTTCCTTGAAAAACGCGATCCTGATTTTGACCAGTTCCCGCAATTTCCCGGCTGATGAAACTGAAAGCTGAATGGGCCCCATATACCCTAAATTTCCTTTTTGAGGCACGCACGTCGCGCGAATCAATGAGACAGAAATCGACGTGGCTGGTACGGCTGACCGATACCGATACCAGCCACGTCGGGGTGGGGGAATGTGCCCTTTTCCGCGGACTCAGCGCAGACGACACACCCGATTACGAACGGCGCCTTGCCGAGGCATGCCGTGCTGTCGAAACAGCTGCCGATGCCGAAGCTGCCATACATTCGTTTGCGGAATCATCAATTATTTTTGGATTCGAGACGGCTCTTGGAAATCTCAATGAACTTGAGGACAACAGTTTCACCCGCGGAGAAGCCGGCATACCGATAAACGGGCTGATATGGATGGGCGACAAGGCAACCATGCGCAACCGCATTGACGAAAAACTGGCCAAAGGATTCAATGTACTTAAGCTTAAAATCGGAGGCATAGATTTTGAAAGCGAGGTTGACCTGTTGCACTATGTACGTACGGTCTATTCTCCCGACAGCCTTGAAATACGGTTGGATGCCAACGGTAGTTTTTCGCCATGCAACGCGATGAAGCGTCTTGATGAGCTGAGCCGTTTTTCAATCCATTCCATTGAGCAGCCCATAAAACAGAACCAATGGGCTGCGATGGCTGGGATATGCGCTAAAAGCCCCATCCCTGTGGCTCTTGATGAAGATTTGATTGGGAAGCGCACCGACGCCGAAAAGGCCGCGTTGCTTGAAACCGTCAATCCTCAATACATCATCCTCAAACCCGCGCTGTGCGGAGGATTGGCCGAATCAGCGGCATGGATTGAAGCGGCAGTCTCCCGCAAGATAGGATGGTGGGCGACGTCGGCGCTCGAGTCCAACATAGGGTTGGATGCCATTGCCCGCTGGTGTTTCCGTCAAGGAGCCATGATTCCACAGGGACTTGGGACGGGACAGCTTTACTCAAATAATTTTCCATCGCCACTCGAATTGCGCGGTGACAGAATGTTTTACAATCCCACTGAATCATGGGATATTCCACAGTTGCCATGGCGTCAATGACCGGTTTCCTGCAGGAGTGGCATAATGCCGAGCCATTTGTCGTTGCCCACACCAGTGGCTCGACGGGTGCCCCTAAAAGTATACGTCTCCTTAAATCAGACATGAGGGCATCGGCCACAGCCACCAACCGTTTTTTCGGAATACACTCCGGCTCAGTACTCGCCATTCCTCTTTCTGCCGACTATATAGCGGGAAAAATGATGGCCGTAAGGGCCGATGTTGCCGGCTGCCGCCTCATAGAATTGCCGGTATCAAACGATGTGGATATAAAAGAACATGTCGATTTGCTCGCGGTAGTTCCGTCACAAATCAAGTCATTGCTGCTGAATCCTGACGCACCGCAACTTGTGAGAAACCTCCTGATTGGTGGCGCGCCGCTAAACGATGACCTTGCGCGACAAGTAACCGACGCGGGATTTTCAGCATATCTCGGCTATGGAATGACCGAGACCTGCAGCCACGTGGCACTGCGCAAAATCGGGAACGATGACATTTTCCACGCGATGCCGGGTATATCCTTTTCTACCGATTCACGAGGCTGTCTGATTGTTGAAAGCGGGAATTTTTCCTGGAAAAAGCTTGTCACCAACGATGTTGTTGAACTTGTGTCAACGCAAAGTTTCCGTTGGCTCGGACGGTTTGACAATGTCATAAACTCCGGCGGAATCAAACTCCATCCCGAAGAGTTGGAAAAAGAATACAGGCAACGTATTCCATCGCTTCCACCCTTCTATCTCATCGGTGAAACTGATGCTATGCTTGGTGAGCGCCTTGTTATGGTGGCTGAAAATCCAGATGACAGACTGCTCGACAATATCCGCGAAATAATAAGCGACCACCGCAAGACCCCAAAGAGGATAATATCAGTCACCTCATTGCCGCAGACCGCAAACGGGAAACTACGCCGCATCCTACCGGCAGAATAATATAACACCCGAGAGATTCACTGAATGGTAAAACTCCCGGGTGTAGTGTATAACATCCGTTTTACTGTGGTTATCCGAACTTACTGATTTTGCGCAACTGCGGCTCGTTAATGATTTTTATGCGCCGTCCATCGACGGTAATCAAACGCTCCTCAACAAAAGTCGAAAGTGTACGGATTGCATTTGCTGTCGTCATGTTCGAGAGGTTTGCCAAATCTTCACGCGACATATAGATTTTTAGCGTGGCTTCATCTTCCTCATATCCGTAGTTCTCGCGCAGCACCATAAGAGCCTCGGCCAAACGTCCACGGATATGCTTTTGGGTGAGGTTGACAATTCGGGTGTCCGAACCGCCGAGATTGCGCGACAGCTCCCTTATGAAGAACCAGGCGAGCTCGCGGTTGTTGTCAATCATTTCACGAACCAGGTCAAGCGGAATGGCGCCTAATGTGGACGGCTCGAATGCGGATGCGCTCGACACATATGGCTCCTTGGCAAAATAGGCTCGATAGCCAAAATACTGCACCGGGCGTATGAGACGGAGAATCTGCACACGGCCTCCGACACCTTCCTTGGTCTTCTTAACCTTACCTTTGAGCAGACACCAAAGATACTCGGGTTCGTCGCCTTCGGCATAGATGAACTGGTTTTTCTTGAACGTCTGAACGTTAAAATTGTCAACAATCAGGCGCTTCTCGTCACCATTGAGAATGGACCAGATTTCGGCCATATCCTCATTGATTACCTTTTCGATGGCTGCTTTAATCATTAACTACTTATTAATTAAGGATTTGTTAAATTTTAGATGTCCTATAACAAGGTTATCGAACACAAAGTTAACATTTTTTAGATAACAAGCAAAACAAATTCAATAATTTTTCAATCGACAAAGCGGCGGGTGATGTCCCCATAGGCATCAATACGTCGGTCGCGCAGGAAGGGCCACCAACGGCGCACCTGTTCGGAGCGGCCGAGGTCAACATCGATCACAGCTTCAACTTCTGTATCTGATGGCGCACGGAAGAGAAATTCGCCCTGCGGACCGGCGACAAAACTGTTGCCCCAGAACTGAATTCCATTAGTGGCTCCCGATGGATCGGGCTCATGTCCTGTGCGGTTAACGGTCACCACCGGCAGCCCGTTTGCAACAGCATGACCGCGCTGTACGGTAACCCACGCTTCAAGCTGACGGCTTTTCTCTTCGTCTGTGTCGCTCGATTCCCAGCCGATGGCCGTGGGATAGATAAGCATGTCGGCACCGGCAAGTGCCATCAGCCTGGCGGCTTCGGGATACCACTGGTCCCAGCACACAAGCACGCCAAGTTTTCCGACTGATGTCTGGACAGGCTTGAAGCCGAGGTCACCGGGCGTGAAATAGAATTTCTCATAATAGGCCGGATCATCGGGAATATGCATCTTGCGATAGCGACCGGCTTCCGAACCGTCAGCGTCAAAAACAACAGCTGTGTTATGATATAGCCCCGGAGCACGACGTTCAAAAAGGGATGTGACAATCACCACTCCAAGGCGTTTTGCCAAATTTGAGTAAAACTCGGTTGATTCGGAATCGAGCGAAACGGCCTGGTCAAAGTTGTCGACAGATTCAGTCTGACAGAAATACAGGCCGTCATGCAATTCCTGATTAACGATAAGTTTTGCGCCCATTGCGGCAAGTCGCTCGGCTTTTTCCGCGATACGTGAGCGGTTGTCAGCAGCGTCGGGTGTGTTTTTTTGTTGTATAATGCCTGTTTTGAGAATTTTGCTCATTTGTGTAGTTTACGTTAGATTAGATTGGAAGAACCTCGCGTGGCACCTGCATTGTGGCGCAGTGCAGCGAACCGTGCTGTCGTATGAGTGCCCTGCAATCGACTGTTTCAATCACATGGTCGGGAAACGCGACTTTGAGCGCCATTACGGCTCGCTCGTCGTTCAGCGGCTGACCGTAAACCGGCAACAGCACCGCATCGTTGAGTATGAGAAAATTGGCATAGGTTGCCGGAAGCTGATGGCCGTCATCCTTATCGTAGATGGGGTCGGGGAGAGGCAGTTCTATAAGGTTGAACGGGCGGCCGTCTGCGGTTGTGAATTCTTTGAGAGCATCTCCAACTCCCTGCAGCGCCTCGGACTGCTCGGATGGATCCGTGCCCCATCCGGGTCCGCAATAAAGTATTGTGTCATACGGAGCGAGACGGGCGATTGTGTCAATATGCCCGTCGGTATCATCCCCGAGCATCGCACCACGGTCGAGCCACAGCACCTTTTTCGCGCCGAGAGTTTCCGCAAGAACTTTCTCAATTTCCTCAGGCTTGTCCGCTACATCCGCATTGCGGGTAGGGGTGAGCAGACACGAAGTGGTGGTAAGCAATGTGCCCTTACCGTCGCTCTCTATCGAACCGCCTTCGAGGATGAAATCGTTAAGGTCACGATATACTCCGGCAAGCAATCCAGCATCCAACATGCGCCTTGTGACACCATTGTCAAGCGAACTCTCGAATTTTCCACCCCAGGCATTGAACCCGAAATCGTTCAGTATGTACCGTCCCGAGTCATCTACGGTTGTTATCACGCCATAATCGCGCGTCCAGGTATCGTTGGTGGGAGTGTCGAAGAATATCATGCGTCCGGCTTCGATGTCAGCCAGTTTTTCTTTTATGGGAGCCGTGTCGGGAGCAATCACGATTGCCACGGCATGCCGTGAAATTGCATGCACAAGATTCACGTAACACGCCTCGGCCTCGTCAAGCATGTAGGCCCAGTCAGTGCCCGCATGCGGCCACGCCACAATAACGGCGCCTTGCGGCTCCCATTCGGCCGGCAGTCTCACCGGCCCTGTCGTATGCTCATTCGTCATAGTCAGTCAAAGAGTCCCAGACTTCGTTCTGCCCCTCGACATATTCCTCGCAGAAATCCAGGAAGCCTCGTTTTTCGGTAGAACCGACTTCGTGACACCATTCTCGATATAGAGAACGCAATTCCGCATCGTCGGCCAACGACCGTTTGAATTCAGCCTCGGCCATGTCAAGGGTAGGGGTCTGGTCAATTATTGATATAAAAAAATCTGTGATGTGTTCGGTCATGGATTCAATTATCAGTGGGACAAATGTAGACATTTAAATTTGATTATTCGCATTGTAGAGGTTATTTTTCGTTAAAGGAACAATATTTCCCTCCAAAACGTTTGTTTTATATTCAAATATCTAACATTTAGCCCCCTGAATTATGAAAAAGCTACTGATGATTCCGACTCTGCTGCTGGTGTTGCTGACCACGGCGTGCAGTCCATTCACCTTGGTCAACAGCGAGACATACAACGATGCTGATCTCGCTGACTACAAGACGTTCCATATCGTTACACCCGCCGAAGGCCAACTTCCTCCGGGAATGCAGATGGTGACCTACTACAACATTGCCGCCGCCATCCGCGAACAGATGATTATGCGCGGATACACAGAAGAACCCAACTCTCCGCTGTTGGTAAACATCGGCCTTACCGTTCACCGCGAGATTGAAACCGAACCGGCCCTCCCTCCCGGCTACATGCCTTACGCCGGTCCTTATTACAGGGGATTTTACCCATATTTCATGTATCCCCGCGCAATGTATTGGCAAAACTACTATGCCAACGCCCGTGTAATCACAGGCATATATAAAGAAGGTGTACTGACAATGGATATGGTAAACATAGTTGATAAAATCCCCTTGTTCTCCGCCTCCGTGGCTACTATTCTTGAAAACGGTAACACCCAGTTCCGCGACCTGTCGGGCATAGCGGAAGCAGTGCAGACCCTGTTCTCAAAATATCCTGTACCTCTACTGCCACAATACAGGCAAGTGAAAAAATAAGTGGCAATATAATAACTGAAAACACTTGCGCCGAAAAGTATCTGAAACTTTTCGGCGCAAGTGTTTTTTACGTGACAATTACTGAACTCCGCCCCCAGTGGTCGAGTTCGGATTTTGGCGTGACGATATTATGTTGATGTCGCCCGAGAGCTTGTATTCCTTGCCATCGGAACCTGTTGCCTTTATCACATAAAAATACACGCCCGATTTAACGAACTTGCCGTTATATTTGCCGTCCCAACCTTGGGATGGGTCGGTGAGGGTAGCCATTTTCTGACCCCAGCGGTTGAATATCTGGCAGTCAAACGATATAATCGAACGGTAAGACACCTTCCATTCATCGTTTACACCTTCCGAAGTGCCAGGAGAAAAGGCATTGGGACATTCGAGACGCGACTCGCCTATGGCAACTGTATAGGTGTCGCCAAGATATTCGCACGAGCCTGCTGCGTTATTGGCCATGAAGCGCACATAGCATGTTCCGGCTTCCGTGAAGGTATACGTGAAATCAAGTTGGTCGAATGTGAGGTAGGTATCGACAAAATCAGGTGTGGACGCTATTTCCCAGCGGCGGTAGATGGCCGCGTCGGTGACAGCGGCGCTGAATTCGATTTCGCAGGGAGCCGAACCGCCTAACCCCTCGCTCTCCACTTTCTGCTCGTTATCTGATTCCCGAACGGTCTGCGTGGCGGTAGTCTGAGCCTGTACCGCCGAGGTTTGGAATGATGGCGAGCTGACGGCGCGTCCGATACCCCACGCCGATGCAAATTTATCGGGGTTGATGGTGAAATCAGTGTCACACAGCGGAACGGGCAGATTTATGCGCCCGTCGGCATACTCGAGATTCTCGGTTACTTCTGTCTGCACGTATGTGTGCGACTCGCTGTCGTATGTCAGGGTGCGGTAATCAACTTCAATCGCTCTGTCGAGGGTTTCACGGTGGCCGTTTATCGAGTAATATATCATTTCAGGTGCAGAACCATCCACTCCGAGCCAAACGCGGTCGCAATCCGACTCGGCAATCGTCAACCCCGAAACGGTCCACTGACAGGAGGCATAGTTAACCACCCAAAAACATGTCTGCCGCGAACCGTCGGTGATTATGTATCCCATATCCGATGCTCCAGCGCCCACCGACCATTTGTTGCCGTCGCGCACCACGCCCGTGACCGGCTCGGCGTAGCCTCCGCCGAGATTGCTGAAACGCTGCCATTGCACGGAACTGGTCGAGGCGGTGTATTCAATAGTGGCATCGGCTGAGTTCTCGATTACATACACGGCCTGCAGACCGGTGGAGGCCGCCGGTGAAATTTGCATGAACCGCGAGCCCGATATGTCTACCTGGGCTGAAGCCGTGGCTGAGAACAATATAATTGAGGCAAAGAGGACCTTTTTCATTTGAAATTACATTTTAACTTTGTCGGGGTGCCGGGCTATAAAGTCTTTCCACGACGAGGATTTGGCAACCGCCGGCTTCCCTGATTCATAAAAGTGGCACATAGCGGCTGCGAGCGCGTCGGTAGCATCGAGTTCAGGCAGAAGGTTCTCTTTCGGTATTGAGAGAATACGCCTGAGCATCTCCTGAACCTGTTCTTTTGATGAGGCGCCATTGCCTGTGATGGCCATCTTGATTTTGCGTGGCTCATATTCCGTGATGGGAACATCACGCGACAGAGCGGCCGCCATAGCGACTCCTTGCGCACGGCCAAGTTTCAGCATCGACTGCACGTTCTTTCCGAAAAACGGAGCCTCGATGGCCATCTCGTCGGGGAGATACTGGTTGCATAAATCAAGGACGCGCTCATAAATTCGCCGCAGCCGCAGGTAATGGCTTTCAAATTTACTGAGCTTCACCACTCCCATGGCAATCATGACGGGCTTTTTGCCGTTGACTCCAACGATGCCATATCCCATCACGTTCGTACCCGGGTCAATGCCGATTATGACACGCTCGAAATCCCTGACTCTTGAATCTACCGGCATCAGACAAGGGTGAGTGTTGTGCTGAAGAAAACCACATGGCCGTTCCACCGTTTCTGGATGAGGTCGAAAAGCCGTGCGCCATGGTCGGCATACCATTTGTCAATATCGTCCAGTTCACGGGCACGCATGTGGAGGGCAAGGCTGTTGACGGCAGGATCGCTGCTGACCACACGCATCAGTTCAGGTGTGGAGAAATATTCCCCGTCGGCGGTCGATTCGGGGATGAATTCGGCACGAAGCCAGTCGATGAACTCCGTTTCGACGGCAGGATCGACTCCGAATGTAGTATTATATATGTGCATTGTCGTATTTTCTTTTAAAATTGATGAACCTGAAAGCAAAGCCCAGGTGGCGGAACAGCGTAGGCCAAAAACCGTAATAGAAGCTCATGATGCGGAATCGCTCAATCAGCGACTTGCGGCGGTTGGCGGTTGTGATTCCTTCCGACAGATAGTCGACGAGCACCGTTCCTGTGTAAACATTGCGGCGCGAGTGCATCAGGCAACGGATGCACCACTCGTAATCGGCTGAGAAGCGATAGGTCATTGAGTAAAGCGGTGCAAGCCTCCTCAACACTACAAAAGCCTGATGACAGACGAGCATTCCTCGGGCAAAATCTCCATATCTGAGATTTTCGGGAGCTGTGAGGTGGCGGGGGCTGATGTAGTTGCCATTGTTGTCCACCAGATTGGTCTGACCATACACTATTCCGGGCTCGGCATTCTTGTTTATCGCAGCGGCAATTTGGCTGAGCGACTGAGTGGAGTGAAATTTATCGCCGGCATTAAGGAATACGAGATATTTTCCTTTGGCCAGTCCTATGCCCTTGTTCATGGCATCGTAGAGCCCGTTGTCAGGTTCGCTGAGCACGCGGCGGCGTTCTTTACCGGGGGCTGATTCCACAAGACGAAGGGTCGCATCGGTTGATGCACCGTCGACAATGACGTGCTCATAGTCGGTGAAGTCCTGCGAGGCAACACTTTCAAGCGTTCTCGCCACCGTCCCGGCAGCATTGTATGTGATGGTGACTATCGTTATAAGCGGTTCGGAATTCATCTGAACTGTATAAACTCTTTATTCTGTACTTTAAACGGATAAGCTTAATATTTATTATGAATGCGCGGGCACAATTCAGGTTTTCAGCTCTTTCCACTGCTTTTGCGGCAGTCTTCGTCAAATAGCTGACGTGCGCGGTCGGTATCGGCCGCTGTGCGCAATGTGTAGCCAATCTGACGCGTCGACATATCCTTCTCAAGCGAGCCGCTGAACAGCTCCATTGCATTTTCGGCCACAATCTCACAGCCCACGACACCTGCGACACCAGGGGCGTCGGCTATGATTTCGGGATTTGAGTTAAGGTGACCGTTGGCAATGTCGGCAAGCGGCACAACGCGGCGGTGCACCGTGGTCTTGCTGTCGGTGAGGTGGGCGAGCAATGCCTGCCCCGGCATGGCGATGGTGGCGAAAACAAGATTTCCATCTTTATAGAAATTTATGTCGCGGTCAGCGTCTTTCTCCATTATTTCCGACATGGGTACCTTGAGGATTTTCTGGTTGTCAAACACCATCACCAACAGGCCCTGCTGTTCCTCGCCCGCGGTAAACGACATGGCGAGCACACAGTCCGGGTCATAGTCTGCCTGGCGGTCCTCAACGGTCCGTTTGAAGGTGTTGTCCGACTTGAAATACAGATACCCCGCCGGTTCGACATATCCTTCCTCCCAGTCATGGAGCACATTGGGACGCCATGTTGAAGTTGCTACTTTCTCAGTGTCCTCTTCCTGTACATCATAGGTCGCCTCGGGTGCTGTGACTTCTGTTGGAACTTCGGCCTTGGTTTTCGTAGCGGTTGCCTCGACAAGTTCGACTTTTCGCGCCTCTTCCTTGGCCATTGCCACATTGAGTTCCTCGCGGCGACGTAGTTCAAGCATCTTGCGCTCCTCAACAAATTCCTTTTGTTCGGCTTCGTTGAGCATCATCGTGTTGTTGGAGCGGCGCACAAAAATCGTATCGTTGAGGAAAACTGGAGTGGTGCGGGGAGAGACTTTCACGACCACCACGTCATGCGAAGCCTCCTCATCACGCGACACCTGGACGCTCTCGCCCATAAGGGTGCCCCATTCGTTACGGATCATGTTGGAAAGGAACACGATGTAATTGTCAATATTCTTCACATCGTAAAAATAGCCGTGGTTGGTGGCCTTGCGATGCTTATAGTACTCGAAATCCTCAAACAGACCTGCCTCGCAGCGCGTGTAGTCGTTCACGCCGATATACAACGTGCCGCCCGATGAATTCAGGAAGCCCGCGATGGTTTTCAAAATCACGAACTGCTGTGCCTCTGGATCCGCCTTAACTTTCTCACCCTTCTTGCGTGCGGGATAAACGATGCTCGACTTGAACTCGATGAACTGGTTCTCGCGTCCGTACGATTTAAGCTGACGTGCCTCGAAATTGACGCCAAGCATCTGTGCGATTTTAGTCTTGAGCCCTTCGGCCACGGCATCATCATTCGACCCGTCGGGAAGCATGTTGACCGAGAGTACCAGTCGGGCAAGGTTGCTTTCGAGAAGATTGCGTCCCTCCTTGACCGTCTCCCACAGATCTTCGTTGTGGTCGGCATCGCCAAGCCAGGATACAATCTCAAGACGGTGGAACACAACCTCAAGCATCGGGAAGCCTGCCACTTCCGAGCGGAATTTTTCCAGTTCGTCTGAATCGACGCGGCGATTGGTCGCGTAAAACTGGTGGAGGCGCAACATGGCGGCATGTACTTCAAGTCGCTTGGCCAGCTCTTTGGCTCCGATAATGAGGGCAAGGAGACGGCCGAACTGAAGATAGTCGTAGGCTGCCAGAAGATTGCTCGTGGAGATAGCCTTGAACCTTATCAGCTCAATGATTTCAATAACGTCCTCATGCGACAGGTTCTCGTCGGAGTCCAGCATCATTGTGCCGTCGAGTTCGTCATCCTCTTCATCAAAGGATATACCCTTCATCAGTTCGGAAAAAGCGAACACTTTGTCGAGTGTCTGTCCTTCCTCATCATAAAGAATCGTGCCTTTTATGTGGCGGGGATTGTTCATGTCGAGCACACGGAAGGCCACGATGTCCTGACGGTGATATTCCGGGTCGCCCGGCTGGCGCTGGAGGTGGATGCCATACCCGGTCTCGGCAATCGCGCTGTATTCATATTGGTCGCAGTTTGCAATTACGGCAAGGTATGTATCGTTGTAGTTCATTATATTGCCGCATTGCTCGGCCACATCGTCAATCAACGAGAAGTGGTATATTCCCTCATGATCGATGGATTCGACGGTTGCAAGGAAGTGGCGGGGACGCCCGTTGCTGTCGACAAAAGCGCTGCGGGCAAGCGCGCGGTTGCGGTCAAGGTCGGAAGAGCGCAGGTTGTAGCCAACTATGTTATCGCGGTAGATGACACCCTTGCCGTCAAAAAAGTTTTCATCACTGATGGCGGCTTCCCACATGGGATTGTCGGCACGGTAACGTTCGTCCTGGCTGATATGGATTTTCACGCGGTCACCCACCTCGGCCTTGCGCCGTTCGCGTATCTTTGCAGCCGCATGTGCCCTGGACTCAAAAAGAGCCTTCTCAATGTTTCCCCACAGACGGCGATGGGCGTCAAAGCTGTTCAGTTGGCCACCGTTCAGGCTTTGCAGTCCCGACAGATAAATCTGCGGGGAAAGCCATTCCATCATTCCGTTCGGCAAGATGCGGCCAGCATTGGTGTCGTCGGTGCGCATCACCGATATGCCGTCGCCATCGACGGTAATCTGTATGTCGCCTTCCTGCATCGAATGGATGGTGTCGATGTTCGAAGCGTCTTCGGGCGGCCGCACGGTGGCGCGGGTCATCAGCATGGTGGGTTCCTTGATGGTATCGTATGTGAATTCCAGGGGGAGGTTCACGCCCATCAGGGTCAGGAATGCCTTGTCAAGAAGTTCGTCGCTGCGCACCGGCCTCAACAGCGATATGTAGCGGTAGAACAGCGAGCGGTTGCGCTTGTATTGCGATGAGGTCGAGTCGCCCGAAATGAGCATCTGCAATGCTATTGCCGTGACGATTTTCTCGATGCGGTCTATGTCGGCCTGAGTGTCGGCCTGGGGCAGGAGGTCAATTTCCCGGCAACTCTGCCGTATATAGATTTCAAACTGGCGTACGAAAGCGCTGCGGAACGGCTCGGCTGTCCAGGTCTCGAGCTTCCATTCCATGATGGTTTCGAAAATCTTGCCGAGATAAGTCTGGACCAATGCCGGCTCGGTGCGGAATATCATCATCATCAGCGAGAACTGTCGCGCGGGGTGATACAGATAGCCGCTTTCGCGCAGTTTAGTCATCAGGCTCTCAACAAATTCCCTCTCCTTGCCGCTTTCCACCAGTTCGAGCACAAGTCGGAATGGGTCGAGATTTTCGACCGCCTCGGTGAGTATGGCCTGCAGATTGCGTCGCTGTTCCTCGGCAAGATTGCGGAGGAACCGTGAATTTTCCAGCAGATAGAGACCGCCTGTGCGGGCTATCGCCACCAATTTGCGGAAGAATACATTGTGGCGCCGGATGTCAGACTGCACGAACCACTCGGCAAGGCGGCTACCTATTCCTTTCAAGGCCGTAACAACCCACAGTGCGCTGTCTGAATCAAGTTCAGCCTGTGCGTCAGGAAGAAATTCTCCGAGAAGTTTCACAAGACGCGAGCGCATGATCCCCTTAACGCCGATGTTGCCAAGAAATACCTCGGGCTTGATCAGAGGCAGCCTCATGTCGCCGTTGGCAAGCTCAAGGTTGAAATATGTTACGGACAGTTTAGTGAATCTGCACAGAACCTTCTGTCCCTCGACCAATAATGCAGCGTTGTCGTGAAGATTATAGCGAATCCCGTATTTGTCCTCAAGACTGAAATGTCCGCCAGGAGCCGGGGGAAGGCCAACTACCTTGAACTCAAACACGGCTCCCTGCTCATATCCCTGACGGTAAAACCGGTTGACATACTGGGGCATATAGTGTCCCGGAACAGGAAAACCGTTGCTGAAAAATTTAATGCGGCACTTCAATCGGTCGGGCAAAGGCTCGTTTTTCTGGAACTTGAATTTTGCCAGGCGCCCTTCGCCGTAGCCAGGAATGTGCAGACGGAAAATGTCTTCATCCTCACCATAGTCCTTAATTACGTCAAATTCATATATTTGGCCTATCTCATATGTCATCGCGGATTAGTTTTTATTAAACGGGTTTTTACTTAAATTAAATATCCTACAAAATTAATAAAAATCTCCGTTGCCATCCCTATTCCGGGGCAAAAAATATTTTTATTATCAAATGTGTTGATTTACCGATTTTTTGTGCTATCTTTGCCGGGAAAACATCAGGCGGCTCCCGCCACTCTATTTTCTGTCACCGACCGAAAATCTAATAAACATTATAACTACCCTAAACAAAGTTATGTCAGAAAAGACCGAAAAATTGTTTGACCAGTTCCCGGGCGTATCCATGGAAGAATGGCGCGCCAAAGTCGTGGCCGACCTCAAAGGCGCCGACTTCGACAAGAAACTGGTCTGGCGCACTAACGAGGGCTTCAACGTGCAGCCTATGTACCGCGCCGAAGACATTGCCGACCTTAAAACAACAGACAGCCTGCCGGGCGAGTTTCCATACGTCCGCGGCATCCGCACCACCAACGACTGGCTCACCCGCCAGGAAATCATCGAGTGCGAACCCGAAGCAGCCAATGCCGTTGCCGTCGAGGTACTCACCAAGGGCGTGACTTCGCTCGGATTCAAAGTTGAAGACCCTTCGGAAGCCACCCTCGCAACCCTCATGAAAGGCATCGACCTCTCAACAGTTGAAATCAACTTCACATGCTGCCCCCGCAAGGCGCTTGACCTTGCCGCAGCCCTGGTGAAATACATAAAAGCCAACGGTGTTGAAAAAACATTCCGTGGCTCAATCGACTACAATCCCCTCCGCCGTTCCCTGCGTCATGGCAAGGAAGCGGACGTTCCCGCAATCGTCGAGACCGCCAAGGCTCTCCTCGCCGAGGTTTCCGAAGTTCCGGGCCTCAAAGTGCTGGCCGTAGATTCCGACATGCTCTCCAACTCGGGCGCATTCATCTATCAGGAACTCGGTTACGCCCTCGCATGGGGCGCCGACTGGCTCACCCTCCTCACCGACGCCGGCCTGTCGGTAGATGAAGTTGCCGCACGTGTTAAGTTCAACATGGGCGTATCGTCCAACTATTTCATGGAGCTGGCCAAATTCCGCGCAGCCCGCATGCTTTGGGCGCAGATTGTCGCTCAGTACAAGCCCGCAAGCCTTGAATGTGCAAAAATGCACGTACACGCATCGACATCGCGCTTCAACCAGACAATCTACGACGCCCACGTCAACCTCCTCCGCAGCCAGACCGAAACCATGTCGGCTGCACTCGCAGGCGTAGATTCCATCACCACCACACCCTTTGACGTTCCTTATCAGAAACCTGACGCTTTCAGCGAACGCATCGCCCGCAACCAGCAGTTCCTCCTCAAGGAAGAAAGCCATCTCGACAAGGTTATCGATCCAGCCGGTGGTTCATACTATGTGGAAACCCTCACCGTATCGCTGGCAAACGAAGCCTGGAAACTCTTCCTCGCCACCGAAAAAGAGGGCGGTTTCTTCGCACTCGTTTCAGAAGGCAAGGTGCAGAAGGCCGTCAATGACTCTTGCGTGAAGCGCCACACCGAGGTTGCACGCCGCAAGGAAATCCTGCTCGGCACCAACCAGTATCCCAACATCAACGAAACAGCTGCCGGCAAGATTGCAAATTCCAACTGCTCATGCCACTGCGGCTGCGGCGAGGAAGAAAAGTCCGACAAGGCCCTCTGCGGCAAACGCGCTGCCTCTGACTTCGAAGAGCTCCGCCTGGCCACCGAGGCTGCCGCCAAACGCCCGAAGGTGTTCATGCTCACCATCGGCAACCTTGCCATGCGCCTTGCCCGCGCCCAGTTCTCGACCAACTTCTTCGGTTGCGCCGGTTATGAAATCATCGACAACCTCGGCTTCGACACCGTCGAGCAGGGCGTCGATGCAGCTTTGGCTCAGGGTGCCGACGTAGTGGTTCTCTGCTCGTCAGACGACGAATACGCCACTCTTGCTCCCGAAGCATTCAAGTATCTCGACGGTCGCGCCGAGTTTGTGGTTGCCGGCAATCCCGCCTGCACCGAAGAACTCCAGGCTGCCGGAATCAAGGACTTCGTACATGTTCGCTGCAACGTGCTTGAAACCCTCCGCGACTTCAACGCTCGTCTTCTCAACAAATAATTAACCAGCTACAACACAAAGAAATGAGACCCGATTTCTCCACCATAGACATTACAAAAGACTCGTTCGGCGCTCAGCACTCTGCCGTAGCTGCCAACCCCGAGCAGGACTGGCTCACCCCTGAGCTTATTCCGGTCAAGCCCATATATACGAAAGACGACCTGCAAGGTCTGGAACACCTCAACTACGTGTCAGGTATTCCCCCGTTCCTCCGCGGTCCGTACAGCGCCATGTATCCCCTGCGTCCCTGGACCATCCGTCAGTATGCCGGTTTCTCCACCGCCGCTGAATCAAACGCATTCTACCGCCGCAACCTCGCCGCAGGCCAGAAGGGCCTTTCCGTGGCGTTTGACCTCGCCACACACCGCGGCTATGACGCCGACCATCCCCGTGTTGTCGGTGACGTGGGCAAGGCCGGTGTGTCGATTTGCTCAATCGAGGACATGAAGGTACTGTTCGATGGCATCCCCTTGAACAAAATGTCGGTTTCGATGACCATGAACGGCGCCGTTCTTCCCGTGCTCGCCTTCTACATCAACGCTGGCCTCGAACAGGGAGCCAAGCTTGAGGAAATGGCCGGTACCATCCAAAACGACATCCTCAAGGAATTCATGGTGCGCAACACATATATCTATCCCCCGGAATTCTCGATGCGCATCATCGCCGACATCTTCGAGTACACCTCGCAGAACATGCCCAAATTCAACTCGATTTCCATCTCCGGCTACCACATGCAGGAAGCCGGCGCCACCTGTGACATCGAGCTGGCTTACACTCTCGCCGACGGTCTCGAATACCTCCGCGCCGGTGTTAACGCCGGTATGGACATCGACGCATTTGCTCCGCGTCTGTCGTTCTTCTGGGCAATCGGCATGAACTTCTTCATGGAAGTTGCCAAGATGCGCGCCGCACGCATGCTCTGGGCAAAGATTGTCAAGCAGTTCAACCCCAAGAACCCCAAGTCGCTCGCACTCCGCACCCACTCGCAGACATCCGGCTGGTCGCTCACCGAGCAGGACCCCTTCAACAACGTTGGCCGCACCTGTATCGAGGCCATGGGCGCAGCCCTGGGCCACACCCAGTCGCTCCACACCAACGCCCTCGACGAGGCAATCGCCCTTCCCACCGACTTCTCGGCACGTATCGCACGAAACACCCAGATTTACATTCAGGAAGAAACGATGGTCACCAAGCAGGTCGACCCCTGGGCAGGTTCATACTACGTGGAAGCGCTCACCAACGAAATCGCTCACCGCGCATGGGAACATATCCAGGAAATCGAGAAGCTCGGCGGCATGGCTAAGGCTATCGAAACCGGCCTTCCCAAACTCCGTATCGAGGAAGCCGCCGCACGCACCCAGGCCCGTATCGACTCAGGCCGTCAGACCATCGTCGGCATCAACAAATACCGTCTCGACCACGAAGATCCCATCGACATCCTCGAAATCGACAACACCCAGGTGCGTGAAGAGCAGATTGCTCGTCTCAACGACCTCCGTGCCGACCGCGACGAAGCCAAAGTCAAGGAAGCCCTCGCAGCCATCACCGAATGTGTCCGCACCAAGGAAGGCAACCTTCTTGACCTCGCCGTCAAGGCAGCCGGCCTCCGTGCGTCGCTCGGCGAAATTTCCGATGCCTGCGAAGATGTCGTAGGCCGTTACAAAGCAGTAATCCGAACAATTTCAGGCGTGTATTCAGCAGAAACTAAAAAAGACCCCGACTTTGTCCGCGCGCAGCAGATGTGCGAGGAATTCGCAAAACGCGAAGGTCGCCAGCCCCGTATAATGATTGCCAAGATGGGTCAGGACGGTCACGACCGCGGCGCCAAGGTTGTAGCCACCGGCTATGCCGACTGCGGCTTTGACGTAGACATGGGACCGCTGTTCCAGACTCCCGCCGAGGCTGCCCGTCAGGCCGTCGAAAACGACGTCCATGTGCTTGGCGTAAGCTCGCTCGCAGCAGGTCACAAGACACTTGTGCCACAGGTAATCGAGGAACTCCGCAAGCTCGGCCGCGAGGACATCATGGTTGTTGCCGGCGGTGTCATTCCCGCTCAGGACTATGACTTCCTCTACAAGGCAGGCGTAGCGGCCATCTTCGGCCCCGGCACCCGCATCCCGGAAGCTGCAATCAAGATGATTGAACTCCTCAACGAGGAATAACGACATTATGACCGTATGACGATAGGGGCGCGCTGCGTCCCTATCGTCTTATTAATAAAAGGTCGTCAAAATACGACTCAAAAAGCCCGTCAACGATAATCTAACCCCTCCATAAAGTGAAGTTCTTAGAGCAGATAGCCGATTATTATACGTCTTCAAACATCCGGGACCTCGCCGATTACACCTTCATCTTCCCCAACAAGCGGTCGGCGATGTTTCTGAAAAAGTATATCCAGCAAAGGGTGGGGGACAAGGCAGTGTTCATGCCCCGTTTCACCACTTTCGGACGTTTTGCCGCCAAAATCACCCGCGTTTCCGAAGCCTCGCACTTCGAGCGTCTTTTCATGCTCTACGACTCTTACTGCCGCACCGTCGAGGCGCTGAACACAGCCGGAGGTGACGAAAACACATTTGTCCCCAAAGAATTTGATAAATTCATATTTTGGGGAGACATGATTCTTGACGACTTTGATGAAATCGACCGCGCGCTTGCCGACCCTGTCAAACTCTATTCCAATCTTGAAGCCCTCCATGACATTGCCGCCGATTACCTTTCAGACGAACAGAAAGATATAATCAGCAGGATATGGGGACATACCCGGTTTACAGAACACATTGAGTCTTTTTGGCTCCATGCCAAGCCCGACGGACGTGACATGGTCATAAACGACCGTTTCCTGTCGTTATGGCGCATGCTCCCCGAAATATACCGCCGCTTCTCCGACCGTCTCGCCAAAGAGCGGCTTACCACACCGGGACGCCAGATGCGCGACGCCGCCCTGAGGCTTTCCGACACGGCCATTGCAGACATAAAACGGCGCCATTATGTCTTTGTCGGTTTGAGCGACGTAACCAACGCGGAACTATGCATAATGGCGCGCATGCGCAGGGCCGGGGCTGCCGATTTCTTCTGGGACCTATCGTCACCGTTCTTCTATACTCCCGACGGAAAAATCAACGAGGACAACCCGGCAATCAGGATTATCAGCCGTCTGGCAAAAGAATTCCCGATGCCTGATGATTTCGAGATGGAACAGATAGGCACGCCTGCCCGCATCGACATAATCGGAGTGCCGTCGGCAGTTGTCCAGGCAAAGGCAGCGGGCGCCGAACTTGAAAGGATGGCATCGGAAGGGATGCTCGACGGCGACGGATTGTTCAACACCGCCGTAATTGTCCCTGATGCAGGCCAGCTAACCTCACTGATGCTCGCATTGCCGCACGACATTCCCGCCGTAAACGTCACCATGGGGCTGCCGTATACCTCAACCACATTCGCCACCCTTTTCCGATCCATCATATCAATGCAGAGGCGTTCGCGCAAACGCCGGGGCGGTGTGTCGTATTTCTTCCAGGACGTACTCGAGATTCTGCTGCATCCCCACCTCCAGCTGCTTGCAGGTGGAAAGGCCGAGGCAATGCGCCAGAAAATTTTCAACCTGAGGCTCTTTAACCTTGAGGCAGATTATCTTCTGGAGGAGTTCCCTGAATTAGACTATATTTTCCGACCCATACTGAATCAGGAAAGTCTGGAAGAATCGTGCGAATATGTCGTGGGGCTTGTAAACGGAGTTCGCGCCGCTCTCGAAGTCAATGCCGGCACGGCATTGTTCAACACCTCGTTTGAGCTTGACATCCTGCGCTATTTCGACGCACAGATTGCTGTTCTGCGCCAGTTAATCGACAAGTACGCCGTAACCATGCGCGAGTCGACCTTCCTAATGCTGTTCGAGCGTATTCTTCAGTCCAAGACCATCAACGTCGAAGGCACGCCATTGAAAGGACTGCAGGTAATGGGCGTGTTGGAAACACGCGCCATTGATTTCGACAACATAACGTTCCTTTCAATGAACGAGCGCACGTTTCCGCGCCGCGACTATGTGCGCACCATGATACCAAACAGCCTGCGCCGTGGCTACGGGCTGCCCCCCATCGAGCAGAGCGAGAGCTTCTATGCCTACTATTTTTTCCGCGCAATAAGCCGGGCATCGCGTGTGACCCTGTTCTACGATTCACGCTCCTCGGCCAACGGTGCTGGGGAGATGTCGCGCTATCTCGCCCAGTTGCTATATCTCCACGGAAACCCGGCCATTGTCCACCGTCAGATGCAGCTCGAAGGCAAGACGCCGGCGCCACGCACTATCGAAGTCAAAAAAGAAGGCAAGGTTCTTGAACAGCTCGAATCATACCGGCGCCCGGGAGGGCTGCGCATATCGGCCTCGGCGCTGAAAACTTACCTGGGATGTCCGCTCAGCTTTTACCTGCGCTTTGTCAATGACCTCCGCGAGGATGATGCCCCGGTGGATTATCTCGACCCGGCTAAGATAGGAGACATCTTCCACCACACGGCCCAGCGGCTGTTTGACAAATACAAAGGAGGCGAAATAACTTCGGATACCTACCGCGAGATGGACAGCGACGGCCGGCTTGAAAGCATACTCATTGACGAAATCGCCCATTTCCTCGGCATGAAAATCGAAAATCCCACCATGTCGGACCTCAACTGCGAGGGACAGCTCATAAAGGGGCAGGTGGAATATCAGCTGAGAGCCATGCTGGCCGCCGAGGAAGAAAAATTCTGTTCGGGCGGACGCTCGTTCGTCTATGTCGGAGGGGAACAGGAATATTCCTCTCCTCAGTGGCAAGTCTGCGAGGGACTCGCCATCAACTTCAAGATGCTCGTCGACCGCATCGACCGCCTTCCTGATGGGTCGTTGCGCTTCGTCGATTACAAAACCGGCGGGGATGACTATAAAATCGGCTCAACGCTTGACAACCTTTTCAAATACGACTCAAAAAAAATGGCGCTGCTGCAGCTTATGGTATATTCGGAGGCCTATGCCGACATGGTCGATCCAACGGCCCGCATCCGTCCGACACTGCATAGGGTAAAGGAAATTGTGCGCACGGGGCAAATCAGCGACCTGTGCTACTCCGACACCAAACCTCTGCCGGATTTCCCGGGATTCTCGGCTGATTTCCGTCCGCGGCTCAACGAATTGATTTCCGAAATTTTCGACCCGGCTGTTCCTTTCACCCAATGTGAGGATCCTGCCCACTGCAAATGGTGCCAGTTCATGCCGATGTGTGGCCGCACAGCACCGTCAGCTTATTGATTATGAATACAGGTCTGTATATCCACATTCCATTCTGCCGGTCGAAGTGCATTTACTGCGACTTCTACTCCACTCCGGCCATGGGCGCCATGGAACGGGTGGTGGAAGGCATCATTGCCGAATATGGCTACCGCCGCGACGAAATTGCAGCGCCCTTCCAGACGGTATATATTGGGGGGGGAACTCCATCCGTACTACCGGCCAATCTGTTTTCCCGGCTTATAGACACTATCGACCTGACGGGAGTGGAGGAATTTACCATAGAGGTAAACCCCGAGGATGTAACTACCGAGTCTGTAGCTTTCTGGCGCTCATTAGGTGTCAACAGAATAAGCATGGGCGTTCAAAGTCTGCGGGATCCTATATTGACTTTCATAGGAAGGCGCCACTCTGCAAATCAGGCAATTGCCGCAATCGATCTCCTCAGTCAGGGTGGGATAGCCAATGTATCTGTAGACCTTATTTACGGACTGCCGGGATTGTCCGTCGACGACTGGAAAGAAGACCTGCGCCGCGTATTGTCCATGCCCGTCACCCACCTGTCGGCCTACTGTCTGTCATGGTATGAGGGTACACGGCTCCATAAAATGTGGCGTCAGGGCAGAACTGAACCCGTCGATGATGACATAATCGACGGCCAGTTCAGCGCACTCCAACAAATTGCCGTCCAACATGGATTTGAGCACTATGAGATTTCAAATCTCGCCCGCCCGGGATTCCAGTCGCGTCACAACACCGCATACTGGAACCCAGATTCCCGGTGGCTCGGACTCGGGCCGTCGGCCCATTCATTTGACGGCACCCTGCGGCGTATCGACGACAGCCGCATATCCTCCTGGCTCGACCGCCTTCCTTATCCATGTGATATAGACGAGGAAGATGCAATCGACAGGCTGAACGACAACATCGTCACGGCCCTGCGCACATCACATGGGCTTGACCTATCCAAAATTCCATCCAAATATAAAAAACAGATTATCGCCGATGCAGAGCCATCCCTTCGCGCAGGGCACATCGAACTATCTGACGACCACCTTAGAATCCCCGCGCATCATTGGCTTACCTCTGATACAATAATACGGCAGCTTATAATATTGCATTGAAATATCATGCGTTTCGATGATATGATTTCATTTCACTGAAAATCACCATATTATAGCTTATAAAGTGTACTAAACATGTACTAATAGAGAATTGACCCAACTGAGAGCAATCTGTCTTGGTCTTTTTAAGGCTTGTTTGCTCTATTAATTTTCGGGATATTTTTGGATTTAATTCCATAGTACATCATCATAATCAAATAAATTTCATATCTTTGTAATTGGATTGGTGTATGCCAGTCCACAATGTTTTGGAAAAATATTTCTCTCCCACAATCGGACATAGATTTAATTGGGGTCGGAAATTAGGTCTGAACTTGAGAATAGGATATTACACAGATGCTTTTTTTACATTTCGACTCGGAATTGACTTTTAGGGAGTTACCAATTAAAGCTAACTGATTAAAAGATATTATTGTATGAAGAAACCCATAACAATGTTATTGTTGATGCTGTCGGCAGTGGTGGCATCATTGGCTGCGCCTAATCTAAACCCTGGCGCAAAAGGAGTGTGGGCCAACGCTAAATCTGAACTGGTGCAGACAGACTCGGTTCTAATCTATTTCACGCGAAATGACAGTCTAGACACCAAGTCTGCGACATTGATTATTCCAAGCCGCAATGTCAACCGCACAACTGTGTTTACGCCTGACACAATTCTGATGAATGAGGGTGAGCCGGTGAATATTGAAGTGGACGGCAAGTCAATTATAGTAAATGGCGAGCTGATGCGACTGATTGAAACGATTAACGTTGTAGAACCTTACAAGGTAATGGAGGCATCCGCTTCCAATATCGCTGATTGTCTGCAACAATGGCAATTAGGCACGAGGATAATCATGCTTGATGGAGATTATTGTCATGTTATGATTGACACAAACAATAATTCATTCATGTATATGGTTGCCCCCGGAATGTCCTATATCCGCGCGGCATCCTTACGCCATACTGACAAGGGTTCTGTTTTTCTTCAAAACATTCGTATGATGAAGAACTTGAATACTGGTGAATACACTCATTATTCAGCGCCAAACAACCTTGAACTTTTGAAAAATTTGCCTGAAATAGACGCATCTAAATTCAATCCCGACGCTTGTACGTTCTCAGACGAAGGTATATATTGGTCTTTTGTATCAAGTGAGCCAAGGCGCATTACATTAAATGGTTGTGGCGAAGAATATATTTACGAGCCAGCAACAGAAGAAGATGAGCTTTTGGAATGGATTGAATTTGTCCCACAGCCGAAATTCTCATTACGATAAAATACTTGAACAGAATATTCAGCCCGACGAGAGAGGTTCTTTCGCCGGGCTGTTTCATTAACGTTTATTGTTTTAGTTTGGAATTGAATTTACAGGATTTGCAATCTCGAATATCATTTTTTCAAAAACACGCTTAATAAAAAGTTTGTATATTCCACGGAAAATTAGTAACTTTGCGCCCGGTTTGTGGAGCTACGGCTTTCATTAACCACAAAAGTTACATTAATATTTATCCAACTCATTCAAAAAATGCAGTACGAAACCGTTTTCATTTTAACTCCCGTTTTGTCTGACGCACAGATGAAGGAAGCGGTAGAAAAGTTCAGCAAGGTGCTCACCGACAAGGGTGCCACCATCGTGAACACCGAGGAATGGGGCATGCGCAAGCTCGCTTATCCCATCCAGAAGAAGTCGACCGGCTTCTACACTCTCATCGAGTTTGAAGGTGAACCCACCATCGTTCGCCAGCTCGAAACCGCTTTCCGCCGCGACGAACGCGTGCTCCGCTTCCTCACATTCCGTCAGGACAAGTACGCCGCCGAATACGCCGCCAAGCGCCGCAGCCTCAAAGCTGCCAAAGCAGCCGAATCAACCCAACCCGTAGAAGCAAAGGAGGACTAAACCATGGCACAAGCTCAATCTGAAATCCGCTATCTCACTCCCATGTCGGTTGACGTGAAGAAGAAAAAATACTGCCGCTTCAAACGCGCAGGCATCAAGTTCGTTGACTACAAGGACGCTGAGTTCCTCAAGAAGTTCCTCAACGAACAGGGCAAAATCCTTCCCCGCCGCATCACCGGCACCTCGCTGAAATTCCAGCGTCGCGTGGCTCAGGCCGTTAAGCGTGCCCGTCACCTCGCCCTTCTGCCCTACGTTACCGACCTCATGAAATAACCCTTAAGACCAGGACCATAAATATGAAAATCATTCTTAAAGAAGACGTTCGCGGCCTTGGATACAAGGACGACGTCGTAGAAGTAAAAGACGGTTATGGCCGCAACTACCTCATCCCTCAGGGCAAAGCAGTTGTAGCTACCAGCTCCGCTCTTAAGGTTCTCGCCGAAAACCAGCGCCAGCGCGCCCACAAGCTCGCTCAGATCAAGGCCGACGCTGAAGCCGCAGCCGCAGCACTCGAAGGTGTAGCACTCACCATCGGCGCCAAGACTTCCGCTACCGGCACCATCTTCGGCTCTGTCAACGCCATCCAGATTGCCGAAGCCCTCGAAAAGCTCGGCCACAACGTTGACCGCAAACTCATCACCATCAAAGAAGCCATCAAGGAAGTCGGCAATTACACCGCCACCATCCAGTTCCACAAGGAAGTGGCCGTTGAACTTCCCTTTGAGGTGGTAGCTGAATAAGCAACATCAACCCCCAAATAAAATCCCTCCAGAGGGTATTCGTCGAGATGACGCGCCCCTCATAATTCGCTCCGGCCCACCCCGGAGCGAATTTTTTTTTGCAAAACATATCCATCTAATATATAGAAATGGCGGAAGTTCGGGATGAACCAGACTTCCGCCATTTGTGGTAAGGGGAACAATGTTATCTGTCGCCAAGGTCAAGCTGGCGGGGAGAAAGATGCCAGCCTCCGGCAGGAATGGCCTGCGCCACCCACTGCCGTCCGTCTATTTCACATAGTTTGATAGTCTGGCGCTCGCGTTCAAGGAGTATATCTTCTGTTTCATACGGAAGTTCGCGGGTGAGTAAATCGCCATTTAAGAGCTCGTATTCCTCATTATCAAGCGGAATATGGTCGGCGGCTTCAATGGGAACGACAACAGGCCATGGAGCATCCTCCCGGTAATATGCCGCATGAGTGCTTAGCAACCATGCATCATCAGGATCAAGAACTCCGCGCAGGCGACCGAGCGCCCACCAGGGAAGCTGTCCGTCGCGCGTATAGTCTTGATAAACCAACCCGTCATCCGATGCGACATAATCCTCGATAAACACATCAAATTCATTTGACAGGCGATGTTGCCATATGGCCACACCGACAAGTTGGCCCAGAACCAGGCAGCAGAGCAGCGGGCTGGCCCAACGGACTTTGGCTTGCCACCGGCGGGAAAGCCATCCGAAAATTACCATCAGCGCATACATCTCGGCAAACCATCCGCTGCGCCCGACAATTCCCGAAGCAAGGCTTATGACCATCGAAGCGAGGGACGCCACGGCGAAAATGCCGAGCCGTGACCGCATTAGCGCCACGACTTTCTCCCGGTCTTTTTTTGAGAAATATTTCCATACGATAACGACCCATAATGCGGCTGCGACAATGTCGGTTTTAAGCAAAAGAACCGGCAGCAGATCATCGGCAGCGACATTATCGCCCGCCCTCATTATGATGCCTGGGGAAAGGGTAACAAGCGCGGTCCCAACCGCAAATGCCATAAGCATAATCTTCTGTACCCTGTCAGGACGCCATCGCGCGTACAATATATAAAAGCTCAGTCCCACAAGAAGGGGCAGCGAGGCCGCCTCGTGCATCATGGCGCCGGCACCGCACACCAGGGCGGACACCAACGTGAACCAGCGCGACCCCGACTTTACTGAGAAAATAATCCATACGGCAAGCAAACTGAAGGCGGATGCCCACACATAGTTCAGCTGGCAGGCAAACACGAACATCGAGTCCCACCACGGCAATACAAAGAAAATCGCGGCTGTCAAGGCAACCGGCCAAAAACCTTTTTTGCCGGGCATGGACAGCGCGAGGGCCATGCGGTACATAAGCATGAGCACGGCGGCGCATGCCAACGCCACCAATCCCTTGGGAAGGCTGAAAAGCAGAGGCATTATGTCGTTGGGGATACGTCCGTTGGTATTCAGCCAGTGCGAAACCACCCACCGTGGATAGCTCCACCACGAATCATAGCGCGGGGATGCTCCCTGAAAAATGGCCTTGTATCCAAGATCATCGCCCGTATATGGCGTGTCTATGAAAATAAAGAAACTGATGATTGCCACGGCAGCTATCAACAGTCTGGCAGGGGAAGGTCGGCTCATTTCAAGGGAAATTTGTTGGCGTCGAGCAATCCGGCATAGACCTTTGAGAAATACTCGGCCGATTCACGCGGATAACGGATGTCAGTAAACACCTGCGCGAGCGACTGTTTGGCGTTTTCCTCGACAAAGTGCTGCGATTCCTGCTCGAGCGGGGCATACCATCGGCGTATGTCCTCATCTGTGGGACGGCGGTATGTTTCCTCGTGCATTACAGCCTCAACTGGTAGACGCCAGGTTGGGCCGGCCTGCGTTTCGGGATACCCCACGGTGACGGTTGTCACAGGCACAACCCGCTCGGGCAGTTCAAGCACCTTGGCTATGTCAGGGGCATTGTAGGTGGTGGTGCCGAGATAACAGGTCCCGAGACCGTTCATTTCGGCGATGGTGCAGAACTGCTGCGCGAACAGGCTCGTGTCAATAACCGCAGCGACAAAAGACTGGAAATTCTCAAACCCTGGGTTGGCGGAATTTAGACGGCACCACTGCTCGAAGCGGTTCAAATCAAGACAAAATGTCAGTACCGCCGAGGCACCTTCCACCGACGGTTGATTGAAGTGGGCAGGCGCAAGACGTCGCTTGTTGGCAGCATCGCGTGTAACAACGACGCTATACCACTGCATGTTCCCGGTGTTGGGGGCATGGGCCGCCGCCTCAATCATTTCTTTAAGGAGGGTTTCGGGGATCTGCCCGTCAGTATATTTTCTTACGGTGTGGCGCTTATTGAAGTATTCCGAGTGTTTCATTTTTATAAATTTTGTTAGCGCAAAGATAATACATTTCGGAAAACTTTTCAACATCGCCGGTAATTTGAGCTTGATAAATTTGGCTACTGAACTATTTTTGACGTACCTTTGCAATCGATTCCGATGAATCGTTCCAATGACTTTTAATACCCCCGATTTTCATATCTAACCGACTGTGGAACACCCGACTTACACTTTTGAGGAAGCTTTCGAGGCATCCAAAGAGTATTTTAACGGCGACGAGCTCGCCGCCCGCGTATGGGCCAACAAGTACGCACTGAAAGACTCGTTCGGCCATCTCTATGAGAAAACTCCCGACGACATGCACCACCGCATCGCCGCCGAAATTGCCCGCATCGAGAACAAATATCCCGAACCGATGTCGCACGACGAGATTTTCGACCTCATGCGGAATTTCCGCTACATCGTGCCCCAGGGCAGCCCCATGACCGGCATCGGCAATGACTTTCAGGTCGGCTCGCTGTCAAACTGTTTCGTAATCGGTCTCGATGGCGCGCCCGATTCATACGGAGGTGTAATCCGCATCGACGAGGAACAGGTTCAGCTGATGAAGCGCCGTGGCGGGGTGGGGCATGACCTGTCCCATATCCGTCCCAAGGGCACTCCCGTCAAAAATTCAGCTCTCACCTCCACCGGCCTCGTGCCTTTCATGGAGCGCTACTCAAACTCAACCCGCGAAGTCGCTCAGGACGGACGACGCGGCGCCCTCATGATGACAGTCTCCATCAAGCATCCCGATTCCGAAGCGTTCATCGATGCCAAGATGACCGAAGGAAAGGTTACGGGCGCAAACGTTTCGGTGCGCATCGACGACGCATTCATGCAGGCGGCCGAAAGTGGAACACCTTACCGTCAGCAGTTCCCCGTTGATTCCGACAGCCCGGCAACCGTAAAGGAAATTGATGCGAAGGCATTGTGGGCAAAAATTATCCACAACGCATGGAAATCGGCTGAACCCGGTGTGCTTTTCTGGGATACCATCACCCGCGAATCGTTGCCCGACTGCTATGCCGACCTCGGATTCCGCACCATCTCCACCAATCCTTGCGGCGAGATTCCCCTGTGTCCTTACGACTCATGCCGTCTATTGGCCGTCAACCTGTTCAGCTATGTGAAGAATCCATTCACCAACGAGGCGGAATTTGATTTCGAACTGTTCCGCGAGCATATCGGCAAGGCCCAGCGCATCATGGACGACATCATCGACCTTGAGATGGAGAAAATCGACCTCATCCTCAAAAAAATCGACGAAGATCCTGAAACTGAGGAAGTGAAATCGGCCGAACGCAACCTATGGCTCAAAATCAAGGACAAAACAGGCAAAGGACGACGCACAGGTGTCGGCACCACAGCCGAGGGCGACATGCTTGCCGCAATGGGATTCCGCTACGGCACCCCCGAAGCAACAGAATTTTCAGAAACAGTGCATCGCGCACTCGCTCTGGCAGCCTACACCTCGTCAGTCGACATGGCACGTACCCGCGGAGCCTTCGCCGTATTCGATGCCGCCCGCGAAAAAAACAATCCGTTCATGCAGCGCCTTGCCGAAGCTGATCCGCATATGTATGCCGACATGCTCAAATATGGACGCCGCAACATCGCTTGCCTCACAATCGCTCCGACAGGTACAACATCCCTGATGACACGCACCACATCGGGCATAGAACCCGTATTCATGCCTGTGTACAAGCGCCGCCGCAAGGTAAACCCCGGCGACCCCGACGTGCGCGTGGACTATGTCGATGAAACCGGCGATGCATTTGAGGAATACGTCGTTTACCACCCCAAATTCATCGACTGGATGAAAACCCAGGGCATTGAGGTCAAGGATAACTACACTCAGGAAGAAATCGACGCCTTGGTTGCCCGTTCCCCTTATGCCGGCGCCACCGCGAACGACATCGACTGGCTCGAGAAAGTACACATGCAGGGCCGCATACAAAAATGGGTCGACCATTCCATATCTGTCACCATCAACCTCCCGGCCGATGTGACGGAAGAAGTGGTAAACCGTCTTTATGTCGAAGCATGGAAATCCGGCTGCAAAGGCTGCACTGTCTACCGCGACGGTTCCCGCTCGGGTGTGCTCATAGCAATGGAGGAAAAGAAGAAAAAAACAGCTCCTGCCCCTGCCGCCGACGGCTTCCCTGCCCACCATGTGGCAAAGCGCCCGATTGAACTTGAGGCCGATGTGGTGCGCTTCCAGAACAATAAGGAAAAATGGATTGCCTTCGTCGGACTTATGGACGGCAAGCCGTATGAAATCTTCACAGGTCTGGCCGATGACGAAGACGGTATTTTCTGTCCCAAATCAGTATCACACGGCAAAATCATCAAGGCCATAGCCCCCGACGGCACCAAACGCTACGACTTCCAGTTCGTGAACAAACGCGGATATAAGACAACAATCGAAGGTCTGTCCGACAAATTCAACCCCGAATACTGGAACTACGCCAAACTCATCTCGGGCGTCCTCCGCTACGGCATGCCAATCGATCAGGTCCTGAAACTTGTCGGTACGCTCGAACTTGACTCGCAGTCAATCAGCACATGGAAAATGGGCGTTGAACGCGCATTGAAAAAATATCTGCCGAACGGCACCAAGGCTTCCGGCCAAACCTGTCCCAACTGCGGCCACGAAACCCTCATATATCAGGAAGGCTGCCTAATCTGCACCAACTGCGGCACTTCAAAGTGCGGCTAACGGCAGATTCGGCTACAAAACAGAGTCACGCATCATCCGTTTCAGGAGGTGCGTGACTTTTTTCGCTGACATAACTAAAAAATAAGTTGTCGACAATACCGTTTTATGATATTTTTTCTTAACTTTGCAGCGAAACTAAATTCTTAGTCACTATGAAACTGATGAGAAATTTTTTTGTCGCCGTCGCGCTTGTACTTTGCGCCACAGCGACCCTTGCCAAAGACAAGGTAATAATCATCGACGGATACTTCTTCAAGGAAATGCCGGCCGAGGTCAAGAATGGCGAGAAATCCGGCCCATCTGCATTCTTCATGCTGTCAACCCCTAATGGAGCCAGCGCTCTGGGAATGACATTGTCATCACAGCTGTCTGACGAGGCACTCAAGTTTGCCATACCTGTCGGGGAAGTGGAAGAAGGAGAAGAGCTTCTGCGCCGATTCAACGAAGCCAAAGCAAACGGCAAGGGCAACTCCATCTCTTTTGCAGCCAAAAAGCCGATGATAAAAGCCGGAGACAGATTCCCCGAATTTTCGGCCAGGGACATCGACGGAAAGACGTGGACCAATGCCGACGTATCGGGAAAAGTAATGGTGCTGAACCTATGGTTCACGGGCTGCGGTCCGTGCCGCGCCGAAATGCCCGAATTGTCCCGGTGGAAAGACGAGATGCCCGAGGTGATGTTTTTCTCGTCCACATACGAATCGCCGGAAGTGGCACGTCAGGTGCTCGACAAAGGCACATTCAACTGGATTCCTATTGTCAACGACACTCAGTTCAAGGAATTTATAGGCAGTAACGGCTATCCCCTCACAATAGTGATAGACAAATCCGGTACCGTGGCCATGGTCGAATACGGCACATCGCCCGAGCAGCGCGAACGACTCAAAAACAAAATTGGAGAACTTAAATAAGACGCGGCATACAAACTTTACAAGAAAATCTTTGGAGAATTCCGAAGATTTTCTTGTTTTTAATGGCCATTCGTAATATTTTTATTAACTTTGGCGTTATAAACATAAAACCATCCACTCATGACCACCTATTCCATAAAAAGAGCATACGACGAAGCCGAGGCATCTGACGGCTTTCGCGTATATATCGACAGGTTGTGGCCCAGAGGCCTGTCACACGAAACGTTCCACTATGACTTATGGGACAAGGGCGTCGCACCATCCACCGAGTTGCGCGAATGGTTTCACGCCAATCCCGAAAACCGTTGGGACGAGTTCAAAGAAAGATACTTGGACGAACTCCACGCCAATCCATCTTTTATCGAGCTGAAAAAAGAATTGTCGCTGCATCCCGTCGTGACCCTCCTCTATTCCTCGCACGACCGCGACCACAACAATGCCGTGGTGCTCAAAGACTGCCTCCAGCAATCCTAATCACGGTTCAGTTCGATATACCAGTCTCCCTTTATATGTTTATACAGCAGGGTATCACCCCCACATTCACGACAGATGTCGTTGAGTTCACGCCCTTCGGTTATCTGAACCTTTCCGGAAAGGCTCCTGTCATAGAGTATCTTTTTGGAAGTTCCTCCGAGTGTTGAATAGTACAGGAAATAAATTGTATTGTGCCCGGGACCATATCCCCTTACAACGTTGCAATTGATTTCGTTGAGCAAAGAATCGAGGCGCTGGCGGTAATCCCCTTTGCGGAAACGCTGATCGTTGAGTGAATCAAACTCCACGTTATAATATGCGTCTTCTGCGATGGCTTCATTCCGTATTATCTCGTGAATATCGTGAAAATCATCCTCATGGGCAAGAAAGATGGCCATCAATTCGTCATCGGTCGGAGGATTACCATTAGTGCATCCCCCGACGAGCAGTCCGATCGTGCTTGCCATTGCCGTTATTATGAGATTGCTTTTCTTCATTTGATAAATTCAATAACCCATTATCCTACATTTCCACGCTGCAAAATTACGAAATCTATCCATTACTTTTTTGCTTTACATTCATATTTCATTAATTTTGCATAAAGTTTAAAGTTGAATAACATGAGCATTGGCATAACCGCGAAATCGACAGGCGCAATACTGAATTTTAACAAACTGACCGCAGCAATCCGTCCCATCGCCAATCATGCGGGATTCTCATTCAGTTGCGATAACAAAGATAAATCCATCACATTGAACTTTACCGACAACGGTGTTGTCAACATCACTTACCAGACAGAACCTGATGGTAAAATAATTGCCATCGACAGCCAGACGTCGGTTTTGGGCCCGGGATTTCATTGCCTGGTAGTTGATTTATTGGATGCGATAACTGATTTGACGGAAATTGAATTTGAGGTGGAGGATGACACTCAATTCTATTATGAAAGAGATTTTGAGAATATGCGCACCCAACATTTCTGCGGATGGCTCAAACAAATCGTACAGATACTCAAATCAAAAGAATCAGGAGACCATAACAACCTGATGCTGAATTGGGAATTGTCATGGCCCATTCCATGCGATATTCCCGGTTCGGTCGTGACTCCATTTGGAAGACTCAACATCACCGGCCTTTTGAACTCAGTCGACAGCGAGGGGATTGAAAGCCTCGCCGAGAGATTCTTTCCTTGTTGGGAGCAGAAAATCGACAGAGCCCGATTGGCCTTCTACGATGCCCTCTATATGTTGTGGGTAAAATGCAGCTTCTGTCCATCGTCAAGAAGCGATGAGGACGCTGACATCAACTCAAGAATTATTGCCGGGCTTGAAACTGCGATAAAAGCCGGTTTGCCCATACCGCATGCCGAATATCTCGAACTTTGCTCCTTGGCCGGACAAACTCCGGCCAATCTTGACGGTATTGCCGACTTACCGAGCGATTATCCCATCGGCTTCAGAAAGCACCCGGTAAGGATGAAACTCGGCAACGTGACTTTCCCCATCCCCGGCAACTACCTATTTTTTGACGACGAAGGCAGCCAAGGTTACTGGGGAGGATACGGTGACTCGGATGTCATACGCACATTCGCCGTCTCCTTGCAGCCCGAACAACTGAAGTTCATCGAAAATGAAAAGGACGACGTCATCGAAACCGGCGAAATTCCCAATGGACGATACATGTTGAGCTATTTGGGAGATGACGGTGATGCACAGGTCGCCCAGGTGCAGGTGCTGAGTGATGAACAGTTCTCTCTATTCACCCTCTCATCTCCGACATGCCACGATAAGGAAAGCGTGGTGGAACTGACAAGGGATTTCGTGGCGGGACTTACAGCCGCGCAGCGCGACTGGGCGCGGATAATCGACGGAATGACCTCGGAGGACCGCCATGCCGAGGTTGTTGACATGCTCCTGAAACTTCCGCCCGAACAACTGACCGATGAACTTAAAGGACAGCTTGCAAGGGCATACAACAATATCGGAGAATATGAAAAGGCAATTCCGCTTTTGCTTGAAACCCAAGACACTCAACAAACAACCGCAAACTGGAATTTCCGTCTCGGATACTCCCACTACTATCTCGGCAACTATGACGAGTCTTTGCGTTTCTTTGAAAAAGCGGATAAGATAGAGCCTGATGATGATGACACCTTGTGGTTCATCTCCCAATGCAAAATCCACAATCCGTTCTCCGAAAGGGTAAAGCGATTCTGGGATTGGTTCTGCAGCCACAGCGAAGAGTTGGAGAACTTGCTGGCCACAACGCCGCCCGATTGGCATGAGAAAACCAGCGCAATAATGTCGGAAGGTCTCGCCTTGATCGGAAATAATGTCTTTTACAACATCGGGGGACACAATGAGCTTACGTTCTGCGTCGAGAGCCATACTGAATGTTATTTCCTTTATCCGTGGCTCGTGGATGCCATGCCCGAATCATTGAAGGAACGGTGGGCGGTCTATCCCTGCAAGCAGCCAGCTGACACTTCGCAGTTCCGTTTCGTGATGTATGACAAGGACGTAAATGTTTCGGAAGTCATGGTCAAGGCGATTTATGATTCCGACAACAATAATTTTGCGTTAAGCTATCATCACCCGGTACTCGCCCAACTTGACGAGCCGGACAGCATGAATGCGTTCTGCGTCATTCTCGAACTTACCATCGGCGAGGGCGCCGCACATAATTACATCGCCAATGTTCAGCAGGCCGCTTCACCCGAAGGAATGTACTCCATCGGAGAACTCGAAGACAAAATGCGGGCAGCCGTTGACTTCCATGAGAAAGAATACAGCTCAACCCCGTTGCTCCCATACTGCTCGTACAGTTGCAAACCCGATGAAGACGAAGACCGCCTTAGATTTGACATCGTCTGCGGAACTACACAATACTTAGCTCTCATCGAGGAATATGTCAGTGGAGAGCGGGCAATTTTTGATGCCCTTGCATCGAAAGGTGCTGAGGCCATGATGCTGATTATCGCACAACCTGAAAGTATGGACGCCAAAGAGTTCATCGATTTCAGATACAAGGTTGAAGACCGTCTTGACGAGCTGTTTAAAAGTGGAGCGCTGAAAGGCCGCCTGTTGGGAGGCGCATACGGTGCCATGGGGCTGGGCTATATCGACCTGCTGCTTTACGACGGCCCTGCATTCTCCAAATATCTTAATGAGGAGGGCGTTCTTGATTCTCTTTTGAAAATGGATGACGGCGGAATATGTCCGGTCAAGGTATATTGCAAGGACTTTACGCAAGGAAGCGGCGCTTTCAGAATCAGATAATTCACCGGCCATGAAATCAAAACACAATGTAATGCTGAAGCGCGTCTTGCTTGTAATAGTTGTCTTGACGGCTGCTGTTGTCGCGTTTACAATCTACGCCAACATGACTGTTGTGAGCTTGGCCGAGGGGCACATCTTCACGGAAATCCAAAACGTGCCGCACAATAGAGTAGGGTTGCTGCTCGGAACCAATCCCAGAAACAGGTATGGACGGACCAATACATATTTCACTAACCGCATCCGTACGGCTGCCGATCTGTATCAAGCCGGTAAGATTGATTATATCATCGCCAGCGGAGACAATCACACAAAAGAATATGACGAGCCGACGGCGATGCAGGATTCACTGATGGCACTCGGAGTGCCTCAGAACCGCATTGTGCTTGATTTCGCCGGATTTCGTACTCTTGATTCTGTCGTGAGGGCCAAGGAGGTCTTTGGCTGTGACTCGCTCACAATAATTTCGCAGGCCGACCACAACGCCCGCGCACTTTATATCGCCCGCTCCAACGGCATCGAAGCAGTTGCCGTCTCTGCTCCCATTCGCTCAGGCCGTGCCGTGCGAATCCGCCTTACGCTGCGCGAGTGGCTCGCCCGCGACAAGATGATGCTCGATCTTTGGTTTGGCAAACGCCCGCACTTCCTTGGCGAGAAAATAGAGATTTGAGATTTATCCGGGCATGAGTCCGTTGTCGTGGTAGGAATAATGGGCCCCGTCAGTTATGATTATATGGTCGTTGACGCGGATGTCGAGAAGGCGTGCGGCCTCGCAGATTTTGCGTGTCAGCGCATCGTCCTGTGGTGATGGCTTCAACGCTCCCGAGGGGTGATTATGGAAAAGAATCATTGCCGAAGCATAGTTCTCGATTGCGCTCTTGAGTATAAGTTTCACATCGACCGCCGTCAGCGAAATGCCTCCGCGCGACACGCACACTTCGCGGATAACCTTGCCTGCCTGTGACAGCAGCATAATCCAAAACTCCTCATGGGGCAGTCGCTCAAAATGGTGTCTCATCACCTCGACGGCAATCTTGGAGCTGTTGATGACCGGCTGAGTAATTGAAGCCGCATCGGCTGCCGAACGGCTGCCAAGCTCGAGCGCGGCGAGGATTGAAATGGCTTTGGCCATTCCGACTCCCTTGTAACGGTTCATGAAATCCTTAACGGACAGACGCGCCACCCGCGAAAGATGGTTGTCGTTGTCGCGCAGAATCTCTTCGCTGAGGGTGATAACTGATTTTCCGCGCATGCCGGTGCCGAAAAGTATGGCCATCAGTTCCGCGTTGCTCAGCGACTTTATGCCGTGCCGCAGGGCTTTCTCGCGCGGCCGCTGGTCTTCGGCCATGTCGCGTATGAGTATCTCGCCGCTCATTTTCCCTTGCGCATGATGATTTCCTCGTCAAGGTTGCGGCCACGGCCGAGGAGTATCTTGGTTGTGTAATCCTGAATGAATCCTATTCCATAGCCTCCGAGCTGAATGATGGCGGCAGGTACGGACATGGCGGCTATCTTCAAGCGTCGGGTAGCAATCAGGGCACCGGCAAAGACGGCAAGAAAATACACCCCGAGCGGAAGCAGAAACCAGGGACTTACAAAAATCCCCAGCAATATGAGCGCAACAACTCCAAGAACAAATACTGCAGGAAGCAGATGCACGGCTTTCAGCGAGCCGGGATAAAGCAATTTAAGCGTAACACGCGATTTGCCGAATACATACACCTGACGGAAGAATTTCCTGAAATCCACACGGCGTTTGTGCCATACAGGATTTTGAATAAGCCCAATGGAAAAACCGGCGTTGCGGATTCGGGTGCTCATGTCAATATCCTCGGAAAACATCTCGCGGAAGCCCCCAACACCCTCATATACACCACGCGAGAAGCCCATGTTGAACGTGCGTGGCACGAACTTATCAAGCTGAATCTTACCGCCGCGGATTCCTCCGGTGGTAAGAAACGATGTCATCGAGTAATTTATGGCCTTCTGGGTGTCGGAAAAAGATTCATGTGCGGCATCCGGACCGCCGAAACAATCAACCGGTTTACGCGCCAGCTCCTTTTCAAGGTTCTTGAAATAGTCGGGTGGAATGACGCAGTCCGAATCAAAGAACACCAGATAGTCACCGTCAGCCCGTTCCATACCATAGTTGCGGGCTATTGACCGGCCCTCGTTGGCCTTGAAAAAATATTTCACATCAAGTCCCCGCGCGGCTGCGGCTTCAGCCTCGGCACCGCACGGCTCCGTGGAGCCGTCCTCAACAAGGATGACTTCAAAATTTTTCACGCTCTGGGCCTCAAGGCTCGCCAGCAATTCGTGCACTTCATCAATGCGGTTGTATACGGGAACAATGATTGAGAATTTCATACAGTCAGCTCATTCTGGATTTATAATCTTCGTACGAGTAGCGGCGCAGTTCCTCAGCGGTGCCGTCAGCCCTAACGAGCCATATCGACGGATGCTGGATGCCGTTGAACATGGTGGTCTTTACCGTAGTGTAATGGTTCATGTCCTCAAGGGTGAGCCTGTCGTCGATTTTCAGCGGCGTTGGGAAACTCCAGTCACCCATAAAATCACCGCTGAGGCAGGAATTTCCGCCGAGACGGTAAGTCGGCATGCCTTCCACGGCATCTTGGCCGAGGCTTTCAGTTATCAACGGTTTATAGGGCATCTCGAGTGTGTCGGGCATGTGGCATGCGAAAGATGCGTCGATTATTGCGGTGCTGACTCCATCGTTCTCAACGACATCAACCACCGACGTAAGCAAATCGCCCGTGCGCCAGGTAAACGCGCTGCCGGGTTCGAGAATCACTTTCAGCCATGGATACCGGCCACGGAATTCTGTCAGGATTTTCACAAGATGGTCCACATCATATCCCTCGCGTGTCATAAGATGGCCGCCGCCCATATTGACCCATTTCACTTGCGGCAGATACTTTCCGAACTGCTGCTCAAAGGCTCCGAGCACCTTTTCGAGGTCGTGGCTCGACGACTCGCATAAGGCATGAAAATGCAAGCCTTCGATGCCTTCGGGCAGCCGCTCGCCAAGATGGTCGGCATCGACACCGAAGCGCGAACCCGGAAGGGCCGGATTGTAAATATCAGTTTCAATTACCGAACATTTAGGATTGACACGTAGGCCGGGAGACACATGGCGTCCCGAATCAGAATTGTATTCGCGCAGTTTTGAAGCGAAACGTTCATACTGGCTTACGGAATTGAAGGTGATGTGCGAGCTGCCCGCGATATACTCGTCAATTGTCTGCGTGGTATATGCCGGACAATAGCTGTGGACTTCCCCACCGAGAAACTCCCGTCCGAGTCTCAGTTCGTTGAGCGAACTGGCGGTGGAATTGCGGCAATATTCAGCTATGATGGGAAACGTACGCCACAAAGCGTTGGCTTTGAAAGCCATTATTATATCCACGCCCGCACGGCGCTTTACCGAGTCGATTAGGCTGAGATTGCGACGCAGGCGGTCTTCATACACCACAAATGCCGGTGTCGGTATATCGTTGATTGTTGTCGTGTTCATTATTCCATGATTTTGAATTTCGCAAATTTCAGCAGCAGCTTTCGCGTGGCCGGATCATTATCAAACTTCACCATGGCCACTTCGCCTATGTCCTTTATCTCGACACTTTCGATGGTTCCACATCCGAATCTTGAATGGAGTATCCTCATCCCGACTGCCAGTTCGGATGCCTTGTGCATGCCTTCGGCACCCACGGCGGAAGAGGGAGCGGGACTGTCATGCCTTTCGGGCAAGCGGGAAATCCGCGTGGGTGCGGGACGGCTTTCTACGGCCGGGCGCATTTTGGGACGCGCGGTCTCGAAATGGTTCAGAAATGCGAGATTCTCGGCTCCATACGAGAATTTCAAATATTGCGGATTTATATCCTTGATGAATCTTGACGGACGGCACACCATCGTCTGTCCGTTCAGATAACGGCTTGAAGCATAGGACAGCATGCAGAAACGTTTTGCCCTGGTGATGGCGACATAAAACAACCGCCGCTCTTCCTCAACATCGTCGGGCGAGGCATGGCTCATGGCCGATGGCAACAGGTCTTCCTCGACGCCAACAACAAATATGTTTGAAAATTCCAGGCCTTTGGCGGCATGAATGGTCATCAGGGTCACGGAATCGGCAAGCGCCGGATCCTCGGAATCCTGGTCGGTCTGCAATGACACGCTGGCAAGGAACTGGCTCATTGTCGTGTCCGTCCCGGCATCTTCCTCCGTGTTTTCCTCAACAAACTCGTGGGCGCTTTTCAACAGCTCCTCAAGGTTCTGCACTTTCGAAATATTCTCGGGAGTGTTTTCCGAAAGATATTGGCTGAGAAGCCCTGTACGGGTGATAATATGCCGCGCGAGTTCCTCCGCGTTCATCGTATGGCTTGCGGCCCTGAAATCCGAAATTATTTCAACGAATCCACGCAGTTTTTTAAGAGTGCCGGAATTTACGTCAAGCTTGTATTCCGCCGGATCGGTTATGACCGAAAACATGCTGACGCCGGATGCAAGGGCTGCCGAACTGATTTTGCCGATGGTGGTGGCTCCAATACCCCGCGCAGGAGTATTGATTACACGCTTGAGAGCCTCGTCATCGTCAGGGTTGATGGCCATTCTGAAATAGCTGATGGCATCCTTCACCTCCTTGCGCTGGTAGAATGCAAGGCCACCGTAAATCTTATAGAGGATATTGCGGCGGCGCAAAGCTTCTTCAAGCACGCGCGACTGGGCGTTAGTGCGGTACAGTATGGCAAATTCGCTCAGCGGATCTCCCGTGCGGGCACGTTGCACCACGATGCGGCTCGCCACCAGCCCGGCCTCGTCATAATCGGAATGGCCGGCCTGCACCTCAACGCGCTCGCCGGCGTCGTTGAGCGAGAACACCTGCTTGCGAATCTGGCGCTCGTTCTTGTCAATGAGGCTGTTGGCGGCATTTATTATGTTTTGCGTCGAACGATAGTTTTGCTCGAGTTTGAAAGTCAGCAGATTGGGATACGACTTTTTAAGCTCGAGTATATTCTTAATGTTGGCGCCACGGAACGAATAGATGCTTTGGGCATCGTCACCCACGACACACACATTACCGATGCCGCGTGTGAGCATCGTCATTATGTAGTTCTGCGCGAAGTTGGTGTCCTGATACTCGTCGACCAGCACGTAACGGAAATACTCCCGATAGTGACGCAACACCTCGGGATTGTCCCGCAAGAGCACGGCAGTATAATACAGCAGGTCGTCGAAATCCATTGCATCCGCCACGCGGCAGCGTGCCATATATCCTTTGTAAATCTCGGCCATACGTCCGCGCCCGGCACGGCTGTCGCTCTCCCTCAGTTCCCGGTCTTCAGCATAAGCTTCGGGAGATATAAGCGCGTTCTTTGCCCAGGATATGGTGTTCTGTATGGTGGAAATCTTATATTTCTTCTCATCCAGCTCCATGTCCTTGACAATCATCTTTATCAGGGATTTAGCGTCGGACGTATCATATATGGTGTAGTTTCTCGAAAAACCGATGCGCTCGCAATTCTGACGCAGTATACGTGAGAAAATGCTGTGGAATGTTCCCATCCAAAGGCGAGCGGCAGTTTTCTCTCCAACAAGTGACTGGATACGCTCGCGCATCTCGCGGGCAGCCTTGTTTGTGAACGTCAATGCCAGGATACGGTTTGGTTCGTAACCCTTGGCCAACAGATGTACGATTTTATAGGTCAGGACACGAGTTTTGCCAGACCCAGCGCCGGCAATGACAAGCTGTGGGCCGTCGATATATTCAACTGCCGCACGCTGTTGATCATTGAGTTGATCGAGATATTCACTCATCAGGCAAAACGGTTGTGCTCTGAGTCGTAAGTAAATCCGGCCGTTTTAAGCGCCGTCTCCAGCTCATGCCGGTCCACGCCAAGATCTTCGCATAGCGCCTCAAGGGTAGGGTAATGGTCGCGCAACTTCATGTTCACGACACTGAGCAGCATATATGGGTCTTTGGGAAGGGTGTCCATGTGTTATCTAAAAAATCTACGTATTCTTTAATGCAAATTTAGTGATTTTATTTTACCTGTCAAACAACACGGCGGCTGAATTGTTAAAAGGATAGAACGTAAGTTTGATAACACAAATAAAACACAATACAAAAACATACACAGCTATGAAAGAAGTTGCAATCACCGGCCTCGGCGGCCAGGTATTCGCCGATGTACTGTCGGCTCTCCTCCATCGCGGACTTTCCGTAAATGCATTTATAAAAAATCCCGAGCATTTGATGCTCAACTATGAGAACCTCACCATCTCGCGCCTCGAAATCGACACCAAAGACGCCCTTAAAGACTCGTTTGAAGGCTATCATGACGTAATCTTCACCTTCGACGATGACCAGACTGACCATGATGCCAACAGCTTCGTGCTCGATCGCTATGACGAAATGGTGAACGCTGCCCGCGAGGCAGGTGTCAACCGTCTTGTTGTGGTAGGCTCTCCCCAGGCAGAAGCTTTCTTTGTCGGTGACCTTCGCCGTCGCAACGACATCGACTGGGTCTTCATCTCCACGGAAGGCGACTATGCCACCAGGGCTGCCGACGAGGTAATCGCACCCCACTTCCATCACGAAGTCTACACTGAATAATCTCAGCCTTCACTAAAAAAGACATACGCCCTGCATGGCCAACGGTTGACGTTGGCCATGCAGGGCGTAACGTTTGAGTATTCTTAGCGGCCCGAAGTCTTTATAAGCTCCTTGAGACGGTTGTTGAAACCTGTCTCTGATTTGAGCTGTTCAAGGGTCAGGTGCATGCGGTAGCGCCAGTAGTGGCGGGGATTTGCGGGCACGTTGATGATTTCATCAGCAGGATTCTCGCGGCGGAGGGTTCCGTCCATCGAAAGCCAGTCGGCGAGAGGAATGATGCAGAGCATCGAGGGCGACTTAACCTGAAGGTCGAGAATCTTCTCACATACCCACGGCTCGGCAAAGTAGGGAGCTTCGCCACCCTGATGGAGCATGTTGTGATAGAAATCGTTGGTCTTCGCACGGTCTTCCTCCCACCAGGCGCGGATACCGCCCATGTCGTGAGTTGATGTGGTGCAAACGCTGTAATAGGGATAGTTCCAGGTGATGCCGAAAGGAGTTGTGGGATCCTTGGGCATGCGCTGAATCTCAAGTGTGAGGATTTCAAGCTGGCTGAGCACGGCGGGTACGCAGCTGGGAATCATGCCGAGATCTTCCGCACAGGTGAGCATGTTGGTCGCGTCGATGAGCGGGGGCAGCTTCCACATAGCCTTGCCATACCAGAAATCGTTGTGGCGGCGGTAGAAGAAGTCGTTGTAGAGACGGTCAAAACACCAGCGCTCGTAATCGTTCAGCGCACGGTATGTATATGTGAACTGAGCCGAGATGCGGGGATGATATTTGCCTTTTTCAACAGGATCCTCGATGAAGAGCACCTGGTCGATGAGGCCCATGAGGCCCTGGCACAGGCGGGTATTCTTGTCGTTCTTTTCCTGAGTTGCGAAATAGTCGGCGACGGCGCGCTGGGTTGCAAAATCGTCCTTGAGCTTGTAGCGGCCATAGCTTACGTTATACATGAACCTGTCGCGGGCCTCGTCGGCATATTCGCCGAAGAAATCGCCGAGGAAATGGTCCATGATGTAGGGAGTCGTCTGCAAGTCCACATCAAGCCAGAAGTCGTAGTTGTAGCGCAGCTCGTCGGGAGTGAAGGGCAGGGCAGGGTTAAAGATGCCGAGCAGGCCGTGGATTGCATCGTAAGGAATCTGCCATATGCGGAAGAATCCAAGCACGTGGTCGATTCGGTAGGCATCGAAATACTCGCTCATTTTGCGGAAGCGGTCTTTCCACCATTTGAAACCGTCACGGCCCATTTCCTCCCAATTATATGTGGGGAAGCCCCAGTTCTGGCCAAGCACCGAGAAATCATCCGGCGGTGCACCGGCCTGACAGTCCATGTTAAACAGACGGGTATCGGTCCAAGCGTCAACGCTGTCGCGCGAGATACCGATGGGAATGTCGCCCTTGATGGCGATACCGTTGGCATTGGCATACTGATGAACATGCTGCATCTGCTTGTCAAGGTGATACTGCAGATAGCATACATAGTTTATTTCATCGCGGTTGGCAGCGATGAAGCTGTCAATCTTCGCCTTGTCATACTCGGCATATTCACCCCACTGGGAAAACACTGGAGTATGGAACTTGTCGCGTAGCACGCAGAAAGCGGCATACGGCATCAGCCATGACTCGTTCTTAGCCACGAAAGCCTTGAAATCGGCGCTCTTGACGGTGCGCTCGCCTTCTTGCGCGAATATTTCACGGAAATATGAAATCTTGGCCTGATTCACACGCTCGTAATCAACCTGGGTCAATGCGTTGAGTTCTTGACGAAGGTTCTCGTAGTACTCGCGGCGGGCGGGATCGGCGAGAAGGCCAAGTTCCTCAAGTCGCAGGTACATTGGGTGGAGAGCGAAACAGGTGTTGGCATTGTAGGGATATGAATCCTGCCAGGTATGGGTCATGGTGGTGTCGTTGATAGGCAGAATCTGGAGGAATGTCTGACCTGTCGCCTTGCACCAGTCAATCATCTTTTTGAGATCATAGAAATCACCGACGCCGAAGTCCTCCTCGGAACGGAGCGAGAAAACGGGAATTGCCGTTCCGGCTCCCTTCCATGACGAGAGGGGGTTGATGAAACGCATGCCGGCCACGATGGTCGAAGCATCGGCAGCGGGTTTCACGCCAACACGGCGGTTGTCACCACCTTCCCATGCGACAACGTCGCCGTTCTTTGTGAGAATCACGAACTTATATTCAGTATCAGGTGCGAGGTCCTTCCCTTCAACCGTTATTGTCCAGTTGGGGAAGCAGGCATCGCTCATCACCTTTGCTTCGGCGGGATTCCAGTTGCCGAGCGAGGGTGCGTCACCACTTATTGCAAGAACGCAGTCTGGGGCAATCATGGGAGCGGCAACCTGGAAGGTCACGTAACCCACGCGGGGAAGAGATTCCTTGGCGCGCATGGAACGGCTGCATATACATTCGGTAAAGGCCGATGAATAATAGGGCTTGTCCCAGGGCTGATCCTGCCAGCGGTCATAAATGTCGTATACACGGGCATTGCGGCCGCGTGCGAAGCGGTGGGGAGCGCCCCATTCAGCCTTGGTATGGCCGTTGTCATGGCGCACTTCATAGTGATATTCGAGCACCTGGGTGTCGTCGGGCAGTTCAACCGTGGCCGACCAATGTTCGGTGCCGTCAAGGGTCATCTTGAGGGCACGGTTCCATTCGCCGTTGCCAAGAGCTTCGCAATTACCCGAAATATACAATGATTCGCCCCAGTTGGTGCGGTAATCAATGTTTAAGGTGAGCTTCATATAAGTTCTTATGATATTAGGGATTCACAAATGTGCCTTTTGAGCTTTTAATTTTATGGTGCGAAATTAACAATTTATTGGCTTACTTCCAAAAATATTCCGGCAAAATACGAAAAAACAGCCGGTCTGCGCCTCTAAATCATGTTGTTTTCATACCAGGCTATGTATGCCTCGTTGACGAGCCTGTTTCCACCGGGGGTGGGGTAGTCGCCCGAGAAATACCAGTCGCCGGGATAGTCGGGGATTGCCTCATGGAGTCCGTCAAGACTTTGGTACAGGATGTCCACCTCGGCTTTCAGAGGATGACGGGAGTCCGACACCAGTATATCGGCTATGGCGTGCGAGATGTCGTCTTCGGTAAATGGGGCATAGATGGCTTTCACGCAGTTGGTACGTTCATCTCCGGGCAGGTTCCGCTGGGCCAGGCATGCGCGGTAAGTGTCGTGAATTACATCTGCACGGCCTATGTCAACAAGCAACTTTATGGCGGCGTGGAATGCAATGAACTGGTCAAGGGCCGACATGTCGATTCCATAATAATCGGGATAACGCACCTGAGGCGACGAGCTCACTATGATGATACGGCGTGGATTGACGCGGTCGAGCTGACGAAGGATTGACTGGCGCAGGGTGGTGCCGCGCACAATCGAGTCGTCGATGGCGACCAGGGTATCGACCCCTGGGGTGACCGTTCCGTAGGTGACATCGTAGACGTGCGCCACCATATCGTCGCGTGACGAGCCTTCGGCAATGAATGTGCGCATCTTGACATCCTTTATTACGACCTTCTCTACCCGCACACGACGCGAAAGCACATTGCGAATGTTTTCATCAGTGGCGTCTCCGTAAGCTATAAGGCGCTGTATATCGGCGGTCTTGCATCCGTCAAGGCGCTTTTCCAGACCCTGCATCATACCGAAGAATGCAACCTCGGCGGTGTTGGGTATGAACGAGAACACGGTGTGGTCGAAGTCATAATCGACCATCTTCAGAAGTTTAGGCACGAGAGCCTCGCCCAGTGCCTTGCGCTCCCGGTATATGTCGGCATCTGAACCGCGGGAGAAATATATACGCTCGAACGAGCAGCGGCAGTTGTCGCCTTCGGGAAGGATGCGCCTGGTTGAGACATCACCCGCCTTATTGACCAACAGCGCCTCGCCCATGCCAAGCTCCCTGACGGAATCCATCGGCACGTCGAACACGGTCTGAATCACCGGACGCTCCGACGCGAGAACGACAATCTCGTCGTCGTAATAGTAAAACGCGGGGCGGATACCATGCGGGTCGCGCACGGCAAACATATCGCCCGATCCCGTTGCACCGCACATAACGTATCCTCCGTCCCATCCGGGCGCGACGCTCGACAGCACCGAGGCCATATCGAGGCGGTCTTCAATCGTGTGGGCAAGCTCAGGATCCTGCAACGTCCCCCGCAACTCGCGGTAAAGCCGCTGGTTTTCCTCGTCAAGAGCGAAACCGACCTGTTCCAGAATCATGTTCGTGTCGGAGTAGATACGGGGATGCTGGCCCGACGACACCACACGGTCAAACATGTCGCGCACGTTGGTCATGTTGAAGTTGCCGCATAGCATCAGCGAACGCGACCGCCAGTTGTTGCGCCTCAAAACAGGGTGGGCATACCGTATGCCGCTTTTCCCGGTGGTGGAATAACGCAGGTGCCCCATGTAAATCTGCCCTATGTATGGCACATAGCTGTCGACGTCATCAACCGGCATCGAATTTACATCGGCCGGGATTTCACCGCCGATTGTGGCAAAAATGTTCTGTATGGCATCCTTGCCAAGGGCACGTTCGCGGCATATCAGCTCGTGGCCGGCAGGGGCGTTTAGCTTTATGACGCCGACGCCGGCGGCTTCCTGGCCCCTGTTGTGCTGTTTTTCCATAAGGAGATACAGCTTGTCGAGGGCATAGGTCACCGAACCGTACTTTTCCTTATAGTATTGAAGAGGGCGGCGTAGCCTTATGAGAGCTACGCCGCATTCATGTTTGAGTGGTTCCATTAACGGATGAAGAGAAGTTCGCGGTATTTGGGCAGAGGCCACATTTCATTGTCAACCATCAGCTCGAGCTTGTCGATGTGATAGCGGATTATTTCCATGGGCGGAATAACGGTGTCGTGATAGGCGATGGCCTTTTCACGTTCATCCTCGATGCGGTTCGCAGCCTTGCGGGCTTCAATCATTCGGTCGGTTTCGGTCTTGATGATGTCCATGTGTTCCGAAATCTTCTCGATTGTGTCAAGGTCGTGGGCAACGACTTTCGCGCCTTTCACACCCGGAAAGAGGTCTTTCAGCTTAACCACGTTGTCAACGAGGAGCGACTGATAGCGTGTGGCGACCGGAATGATATGGTTGATGGCGAGGTCGCCGAGCACGCGGGCCTCAATCTGTACTTTCTTGGTATACATTTCCCATTTTACCTCGTTGCGCGCTTCAAGTTCCACCTTGGAGAACACGCCCGTGCGCTCAAACATTTCGACAGACGATGGCGCAAGGTAGGCGTCGAAGATTTTTGGAGCCGACGTCTCGCAGTCAAGACCGCGACGGGCTGCCTCTTCTTTCCACTCGTCGGAGTAGCCGTTGCCGTCAAAATGAATGGCTTTCGACTGCTTCACAAGGATACGTATTTCTTCAAGGAGGGCGTCTTTCAGCGATGCTCCGGCATCCATGCGGGCTTTAACATCCTTGTGGAAACTTGTGAGCTGATCGGCCACGGCGGCGTTGAGTGCAATCATCGAACATGCGCAGTTTGCGCTCGAGCCGACAGCACGGAATTCAAACCTGTTGCCGGTGAAAGCAAAGGGCGATGTTCGGTTGCGGTCGGTGTTGTCGAGCATCAGTTCGGGAATCTGTGCCAGACCCAGTTCCTTGCTCTCCTTGGCCGAAAGGGTGGCGAGCTGTTCGGGCGTGGCGTTCTCAATCTGGTCAAGGACGTGGCTCAGTTGAGTGCCGAGGAAAATCGAGATGATGGCGGGAGGAGCCTCGTTGGCGCCGAGACGGTGGGAGTTGGTGGCCGACATGATTGAAGCTTTCAGCAACGCGTTGTGGCGATGCACGGCAGCCATCACGTTTACGGTAAATGTGAGGAAGCGCAGGTTATCCATGGCCGTTTTGCCTGGGGCAAAAAGCATGTCCCCCTTGTCGGTACCGAGACTCCAGTTATTATGCTTGCCCGAGCCGTTGATGCCCGAGAAAGGCTTTTCATGCAGAAGCACACGGAAATTATGACGGCGGGCAACCTCAGCCATAAGGGTCATGACAAGGAGGTTGTGGTCGTTGGCAAGGTTGGTTTCCTCATAAATGGGGGCAAGCTCGAACTGGTTTGGAGCTACCTCGTTGTGACGGGTTTTCACGGGGATGCCGAGGCGGTGGGCCTCAATCTCAAGGTCAAGCATAAAAGCCTCGACACGCGAGGGTATGGCACCGAAATAATGGTCTTCGAGCTGCTGGTTTTTGGCGCTCTCATGTCCCATGAGGGTGCGGCCGGTGAGCATAAGGTCGGGACGTGCCGAGAACAGGGCCTCGTCTACCAGGAAATATTCCTGCTCCCAACCGAGGAACGACTTGACGTGCTTTACTTCGGGATCGAACAGGCGGGCTACCTCCGTGGCCGAGCGGTCAACGGCATTGAGGGCGCGGAGAAGGGGGGTCTTGTAGTCAAGGCTCTCGCCGGTGTATGAGATGAAGATGGTGGGAATGCACAGGGTGCCGTCGAGGATGAAGGCCGGCGAAGAAATATCCCACGCCGAATAGCCTCGGGCCTCGAATGTGTTGCGGATGCCACCGTTGGGGAACGACGATGCATCAGGTTCCTGCTGGACGAGAAGCTTGCCGGAAAATTCCTCAACCACGCCGCCCTTGCCGTCATGGTCGATGAATGCGTCATGTTTCTCGGCAGTACCGTCGGTGAGGGGATGGAACCAGTGGGTGTAGTGACGGGCACCGTTGTCCACGGCCCAGCGCTTCATGCCTTCGGCCACACTGTCGGCAAGGGAACGCGAGATGGGCTGCTTGTCCTCAATGGCGGTAATGAGGGCATTGTAGGTGGCCTTCGGAAGATACTCGTACATTTTTTTGCGGTTGAACACCGCTTTTGCGTAGTAGGTTTCGGGGCGTTCTGCGGGGATCTCCACGGGAACTGCCTTTCTGTCGAAGGCTTCTTCGACCACTTTAAATCGCAAAGATGACATCTTTTTTACTTTTATTGATTATGGAAAGAATGTATCGTGATATGAATCCAACGACATTTACAAAGCCGAACGGACAAACGCGCGTGCGGCCACTGCGTTGGTCCGTCGTTGTGCTTGTCCGTTTGTGTATCATGCAATCGGTGTGTCATTGGGGTTATATAATCAAAGAACCCGCGGCAAACGATTTTCGTCGGCTTTTTGAAGCCGCCGGACTCGCATGGCGCAGGTCGTATGATAGGCGAATAATCTCCATAAGGAAAAATTATGCCGCAAAGTTAACACATAATTTCCATTCGGCAATAAAAAATCTTACATTATTTTAGAGATACGTTCCGACACCCGGATCATTCAAAAATGTATTTTGCAGTGGGTGAGTTTCCTGCCGCGATTTGTTCCGGTGTGCCTGATGCGAGTATGCGTCCGCCCCCGGCTCCGCCGTCAGGGCCCATGTCAATGATGTGGTCGGCCGAACGCAACACGTCGGTGTTGTGCTCAATGACAAGAACCGTGTTGCCCCGGTCAACAAGCTTGTTGAGGATTCCCAGCAGTGTGCGGATGTCTTCAAAATGCAATCCCGTCGTAGGCTCATCAAGGATAAACAGCGTCTTGCCGGTGTCTTTCTTGGCAAGCTCCGTTGCAAGTTTCACACGCTGGTTCTCGCCGCCTGAAAGGGTTGATGAAGGCTGTCCCAGCTTGATGTAGCCGAGGCCGATGTCCTGCAATACCTGGATTTTTTTAAGAATCTTGGGTACGCCAGCAAAAAATTCAACGGCCTGGTTAATGGTCATGTCGAGGACGTCGGCAATCGACTTGCCCTTATACCGCACCTCGAGGGTTTCGCGGTTATAACGCTTGCCGTGGCACACCTCGCAAGGGACAAGCACGTCGGGCAGGAAGTTCATTTCAATGGTCTTGTAGCCGTTGCCGCCGCACGCCTCGCAGCGGCCGCCGGCCACGTTGAACGAGAATCGGCCCGGCTTGTATCCGCGTATCTTTGCCTCGGGAAGTCCTACAAACAGATTGCGGATGTCGGTGAACACACCCGTATATGTCGCCGGATTGGAGCGCGGAGTACGTCCAAGTGGAGACTGGTCGACAGTCACGACCTTATCGATGTTCTCGATGCCGCGAAGTTCGCAGTAGGGAAGCGGCTGACGCAACGAGCGGTAGAATTTCGCCGAAAGGATTGGCTCAAGAGTGGCGTTTACGAGCGAAGATTTGCCAGAGCCGCTCACACCGGCCACGCAGGTGAAGGTGCCGAGCGGAAGTGTGAAATCGACGTCTTTAAGATTATGCCCGGTGCAGCCCAGTAATTCGAGTGTCTTGCCGTTGCCCTGACGGCGCACTTCGGGAGTGGGGATGGTACGCGAGCCGTTTAGATAGCTTGCCGTCAGCGTGCCGCTCCCAAGCATTTCGGCGGGGGTACCGGCAAACACAACCTCGCCTCCCTTGCGACCCGCTCCCGGACCGATGTCAACCACATAGTCGGCCTCGAGCATTATGTCCTTGTCATGCTCGACCACAATGATGGAGTTATTGGCGTCGCGCAAGCGTTTCAGCGAGTCGATAAGGCGGCGGTTGTCGCGCTGATGCAGCCCGATGGACGGCTCGTCGAGTATATACAGAACATTGACAAGCTCCGACCCGAGCTGTGTCGCAAGGCGTATGCGCTGGCTCTCTCCGCCCGACAAAGTTGCCGACGCGCGGTTTAGCTGCAAATATTCCAGACCGACATCCACGAGAAAACGCAACCTTGTGGTTATCTCTTTCATTATCTCGGCGGCGACCTTGCGGTCACGGTCGTCAAGGCGGTCAAGCACCCCGGTGGACCATTCATAAAGGCGCCCGATGTCAAAACGGCACAATTGGGCGATGTTCATGCCGTCGACAAAGAAATGCAGCGCCTCGCGGTTAAGTCTGTCGCCATGACATTCGGGGCACTCGGTGCGTGTATAGAACTGTCCGCTCCATTTCTGCGCAGTCGAGCCGGCATCGTCGCTCTGCTGCATCTCGATGTATTTTACCAGTCCTTCATACGATCCGACCGGCGATATGGTGCCGAGCGATTCGTTCTTTATCTCGAGGCGCCGGTCGGTTCCGTTGAGAATCTCGTCCAAGGCATCTTCAGGAAGGTCTTTTACGGGAGTGCGCAGCGAGGCCCCATGAGCCTCGCAAATGGCTGAAATCTGCCAGAAGATTGTCGTGTTCTTGTATTTTCCGAGCGGAGTGAAGGCGCCGTCATAAATCGAAAGGTTCTCGTCGGGGATAATCTTCGATTTGTCAATGAGGTTTACAAAACCGAGCCCCTTGCATTTGGGACAATATCCCTGAGGAGAATTGAACGAGAAGTTGTGAGGGGCGGGTTCACGATATGACAGGCCGCTCACAGGGTCCATCAGATGCTGGGAATAGTGCGACACGGAATCGTGCTCGACATCGTAAATCATCACCTGTTTGTCGCCTTGGGCGAGAGCAGACTGAACGGTATCGCGCAACCGCTGCGAGTCTTTTTCGGAAACTTTCAGACGGTCCACCACCAGCTCGACGGAGTGGTTCTTATAACGGTCGAGTTTCATTCCGGGCACTATTTCCATAAGCTCTCCATCCACTCTGACGCGCAGGAAGCCTTTCTTATGCAATGTCTCGAACAGTTCTTTATAATGACCCTTTCGGTTCTTGACCAAGGGAGCGAGGATATAAATCCTGCGCCCATCGAACTTTTCAAGAATCAGGCTGACAATCTTGTCGTCGGAATACCTCACCATCTCATGCCCCGAAAGATATGAGCGGGCATGCCCGGCGCGGGCATAAAGCAGACGAAGGAAGTCATAAATCTCGGTGGTGGTGCCTATGGTTGAACGCGGGTTGCGGTTCACGGTTTTCTGCTCGATGGCAATTACAGGACTCAGCCCCGATATGTGGTCAACGTCGGGACGCTCCAGATTGCCGAGCATGTTGCGGGCATATGCCGAGAAGGTCTCTATGTAGCGCCTTTGGCCTTCGGCAAATATGGTGTCGAAAGCCAACGACGACTTTCCCGACCCAGATAGGCCGGTAATCACCGTAAGGGCGTCGTGCGGAATGTCGACGTCTATGTTCTTGAGGTTGTTGACTCTCGCTCCGATTACCCGCAGCGGCGACGAGAGGTCAGGCTTGCGGGCATTGCTCATTTAACGATCCATTTGGGGTTATATACCGAGCGCTTGGCTGTGGAGCGCTTCAACGATTCCTTGAGGGGCACACGAACCTGGTATGTCTTACCGGCTTTGTTGGTGAGCTTGGGGGCGCGGATCCATGGATTCTCCTCGCGTAGGTCACAGTATGAGATGCCCTGTGCTTTGGCCCATTCCGCCCAGCTGTCAACCGGACCGCTCACCTCGACAATCTTAACCTCTCTCGGCAGATAGAGCTGATCAGCGGTGAGCTTGAAGCCGTAGGCTGCCGGATTCTCCATTATGGCCTTGGTAGCCATGATGCGGAATGGATAGCGCTGGGTTTCATCCACAAGGTATAGTTCGAGCGCATTATTTGCCAATTGCGCGTCGAGCTGGGTGGTTATACGCGACATTCCGCCGTTGTAGGCGGCGAACACCGAGTTCCAGTTGCCACCATACTTTGCAAGAGCTTTCTTAAAGTAACGGCATGCTGCGGCTGTGGCCTTCTCAATGTTATACCGCTCGTCAACCTCATCGCTCACTTCAAGGCCATATTCCTTTGCCGTCGAAGGTATGAATTGCCATATTCCGGCAGCCTTTGCCGGAGAATATGCGCGTGGATTGAGGGTACTTTCAACACAGGCAAGGTAAACGAGGTCGTCGGGCACACCGTTGTTGCGCAGGATGGGAATAAGCTGGGGGAAATAGCGGTTGGCCCGTTTAATCATCAGCAGGGTGTTGCCGTGGGTATAGGCCAGCGAGGTAATCTCGCGGTCGTAACGTTCCGCATAGTCAAGAGGGTCAAGGCTCACGTCCTGACCGCAGATAGTAACTTTGGAGGGAGTAGGGGGATTGATAACGCCCGAGAAAAGGGGGCTTGACGACTGTGCTGTCAGCTCAGGGGTTGAAACAGCCATAAAAGCCGCCAGACAGGCAGCCGCTATGGACACTGGGATATATTTGGATTTCATCTTTATATGTCTAATTGTACGTAATTCTTACAAAGTTACAAAATTTCTGACATTCAGCCAAGATTTTCGCCAATCGTCCATTGTTAATTCTTGTTTAATTTCAATTAACATATATGCGCATCATAATGGCACATAACCGGGCGTAACTTTGCAATGTCAATAAGACTTAAACAAACAATTAAACGATAAAGATTATGGCAACCATCTCTTCCTCTGACAATCTCTTTGCTTCGGCCTCCATAATGGGCGAGCAAATTTTCAACTTCGTCGGCACCGGGGTCGCCTCGCTCGGCGAATTAATCTCAAAGGTACGTAACTCGCCGATGGCGCGCCCCGGCATGGTGACGCTCACCATCCGTAACTCCTCGCAGGGGTGGTCACAGTCACGTGCATTCTATCTTGGAGCATAAACGATAAAAGTCCTATAAATTTGTAGTTTGAATTGAAGAAAAGCGCCCGACGCGATGTCGGACGCTTTTCATGTATCAGGTGATGAATGTTTTACTTGCGGTTTTCTTCAATCCAGCGGCGGGCGTTGACGAAGGCCTGGAGCCAAGGGGTTGCCTCATCGTTGCGGCGGGTGCGGGGATAGTAGCCGCACTGCCACGGGAAGATGGCGCGTTCGAGGTGAGGCATCATGGCCAGGTGACGGCCGTCGGCCGAGCAGATACCGGCGACGGCTCCGACTGAACCGTTAGGATTGCCGGGATAAGCCTTGTAAGAATAACGGGCAACGATATTGTAGTCGCTCAGCGAGCCGGGGAGGTTGAATTTGCCTTCGCCGTGAGCCACCCAGATGCCGAGGCGCATGCCCTCGAGCGAACCGAGCATGACGCTGGGATTGCTCGGAATGGTGAGGCCGAGGAAGTTCGACTCGAACTTATGTGAGCGGTTGTGTTCCATTTTCACGGGACGGGCACCTTCGCGGTTGCTCTTGATGAGTCCAAGCTCAATCATCAGCTGACAGCCGTTGCAGATACCGAGGCTGAGGGTGTCGGGGCGTGAATAGAAGCGTTCAAGAGTGGCGCGGGCCTGTTCGTTCCAACGGAATCCGCTGGCCCAGCCTTTGGCGGAACCAAGCACGTCGCTGTTCGAGAAACCGCCACAGAACACAATCATGTTGACATCGTCCAATGTTTCGCGTCCGCTCATGAGGTCGGTCATGTGTACGTCTTTCACATCGAAACCGGCCAGGAAGAGCGAATACGCCATCTCGCGGTCGCCGTTGACGCCTTTTTCGCGGATGATGGCAGCACGCACGCCCGAGCGTTCTTTTCGGCCAAAGGCAAGTCCCATCGATTCGAGCGAGCCTTTGAACGAAGCGGGAATGGCATAGCGCAGGGGCTGATGCTTATAGTTGGCGAAGCGCTCGGCGGCACATTCCGCACCGCTCTGGATGGTATCGAGTTCGTAGGAGGGACGGTACCACACGTCGCGCATGGAGTCGATGTTGACAAGGTGTTCCTGTTCGCCATGGGTGAGCATCATGACGCGCTCGGCAGCAGGACAGCCGACAGGGAAGTATTTCACTCCGGCTTCATCAAGAATCTTTTCAACAGATTCCTTGGCCGAATCGGCAACCTGAACGAGAACTGCGGGATTCTCGGCAAAGAGAATCTTAACGAGGTCAGTTTCGCCATATGCGCGGAAGCCGTCGGTATAGACTTTAAGACCGCCCTTGGTGTTGGCAAAGACCATTTCAAGGAGCGCTGTGGCCAGACCGCCGGCGCTGATGTCATGGAGGGCAAGCAGCTTGCGGCCTTTCACGAGCTTCTGCACGGTGTCAAAAGCGGTGGCGAATTTGGCCGCGTCCTTAACCGTGGGCACTGCCGAGCCGACCTTGTTGAGGGTCTGCGCCAGAGCCGAGCCGCCGAGTTTGAGTTCATCGGACGAGAAGTCTATGTAGTAGAGGGTGGAGTTTGCAGTGTTGACAAGAACAGGCGACACCGTGCGGCGGATATTGGATACCTCGCCGGCAGCCGAGATGATGACGGTGCCGGGAGCGAGCACCTGCTGATCACCGTATTTCTGAGTCATCGAGAGGGAGTCCTTGCCGGTGGGGATGTTGATACCGAGCGAGCAGGCGAAATCCGAGCAAGCCTCCACGGCGCGGTAAAGGGCGGCATCCTCGCCTTCGTTGCGGCAGGGCCACATCCAGTTGGCGCTGAGCGACACGCTCTTCAAACCCTTGGCCAGTTGGGCACCAACGATATTGGTGAGCGATTCGGCAACGGCAAGCACCGAACCGGCGGCGCTGTCGGCCAACGCGGCCTGAGGCGCATGGCCGATTGAGGTGGCGATGCCTTTTTGGCCACGGTAGTCAAGAGCCACGACGCCACAGTCGCTCAAGGGCAACTGCAATTCGCCCTGGCATTGCTGACGGGCGATTTTGCCGGTCACGGATCGGTCGACCTTGTTCGTGAGCCAGTCTTTGCAGGCTACGGCCTCAAGCGACAGAACGTCGCGAAGATATTGGTCAAGTTTATCGGCTGAAACTTCGGGCTCGCTGTAAGTGCGTTTTACGGTGGTGTCGTTCATCACTGTCTTGGGCGAGTTACCGAACATATCGGCCATATCGAGGTCGATGGGCTTGACGCCGTCAGGTTGCTCAAACACAAAACGGTGGTCGCCGGTCGTTTCGCCCACGACATACATCGGGGCGCGTTCGCGCTGCGCGATGCGTTCAACATAAGGAATGTCCTCTGCATTTATAATAAAGCCCATGCGTTCCTGACTCTCGTTGCCAATGATTTCCTTGGCCGAGAGGGTGGGGTCTCCGACAGGAAGGGCGCCCATGTCGATGCGTCCGCCAGTCGCTTCTACGAGCTCGGAAAGCGCGTTGAGGTGGCCGCCGGCGCCGTGGTCGTGAATCGAGACGATGGGATTCTCTTTCGACTCGGCGAGGGCCCGGATCACGTTTGAAACACGTTTCTGCATTTCGGGATTGGCGCGCTGCACGGCGTTGAGCTCGATAGCGTTGGCATAGCTGCCCGTATCGACACTCGACACGGCTCCGCCGCCCATACCGATACGGTAGTTGTCACCACCGGCCACGACCACCTTCTGTCCGGCCTCGGGCTCGCCCTTTTGGGCATCTTTTGCGTCGGCGTATCCCACGCCACCGGCCAGCATGATTACCTTGTCATAGCCATACACACGGCCATCCTCGGCATGCTCAAACGTGAGCACAGAGCCGCAGATGAGCGGTTGACCGAACTTGTTGCCGAAGTCCGAAGCACCGTTGGAAGCCTTGATGAGGATTTCGGCCGGAGTTTGATACAGCCATACACGGGGATTCATGGCCAGCTCCCAGCGCTTTTCGGCTGAAAGGCGGGGATATGACGTCATGTAGACAGCCGTACCTGCGAGAGGCAGGGAAGCGCGGCCGCCGCCGAGACGGTCACGGATTTCGCCGCCCGTACCCGTAGCCGCGCCATTGAAAGGTTCGACGGTGGTCGGGAAGTTGTGAGTTTCGGCCTTGAGCGAGATCACGGTCTGCACAGGACGCTCCTCGAAATAATCAGGACGGTCAGGATTTGCGGGATAGAACTGGTCGATTCGCGGACCTTTTACGAAGGCCACGTTGTCGCGGTAGGCCGAAACCAGGCCGTTGGGATTCTCTTTCGAGGTTTTCTTAATGAGGCCGAACAGGGTCGATGGCATTTCCTTGCCGTCGACAATGAACGTGCCGTTGAATATCTTATGACGGCAGTGCTCGGAATTGACCTGCGAGAAGCCGAAAACTTCGCTGTCGGTAAGAGGGCGTCCAAGCCGTTCCGCCAGCTGACGCAGGTAGTTTTCCTCGTCAGCCGAAAGGGCAAGGCCCTCGCTTTTGTTATATGCCGAAATGTCGTCGATATATACAATTGGAGCCGGCGTGTCCTTGGTCTCGAAAGCGGCGGCGCGGAGGTCGTCGTAGACACGCTGGAGCATCGGGTCGTGCGGGGCATCCCCTTCGGGAGCGACACGCACAAACTCTTCGATACGCGCAATGCCGCCGAGACCCATGTTCTGGGAAATCTCAACGGCATTGGTGCTCCAAGGAGTAATCATTTCTTTACGGGGGCCTACGAAACGGCCTTTGAGAGTCTGGGCTGCGAGAGGCTTTGCACCTTCGAGCAGCCACGTGAGGCGGTCAATCTCATCGCCTGCCAGCTTATGGTCAGACTGCACGAGAAACACCTTTTGGCTATCCTTCTTGAAGAAAGTAATCATATATAATATATGTGATGTGGGATTGGTGGTGCAAAGATACGATTATTTCTTGGAAAAGCCAAACCGCCGGGGCTAAGGTCGTGCAAAAACAGCCACTTTGGCACCGCGGAGAATGAATTTCAGCGAATGGTCCTCGACCTTCAGCTTCTGCCCGGAATATAAATCGACCACATCTTCACCGTCCTTAAAGAAATCTCCCACCGGCACAGGGCGCCCTTCGACTGGCGCGACTGTAATCACCACGGTATCCTCGCCGAAAGTCCTGGCGCAGGTATGGGCATCGAGCGTAGTTTGTTTTCCCCGCCCGATTGAGGAGTGGGCTGAACGTATGTTGCCGAGTTTAGCGTAATGGGACATCAATGCGGTATCGGCCGTGTTCCAGTTCATGTCTGAACGGAATGCCTGGGCGGCATCAACGTTATATTGTGCATCACTGAGACCACGGCCCGACTCATCACCGTAGAACAGCTGCACTGCACCCGGAGCGAGCAACAGTGTTATTCCACATTCCGACATTCGGTTGGGATCGGCATCGCGGTTATATGAATTGTTCAGGTAACTGAACGGATGCCAGTCGCTGTGGGCGGTGACGCTGTCGGCATATTGCTGCCATACATCCACGATTGCGTCAAGGTCGCCACGTTTCGGAAAATAGAAATTAACGAGACTCGAAAATCCGGCTGAAGCATAATCATCACGGCGGTCGATAGAAGCGAATTCACAGTCGCCGGTCATATAGAACTTGTCAGTCCAGCTGGCGGCACTGTCGTCAGGATGATTGCGGCGCCATTTTTCAAGCGCGGCATCGCAAGCGTCTTTAAGCTGTCGCCATCTCGGAAGGTGTACATACTCCACAATGTCGCAACGGAAACCGTCTATGCCGAACTCCTCGACCCACGCCGCAATCCAGTCAACGACATAATCCGCGGGCGCGGCATCACGGTCAACGCGGAGTGTCGCTGCCGTTGGATTCACCCATGCATCATTGCTGTGTTCCTCCCGCGCCCATTTCTTTTTAAGAAACGCCGGAATTTTCACCGCCTCGGTTTTCTCCGTCTTGAAGTCGGGAAGACCATAGAGTGTGGTGGTCAGCGGATTTGACTCATCCCATTTTTCGTCGGGAGTTCGAAGCCATTCACGGGTCCACCAATCAGCCCAATCGCCCATACCGGCAGCCCAATCATCGTAACTCCAGGCGGAGTTGTGGGCGGCTGCATCGGTCACATTACCGATGGAAGCGAATCCGTACTGCTGTGCATCCAAAAGAGTGGGGTATCCAGGATTGTTCAGGTTAGCCCCGAGCATGACACGGATGCCCTGCGAGTGAAGTTCATCCACCAAAGCCCTGAATTCCTCTACCGTCCCATAGTTCTTGTCGATTTGCGTATAGTCGAGCGGATAATATCCGTGGTAGCCGTAATGTGGAAAATCGTTCACATTGCCGCTGCCCGACATCCACCCGTGCAGCTGCTCATATACATCGGTCATCCATACGACATCAATTCCGAGTTTTTTGAAATATCCCTCCCTGGCTTTGGCCAACATTCCGGCGAAGTCACCGCCATGAAACGTAGCCGCATTCATGCGCTCGGAACCATAGTCGTTTATGCGCCCATAGTTGTTGTCGTTTGTGGTGTCTCCATTGCTGAAACGGTCCGTTATCACGAAATACACCGTGGCCTTCGACCAATCGAAGTCCTCGGCCGCTACCGCAGGCACCATCATTCCAAGCGCCAAAGCGGTCAAAATACATTTTTTCATCGCAGAATTTTTTCTGCAAATTTACCGCCGCGCGCCCCACCGCACAATACTGAAAAATAACCACATCGACATTACAGAACACCCATTGCCTGCGCGGCATTGAGCGCCTCAATCGAGGTGTCGACACTGAGCTTCTCTAGAATATTCTGCCTGTGACGGTTGACGGTGTTGACACTTATACCCAACCTCACTGCAATCTCCTTGCTCATCAATCCCTCACCAATCAGCAACAATATTTCTTTTTCTCTGGCAGACAGCACGGTAGCCCTCTTTTCGGCAAACGACATGCTGCGGACTTCACCTGTAAGTTCATTGATTATTGCCGGTGAAATTCCATTCCCAGGCGCACCGTAAGGAGAAACGGCATACGAACACAATATCAGCCAAAATTTGCCGCAAGGCGAAAGTTCAAGCATACGCGTAGAATTGTCAATCCACGTATATCCACCATCATTATTGGCTATCCTTATGCGGCAAGTTGCTTTATACGAACATTTTAAATTCTCCGAGAGCGAATCTACGAATTTAAAGAACTCATATTCGAGCATCCGCTTTTCCACCAAATCCCTGGGATGAAGCCTCATATAAAGTTCATCCTCATCAGACGAGTCAATTGTCTGGCGGAGTAGGGAACCGCCGGCTATTCCAAGATAACAGCCTGTTCTGCCATTAAATATATAAGATGTATCTGCCGACGCATCTGTGACCACCCGGCAGGCGCCGTCGATTTCCGACATCACGCCAACGCGACGGAGGCACTCTTCAAGCCGTTCCGCGTCCAGTTCACACGCATCAAGCGCCTGTGCCTTATAAATTTCGTCAATCTCTCTGCGCAGAATATCCATAATCAATTTTTATGCAAAGTTACGAAAAATACGCAAACGCACATCGGCACGGCTACCGTAATGCCGGAAGCGCCAAATCGTCTTGACACAAGTCACGTCGTGAAAACATGCCAGATTGCCACAGACACAGAAAACATTGCCTAACGGTCGGCCTCCTCCACTTAAATCCAGAGATTCCACTGGCACCAAAACGCCGAAATCCGCCACATTTCCATTTGTTGAAATTTCCGACGGCGGGGAAGAACACGCCAATCCTCCACAGCGCAATTTAACATAATATACATTATATTACTTTTGGGGACTTTTACCAATTAACATTCCACCTTCTTTTTTAGCCCGAAAGAGATTTCGATTGCTTCCTTTACAAAATTTAAACGGGGGCATAGTATCGAACGCTATTATAGCTCGCAGTCTTGCCTCAGAATCCAGCAATGCCGATTACGGTTTGGAAAATAATGAAACCAGCCCAACCGAAACGGCTTTTGCATAAATTACGCCAGGAAATCCAGGAAGAAAAAAACTTTAACTTAGATTAGTCGTTGAGCCACTATCTTAATATTTGAAGCTAATGGTTCTGTAAAGTGTTAACGTCATGTTAAATATGAATATATTAGCCTCAAAAACACAACCTTTTTAAGGGCTGAGAATGTTATAATTCTACACAAGCGTACATCTATAAGCAAATATTCAAATTTTAGCCTGATTCACACGCCGATTTACAAAATCAAACAGAGAAACAACTATTTAACTTTTGCAAACAGCGTGAATTCGCAAAATTTCCAATTTGCATCCTTGATTATATTTGTATTTGCAAATTAAAATTTGCAAATATTGCCGTCTATATATCCTCGGCATTTACACATTCATCGTATCATGTTATCCCCAATTTTGTATTTACAATTGCATAAAAGTAGCATTAGCATTTATTAACTATCTATTTATATAGCTGATTTCCATATTAGTTACATAGAATATTTAAATCAGCGCATTAAGAAATGCACTCAAAATACCCGGTGAGGACACCCTCATTGGGCATATTTCAATCAAACCCACGTTACAGCCGTTTAAAATATTAAAGTTAAACTAAAAATCAAGATGTTAGCTATTGCCCTATCCCAGCGTTTCTAATTGTAAATTTACATATTCACCATATTGTTTGCGTTTGTGAATTTAAAATTACAAATTCAAATTTGCATATTTGAATTATTCTTTTTACATTTGCACTCGCAAAATCACCTCAATTATCAACCCATTTTGCCGAAATATAGCCCTATGGACATAGCCGCACGCCTCATCGCCTTTAAAGATTGGACTGAATTGTCAAACTCTCAGTTTGCCGACCAGGCAGGAATCCCCCGCCCGACCCTCTCCCAATTTTTGAATGGCCGTAACAAACGCTTGAGCGATGACCTCACCGCAAAGTTGCATGCTGCCTTTCCGATGCTGAACGTGATGTGGCTGTTATTTGGCGAGGGGGATATGCTGACCGATCCAAATATTCAATTCTCAGAGGGCAAAAATGGCCTTTTTTCTGCGGTTTCTGAGGGTGAACCCGTTGATAATGAGGGGAGTTCAGCCGAAGATTCAGACTCAGAATCATGTACGGAAACTGATGCAAACCAGAAAAATGACACTCCTGACACCGATTTTGGGCGCCAGGACGCCACGACGGCCTTAAACGACCATCCCGCCAAGTCCCTTAACTCAGCCCCCTACGTTCCTGCCGACCCCGCAAAGCAAATTCAGTCGATAATGGTGTTCTATTCCGACAATAGTTTTGAAATATTCACTCCCAGCAAATAACACCTCTCCCACTCCGTCCCTGCATCTCCCGCACTGATACAAACGGGGCGCACCCACGGTTTCTTGTGGATGCGCCACGCATTTTACTCAGCCAGCTCAATCAGCCGCCGTAAGGTCTCGGAAATCACGGATGAGTTTCAGTAATTTGGTCGAGTCGTAAATCACTGCGACAACCAGTGCTCCCGCCATCAGCCATACCTTATAATGGGACAATTCCCAAAGGTTGGAAAACAGCAACGTGAAGAATATGGCAAAGTTGATGGAAAGTATGAACTCCCCGGCCAGGGTGCCGAACCTGAGCCACGCAACCTTTCTCATCGTGCACATCGGTGTATCGGTCGCTACGTTTATCTTCCCGACCTTATGGTAAAGGAAGGCGTACCATATTCCTGCCGCCACCAAAATGGCGCTGAGGTAGAATTTAAGTGAGTTGGGGAATATCACCTCGTTTACGCCGCCCATACCTGCGGCGAAGAAAACCACAGAGAGGATGCTGCATATGGCAGCCGTGCGGCGATAGTGTGCCGAAATGCGTGCCTGCGCCGCATTACATTTCGGGCGGTCAAAAGTTAGCGTATCGCTGGTCTTTTGCTCGAGCACGTCATCGAGCAACGACATATTTTTTTTGAGTTCGTCCAGGTTCATGATTATTTCGATTTTGAGATTAATTTGTTTTTGATTCGGTGGAGCCTTACGGCCACGTTGTTCCTTTCAATGCCGATGACCTCTGCAATTTCGTCGTAGGAATATTCATCGAGCCATAAAAGGATAATGGCTTTTTCAAGCGGAAGCAGCTGATCTATCATTTCGCGCAGCGCAGCAAGCTGTTCGGCTTTGGCATCGTCGGCCTCCGAAGAAATATCCCCGCCCGACAGCTCAAAAGGGAGGGTTTCCATCTTCGGCTTATAACTGCGGATTGCCATCAGGGCCGAGTTGACCGCCACACGATAGACCCATGTGGAGAGCTTGCTCGCGCCCCTGAATTGCCCCAATCCCAGCCAAAGGTTGGTAAGGATTTCCTGGCGCAGATCCTCGTAAGGGACTTTCGGGGTCGCGTAGGCCCAGCAGACCTTGTTGATGATGCGGGAATGTTCTTTGACGAAAGATGCAAATTCCCGGCTTGTTTTCGGTGGACTTTCCATTTTCTTTATGCTTTTGCAACATTAGGTGCAATCTGGCTCCCGAAAGTTACACTCGACCAAATTTTTCACCTCCAAAGTTACGGATAATCCACCACAAAGCCACCTCCAATCACAACCGCAAAAAAATATTCTTTAACTTTTGCCCGACTTATACATTAATTTATGTATATTTGTGGATTCACTTCCAATAGCTGAATAATACAGCATGAAAAACTTCTTAAAGAGCACCTACCGCATGTATCGCGACGGCTTCAGATCGATGACCGTTGGCCGCACATTGTGGATTGTAATAGCCGTAAAGCTCGCAATATTGTTCCTTGTGGTGAAGATGTTTTTCTTTCCCGACAGGCTTCAGCAAGATTACGACACTGATGCCGAAAGGGCCGATGCCGTACGGTCGGAACTTATCAAAGACAAATAATTAACTTCAACCAATAACCCTAAAAAACAAAAGTATGAATGACATGATGAGTGTCGTGGACTGGTCGAGGGCGCAATTTGCGCTGACGGCGATGTACCACTGGCTGTTCGTTCCGCTGACAATCGGACTTGCGCTGGTGGTGGCCGTCATGGAGACCATCTACTACCGCACCCGCCAGGAACGCTGGAAGGGTATCACCAAATTTTGGATGACTCTGTTCGGAATCAACTTCGCCATCGGCGTCGCCACCGGCATCATCCTCGAATTCGAATTCGGCACCAACTGGTCGAACTATTCCTGGTTTGTGGGCGACATATTCGGCGCTCCGCTCGCCATCGAGGGCATCTTCGCCTTCTTCCTCGAGGCCACCTTCGTGGCCGTGATGTTCTTCGGCTGGAACCGCGTGAGCCGTGGCTTCCACCTTGCCTCCACCTGGCTCGTCGCCCTCGGCGTGAGCCTCTCGGCCCTGTGGATTCTCGTGGCCAACGCCTGGATGCAGAACCCCGTCGGCATGCAGTTCGACCCCGAACAGATGCGCAACGTGATGGACAATTTCTGCGAAGTTGCCTTCAACGCCGTCGCAATGAACAAATTCTTCCACGCCGTCGCCAGCGGCTGGACCCTCGCCGGCGTCTTCGTCATCGGCGTCAGCTGCTGGATGCTGTGGCGCAAGAGCAACATCGAGGCTGCCCGCGACTCGCTCAAGGTTGGCGCCTGGGTAGGCTTCGCCGGCATCATCTTCACCATGTGGACCGGCGACGGTTCTGCCGTCCAGGTCGCCAAGGTTCAGCCCATGAAACTCGCCGCCATGGAAGGTCTCTACGACGGCAAGGTTGGCCAGGAACTTGTCGGCTTCGGCATCCTCAACACCGACAAGCGTCCCGGCGACGACCTTGAGGCAATCCACTGCGAGATTTCCATCCCCTACGGACTCTCGATTCTCGCCAACCACGACCCCAATACCTTCGTTCCCGGCATCAACGACCTCATCAACGGCATCGCCCTCACCCCCGAGGGTGACACCGTCCGCACCGTCTCCTATGCCGAACGCATCGCCCTGGGCCGTGACGCCCGCCAGGCCCTCCGCGACTATGACACCGCCCGGCACGCCGGCGATTCCGCCGCCATGTCCGCCGCCGATGCCCGCATCCGCGACAACTTCAAATACTTCGGCTACGCCTACCTCGACAAGCCCGAAGACGCCGTGCCCCCGGTGGCCCTCACCTTCTATGCGTTCCGCGTTATGGTGGTGCTCGGCGGCTATCTGCTGTTGCTCTGCATCCTCGCCATCTTCGCCTGCAAGTGGAAGACATCGTGGCTCGAAAAGCCCTGGCTACACTGGGTCGGCATCATCTCCATCCCCATTGTGTGGATATGCAGCCAGGCCGGCTGGATTGTGGCCGAAGTTGGCCGCCAGCCCTGGGTGATTCAGGACCTCATGCCCACCAACGCCGCCATCTCCGACGTCACCTCCGGCTCGGTGCAGTTCACTTTCTGGATGTTCGCCGTTCTCTTCACTGCCCTGCTCATCGCCGAAATCAGCATAATGCTGCGCTACATCGGCAAGGCGTCAAAATCCGACATCGAAGCCACCCATTAATCCACCCTAAAGAACAAAAGTCATGACAGAATTAGAAATGTTCCAAGCCTACTGGTGGCTCCTGATAGCCGTGCTCGGCGCGGCGCTCGTGTTCCTGCTCTTCGTTCAGGGCGGACAATCGATGCTCTACTGCAACACGACCCTCCAGCACCGCCAGATGATGGTCAACTCGCTCGGCCGCAAATGGGAACTGACGTTCACCACCCTGGTGGTGTTCGGCGGCGCCTTTTTCGCCTCGTTTCCCCTATTCTACTCCACCAGCTTCGGCGGCGCCTACTGGCTGTGGATGGCCATTCTCATCAGCTTCGTCATCCAGGCCGTCAGCTACGAATACCGCCGCAAGCGCGGTAACATCTACGGCACCCGCACCTACGACACCTTCCTCCTTATCAACGGTTTCGTCGGCTGCGTGCTGCTCGGCGTGGCCGTCGGCATGATGTTCTTCGGCGGCTCGTTTGAGGTGGTGCGCACCAACCTGCTCGACGGTGCCTCGCCCGTGATTTCGCGCTGGGCCACTACCCGCGGCCTTGAGGTGATGGCCTGCTGGCAGTGCCTGCTGCTCGGCGTGGCAGTCTTCTTCCTCGCCCGCACCCAGGCTGCCCTCTACTTCATCAACAACATCAAGGCCGGCGACGACTTTGCCGCCGCGATGCGCCGCAAGGTTCTCGTCAACGGACTCATCTTTGCCGTTCTTTTCGTAGCCTGGGTGGTCGTGCTATTCCTCGCTACCGGCAAGCAGGCCGGCCCCGACGGAACGGTTGCCGACGTCCCCTACCTCTACCTCAACAACTATCTGTCGATGTGGTGGTGGGCCGTGGCCTTCGTGCTCGGCGTGGTACTCGTTCTCGGCGGCATCGCCACCGGCGCCTTCACCTCGGGTCGCAACGGCATTTGGCTGAGCGGCATCGGAACCGCCCTGGTGGTTATCTCCCTGTTTGCCGTGGCCGGCTACAACAACACCTGCTACCTGCCCTCCAACACCTTCCCACAGTCGTCGCTCACAATCGCCAACAGCTCCTCGTCACTCTACACCCTCCGCACGATGAGCTGGGTCAGCCTGTTCATTCCCGTCGTCCTCCTCTATATAATATATGTGTGGCGCCAGATGAACCGTGGCGGCATCACCGCCAAAGACGTCGACGAAAACGCCCACCAGTACTAATCCCCCTATCTTTCGCCAAAAATGGCTCCGCGCTGAAAAATCCCGGCGCGGAGCCACTTTTTTCCAATTCATCCACGACCACTCCGACGACATCGAGTGGGATTGACAATATGTTTGTTCTCCTATGCGGAACTTGTTTAAAACATTATATTGATTTGTCCATCCTTGATTTTTGAATTATTGGTACGGTCTGTCATATTTTTTCACTATCTTTGCAAGGCTAATTATTGTCACTTCTTATGTCGGACACCTATAAAACAATAACCTCGCCTGCCGAGGCCGTATTCACCGAGAAGCGGAGCAAGTTCCTTGCCTTCGCCTACCCCGTCGAGACGGTTGACGAAGTGAAGGCCAAGGTGGCCGAACTTAGCAAGAAGTATTTCGACGCGCGCCATGTGTGCTGGGCCTACATGCTCGGCGCCGACCGCACCGACTTCCGGGCCAACGACAACGGCGAGCCGTCGGGCACCGCCGGCAAGCCCATCCTTGGCCAAATAAACTCGCTGGAACTGACCAACGTGCTGGTGGCCGTGGTGCGATATTTCGGCGGCATAAAGCTCGGCACGTCGGGACTCATCGTGGCCTACCGCCAAGCCGCCCGCGACGCCCTCGACTCAGCGACCATCGTCGAGCTTCACGAAACGGAGCTGATAACGTTCTCCTACCCCTATATGGCCATGAACGAGGTGATGAAGCTCACCCGTGGCGAGGGCGTAGAGATGGTAAGCTCAATTTTCGACAACACCTGCACGATGACCCTGCGCGTTGAGCGCGATCGTGCCGACAGCTACCGCCGGCGCCTCGCCGACATCGACGGCGTCACCCTGAAACAAGACCAAACAGACTAATTCAATATTAATAATGAGCAATCTTTCAAAAACCCTGACAATGAGCGCCACCGCCCTGCTGATGACAGCCGCGGCCGCCAATGCCGCCGAAACCGAGGCTCCGATCATCGAGCGCCCCGATTTCCACAGCGCCACCGGAATTTTTGACATCGATGCCCTCGAGGCTCTGGGCCGCGTGAGCGAGCCGAAGGTGTCGCCCGACGGCAAACAGGTGCTTTACGGCATCTCATACGAGAGCGTTCCCCAAAACAAGTCGAACCGCGAGCTTTGGGTGATGAACCTCGACGGCTCCGCCCAGACCCGTATCACCACCACCCCCAAGAGCGAGAACTCAGCCGTGTGGATTGACGGCGGACGCCGCATCGCCTTCCTCTATCCCGACGCCGACGGCAATCCCCAGCTGTGGGCCATGAACGCCGACGGCTCAGCCCGCGTGCAGATTTCGCAGCACGAGGGCGGCATCGCTGGCTTCCTCTTCTCGCCCGACCAGTCGAAGATTGTGATGATAGGCTCCGTTAAATATGCCCGCACCGCCGCCGACATATATCCCGACCTGCCTCAGGCCACAGGCCGCGTCCTCGACGACCTCATGTACAAGCACTGGGATGAATGGGTCACCGAGATTCCCCACCCCTTCGTCGGCAACTTCGACGGCTCTAAAATCACCGACGTGGTCGACATCATGGACGGCGAGCCCTACGAATCGCCCATGAAACCCTTTGGCGGCATCGAGTCATTTGCCTGGACTCCCGACGGCAACGGCCTCGTCTACACTTCCCGCAAGAAAACAGGTCTCGAATACGCCATCTCCACCAACTCAGACCTCTACCTCTATGACTTCGCCTCGAAGACCACCAAGAATCTCACCGAGGGAATGATGGGCTACGACACCTGCCCCGCCTTCTCGCCCGACGGTCAGTACATGGCCTGGCTCAGCATGGAGCGCGACGGATATGAAGCCGACAAAAACCGCCTCTTCGTGATGAACATGGCCACCGGCGAGAAAACCGACCTCACCACCGAGTGGGACTACACCATCGAGGAATTTGCATGGAACCCCTCGTCGAAATCCCTCTGGTTCATTGCCTACCATCAGGGCATAGCCCCCGTTTTTGAAATCGACCTCAAGTCGCATGCCGTCACCGCCCTCACCGATGCCGTGGCCGACTTCACCTCCCTGTCGCCCGTCGACGAGAAGACCGTCGTGACAATGAATCACTCTATGCTGCGCCCCAACGAGGTGTTCAGCGTTGCCAAGGGCAAGAAAAACAAGATTGACGTCAAGCAGCTTACCGACGTGAACGGCTCAATTTTCGCCCAGCTCACAATGCCCACCGTCGAAAAGCGCATGGTGCCCACCACCGACGGCAAGGAGATGCTCACCTGGGTTGTCTATCCCCCCCACTTCGACGCAGCCAAGAAATACCCCGCCATCCTCTACCTCCAGGGCGGCCCGCAGTCGTCGGTCAGCCAGGCATGGAGCTACCGCTGGAACTTTGCCCTCATGGGTTCCAACGGCTACATCGTCATCCTGCCCAACCGCCGCGGCGTTCCCGGCTTCGGCACTGAATGGGAAGAACAGATTTCCAAGGACTATCCCGGCCAGAACATGCGCGACTATCTCAGCGCCATCGACTACATGAAACAGGAACCCTACATCGATGCCAAGCATGTCGGCGCAACCGGCGCCAGCTACGGCGGCTTCTCGACCTACTGGCTCGCCGGCAACCACGAGGGACGCTTCGCAGCCTTCCTCGCCCATGCCGGAATCTTCAACACCGAGGCCCAGTATCTCGAAACTGAAGAAATGTGGTTTGCCAATTGGGACATGGGCGGAGCCTACTGGGACAAGGACAACGCCGCCGCCCAGCGCACCTTCGCCAAATCGCCCCACCGCTTCGTCGACAAATGGGACACCCCCATCATGATTTCCCACGGCGAACTCGACTACCGCATCCTCGCCTCCCAGGGCATGTCGGCCTTCAATGCCGCCAAACTCCGCGGTATTCCCGCCGAAATGGTCATCTATCCTGACGAAAACCACTGGATTCTCAAGCCCCAGAACGCCGTGATGTGGCAGCGTCTCTTCTTCCGCTGGTTCGACCGCTGGCTGAAAGACGAGAAATAAACTCATACTCTACTGAAAGCCATCGAGCGCAAGGACATTTTCAAGCCCTTGCGCTCGTTTTTTTGTAATGTTGCTGAAAGTTTATTAACTTTGCAGTGATGAAGACATCCGTTATCATAAGATTTGTATTGCTGTTCGTGGCATGGGCCGCGACAGTCGGGATACTTGTCGCGTCAACGCCACGGTTCACGCCCTATCTCGCGTTTGTAATTGTTGCGTCGGCCATCATCGTTTTTGTTCCGGTTTATAAAAAATATGTCCGCAATGACAAAAACCGCAAATGAAGTGAAGGCTCCGCGCTTGCTTGATTCTATAAATTCGCCGGCCGACCTTCGCAAACTGCCGGTGACCGACCTCCCGCAGGTGTGCCGCGAAATAAGGGAATTCCTTATAGAGGCCTGCTCCGGCAATCCCGGTCACTTCGCGTCCAGCATGGGTGCCGTCGAGCTGACGGTTGCCCTGCACTATGTTTTCGACACTCCCCACGACCGTCTCGTGTGGGACGTGGGCCATCAGGCCTACGGCCATAAACTGCTCACCGGGCGGCGCGACCGCTTCTCGACGAACCGCACTCTCGGCGGCCTCAGCGGTTTCCCCAACCCAGATGAGAGCGAGTATGACACGTTCACGGCGGGACACGCCTCAAACTCCATATCCGCAGCTCTCGGCATGGCCGTGGCCACACGCCTGGCCGACGAGAAGCGCAACGTGGTCGCCATCATCGGCGATGCCTCAGTGAGCGGAGGCCTCGCATTCGAAGGCATAAACAATGCCGCCAACACCCCTAACAACCTGCTCATCGTGCTCAACGACAACGACATGTCGATTGACCGCAACGTAGGCTCGCTCAACTCATATCTCGCCCACCTCACCACCTCGCCGGGCTACAATCGCTGGCGCTACCGCCTCTACAAGGGTCTGCACAAACTCCATCTCGTCAGCGAGCGCGGTCGTGGAGCGATCATGCGTTTCAACAACAGCCTGAAATCGCTCATCGTGCGCGAGCAAAACATCTTCGAGGGGCTCAACATTCGCTATTTCGGCCCGTTTGACGGACACGACGTGATAAAGATTGTGAGAGTGCTGACCGACATCCGCGACATGGACGGCCCACGCATCCTGCACCTGCGCACCATAAAGGGCAAAGGATACGCCCCTGCCGAGGCCGATCCGGCCAAATGGCATGCCCCGGGCAAATTCGATCCCTCCACGGGGCGCCGCGCATGCGACAAACCCGCCTCGGCACCCCATCCTCCAAAATTCCAGGACGTTTTCGGCGAGACCCTGCTTGAGCTCGCAAAAGCCAATCCGAAAATAGTCGGAATAACCGCCGCCATGCCCTCAGGCACCTCAATGTCGATAATGCAGGCTGCGATGCCCGACCGTGTGTTCGATGTCGGCATATCCGAGGGACACGCCGTTACATTTGCCGGAGGTCTTGCCAAGGAAGGCATGATTCCCTTTACAGCCATCTATTCGAGCTTCCTCCAGCGCGGCTATGACCATATAATCCACGATGTCGCAATCCAGCGCTTGCCTGTGGTATTCTGCATCGACCGCGCCGGCCTTGTCGGCGAAGACGGCATGACCCACCACGGAGCCCTCGACATGGCCTATCTGCGCTCGATTCCCAACATCATTGTTTCCGCACCGGCCGACGAAGCCGCAATGCGCGACCTGATGTATACCGCCTCGCTCGGCAAGCACGGTCCCTTCGCCATACGCTATCCCCGTGGCGGAGGCCGCATGATTGACTGGCGCACACCCATGAACGAGGTGGAGATTGGCAAGGGACGCCGCCTGCGCGACGGAAATCAAGTGGCCGTTCTGTCAATCGGCACTGTCGGCCCCGACGTTGCCGATGCGGTGGCAAAAGCAGTTGCGGAAGGCGTCGATGCAGCCCACTACGACATGGTATTCCTGAAGCCCATTGACGAGAACATATTGCAGGAGGTTGCCGCGAAAGGCTGTCCGATTGTCACTGTCGAGGACGGCAGCGTGAACGGAGGTCTGGGCGGCGCAGTCGCCGAATGGATGACGGCCAACGGACATTCACCGCGAATCACACGCCTCGGCATCCCCGACAAATTCGTTACGCAAGGCACTCCGGCCCAGCTCCGCCATCTGTGCGGATTCGACACCGACGCCATTGTAAAAGCAATCCTAAACGCCAAGGAATGAGAATAGTCATAGCCGGCTCCGGCGAAGTTGGAACACATTTGGCAAAACTCCTGTCCTACGAGGAGCAGGACATCATCGTGATTGACGACAATGCCGAGCGGCTCGACATGCTCGACTCATCCTACAACCTGATGACCGTAAAGGGCAGCCCCACGTCATTTTTCGCACAGAAAGACGCCCGCGCGGGCCACGCCGACCTGTTCATCGCCGTGACACCCCACGAGAGCACCAACCTCGTGGCATGCTCCATCGCCAAGAGCCTCGGCGCCAAGATGACCGTGGCGCGGGTGTCGCACTATGGCTTCATGGATCCCGCCAACAAGGATGCCATGAAACGCATGGGCGTGGACCGCCTCATATATCCCGAGTATCTTGCCGCCAAGGAAATCATAACATCCCTGAAACATTCATGGGTGCGCAACTGGTTTGAACTTCACGAAGGACAGATTATCCTTGTCGGGGTCCGCATCCGCGAGAATGCCCCCCTGGCCGGAATGCAGCTCAAGGAATTTGCCTCGACAACTGGCAATTTCCACGTATCGGCCATACGGCGCAACCACGAGACCATCATTCCTCGCGGCGACGACCGCATGCTCGCGGGAGACGTGCTGTACATCACCGCCACGCGCGACCACGTCGATGACCTCATCACCCTCTGCGGCAAGGTAAAGCGCCGCATAAAGAAAGTTCTGATAATGGGGGGAAGCAAAATAGCGATACGCATGACCGACATGGCCGGCGACCGCTTCCACTGCACCATCATCGACAACAGCCGCGAGGTATGCGCTGCGCTTCCCGAGAAGTGTCCCGACGCCGACATCATCCACGGCGACGCCCGCGACCCAGAGGTTCTCCTCGAAGCCGGCATTGACGAATGTGATGCCTTCATCGCCCTGTCGCCCAGCAGCGAATCGAACATTCTCACCACCTTGTCGGCCAAGGAACACGGCGTGAAAAAAAGCATTGCCGAAGTTGAGGACATACAGTTTATCCAGCAGGCCGAGGAACTCGGCATAGGCACGGTAATCAACAAAAAGCTTCTTGCCACAAGCTCTATATTCCAGCTGTTGCTCGACGCCGATGCCTCGACATCGAAATGCCTTGCCCTCACCGACGCCGAAGTTGCCGAGCTTGAGGTGCGTCCCGGTGCGAAAATAACACGTGCTGCCGTAAAGGACCTACACCTTGACCGCAACATGACTCTCGCTGCCCTCATCCGCGACAACAAGGGAATGCTTGTCACTGGTGGCACCCGCTTCGAACCCGGCGATAAAGTCCTGGTATTCTGTCTGACCGGAGCCCTTCATAAAGTAGAACGACTTTTCACATAAGAGAATCCAATGCGCAAGAAAATAAACTTCCGCATGCTCCTGCGTATAATCGGCGGCCTCACCATGCTTGAGGCCATGTTTATGATTGTACCCGTCATAACAGCGCTGATTTACGGCGAAAGCGACTGGGAAATTTTGGCTGCCACGGCCGCAATCACCGCATGTGCCGGGTTCGGATTGTGGAAAGTCAGGCCGCGCTCGACATTTATGGGCAAGCGCGAAGGCTTTTTGCTTACTGCCTCGGTATGGATTGTGTTTTCGCTGTTCGGCATGATTCCATTCATGTTCTGCGCCACTCCCGTAGGGCTCAGCAGCGCATTCTTCGAGGCCATGTCAGCCTTTACCACCACCGGCGCCACCACCCTGGCCTTTCCCGTGTCAAGCATGAGTCACGGTATGGTGATATGGCAGGCGCTGATGCAATGGCTGGGCGGTATGGGAATCATACTTTTCACGTTGGCTATAATACCGGCGCTAAACACCGCCGGCGGCATGCAGATGTTCAACGCCGAAGTTACCGGCATCACCCACGACAAGCTGCGCCCGCGCATAAGCCAGACGGCAATGGCCCTGTGGGGGCTGTATATTGCCTTGACATTCATAATGATGGTGTTGCTGTGGATGGGACCGATGGATCTGTTCGACAGCATCTGTCACGCTTTCGGCACACTGTCCACCGGCGGTTTCTCATCACGCGCCGGCTCGATAGGCGAATTCCAGTCTGACTATGTGCTGGTTGTGACGGGGATTTTCATGCTGCTTGGCGGTATGAATTTCGCAATGATTTACAAGGTGGTGCTTGGACGCTGGCGTCAAGTCAAGGCCGACGAAATCGTGCGCATCTACCTTGGCGCGATTCTTGTTTTCTCACTCATGTTTATTGTGGCCCGCATCATTAAGGGCGACATTTCATCCTGGAGGGAGCTCTCGCTGCTGCCTGTGTTCCAGGTAATATCCACAATCACCTCCACGGGCTATATCGCGCCCGGGTTCACGATGTGGGAACCCTTCGTTCTTGCCCTAACATTCATGATGATGTTTTCGGGCGGATGTGCCGGCTCGACCAGCGGCGGAGCAAAAATCGACAGGCTGCTTTACCTCAAGCGTTACCTTAGCAATGCCTTGAAACAATGCATCCATCCCAACGCCATTCTGTCAGTGAAAGTGAATGGCGCAATCGTAAACCAAGGCCTTGTAAACAAGGTTGTGGCATTCCTCTGCCTGTTCATCCTGCTGATTGTCGGCGGGGGAACGGCCATGTCATTTCTCGGACTTCCGCCGGTCGATTCGTTCTTCTCCTCGTTCTCGTGCATCTGCAACACCGGCATCGGAGCTTCCCTTACTGGGTATGGCGAAGATTTCACCATCGTTCCTGATGCTGCCAAATGGATTCTATCGTTCTTGATGCTGACCGGGCGTCTTGAGGTCTTCACCATCCTGCTGCTCTTCACCCGTCCGTTCTGGAAATAAGAGCCAGCGGTATCACACCGGGATGACCAGCATCGGCACATCGGCCTGGAACAGAATCCTATGGGCCAACGTGGGACTGAACATCCTCACCAGCGCATTGCGGCGCCGGTTCGGCACCACGATAAGGTCATAGCTGTGCTCCGACTGCAACTTTTCAAGCTCCTGAACGGCATTTTTCGGCGTTACCGGCACACTTTTGAAAGTGAAGTGACTGAACGTCTTGCGGCAATATTCGCTGAGGGCAAGCGCCGAGCGTCCGGCTGTTCTGTCGGTGAATCGGTTGCGCAGGGGCACATGCACTATCGTAACGTTTGAATGGGATTCGGGGAAATAGCGGTAGAGCGTATCCATCGCTATTATGTCTTCCTGGTCAAGATTGCTGAAAAACAGTATGCTGCGTGGCGACTGGCAGTCATCGGGCCTTACGACTTCAGGCACTGTCAGCACCGAAAACCGGCAGTCGTCAAGAACCTCGGCCGTTACACTGCCAATCAAATCCTTCTCTTTGCGTTCAGCCGCGCGGGTACCCATCACAACAAGATATGGTGCCTTTTCCTTAGCTGAATTTATTATCGCCTCCTCCGGCACACCTTCCACCACATCAGTGGAAAAACGCGCCATCGGAAGCTCGCCGCTTTTCATCATCGCGCGCAGCGATTCAGCGAACTTCGCCATCTGTCCATTGGCTGCGGCAATCAGATGTTCGGTCGCTTCGGTTTCAGCTACATCATACGTAAGATTGTCGCTGAGCTGCACCGACCCCGACATGCGCGGGTCAATATAGGCATGGATAAAGGCAAGATCTGCCTTTCGGGCTGCGGCCAGGCGTATCGCCGCACGTGCGGCGTTCAGCGAATATTCACTGAAATCCGTCGGCACCAGGATGGTGCGGTGGGAAGTCGGGGTACAGGCATTGGCAACCGCCCCGCTGAAAATGTCAGGGTTTTCGACTATGCGCAATGCAAGCGGAAGGTCGTGCTCAGGAATACGGACTCTCACACCCGATGAAACTTCGGGCTGTTCAAGATTGACGTTCTGCAATGTAACAGGAATCCCCTCGGCCTCGAGGAGCATACGGACGGCCACAGCTCGGTCATACGTGTGGATGGCAAGGGTTATGAGGCGCATAGTCTTGTATTTTACGGCCGATGCCCTGGGGCAACGCCTGAGATTAATTAAGTGTGTCTGATAATAAATCAATTAATGCACAACACACAACTTAAATAAATTGTGCATTGTGCATTATTTCAGTGATGGGGCGATCTTATTCCGCCTCCTGTTCTTTGAGGATTTCGACAGCCATGTCGTAGATAGTAGGATCGTCGAGAACAACGATACCGCCATCGGGGCCCGGTTCGATATGGACGCCCATGTTCTTGCCGTATTCATAGTTTGAGCCGCCGAAGTAATTGCGAACAGTCTGGACGGTTACGTTAAGCTTATCGGCGATTTTGTGCATCGAACCGTCAGGCAAGCTGTCTTTGAGACGACGAAGCTCGTTGAATGAGATGGTCTTTGACATAGATGTATAATTTTAGGGTTAATTATAGCGGTTGAAAATTTTTACGGGATAAAATTATAACAATATTTCCATCCGCGCAAGAAAAATCGGCAAAAACCGTGTATGTTTTATAACATATATCTCTTTTTGAACATTTTCAAGTTCGTTTAGGTTTTATGGCGAAGCATCCCGCCGACTCTTCCAGGATGCTTTTGTCCATGATAATCAGCCCGGAATCATACATTAAATCATACATTCAATGAAAAGGGGTTGCACGTCTTCGGAATAATCGTTAATTTTGCAGCTGATTTTTACAAACCTGAAAATGGAAATCATATCAACAGTTGCAGGGCTGCGCGAAGCCGTAGCCAAAGCAAAGGCCGAAGGCTTGACCGTAGGTCTGGTTCCCACAATGGGTGCCCTCCATGCCGGCCACATCTCTTTAATAGAACGCGCCCGCAAGGAATGTGGGTTCGTTGTGGTCAGTGTTTTTGTCAATCCAACCCAGTTCAATAACCAGAACGACCTCCTGACATATCCTCGCACCGTCGAAGCCGACTGCGAGAAACTTACAGAAGCCGGTGTAGACGTGGCATTCGTCCCGACCGTGGAAGAAGTTTATCCCGAACCCGACACACGTGTGTTTGACCTCGGCCCCGTGGCGGAAGTTATGGAAGGCGCCATGCGCCCCGGCCATTTCAACGGCGTGGCTCAGGTCGTAAGCAAGCTGTTTGACTTCGTCCGCCCCGACAAGGCTTATTTCGGAGAGAAAGACTTCCAGCAGATTGCCGTCATACGACGCATGGCCGAACTCGAAGGCTTCGACATCGACATAGTGGCATGCCCCATCAAACGCGAAGCCGACGGCCTTGCCATGAGCTCGCGCAACGTGCGCCTCACCCCCCAGCAACGCGCCATTGCCCCCGAAATCCATCAGGTACTTACCGACAACGCCGACCTGGCCCTCCAGCGCATCGACATCGAAACCCTTAAGGAAATGGTCGTCACAGAGCTCAACGCCATCGACGGCATGGAAGTGGAATATTACGAAATCGTGGATTCCGTCACCCTTCAGCCGGTCGAGACCTGGGAGGACGCCCGGCACGACCTGGTAGGTTGCGTAACCGTATGGCTCGGCGACGTGCGACTGATTGACAACATAAAATACCCCCTCAGCAAATGAACGTCGAAGTTCTGAAATCAAAAATCCACCGCGTGACCGTCACCGAGGCGCGGCTTGACTATATCGGAAGCATCACCATCGACGAAGACCTTCTCGACGCCGCCAACATCCTGGCTGGCGAGCGCGTCTACATCGTCAACAACAACAACGGCGAACGCCTCGACACCTACACGATTCCCGGTCCGCGCGGCAGTGGGGTGATTTGTCTTAACGGAGCCGCCGCGCGTCTTGTCCAGCCCGGCGACATCGTTATTATAATGGCCTACGCCTCGATGCCGTTCGAGGAGGCTAAGACCTTCAGACCCTCTGTGATTTTCCCCGACACAGCCACAAACAAGCTCTTATAATCCCTCCCCTATATAATATATGTTTGAAAAACTAAGCGACAGGCTCGAACGGAGCTTCAAGATACTGAAAGGTGAAGGCAAAATCACCGAAATCAACGTTGCAGAAACCCTCAAGGACGTACGCCGCGCCCTTATCGACGCCGACGTCAACTACAAGGTGGCGAAAACCTTCACCGACACCGTCAAGGCCAAAGCACTGGGACAGAACGTGCTCACGGCCATCAAGCCCGGCGAGTTGATGGTTAAGATCGTGCACGACGAACTCACCACCCTCATGGGCGGCGACGCAGCCGTGCTCAACCTCAAGGACAAGCCCGTTGTCATTCTCATGTCGGGCCTCCAGGGTTCAGGTAAAACGACATTCTCGGGCAAGCTTGCCAAAAAGCTCAAGAGCGAGAAAGGCTTCCGCCCGTTGCTGGTGGCATGCGACGTATATCGCCCCGCCGCCATCGACCAGCTGAAGGTGCTGGGCGAGTCAATCGCTGTGCCGGTCTTCACTATCGAAGGCTCGAAAGACCCGGTCGACATTGCCCGCAAGGCGCTTGATTTTGCCAAGCAGAACCATCACGACCTCATCATCGTCGACACCGCCGGCCGTCTTGCCGTCGACGAGCAGATGATGCAGGAAATCGAGGCCATCAAAAAAGCCATCAACCCCACCGAGACCCTTTTCGTGGTCGACTCAATGACCGGCCAGGACGCGGTCAACACCGCCAAGACCTTCAACGAGCGCCTCGACTTCGACGGCGTGGTACTCACCAAGCTCGACGGTGATACCCGTGGTGGCGCGGCCCTCTCAATCCGCACCGTGGTCGACAAGCCCATCAAGTTCGTGGGCACCGGCGAAACCCTCGAAGGCATCGACGTGTTCCACCCCTCGCGCATGGCCGACCGTATCCTCGGCATGGGCGACATAGTCTCGCTCGTTGAAAAAGCCCAGCAGCAGTTCGACGAGAAAGAAGCCGAGGAACTGGCCCGCAAACTGCGCAAGAACCAGTACACCTTCGTCGACTTCTACAAGCAGATTCAGCAGATCAAGAAGATGGGCAACATCAAGGATCTCGCCGCCATGATTCCCGGCCTCGGAAAAGCCATCAAGGACATCGACGTGCCCGACGACGCCTTCAAGGGCGTGGAGGCAATCATCAACTCGATGACCCCCTATGAACGTGAGCATCCCGAAGCCATCAAGGGCACACGCGTGAAACGTATCGCAGCCGGTTCCGGCACCACCATCCAGGAAGTAAACCGCCTGTTGAAGCAATTTGAGCAGACGCGCCAGATGATGCGCACCGTAGGCTCCATGAAAAATCCCATGGCAGCCATGAAAGGTCTCAAAGGCATGAAGGGCCGCAGATAAGTATAATGTATTAATGAAGATTGAACAATGGAGTTAATCGACGGAAAACTTACATCAGCCCGCATCAAGGCTGAGATTGCCGAAACTGTGGCCGCCCGCGTGGCCGAGGGACATCGAGCCCCCCATCTCGTAGCCGTCCTCGTCGGACATGACGGCGGCAGCGAGACCTATGTAGCCAACAAAGTGAAAGCATGCGAGGCCTGTGGCTTCAGATCCACCGTAATCCGCCGCGAGGAAGATGTCACTGAGGACGAGCTTCTCGGCCTCATCGACCAGCTGAACAACGACCCCGAGGTCGATGGCTTCATCGTTCAGCTTCCTCTGCCCCGCCACATCAACGAACAGCGCGTGACCGAGGCCATCCTGCCGTCGAAAGACGTCGATGGATTCCATCCCGTCAATGTAGGCCGCCAGTCGATAGGCCTTCCCTGCTTCCATTCGGCCACTCCCGCCGGCATCGTCGAGCTGCTGAAACGCTACAATATTCCCACCCGTGGCAAAAACTGCGTGATAATCGGCCGCAGCAACATAGTCGGCAAACCTCTTGCCGCGCTTATGATGCAGAAAGGCATTGACGCCACCGTAACCGTATGCCACTCGGCCACCGAAAATCTTGCCGAAGTTTGCCGCCAGGCCGACATTCTGGTGGCCGCTCTCGGTCGTCCCGGTTTTGTGACCGCCGACATGGTCAAGGAAGGAGCCACCGTAATCGACGTCGGCACCACGCGTGTTCCCGATTCGAGCCGCAAGTCAGGCTTCCGTCTCAGCGGCGACGTCGATTTCGAGAACGTGGCTCCCAAATGCGCCTACATAACCCCCGTTCCTGGCGGAGTCGGCCCCATGACCATCTGCACTCTCATGCAGAACACCCTCCGCGCGGCTCTCGGCGAGGTATATTGAGAGAATGTTCAGTAACGAATGACCGATGGGTTTCATCGTCCTCATATCTTTTCTTTCGCTGATTCTCGGCATTGACGAGGCGGAGATTGTATTTGCAGGTGACGCGATGATGCACCAGGGACAGATTGACGCCGCCCGCCAATCTGACGGCACGTATGACTTTTCGGAATATTTCGAGCATGTCGACGGATACATATCATCGGCCGACTACGCCGTGGTGAATCTCGAGACCCCGACGTCCCGGCCACCCTACTCCGGCTATCCATGCTTCAATGCGCCCGAAAGCTACATCGACGCGCTTGCCGGCGCAGGCTTCGATCTGTTCCTCACCGCAAACAACCACACTCTCGACCGCCGCGACGCCGGACTGCGTGCCACCGTTGACGCCCTCGAACGCCGTAAGCTTGACCATATCGGCACATATTCCTCCGATTCGTCACGCAACGCTTCCATCCCGTTCGTCCGCAACATCAACGGCATCCGCGTGGGATTCCTGAACTATACCTACGGCACCAACGGCATCACCCCGGGCCGGAATGTGAAAGTCGACTACATCGATCGCGACCTCATCCGCGACGACGTGAACGCAACCCGCGCCGCCGGTGCCGAAATAATAATAGCCTGCATCCACTGGGGCATCGAATACAAGCTGCTGCCCCACCCGTCCCAGACCTCGCTGGCAAACTACCTGCGCGACCTTGGCGTGGAAGCCATCATCGGCGGACATCCACACGTGATTCAGCCGATGGAGCTTACCGACACTGATGGTGGTCCACGTCTGCTGGTATATTCACTCGGAAACCTGATTTCCAACATGAAGACCTGCGACACACGTGGCGGAGCGCTCGTGAAAGTAAAGCTGACCCGGGGCGACGACGGTCGGGTGCGCGTTTCCGACGCATCATACCGCCTCGTTTTCACCGAACCAGCCGCTCAAGGCCACAACTACCGCTTGCGCTGGGCCGATCGCTCCGACGACCCCAGGGCCAAAGCCTTCTCACGCTCGGCCAGAGCCATTTTCGACACTCATAACAAAAACGTGCACGAAGATTTTTACCCCTTGAAACGCCGATAATTCATATTTTCTGCGTACCTTTGCATAAGAATTTACATCAACCAAACTTATACTTAGTATAAAAATGAGAAAAAACATCGTAGCCGGCAACTGGAAGATGAACACCACCCTCCCCGAGGGCCTCAAGCTTGCCGAAGAAGTTAACGCCGCAGTGGCTGAAGCAAAACCCAAATGCGACGTTGTTATATGCGTTCCCTTCACCCACCTCGCTTCAATCGCCGCAATCATCGACCAGAACAACCTCGGTCTCGGCGCTGAAAACTGCGCTGACCACGCCAAAGGCGCCTACACTGGCGAAGTTGCAGCCGACATGGTTGCCTCGACCGGCGCAACATACGTGATTCTCGGCCACAGCGAACGCCGTCAATACTACCGCGAGGACTCCGCTGTCCTCCGCGAAAAACTCGCCCTCGCCCTCGCCAACGGCCTCACCCCCATCTTCTGCGTGGGCGAAGTGCTCGAGGAACGCGAGAACGGCACCTTCAATGATGTTGTCAAGCTCCAGCTCGAGGAAGCCCTATTCGACCTGCCCGTGGCCGACTTCACCAAGATCATCATCGCCTACGAACCCGTTTGGGCAATCGGCACCGGCAAAACCGCAACTCCCGAACAGGCCGAAGACATGCACGCCCACATCCGCGCAGCAATCGCAGCCAAATACGGTGAGGAAGTTGCCGACAACACCTCCATCCTCTACGGTGGTTCCTGCAAGCCCTCAAACGCTGCCGAACTCTTCGCAAAACCCGACATCGACGGTGGCCTCATCGGCGGTGCCGCACTCAAATGCGCTGACTTCATGGGCATCGTAAACGCATTCTGATAAACCCACATCCACAATTTACGGCGGATGGCCCCAACAGGCCATCCGCTTTTATTTTTGCCATACGGAATTATTTTCGTAATTTTGCGGTCTGAATTGTTTAATTGTTGAACTTTACGCAAACCTCACGCGCAATGAATATATTCCGACGTCTGATTGCGGGCCTGATCATCGCCTCGGCAGCCACAGCCGCCATGGCCGAAAGCCCCGAAGCTTCCGATTCGCTCAACATTGTAAGGCAAATCGAGGCTCCCGGCAGCATCACAGTCATCCTTCCCGACGGACTGCTCAAGCGTCTGGAAAGCCATCAGGCTGTCGCCGCCCCTTCCGAAAGTGAAGAAGCTGAGAAATCCGCTCCCGCCCAGACTCGCAACACCTCCAGGGTCGGATACCGCGTGCAGGTGTTTGACGACAACAACGTGCGCACGGCCAAACACGAGGCCCAGAACCGCAAGCGCCAGGTCGAAAGCCGCTTTCCCGAGTTCCGTGCCTACATGCAGTTCAACTCGCCCTACTGGCGCGTGAAAGTAGGCGATTTCCGCACCCGCTCGGAAGCCGACGCAGCCCTGGCCGCCATACGCGCGGCTTTCCCGTCGATTGGCAACCAGATGCGCGTGGTGCGCGACCATATTAATGCAAACCATTGAGAACGATGAACCAGGACGTCAAGAATCTAACCGACGACGAACGCATATCCCGCATAGCCGACCACATCGGCCACATAATCGAACTCCTCGGTGAAGACACCGCCCGCGAGGGACTCATCAAAACCCCCGCCCGAGCCGCCAAGGCCCTCTACTATCTCACCTCGGGCTACCGTTCGGATGCCGCCGGCACCCTCTCATCGGCCCTGTTCGAGCACGAAGGCTCAAAAGTGGTGACTGTCCGCGACATCGAATTTTATTCGATGTGCGAGCACCACATCCTGCCCTTCTTCGGAAAAATATCAGTCGCCTATGTCCCCGGTGACAAAATCGTTGGGCTCAGCAAGCTCGCCCGCGTCGTCGACATCTGCGCCCGCAAGCTTCAGGTTCAGGAACGCCTCACCCGCGAGGTGGCCGACATCGTCGCCTCCACCCTCGGGGCTAAGGGAGTCCTTGTCGTGTGCGACGCCCAACACATGTGCATGAAAATGCGCGGCGTCGAAAAGCAGGAATCGTCAACCGTCACCATCGACTATAACGGCGTGTTTGCCGATGACCCCGGCCTGCGCCGCGACACACTCGAGACCCTGCGCGCAAAATAAAGAAAAATTTCCGTAAACCGATTTTTTTCATTACCTTTGCAGCATAAAAGTGCAACAACACAGAAAACCCAATAATACAATAATTCCATCATGGTAAGTTACAAAGAATTAGGCCTTGTCAACACTCGCAAGATGTTTGAGAAAGCCATCAAGGGCGGTTATGCAATCCCCGCTTTCAACTTCAACAACATGGAGCAGCTCCAGGCCATCATCAAGGCAGCTGCTGAAGAAAAATCGCCCGTAATTCTCCAGGTTTCCAAGGGCGCCCGCAACTATGCAAACGCCACCCTCCTGCGCTACATGGCCCAGGGTGCCGTAGCATACGCCAAGGAACTCGGCTGGGAAAATCCCGAAATCGTTCTTCACCTCGACCACGGCGACAGCTTCGAGCTCTGCAAGAGCTGCATCGACAGCGGCTTCTCGTCGGTTATGATCGACGGTTCGCACCTACCCTACGAAGAAAACGTTGCCCTCACCAAGCAGGTTGTTGACTACGCCCACCAGTTCGATGTGACTGTCGAAGGCGAACTCGGCGTCCTCGCCGGTGTTGAAGACGAAGTTTCTTCCGACCACCACACCTACACCGACCCCGAAGAGGTTATCGACTTCGCTACCCGCACCGGCTGCGACTCGCTCGCCATCTCTATCGGCACCTCGCACGGCGCTTACAAGTTCACCCCCGCCCAGTGCACCCGCAACGCCGAGGGTAAGCTCGTTCCCCCGCCCCTCGCATTCGACGTTCTCGACGCCGTTATGGAAAAACTCCCCGGCTTCCCCATCGTTCTCCACGGTTCTTCGTCTGTTCCCCAGGAAGAAGTTGACACCATCAACATGTTCGGTGGCAAACTTCCCGATGCAATCGGCATCCCCGAAGAACAGCTCCGCAAAGCCGCCAAGAGCGCTGTCTGCAAAATCAACATCGACTCTGACAGCCGTCTTGCAATGACCGCCGCAGTTCGCCGCGTGTTCGCTGAAAAGCCCGCCGAATTCGACCCCCGCAAATACCTCGGTCCGGCCCGCGACAACATGGAGAAACTCTACAAGCACAAAATCGTAAACGTGCTCGGTTCCGCCGGCAAAGCTGAATAATTTCAGTCTATAACAGAATACTTCGGCTCCGCGTCCAACAGGCGCGGAGCTTTTTTATATTCTACAGCATATCTATCAAAAAAGGTCTCCCGTTGTTGTTGCATATTCGGAAATTATCACTAAATTTGGGGCACTACTAACCCTAAGACGTGAAATACGTAAACATACCCGACACAGCCGACTGCTCTGTCCCATTCTATCTATCGGTGGAGGAATGGGTGGCACGGCACCTGCCGCCCGATGAATATTTCTTCGCGTGGCAAGTGCCTCCATCGGTAATCTGCGGTCGCCATCAGGACATCCCCCTCGAAGTCGACCTCAGCCAAGCCGAAAGCCTCGGCGTGAAGGTTTGGCGGCGCAAAAGCGGTGGAGGAGCCGTCTATGCGGACTGGAACAACGTGATGTTCAGCTACATCACTCCATCGGCCGGCGTGCAGACTTCCTTCGGCAGCTACACTTCAAAAATATGCGCCATGCTCGCGTCATTGGGGCTCGACGCCGTTCCGACAGGACGCAACGACATCGCCATCAACGGCCATAAGGTAGCCGGAAACGCATTCTATGGAATGCCCGGACGCAGCATCGTTCACGGCACCATGCTCTATGACGCCGACTTCGCCACCATGAGCCGCGTCCTTACCCCCTCGCGCGCCAAAGTCGAGTCAAAAGGAGTCAAATCCGTGCCCTCGCGCATAACGACCCTCCGCTCGGAAGGCCTCGGAATGTCCTGTCCCGATTTCATCGGCCATGCCCTGAAATTCCTCGGCGACGGCGGTGAGGTACACCTCTCTCACGATGACTTGACCGAAGTCCGTGAGATAATGATGAGTTACCTTAATCCCCGCTTCCTCTCCCCCGCGCCGACCGCTCCGAAAATCACAACGTCGGAATACATCGAGGGCGTAGGAATGGTGACTTTCAGCTGCCGTATCAGTGCCGACGGCCTCATACACCGCGCCACCCTCACCGGCGACTTCTTTCCCCTCGCCGACATCGACGCCAAAATCGTCCGCCACATCGAAGGCATCCACCCGTCCGACCTACCCGGTGTTGTCGAGGCCCTCGACATACCCTCAGTCATTTCCGGCCTGACAAACGAAAAATTATTGAACATCCTAACCCGAAACATTCCATGAAGAAAACCTGTCTGCACCCCAACCACACCGCCCAAGGCGCATTGATGTCGCCTTTCGGTGGCTTTGACATGCCCATCAGCTATGAAGGCATCGAAGCCGAGCACCGGGCCGTCCGTTCGGCGGTCGGTGTGTTCGACGTGTCCCACATGGGCGAGGTGCTCATCACCGGCCCGCAGGCCACCATGTTCGTGAACTACATCTTTACAGGCGATGTCGCTCCCCTCCCCGCGGGCAAGGTCGTCTACGGCATGATGCTCAACGACAACGGCGGCACCGTCGACGACCTTCTCGTCTACAAACGCGACGACTCGGAATACTTCCTCGTCATCAACGCCTCCAACATCGACAAGGATGTCGCTTGGATAAAATCCCACGCCGCCCGCTATGATGTCACGGTCGACGACCAGTGCGACTTCTGGTCCGAACTGGCCATCCAGGGTCCTCTTGCCGAACAGACCCTAAAAGACGTGCTCGGACTCGACGGTTCGGATCTTGGCTTCTACACCTTCAAGGACCTCCGCTCAGCCGACGGTCATCCGATGGTTCTGTCCCGCACCGGCTACACCGGCGAAGACGGTTTTGAACTCTACGCCCCCGCGCCGGTCATAGTCAGCGCCTGGGAAAAACTGATGGAAGCCGGCGTGGCTCCCTGTGGCCTCGGATGCCGCGACACACTGCGTTTCGAAGCCGGCCTGCCCCTTTACGGCGACGAACTCACCGAAGAAATATCTCCGCTCGAAGCCGGCCTCGGCATGTTTGCCAAAGTCGATAAGGAAGGCTTTATCGGACGCGAGGCCCTCGTGGCTCAGAAAGCCGACGGAGTGAAGCGCAAGGTTGTCGGCCTCGAGGTCGAAGGCCGCGCCATCCCCCGCCACGGCTACGACGTGCTCGACATGGACGGCAACAAAGTTGGTGAAATCACCACCGGCTATCACTCCATCACCCTCGACCGCAACATAGCCATGGCCCTGGTCGATGCACGCTTCGCCGCGCTCGACACCCCGTTGCAGGTCCAGGTGCGCCGCAAGGTCTTCCCCGCGAAAGTAATCAAAAAACGTTTCTATACACCTAACTACAAAAAATAATCATGACTTACTACCTCCCCACCCATGAATATGCCCGCGTCGAGGGCAACATCGCATATATCGGAATCTCCCGTTTCGCAGCCGAACAGCTCGGCAACGTTGTCTACGTAGACATGCCCGAAGCCGACGATGACGTAACCGCCGGCGAGGAATTCGGCGCAATCGAGAGCGTGAAGGCCGCATCAGACCTTTTCTCGCCCGTCAGCGGTGCCGTCGTTGAAATCAACGAGCACCTCATCGACAATCCCCGCCTCATCAACGAAGACCCCGAGGCCAACTGGATTATCAAAGTTGAGATGAACGACCCCGCCGAACTCGAAAATCTTCTCTCGCCCGAAGCATACGCCGAAGTCTGCAAGGCCGAGAAACACTGATTAAACCAAACGACAATGCGATTCTTCCCCCACACCCCCGCTGACATCCGGGAAATGCTCGAGGCTTGCGGCGCCGCCACCCTCGACGACCTTTATTCCGATGTCCCCGAGAGCCTGCGCCTGCGCCGTGCCTACGACCTGCCGGCATCCCTTTCAGAGCCGGAGGTCCGAGAGTGGTTCGAGGCGACGGCCTCAAAATGCTCGCCGCTGGTCTGCTTCGCCGGAGCCGGAGCCTACGACCATTACTGTCCCGCGGTCATCGACGCAATAACCTCGCGTTCCGAATACCTGACCGCCTACACGCCCTATCAGCCTGAAATCTCGCAAGGCACCCTGCAGTATATCTTCGAGTACCAGAGCATGATGGCTTCGCTCACCGGGCTTGACGTGTGCAACGCATCAATGTACGATGGAGCGACCGCCACCGCCGAGGCCATGATAATGGCCGTGAACGCCGCCAAGCGCAAACGCCGCGTGCTGGTTTCGTCCACCATCAATCCCGAGGTAGCCCAGGTAATCGGAACTTATGCCCGCTATCAGGGAATCGCAGTGGAAATGATTCCGCAAAAAGACGGCGTCACCGACCGTGCCGAGCTCGAACTGATGCTTGGCGCGGGCGATGTTGCCGGTGTGATTGCCTCCACGCCAAACTATTACGGAATTCTGGAAGACTTCACAGGATGGGCCGACCTTATCCACAAGGCCAAGGCTCTGTTCATAATCAACTCCCCCGCGTTGCCTCTTGCCGTAATAAAGCCGCAGGGCGAATGGGGTGCTGACATCGCAGTTGGCGACGCTCAGACCCTCGGCATGCCCCTCAGCTACGGCGGTCCTTACCTCGGTTATATGGTAGCCGCCAAGTCGCTCATGCGCAAGCTTCCCGGACGCATAGTAGGCGCCACCACCGACGAAAAAGGCCAGCGTGTGTTTGTGCTCACCCTTCAGGCACGCGAGCAGCACATCCGCCGCGAAAAGGCTACGTCAAACATCTGTTCAAACCAGGGACTGATGACCCTCCGCGCCGGCATGTATCTCAGCCTCATGGGAGCGGATGGCCTGCGTGAGGTGAACCGCCTTTCGACCGACTGCGCCCACGAACTCGCGCGCCGCCTTGAAGCCACCGGCAAAATGCGGCTTTCACATCCCGCGCAACCGTTCCTTAATGAGTTCAAGATGACCGTCGCCGACCCGCTCACCACCGCCGACATCCTCGACGCCCTGCGCCGCGAAGGCATCCTCGGCGGCGTAGCCATCGACGAGCGCGAGATGATCATCGCCTGCACCGAAACCCGCACTCCCGCGCAAATGGACAAATATGTGTCAACCGTCAAAAACCTCTGAGCCATGAACCGCAGCCTTTATTCCAAACTCATATTCGAACATTCGCGCAGTGGACGGCGCGGAACCGACCTGCCCCGCCGCCCCTGGGCCGATGCCATGTTGCATCTCCCTGCCGCACTTATGCGTGGCGAGGCTCCCGCTCTGCCCGAGGTGGACGAACCGACGGTCGCCCGCCACTACACCAACCAGTCCACCAACAACTTCGGCGTCGACACAGGCTTCTATCCCCTGGGGTCGTGTACGATGAAATATAACCCCAAACTCAGCGACGCCCTCGCCGCCGACCCTGTCATCTCGCGCCTTCATCCGGCCCAGCCGGCCTCGACGGTCCAGAGCGCGCTCGAAATCTACTGGACGCTGCAACGAGCTCTCAGCGAAATCGGCGGCATGGAGGAATTCACCCTCAATCCTTTTGCCGGTGCCCACGGCGAGCTGACCGGTCTGATGGTAATCCACGCCTATCATGACAGCCGCGAGGACTATGCACGCACCCGCGTCATCGTTCCCGACTCAGCCCACGGCACAAATCCGGCGTCGGCCCATGTTGCCGGATACGAGGTCGTTGAGGTGAAAAGCCTGCCCGACGGCACTGTCGATGTGGATGACCTGCGGTCAAAACTCGACGCGACCATCGCCGCCGTGATGATGACCAATCCGAACACGGTCGGCATGTTTGAGAAAAACATTCCCGAAATCGCTGAGATGGTGCATGCCGCCGGCGCCCTGCTCTACTACGACGGCGCCAACCTCAACCCCATGCTCGGCGTCGCCCGCCCCGGCGACATGGGTTTCGACGTCATGCACATCAACCTCCACAAAACCTTCTCGACGCCCCACGGCGGCGGCGGTCCCGGTGCAGGTCCTGTCGGCGTACGCAAGGGTCTTGAGGAATTTCTGCCGGTCCCGCGCGTGGTTAAAAACAGCGACGGCTCTTTCGATGTCATCGACCGCTGCGATTCATCGCTCGGACGGGTGTCGGCATGGTTCGGCAACTACACCGTCTTCATCCGTGCCCTCGCCTACATCCTGTCTCTTGGCGCCGAAGGCGTTGCCAAGGTCGGCCCGCTGGCCACCCTCAATGCCAATTATGTGATGAACGCATTGAAAGACCTCTACCTGCTGCCGATTCCCGGTCCCTGCAAGCACGAATTCGTATTCGACGGTCTGATCGACAAGAGCGGCGGCGTCACCACCCTCAACGTGGCGAAACGTCTGCTCGACCTCGGATTCCACGCCCCCACAATCTATTTCCCGCTGCTGTTCCACGAGTCCCTGATGATTGAGCCAACCGAGACTGAAAGCCGCGAGACCCTCGATGCCTTCATCGCCGCCATGCGGCAGATTGCAGGCGAAGCGGCTGAAAATCCCGAATTTGTCAAATCAGCGCCCCACGACACCCCAGTGGTGCATCCCGACGACACCCAGGCGGCCCTTACCCCGAAGCTTACTTATAAAGACTTGCAGGATGGTATTTGACAACATTGTAATAGGAGCCGGCCCGGGCGGTTATCACCTCGCCGCCGACCTCGCCGCCAAGGGCGAGAGTGTGGCGATTGTGGAACGTGACCGCCTGGGCGGCACTTGCCTAAACCGTGGGTGCATCCCCACCAAGTGCCTTGCTGCGACAGCCTCGGCAAATCTGGCAGTACTGTCAGCTCCAAAACTTGGAATCGAACCGTTTGATGTCTGCATTAACTTCCCTGCCGCTGTAGAGCGCATGCGCTCGGTCATGGACGGCCTGCGCGACGGTGTATCATCGGTTCTTGGAAAGTGTCAGGTGATAAATGGCGATGCCGGGCTGACGCGACTCGACTCCGGCTCAGTTGCCGTGAAAGTCGGCGACGAGACCTACGAGGCTGCAAAAAGGATAATCATTGCCACCGGCTCGCGTCCTGCCGTTCTCCCGATTCCGGGCGCGGAACTCGCCATGACCAGCGACGAGGCTCTGTCGCTTGAAACCCTTCCCGCATCAATGGTGATTGTCGGCGGTGGTGTAATTGGCATGGAGTTTGCCTCGATATTTTCAGCTCTCGGCGTGAAGGTCACCGTCATTGAGTTCTGCAAGGAGATTCTGCCTCCTTTCGATTCTGAAGTGGCAAAGCGCCTGCGCACCACCCTGTCGCGCCGTGGAATCGACATAATTACCAGCGCTGCCGTAAAGAGCCTCGTGCCGAACGGCGACCTCATTGCCGTGACATACGAAGGAAAACGCGGGGAAGCCGTCGTTGAGGCCGAGAAGGTGATAATGGCCGTGGGGCGCCGTCCCGTCCTCCCCGATGGCCTGGAAGAAGCCGGCATAAAATTGACACCCAAAGGATTCATCGAAGTGGATGATATGATGCGGACATCCGTTCCAGGCATATACGCTGTCGGCGATGTCAACGGTCTGTCGATGCTCGCCCACTCGGCTTACGCCCACGGCAGGGTCGTGGCCGAAGAAGACCCCGGTTTATTCAACCGCGACTGCGTCCCGTCAATTGTATTCACCGAGCCTGAAGTCGCCATGGTCGGCCCTACCGCTGCTGAGTTGCAGGCACGCGGCGAGGATGTCACAATCATAAAACGGCCCTTTGCCTCCAATGGCAAGGCTCAGGCAATGGGCCACGCCGACGGCGTGCTCAAGATGGTTGCCCGCGCCGGCGACGGAGTTCTGCTGTCAGCCACCATTATGGGGCCACACGCTGCCGACCTGATTGCCGAGGCCACGCTCCACGTTTCATACGGGACACCCGTCTCTAAAATCCCCCGCACCATCCACGCCCATCCGACCCTCTCGGAAATCTTTTGCTGAAACATCTGCTTTAAAAACAATGCGCCTGCGGCGCTACACGCGGTTGGCGGGAGACAGGGTCGCCTGCGGCGACTACATGCCCCACCAATCGCGTTTCGCTCTTGGTGGGGTTAACGACGATGGCGTCGTCTCCGACGACTGCGGCGCTACATATTTTTTATGTTTTTTGTTTTTCGGCGATGTCAATGTTCTCTTGCTGCCGGTTTGGTTTTAGGCCGCGGGGGCAGCTGCCGCCGGGAGGAGCGGGATTTTAAGGATGGGTGAGGCCGTCGGTCTGGACGGGTTTTCCCAGCGGAACAGCGGGCAGGACTGCTGCGCTTTTTTACCGCTTTCCGCGGTTGTGGCCGGCGCGGCTCTTTTCTTTTTTGTCTTTTTGGTGTACCGGGCGGTGTACCGGGCGGTGAAGCGGGCGAGCTGGCGGAGGATGGCGGCGGGGCTGAGGGTGTCGTAGTAGAGGTAGACGGATTCGGGACCGGCGCCCTGGACGTTGTAGTATTTGCGGGCGAAGGCCATGTGGGGACGCATGGCGTTGCCGGTGAGGATGACCACGGAGTTCTGTATGTTGACCATGGGGATGAGGGCGCGCAGGGCGACGTAGAAGTTGTCGTCGTAGTTTGAGCCGGGGGCGCACTGGTCGCCGCCGAGGATGGCGACCATGCGTGAGGTGGCGCCGCGGATGTGGTCGGGGTGGCGCAGTGACTGGAAGTTGATGGCGGGGAAGCGTGGGGCGAGGTAGCGGCGGTATTTCACGTTTG
>CAJTME010000004.1:0-63601 GCA_910577315.1 uncultured Muribaculaceae bacterium | reverse complement strand
GTGGGCGCCATTGGCTTCCCGACGGCCTTGTGTAGCGCCGCAGGCGCATTGTTTTGTGGTGGCGGGGCTTGCGCGGGCGCTGCATGCAGCGCCCCTACTGCGGCTTATCTGCAATATGTAGCGCAGAAGGCGCCAGAACGGCCGGATGGTAAAACTTTAAAAAATATGTAGGCGCCCCTCGTGGGCGCCCTTGTATCTTCGGCAGCCTTCACAGTCGTCGGAGTTACAAGGGCTCCATTATCGTTAACCCCGCCAAGACGATTGATGGGGGCATGTAGGCGCCACATGTGAGCGACCTTGTCTCAGTTGGTCGAGCAGGGCGGTGAGGGTGGTGGGGGTGATTTGCTGGGCTGCGTCTGAGAGGGCTGCGTCGGGGTTGCAGTGGCTTTCGATGATGAGGCCGTCGTAGCCCATCGACATGGCCTGTTGCGACAGGGGTGCGACAAGGCTCCGCTTTCCGCCGATATGCGACGGATCGCATATTATGGGAAGCGAGGGCAGTTCGGCGCGGAGAGCCGCCGCAATCTCCCAATGCGGCGTGTTGCGGTAGGTGGTGTCCCCGAAGGTCTTGAAACCCCGGTGGATGGCTCCGAGGCGGCGCAGTCCGCGCAGGTAGAGGCGCTCGATTGCCCCGATCCACAGCTGGAGGTCGGCGCAAACGGGATTCTTCACCAGCACGGGCACATCCTCGCCCGCGAGCACCTCGGCAATTTCCTGCACCGCAAACGGTGAGGCCGACGTTCGCGCTCCTATCCACAGGATGTCCACTCCGGCCTTCATTGCCAGTTCGGCATGCCGCGCGTTTCCCACCTCGGTGGCCGTGAGCAGACCGGTTTCATCCTTTACGGCGGCGAGCCATGCCAGGGCCTTCTCGCCCATTCCCTCAAAACCGCCCGGGCGGGTGCGCGGTTTCCATATTCCCGCACGGAACACATCGGTGCCGCGTCCCGCGAGCCCGCGGGCGGTTTCAAGCATCTGCATGGGAGATTCGGCCGAGCAAGGTCCGGCGATGACCAGAGGACGCCCTTCGGGCTGGAGAGGTATAAGGGGCAAAAGATTCATAATCATTGATAGGCATGCTGCGAGGGCAGGTAGTTTACCCCCGCATAAGTCATAATAATTGATAAAAAGGCAAGCGCCACAAATATATGGAAAAGGGCGGGACGGGAACGGAGTCCGAGGCTGCGGTGGAGCGGGAGGGCATACAGCAGCATTGTGACCAGTGCCCAGGTTTCCTTCGGATCCCACGCCCAGTAGCGTCCCCACGAGACATTGGCCCACATGGCCCCGAGAAATATCCCGATTCCGAGCAGGTAGACCCCCGGCGCGATGAATTTCATGGATGTGCCGACAAGCTGTTGCCGCCGCGACGGTACAGCGAGGGCGGCAACCGACACAGGCAGCGTGAAGGTGAGCAGGGCGTAGGCCACCATCACCACCGACACGTGAGCCGCCAGCCATGGCGAGGCGAGCACCGGCATTAGGGGTGTCAACGCCGGGTCCTTGAAAGACAGCCATGCCACCAGCGATGCAAATCCGGCCATCAGCAGTCCGAATGACGAGGCAAGCGGTGCCTGGCGTGACGCAAAGGCCGACACGCCGCAGAATGCGACCGCCACGAACGTCATTATCTCTGGAGCGTTCGACAGGGGCACGTGGCCCACGATTGTCCACCTCCACACGAATATGGCCGCTCCGGCGGCTGTGAGGATCCAGGCCACCGCGCCAACAGGCACACGGCGCCTGAACAGCTGCATGACCAGAAGAAGTGACGCCAGCGAGAGCGTGATGATGAAAAACAGCCTTACGGGCTGCCATTTTACGTACGCCAGCATTGAGGCCACCGCGCCGGCGCCCAATCTCTCGGGAGAGTCATCGGCAAGTGGGGTGAACAGCCCGCCGCGCCACAGTTCAGCCAGAAGGGCTACTTTTTCATCCAGTTTCAGTATTTCAGCATCCAGCGGGCCGGTGCCGTCCTTGAAAAGCGCCTCGGGTTTATACCGGCCCCGGGCATCGTACAATTGCGCCACCGATACATGGCGGCCATCCGCGCCGAGGGCCGCGCGCAACCCGGTGCCCTTCACTTTTATGAACGGCACCTTCCGCCAGTCGTCGCCGAACACAATCAGCGACGCGACAAAGCGCGAGGGAGACATTGAGGCTACCGTGCCGCGACCGGTCAGCTTGTAGGTGAGTTCGGAGGCCATTACCCCGAACGGCACCACGCGTCCGTTGAACACCACCTGGCGCGAGGCGAGGGAATCGGCAGCGCCGACGCCTATGGCCGGAGCCGCCGACGCCGACGATGCGACGGCAAGCAACAGCATCGCTGCCCCGGTCGCGCGGCGCCTGCGCACAAGCATCCACAGACCGCTGAGGGCAAAAAGCAGATAGCCGGCGTAGGTTAGCGCGATTCCGGCGGGGTCGCGGGCAACGCTCAGCACCGAGCCGCCCCGTCCGTCGAAAGACGATTGATAGAGCCTGTAACCGTCGAGATGTCCGATGCGGTTCATGGATATGTGAATGCTGCGTCCGTCGGCAGTGGTGATGTAAGAGTGGAAATCGCGCGGAACGGTCATGCCGGGATAGTATTCGGGCTCGAACTTTTCGAGGGTGATTGCGGCAGGCAGCGAAAGAGTGTCGCCATCGGCCGAGATGAACGATGAGGCCGGCACGGCGGGGTGGAGGAGTACAGAGCCGCGGGTGGACGTCAAGGCCGTGGCGCCACCGCCTGCAAGCATCAGCAGAAACGACAGGTGGAGTGCGAAAACCGCGGGACGGCGCCACAGCCTGAACCTGACAACCGCCGCGCACAGCCCCGCGCCCACCACCGCCCAGAACGTCATCCACCACCACGATGAATACACCCCGGCGGGCATGAACGAGGTGGCGCCGACAAACAGTATCGCCGCCACGCACACCCAAAGCCCTGTCAGTTCAGAAAGGCGCATACCCGGGGTAATCACCGCTCTTTATCGCCATACATTCAGTTTCGACAAGCCAGCCGGGACGGCACACCGGGGCAAGGACGATGACGCGGGGCACGGCGGGGAGCACCTCGTCATAAACCGCGGCGACGGCCTGGAAATCCGACGGGTCGCGCAGGTACACGATGAGGTGGGCCAGGTCGTCCCAGCCACATCCGGCCTCGGCGAGCAGAACACCGATGTTTTCAATCATGCGGCGCGTCTGCGCCACGATGTCGCCCGGATGAACCACCTGACCACGGTTGTCGATGCTCGCCGTGCCAGATATGTAGACATGGCGGCGGTCGCGGTAGTCAACGGTGGTGCCGCGCTCAAAAGCCACTCCGTATTCGATAGTGGGGTTGAGATGCGAGGCGCCATAAACGAACCCCATCTGCCCGGGGACGAGGCGGGTGTCGCAGACGGCGTTGAAAGCAACCGTCTCGTCCTGACGCACCGGGCGCCCCTCGATGCCGGTCGAGGTGATGAAATGGGTGTCGCGGGTGAGTCCCCGTCGGTCAAACTCCTCGTTGCGGCCCCTGACCACACCGGCGTAGTTGATGTCGACATCGCGCACCATGAACCATGTGCGCACGCAATTGTCGAGCAGCGACGCGCCGCGTTGTTCAAGACAGTCGGCCAGACGGCTGAGGTGTTCCACCGTGAGGTCGTGGGAATTTCCACTGCAAGGCAGCGCGTCGCCTACTATCATGCGTCCGCGGCTGTCTTCCCACCGTCCGTCGCCCGTGCCGACAAATGTGGCGTCGGCCTGATACACCACCCACAGGGCTATTTTGGAGCCGTCGAGCGGGGGCTGCTGAATGACCGAAACGGCGCAGGGTTCGCATGATGGGAGGCACGAGGCCTGGTTTGCGGCATCGCTGAGAAAATAGCGCTTGAAAACAGGTTGAAGTGCGCCAAGGTCGTTTGCCAGGGCCGACGCGGCGTTGACGACGGATTCGAGTTGCGCCGCGAACGGCCGGGCGCCCGAAGCATGTATCATGGCATGCGCCTCGGCGCGCCCGTCGGGGAAGAGGGCCACCTCGGCCGTGGCGCCGGAATATTTCAGTGTTGAGAATTTCATTTGTTGTCAGTATTTCGCACCGGCGTCAATCCAGTTCTTTATCAAGTCGAGTTTTTCTGAGGCCACGACTTCAACCGAGTGGTCATAGTTCCAGCCGGCTGATTCATCTGTGGACAGGATGCGGTAGAGTACGCTCGAGGAGCTGTGGCCAGGTTCGACGCGCATGCGGCCCGGTTCCTTGACGGACTCCACGCCGACGAGGTCGGCGAACGCGTTGCCCGAGGTGAGGTCGAGGCGTGCGGCGGCGAAATTGGCGCCGCCGTGACACTGCGTGCAGGTGGTGTTGAAGATTTCCGTCTGGATGGCCGCCGCGGGAGAGGCGTCGACATTTCCGGCCGACAGGCGTATCGTGTCAGCCTTTTCCGAACATTCAGCCTTGGCAAACGTTCCTACACGCCTGCGCAGCCTGTCGATGGCGCAAAGCTCGACCGAAGTGACCTCGCGGGGGATACCCGTCAGCACCACGTCGCAGCTGCCGTCAGGGCCGGCCTCGGCATTCTTGCTGATGAGCGCGTATTCGCTGCCGTCGGCAAATCCGGCCACAGCGAGCGCGTAGCCCTCCGGCCATTGATCGGCACCGGTGACGGTGGCCGTGACGCGTGCCACCAGCCCCTCGGGGCCCTCGAATTCATAGTCATCGTAGATTCGTCCTTCATCGCATCCCCAGGCAATCGCCGAAAGGGCGGCGAGGACCAATGTCGCAGTCGGTTTCATGGTCAGAAGGTGTATTGAGCCATGATGACGGCGCTGCTGGTGGCGAGGCCCAGGTTGTCTTCGTCGCGGTCCATCTGGCGGTCGTGGCCGGTGCGGCCGGTGTACTGATACATGGCCTGCAATTTCAAGTTGATGCTGTCGAAGAAATAGTTGAGGCCGACGGCGGGCATGTTGAGGAAGCCGCCCTTGCCGGTGGAATTGCGCTCGAAAAGGTCATAGCGGAGGGCGCCCTGGAGTTTCGGGGTGATGAAATATCCGGCCTGGGCATAGCCGCCGTAATAGTTGTATGATTTGTCGATTTTCTGGCGTTTGGTGAATCCGACGTGCATCCAGTAGAATTCCGCTCCGAAATACCAGCGGTCCTTTATCCACGACCATTCCGCGCCGACGCGGAGGTCGTTGGTGCTTTCGTTCTCGCTCTCGACGTTCAGCGAGCCCGACAGGCCGATGAGCATCTTGTTGCTGTCGAGACGGCGAGGATCGCCCTGCGAGGCCGGCATCACGCCGAACGGCTGGAAGGTGAGGCGGGCGGCGTAGAGCAGCGAGGGGATGTGCCAGTCGTCGCTGAAAGTCTTAGACGCGAGGTTGACGCTCGCGCCCGTGCCGTTGAAGATGCCGACTTGGTAGCCCCATTTGTTTTTCACCATGCCGTGAACCTCGACGCCGAGGTCGAAGCCGGTACCGATGTGGGGAGTGACGGCGTTGAGGGAGTAGGGGAGAATGACCTGGGCCGTGAGCGATGTGGGCATCACGGGAAACAGCGTTTCGCCAAGGGTAGTGAGATAGGCGTGGGAGAATGGAGTCTTGAATTTGCCGATGCGCACGCCGATTGCCTCTTTCGGGCGGATGTCGGCCCATGCCTGCTGAAGAATCGCTCCACCCGAAGCGGCGGCGTTGATTGAAAGGTTGAAGGTGACGATGTCGAAGGCCTTGCCGGTGAAGCCCAGCACGGCGTAGGGAATGGCGAAGCCCGAATTGGCCACGTTGTCCTGGTTGTAGGCCGGGTCGAGGCCGGCGTCATCGTAGTAGTTGTAGTTTGCCGACGCCTGCACGAGCAGGTAGGGTTTGAACAGGAAATCTCCTTTTTTTGTGGTGAACGTGAAGCCACGGTGGTCGGCGAGGGATACCACGCCGTTTTCCGTGTCGGCGTCGTACTGGGCGTTTGCCGCGAAGCATCCGGCAAGTGCCATGGCCGTTATGGTGAGTATCTTTTTCATGCTTGGTTGGTTGTTTGGTTTGGTGTTGTGTCAGAGGGACTGGAGGAAACGGACGAGGGCGTCGCGGTCGGCCTTGCTCATGTTCTTGAACTTGTTCTTGGAGGCTTCGCCCTCACCGCCGTGCCACATGATGGCCTCGATGAAATTGCGGGCGCGGCCATCGTGGAGGAAGTATGTGTGGCCGTTGACCTTCTCCTGCAACCCGATGCCCCAGAGGGGAGTGGTGCGCCATTCGTTGCCGCGCGCGAGCCCCGACACATAGTTGTCGTTGAGCCCCACGCCCATGATTTCCGAACCCATGTCGTGCAACAGGAAGTCGCTGTAAGGATGGATTGTCTGGTTTCCGAGCCAGGGGAGCTGTGTGCCGGCGAGCAGGGTGGAGCCGCGCGGGCGTGTGTGGAGGGTGGTGACATGGCAGAGGTGGCAGCCGGCCTCGTAGAAAGCAGCCTCGCCGCGTTTCACCTGCGGGTCGTTGACATCGCGCCTGGCCGGCACTCCGAGCGACTGCATGTAGAGGTCGACGTTCTCCATGTCTTCGGTGGATACGTCGAGCTGGTCGTAGCTCAGTCCCATCATCGAGCCCTGTGTCATCTGTATCTGACCTTCGCAGATTTCCTCGGGATAGCGGCTGTTGGTGACGCCCATGTCGCTTGAAAATCCGAGTTCGACGGTGAGGTCGGCATGCTGGGCCTTGTTGCCCGAAAGGCCGAGGCTGGTGACCCCGCGCTCGCTGATGTAGTTGCAGCGGCCGCTGATGCCCCATTCGGGATAGTTGCTCTGGGCGGCGAGGCGTTCAATCTCGGTGGGATCGAGCGCCATCATCTGGCCCATCCCGACGTGGCGCAGGGGTACGCGCACGGTGCAGAAAAGGTCTTCGGGAGCAATCGAGTCGGCATACCAGTCGGTGATGGTGTACTCGGGGCGTGCGAGTTCGTATTGCTCTCCATCGGGGAAGGTGAACGATTGGTAATGCCAGTCGACCTTCAGCTTGCCCTCGGCTTTCACGCCGTAGATAGACTGGTCGTGGAGCACGCGGCCATAATCGCGGAAGAAGGCGCCGTTGCGGCGGGTGATGTAGACGAGCATGGCCGAAAAGCCGTAGTTGCCCGAACCATTGTCGCTCCACACGCCCGGGCGGGTGCGTCCGGCGTTGCGGTGGCAGCTGCCGCAGGAATAGCCTGCATATACCGGCCCGAGACCGCCGCCGTCGCCGTTGGCTGAGGTGCGCACGTCGTCATACAGCTTGTCGCCGCGCACGAAGCGGGTGAGGTAGTTTCCGCTGACCCAGGGGGCCTCGGAGTCGTAGGCCACGGACGAGTTCAGGAAAATGGTAGAAGTCCCCGCCGACAATTCATAGCCCGCGGGAACCTCGATGTCGAGCTGGTCGAGCCCGTCGCTGTCGCACGAGGCGAGCAGCGACGCGGCTGAAACCAAGCTGAAGAATATCGGGATTTTATTAAATCTCATTTTGAAAATCATTTAACTTTTCGGGGCTGTCCGTCCTTGAAAAGAAGGAATTCAAGGGTGTGGAAACCGCGCACGGACTGTACGGCCTCGATGGTGTCGTCATCATCGCCGTCGGTCCAGTTGAGGTCGTCGTAGTTGCCGGAGTTGAGAATCTGCACGATGGCGTCCTGGTCGAGGGGCCAGCTGTCCATGTTGGGGTCGAGGCCGAGGGCGTCGACGGGGCCGAAAAGGAAGGCCTCGGAGCGTTCCCAGGGTTCGCGGGCTTCGAGCCATGCGGTGCAGGCAGCGGCGAAATTGGCGTCGGAGGGTGAGTTCTTGAATGTGGTGACGGCGGTGTGGAGGGCCACGTTGCGGTCGCGGAGGCTGGCGTAGGTGGGCAGGACAACGTTGTCAACGTAGTTGTCTACAACCTTCTGGAGGGCGGTGGCGTCGAGGGTCTTCACGGCGGTGTTGAGGTCCTGGGAGAGGAGTTCCTCAAGGTCGGCGCAGGCGGTCATGGCAATTCGGGCTTCCCGGCTGTTGATGTTGTTGCGGAAAGGCTGGGGAATTGCGAGAATTGAGGTTGCGGCGTCGCTGATGGCTTTTTTCATCTTGGAGTCGAGGGCCGGGTCGGAGGCCTTGACAAGTTCGGAGAGCGACGCGGAGCTTACGGTGCCGTCGAGGGTGCCGTAGTAGGAGTTGCGGATGGAGTAGATGTTGTTGGCGTAGTCCTCGCGCGAGTGCCAGCTGTACCAAGATTCCACGGCGTAGAGGGCGCGCTGGGTCTGGCCCGAGGCGTAGAGGTCGTAGGGGTCGCCGATTTTGGCGGTGCCGACCTCGTTGGCGATGTCGGCGCAACCCTCGATAATCTGTTCCACGCAGCTGAGGGCGCTTGAATAGTCGCCCCCGTTGTGGGCCTTGAACGATGTTGCGAATGCCGGGCCGTTCTCGTATGATTCAGTCCAGGCGCTGTAGAGATTGGCGGCGTCGGTGCGGAGCAGCGAGCTTACCTGCACCATGTAGTTGCCCCATGAAGCGGCGTTTTCGGTGGTGTAGTCGAGATTGGCGCTGTCGTCATCGCCGGTTGTGGGATTGGGGTTGGGGGCGTTGTTGTCGCTGCATGCCGACAGGCTCAGTGCGGCAGCTGCGATTGCGAATAAAAACTTGCTTTTCATTGTGTTATATGTTTATTGTATTTAATTTCTAATTCCTAATTTCTAATTCCTAATTTACTTTCGGATGAACCATCCGACGTAGGCGATGCCGATGGCAAATTCGTTCTCGGAATTGTACGGGCCCTTGCCGAAGACTTTCGCCGTTCCTATCTGGCGGTTGATGTACGAACCCTTCACTACCAGATTCGGCAGGGCGAACCAGTTGAGGCCCACTTGCCATTGGCTTACTTCCAGGCGCTTGTCCATCAGTTGCTTGCCCTCGCCGCGGCATTGCGGGTTGTAGTATTCGTATCTTGCAAAGGGATAGATTGTGGGACAGCCTTTGCCGATGACCGAGGCGAGGTTGAGTCCGGCCTCGACCCCATAGCTCAGGGCATTTTTGGCGATGGGAATGAGGCGGCTGTAGGGCGAGTTGTTCGACAGGCGGCGGTTGATTTCGCTGAGGGCGGCGGAATTTCCAACGTAGCCGTAGGTGAGGTTGGCGCGGGCGGTTACGTAGCGGTTGCGGTATTGGGCGTCCCATGTGCCGATGGCGACTGGTACGCGGCCGATTGAGGCATAAGTCTGTTCCTTGTCGGAGTTGCTGCCCGCGTCGTGGCAGTAGTAGAATGACACGCCTGTGCGCAGGCCCGGCACGCCCGAGTAGTCGACGCGTGCCACGTAGCCGGGCGAGGTGAAGTTATCGGTCTCGAAATAGCCGGCCTTGCCGCCGATAATCCATTCATTTCTGTCAAAACCGTTGGCGTTGAGGCCTGCGACGACCATCAGCTGATAGTCGAAGCGGGTGAAGCGGCGTCCGAACGACCCGAACAGCTCGATGCCGGTCTCGTGCCATGTGGAGGGCAGCAGGGAGGTCTCGGCCTGAGGACGCGAAGGACCGAAGAAATTTATGGGTTCGTGGTGGGCGTTGGTGAGGCCAACCGGCACTATCAGGTGGCCGGCGCGGACGTTGAACTGGGGGACTATCAGGCGGGTGATGTGGAACTGTTCCAGGGCCACCTCGCCGCCTTTCTCAATCTCGGTTTCATATTCGCCGTTCTCGCTGTTCTCGATTTCGACTGCCGAGCCTACGCCGCCGGCTTCAAACTCGATTTCGGCGCCGAGTATCCATTTCTGGTTGAACTTGTAGTCGAACGCGAGCACGAAGCGCGGGATGGAGATGGAATTGCGGTGGGTCTTGGTGTTGCCGGTGGCAGTGCCGGCAAAGCGGTTGATGCCGTAGTCCATGAACTGGGCGAGCATCTCGCCGTAGCCGCCGAAACGGAAGCGGTTGTAGCCGGTGGTGTCGGCGTGGACGGCAACGAGCGGTTTTTCCTCGGCTGTCTGAGTCTGGGCCTGAGCCGGGACGCATGCCGCTGCACCGAGCAACAGCGTGATAATTAGGGATTTCTTCATCTCAATGATTGGTCTTGGTTTCACGGTGCAAAGTTAAGGGTGTGTTAAAAAATGCGAAATACTTAAAAATTGGTATAATTCACCCCTTATCCCCTCATCATGCTAACTTATTGAGGGTATATGACGGTTAAAAATGGGCGAACGACATTATTTACGGGTATGTCAGGAGGATAAGTTTGGCCGTAAGGGAATTTTAGACTATATTTGTGGAATGAAAGCCTTATTATTCTCTCTGGCCCTGTGCTTTGGATTACCTGCCTGGGCTTTTTCCTCGAAAGATGTATCAGTACACAACGTTAGCGACAACGTCGTGCTGGCGGGTACCCTCACTTTGCCTGATGACGGCGAGCCCCGGGCGGCGATAATCATGGCGACCGGGAGCGGCGCGCAGGACCGCGACGAGACGGTTGCCGGGCACAAGCCTTTCAAGGCCATTGCCGAATATCTGTCGGGGCGTGGATATGCCGTGCTGAGGATGGACGACCGTGGGGTGGGCGGTTCGACCGGGGCGCGTGAGAACGTCACCACAAGTTCGAATGTGCGTGATGTGGAAGCCGGCCTGGCGTGGCTTGATTCGGCTTACAACGATGTTCCGGCGGGTGTAATCGGCCACTCGGAAGGTGGGATAATCGCTTTGCGCACGGCTGCGGAGAATCCAAAGTGCCGGTTTATCGTCACCTTGGCCGGCCCGGCGTGGAAGGGAGATTCATTGATAATGGCGCAGAGCCGCGCGCTTGCCATGGCGATGATGGGAAAATGGGATGGCGAGGCCCAGCAGCGGGCTTTGCTTGCCATAGCTGAAAGCGACAGGCCCGAATTTCTCGCGGCTCCGATGATGAGTTATGAGATTGCGAAGGCCCTGGGTGATGCAGCCCTGTTGCCCCAGGGAAAAGAATATATTGCAAAGTCGGTGGAGGGGATGCTGTCGCCCTGGTACCGTGAATTCCTGCGATATGATCCGGCCGAGGACGTGCGCCGCGTCAGGGTGCCGTGGCTCGCGCTCAACGGCGACAAGGATTTGCAGGTGCCGGTTGAGAATCTTACGACGATAAAGGAGTTGAATCCCGCGGCGGATGTCAAGGTTATGGAAGGGCACAATCATCTGTTTCAGCATGCCTCGACAGGGTTGCCGGCAGAATATGCCTCGCTGCCCGAGGACATCTCGGATGAGACGCTGGCCGCCATTGCCGCATGGCTTGACGGCATCAGCCGCTGACGGCCTCGCGTACGCGGCTGATGTAGACCGACAGATTGCGTGACTTAGCTATTTCACGGGCTTTTCTGCGCCCGATGATGGCAGACGGATATTCCCAGAACGGAATGAGCTTGGACAGCATCTGTGCCTCGCCGCAAAGGACTGATTCGTAGTGGCGGTATATCATCCCGTGCATGGCGGCGAGCGCTTCTGTCTGCATGGCGGTATCCCATTCCTTTCCCGAGCGCCATTCGGCAATGAGCGACGGGCGGGCGAGCAGGCCGCGGCCTATCATGACGCCGGCGAGGCCCGGGTAAGTTTCCATGATTCTGTCGATGTCTGCGGGCTCAGCTATGTCGCCGTTATATATGACAGGATGGGAGATTGCCTGCAACATCCGCGCAAATTCGGCGGTGTGCAAGGTCCCTTTGTATTGCTGTGTGGCTGTGCGCGGATGTACCGTTACGTGCGTCAGGGGCATGCGGTTGATTATCGGCACGGAGTTTTCCCATTCGTGGGGAGAGGACAGTCCGAGACGCATTTTTATGGAGAACCGGATTCCCGGGCGGTTGTGAATTTCTTCGGCCACGGCCTCAAGTATGTCCGTGCGGGCCACCATGGCGGCTCCGCGGCCGCGATGGCATTGGGGCGGGAAGGGGCAACCGAGGTTGAGGTCGATGCGGCCGTAGCCGTTTTGGCCGAGAGTATCGGCCAGCAGGCGGAACTCCTCAATATCCCGGAAGATAATCTGCGGTACGGTGGCAACGGGGCCGGTGGCCGACAGGGACAGGTCGCGGATGTCGCGCGCACGCACATCGCCTTTCTCAACACGCAGAAACGGCGCGCAATATGCGTCGGGAGTGCCTGAGTATGGCTCGAACACGCCGGCATGGGCCAGGCGCCATATTCCTTCGGTGTAGCCTTGAAGCGGGGCCGCGAGAATTATCATTCCTCTTTTTTGGGCTTGCGGAATTTGTTGTTGCGGCGCTTGTCGCGCGGTTTTGAATTTGAGGGTTTGTCGCGGCGCCCTTTTGAGCGGCCCGGGCGACGGGGCTTTTCATCGGCAATCTCCGATTCGTTGACGGGGCCGCCGAGTTCGGCCGGAATCTCTCCGCGCTTCACCTGATAGCCGAGGAAATCCTCGATGAACTTGAATTTGCGGCGGTCGCGTTCGCCCACCAGGGTGATGGCGATGCCGTCGGCATTGGCTCGGGCGGTTCGGCCGATGCGGTGCACATAGTCTTCGGGGTCATGGGGAACGTCGAAGTTCACCACCATGGATATGTCGTCGATGTCGATGCCGCGCGAAAGGATGTCGGTGGCCACGAGTATGTCGATGTGGGCGTTGCGGAAGTCGCGCATCACCACGTCGCGTTCCTTTTGTTCGAGGTCGGAGTGCATCTCGGCCACTTTGTAGTGGCGTTTGCGCAGTTCGCGGCACAGTTCCTTGACTTTGAGCTTTGAAGATGCGAATACGATTACGCGCTGGGAGCTGACGTTCTGGAATATGTGGCATAGTAATGCGTTTTTGCCACGTTCCGAACAGATGTAGGCCGACTGGGCGATTTTCTCGGTGGGGCGCGATACTGCGATTTTAATTTCGACGGGGTCGTTGAGCACCGTTTTTGCGAGTTTCTGTATTTTCGGCGGCATGGTTGCCGAGAACATGAACGTGTGGCGATGTTCGGGAAGGCGCGCCGCAATCTGCATTATGTCGTCATAGAATCCCATGTCGAGCATGCGGTCGGCCTCGTCAAGAATGAAAAATTCCACTTCCGAGAGGTCGACGTAGCCCATCTGGAGATGTGCGAGAAGGCGGCCGGGGGTGGCGATTATGACTTCGGCGCCGCTTTTGAGGGCGCGCTGCTGCTGGGCGAATCCGGCTCCATCAGTGCCGCCGTATATGGCCAGCGAACTTATTGGCAGAAAATATGAGAACCCGTCCATCTGGGCGTCGATCTGCATGGCCAGTTCGCGGGTGGGCGTCATAACCACGCATTTTACCTTATCAGAGGCCTCGCGCTTACCGAGCTCGTTGATTACCGGCAGGAGGAAAGCGGCAGTTTTCCCGGTTCCAGTCTGGGCTACGGCGATGAGGTCGCGTCCCGACAGGGCGGCTGGAATTGCCTGCTCCTGAATGGGGGTACATTCGCTGAAATTCATGTCGTAGAGGGCGTCGAGCACGTCATCGGTAAGGTCAAGTTCTTCAAAAGTCATAATGCGATGGATTGTTACAAGCCGCAAAATTACGAAAAATAAGCGTATGGTGCAATTCAATCTTTACCATATTATGCTGTTTCGTTGTTATTCTAAATAATTCCAGCCAGTCGCTTAATGTGGATTTTATTTAAAAAAAGCTGTATAGGCATTGCGTTGATTGTCAAAGGAGTAGTGGTAAGAGGCTGATTTATGTATGCTGAAAAATTATGCTAAATAACATATTTTTAAAATCTTTTTGTACCTTTGCAGCGTTTTTAATACAGAATTACGATTCAAGTATAGTACAAAAGATTGTTTAACTAAAAACTTTAGGTATGCTAAACTGGTTCAAAAAGGCTATTGAATGGTATTGCGAGACAAGTGCTCCAATCTACCATGAAGATGACCACAAAACGGCCTGAGGCTGACTGAAGTGCCAGCGATTCACTCGCGGCATTCTTATGAAAAAACGTAAAGACAACTGTCTAAACTTTAAGCACGTCCTGCAAGAGAGCCGGACGTTTTTTGTGTCTATACCCCACTGGCGGTTAGCCGGGACGGAGGGTGGATTGTTTAGAAATTTACGGAATATTTGTCGTCTCCGATAAAACTTTTTTGTAATTTTGCGGCATGGAAAAATTAATTGTTGCTGTGCTTATGGCAGTGGCACTTATGTCGTGCCATAAAGCATCAGAATATGAGGCGCTTGAAAATGAGCTTCAGGAATTTGCCGAAGGCAAGGACGCGAAGATAGGCGTGGCCGTAATCGTTGATGGCGGGCATGTCGTGGAAGTGAACGGGTCTGACCGCTTTCCAATGATGAGCGTGTATAAGTTTCCGATTTCGATGGCGGTGGCGGAGTATTGCCGCGCCGGTGCCATTAAGTTTGCCGACTCATGCCTTGTTACTTCCGAGGATTTGCATCATGACACTTACAGTCCCATGATGGAGGTTTACGGTGACAGGGATTCTGTGTCGATAACTTTTGCTGAACTTCTGAAATATGCCCTCCAGCAGAGCGACAATAATGCATCAGACATCCTGCTTTCCCAAATTGACGGAATAGGTATGGTGGATAAATATGTGGAATGGCTTGGAATAGACGGGATGGACGTGGTGTGGACCGAGGACGAGCTGCACAAGGACAACAGCCGCAGCCTTGATAATTCATCCACCCCGCTTGCGGCAGCTAAATTGGTGGACAAGTTTGACAGGGAGTTCAACGACACACATTCGCTGGCGTTGAAGCAGCTGCTTGAAACTTGCGTTACAGGCCGTGCGCGTCTTGTCAAGCCGCTACCCGACAATGTGGTTGTCGGCCATAAGACCGGTACCGGCTTCATAACGCCTGACGGCCGGATTATGGCGGTCAATGACGTGGGCTACGTTCATCTGCCGGATGGACGGCGATATTCAATCGCGGTGTTTATCGCAGATTCGGGGTATGACATGAAGACCACCGAAGGATTTGTGGCGGATATTTCCGCGATAGTCTACAAGCATATAAACAGACTTTGATGTGCCTGATTTTCCAGAAAAACACCCTATAAACAGATTACAATGGATTTCAAACCTGCAATTCCCGACTGGGCGTGGGGCATGAACTGCGCCGTGACAGTGTGCGACGCCAGCTGCACCATAATATATATGAACGAACGTGCCCGCCAGACGTTTGCCAAACATGGAGACCTCATCGGCAAAAATCTGCTTGACTGCCATAATCCGCGGTCGGTGGAGATAATCAAAACCCTTCTTGCCGAGGGGGGACAGAATTGCTATACAATAGAAAAGCTCGGCCAGCGCAAGATGATTTTCCAAACGGCATGGCGCCGGGACAACGGTATGGTCGGCGGCCTGGTCGAGCTGTCGATGGTTATCCCCGAAGACATGCCGCATTATGTGCGGTGAGTGAGCCGGCGGTCAAAAATCGTAGCCGAAACTTACGCTGACGCGGTTTTCGTGGAAGCTCACGTCATTTTTGTGCATGTCGAGCAGGCCGAACGAGCCTTCGACACCGCAGAACCACCGTCCAATCGGGAAGCCAATGCCAATTTTCCACCCGCAGTCGAAACGCCGGTAGCCACCGTTCTTGCCGAAGAGCGTCAGATCTGATATATCGCCCCAGGCCTCGGGATTCTTCATGCCGATCTTACCCGAGAGGGCGTAGCTGAGCTCGGGGCCTGTGTAGACTGAGAAGCTGAAGCCGTTGAACACGTTGAAACGGTAGCCGAACATTAGCGGCAGGCGGAGACCGAATTTTCTGATTGACGGGTCGGTGTCGACGACTTCGCCTGGCTCATCAGTGACAATAAGGTCTTTATAGGCGTAGGTGTCGTAGAACATCGACAGGCCAGGTTCGAAGTACAGTTCAGAGACAAGCGGAAGGTTATAGACCACACCGGCGGTGAATCCAGCTCCGTTCTTATACATGTCGACAGAGTTTCCGTTGTCGAAAGTCCAGTTGCCGGGAATGGAAATGTCAAGTCCTACACGGACGCCCCAGCCGTTGAAGCTTGTTTCTTCGGTCTGCGCGGCGCCCGTAAGGGCGGCTCCCGCCAGCAGGATGGCTGAAATTGCACGTTTCATAGCAAAAATCAATATTAAGTGAGTGAACGGAGTTATTTAGAAGTTGTTGTCTAACAACAAATATGAATGGAAAAGCCGCCGTCGGTAATGCGGCGAATATTTGTAAACTATTATTTTAATAACGGCCCGGAGGCGTCAATTATTGTTTGGACTATTGACGGACAATTACTAAATTTGCAGAAACAAAAACAGCACCAATGCAAATCCTGAAATTCTATGCCGACCAGGTAAACGAACGGTTTATCGCCCAGGCTGTCGAAGCACTGCGCGACGGTCATATAATTGTCTATCCAACCGATACCCTCTATGCCTTGGGGTGCGACGCGCTCAACCAGCGCGCCATCGAGCGCTTGTGCAAGGTGAAAGGTCTTAATCCAGACAAGAACCTGCTGTCGGTGGTGTGTTCGGATATCGGCCAGGCTGCCGAATATGCCCGAATAGACAACAGGGCATTCCGGGTGCTGAAAGAATATCTTCCCGGACCGTTCACGTTCATCCTGCCGGCTTCCACCAAGCTGCCTAAGGTTTTCAAGGGACGAAAGACCGTGGGGGTGCGTATTCCCGACAATAATGTCGCCCGGGCACTTGCGGAGGCTCTCGGCAATCCGCTGCTCACCTCGTCGGTCGCTGTGACGGAAGGAGGGGCGGAGGATGCCGCCGAACCGGATGCCCTGGCAATGGAATATGGCGCTTCGGCTTCGCTGCTGCTCGACGGTGGGACGGGGTCAGTTGAACCATCGACAATCGTTGACCTGATGGATTCGTCGGCACCCGAGGTTTTAAGGCAAGGAAAGGGGGATTTCAACGATTGAACTATGGAAATAAAAGAGATTTCGCCTGAAGATTTTGACCGGGTCTTTCCCCGACGTCCCACGGTGTATGATTCCGGCGCGTTCAACATGCTTAATGCCACGAAGGCCGAGAAGATTGCTGCACTTGTCGGTTTCGATGAAGGTGGAAAGCCGCTGATGGGCCAGATATTCGGTTTGCGCGAAGGGTTGTGGCGGGCACCGTTTTCAGCACCGTTTTCAGCTGCCAGTGTCATGGACAATATAGACCGGGACAAAGCCGTGGCAGATTTCTATGCGTCGGTTCCCGCAATCCTCGGGGGATGCGTGCGCCTTGTGTGGCCATCGGCATTTTACGGTGCCGGGACACCGCCCGAGGGCGTGGATGTTGTCGAGGAGGCCAATTTCCATTATGACATGTCGAGGTTTGCCGATTTCGAGAGCTATCTGTCCCGGTCAGGGCGGTACAATCATCACCGTGCAAAAAAACATTCGTTCGACTTCTTCAAGACCGATGACATCGGGAGGGCGTATGCCGTGATTGAGGCCAACCGACGTGCGATGGGCTATCCGCTCGCCATGACCCTCGAACAGGTGATTGCAACGGTGTCGGGACCCGTTAGGGCCGACTTTTTCGTGATGACACTTGACGGGATGGATGTTGCCGCCGCCATGCTTTATGAGGCGGCCGCGGGAGTGATGCAGGTCATATACTGGGGCGATCTGCCCGAGGGCCGACCCGCGAGAGCGATGAATCATCTGGCATGGCGCGTGTTCGGATGGTATGCTGAAAACCGTCCCGACATCAGGATTGTGGACATAGGACCGGCCTCGACCGATGGCATCCGCAACGAGGGGCTGTGTCAGTTCAAATTGTCGGTGGGGTGTACGGAGACACCGCGTCCCACCATATTCCTTAACAATTATTAACGCGCGTAAGGGGGCATAATTCCCGAAACATACGTACCTTTGCACTCGCAAGCCAAAAAACACCTTGGAGTGGTGCTCGAGTGGCTGAAGAGGCACGCCTGGAAAGCGTGTAACCGTCAAAAGCGGTTCGCGAGTTCGAATCTCGCCCACTCCGCAATGGATAACCTGAGAGAAGGGAACAGCGCATTGGCGCCGTTCCCTTTTCATTTAACCATTTCGGCCTCTCCCATGTGCACTGCTAACGATTGTATTTTGATTTTAAATGAGAATCTCCCCCGAATCCAGCGTGAGTTCGGAGTGAGCGGTCTGTCCATTTTCGGCTCTGTTGCCCGAGGAGACAACAGGCCAGACAGCGACATAGACATACTGGTGACCATGCCGCCGAAAATTTTCATGATGAGCGCGCTCAAGCAGTTTCTGGAGGAAATATTAAAAAGTTCAGTGGATTTGGTGCGGATGCATTCCCATCTTTCTAAAACATTCTTAGCGCAGATTTCCCGCGATGCCATCAAATTACTCTGAAATAGACCGCGAGCGTGTGCGCCTCACGTTGGGTGACATTGGGACAGCAATATCGAATCTCATTGAATGGAACTGTAATGTCAGCTCGTCGGAAGATTATTATACCACTCAACAAGGGGCTCAGCTTCTGGCGGCTAACTGTACCTTGATTACGGCGATAGGGGAGGGTGTAAACCGTTGCAACAGGATAATGCCCGGCTTTTTGTCGGATAATTTCCCAAACATTCCGTGGCATGCGATAATAGGCATGCGGAATCATATCGCGCATGGATATTTCGAGCTGGACGCTGATATGGTGTTTGAGGCTGTCAAGACGGATATTCCCTCGCTTAAATTAGTGATATGTGAGGCTGTTGCGATTCTGTCGGATTAGAATTTACTGGAATAATAACGTCCACACATTTAACGACTTACTTCCCGGCGGGTGCTTTGACGGTGTCTGCCGGGATTGTTGTTCGGGAGGAATCGGTGGGAGCCGTTTTTTTCTTTTTGGGTTTGAGCCATGAGGTGAGGGAGTCGAAGTCACGGCGGAACATTATGCCGACGCCCTGGGTGGTGGTGGCGGTGCGGACATAGTAGTTCTGGTCATTGTAGCGGTTGTATGCTTTCAGGCGCCATGTCCCCTTGGGTGTGAGCAGGTACTCAATGTCGAAGTCTCCGATGAACTGGTTGGTGTTCAGCGATTTGTCGCGGTAGCCGAAGTTGCCGTTGAACAGCAGTCGGTTGTTGAGCAGACGGCTTGAAAGAGCCACGTCGACCTCCACGTCCGAGAAATCGCCGCGGTCGCTGCGCAGGTTTGGCGCGATGCTCCAGTTCTCGCTCAGTTTGCCGAGCATGCTCGACAGCTGGCTTGAGATGGTGGATGAGGCCACCGAGAACAGCTCGTTGCCCTTGGTGGTGGAGGCCATGTAGTCGGGCGTGTAGAAGCGGTTTAGGGCGAGCAGGTAGATAATCTGACGGTTCATCATGTCGTCGGTCGATATGATTGAACGCACTTTCCGGTAGGTGTCGGAGGTGAGGGTGGGGAAGGCAAGGTCGAAAGCAAGGTCGGGCTGGCGCATGTCGCCGGTGACTTTCATCAAGGCCTGCACCGGCACGTTGGTGCGGTTGAGGTCCTTGTCCTGGGTGAACGACTCGTCAAGGTCGCTGAGGTTGGCGTTAACCTGGTAGACGGCCTCAAGGTCGAGCTGGGCCGAATAGGGGTCGCCCCGGAATGTTATCGAGCTGCCGGGGTTTATGGTGAAATCCTTGATTATGATGTCCTGCAATGTGAAGTTGTAGCTGCCGCGGTCGAGGGTGTAGGTGCCGTACATGCGTATGTCGTTCTCGAACGCGTCGTAGGTCATGCGCAGGTCGCCGGTGCCGTTGGCGCGGATTCTGTCGCCGCCCACGGGGTCCATGACGAGGATTATCTGTGCGTCGGGAGTTATGTCGGCGCGGATGTCCATAACGTAGTTGGACGGAGCCTCATCTATCCTGGCTTTCATCCTGGCCTGGAATTCCTTGACGACGGCGGGTGTGTCATCGGTTGAGAGGAGCATCTCCTCTTCGGAATACACCGTTTTGTCGTTGAAGGTGATGAATGAGTATTGTTCGGCCTCGAGACGGTCGGAAAGCACGAAGGTGAAGGTGGAGTTGGGGGCTGTCGACATATTTACACCGATTTCAATCACTCCGGGCTTGCCCACTATTGTCGCGCCGCCGTTGCCGTAGATGGTGCCATACCAGTCGGGGTTTATTTTGGGCGTTACGTTGTAGCTGAGGAAGTTTCTTGCGTCGGTGATGCGGAAGTCGAAGAGGGGATTGTGGAAAAAATCGTGGGTCAGCTGGCCGTTGAGTTTTGCAGTGTGTCCGTCTACGTCATAAAGGGTGATGTCGGAGAGTTTTATGAGGCCGGGTTTGATATGGATTGAGTCGGTGGCGGTGTAGTAAGTGTTGGTGAAGTCTATTTTAAGGCGCAGCGAATCGGCGAGCACATCGCCTTCCATGTCAATGTTCTTGAATGTACCGAACAGCCGGGCTTTGCCGGAGACATATCCAGATATATCTTTTGCGAAGGCATCCATGAATGGCTGCATGAACCCTACCTTGACGTGCTTGGCGTCGAAATTGAGGTCGAGGCTTTCGCCAGCCGGCACGATGTCGCCCCAGATGCGGGAATGCTGACCCTGCGGATTGGTGATGTCGGCGTCCAGGAAAAATGCCTGCCGCTCGTTGTTCCAGTTTGCCGATACATCCGCGTTGCCAATGGTGCAGTAATTGTAGGCGATATTGTCGACGTGCAGGTTGTCGATGGCGAGCATGGGGATTTTAGATAGGGCTTGCGAAGCCGTGAAAGTGCCGGTGGCAGTGCCGCCAATCAGCGCCTTATCGATTTCAAGGGTCTCGAAAATGGATGCGAGGGTGATTTTGTTGAGGTTGACGGTCACGGTGTCCTCGGGCTGGGGGGATGCGGTGCCGTCGATTGCGATGGATTGCTGGCCGGCGGTGAGGCGGAAATTGTCGAATGTAAGGCGGTTGTCGCACCAGTCGATAGTTGATGGGTGGATGTTCCACACGTCGTCGCCGAAGTTAATCTGTCCGGGGTTGAAACTTGTGTTGGCACACACCGTCCCGGCCTCAGAGCGCGAGAGGGCCGTTGAGAAGTCAATCAGTCCGTTGAGGGGAATCTTGCGTTCGATCTGCCAGTCGATTTTGGTGTCGAAACGGCTTTCCGAGCCAGAAACGCCGAGCACGACGGCCATCGGGCCCTTTTTGGTGGGCATGTGGGTGGTGGCATACACGGTCGCACGGTTGTTTGCGGTGGAGATGTAGCCACCCACGACGGTTGAGTCGATGATTTTGTCGCCCTGCTGAAGATATGGAGCGTCGAGAGTGAACGATGCGGTGCCCTGTACGGAATTCAGGTTTGCTGTGATTTCAACAGGATATATAATCTGCACAGGCAGATGGAAGAAGCGCGAAATCTGTTCTGCGTTTTCGATAGAGAGCTCCAGATGGAAATTGTTGTGCAGGGACTTCTCGGAAAGTTCCTCGTGAAGATTTTCGTCGTGCTCGAGCAAATCGGGAACGATGTGAGCGGCCATGTCGCGGACGGTCGGTATGAGGACCGAGGGATTTATTGTTCCCTGAATTGAACCGTTTATGAAATCGCCGGTGAGCGAAATATATTCGGGATTTGTCGAACGGTCGGCTTCGAGAGTCAGGTTGGTTATGCTGAGATCATCGCCGTCGGGGTCGTTAAGGCTCAGGTCGTTTATTTCAATCTTACCGTCGACGTCGTCCACAGAAGTTCCCTGCAAGTAAGCTTTGAGTCGGCCGGCAACGGTAATGCCGGGCCGGGGGCACTTTATGTTGAGCGCCGTGGGGCTGAAATTTGCCAAATCGAGGTCAATCTCAATGTCTTTTTGCGGGTCGGTGAGGTGGCCGAGCGCGTCGAGGCTGAATTTGGCAGCCGGGTCGGCGGACGAGGCCTTAAGCTGCGTGCCCGTTTCATCGTGCGTTCCTTCAAGGTAAATCTCAGAATAAGTGTGTCCCTGCCAGTCGAGACGGTCGATTTTAACGGCTCCTTCCGCGGCTACGTTCCTGTTGGAAACGATTCCGGCAGCCTGGACGGACGCTGTGAGCTGGCCGAGTGCGGGCTTATCGAGGATTGTTCCCACGGGTAGGTCGGTTATGTCTACCGTACCGTCGAATTTCACCGAACGGAATCTGTCGGGCGAGCCAGCCGCCATATCGACGGCAAGCTTGCCGCTGCCGACGGAGCCGCGTATGTCGATGTCGGCATGGCGGATGTCGGCCTCCGCATGGCCACGCAAGGCAATGTTTCCAGCCCGTCGTACATACTTTGCGGCTTCGGGATTGAAGCGCCCGACAATATCGCCGAGTTCCGACGCAGGGGCTTCGGCGCGGAGAATTTCTATAGAAGCCTTGGCTATCTCAATCGAGTCGGGACGTTCAATATGCCCTTTGGCCTCGAGGCGCAGCTTTTGCGAGTCGCTGATGTCGAGGCTGGTTATATCGACATGCCTGAGCGAGGCGGTGATGTTGAAGCTGGCGTTTACCGTGCGGTCGAGCTGTGCGATGTCAGGCGAAATCCACCCGAAATCGTCCGTGCTCAGCTTCATGGGACGGAGGGTTGACAGATTCAGTTGCTCGCGCCTGAGGGCCGACGGTATGTCATTCAGTCCGTCAATGGCAAGTTTGACCGGCGCAATCGACAATTCGGAATGAGGCAGTTTAAGTGAGAATTTATTCAGGCTGATGTCGGCGGGAGTGACGGTGCCGTCAATATAGAGGTCGGACAGCGTCATTCCTGACTTTTCTTTGAACGACAGCGATTCTATTGCGTAATCATAGTTGTCGCGGGTGGCGTGGCGCAGGTATGCGTGCAGGTTCAGTCCGCTCAGCGATATGTGGTTGGGATTGAAAGTGCCGGTGGAGTCGGGGAGTGAAAGCACATCGTAAGTGAGCCTTCCTGAGCGGAGGATGAGCGTACCGATCTTGAGGTCAAATTCTGTCGGGGGCTTGTTTTTGTCCTTTGGTTTAAGCCGGTCGATTATCGGCTGGATATTGAGCGGGGCGCCCGGCGAGGGCCGGTTGATATGGACTTCGGGAGCGTCAATGACAGCATAGTCGAACACCATACGTCCCGTGCGCACGAAGTGCCATAGCTCGAAACGGGCGGCCACCCGGCCTATTGAGAGCGCAGGGGCAGCCGAAGCATCGCGCACCGTCACCGAGGTGATTGCCAGGAAATTGAATGGGCGGTAGTCGATACGGCCGATTTCGACCGGGGTTCCGAGCAGGGTCGTCAACTGGTCGCATGCGACGTTCTTTAACTTATCCTGGGCCCATGGCGTTGACATCACGATGTATATGCCGACAGGAACCACTACCGCAATCAGCAGCAAGGTCACAAGCAGGGCACGTATGAGGTTCCGCAGTCTGGCCATCGGGTTTCGATTTTTCAAACTGCAAAGGTAGCAAAGTTTGGGCTAACCGCAAAATCAAAAACGTATGCGCGTGAGGATGGAAACGGTCAGGGCGTTCATCGTGTGGCGCAGGGTGCGCAGGTAGTAGCCGGCTTCCGCGCCGATGGTGAACGATGGAGTGATGGCGCAGGTTGCCGTGCCCGTGACATCGAGGGTGAACGACCATCCGGGGACGTCGACGCCTTTCCCTCCGAAGTTGCGGGCGATGCCGGGCATCAGTCGGGCTTCGGCGCCCCATCTGGCAGACGGAAGGCTCCAATGGCCGACGGCGCCGAGCGACAGTCCGCCGGAATTCAGCATGGATGTGTAGCTGCCGTTGACGTATATCGGCAAAGAGTTCATCGAAAAGTTCGCGGCGAAACCCCAGTTGTCGCTGCATGGGATTGAGAAGCGCAGCCCGGCGGCATAGCCGGTGCGGACAGATGCGCCGTCACCGATGCCTGATAGTGGGAAGATTGCCGATGTGGTGGCGTCCAGCGATGGTAGCCATTCGTCAGTGGCGTTTTCCAATGCAGGACCTGAATCCGGGAAAATAAGGCCGGAAATGAAATAGCCCAGTTCGGTTGAAACGAGTCCGACGGCGGCTCCGCCGAGAATGTCCTTCGGAAAGTGGCGGTTGGAGAAAGTGCGCTGGAGCGCGACGGCATTGGCCACTGTGTGACTTCCGACAACCCACCATGCCGACCGGTCGTAGAGCTCATGGGAGAGGACTGAGGCGGCTGTAAACGCCCATGAGGTGTGCCGCGATGGCCATGAGTGGTTGTCGTGGCGGTCGGGACGCATTTCGTGGACCGATGACTTAAGGGCCTCCGTTAAGGCGAGGTTTATGGCGGCGGAAGAACCGATGCGCACAATCATCGGGGCTACTTTCCGTCCGGGTGTGATTGAATCGACCGTAGTGGAAGCTGCGGCGCCGAAGAATAAAGATAAGGAAAGCAAACCTAAAAATAATCTTTTAAACATACTATATACTTGGAAATGAGTTGTCCCGCACTCGATGGTGCGGGACTTATGTAAAATCAGTTTTCCAGCGATTTGTAAACCTGGCGGAAAAGCTCGGGTCGGATATTCGCCTGATTGAAGGCCTTGTTGTCGCGTGTCGGGTTGACGCGGTTGGTGAGGAATACGAAGATTAGGTCGTGCTTCGGGTCCACCCAGAATACGGTTCCGGTGAATCCGAGATGTCCGTAAACGCTTGCGTCGGCTTCCTCGCAGGTGGGCGACCAATCGGGATTGGTCATATCGGGTTTGTCAAAGCCGAGCCCGCGACGGCAAGTCGGGCTTTTCGAGCGGGTGAACAGGTCGACAGTCTTTTCGGAAAGCACCTGCACATCGCCGTACTTGCCGCGGTTGAGCCACATTTGGCATAGTTTGGCAATGTCTCCGGCACTTGCAAACAGGCCTGCGTTTCCGCTTACACCGCCTATCATTGCCGCGGTTTCGTCGTGGACGTAGCCGTGAACCTGCTGACGGCGCATGAACGGATCTTTTTCGGTGGGAGCAATCTGGCTGAGGGGATGAGAAAGGGTGGGACGATAGCCAGCGTTATAGGCACCGATGGGGCCGAATATGCTGTCGCCGACCCAGCGGTCGTGGGTTTGGCCGGTGAGACGTTGCTCCATATCCATCAGCAGACAGAAATTCAGACAGGAATAATTGTAGTTTTTGTTCTTGCGCAACTTCTGGTTGTAGATTACATTCATTATCGTGTCGAAGGTTGCCTGACCTACCCACAGGTCTTTGGCAGCTTCCACCGGGAAATCGGCCGAACGTTCGGCACGCGTGATGTCGCGGCGTATCTTTGCAGTGTTGTTGCCCCAGGCGTTGGGCATGAGCCATATTCCGTGGGCGGCGTCCTTCTTGCCGGTGAACAGTTTGCCTTTGTAGGTGGTGGAGTCCATCATCAGCTCATAGACGTTGATAGATGCCGGCATGCCTGTTTCGTGATATAGCATTTCGCGGGGTGTGAAGGTCTTTCCAGCGGCTTTCAGCCCCGGGATATAATTGGCGGCAGGGGTGTCGAGGTCGAATAATCCGAGGTCGTAGGCTTTCATTATTCCGGGGAGGGTGCCGGTGGCTTTTGAGACGGAGGCGAGGTCGTAGATTGACGAGCGGCTAACGCTGTCGCCGCCGGCGGTCAGTTTGCCGTAAGCCTTTTCAAGGACGATGTCGCCATGTCGGGCAACGAGCACCTGGCAGCCGGGGAATGCGCCCGCGGCCAGGGCGGCGTTAACGATGGCGTCAACCGAGTCGGTGAGGGAGGCTTTCATACCTTGCTGGGCCGGAGTTGAATATCCGAGGCGCGACTTGGCAATGTGGATGCCTGTTCCGAGCGGTGCCACATTGGGGAGGTTGACGGGTAGTTTTCCGCTTACCTCGATGCCTCCGAAGACGGCCATGGCGGCAGCCGCGCGTGTCTCGGGCAGGTTGTCGTAGGCGAGAACGATTGCTTTGGCCCCCTTCATGGCTGCGTGGAACTTGTTCATCTTGTAAGGGTTCATCATGAACACGCTGACCAGTCCGGGCATGTTGGCGACCTGTCCGTAGGCCGTACGGCATGCGGCTGCGTCAGAATACACCGCGGCGATGACTACATCGTGCTTGCGGATTTCGGCGAGGGTTGACGCGCTCAGCGAACCGTCAGGGGCAGCGTAGACGTCAACTTTGGCATAACGCGAGCAGATTTCCGCGAAGTTGTTGTTTTTCAGGCCGCCGATGTTGACAACGGCAATCTTGTTTTTGCCGAGGTTGCCTATGGGCAGGATGTCGCCGTCGTTGCGCAGCACGGTGATGCAGGCTTTGGCAAGGGCGTCGTTTACGGCCTGAGCCTCGACGGAGTTTATCTTGGCGGCGAGGCCGTTGATGTCGATTGGCTTCTCGTTGGGGAGGCCGAGTGTGTATTTGTATTTCAGGATGCGTTTGCAGCGGTCGGCGATTGTCACTGAGTCGATTTTGCCGGCTTTGAGTGCCGCGAGAATCGCATCGATGTCCTTTAAAGGGGTGTCGGACGACAGCAGGACATCGGCTCCGGCGTCGAGGGCTGCCAAAGCCGGGTCAACGCCCTTGATGTGAGCTCCCTTCATACCGAGGGCATCGGTGTAGATCAGTCCGTCGAAGCCCATCTTTTCGCGGAGGAGTTCGGTGGTCATTTTCTTTGACAGCGAGGCTGGGCGTCCCGAGGGGTCGAGCGCCGGCACGACGATATGTCCCACCATGATGCCCGAAAGGCCGGCGTCGATATACTGCTTGAACGGAACGAGGTCGACGTTTTCGAGGGTCTTGAGCGAGTGGTTTACGGTGGTGACCTCCTTGTGGGAGTCGGTGGAGGTGTCGCCATGTCCCGGGAAATGCTTGCCTACTGCCTGTACGTTGCCTTCTTCGAGTCCCTGGGCGTAGGCGGTGCCGAGCTGGCCGACCCGTTTGGCATCCTCGCCAAACGAGCGGAATCCAATTACGGGATTTTTCGGATTTGAGTTCACGTCGAGTACCGGGGCGAAGTTGACGTGTATACCCGCCAGGCGACATTCGCGCGCCATCTCGCGGCCATAGTCCTTGAGCAGCTCAGGGTTGGCGATTGCGCCGAGGGCCATGTTGTTGGGGAATTTCGGAGTGCCGTCAATTCTCATCGACAGGCCCCATTCGCCGTCAAAAGTCATGAGCAACGGCACTTTGGCTATGCTCTGCGCGTAGTTGGTCATCTCCACGTATTGTTCGAGCGAACCGGCCGTGAAAAGCAGGCCGCCGACGCCGTTTTCCTCCACCATGCGTTTGAGGGTGGCCTTTGAACTGGCGCCTTGGGTGGGAACGGCTTTCGGAAACACGAGCTGGGCAACCCGCTCGCGTGTTGACAAGGTGTTGTAGACCGAGTCCACCCACTTCTCGCAGGCGTGGTCATCGGCCTTTTTGATTATGGCCGGCGTGTGTTCCTTGGCGCATGCGGGACTCAGAAGTGCCACGGCAGCCATGATGCTGAATATTTTTCTCATTGTTTATTAGATAATTATGGTTTCAGTCCTTTTTAAATCGTATCTCACCCGACGGATTGATGCGCTTCCCTTTCAAGGCGCGGATGTGGTCAAGCACATCTTTATAAAGCACATTGCGGCTCCGTGCCACGGGAGTGTGGTTGGCGAGGGTCGGCATGTAGTCGCCGCCTTTGGCGAGGTAGTCGATGGTGGCGACGCGATAGATCCTGTCAGGGTCGAGCGGCTTGCCGTTGATGGTCACTGATTCTATTTCCGGCTTGCCGTCATCTTCGGTTTCATAGCTTACGCGCACCTGGCGGCTCACTCCGTTTCCGCCTACGGCAGCCATCTGTTTGAAGGCTTCGAGCAGGTCGCGCCCCTTGATGTCAATGACATCAACGCGGTTGTCGAACGGCATCATGGTGATTATCTGTCCCTCGGTGATTGTGCCTTTCGGCAGTCCGCGGCGTAGTCCGCCCTTGTTGAGGATGGCGAAATCAACATCGGGGGCGAGTTGCAGTCCGCGCTCATAGACAATGTCGGTGGTCCAGTTGAGGAGTTCGTCGGATGTCTGGAGCAGTTCCTTGGCTGTTTTGCCGACTGGCACCTGCATCAGCGAATCGACACCGGCCCGGTAAGGAGCGATGAGGTCGGTCATTGTGGCATCGATGCGGCTGTCGAGACGGCTGTCGACAGGTATTATTCTGTATCCGGCGGTGAGGCTGTCGAGGTTGATGGTGATTTCACCGATGTTTTTACCAGACTTTCCTACTTGAGTCACAAGTACGTCATGGCCGTCGCGGTTGGGCACGCGCCATTGATATTTGTCGCCTGCCGGGTCGATGAGGTCGTGGGAATGGCCTCCAATTATTATGTCGATATTGCTTGATTGCTCAGCCAGGTTTTTGTCGCCAGGCGGAACTGCGGGATCATAGCCGATGTGGGTTACGGCCACCACCATGTCGCAACTGTCGACATTTTTCAGCCACCAAGCCGACGCGTTGGCAGCTTCCATTGCGTCGAGATATTCCAACCCGTTATAGTTGCCTTCGGAAATCATTCCTTTGGGTTCGAGGTTTATGGCGATGAATCCGATGCGTTTGTTCCCGAATTCCCTGATGTCATACTTCCCGAATTTGTCTTTAAGCGGTGTGTTGGAGAGGTCGTAGTTTGTGGCGAGGAATTTGCTGTCGGCCATCTTGAGGACTGCGGCCAGCGAGTCGATGCCGTTGTCGAATTCATGATTGCCGAGTATCCTCAGGTCATAGCCGAGCGCATTCATGGCCTTCTGTTCCACCTCGCCTCCGAAGAGGTTGAAATATAATGTGCCCTGCACCGCATCGCCGGCGTCGATTAGCATGAAATTGGATTCGGCATTGCGCACGCTGTCCACCACAACCTTGCGGCGTGCGATTCCGCCGAGGTTGTCCTTGTCGTCGGGGTCAATCTGCGAGTGGGTGTCGTTGGTGTGCAGGATGACCAGATTTTCGGCCTCTGCAATCGTCCCACCAAAGGAAAGGACGGCACAGCCGACCAATGCCAGTGTAAGTTTTCGTATCATTAATATATAAGGTGTCAGTTTAAGGGTTTGTTGCGCGAAGTTAGCTATTTTTTTCGGGTTTGAGACGGCGGAGGTGGCCAAAACTGGCTTGGAAACACACTTTTTTCAATTTTGTTCAAAAAAAATGCCGAAAAATTTTGCAGATTCAAAAAGAAGCCCTAACTTTGCACTCGCAAAACCAAGCAAACGGTTCGCTAGCTCAACTGAATAGAGCATCTGACTACGGATCAGAAGGTTACAGGTTTGAATCCTGTGCGAATCACACAAACAACATCATTATCACACTTGGTTCGCTAGCTCAACTGAATAGAGCATCTGACTACGGATCAGAAGGTTACAGGTTTGAATCCTGTGCGAATCACAAGGGCCTGAATTTTCAGGCCCTTTTCTTTTTATATTTACACAACGCCAGGATATGAGATCACGAGCCCAGGACGAGGAGGGTGAGGCTGAGCAGGAGGATGGAGAGGTCGATGAGTTTGGCCTTGACGTGGCGTTCGCGCAGGATGATGACGCCGTAGAAGAATGATACGAGGACGCTGCCGCGACGAATCATGGATATTATCGAAATCATGGAGCCGGGCAGTGACAGGGCGTAGAAATAGGCGAGGTCGGCGGCAGTGAGAAACAGCGATATGCCGACGATGGCCCAGCGCCAGGTGAACGCTCCGCCGGCGTGTCCGCTGCGGAAAAGGCACAGCACTATGATGCCCATCAGGATGAGCTGGTATAGCGAATACCACGCCTGGACCTGCAGCGGTTCATAGAACTGGAGCAGGTATTTGTCGTAGAGGGCGCTGACGGCGCCGAGAGCGGTGGCGCAAATCGACATCCACAGCCATTTGCTGTTTTTGAACGAGAAGCCTTCTTTTGCTCCGATGCGGCTGATGAAATAGAGCGAGGCGAAGCCCAGAAGGATGCCGCACCATTGAACGAGGTTGAGGCGCTCGCCGAATACGAGCAGGGCGCCCACCAGCACGATTACGGGCCGGGAGGCGTTGATGGGTCCCTGGATGGTGAGCGGCAGGTGTTTTATGGCAAAGTAACCGAGAATCCATGAAGACAGCACTATCACGGCCTTGAGTCCGATAAAGAAATGGTCGGCAAGAGCATCGCCGGGGCCGAACTGGCCCCCGGAAACGGTTGTCACCAGCACCGGTGACATGAGCAGGGTGCCGAAAAGAGTGTTGAGAAGCAGGACTGCCGGCACATTGTTGCCGCGCAGCGACAGTTTTTTCATTACATCATAAAAGCCCAGTCCGAGGGCCGAGCAAACCGCAAACAGTATCCACATTTTCGTTGCAATCTTGGTTTTGTGGCGCAAAGTTACGAAATCCCCCCTTAACACGCAATGCCCGGCTTGCGGGCCGGGCATTGAGAAGTGAAAGAGGGTGTTAGAGATGCATGTGGGTATCAGTAGTTCCATTGGCAGGCCACCATCTGGAGGTTGGGGCAAGCCTGGGTAATCAGATTGGTAATCTGGTTGTAGCGGCAGTTGATGTAGGTGAGAGCCTGGTCGAAGGATACGTTGAGTTCGGTGAGCTCGTTGTTGCTGCAGATGAGGCGCTGGAGGAATGTCTGGTTGCTCAGGTCAAGAGTGGTGAGGTCGTTGTAGGAGCAGTCGACAAACTGAACCTGCTGGCAGTTCTGCAATGAGAAGTCGGTGAGGTTGTTGTAGGAGCATACCACGTCGAGAAGGGCACCGCAGTCACGCAGCCCGAGGGTCTTCATGTTGTTGTCCGAGCAGACGAAGAAGCTCAGCGAAGGAAGGTTGGACACGAGCATGTTGGCCAGCTGGTTGTCATCGCAGTTGAGGTTCTTGAGATTTGTAAGACCTGCGAGAGTGAGGTTGGTGAGCTTGTTGTATCCGCAGTAGAGGTTCTTGAGGTTCGTGCAGTTTTCGACCGAGAGATATTCAAGGTGGTTTGACTGGCAGTTGAGGGTCTCAAGGGTGGGAAGGCCGCTCACGTTGAGTTCGGCGAGATAGTTCGAGGCCAGGTTGAGGTTTTTCAGCAGCGAGGCTTCGGGAAGTTCGAGCTGGTCAATGCGGTTGTTGTTGATGGTGAGGTCGGTTACCTGTGGACATCCCGACATGTCGAATTCCGAGATTCGGTTGCGCGAGGCGTTCACCGAGGTAAGAGCCGGGTCATTGGCGAGGCTGAGGGATGTGAGGCGGTTGCGCGACACATCAACCTTGGTGAGGGCGGGGAAGCCGGAAAGGTCGAGGGTGCCGGCAAGTTTCTTGCCCTTGAAGTCGATGGCGGTCACATGGCCGTTCTCGACGGTCACCCCTTCGATGGCGGCGAGGTTCTTTGTATCAGTCACTTTAAGAGCTTCTGCATTTGTTGCTGCTTCCTGAGCCGGCTGGGCGAGGAAAGCCTGCAGTTGTTTAAGCTCGTTCTTTGCAATGCTCTGGGCCGAGGCTGCCACCGAACATAGTGCAACAGCTAAGAATAATGCGATTTTTTTCATATTTAGGAGTATTAAGTATTTTGTATTTTAACTTAAAAACAAGCCATTGCTGATAAAGGTTTGGCGGGAACCAAAAAATTTGTACCTTTGTCGAAGATTTTCATACCCCAAACAATTATCTACACCTTGCTGACCTTATGAAACTGATTTGCAGACTTATTATGTCGGCGGCAGCCGCGGGAGCTTCTTTTGCAGCCGGCGCCCAGCACATAGCCGTGCTTTCCGACATACACATCTCGCCGGGAAATGCTTCCGAACCCAAACTGCGTGAGGCAGTGCGCGAGATAAACGCGGCTCCCTACGACCTGGTCATAATGGCCGGGGACCTCACCAACGAGGGCTCGGACGCCGAGCTGACCAATGTCAAGTCAATTCTTGATTCAATAGCCCATCCTCTTTACGTCATTCCCGGCAATCACGAAACCACGTGGAGCCAGTCGGCAACGAAAACTTTCTTCGACCTGTGGGGCAACGACCGCTTTGTTACAGAAGTAGATTCCCTGATAATCGTGGCAATAGGATGCGGCCCTTACATGAAGATGGGCGACGGCCACATCAAGACCGAAGACCTGTCGTGGCTACGCGCCACCCTCGACGAGCGCATGGCGCCCGGAAAACGCGTGCTGTCAGTCAACCATTATCCTCTGAACGCCGATTTGGACAACATGCCCCAGTATGCGGCCGTGTTGCAGGACTATCCTGTAATCGGGCATGTCAACGGCCACTACCACCGCTGGATTGACTACGAAGCCGGCGATGTCAAGGGAGCCATTCCCGGTGTTATGGTGAGGGCGCTCGACATGCGCGACGGCGACTACGGATACACTATCCTTGACATCACCCCCGCCTGGGTTCACGTATATAATAAGGAACTCGGCAAGGCGCCGCAGCCCAAGTTCGCGTTCGCGGCCACGACGAGCCATACACCCGTGGAATTTACTCCCGCGACATGGACGTCGCCCGAGGGCTTCACCGTCGAGGAGGTATGGGCCGATACCGCATCTGTGTTCACCCGCCTTGCCTTCGATGCCGACAACGTTTACTTCGGCAATTCGCTCGGCGACGTCAAGGCCGTCGGAAAGGGTTCACGCCGACAGGAGTGGTCCGTGCCGACCGGCGCGTCGGTGTTCTCGCGTCCAATGACGTTGAAAAACGGAAAGGTGGCCTTCCCGGCCGCGACGGGCATCTTCATCACTGACGCCAACGGCAAGAAGGTGAAGCAGCTCCCCTCGAAAGAGGGCCCTTACGTGGCCGACGGCCTTATGACCGACCGCGGCTGGGTTCAGGGCGGTTACAAGCGCATTGAGTTGCGCGACCCAAAGAGCGGAGCCGTGAAGTGGACGTACGATTCATTGTTTAACTATTGCCAGGCAGCCCCGGCGGTGGATGGCGACGACCTGATTTTCGGCGCCTGGGACACCAACCTGCGCTGTCTCGACCTCCGCACCGGCAAGCTGCGCTGGGTGTGGAACAACGGCAAGGACGTTAACCTTCTCGGTCCCGGCAATGTCGTGCCGGTAATTGCGGGCGACAAGGTGATTATAGTGGCCCCCGACCGTTATATGACGGCCATCGACCGCGCCACCGGGAAAACACTGTGGCGCGACAATTCCCACCGCTACCGCGAGGCCCTCGGCCACAGCGAGGACGGCACCCGAGTATATTCCAAGACCATGGACGGCGAGCTGGTGGCTGTCGATGCAACGTCGCCGTCGTTCAAGGAACTCTGGACCGTTGACATGGGCCTGGGTTACGAGCATGCACCGTGCATAGTGCTGGAAAAAGACGGAGTGGTGTATGCCGGGTCGCGCCGCGGACTCGTCACCGCTGTCGATCCTGTGGCCCGCAAGGTGCTGTGGCAACTGCCCCTCGGCGTGAGCGAGGTGAACGGAATCGACCTTGACCCTACGAGCGGTGACATTTTTGTGTCGCTCGTAGAGGGAACCATATTCAGAATCCGCAAGAATGGATGATGCGCAATTCATGATGCACAATGGACTGTCGTTCGGAATACAATGAACTGAATTATCGGATGAAGCGGCTGGCGATTGTGGCTGCCTGTCTGTTGTGCATCGTGCATTGCGCGTTCTGTCTTCCGCCGCAGGGGCGTGGGCGCGAGCTTGTGTTACGCGCCCAGCATCTGCGCAACCACACCCCAGGCCCCCATATCGTTCCGCATCTGCGCGCTATTGTCGACAGCCTTTCAGCCGAAGGGCACGACGATTATTATTTCGCGGCGGTAAACGTGCTGATTGACCAGCTGTTTTCCGACGGACGTTTTGCCGAGGCCGACGCCGAGGCCGCCAATATGGAAAAGACGGCCATCGAGGCCGGCCATACCGCCGGGCGCGCGATGTCGCACCGGGTGCGCGGTCAGATGCTCTACAAACTCATGCAGAGCGACAGGGCGCTGGCCGAACTCGACAGTGCGGTGCTGTTCATTCCTCATATCAAGGAGTCGAGCAATGCCTTCGCCACCATGACCAGCATACAGGAATGGCGGTGGATTGTGGCCTCGCGCCTCGGCGACCGTGCCGCCGCAACTGACGCTGCCCGCAATTATGTTGATGCGGTGGATATGTGGCGCGACCGCGTGAGTCAGGATCCGTCGGGCCATTTTCTTGCAACTGCCCTCGCACTCGAGGCTTCGGTGGAACTTTACCGTGACGATTATGCGGCCACCGTCGCGCTGCTCGACTCAGCGGCTTCATTTGTCCGCCCTGATGTGCCGTCGAGAGCATACGAACACCTGTATGAGGTGCGAAGCCGCTACAATACCGCTTTGGGACAATATGACAAGGCCCTTGCCGATGTCGACACACTGCTCAAGGCCCACACCGATTTCCCCTGGTTCTACCTCAACGACCTGCTGTCCCGGGCTCGAATCCTGAACCTTGCGGGACGCCATGAGGAAAGCCTTGCCGATTATGACAGCTATGTCGCCATGCGCGATTCAATCACTTCCGACCAGATTGACCGTCGTCTCGACGACCTTTCGACCCTTTACCGGTCGGAAGTGGAGCGCCAGCATCATCTTGTGTCGACATTCCGGTTGCTGGGGGTGGGAGGCGTTGCGTTGCTGCTGTTGGTGCTGCTGATTGTAAGCATGCGTGCCCAACGGGTCCAGCGGCGGCAGAACCGCCTGCTCGTGGAACGCCTGCGTGAGCTCGACAGGCAGACAGTGGCGCCGGTTGTGCCGGCTGCCGACACACCTCCCGCCATGCCCTCCGAAATCGAGAGGCTCGACCAGTACATGCGCGACGAACAGCCGTTCACCGACGCTGCCCTGAGCCGCCGGGAACTGGCCGCATGGCTCGGTACGACACCCGAAGGGGTGGCCCGGCTGATAAGGACCGAACGCGACATGACGGTGCTGGCATATATAAATGCCGCGCGTCTTGATGAGGCGCGCCGGGTGCTTGAATCCGATTCCCAGGAGACCCTGACGGAGATTGCATCGCGCCTCGGATTCGGGACATTGCGCACATTCCAGCGCTCGTTCAGCGAGCGTTATTCCATGCCGCCGTCGCGCTACCGTGCCATCGCCCACGAAAGCAGGCCGGCGGAAAACAATTGATTCTAAGTGACTTGTGAAATTGTCGCGTCGGTAGTACGAAATTGTCGCATTGCCGGCGCGTGATGGTTGGGTGGCTTTGGCTATATTTGCATCATAAATATATTCCACATAACCGACCAATCATGAAATCATACTTACGCTTTGCCGCTCCGTTGCTGGTGGCGCTGTCCACGGTGATGTATGGCTGTGATGACGAAGTGCCCGTACCGGGACCTGACGAACCATCATCCGATCCGTATGCAGGTGACGTCAGAACGCTCACGCTTGGCGCCGAGACACGCCATTTCCCCTATCAGAATATAACGCTGAGGCTGAAGGCTCCCGACGGGACGCTGGTTGTGCGCCCCGGTGTACATTCGCGCAATGGCGAGCTCTCGCGCATCGACCTTGCGACTGGTCTTAAAGACGGCGAATACGAGATGCTGTGTCTTGAATATCCCACCGCCGAGAATCCTGAAATCGCCGACCTTGCCGAAGAATTTGCGACGGCAGAGTTTGCCCTCGGAGCAAAAATAAAAGTGGCGGATGGGCATGTCGAAGTGCTTGACCGATATGATTCGGTCATCGGCCTGTATGGCGAGGGAACGGCTGACAATCCCTACAAAATAAGCTCGTATGACGGACTTATGAATCTTGCCCTTTATGTCAACAGTGAGGAAAACAACGGCAAAATTACGTCAGACACCTATTTCGTGCAGACCGATTCAATCGACATGTATAAGGCGTGCCGTTCGGTCGACCGCCAGTATGGCTGGAATCCTATAGGGGCGAATCCCGCGTTGCCATTCAGGGGGCATTACCAGGGCAACGCCATTTCAACGCTCATCATCGACCGCGGCCATACGGCCGGCGTCGGTTTGTTCGGCTACGTCCACAACGCGCGTTTCGACAACATACGTTTTTATAATTCCTCAATCAAAGGCAATTTTGCCGTCGGGCTGATAGCCGGAGCATCGTTGTGCTCGGGGGCCGACCGCGGCATGGTGGCCATGACGGACTGCACGGCCTCGGGCTGCGAGATTTACGGTTCGGAAGAAAGTCTGAATGTCGGTGCGTTGCTGGGAGCTGTCGATATGAGTTCACAGGCGTTCATGCAGAGTTGCTCGTCGTTCGGGAATAAGGTTGAAGCCACGTATAATGCCGGCGGACTTGCCGGCGGGTGTGGCCTCTATTCCGCTGTGCAGCTCAACGATTGTTATAATACATCCGAGGTAAAAGCCGGCTATTCGGGTGCCGGCGGAATGATAGGCACAGCCGACACCCTGTTCATGACCGGCAGCCGAAATGCCGGTGTGATTGCCGGCGGATTGCAATATACACCCGGCAAGTCAGACCGCAGCGCCATCGGTGCCGGCGGCCTTGCGGGGGGCGCCGGAATGGCCACTGTGTCATCGTGTATCAACTCGGGGGCTGTGCAGGGCTATTCAGGCGTCGGCGGCATCGTAGGCAGCACGCGTGTAAAGGGCTCGGCGACCGAAGCATACGTATATAATAACGTACTCGCCCGCTATTGTGGAAACACCGGCGACATAAGCGGCACGGAATGTATCGGCGGCATCGTCGGTGAATCGCAGGTGGGCACGTATGCCGTCTACAACACCGGCAGGATTACAGGCGATGATTATGTGGCCGGTATTGCCGGATGCACGTCCATCGCCGTGGCCCACAACGCAGTCAATACCGGCGAGGTTAGCGGCGCGAAATATGTCAGCGGCATCATCGGCAAAACCCTGATGGGTTCACTCGCGCTTGACCACAATTATGGCCGCATCAACGGCTCGGACAGCCATCTGGCCGGTGTAGTGGCCCTGGCCGGAAATAACACGATGGTGCATTATTGCGGCAACTACGGCAAACTCACCTCAACCGGCAACGGGCCGGTGGGCGGCATAGTCGGCGAAATCGGCGACCCGCGAAAGTGGACCGCCATGAACATCTGCGATTGCGTCCTTGGGTCGGCCGACATCATAATGGGCTTCCTCGGCCCGGTAATCGCAGTTACCAGCCATGTGATTGAGGCGACTGCTGAAACCGTCGCCAACATGCTCGAACTGGTTGAGGTGGCCGTCGACGGCGTCCTTCACGTCTCGGATGCCGTCATCCTGGGACTGTCGGCGCTGGAGCTTCTTGAAAATGAAGAATTGGTTGAGCTTTCTTCCGAACTTCAGGCAAAGGCTTCCGACATCAACGACGAGGTCAAGGCCGAGATAAGCCGCCTGCGCAGAGAGGGCTCGTCCTCGCCGTCGGGTTTCGACAAGACGGCATTTTCGACCGGATATAACGGCAATGTTGACGCTACCCTGGCCTATTATGAAGGCGAGGGCAACTCGGAGCGCTTCAACGAGCAGATAAACATCAAGCGTGAGCGCCGTGCCGAAAATCTTGAAAAATCACATCAGACAACCGAGATAATTCACGATGTCATCGGCGGTGTATGCTGTGTTGTCGGCGCTGTTGCGGCAGTCGGGGCTACGGTTGCCTCGGGCGGTGCGGCCGTTCCCTTCATAATCGCCGGCACGGTTACTTCGATAGCCGGAGGACTTAACGCGATAACGAAAAGCTGTCTTGAATTTGAGAACAATGCCGTCATCATATCGCAGTGTGTCAATGCAGCCGACATCTCGGCGCCGGCCGGCAATGTAGGCGGCCTGGTGGGCAACCTCTGGGACGCCAGCATCCTGCGAGACTGCATCAACACTGGCAACGGACCTAAGTTCGGCTCGCCGTTCGCCGGACATTGCGGCGGCAGTGTCGACATGTACCGCCTGATTTCCCTTGCCAACCGCTCGACATGGTGCGACCTTTACAAAATCGACGGCCGGAGCCTTGTGATATATGACCCGGAATGTGAGTTCACTCCGACAGGTAACATTCACCTCATGAACACCAAAACCCTCTCGAATCCCAAGTATTACAAGGAAATTGATTCGGAGTGGATTGTCGGTGACGGTGAATGCCTGTGGAACATGGGCTCGTCCGCGTCAAATTCGTTCCCGGTGCCCGCTTGGTCGGAAATGAGGGAGAATTATTAGGAGTTAGGAATTAGAAATTAGGAATTTTTTCCCGATATGAAATCATATAAACCGTTTATCTCATGGTGTATCGAGTGTTGTGCACCGTGCATTAAATCAAGCGCTTTGTGCCTTGTGCTGCTGCTTGCTTTCGCAGCTTGCAGTGATGATAAATTCACTGTCGAGCCAAATCCGGCTGTAACGGAAGAAGAATCATATCTTGTAAGTTCGTTTACCCTGGAGGCGAGGCATTTCAATGTGCCTGACGGAACGGATTCGGTAGACGTGGCGCTCATTGGCACCGATGGCGTCACCCACACCTTCGGCGCAAAAGTCGAGGGCGATAATGGCGCCCTGCGTTATCACCTGCATGTGCCCGCCTCGCAGAAAATTGCCGATGGCCGCTATGTCATGATGATGCGCCTGCCGGATGGGGGCGCGTTGGCAGGGCGCCTGCTGGTGTATTTCACCGAAATGCAGCTTTCCGATGTGGCGATTGTCCTTCCTACGTATGACCTGGCCGGCTCGGGTACTGAAAACGATCCGTACATCATAGCCGACAGTGACGATTTCGATTCGTTCCTGTTCGGCCTTCTCGATGATGAGGCCAATGCCGCCGGCCTTTACTTCCGCCAGACCGGCGAGGTGGTTCCGAGTGATGCCAGTTCGCAGACGGCCGGACGCGGCTATTGGGGCGCACCGTTCGCCGGCGACTATGATGGCGGCGGCAATATCATCAAGGGGCTGTATTATCATGGCAACGGACGTTCGGAGAGCGACACCTCGTTCGGCCTTTTCACCGAGTTGCAGGGCTACGCGTCCGTGCGCGACATAAAGTTTGAGGGTGTGGCCGTCACGGGCCTGTATAATGATTGCGGCATTGTGGCAGGCCGTTCGACAGGCACGCACATCATAAGCGGCATATCCATCGCCGGTTCGTTTGAAGGTGTGGCCGACAGCCAGAATATCGGCGGCATAATCGGCCACGTGACCAAAGGCAGCGTGACCATGACGTCAATCGACCTCGGCGCTGACATAGCCGGGGGCGCCATGCACACCGGTGGCCTCGTCGGATGCACAGATCCCGGCACACACCTGAAGATTGACGGCGTAACCACCGCCTCAAAGCATTTTTCCGTCAAGGGTTCAAAACGTGTCGCAGGCATTGCAGGCGCGATATTCGACGGCGCGGAAATTTCAAACGTAACCCTCCTCCACGACGTGACTGCCGAGGACAATGACATCCGCATCATTGCCGGCGACAGCGAGGACATAGGCGGCGTCATCGGATGCGTCTACCATCCCGCCAACTCCGAGACGCTTCTAACCAACATTCAGGTGCGCTGTCCCGTCGGTGGAGACATGGCATCGAATGTCGGCGGCATCATCGGTTCGCTCACCACGCCGGCCCATGACGTAGTGCTCAACAATTGCCGCATGTACTCCGTTGTCTCGGGTTATCACTGTGTCGGCGGTATTCTCGGTTTCGTCTACACCTCGTCGGCCAAGCTTCGCGTCGAGGGTGAGGACTTCGCCACACGCGCCGCAGCCGACAATGCGGCGGCCAGCGTGTCGGGCGACACTTGGGTCGGCGGTTTTGCCGGCTCGTTCCAGGGCAATTTGCAGGCCTCGGCCCGCGCGATGGTGAATCTCACGGTAAAAGGCACCCGGGGCGTGGGAGGAGCGCTGGGCCGTCAGCTGAAATCGACGGTGTCGTCAGCCGCTTTCAAAGTCGGTCAGGAGGCAGTTGCCGGCGAAGACCCGGTTATGAAAGTGATTGGTACGACAGCCGTTGGCGGAGTTGTGGGGCATCTTGAAAGCTCGACGCTTTCCGGCGCCAATGCCTTTGACTTTGCCGAAAATGGCAAGTCGATAGCAATCCCTGATGTCAAACGCTTCGCCCCAGATTACAGCTCGGTGGTGCAGGGAACGGAGAATGTCGGCGGTGTGGTGGGATATGCCACTGAGTCGACTGTCAAGGCTGTCAGCGCCGCATGTAATGTGAAAGGAGACGAAAACGTGGGCGGCGTCATAGGCTATTTTTATGAGCCGGGTTCGTCTACGGTGGTCGAGGACTGCACTTTCTCAGGAACACTCAACACTGGCAACGCCACTTATGTCGGTGGCGTCATCGGCTACTATCGCTCGGATGAAAAGGGGTATGTGCATGATTGCGTCAACTACTCGTCATTTTCGGGCGGCGACAATGTAGGGGGTGTCGTGGGATATGTCTACAAGAGCCGCGACAAGGGCAACAGATACATGGTGATTCAATGGTGTGCCAACGTCGGTGACATCGACGGCGGCACAGTGGTTGGCGGTATAGCCGGCCAGTTGCATAGTGCCGATTCCAAGAAGGGTTTCGGTGGTCTGGAAAATGACGAGCGCAACATCGACTTACTCTCGTGTGTCAACCTCGGCGACATCACCGCTCAGGGCGGCAACGATGGCAAGAGCGGCGTCGGCGGTGTGGTCGGTTTCACCAACAACCGCATCCGCGTGGCCAATTCGGCAAACCACGGCGACATATATTCGCATGGCAAGATTCATGGCGTTGGCGGCGTGGCCGGTTCGATGGGCGAGGATCCGACAGGCCTCGGTATCGTCAATGAATTTCTCAATGCCAAAATAGAGAGCTGCTGCAATACCGGCGACATCGACACGGGCGACGGGAATTGCAAGGTGGGCGGTGTGCTGGGCTATCTTGAAGAGGGAAGCAACAGCCACTTCAAAAACTGCTATAACCGCGGGCACATCAAGGCCGACACGCATCTTGATACTGGCGGCCTGGTGGGTTATGTGGACAGCAACGCCTCGGCTTATGGCGGGGTTAACTACGGCATGGTAGACCACGGAAACGCCTGCCCCGGCTCTCACTCGGGAATCAATGACGACCTCGGCGGTTTCTGGTATAAGGAAGGAACCGGCAAAGGCTGGAAAGCCACGGCTGTATCGGCCTCGCACATGACCAACAAGAGCTATTTCGGACTTGATTTCGATTCAATATGGGATATGGGCAGCGACGGCCCTGTGTTGAGAAGCTGTCCGTGGCAATATTATACAAAGTAATCTCCCGTCGGACACAGAGAGAATCGTATCCAGATAGGTACAAAGTTATATTGAAAAACGCAGGCTGCCCGTTTGAGACAGCCTGCGTTTTTTTGATTTATGGGATTATATTTCGCCGCGCATGGAGTCGTCGAAGGCCGATAGGGCGGCCTTGGCGCCTTCGCCCATGGCGATGATAATCTGTTTGTAGGGAACGTTCGACACATCGCCGGCCGCGTAGACGCCCGGCACAGAGGTGCGGCAGCGCTCGTCCACGATGATTTCGCCAGCGCGGGTCATCGGGAGCAGATCCTTGAACAGGGAGCTGTTAGGCATAAGGCCAATCTGGACAAAGACGCCGTCGACATCATAAACGGTTTCGGCACCGGTGGCACGGTCTTTTACTTTCAGTCCCGACACCCGGGACGGGTCGCCGATTACCTCAACCACCTGCGAAGAGGTGTGTATGTCGATATTGTCCGTGGCGCGGGCCTTTTCCTGCAATACGCCGTCGGCCTTGAGGGTGTCGAGGAACTCGAATACTTCAACCGACGGACACATGCCGGCAAGGTCGAGGGCAGCCTCGATGCCGGAGTTGCCGCCACCAATCACAGCGACCTTCTTGCCTGCGTAGAACGGGCCGTCGCAGTGGGTGCAGAAGGCCACGCCGCGGCCTATGTGTTCTTCTTCGCCGGGAACCGAGAGTTTGCGCCAGCTTGCACCGGTTGCGATGATGAGGGCGCGGGCCGTGAAAGTCTCGTTTCCGCAGGTTATTGACTTGTGTTTGCCCGAAATGTCGGCGGCAGTGGCAGTGCGGTTCTCGAACAGGTGGATGGGATATTTGCCGAGATGGTCCTTGATGTCGGCGGCAAGTTTCGGACCGGTGGTTTCAGGAACGGAGATAAGGTTTTCGATACCCATCGTCTCCTTGACCTGGCCGCCGATGGCCTTGGCGACAACGGCTGTGCTGAAACCTTTGCGGGCGGCGTAGATTGCAGCTGCGGCTCCGGCGGGGCCTCCACCTAGCACCAGCACGTCGAAATCGCGGGTGACCGGGGTTGTGTCTTCGCCAGAACCGGCGGTTCCGTACGCTTTCTCGAGTTTGTCGAGCAGGTCACCGAGCGAAGAGCGGCCAACGCTGAGAACCTCCTCACCGGCATAGACCGTGGGGACAGACTGGATGTTGAGGCTTTCAGCCACCTGGGGAACGGTCGCGCCGTCGATTACGGTGTTGGTAATCTGCGGATTCAGGAGTGCTATCACGTTCAGGGCCTGAGCCACGTCGGGGCAGTTAGTGCAGGTTAACGATACGAAAGTGCGCAGCTCTATCGGGCCTTTCAGCGCCGAGATGCGCGCGGCAATGGATTCGTCGGGCAGATTCTTGCCCTGGCCGTCGGCATTGAGGATTGCCAGCAGCAGGGTGGTGAACTCGTGGCCGTTGGGGATGCCGCAAAAACTTACGCCCGTGTTTTGCAGTGGCTCACCGGCGAGCAGGGTGAAAGTGGGCGCTCCCGTGGCGGTGCCGGAGGTCTCAACCGAAATTTTGGATGATGTACCCGCTATCTCGTTGAGAAAAGTGACCATGTCGTCGGCTCCCTTCGATTGGTCGGCGGTGAGCAATTTTAACGCTACGGGTGACTGAAGGTTGGCGAATATAGTCTTGAGCTGATTTAATATTTCTTGGTCGAGCATGAATTAACTTATTATTTCATTATATGAGTTATAAAATAAGGGACAAAAGACCCGTGCCCCTTTCGGCGGCAGCCTTTTGTCCCTCTTGTAGAGATTCAGCCTTGCGGTGGGGCTGTTTAGATTTTGCCTACGAGATCAATGCTGGGCTTAAGGGTGGCCTGACCCTGTTTCCATTTTGCGGGGCAAACCTCGCCGTCGTGGGTGGCGACGAACTGGGCAGCCTCGACCTTGCGGAGGAGCTCGTCGGCATTACGGCCAATGCTGTTGTCCTGGATTTCGACAAGTTTGATGAGACCTTCGGGGTTGCATACGAAAGTGCCGCGGTAGGCCATGCCGTCTTCCTCAATCATCACGCCGAAAGCGCGGCTGAGCAGGCCGGTGGGATCGGCGAGCATGGGATACTGGATTTTCTTGATGCTGTCGGAGGCGTCATGCCATGCCTTGTGGACGAAGTGTGAGTCGGTGCTTACTGAGTAGACCTCGACTCCGAGTTTTTTGAATTGTTCGTACTTATCGGCCATGTCCTCGAGTTCGGTGGGACATACGAAAGTGAAGTCGGCGGGGTAGAAGAAGAAGATGGCCCATTTGCCGAGCACGTCTTTGTCGGTTACCGTCTTGAATTCGCCGTTGTGGTAGGCCTGCACCTTAAATTCGGGGATATGGGTGTTAATAATTGATTCCATGTTTTGTTTTGAGTTTATAATGTTAGTTGCCCTTTAAACAATAATGTTGTCGAGATTGTTCAATAAAAAATATGCGTTTCTGCATTTTTTTGCAGAAACGCATATTTTTTAACTGTTTTGCGGGGCTTATTGAGCGGGAGCGACGGCCTCGACAATGGGTTTTGCTTCCCAACCGAGGGCGCTGGCGCCGAGGACGGCGGCATCGGCCTCCTTGAGCTCGGAGAGCATCACTTTGGCTTTGCCTTTGAAGATGCCCATCATGTTCTTGTCCATAGCATTGCGGAGGGGTTTGAGCAGGAGTTCGCCCGATTTTGCCAGACCGCCGAAGAGGATGAAGGCGGCAGGGGAGGAGAACACCATCATGTCGGCCATGGCCTCGCCAAGGATTGTGCCGGTGTATTCAAACACGTCGCGGGCGAGTTTGTCGCCGTTCATGGCAGCGTCATATACATCCTTAGATGTTATGTCCTCGATGGGGATGTTGCGGAGCAGCGAGGGCTCGTTGGCGCGGATTTCGAGGAATTCGCGGGCGGTGCGCGCAACGCCGGTTGCCGAGCAGTATGCCTCGAGGCAGCCAGTGCGTCCGCAGCCGCAGAGGCGACCGTTGTTGCGCTTCACAATCACGTGGCCGAGTTCGCCGGCGAAACCGTCGTGGCCATATACAACCTGACCGTTGATGACGATGCCCGAGCCGACGCCGGTGCCGAGGGTGATCATTATGAAGTCCTTGAGGCCGCGGGCGGCGCCGTAGGTCATTTCGCCGATTGCGGCGGCGTTGGCGTCGTTGGTGATTGCCACGGGGATGCCGAATTTGTCGCTGACGAGTTTTGCAAGGGGTATGGGGGTGGGCCAGGGGAGGTTTACGCCGTCTTCAATCATGCCGTTGAAATAGTTGGCGTTGGGGGCGCCGATGCCGATGCCGTGAATCTTGTCGGTGGCCTCGTTTGCCTCGATGAGGCGGCTGGCCTCGGTGTAGAGTTCGTCGAGGTAATCTTCGATGTTGTTGTGCTTGCCGGTCTTGATGGAGCCGCTGGCGATTACGATGCCGCGAGCGTCAACGATTCCGAAAACGGTGTTTGTACCACCGATGTCAATGCCGAGAACGTAAGGTTTCATATTGGTATAAAGTCTTTTAAATGGTAAATTTCCGGTAAGAAGATGCTTTGGCTATGAAATAACACGTAAGCGATGACAAAGGTAAGAAAAAAAATGGTACACGCGTTAAAAAATTAATTAAAAATTGTGTATACGAAAAAAGCATCGTCGATTGACGATGCTTTCAAGTTTTGTGGCGGGAGCCGGATTCGAACCGACGACCTCTGGGTTATGAGCCCAGTGAGCTACCACTGCTCTATCCCGCGATGTTTTCGTTTTACGGGTGCAAAGTTAGGCAGTTTGGATGAATCGTGCAAGTCTTTTAACCTATGTTAACAATAAAAGCGTTTGCAATTAGTTGCGTAAAAGCTCGAGTATATTGCTTAATTATTTGTAAATCAGTAAAGTGAGATTGCTGTTTGTATTCTTGCAGCTGTTGGTCATGCAAAGCAAGTCAATCATAGATATATGGTGATTGCGCGCGCGAAGGCGTCTATTGTCTAAATAACTCACATTCGGTTATTGGCGTAACGGCAAAAATTACTAACTTTGTAAATTGAAATAAAACTCCCGAATATGAATCCTCAGGATAATCAAGATATACAGAATATAAAAGAGACCAAACAGGGTGGCAAGAAAACCGTTGCCCGACGTATTGCCCGGGTGCTGTGGCTTGTGTTTGCCATCGGAGTGCTGGTTGTGGCAATGTTTTTCATCCTGGTCTACAATGGCGTTATAGGCTATATGCCCCCCGTTGAGGAATTGCGCAACCCTCAGGATAAGTTCGCGTCGATAATTTACAGCGCCGACGGCAAGGAAATGGGCCGTTATTTCCGCAATTCGGGCAACCGCGTGCATGCCGACCTTGACGAAATTTCGCCTAACGTTGTCAACGCGCTGATTGCGACTGAGGATGCCAGATTTTTCGACCATTCCGGCATAGACATGAAAGCCGTTACCCGTGCGGTTGTAAAGACAGTCATTTTAGGGCAGAAAAATGCCGGTGGCGGTTCCACGCTGACCCAGCAGTTGGCAAAGCAGCTCTATACTCCGCCGAGCGACGGTTTCATGAGCCGTGCCGTTCAGAAGCCGATAGAATGGATGATAGCCGTCAAACTCGAGCGCTTCTACTCAAAGGACGAGATATTGAAAATGTATCTCAACCAGTTTGACTTCCTCTACAATGCCGTCGGAATCAAGAGTGCGGCGAAGGTGTATTTCAACAAGGAGGCCAAGGACCTTGACATCGCCGAGGCCGCGACCCTTGTCGGAATGGTCAAGAATCCGTCGTATTTCAATCCCGTGCGCCATCCCGAGCGCACACGGCAGCGCCGCAATGTGGTGTTCGAGCAGATGTATAAGGCCGATATGATTTCCAAGGCCGAACTTGACTCGCTGCAATCACTTCCGCTTACCCTCGATTTTCACCGTGTGGACCACAAGGAAGGCATGGCTCCGTATTTCCGCGAGGAACTGCGCCGCTACCTCACCGCCCACAAGCCCGAGCGCAGCCGCTATCCATCGTGGGACCAGCAGCGCTATGTGGACGATTCAATTGCATGGGCCACGGATCCCCTTTACGGCTGGATTGACAAGAATCCCAAGCCCGACGGCACGAAATATGACATATATACTGACGGACTCCGCATCTATACGACCATCGACTCGCGCATGCAGACTTATGCTGAACAGGCCGTGAACGAGCACATGCAGCATCTGCAGCAACAATTCTTCCGCGAGAAACGGAACTCACCGACCGCGCCATATTCGTCCAATCCCGCAGAACTCTCGGCATCTACGCGCAACAAGCTTATCGAGACCGCCATACGCCAGAGCGAGCGCCACCGCATAGGCAAGCTGGCCGGCCTTTCCGAGGCGGAAATTACCGCCCAGTTTGACCGCCCGGTCGACATGGTCGTGTTCAGTTACAATGGACCTGTCGACACGACTATGACGCCCCGCGATTCAATATTATATACCAAGAGCTTCCTCCGCACCGGCTTCATGTCGATGGATCCCACCACAGGCTTTGTCAAGGCATACGTGGGCGGCCCCGACTTCCGTTTCTTCCAGTATGACATGGTTTCGACAGGCCGTCGCCAGATCGGTTCGACAATCAAGCCCTTCCTCTATACTTACGCGATGGAGAGCGATTTCACTCCCTGCGACCAACTGCTGAACGACCAGCCGACGTTCTACGATGAAAACGGCCGTCCGTGGAGCCCGCGAAACTCAGGGCACGCCCGCATAGGCGAGATGGTCGACATCCGATGGGCGCTGACAAACTCCAACAACTGGATTTCGGCCCGCCTGATGGCCCAGCTTTCGCCTGCCGAGCTCGTGAAACGCATGCACTCCTACGGCATCAACAACAAGATTCCGGCAGTGCTGTCGCTCTGTCTCGGTCCGTGTGAGGTGTCGGTTAAGGAAATGGTGACGGCTTACAGCGCTTTCGCCAACAAGGGCATGCGCACCGATCCCATGTTTGTGTCGGCCATTGCCGACGCCAACGGAAATATAATCTCGGATTTCACGCCGAACCAGACGGAGGTAATCACTGAAAAGGGATATTACCGCATCCTGTCCATGCTGCTTAACGTTGTGGACGGCGGTACTGGCAACCGCCTGCGCCGCGCTCCCTACAACCTGACGGCGCAGATGGGCGGCAAGACCGGCACCACAAACTTCAATTCCGACGGCTGGTTCATGGGCTTTACCCCCGACCTGGTTTCGGGTGTGTGGGTCGGCGGCGATGAACGCTATATCCACTTTAATTCAATGGCCGAAGGACAGGGTGCGTCGATGGCGCTGCCGATTTATGGCAAGTACATGACGAAGGTTTATGCCGACCCGAACCTGCCGTATGACCAGAACAAGCGCTTTACGTTCCCGCAGGGTCTGAACCTCTGCGACCGTGAGTTCGTGCCGGACTACGAGCCCGAAACGACTGAAGAGTCAGTTGAAGGTGTGTTTGATTGATGCACAATGCACAATTGTGCATCGTGCATCATGAATTGTGCATTATTTAAACTGGCAGTCTGCCGGGGGCGGTGGCGATGTGGAACAGCAGGTCGTTGAGCATTTTGTATGGGTCTTGGCGTGAACCGCTGCCCTTGCTCATTGCGTCATAGCGGCGGATGGCATCGAGTATTTCAATGACCTGAAACGCATTGTAGCTGGCCATGCCGCTCTTTATGCGTTTTGCGGCGAACGAATTGTTGAGGCCCAGTTCCTGCTGCAGTCCGCGTTCCGAGCGATCCTTCGAGTAGAAACCTTGCAGGAGGTCGGCGAAGAAGCTGAACAGCGAGGCCGCTGTCACCATGAATGGATTTTGTTTGGGATTGGCCTCGAAATAAGCTCCGATGCGCATCATTTTTGCGATATCGCGGGTGGCGACGGCATCGATAAGTTCAAAATTATTATAATCCTTGCTTATGCCTATATTGCGTTCTATGACTTCGGGCGTAACTGTTGCGCCCTTCGGCAGGATTTCGGCAAGTTTGTCAACTTCGTTATACAGGCGGCTGAGATTGGTCCCGATGTATTCTCCGAGCATTTCGACGGCTTTGGCATCGGCGCGCAGTCCTTTCTCCTTAATATAAGCAGACAGCAGCGGCGGAATGTTGCTCGGCCACAATCGCGGCGATTCATATATTACGCCTCCGGCTGCTTTCACGGCTTTGGCAAAATCCTTTCCCTTGAGCTTGTCACCGCGGGCCGCCACAACCAGGATTGTCGTCGGAGTGGGGGCGGCGGCGTATCTTGCGAGTTTATCTATATATTCTCCTTTTACTGATTGAGCCTCGCGCACTATAATCACCTGGCGCTCGGTCATCATCGGCATCTGGCGGCATGCGTCGATTATGGCCTGCGGATCGGCAATCTGTGGCGCGTACATGTTGGTCAGGCCATATTCGCGGTCCTCTTCCGGCAGAATCCTCTCGAACATCTTCACGAGGCGGTCGATGTAATAACCCTCCTCGCCGTGCAGGATGTAGACGGGACGGAAGTCGCCGGCCGCGAGCGAGCGGCTGAGAGATTCAAATGTTGTTGCCGGAGTTGCCATATTTGGTGGGTTTGATGAAATTTGTGTAAATTTACGCAGTTTTTTGCAAACCCTGATAATTTCACCTGATAAAAATGTTTGACAGGCTAAATCTGCCACCTTACGAAATAAAATTGAGACGTATGCCCGACGGACAGGTGCAGGTGTACGACCCGCAGCGGTGCAAGTGGCTTGTGCTGACGCCGGAGGAATGGGTGCGCCAGCATTTCGTGCATTATCTTGTGGAATTTTTGGGTTATCCGCCGTCGATGGTCGCAAATGAGGTGGGAATGACCCTTAACGGCACGCGGCGCAGGTGTGACACCGTGGTTTACTCGCGCGACTTGCGCCCGGTGTGCATCGTTGAATACAAGCGTACGGATGTTGAGATAACATCCCGGGTGTTTGACCAGATAGCACGCTATAATTCGGTGGCGGGGGCACACTATCTGATGGTTTCTAATGGCTTACGCCACTTTTGTTGCCGCTTTGACGGTGACGGTTACTCCTTTTTAAAGGGGCTGCCTTCCTATGATGAGTTATGTAGCAAGACCTTAGGATGAAAAATTGGATATTTTTGTGTGTTGTTTGGAATTATTGACATTTTTTACTAACTTTGCACCTGTGCGTTTTTCAAAAGACCTAAATTAACAACCCCTAAATAATAGGAAATAAATCATTATAATACATTTCTACCTCAAATTATGAAGTCTAAATTTCTGTGCTGCGCTGCCGCAGCCTCAGCGGTTGTGGGCTTGACAGGTTGTGTCGACGACAAGTACGACCTCTCTGACATCGATACCACTACACGTATTCAGGTCAACGACCTTGTGCTGCCGGTCAATATTGATGCCGTGACGCTTTCGGATATCATTACTTTTGATGAGGACAGCAAAATCAAGCCTGTTAAAATCGGAGATAAGGAATTCTATGCTTTCTCTGACGAAGGAACCTTCGATTCGAAGGATATTTTTATTGAGAAAGTGACTGCTGATGCGCCGGTTCTCAATCCCACCGAGCGCGACCTTGACCAGATTCAGGCCGAAAACGATGCACGCCGTCGTGCCGGCTCGGTGGCCGACGACTATTCGTGCCAATATAACATCGTCGAGATGGGTAATGATTTCTCTTACCATGCCGAGAATGTCGATAAATCAATTGTAGAGCTCGTGTCGGCCAAGGTTGATCCGATGACCTTCAAGGTTCATCTGCAAGCCCTCAATGTCGACGGGAAGGTTGACCGCATGTTCTTCAAGGATATGAGAATACAGATGCCCTATGGACTTACGATTGATCATGACCTGACTTCGGGAGCATATGACCCCGTAAGCGGTATATGGACCATCAACATGCAGGATGTGGTGGGTAATGTGGCTGATGCCCAGCTTGTGGCTACCGCCATAAACTTCGAGGACAACGGTTGCCATATTGAAAACAGCCAGCTTTTCTTCGACGGCCAGTTCCGTGTTAAAAGCGGTGTTCTCACCATCAATCCCAAAAAGGATGCCAACGGTGTTCCCATGCCTCTTCCCGAGAAGCTGAAATTCCGCGTGTCGTATTCTATCGACGACATGACCGTCAATGCTTTCACCGGCAAGGTGCATTACACTCTCGAGGGCATGGACATCGACCCCGTGTCGCTTTCCGACATACCTGATTTCCTCGCAGGCGACGAGACCGTAATCAGCCTCGCCAATCCGCAGATTTATCTGAATGTAAACAACCCTGTGTCGAGCGACAAACTCAATTGCGAGACCGGCCTAACCCTCACTGCGTTCCGTGACGGCCAGGCTCCGCTGTCTTACAGCCTCAACAATCAGAGCTTCACTATTCCTTATTCGGAAGGTGCTAACCCCGACGTAGCCAAGATGAACTTCGTGCTCACTCCCACCGCCGAATCAGACGAGTGGACGATTCCCTCGGCATACGTGTCGCCGGCTCCAAAATATGTGCCCTTCACAAATCTCAGCTATATCCTTGGCGGCGACCCTGCCGCTCCTCAGGTCAAGGGACTTCCGAAGACTATCGGAATCAGCCTCGTTGACCCCTGTATTCCTGAATCGGATGTGGAGGACTTTGAAATAGGCCGTACTATCCCCGGTATCGACGGCAAGTATGAGCTTATCGCTCCTCTGGCTCTGGAGAAAGGTTCGGTTATTGTCTACACCGACACCGAGGACGGTTGGAACGACGAGGACGTGGATGCCCTTACCATCACAGCGATGGAAGTGTCGGCCACAGCCACAAACGGCTGCCCGGTAAACGTGACTCTCTCTGGCGATGTGCTCGGGGTTGACGGCAAGCCCATCCCCGGCGTTAAACTCAGCTCGACCGAGCTTGTGGCAGGACAGACATCCGACATCGTTATCAAGTTGGAAACTACCGGCGACGCTGTCGTGACACACCTTGACGGCGTGACATTCCGCGCTACCGTCGTTTCGGAGAGCCCCGAAACCCTGTCTCCCGCCCAGACCATTACCCTCGAACACATCCGCGCACGTGTGAGCGGCTATTATGAAAAAGAATTCTAAGCCAGCATTGCCATTATGAAAAAGATTATCCGCACTCTTATTTTCGGTGGCATGGTGGCCGCCGCAATGGGCGCGACTGCCCAAAACACCACATCGGGTTATTTTCTCGATAATTACAACTACCGCTACCAGATGAACCCCGCCTTTGGCAACGACCGCAACTTCGTGTCGATGCCTGCCCTCGGCAACCTCAACCTTGCCGTGCGTGGCAACCTGCATCTGTCGAGCGTGATATACAATCTTGACGGCCGCACGGTGCTGTTCACCAACCCCGGCATCGGTGTTGACGAAGCCATGAAGAAATTCAAGAACAAGAACCGCATCGGCTCTGACATCAAGGTCAACATCCTCTCGGGAGGCTGGGGCGCATGGGGCGGTTACAACACCGTCTCCATCAATGCCCGTGCCAATGTCGGCGCCATCGTGCCCAAGTCGCTGTTCTCCCTCATAAAGGAAGGCGTCAGCAACCGCACCTATGACATCAAGGATGTGACCGCATCGGCACGCGGCTATGCAGAGCTTGCCTTCGGCCACTCCCGCGACATCAAGCAGGTACCCGGCCTCCGTGCGGGTGCTGCGGTCAAATTCCTCATCGGTATCGCTAGTGTCGACGCCCGCTTCAACGAAGCGAACCTGACCCTCGGCGAAGACGCATGGATCGGCCAGACCAACGCAGACATCTACGCGAACATCGGTGGCTTCCAGTATGAGCACGACACCAACAAGCAGGGCCGCGAGTATGTGTCGGGCATGAATCTTGACGGCGACGGCAGCATCGGCCCCAATGGTTTCGGTATGGCCTTTGACCTCGGTGCTAACTATGAATGGCGCGATTTCAAGTTCTCGGCCGCAGCCCTCGACCTCGGCTGGATCTCTTACAGCAACACACGCCATGCTTCGACCAACGGCACCCAGACCGTCAACACCGACGCCTTCACGTTCAATGCCAACGACGATGCCGACAACTCGTTCTCGAGCGAATGGAAGCGCCTGCGCAACCAGTTTGAGGAACTGTACCAGCTCACCGACAACGGCAATATCGGCTGCCGCACCTACGGCCTGGCCGCCACACTCAATTTCGGCGTAGACTACACATTGCCTTACTACCGCAAACTTCATTTCGGTGTCCTGAGCTCAACCCGTATTCAGGGCCGCTACTCGTGGAGCGAAGTGCGTTTCTCGGCCAATGTCAATCCTGTCAAGTGCTTCTCGGCCGATGCCAACGTGGCCTTCGGTTCGTTCGGCACCTCGTTCGGATGGTTGCTCAACTACCATAACACCGGTTTCAGCATCTTCCTCGGCATGGACCATACCCTCGGAAAGGTGACCAAGCAATGGGCTCCCCTCAGTTCCAACGCCTCGCTCAATTTCGGCATGAACTTCCCGTTCTAAACTGGAACTGAAAGCATAATATTCCAAAAGCAAAAATAAGGTCTTTAAAGCCGTTAACGACTTTAAAGACCTTATTTTTGCTTCTTTGATAAAAAAGGCTTACCTTTGCCGGAAAATAAGGACAATGAAAAAGTTTCTGATATTATCAATCATATTGCTTTCCGTTTTTGGCGCGGCCAAAGCTCAGTTCCGATATGGCCCTGTCGTGGGCGTGACCCTCAACAGCCTCGTATTCAAACAGGATCTTGTCGATGTGACACAGCAGGTAGGGTATATGGCTGGTATTCAGGGCGAACTTATGTTTCCCGGCATAGGCGTCGGAATCGACTTGGGACTGCTCTACAACCAACAGGGGGCGATGGTCAAGCTCGGTCAGAAAGAAATATGGGCCTCGGAAGGCTACGGCAGCGAGCGCGTATATCTCCACAACATTCAGATTCCCGTGCATTTCCGCTTCAAGTACACGCGCCTCAACGGCATTGAAGATAAAATCGCTCCTATCGTTTTCGGCGGTCCTGAGTTTAACATTCAGGTCGCACATGGACGGTGTGACGCGTTCAAATACTCAGGGGGTGACCTCGGCCTCACGGCCGGCGTCGGCGCCGAGCTTTTCCGCCGCTGGCAAGTGACGGGTTCATACACATGGGGAATGTCGTATGCACTTAAGACCAAGCTGCTCGATGATTTCTCGGCCCAGTCGCGCCAATGGACGGTGAAGGTGGCGTACTTCTTCTAAGAGGCGCTCCCGTCACGATTTTATAAACCTATGATTAACCGTTAACTGCAATATTTATGAACAACCAATCTCTCTTCCTCGGCATCGCTCTTGCGATGATTCCGGCGTTGGCAGCCGCTGCCGGCTCTGCCGTCCCCTCATTGTATCCCGAGCATGCCGCGTCTGTGGACTACCTTCCTGAAATCCGCCTGACTTTTCCAGGGGTTGAGGATGAAAATGTAGTCCTTGATGAAGAAATGCCGGTAACCATCACTGACGGTACGACTTCCCATTCCTGCACCATCTACGGCTGGGGCGCCCATCGCTTCATCGTGTTTGACGACGGCATTGACATAACCGACGGCGGCACATGGACCATTACGATTCCCGAGGGCACTTTCAGCGTTGAAGGTGAGGCCAGCGCCCCTGTCGAGGCCGTCTATACCGTAGTCGGTAAGTGATTATGACGGCATTCCCGGCATCTCGAGGATTTCGGTGCCGGGAAAATGCTTCGCCACGTAGCGGCGTATGAAGCCAAGTGTATCTTCGGCGATAAGCTCGTCGGTATCGAAATATTTGTTATATATGATGTAGGGCAGTTCGAGACCTCTTGCCTTGATGGCCTCGAGCGACAGCAGTGTGTGGTTGATCGACCCGAGGATTCCGTTTGTCACCAATACTACCGGAAGCTGTCTTGTGGCAGGGTAGTCGATTGTGAGGAAATCGTCGGTGAACGGTACCATCAGGCCTCCCGCGCCCTCGATTATCACCACATCGTATCTTGATGCGAGTATCTCGCGGCTACGGTCGATGAGGCTTATGTCTATGTCGCGTCCGTCGATGCGGGCGGCCAGCTGGGCTGATGCCGGATAGGTGAAGATTATCGGAGCGGTGGTATGGTCCTTGTCTTCCGGCAACAGGTCGATACCCATGAGCTTGCGGTGTGCTATAATGTCCTCTGAATCGTCTTTGCATCCCGTCTGGATGAATTTCTGCGTCACGACCGACAGCCCTTGCTGCATGAATCTTTTTGCAAGATAGGCGGTGGCGTATGTTTTACCGGCGTCAGTGTCGATACCGGAGAGGAACAGAGTGAGCGGAGTTTTCATTTTTTCAGTATAAGAATGAGAGGTCGGTAAGTGAGATGATAGCGTCCGTCGAGCATCATGGGATAGCGCTTCATAACCTCGCGGGCATCGACGTTGCCGCGCGACGAGCGTCCGAGCGAGTTGACACCTGTGAGCTTCAGGTGTCGCAGGACTTCGAGCGGAGTTTCGAAATCAAGGTCGCGTTCGTATGCCAGTCGGTCAACCACCGTGAAATGGCGCGCTGCGAGTTCTGTCCATCGGTCAGCCGAGAGCAGCGGGAGCCCGTTGCCGGTAAGTGCCTGTATCTGATGCAGGTTGCCGCTGGTGTATGTGGTGAGGATGGCGTAGCCTCCGGGCTTGAGGGCGCGGTGGCAGTTGCTGAGAAATTTTTCGGGAGAGTTGAACCACTGCATCGTCGATGCCGAAAATATATGGTCGAAACTCTCCGGGGCGACGCATGCTATGGCCAGTTCCGCGTCGCAGTTTGAAAATTCGTATTTCCGTCCGAGCGGTAAGCCTTCCGGCATCGGGGCCGCGAGGTCCCACATAACCATGCGGGCGTCGGAAATCATTGATGCAACCGCGCGCGAGAGTATGCCCGAACCGCAGCCGATTTCAAGCACTGCGTTGGGCGATTGTCCGAGTTCGCGGATTATACCGTTGTCCCTGAGCATCATGCAGAGCCGCTCCACAACTTCTACCTGGACAGTGGCGTTTGAAGTGTATGTTGAGGTGCCGGCGCTGAAACGTTCTCCAACAAGGTGCTTGTCGATGAAATGTCTGTCAATAAGGTCTTGGAAGTCAAAATAATGTCCCCTGTCAACCAGCTCGACCGGCACGTCGCTCTGTTGCCATGAGCGGCGTTGGTTGGCTGCGGGGAAAATGCGGTCTTCACGCCCGACCACCGCCATGTCCCAGCGTATTTGCGATGGCGTGTGCAGGATGAGCCTGTCGGCAATTGCCTGCAATTCTTCCCGCAGTTCATCAACGGGCCGCGACGGTTGATGAGAACGGAAAACATCGAAGTCATCGCGCGACGCGCACATGCGCCGGTTGAACTTTGCAACAGACGCTTCCGACAGCCCGGCAAGAGTGCCGTTGAAGATGGCCTCGGGAATGCCGAGCATGTCGTCAACCGGCTGCAGGGTTCCGTTGACGGCTATTCGGCGCGTGGTCTTGTAGTCGATGGCCTGGATGGTCTGCGATGCGGCGAACACGCCCATCGACCATGCGAGCAGGCAAATTTCAGTATAAGATGCCGTACAGCTCCAGTCGATGAAGAATGAGCGGTAGTCCCAAACCACCATGACGTCATAGCCGGGGCGTCGGATGTCGCGGAACACGTCTGCGTCCATTCCCCAGCCAGCGAATATCAGAAGCAGTCGCGGCGAGTTCTCACTGTGTATCAGTTCGTGCTTCATGAAAGGGAATTTATTAAACTGGATAGGCCTGCAAGGCTTTCTGACGCTATGGCGGCTGAGAGTGAGAACCGCAGGCGTTCCGTGCCTGGCGGGACGGTGGGGGTGCGTATTGGCAGCACCTTGTAACCGCCCTCAAGCAATTTTGCCGATGCCGCGAGAGCCTTTTCGGAGCTTCCGACAATCAGGGGGCGTATATGCGAGGGCTCTCCGCCGGGTATTATCCGGGCCAGCTGTGATGCGAGCGACATAAGTTGCTGTCTGGCCGAATCGGCTGAGGTGGCATGGCGCCATACGTGGAGACTCCAATCAATTTGTGCAGGCGGGAGGGCGGTCGAAAATATGAGCGAACGTGCTTTATTGATCATGAACTGCCTTAGGGTGGGGGACATGATGGCGTATGCGCCCATTGAAGCGAGTGCCTTCCCGAAAGTGCCGACAAGGATGTCTATTTGGCCGAGAACTCCGGCGGCGGCACATTCTCCGAGCCCCCCGGGGCCGAGTACACCTACTGCATGGGCCTCGTCGACATACAACATGGCGCCGGGATGCAATTTTTTTATTTCGGTAAGTTGGCCGATGTCCGCTCGGTCGCCGTCCATGCTGTAAACGCTCTCGACGATTATTAGCACGTTGGGGTAGTCACGCCCTTTGCTTTCCAGCAGTTTCCGCAGGTGGCTCAGGTCATTGTGGGCAAAACGGACAAATGGAGCGCCCGAAAGTTTTATGCCGTCGATTATCGAGGCATGAACGAGCCGGTCGGCCAGAATGAGCGTGTTCTTATCGGCGATTGCACTTACGAGGCCTGTGTTGGCATGATAGCCGCTGTTGAACAGCAGCGCCTCATGGTTATGCCCGTAGCTGTCGGCAAGTTCTTTTTCAAGGATGGAATAAGAGGTTTGGCGCCCTGCCAGCAGCCGCGATGCCGAGGAAGTCATGAGAAGGGACTTGGAATCGTATGATGCGAAAAAGCTCTCGCGCAGGGCTATGTCTTCGCCGAGGCCGAGATAGTCGTTTGACGACAGGTCAATGACTCCTGCAGGTGACTCGGCGGGGAGCCGCCGCAAGTTGCCCGAGGCTTCAAGTTCGTCAAGTACCGCATCAACGTTCATAATCCGGCAATTCTTTTACGAGTTCAATCATCTCCGACATGAGTTTGGCCAGCTGCGTGTCGGAAATTACATAAGGCGGCATGATGTAGACATTGCGCCCGAATGGCCGTATCCACACGCCGCGGGCGACGCATCGTTTCTGGAACTCGCCGACATCGACCGGGCGGTCAACCTCGATGACGCCAATCGAGCCGAGGACGCGCACATCCGTCACATTAGGCAATGCGCGGGCCGGTTCGAGGCCGGTTTTCATTGCGGATTCGATTTCGGCGAGACGGGATTGCATGTCCTGTTCGCGCAGCATCTTGAGCGATTCAACCGCCACTGCGCATGCCAGCGGATTGGCCATGAAAGTGGGACCGTGCATCAGCACACCGGCCTCGCCGCGCGAGATGGTGTCGGCGATATTGCGGGTGGTGAGCACGGCGCTCATGGTCATGTAACCTGCGGTCAGACCCTTGCCGATGCACATTATGTCAGGTTCAACTCCGGCCCATTCCCATGCAAAGAAACGTCCGGTGCGCCAGAAGCCGGTCGCTATCTCGTCGAAGATGAGCAGTATGCCGTATTTGTCGCAAAGCTTGCGCAGGCTGCGCAGGTATTCAGGATGGTAGAACCACATTCCACCGGCACCCTGCACCACGGGCTCGAGTATGAAAGCGGCCAGGTCGGACGAATGTTCCTCGAACAGGCGTTCGACCGGCTCAATCTCCGCCGGATTCCACTCGCCACCGAAACGCGAGCGCGGCTGCGGAACGAAATACCTCACCGGGAGTGCGGAGCCGAAAGCTCCGTGCATGCCCGTGACGGGGTCGCACACGCTCATGGCATTCCATGTATCGCCGTGGTAGCCCGAACGGATTGTGGCGAAATTGGTCTTTTCGTGGCTTCCCGAGGCTGAAACGGCGGCCTGCACGGCCATTTTCATCGCAACTTCAACCGCGACCGAGCCGGAATCGGCATAAAATATATTGTGCATTGACGGCGGTGCCACCTCAAGCAGCATTTTCCCGAGTTCCACGGCTGGCGCATGAGTGAAGCCGCCGAACATCACATGGCTCATTTTGTCGAGCTGGGCCTTTGCGGCGGCGTTGAGGCGCGGATGGTTGTATCCGTGGATGACGCACCACCACGACGACATGCCGTCGATTATCTCGTGGCCGTCGGCAAGCGTAATAACCGCTCCATCAGCGCGTTCGACCATATATGTCGGAAGGGGAGAGAGGGTTGAGGTGTAGGGATGCCACAGGTGAAGGCGGTCCCAATCGTCATGCAAATTAGATTTCATACCACAAAGTTACTTTTTTTTTGTAAATTTGCAGCGTAAAAATTCAAGATTACGAGTTCGATTATGGACGCACAGACCCAAACAATCGCCATAAGCAAGGAAACGGTGGCCGAAATGCCGGTCGTCACTTTCCCGGGGAGCATCACTGTGGTTGATACCCCGGAGATGGCCCGTGTGGCTCTCCGCGAGCTTACCCGCGCGAGGGTGGTGGGGTTCGATACGGAGACACGGCCGTCGTTTCACCGTGGGCGCACCCACAATGTCGCGCTCATGCAGCTTTCGACCGAGGACCATTGTTTCCTTTTCCGAATCAACATCATCGGCGTGTCGGTGCATCTTCGGGAGTTCCTCGAGAACCCCGAGATAATAAAAATCGGTCTTTCGGTCCATGACGACTTTGCCGTGATGCGCCGCCTCATAGAGGATCTTGACCCGCAGGGTTTCATCGACTTGCAGGAATATGTCAAGTACTTTCATATCAACGACATCTCCCTGCAAAAGATTTATGCGATTGTTTTCGGTGAAAAAATCTCAAAGGCCCAGCGCCTGACCAACTGGGAGGCAGAGACCCTCACACCCCAGCAGCAGACTTATGCCGCGATAGACGCATGGGCGTGCCTGAGACTGTACCGAACCCTGCGTTCGGGCGCTTTCCGTCCTGACGAATCGCCTTACATCGTTGACCGCTCGATGCTCAATCCTGCGCAGAACAATCAGCTCACCACACCCCCGCAACAGCCAGCGGCATCCCAGCCTGCCGAAGCGCCCAAGACTCCGGCCACCGAAAAAAAAAAGCGCGTGCGCGGCGCCTCGTCATCCAGGACCTCGCGCGCCAAAGCGAAGAAGCCGTCGACTGCGAAATCCCGCGCGGCAACGAAGAAGAACAAGAAAAACGATTGAATATGAAGTACTCCCGTGCAATTATAGTGCCGGCGCTGTTGCTGGTCTATCTGGCCGTAATGGCATATCTGGGGCTTGACGGCCTGCGCAGCGGGCAGACATCGCTTGCGGCATATGTCGCAACAATTGTGGTGTCGCTCGGCGTTATAATTCTGTTGCACTTTTTCTTGAAAAAGCGCGAGCGCCTGCGCCGTGAACGCATGGAAGACTTGTTGAACAACCGAAAATAAGAACATACATATATATTATGGCTAAGAAAGCACTTCTCATCATCCTCGACGGATGGGGCATCGGCGACCACAAGCACGACGATGTCATCTTCAACACCCCGACTCCCTACTGGGACTATCTTCTTAAGACTTACCCTCACTCGCAGCTTATCGCCGGCGGCGAAAGCGTGGGTCTGCCCGACGGCCAGATGGGTAACTCGGAGGTAGGTCACCTCAACATCGGCGCCGGCCGTGTGGTATATCAGGACCTCGTGAAAATCAACAAGGCCATCGCCACAGGCGACATCCTCAATAATCCTCAGGTAAAGGCAGCCTACGAGTATGCCCAGCGTACGGGCAAGGCTCTGCACCTCATGGGTCTTACCTCAAACGGCGGCGTTCACTCGTCGCTCGACCATGTGTTCGCTCTCTGCGACATCGCAAAAAAATATGACCTAAAGAAGGTTTATCTCCACTGTTTCATGGATGGCCGTGACACCGACCCCCGTTCGGGCAAGGGCTTCATCGAGCAGCTCCAGAACCACTGCAAGGATTCGGCCGGCGAAATCGCGTCAATAATCGGCCGCTATTATGCAATGGACCGTGACAAACGCTGGGACCGCGTCAAGATTGCCTACGACCTTCTCGTTGAAGGCAAGGGCGAGCAAGCCACCGATATGGTCGCCGCCATGCAGCAAAGCTATGACAACGATGTGACCGACGAGTTCATCAAGCCCATCAACAACGCCAATTTCGATGGCACCATCAAGGAAGGCGACGTGGTGATTTTCTTCAACTACCGCAACGACCGCGCAAAGGAACTCACCGTTGTTCTCACCCAGCATGACATGCCCGAAGAAGGCATGCACACCATCCCCGGCCTGCAATATTACTGCATGACTCCTTACGATTCGTCGTTCAAGGGCGTGCACATCCTTTTCGACAAGGAAGACGTCAACAACACTCTTGCTGAATATCTTTCCGACCTGGGCAAGCAGCAGCTCCATATCGCCGAGACTGAGAAGTACGCGCATGTGACATTCTTCTTTAACGGCGGACGCGAAGCTCCTTTCAATGGCGAAGACCGTATTCTCGTTCCCTCGCCCAAAGTCGCCACCTACGACCTCAAGCCCGAGATGAGCGCCTTTGAAGTGAAAGACAAGCTCGTTGACGCAATCAAGAGCGATAAATATGATTTCATCGTCGTGAACTTCGCCAATGGCGATATGGTGGGCCACACCGGTGTATATTCCGCAATTCAGAAGGCTGTCGAGACCCTCGACTCCTGTCTGCACGATACCGTTGAGGCTGCAAAGAGCATGGGCGATTACGAGGTAATCATCATTGCCGACCATGGCAATGCCGACCATGCTGAGAACGCCGACGGCACCCCCAACACAGCTCATTCGCTCAATCCCGTGCCGTTCGTATACGTGACCGAGAATAAGGATGCCAAGACCGAAAACGGTATCCTTGCCGACGTTGCGCCCTCGATTCTTCACATCATGGGTATTCCCCAGCCTAAGGAAATGACCGGCAAGGATCTTATCAAGTAAGGCTCTTCCGATACAATAACAGACGGCGGGCAGCTCAACCGAGCTGCCCGCCGTCTGTTATTGTATGATTATTTCAGATTGTCAGGATCGTCGGGATGGGTGTACCAGCGGGAATACATAAGATAGTTGTGGGCTATCTTTCGGTTGATTTCGCGGCTTTGCGCTTCGTCAACCATTTTTATGAACTTTGCCGGTGCGCCGCCCCACAGCTCGTTGGGGCCAATTTTAGTCCGGGAAAGTACAACCGAACCGGCTGCGACGATAGCGCCTTCGCCAACTTCAGCGTCATCCATGACAACCGCGCCCATGCCGATGAGGGCGTAGTCGCGGATTTTTGCGCCGTGTATGGTCACATTGTGGCCAATCGACACGTGGTCACCGATTTCGATGGTGGATTTCTGGTAGAGCGTGTGCAGCACCGAACCATCCTGGATGTTGACGCAGTTGCCTATGCGGATGGAGTTCACATCGCCGCGCAGCACGGTGTTGAACCATACGCTGCAATCGCGTCCGAGGACGGTGTCGCCGATTATGGTGGCGTTTTCTGCCAGGAAGCAGTCAGGGCCTATTTCTGGGGTGAACCCGCGAACTGGAATTATCAGTGCCATAGTTTAATCGGTGATGGTGTGGAGTTTAAGTGGCTGGGTGTTGCGTTCGAGCCATTCCAGGGGACGGCCTTCAAGTTCGGGCGCCAGGGCCTCACGCACGCGGGCGTGATATTCGTTAAGCCATTCAATTTCCTGATTGGTCATGATTGAAGTGTCAAACAGCGACAGATCGAACGGGCAGAGTGTTAGTGTTTCGAAGCGGTAGAACTTGCCGAACTCGGTTTCCATTGCCGGCACGGTCAGAACCAGGTTCTCGCAACGGATGCCGTGTATGTTCTCGCGGTATAGGCCCGGCTCGTTCGAGGTAATCATACCCGGGGTAAGTGGGGTCGGGACGTAGTTCAGGCGGATGCTCTGCGGTCCTTCGTGTACATTGAGGAAGTGACCTACGCCGTGACCTGTGCCGTGCAGATAGCTCAAGCCCTCTTTCCAAAGGAATTGACGGGCGATGGCATCGAGTTGCGCTCCGCAGGTACCTTCGGGGAAGATTGCGGAACCGAGGGCGATGTGACCTTTCATCACGAGGGTGAAGTCCCGTTTTTCATCGGCTGTGGGAGCTGATGACAGGGCTATGGTGCGCGTGATGTCGGTGGTGCCGTCAAGATACTGGGCGCCCGAATCAATAAGGAGCAGTCCTTTGGGTGCGAGGGTTGAGTTGGATTCTTCGTCGGCCTCGTAGTGGACGATGGCGCCGTGTGCTTCATAGCCGGCTATGGTGCCGAAACTTTCGTCGAAGAACAGCGGTGATTGCGAGCGGTATTTGCGCAGGATTTCGGCCACGTCCATTTCGGTTAGGGGCTTGCCGGCTGCGACTTCGTCCTGAATTTCGCACAGGGATTTCACCATCGCCACACCGTCGCGTTGCATGGCTGCGCGTACGCCTGCCAGCTGGACGTCGTTTTTGCATGCTTTGGCCATCGCTATCGGCGATGAGCCTTTAACGGCACGGTCACCGAGCAGAGCTGCAATTCCGGCTGCGGTACGGGCGCCTTCAATCAGCACTTTCTCGTTTTCACCGATGCCTTTTATGAAATCCTTTACGGAAGAGTAGGGAGCTGTCTTCACTCCTTCGGCTGCGAGATATGCGCTGAGGGTGTCGTCAACCTTGGCCGGGTCGATGAACAGGACAGAGCCTTCGGGAGAAAGATAAAGGAATGAGGTGACCACAGGATTGTATTTCACGTCATTGCTTCGGATGTTGAGCACCCATGCAATTTCGTCGAGAGCCGAAATGAACGCAGAATTGGCCATCTGGGTCTTCGCGTTGGCAAGTGTGGCGGCGATTTTGTCCTTTGCGGCTACGCCGGCATATTTGAGGTCATGCACAAATGCTTTGCCCGACGGAAGATCCGGACGGTCCGCCCAGATTTTGTCCAGAGGGTCGAAGTCGGCGTTCAGTGCGATTCCGTGTGCGTTGAGCTGCATTTCCAGCTCTTCCTTTGCCACGGTTGAGAAAACCATGCCGTTGATACCGACGGTCTCGCCCGGGCGCAGTGTGGTCACGAGCCATTTTGCAATAGAGGGGGTATCGGGAAGGCCGTCCTTCATGAGTTTTATCTCAGTGCCGTCCAGTTGCTGGGTGGCCTGGAGGAAGTAGCGGGAGTCAGTCCACAGAAGGGCGGCGTCGAGAGTGACGACAAGGTCGCCGGCCGAACCGGTGAAGCCGCTCAGCATGCGGCGTGCCTGCCAGTGCGACGAAAGGTATTCGCTCATGTGGGGGTCGGCCTGTGGAACAATCACGGCCGATATGCCTTGTGTTTTCATCTGTGCGCGTAGCTCTGCGAGCCGCGACTTGATGTTTTCTTTCATTATTATATAAGAATTTGTTTTAGTGTTACTATCTGTATGTTTTCAGCGGTGGGAGAAAAGCGTCCTCTATGTGTTCAGCTTTATAGCTGTCGGGAGTGCCTGATATTCCGAATACGTCAAACTGCGGTTCGAGCTTGATGTAGTGCGTCCTGATATAAACATCGGCTGCCCTCGACAGGTTCGATATTTTGCGTCTGTCGATGGCCTCGAGCGGATCGGCATCTGCGTTCCCTCGGGTTTTGACTTCTGCAAATACAATCCGGCTGCCTTTCGACGCGATGATGTCTATTTCAAGATGATTCAGGCGCCAGTTACGCTCAATTATGGCATAGCCTTTTCCGACAAGGATGTCGCAGGCGATGTTTTCACCCCATTTTCCGATGTCATTGTGTCGGGCCATATACTATAATTATAGAGTGTTTCCGTTAGCTGAACGCAAAGGTAGCAAAAATATGGCAACGCAGCTATCCTTTGTCATAAAATATTTAGATGCCTTTATTTTGGGCTCATATAGTCTGATTCCTTTATGTAAGAGTGGACCCGCCAAATTATGCCGAAAAAATCTCATTTTGCAACATACTGGTAATCAGCGTGGTTTGAAAAATTTATGTTTTA
>CAJTME010000003.1 GCA_910577315.1 uncultured Muribaculaceae bacterium | reverse complement strand
GCAGCTGCCCCCGCGGCCTAAAACCAAACCGGCAGCAAGAGAACATTGACATCGTTGGAAAACAAAAAGACCGGGCCTGGGGGTCCGGTCTTTTGTGGGGTATGGAATGGTCTTAGAGGACGACTTTCTTGCCTGCGACGATGTAGAAGCCGCGGGGGAGGTCGATGGTGTTAAGACCGATGTGGAGGGCGGTGGGGAAGGCAACGCCGTCGGCGCGAACGATGTTGACGTTGCATGCCTCGGGGGTCTCGATTACGAGCTGGTGGTTGCGGACGCTAACCTTGAGGTTGGTCACGACGGCGCTCTCAACGCCCGAAACGAGGTTGCCGGAGAAGCCGGAGAAGGAGTAAATGCCGTTGTTGACGAAGTCAAAAACGTCGGTCTGGTTTCCTTGGCCGCTGTTGCCGTTGTTGAAGATAATCTGCAGCTTGCCGGCAGGATTGGTGACGGTGCAGGTGAACTTGTAGTAGCCGGTGGTGGTGTCGAAGGTCATCTCCTGGCCGGGCCATGTGCCGCCGGTGTAGTTGGTGGCGTCATCCCAAGCCCATACCATAACCTTGCTCCAGTTGGTTGAGGAGTTGTCGAAATAGGCGGTGTAGGTGGTGGGCTCGACGGGAATGATGGGATCATCCTCGATGTCGCCAGCGCCTTCAATGGTCTTCACGTAGCCGTTGGAGTTATAGTAGCCGCCGTTTACGAATTCCCAGCCGTCTTTTGACACTTGGTCGTTGCCGGCGCGGCTGAAGATGATTTTGGCGCCTTCGGGGATTTTGCCGGTACCGGTGTATGTCCATTTGAACACATCGTTGCCGAGGTAGGTGAGGGTCTGGCCGGGCCAGTTGCCGCCGGTGTAGTTGGTGGAGTTGGTCCAGATCCATGCGCTGACGGTGCTCCAGTCGCTGTGTTCAAAGAATACGGCCTGTTCGCCTTCGGCCATTGCGGGCTCGATGGGTTCTTCGGGCTCAACGCGGTCGCCGCCTACGTTGTCGCCGCTACCGCCGCCGTTGGGCTTTTCAGTCCAGGTTTCTTCGGGCATGGTCTCGTCGGGCCACTCGGTCCAGGGCTGGTCGACGGATGCGGTGCCGTAGAGGTACTTACCGTCTTCGCCCACCTTGCCGGGAGCTTTGGTCTTGTCAGTGTCGAGGACATATACGCGGAGGTTACCCTTGCCTGAGCAGGATGCGGTGAGGGTGCCGTTGGTCACGTTCTGGACGTCGCCGGTGATTGCGTCGACATAGCGGCCGTTGAGCACACCGGTGAAGGTGGCGTCGCCCGAGATGGTGACGAGTACGTATGAGTCGGTGCTGGCGTCGACATAGCGGCGCTTGAAGGCCATCTTGCCCGAGCAACCGTCGTTGCTGTACTGACCCTTGCGGAGGGCGGGCACGGCAGCGCGGATTTTGTTGAGGCGCTGGATGTGGCGGGCGAGGGGGTAGCTGAGTGTGGAGGCGAGGTTGCCGGTTGCGCCGGTGTATTCGGCGAAGTCGGTTACGTTCACGTCGCCTTCGATATAGCCGCCGAAGTATGCGCGGCCGGTGTCCTTGAGGGCGAGGATGGCACCCTTGTCGATGTCCTTGCCTTTCTGGAATTCAACTTCCGAGCCGTAGTAGATGCATGGGATGCCGCGGAAGGTGAACATGAGCGAGAGGTTCTCGGCCCAGGTGTCCTGAGTGCCGGAGAAACGGTAGTTGCTGTCGGGAGCGTAGTCGTGAGAGTCAACGTAGACCACATTGTAGGTGGCGTCGTTGTAGAGGTTGTCCTGACCGCGCACGCCGTAGGCACCCGATGCGGAGTTGAAGTTCCAGTGCATTGCGAAGTCAATGACGCTCAGGCCGGAATAGTCGGAGTAGTCTGGGGTGTGGTATTCGTTGCCGTTGAGCAGGGCGTTGTTGCTCTTGCGGAGGATAGCGTCGGCGTGGCCGAGGTCATCCTTGCCTTGCTGGAGTACCGATTCCCAGTTGGTGTGTCCCTCAACGGTGAAGTAGTCGTGTGAACCTTCTGTTTCGGTTGGGATTGCTACAACCTTGTCCCAGGCTTCGGGATTGGTGTCCCAGGCATAGTCCTTGTTTTCTTTCCAGGTGTAGTAGCAGGGCGAGCAGTTATAGTTTTCGCCACGGTAGATAACTTCCATTGAGCGGGCGCAGACCTCGCCGTACATGAAGAAGGGGGTGTTGCCGCGCTTGGCCTTGGCCTCGGCCGATTCGGCGGCGGCAAGTAACTGGGGCAGGAAGTTCTTGTTGAACGAGAGACGGGGAATGTGTCCGGCGGTGTCGATACGGAAGCCGTCGACGCCCATTTTGATGAAGCGCGAGTAGCACTCGACGAGATAGTTGGTCACTCCGGGGTGCTCGGTGTTGAGGTCGACGCAGTCGCCTGCGATCTGTCCCCACCAGCGCGAGGGATCGTCCCAGTCAAACCATGCCTTGTGGTGCCAGTAGTTGTGGATGTCCTTGTTGGTGAAGTCGCTGTTTTTCATCAGGGCCAGGCGCGAGCCGTACTGGTCGGCTGGCTTCATGCTGAGGTAGTTGTCGGGCAACACGCCGCCGTTGCTGACGGTGAGGGGAATCATCGACTCGTTGATGTCGGCAAGATTCTTGGTGTAGTCCTTTTTGAACATCGGGGCAAGGTGGTTCTCGCCGAAGTTGCCGGTGTGCTGGATAACGATGTCGAGGATGAGTTTCATGCCGCGCTTGTGGACCTCGTCGATGAGTTCCTGGAAGGCGACGTCGGCGCCGGCAGCGTCGGCGTCTTTCGACACGTAGCGGTGGTCGACTTTCGAGAAGTCCATGGCGTGATAGCCGTGATAGTCGAGGCCCGAGCCGTTTTCAACCACCGGGGTAATCCATACGGCGGTGAAACCGAGGGCTTTGATGTAATCAAGTTTCTGGATAAGGCCCTTGAAGTCGCCGCGCCATTCGGGGTCGTTGATGTTTTTTACACCGTCCCAGCAGTAGACGTTGTTGTCGGGGTCACCGTCATAGAAACGGGTTGTCATGGCGAAGTAGATAGTTTCGTCACGGAAGTCCGTGCGGTCGCCGATGAACGTAGTTGCCCCAGCGCTCATTGCAGTGCCTGCCAGAATGGCGCCGCAGAGGGCTTTTTTGAAATGATTCATGGTAACTTTGTAAGAAGTGATAATAAGTGATATAATTGATTGCAAAAATAATTATATTTTTAATAGCCTATTCTGTATTTAATATTTTTTAATGATTTTTTAGTTTTGAGCCGGCAATAAGTGATGTAATACAGCGGGCGTGGCATGGATCCGCCGGAGGGGATGCCATGCCACGCCTGGTGCATGCGGGCTCAGTCGCTTATCTGATTATTGTTTTCGCGGTTGATGCCGGGGTGGATATGATGTATAGGCCTGGCGAGAGTTCATTGACGCGTGAGCCCGCGCAGGTGCCGTCGGGACGGAAGATAAGGACGCCGGCGTTGCTGTCAGGAGACATAATGTCGTGGATCGAGTTCACCTGGTCGAGCTCTATCATGAAGGGGATTGCATTTGCGGTGTCGAACACGGTCCATTTCAGGATATATTCCCTGCCGGGGACAGCCGGATAAGTGAGGTCGAGGCCGCGGGCGACGGAGAGGCTGAGGTCAGAGGCTTCGTGCAGGTTGACACGCGTATCCTCATGTTGGGGTTGGGCCAGGGGAGTGAGCTTGATGATGCGCTCGGTGTCGGCGGGGGCGGTTATTCTGTAGTAATAAGTTCCGGCAAATGGAACGGTGGTGTATGTCTCGCCGGGAATCATGTCTTCGGCCGTATAGGGGTCGTCGCAGGGGAGGGCGTCGGTGACGGAGAGGGTGAAGGTTTCATCGGCTTCCGTCGGGACAACCTTGTTGATGTGGACAAGGTATTCCATTCGGTCGTAAACCCATGTGCGCAGGTGGATGAAGTCGCGGATGGCGAAAGAGCCGGTTCCCTGGCAATCCATGGCCACTTCGATAAATCCGGCAGGGAGACGGGACTCGGAGGTGAGTTCGGCGAAGCCTTCACGATCGGGTGTGAAGCGGTAGTAATAGTCGCCGGCATCGGCGGGGATGGTTATTTCGCCGGGGACGATGTCGAGGGGGAAGTCGCAGGTGGTGCCTGGCTCGGGATTTTCGATTGACGTCGAGAGCATGACTGCATTGAAGCCAGCGATTTTAAAGAATAGCTGTTCACCTTGCTGCACCTCCATTTTGGCCTTGGCACCGACGGTTTTTCCGTTTTCGTGGAGGTATTCATGCTTGAGCAGGGTGTAGGTGCCGTCGATGGACGAGGAATAGTGGACGGATGTGACGCTTGGGGCGAAGTTGAGGTAAAGCCAGCCGGATTTGGCGGCAGTGTAGCTTGCATAAACGGGGATGGGAAGGTAGGGAGGGTCGACCTGGGCTGTGAGCGGGAGGAAGGCAGCCTGTCCGTCGGTTACGGCAATGGGATTGCCTGGGTCGAGACCGTAGTTGATCTGGCAGGCTTCTGACCACACTTCGATGTCGGCGTCGGTGGTGCCTTCGGGCAGGCCCCATGTCTGGAAACTGACCTTGAGATAGACTGTGGCTTCGAGCGGAGCGTAGCAGCGGAAAAGGGTGGTGTTTTCTGCCGCATCGCCGAGCAGCATGTATGAAATGTCGGAGTCGATATAGTCGCCGGGCGAGGTGGTGGCCACGACGGTCGCATTTTCGGTGGGCAAGGAGAGTGAGAGCAGTTCGTCGCCGGCGGTGGCGGTGTAGGTGTAGTAGTTTGTCTGGCGGAAGCTGTTCCAGTCGACGGTCACAGAGTTGTGTCCCTGACGCAGTTCGGCCGGTTGGTCGGGCGAACTCTGGGCGTTGACTGCAAGAACGGCACAGAAAGAAAGTAGAAGCGGGTAAAGCTTTGTCATAATTCAAGGTTTTTGTGGGTGTGCTTGACAAAGGTAGTGTAAATAATGCTTTTTACAAAATTTTTGCTTAAAATAAAAAAGCTCCGCATTGATTTGCGGAGCTTTTGAGAGGGAATATGGTTTCTGTTTTATTTCACCATTACTTTTTCAACCTTTTTGCCGGTGACCTTGATGTAGAGGCCGGCGGTGGGGTTCTGAACGCGTACGCCCTGGAGGTTGTAGTATTCGGGGGTAGCGTCCTCGTCGGCTGTCTCGACGTTTTCAACACCGCTGACGTGGATGTCGGAGAGTTTGCCGATGCGGGCGGGCGAGTAGGTGATTACGTCCTCGTCTTCCTTTTCCATGCTGGAGGAGGGATCCTGCGAATAGGATTCCTTCACGTTGTCGAAGTAGGCGGGATCGTAGGGGGTGCCGCCGACGGGGCTTGAACCGTATTTGTCGACATACATCACGCCGATGCCGTTTGTCTTGATGTATTCTTCGGTTACGCCGAGCACGGAGAGGGGGAATTTCCACTCGTAGAATGTGTGGGCGGTTGCGTCAACTTCGCCGCTGAGGTCAACGAAGCCTTCGTTGGTCTCGAGGACTGCGGCCTCGAAGTTGAATTCCTTCTGACCCCAGATTTCGGTGATTGAGGGGAGGATGCCGTCGGCATAGCCGTAGTAGGTGCCGGGGATGCTCTTGCAGTATGCCGCGTCGTAGCTTGCGTGGCCGTCGGCGGTGGGGATGAAGAATCCGGGTGTGCCTACGCCGGGCTTGGTAGAGCCCATCCAAACGGCATCGACGCCGTTGTTGAATTTGGCGCCTTTCTGGTCTTCGTTCCAGATGGGGCCGTTGCCGTTGATGTAGCCGTCAAATTCAGCGTCGGGGTTGAGGTCGAATGCCCAGAGCATGTGTCCGTCCATGTTGTAGGGTTTGGATTCGCCGGGCTGCTTGCCTTCGCCGTAGAGGTCCCAGATGGTGTAGACGAACTGAGCGCCGAGGTAGAGGTACTCGCTGTCGTATGCGGCATAGATGGCGTATGAGTCGACGACGGGACGCTCGTGGTTGCCCTTCATGGCCTGGGCTACGTCGCGTGCGACACCCTGGGCGATGAGTTCTTTGTCGGTCCAGTTGGAGAGGGCGGTTGTCGACTTGCCGTTGGCAAAGCTCATGCTGATGGTCTTGTTGGTGCCGACACGTCCGTCGGGGTTCACCTTGTAGTAGTCGGTGATGAGGTTTTGGCCGGGAGTGGGCTCGGGGTCATCGCCTGAGCGCTTGGTGTAGGTGAATGACTGCTCGTTCTTGCCTCCGTCGGCGGTTACGGCGAGGGTGCGCAGGGTTGTGGTCTCGGTGAAGGTGAGGGCCGAGGTGTACTTCTTGGAAGAAGCGGTGGCTGCGGTGCCGTCGGTGGTGTAGTAGATTGTGGCTGCGGGAGCGACTGAGAGGGTCACGGTCACGTTGTCGGTGAAATATCCGCCGGCGGGATTGGCAGTCACGACGGGCTGCACGGGAGTGGGATCGGCGCTGTATTCGCCCTGGTCGGTGACGGCGCCCTTGCCGCCGCTGCCTTTGTAGAGGTGTTTGTTGAGGGGTGCGCCGGTGAAGTCGGCGGTCTGGTCAGAGCCTTCGGCGTTGCAGAAGAGGAAGCCTGAGAGGGCGGGAGTTTCGGTGAAGGTGTATTTCCAGATGTTGCCTTCAACCTTGGTCATGGCTACGCCGGGCCAGGTTGTGGAGGGGGTGGACCAGTAGTGGATGTTGACCTGGCTCCAGGCCGAGGATGAGTTGTCGTAGTAGATTACGAAACCGTCGGCGGGAGTGGGGTCGGGATCGGGGCCAGGAGTGGGATCGGGGGTGGTGTTCACGGTGAACGAACCGTCCTGGTGGTAGGTTGCCTTGTCGACGTAGGTGAGGTCGCCGCTGCCGATTTTTTCATCGTTATAGCTGATGATGACCTGGGTGGGGACGGGCTTGCCGGCGGGAACTTCCCAGTACCATTTGTTGTTTTTGCGGGTCATGTTGTCGCCGGGCCATGTGCCGGAGGCGGTGCAGTTTGCGGCATCGGTCCAAGCCCATACCTGGGGAGCGGAGAATGTGCCGTCGTAGTAGATGTAATGCGCGCCGTCGGGGGTGGGGTCGGGATCGGGAGTGGGATCAGGATCGGGGGTCGGTGTGGGATCGACAATGACGCCGTCGGGATTGTAGACGACTGCGATGCCGGTTGAACCTACCTGGCCGCTGATGGTGGTGGCGGTCACGGTGAAGGTGTTGCCGGATACCTGGTCCTTGTATGTTCCGGCGGGAACGTAGCCGCCGCCGTTGGCAACGCTGACGTTGCGCGAGCCTCCGGCTCCGATTACGATGACAGCGCCACCGCCCTGACGGGTCACGCATGCCACACCGTTACTGTTGGAGAAGTAGTCGAGTGTTCCGGCCATGGCGTTGCGGAATTTGTTGACTTCGGCGACTTCCTTGGTGGTGAAGTGGGTGGAGCCTTTCTGTCCCATCTTGATGGCGGTGCGAGAGGTGGCGGCGGGACGGGAGAAGTAGAGGGCAGTCTCGTTGTTGCGGCAGGCGAGGATTGCGTAGGCGCGGTCCATTTTATCCTGTGATACGAGGGCTGTGTTTTCGCCGTACTGGCCGTCGTTTGAGTAGTCGTCGTGGCTCTCGGCCCAGTATACCACCTTGTCGGCGGGAACTCCGTTAGGTGTCCAGGAGCCGGGGCCGGTGGGAACGTTGCCGCCTTCAACCTGCTGGCGGGTCCAGGTGGAGTATTCGGAGTCGGTTACGCCAATATAGTTGGTGTATTCTTTCAGAAGGGTGTATTTGTCACCGCCTGGGGTGTCGAGAATCTCGCCGTAGTGCCACAGGCCGGCAACGGATGCCATCTGGCTCCAGAAGTTGCAGCTTTCGGAGGGGAGGCCGATGTGCTTGGCGGCATCCCAACGGATTCCTTTCACGCCGAGGCTCTTGAGGTCTTCGAGGAATGTTTTGGCACGAGCCTGGACTTCGGCGTCTTCGGAGTTTACGTCACCGTATTCGCCGAGCTGGTTGTGGGTGATTGAGTAGCGGTTGTTGTAGTCAACGCCGCCGTTCCAGCGTACGCGTCCGTTGCTGTCCCACCAGGTGTTGTGGTAGCCTGAGGCCTGGTTCACGTGGTTGGCCACGACGTCGACGATGATTTTGATGTTGTAGTTTGCGGCTTCCTGGCAGAGGGCCTTGAGCTGCTCGCGCGAGCCGTTTCCGTTTGCCTTGAAGGTGAAGTCGTAGGGCATGTAGGCGTAGAACCATTCGGCGTTTGTGGCGCAGTTGCCCTGAACAGGCGACACCTGGATTGAACCGAAACCGGCAGCGGCGATGTTGGGGAGTTCGGTCTTGATGTCGTTGAATGTCCAGTTGAAGCAATGTAGGATGTTGCCAGCCTGGATGTCATCGGGGATTCCGTAGTCGGCAGCGTATGTCTGCGGAGCCGTGAAGGCGAGCGCAAGCGCTGCGGCACTAAGAATTCTTTTCATAAAAAAGATGATTTAAGGTGATAAAAGTAAGATAATGATAATGAGGGCAAAGGTACGAAAAATTTCATGGATGGCAAAATGTAATTTGTTTTGATTGCCGATAAATTTGACTGATTATAAGCTATTTTTCTGAAGTATGATTAAAAAAAGCCCGCCGGGGTGGCCGGCGGGCTTATGGAGGGAATCTGTTCGGGCGGTTATTCGAATGTCACGGTCATGGAGGTGAGGCCTACGGTGGCGGTGACGTTTATCTCGAGGGATGTTGTCGAGGTGCCGGTCGCGGTCCATACCTTGTCGGCATAGGTGCCGCTGTTGAACGTGCACTTGCCGAGGTTGGTGGCGTGGGTGCCGGTCTGCGGCTCGAAGGTTACGCTGACGAGGTGTTTGCCGGCGGGGGCGGTGATGGTGGCTGTCGACTTGTTGTAGATGCGGTAGCTCCAGTCGCCGTTGGCCTGGTGGTAGAGGCGGGCTTCGGTGCCTGTGCCGGTATCGGTGACGGTTACGCCGTTTGAGGTGAAGATGGTGCCGTTGACGTCAATCTTTGTGTTGTTGTTGTCGGGCTGTTCTTCGCCGAGAGCCGGAGAGGCCGAGAGGGTGGTTGGGTCGCCGAAGTTGAACAGGGCCTGGTTGCCGCCCACGGGAGGTGTGACGGGATCGTCGGGTTTGACGGGGTCGTCGGGAGTTACGGGACTTCCTGCGCCTTCAACGGTGACGGGAGTGGTCGACGAGGTGAAGGTGAGGTTCTTGATTTCCCAGGTGTCGGCACCGGCGGCGCTGGAACCGTATTTGAAGGCTACCTGAATCTTCTTGCCGGCGTAAACGCTGAGGTCGATAGAGCCGGATGCGGCGAATGTCCATGAACCTGCTTCGGGCCAGGTGGGGATGGTGAGCATGGTCCAGGCTGAGGCACCTTCTTCCTTGACGGCGAATCCGCAGAGTTGCTGAAGTGTGGTCTGGAACTTGGCGGCATGCTCGAAGGCTACGCTGAGGGTGGTGTTGCCGGCGGTGTTGATTACGGGCGAGATGGCCCAAGCCTCGGAGTTCTCGGCGGGAGTTGTGAATGCCGAGCCGTTGAGATAGTAGGCGCTGTTGTATTCACGCCATGCCCAGATGTCGTATTGGAGGGATGCGGGTTTGGTCTTGGTGTCGAAAGTCCAGTCGGCGGCGCCGTTGGCGTCAGAACCGCCGAGGAGGGTGACGGTCTGGCCGGTTGCGGGCGGGGTGACGGGGGTGCCGGAACCGTCCATCTTGTAGTCGGAGGTGTTCTTGATGCCGGGGAGTGTGTTGTATTTCATCACGTCGCCGAATACGCTCACTTGCTTGCCGAGGACGCCGGGGTTGTCGACGAGGTTCAGGGCCTCGCGTGTCGCAGTCTGTGCCACGAGCTGGATGCAGACGCACTGGGCGGCGGCGTTGGCCGAGGGATTGTCAGAGATGAGGATGTTGGCGCGCTGTGAACCGCCGGCTTCAAAGTGGGCTGCGTAGTCCTGATAGTATCCGACGATGTAGCCGCTTACCCATATTCCGCTTTCGACGGCATTGGTTGTTGACGAGGGGTTCATGGCGATTACCTGGGCGCAGTTGTAGGGGTTCTGTTCAGAGCCGTCGCCTACGGTGGGTTCTTCAGGTGTGACGCCTTCGAGGTGGAAGTCGGAGGTGGTACCGTTGTTGCCGGTGATGCCGAATGTGCCCATGACCTCGGCGAATGTGCCCTTGAGGTCGATTTCCTTGCCGTAGTTGCCGGGGTTCTCGCGGAGGGCGGCTGCGGCGCGGAGGGCTGAGCCTTCGGGAAGTTCAATCACGAGGCACTGTGCGATGTCTTTGGTCTCGGGGGTCTCGCCGATGACGAGGGTGTTGCCGAGGAGGGGCTGGTCGGTCCAGTCGATGTCGTTGTTCGAGCTGATTGTCTCGACGCCGGGAGCGACGGTGCCGACGATGTAGCCCTTGACCCAACCGGTCTTGTTTTCATCGTTGGCCTGGAGGGCGATGGCCTGCTGTACGGACCAGGGATTTGTTTCGGAGCCCTGGGGCACGGAGGGGTTGCCGAGGTTCATGATGGAGGCGGCATCGAGGAGGGTGAGCTGCCAGCCGCCGCTGCCGGCGAGGTTTACGTAGTAGCCGAGGATGGCGACGACGTCGCACTTGTCTTCGGGAACGCGCATGTTCCAGAAGTTGGCGTAGCCTGAGGTGCGGATGTCGAGGGTGTTGCCTTCGGCGTCGCGTATCTGCTGGGTTTCGCCGCTGGAATGGTAGGTCGAGAGGGTCTCGAGGTCGCTCTTGACGAATTCGACATTGTTGAAGCGTACGAGCTGGCTCTGCCATTTGCGGAGGCCGGCGGGGGTGATGTCGAGCTCAGCAAAGCTGTTTACCTGGATGGTGTCGACGTCGGCGAGGTTGGGCCAGCCGTTGAGTTCCTTGTTGCGGCTGAAGAATTCGGGAGCCATGAAGGATGTCTCGTAGGGCTGGTTGTTGGGGTCGTTGGGGTCGACGAGGGATGAGTTGTAGCTGGGGAAGCCTACCTGGAGCAGGCCGCGGTATTTGCCCATGTAGAGGCCGGTGATGTCGACGAGGACTTCCTGGCCGCGGCGGTACTGGAGGTAGAGGTTGTAGGAGTTGATGGAGAAGTTGAGGGCACCGGTTTCGTCCTGCAGCACGATGTATTTGAAGCAGTTGCCGGCGAAGTCGCTGGAAACGACGCGGCCGCTGACGATGATGTGCGTGCCTTCGGTCTTCATGGCATCGGTGCGGTCGGCCTCGGCGGCTGCGTACCACTCCTTTGTGTAGATTTCGTTGCAGTAGTTGTCTTTGTCGCTCCATGCGAGCTGTTTGAGCTCGGCGATGGTTGTGTTGGCCTTCATCGAGGCCACGGGGGCCTGGTCGGGATTGGGCTCGTCGAAGTGGTCCTGGCAGGATGAGAAACCCATCGCCGAGGCCACCAGAGCCAGTGCGCCAACGAAATATTTTGTCAGATGTTTCATTGTCTGAGGTTATTATGGTTATTCAGTTGCCGTTGTGGCGTTGACGAATGTGAGATTGCGGATTTCCCAGGTGTCGGTGCATCCCTTGCCATAGCAGAAACCGATCTCGACGGTCTTTCCGGCATAGGCGCTGAGGTCGATGGCGCCGCAGCTGACGAATGTCCATGCGCCGGCTTCGGGCCAGGTGGGGATGTTGAGTTTAGTCCACTCGGTCGTTCCGGTCTCGCGCACGTTGATGGTGCAGAGGGTGCGGAGACCTGCGTCCTGGAATTTGCCGGCGTGTTCGAACGACACTGAGGCATTGCCGGTGCCGACGGTCAGCTTAGGCGAAACGGCCCATGCGTCGGCGTTGAGGGTGAGGTTGAATGCCGAACCGTTGAGGTAGGATGCGCCGTTATAGGTTTTCCAGGTCCAGATTTCGGTGTTCGACACGGCCCAGCCGTCGAGGCCGTTCTCGTTTGAAGCGTTGAGAAGGGTGGTGCCGTCGCCGGTGGGGGGAGTGGGGGTGGAGGAACCGCCCTGGCCGTCGTAGCTGATGATCTTGTTGCCCTGAAGCATCTCGGGGGTGGAGTTGTTGTAGTTCTCGATCTTGCCGTATACCACGACTTCCTTGCCGACTTCAAGCTGGTCGGTTGAGGTGAATTTCGCACCGTCGAGCCAATAGCCACGGTAGATTTTGAGGGCGCGCAGACCCGGGGCGTCGACGATGTCGTAAGTCGCGTTGCCGAACGATGGGTCGATTTCAGAGATTTCGCTGATTGTGCCCTTGACGTAGACTTCGGTGGCAGGGGCGTTTCCACCGGTTACGAGCTGCACGGCCTTGGCTACGTTGTACGGGCTGGCGAGTGTGCCTTCGCCGGCGGGCTCGATTGTCTCTACGGGGCCTTCGGGCTTGCCTTCGCCGTCAAAGTCGATGCAGCCGTCGGTGTCGTTGAGGAGAATCTGCCATGACGTGCGGTAGCACGAGAGGATGCCGGCGATGTCGCCGTGGCCGTAGGGGAGTTCGTCGTAGGCGAAGTCGGAGTATGAGCTGTTGTAGACAATCATGCGGTTGCCTTCGTCGTCTACGATGTAGCGCGAGGTTGTAGAGCCGTTTGTGAAGGGCTGTCCGGCCTCGGCGAACTTGACGTTGTTGATGCGTATCATCTTGCCCTGCCACTTGATTTTGCCCTCGGTGGTCTTCATGGCCTCGTTGAGCTCGGTGATTGTGGTGAGGGTTGTGTCGGGCTTGCCGAGGAAGTAGTCGATGTGGACGTGTGGGCGAAGCTCGGGCATGGTGATGCGGTTTACGCCTGAGCCGTCGGCGGTGCCCATCTGCATCATGCCACTGTAACGGCCTATCTGCAGGCCGGTGCAGTTCACGGCCATGGCTACGCCCATTGGATAGGCGACAGACACTGCGGTGGTGTCGATGCCGATGCATATTGCGCCGGTCTCGTCCTGGAGGTAGAGGGCCTTGTAGATGTTGCCGGGGGTGGTGGTGCTCATGATTGTGCCGACGATGACGATTGAGTCGCCGTTGTCAAGCAGGCCGACGCGGGTGCCGTATGAATCTGAGTCCTGCCAGTAGGCTGCCTTGAGGTCGGCGATGGTGGTGTTGGCTTCGAGGCCCGACGGGAACGTGGGAACGGCGTAGGCCGGCTGTTCCCAGTTGTCCGAGCAGGATTGCAAGGCCAGCGCTCCGATTGCCAGGGCAGTGATATATGATGAAATCTTTTTCATGATTTTCTTTTATATATTAATGTGTTAGAAACGGATACCGGCGTTGAAGAACACGCGCACGCCCTGGGCGTAGGAGTAGCGGTTGGGATACTCGGTGCGGTTGTAGTTCTTGGTGTCGATGCGGCCCTGCTGGTAGGCGTAGGTAACGACGTCGCGGTTGTTGAGGATGTTGTTGATGTTGAGGTTGAAGTTCAGGCTCACGTTTCGGTTGATGTAGATGAGTTTGCCGATTGAGAGGTTGAGCGTGAAGGCGTTCTTGAGCTTGTCCTGTGTGGCGAGTTCCTTGATTTTTGCGTCAAGGTCGGCGGGGTTGGGATAGAGAGCCCAGAGGTCGGGAAGGCTCTCGTGGTAGGCGGGCGAGAGGTTTACGTAAGAGTCGCCCTGGTAGGTGCCGTTGATTCCGAAGAACCACATGCCGGGTGCTGCCCAGTCAAAGCCGAGGTTGGTGGCGAACTGGGGAGTTGAGCCCACGTAGTAGTTCTTGAGATAGACGGTCTCGGTTTTGTCGGGGTAGAGGCCGTTTTCGTAGGTGTGTGTGCCCTGGGGGTTGTTCTTGTACTGGAAGCGCGAGTAGTTTCCGGCGAAGGTTGCGGTCACCGAGGGAGTGATTTTGTAAGCCATGCCGAGTTCGAGGCCTTTGTAGACCTTCTTGACGCCTGAGAGGACGAAATATGTGTATGAGTTTACGCGTTCGTCATAGAAGCCGGTGCGTTCGATGCCGTTGTCGCTCATTGTGCCGAAAGCGGTGAGCGAGCCGCGGAAGCGGCGGTAGTTCCATACGTAGCTGATGTCGCCCGAGTAGACGGCTTCGCTCTCGACGTTTGCGACCACATCGTTCTTGACGCGGGGCATGAGGTAGATTGCGTCGGCGAGCGGGGCGCGGGTCTCGTAGTCGGCGTGGGCCATGATGTAGTTGTGGCCGTCGGCCTTGAAGGTTGCGCCGAGTTTGAGGCCGACGTTGTCAAATACCTGCCATTCGCCTTTGCCGTAGGAGTTTTGGGGAGCGCGGCCGTTGCGCATGTGGCCGTCGCGCTGGTATTGGGTGTGGGATACTTTCAGGCCGTAGTTGAGGTCCCAGCGGGGGAGGGTCACGTTGTTCTGAATCCAGGCGTTGGCGTTGAAGGCATAGATGTTGTAGTCATAGCCGAATTTGTCGCCTTTGTAAACGCGGTGGTTGTAGGGGTCGGGGTAGTTGAAGTTGTTGACGAGGTTGTCGGTGGCGAGGGTTATGTCGCGGTCAGAGAACGGGTCGATGTCCACCCAGAATTCGCCGCCGAGGAGGTCGCGTACTGTCTTGTAGTTGGCCGAGTTGGCAAAGCTTGCCGCGATACCGCCCTGGAGGGTGATGTATTTGTTGAGGCGGGTGTTGATGTATGAGTTGAGTTTTACATTAACAGTGGTGTTGATGCGGTTCTCAAGGATGTAGCTGGCACCCTGCTTTGCGCTTTCGGGGAGTGAGAGGTTGGTCTCGTTGTTGAGCTGGTTGACCAGGTAGAGGTTGTCCCAGTTGATTTGCGAGAAGCTTTCGTCGTTCTGCCACAGCCAGGTGTAGTATTCGCTCTGAGCGGTGGGATTGCCGTCGTCGTCGAGGTAGTAGGAGGGCAGGTAGCGGTAGTAGGTGGGGTTGGGGTCGTTGGCCTTGTAGTACTGGAGGGCCGAGCGGTTGTAGTAGTTATATGAGAAAGCGGCGGCTGTGTTGACCGTTGTCTCGCCCTTTTTGTAGAGCCAGTTGAGCATTGCGGTGGGGTCGTAGGTCTCGGTGATGCGCGAGGCGCGTTTCTTGCCCTGGTACCAGCCCCAGTTGGGGTTGTAGAGGTTGTTGTCCATCAGGTCGTAGACTTCCTGATATGTCGCGGCGGCGGTGGCGCGCTGTGTGGGGCCGCCCCATGCGGTGAGCACGAGCTGGTTCTGGGCGTTGAACCACTTCTCGATTGAGAGGAAGAGGCCGCCCGAGTTGTAGAATGTGCCTTCGATTACGCCTTCGTTGGCCCAGCGTCCGATTGCGCTGACGGTGTAGGCCCAGCCTTTCTTGTTGAGGCCCGACGAATAGGTGACCATGCCGCGGAGCATGTAGTTGGAGTTGGTGTATGCGACCGAACCGTTGAAGCCGGGGGCATAGGTGTCGGTGACGGTGTTGTAGTTTACCGAGCCGCCGATGTCGCCGAGGCCAAAGTTGGTGGCGGCGAGGCCGACGCCTGTGGTTTTGTTGCGGAATGCGCGCGATGTCATGCCCATCAGCGACGAGAAGTTGAATCGGCCGCGGATGAGGTCGTTCATCTGGACGCCGTTGATGTAAACGGCCTGGTACTGGCTGTCGTAGCCGCGGTAGCGGAAATACATCGGGCCGAAGTTGTAAGAAGCCGTATTATAATATATGTCATCGTTCGAGCCGGTGAGGGCGGCGATGCCCTGGGTGTTCTCGTTCTCGTCTTCGAGGAGAGCCTCGTCGAAGATGAGGTCCTGCGAGTCGCCGTAGTAGTCTGTCTCGGCGGCGGTGGGCATCAGTCGCACGACGATGTCGTTGCCGGCAATGCGGACGCTCTGGGAGTCGAAGTTGACATACGAAACCGTGATTACATTGACTTGTTGCGGCACCACGATTGTGAAGTTGCCGTCGAGGTCGGTGGTGACGCCGGTATTGCTTGAGCCGGCTGTCACAAGCGCTCCGATCAGGGGCTGTTCGGTGGTGGCGTCAAGCACAGTGCCCTTAACGGTCTGCGTCTGGGCCAAAACCGGCATGACAGCCGATAGAAGCACTAATAGAAACAGTTTGAATCTCATGGGGTTAATTGGTTGGTATTATGTTTTTTAAATTATTTGTCGGTAGTTTTTGGGCGGTAATGCCGCAAGTGTATGGTTTTAAAAGAGTTTTTGGGTGTCAAAAATACAACATATTTTATTGTTGTCAAACTTTTTTAGATGAATTTAACATTTGTTTATATGATTGGGCGGTCAACTGGGTATAATTTTTTTGGATTGTTGAAAATTATTCGTACCTTTGGCTTCTCAATCAACTATTAAACCCTTAGACTCCTACAGTTACTGCCATGTTTAAACGACTCTTATCGGTTGCGCTGATTGTAACCGCTTGCATTTCAGCCGCCTGTGCCCAGGGCGTACAGGTTGCCGGTGTTGCGTTCTACAACCTTGAGAATTTCTTCGACACCATACCCAACAACCCTCTCGGACGCGACCTTGAGTACACACCCAATGGCAAGAACCAGTGGGATTCGCGCAAGTATGACAACAAGGTGCACAATCTCGCCTATGCCATCTCGCAGTTCAAGGACAAGCTGACCCCCTACGGCCCCGCCATCATCGGCGTCAGCGAGGTGGAGAACCGCGGTGTGCTCGAAGACCTCGTGGCCGCTCCCGAGCTGAAGGCATGGAACCTGCAGATTTGCCATCACGACTCGCCCGACAAGCGCGGCATCGACGTGGGCCTGCTCTACAATCCCCGCTATTTCACTCTTGAAAACGTCACCAACCACCGTCTCACCGCCGTGCCTTTCGCCACCCGCGACCAAATGTGTGTCGTAGGCAAGCTGATGGGGCAGCGCATCGCCGTTATAGTCAACCACTGGCCTTCGCGCCTCGGCGGTCAGGAACAGTCGTCGCCCAACCGCGAGGCTGCCGCCGAACTTTGTGTCGAAATCGCCGACTCGCTGTGGAAAACCGACCCCAACATCGGCGTAATCATCATGGGTGACCTCAACGACGACCCCATGGACAAATCCTGCGCCAAGGTGCTCGGTGCGTCGAAGAAAGCCGACGGAGTCGGTCCCCACAAGTTCTACAATCCTTTCTGGAAAATGCTTGACGACGGCATCGGCACGCTGGCCTACAAGAGCTCGTGGAACCTGTTTGACCAGATTATCCTTTCGGGCAACCTCGTCAACACCCCCGAGAATGCCTGGCATTTCCGCCGCGCCATCGTGCATAACCACGACTTCCTGCGCGACAAGGAAGGCACGCGACAGGGCTATCCCAAGCGCACGTTTGCCAGCGGCTCGTATCTCAACGGATATTCCGACCACTTCCCCACGGAAATCATCCTCATCCGCAAGGTTGAAAAGAAATAAACCCGGGCATGGGGGACGGAATACGCTCCCCCACCCTACCCCAGCGTAAAACAACTTTATAAACCTAATAAAACAACAACTGTATGAAAAAACTTTTACTCACACTCGCAGCAGTGGCATCGTTCACCTTTGCCCAGGCAGAAGTGACTCTTAAGGTCATTGACGCTACCGACATTAAAGGCACCGAGATTGCTGAAAAGCCTGGCGAAGGCTCCAGCAATGGCGAGGCAAGACACGTACAACCGCTCGAATCGCTTAAACTTGGCGATTACAGCTTCTCGTTTACATCCGGCACTAACAAAACCAATGCTCCCGCATACTACTGGAGCATGACCGGCAAGGAAGACATCCGCACGATCCGTCTTTACGGCGGCAACACCATGACCATTTCAGCTCCTGCCGGTACCACCATGAAGCAAATCGAGTTCAAGGGTTCCAACGGAAATGCATCCGCTAACCCTACGGCAACTAACGGTACGCTGGTCGTGTCGGGCAAGACAGCCATGACCTGGACCGGCGAGGCATCGGAGTTCACAATCACCTATGACAAGACTTTCCGCATCACTGAAATGACTGTCTATGTAAATGGTGACAATCCCGAAGAGCCCGAAGTTCCCGAAGTAGAGAAGGTTGCCAACATCGCTGCTTTCGTTGCCAAGTGCACCGCCAGCAACTGCCCCACCCTCACCATCGACGCTCCTGTTACCGTTACCTATCAGAACGGACGTTATCTCTACATCAAGGACGACAGCGGCGTGATGGCTGTTTACGGCGACCTCACCACCAAGTATGCGAACGGTGACGTTATTCCCGCCGGCATCACTGGCGAAGCTCAGAACTACAGCAACGGCGTCTTCCAGATGTCCACTCCCAAAGCGGACACTTTCAAGGAAGGCACACAGGGTGCCGCAGTTGAGCCCATGGAAATCTCTGTCGGCGCCATCACCGCTAACCTCGTGAGCACCTATGTTGTTCTGCGCGATGTGACTGTAACCGCAGCTGAAAAAGAAAACAACTACACCGTCAGCGATGAGGAAGGTGACGAAGCCCTGCTGTTCAACCAGTTCGCCAATGCCACTTATTACGACGTGGTTGACGTTGCTACCGGCGAAAACCTCGACGTTTACGCCATCGTAACCGTTTACAAGGGCAATCCCCAGCTCTATCCTGTGAAAGTAAGCGCTACATCGGGCATTGCCGGCGTTGAAGCTGACGCAAACGCTCCCGTGGAATACTACAACCTGCAGGGTGTGCGCGTTGCTGAACCCGCCAACGGCCTCTACATCCGCCGTCAGGGCAACACCGCCACCAAGGTTCTCGTGAAATAATCACGTTTACAAAATATCACGAAGCCGCGTCCCCGAAAGAGGGCGCGGCTTTTTTTGCGGGGTCGGGTGAAGTGTTAAATTCAAAAGGGAGGTTTGAATTTAACATGTTAAAACAGTTAACAAAAGTTAAGATATGCGTATGGGTTAAAGTGTATTAAAAAATGTTGCATATATTTGCAAACGTTTAAAGACTTCCACTATTTAACCGAATTTCCACTAAGGCTATCAATATGGTGGTGTGTAGCCACCTTTTTTATTCATTTCTCAATACAATAGGTATGAAAAAGATTATTGCTTTACTCGTCGCGGTGACGATGGCTGTGGGTGTTTTCGCCCAGAGCATGCGCACGGTGACAGGCACGGTTGTCTTTGCAGGGGACGGCGAACCGCTCCCGGGCGCGAGTGTCATCGCTTTCGACGCCCACACGGGCGTGGTGACCGACATTGACGGCAAATTCACACTTTCGGTTCCGGCCAAGACAACGACACTGCGCGTGTCGTATGTGGGCATGGTCACCCGTGACGTTGAAATCACTCCCGGCGACATGGTCATCAAGCTGTCGAGCGCCGACAATAACCTCAACGAGGTTGTGGTCACGGCCCTGGGCATGAAGCGCGAGCGCAAGGGCCTGGGCTATGCCGTGCAGGACCTCAGCGCCGAGGACCTCAACACCGACGGCACCACCTCGCTGGCGAGCGCCATGCAGGGCAAGCTCACGGGCGTTGACATCCGTCCGTCGTCGGGCGCTCCCGGCGCTTCGTCGCAGATTGTGATACGCGGCGCGCGCTCGTTTGACGGCAACAATCAGCCGCTCTATGTGGTGGATGGCATGCCGGTGGAGTCAACCGCCGATTACAGCACCGGCAACTCGGTGACCGGCGCCAACATCGCCGACCGCTCGATTGACATCAACCCGGACGACATCGAGAGCATAAACGTGCTCAAGGGACAGGCTGCGTCGGCCCTTTACGGCATACGCGCCTCGAACGGTGTGATAGTAATCACCACCAAGCGCGGTAAGTTCAATTCAAACAAGCCCACGGTGACCATCTCGACCAACCTGTCGGCCGAAACCGTATCGCGCAAGTTCAAGCGCCAGGAAGTGTACGCGCAGGGTAACTCTGTCGATGCCTATTCGCCCACCAGTTCGTTGAACTGGGGCCCGAAAATCTCCAGCCTGCCCGACGATCCCGTCTACGGCGGCAATGCTAACGGCCACCCCGGCATGTATTACAATCCCAAGCTCGAACAGGCCGGCCTGGACGGATGGACCACCCCGACCGTCTATGACAACGTGGGCGATTTCTTCAACACCGGCTTCACCGAGAACACCAATTTCAGCATCAGCCAGCGCACCGAACGCGCCTCGTACTCGTTCGGCCTCAACAATTCATATCAGAAAGGCATCGTGCCATCGACGGGCATGAACCGCTGGAGCGCACGCGGCCTTGTTGACTGGACCGTCAACAAGGAGTGGAAGACAGGCTTCTCGGGCAATTACAGCTCCACTAAAATCACCGGCGCCCCCGGTGCGAACGACGGCATCATGAACGTGGTGTATTCAGCTCCGTCGGAATATAACCTCAAGGGTATTCCCTATCACGCTCCCGGCAACCCGTCGGAACAGGTGCTTTTCCGCTCCACCACCTTCAACAACCCCTACTGGTGGGCTAACAACAACGAGTATCTCCAGCACACCAACCGCTTTTTCGGTAACGCCTATGTCGAATATCATCCCGACATCGACTGGGGCGACAACATGAAGCTGTGGTTCCGCGAGCAGGCCGGTATCGACGCCTATACCTCCAATTACAGCGACGTCAAGGAAGTCGGTTCGGCCGGCGTTCCCAAGGGCGAGATTGAGAACTACGGCGTGTCGCGCAACGTTTTCAATAACCTTTTCACCGCCAACTTCACCGCCCAGTGGGGCGAGGACTTCAATTTCGACGCCATGCTCGGCAATGAAGTCAATCAGGACAACTCGCGTTGGTGGGACTACTACGGCGCCAACTTCAACTTCTACGGCATGCCGGTAATCGGCAACGCCACCAGCTTCATTTCGAGCGAATATAACCGCCAGTCGCGCACGGTGGGCTTCTTCGGCAGCGTGGGCCTGTCGTGGAAATCCATGCTCTACCTCACCGTCACCGGCCGCAACGACTATGTTTCGACCATGCCGCGCGGCAACCGCTCGTTCTTCTATCCCTCGGTGTCGCTGGGCTGGATATTCACCGAGCTCGAAGGCCTGAAGGGCAACGACGTGCTCAGCTTCGGCAAACTGCGCGCCAGCTATGCCCAGGTGGGCCAGGCAGGCACGTTCTATGAGAACTATTACTATGTGCCGACCTACGGCAGCGGCATGTATGCCTACTATCCCGTCACCTACCCCGTCAGCGGCGTGTCGAGCTATGTGCCTTACTATGTGGTATATGACCCCGACCTCAAGCCCCAGAACACCGAGAACGTCGAGGTGGGCGCCGACCTGCGCCTGTTCCGCGACCGCGTGCGCCTCGAGTACACCCTGTCGTACCAGAACGTGACTGACCAGATTTTCAGCGTTCCGACCGCCGGTTCGTCGGGCTATCAGTACAAGATGACCAACGCCGGCAAGATGCGCACGTGGGCTCATGAACTTGGCATCAACGTGGCAATCCTCGAGGCCCGCGACTATGACATCAACCTCGGCATCAACTTCACCAAAATCAACAACAAGGTGGTTGAACTTGCCGAAGGCGTGGAGTCAATAATGCTGGGCGGTTTCGTTGAACCGCAGGTGCGCGCCCAGGCCGGCAACACCTATCCCAACATCTACGGCAACGCGTTCAAGCGCGACGCGGCCACCGGCCAGCTGCTGCTGATGGACGGCCTTCCCCAGGCCACCTCCGACAGCCAGGACCTTGGCAACTGCTCGCCCGATTTCGTGACCGGCTTCAACCTTTCGGGACGCTACCGCCGCGTGTCGCTCAGCACGACATGGAGCTGGCAGAGCGGCGGCCGCATGTATCACGGCACCAACATGACCCTCAACTATTTCGGCGCCACCAAGGAATCGCTTCCCTATCACGAGGGCACGATGGTGGCCGAGGGCATCGACGAGCTCACAGGAAAGCCCAACACCGTAGAGGTGTCGAAACAGGACTACTACATGAGCTATTATGACGTGACCGAGAGCGGCGTGTATGACATGAGCTTCGTGAAGCTGCGCGACGTCACGCTCACCTACAAACTGCCGAAAATCGCCATCTTCGACATCGAGGTGTTCGGATTCGCCCGCAACGTGCTGCTGTGGAGCAAACTCCCCAACTTCGACCCCGAGGCATCGCAGGGCAACGGCAACATGGGCGGCTATTTCGAGCGCTTCTCGATTCCCAACACGTCGTCGTATGGCGGCGGCCTGAAAGTTACTTTCTAACGGGTGTACCACTCTAAATCAAGACTAAGATGAAAAATAAACTGATATATACCGTATTCCTCGCCGCCGCCCTGAGCGCGTGCACCGAGGACACCATGGACTCCATCAACAAGGACGAGGCCAACCCGCCCGCCCAGAGCGTGAACGCGAAGTTCCAGATCACCGACGCCACCATGGCAACAGCTTTCTCGGGCTGGGGCGGCGCATATGCCTGGTATGTCAGCACGTTCACCGAACAGACTTTCGGCACCGGCAACAACCAGCTGATGAAGGCCGAACTGCGCATGCGCGGCGAAACGGCGGCCAGCACCACCTACAACAACGAATGGAACGCGATATACGGCAATCTCAACAACATCCGCCAGATTATCGACAAATGTGCCGACGGCGGCCTCAACGCGGGCCAGAGCGACCTGCTGGGCATGGCCCAGGTGCTGTGGGTGCTGAACGCCGAGCTGCTCACTGACGTGCACGGCGACATCCCCTACTCGGAGGCTTTGAAGACCGACCAGCCCAAACTTGACAAACAGGAGGACATCTACGCCGACCTGCTGGTCCGCATAGGCGACGCCATATCGCTGCTCGACGCCGCAGCAGCCGATGACATGAACAATGCGGGCGCTCAGGACATCCTCTACGGCGGCGATCCGTCCCGCTGGCTCGGTCTGGCCCATGCCGTCAAGGCGCGCCTGCTGCTCAATACCTCGTTCCGCGACAACGGCGCGTATGCCAAGGCCCTCGCCGCCGGTGAGGCTGCCCTCACTGCCGGTTTTGACGGTGCGCAGCTGACTGTGTTCAACGGCGTTGACTGCGACAATCCCTGGACGGCATATAGCTGGAGCCGCTACTACACCGGCGCCAACGGCACCGTGGTTGACCTTATGACCAGCCGCAACGACCCGCGCCTCGACGTGTATGCGTGGGACGCTTTCGGCACCGGCTATGCGTATGCACCCGCGGGTGATTCAGAACTTGCCAAGAGCACAAACACCGTTGGCCTGCCCGTATGGCTTGAAAACGGTGCCGCTCCGTTGCATCTGTTCAGCATTGCCGAGCTGCACTTCATCATTGCCGAGTGCAAGGCCCGCGCCGGTGCCGATGCCTCGGGCAACCTCGCTGCCGCCGTGCAGGCGTCGTTTGACGACTATGCAGCCGCCACCGAGGAGACTTTTGGCGACGCAAGCGCCTATGTGGCCGCTTTGGGCGCTCCGACGCTTGCCGAGGTCATGGTGCAGAAATACCTGGCTCAGACCCGCGACGAGCAAGTGCAGACCTACAATGACCTGCGCCGCTGCAAGGCTCAGGGCGAGGAATTTGTCAAGCTGCTCAATCCCAACAACTCGCAGGGCGGACAGAACCAGTGGCCGCTGCGCCTGCCCTACGGCAACAGCGATGTGGTTTCAAATCCCAATGTGACCGCCGCTTTCGGCACGGGCAACGACGCCGGTAACTATATCTTCACCGAGAACGTATGGCTGTTTGGCGGAAGCCGCTGAGCATCATTCAAACAGACATAAATAAAATCGCCGCCCGGACCATCCGAGCGGCGATTTTTATTTCAGAACAGACTGAGTTTATTTATTTTACAGCAATCTTGCGGGCGGTGGCGCCGGCCTTGACCACATAGATGCCGGGGCGGAGGGCGAAGCCGGCCATGTCTTCAAGGGCGGGAACAGAAACCACGGTGCGGCCGCTGAGGTCGGTTACGGTGAGGGGCTGTCCGCTGAATCCTGCCACGTGCAGCATGCCGGGAGAGGTGAATATGCGGCCCTGGCCGTCGGCGTCAACGCCTTCGATACCGCTCACGCCAGAGATGGAGTAGCCGCAGAACATGGCGAAATCGTTGTCGCTGTTGAATTCGGAGTCGAGCAGGAGTTCAACCCAGTCGTTTCCGAGGAGGGCATCGGGTATGGCAAGTGTATGCTTTATCCAGCCGTCGCCGGTGGGGAAATCGCCGATGTATTCAAGTTCGTCGATGCCGTAGGTGTTGCCCCAGAGGAAGAATGTTGCCTCGAAGGGACCGCCCCAGTAGTTGAGGGTGAATTTCACGTCCTCGACGTTCTTGGTTGAGAATTTGGGGAGTGCCACGCGGCTGTATGCGCTCCTGAGGCCTTCATCGCCGATAAAGCCGATGTAGGCCACGCCGGTTTCGTTGGCGAAGATGGGAGAGACTTCGGTGGGATCGTCGACCATCCAGTAGGTGCCGTTGTATTCGGACGAAGGACGCTGCATTGTGATGGGCCAGTAGGTTTCTTCATAGTTGGGGAAGGTCTCGTCCATGGGCAGGGTGTAGGGAGTGCCGATGACGACGGTCTGCGATGCGATGTAGTCGCTTTGTCCGGCGGCGTTCATCGCCATGATACCGAGGTTGTAGTAGTTCTGGGGGGCTCCCGGGTCAAGGCCTACAACGGTTGAAAGCTCATCCCAGCCGATGCCCTGGAGGAATTCCCAACCGTCGGCGTAGTACCACAGAGAATAGTAGAATGTGTCACCAATGGGGCCGTTCTCATCGCCTGAGCTTACGGGGGGAGTCCAGGTGAGTGTTACGTCCATGTTGTCGCTGGATATGGTTGCCTTGAGGTTCTGGACTGTATAGGGTTTCACGACGCCGGTGAATACCGATGCGGTGGCTTCCGATCCGCTGCGACCGTCGAGGGTGCAGGTGACACCGATGGTGTTGTCGTTCTGGAGGGTCTCTATCTCAACCGATTGTTTCGAGCCGGGGGCGCCTGTAACGGTCTTTGTAGCCGTCACCTCTCCCTGCTCGGGATGGTTGATGACAAATTCGCGCGAAACGACGTTGGCGGTAAGAGTCGCGTCGGATGCGATGTCTTTGCCGTTGGCGGTCTTTGAGGGCATTGTGAACTCGACTGTTGCGGTAAGGGCACCGGTCGCGTCGGGGATAACGTTGAGGTCCTGGACGTTCTGAGGCACGTCGGCGTCGCGGTCGGTCTCGGCCACGGTGAGTTCGGAGATGTGGATGCCGACAGCGTCGGTCTTGGTGAGGATGCCGATGTAGTATGTGCCGGGCTCATTTACGGCAAAGTATTCGGTGAGCACGTCGGCGAGCATGTTCTGCGGGGCGTAGGGCGCCATTATGCGCTGGGTCATGCCCTCGAAGGTGGGTTCCTTGCCAATCCATACCTCGATGGTGTTGCGGGTGTCGGTGTGGAGGCGCAGGCCGGCTTCCATGCTGAAAGAGTAGGCCTTGTCGGTCTTGGTGAAGTTAATGGGCGGGAAGATGAGCAGGTCCTCGCCGTCGGCTCCCGACATGAACGAGGGGAAGCCCATGTAGGTGGAGAACTGCCAGTTGCGTACTTCGCCGTCGGCAGTGGTCTTGCCGTCGAGGTCGATAGCCTTGAAGAGTTCAAATTCCTCTTCCTCGGGACGGTAGTAGAGTTTTCCGTTTATTTCAAGGGCGTCGCCATAGGTGATGTAGTTCGACAGACCGGGCTCGGATTGCTTGCCGTCGGCGGTGGCAATCACCTGGGCGGTATAGCTGGTGAAAGGCTTGCCCTGGGGCATTTCCACGTCACATTCTGTGGCGTTTGTCTCGGCGATCTTGACGTCGTTGAGATATACTATATATTTTACAGCCGAAGCGTCGATGTATCCGTTGTGGGTGCCTTCGGTGACGGGTTTCCAGGTCAGCTTGGTTTCGGTGAGGGTTATGTCCTCGGGTGCGACGGGATAGTCCGAACCAATCCATTTGGTGAAGGTTACCGGAGCGGAGTATTCGCCGTCCTTACCCACGCTCATGGCAAAAGTGTGGGTGCCGTTGTAGACTTCGGCGATGTTGACGTTCACTTTCGAGCCTGCGGCGGCGGTGCCGGTGAGGGTCTCGTTGCCGTCGACGAAGAAACGCCAGTCGAGCTGTCCGGCAAGAGGATTACCCTCGGCGGTACGTCCGGGCATGGTGTAGGTTGCCTGGCCGTTAAGGGCGTCTCCTTCAAAAGAGTAGGAGTCAAGCACGGGCTTGGCAGGAGCGGTGGGAAGGGTATTGTCGTCAGAGCATACCATGTAGATGTATTCCTCGCCGTAGGGGCAGTCGTAGAGTTTGGTGGCCGTCTGCTCCTCGGGGTCGATGGCATACATTGCCGACGAACCGTCCTTGAGGTAGGCGTTCCAGATATATTTGCCGTCCTTGGGGCTGTAGGTGATGCCGGTTACGGTGGCGCGGTAGTCGGCGATGCCGAGGTCGAAGAGTTCTTCCTGGTTGCCCTCAGTGTCGACGCAGACAAACTTGCCCTGCATGTTGACGCCGTAGAACATGTCGTCCTGCACGTTGTAGCACAGGGATGTGCACACCTCGGTTGAGGGTACATCGATAATCATTTCGGATGTGTCGATGTTGCCGGCATCGGCTGTGTTGAATCCGTAGCCGGTGCCTTCGGGGTCGTAGCCGTAGCCATAGACACGTCCGTCGAGGTCGCGGTAGGCCACGGTTACATATTGGTTGACCAAATCCTCGCCGTCGAAGCGCAGCTGCTGGAAGCCGAGGAGTTCACCGGTGATGAGGTCGAGCTCAATCTGGCCGTAGGCATAGATGCCACCCATGAACTGCATGCTGTTTAGGCCGCAAAGCTTGCCGTCGCGCAGCCAGCCGGCAGTCATGGTCATGGCCCAGTCGGTGTACTGGTCTGTCCACATGTAGGTTGCGCCCGAGGCGGGATTGATGCGGTACATGCCCTGTTCAAGTTCGGAGCCCTGGAAGAAATAGAGGTAGCCGAAGATATTGGACTCCGTAGCGGTCTGGGCAGCCGCGCGCAGGGGGGCACCAGCCAGATGGGGGCGCGGGATGAATTTGTTAGCCTTCGCGCCTTTGACGAGTTCCACGGCCTGTCCCTGTGTGAGGGGTCCGCGTTGCTGCAGCTGCGAGGGGAAGAAATTCTGGTAGGATTCAGGCATTTTCGCAGCCTGTCCTTTTGCCGGGGGAGTCTGTGCGACTGTGCCGATGGCGGCACCGGAGAGCATCAGAGCCAGCAGGGATTTTTTAGATAGTTGCATCCTGTTTGGTTTATGTTAAGGTGAGTATGAGCGTGTGCTTATAGCTTCGGGTTAGGTTTTCTGTGGCAAAGATAGCATTTTTTTCGTAGTATGAAAAATTTTGTTTATTTTTGTCAAAAATTTTATTTGTATCTAACCTTTAAAACTAATCAAGTATGGCAATTTTCCGTACTCTTGTCCCTGCCATAGCCATTGTATCGGCGCTTGCCGTGCCGGCTGTGGTTCAGGCGCAGACCCTTGTGCCCGGGGCTCCGTCACTGACGATGACTTTTGAAATTGGGGGCGATGAAGGCGAGGTGGTCGGCACACTCACCGCACCTGTGAACTCCGCCTCATGGCAGGCGCTTCCCGAGGGGACGAAAATCGACGTAGTCGTGACGCGTTCGTGCTACTCGCTCGACGAAAGCAATGTCGAGGTTGCGTCGTTCAGCGGGCTTGCTCCCGGAGAATCGGTGAATTTCACCGACGAAGCTGTGCCGGCATGGCAGTATGGCTATGACTATACTTATTATTCCGTGCCATCGATTAACGGTGTGAAAGGTTCGCAGGGCTACGGAAGCATCAAACCCGGCATCGACTTTTCGTTTGCATATCAGTCGGTTACTGCGACATCAGTTGATAATCCCGACGGCGGTTTCCAGGTTGACATATCGGTGCTTGTGCCTGCCAAGACAAACGCGAATAAGGATATTCCAGTCGATATGACTGCCATTGAGTTTTATCGGGTTACCAACGCCAGCACCTGGCCGTACGAAACTGAACTTATCGGAACTATCGACAATCCAGAAAAAGGCAAGACCTACGTATACACGGATACCCACCCCACCCCTAATGCCGAGAACCGCTATGTGGTGAAATGCGTTTCGAATTTCGGGTATTGCGAGACGTCGACCTACACTTATGTGGGCTTTGACGTGCCGTCGGCCCCCTACCCAGTCGTTGCGGAGGCCGTTGAAGGCGGCAACCGCATCTCGTGGACCGCTCCTGACTCCGGCGAGAATTACGGCGCGATTGATCCGGCCGACACATATTATACAGTCTTCCGCTGCTGGGGTCCCACGGCATCGCAGCGTGAACAGATTGTCACCGACCTGAAAGAGACCGAATACATTGACTACGGCACTGACATGGAATTTCCCCGTGCGGTGCGCTATGAGGTTCAGGCCTGCAACTCGGTCGGCCAAGGCGGAAGCAGCTATTCAGCTTACACGTATGACCTTATGGTTGGCCCGGCCGAGTCGCTGCCATTTGTAGAAACTTTTGACGGCGGTGCCGACAATCTGTGGACGTTCGGCTATTCGTCATATTACTGTCAGTTCTACGAAGCCACCGAGGCAGAGTACAGCGGTCACACTGTTAAACCTCACTCGGGTAGCGGACTTGTGTATGTCGACTACGCGCAGTCCCGTGGAAATGCGTCAAACGACTTGACTTCCTATAAAATAAACGTAGAGGACGCGACTTGCCTGGGTCTTTCGTTCTGGTACTACGCCATTCCCGACAATGACATCACGATTTCCGTTGAACTGTCGGAAGATGGTGCTGAGTATGAGGAACTCCAGAAAGTTGCCATAGCCGATGGCGTCACCACCGCTGAATGGCGCCGCGTCTTCCTTCCCCTTCAGGCTACCGGGGCACGCTCCGTTGCCGTCCGCTTCCATGTGTCGGCTCCCACGTCAACGCTCGCTGCCATTCTCGATGATATAATGCTGCTCAATTATCCGTCGGTAGGCGCGATTGGTGTTGAATATGATTCCGAACTCTGTACCGCTGACCTGACCTGGGAGAATCCGTCGACTGAATATGCTGAAGTGCTTAGTTTCGAGGGATTTGTCGATGGCGTGAGCGTGGGCGAGGTTGAATCGCCGTGGACTTTCCAGGCCGCTGATTACCGTACCCCCTACTCCATAGCCGTCAAGGCCGTGTATGCCGACATCGAGGCTCCGCTCAGCTTGCCTGTAACGGTCTCTGTTCCGCGCCCGCCGTTCACCGAGTTCACTATCGACGAACATGTGTTCTCAATCGTGACAAACTCGCTTGACGTGCATGAAATCATTGTCAAGGAGTACCTTGGTCATACACCGCTGTACTCTGTGCCTGAGTTCATTACATTTGACGGTGTGTCATACAGTGTGATCGGAATCGGCACGGAAGCCTACAAGGGCAATACTGATATTGTGTCGGTGAGCATGCCTGAAAATATCATGACTATCGGCGAGAACGCTTTTGCTGACTGCACATCGCTGCGTGCCGTGCAGTTCGGCAAGGGTCTGGAAGACATCAAGGCCGGAGCCTTCAAGGGCTGTTCGTCGCTTGCCAGCGTGATTTTCACTTCGGAAACTGTTCCTGCCGTCGCAGAGGACGCTTTTGAGGGCATCAAGGCTGGCTGCAAGGGCAAATGTCCTGATGGCATGGCTCCCGAGTATGCCGCCGTTCCCGGTCTCTCGACCATTGACTTCGGCGTGAGCGGCATCGCCGGCATCCTTGCCGATCCCACCGTGCAGGTTGAATACTTCGACCTCCAGGGCCGTCCCGCCGCCGCTCCGGCTCCCGGCCAGGTTGTGATTGTCCGCGCCACCGCCGCAGACGGCACCGTCACCACCGGCAGCGTCGTTGTGAAATAAAATCAGTGTATATGAAACCGGAGCATATAGGTATCGCCCTATATGCTCCGGTTTCATATATTTTATACATTTCTCAGATGAACGTCAGACGCCAGAATCCTTTTTTGTTAGAGCCTTCATGGGTTATTATCACGATTTTAGACATGACTTTGCGCTGATACCTGAGTGTTGGAATTGTTATGTCAAGGCGCTGTGAAATTTCTTCAAGGGTGATTTGAGGTGTAAGAGCCATCAGACGCAGAATGTTCTTTTGAATGTCTGTGAGAGCTGTATTATGATTTATTTGTTTTATCTGCTCATTTATCTGCTCATTTATCTGCTCATCATCAGTGAAGAGGGTAACAGCTTGATTAGCAATGGCGTTTTCGGGGGAAATATTCTGTCTGTTATTTGCCTGAAGACTTCCCGGATGGGCAAAAGCGTTTTTATCTGACTTTTGCGGTTGGCCTTTTTTGGGATTTATCTGCGCTTTGATATAATTGTGATTAACCTCATAAGTGGTCCATCGTCCGTTGCTATGAACTATAAGGAAGCGTTTGTTGACCAGCGACGACAGAATACGGTTGATTTCCCAGCTGTTTTTTCCAGTCAGGCTCTGCAGGTCGGAATTTGACGTGCAATTGTCGGCCATCAGAAGAGACAGACATTCTTTTTCATCAGCTGACAGGCCGTCAAAATGTTGTCCGAACAGCTCTTTGGCCTGAATAAGAATTTCCGGAGCCAAAACGGAAGCCATTCTAAGAGTGAGTTTTACCTCATGTATTTCTTTATCCTCCTCCAGTTCAGGGCGCATCCATGATTCTTCTTTCCATGCTTTTAGAATAGCAAGAAATCCCGAGCCTATATTGTCTCCGTAACCAAGCAGGCGCAGCATATCCTGTATTTTAGGATTTCTGGCTTTTGTATAGTTTCCTGCATATATTTTCTTTGCTGAAATCTTGAGACATCCCGGGTTCCTTAGGACAATCTCATTTTCATGACGTTCAATTCTCAGGACACCGTCTATGCCAAGTTCGCAATGTATTACAGAGTTTATGACAGCCTCTCTTATGGCTTTTAATATCGGTCCCCCGTCTTCCCTAATCACACCTTTCACCTCTCCGGGGCTCGGCAGGCTGTTTGATAGTTTGCTGAGCACGATATTTATGAAATTGTAAAGGTTATTTTCCCAGCGTCCGTCATAGGTGACGCGGTCGTTCCATTTTAAATTGCTGCCGGGAACTATATTGCTTAAATCAAGATAATCCATTCGGAAGTTGGGAAAACGTTCTCTTATTGATAAACCTTTTCCGAACATCATAAGACCGGCAAGAGTGAGCCCCTCTTTTCCTGTCGCACGGTCTTTTACATATCCTCCCATGTGAATGAGGAATTCCTTATCGGGAAAATCTGCGAAAGTATGGGCTATATTCTTTATATTGAACGCATTGCGGTAGCGATGGAGGGTTTCCTGATCAATATCTTCAAGACCGTAGTTTTCCATAAGACGCAGGTCGTTGTCACTTTCGTTTGCGTCACGCAAAATCATCCTCAGTTCATCTTCTGGTAAATGAGTGTCACCTTCAAAAGAACGTTTGTAAGAATGGGTCACCATGTTGCCATGCAGGTATATGGGCTTTTGCCTGTATTCCGCTTCAGGAACATATATGCAAATCAGGCTTCTACCGTTAATGGTGAGCACTTGTGTGTCATTGCTTCCTATGATGTTTCGGCTGACCTTTTGCGGGTTGTTCAGGGTGCTGTAAAATTCGGACAGAATTTTGTGAGGTGCGTCCACCCCGCATATCTCAAACCGCTCAATACCAGTCTTATCGAGATGTTCCTTTATGCCTAAGATGATTATTCCGCCTCGTGTATTTGCAAATGCGGAGTAGGTGGGCCATACATCCTTTGGTAAACTTTTTCGGGCTTCTTTTACCTCAAATTCCGAATGTTCACCAAATTGCAGTAGTTCAAGTACATCGTTTTCTGTGAGATTCATGGGGCCGGTTGATTATTTTATGCTCAGAAGCTTATCTGGAAGGTTTGTTTGGGGAGGCGGGGGGTGGTGATGACGAGGGCGCGGGTGGGGTTGCGGAGGATGTGGCCGGTTGTGACGGCGTCGGCAAGTGTGGCGAGGGACGGATTGGACGAGTCGGTGAAGTAGACGATGGTTGCCCCTGACGGCGGAACGGATTCCCGACCCTCGACTATGGCCATTTCGGCGGGGCCGGTGGTGAGTGTGGCGCCCGGTAACGCTGTCTTTACGACGAATTCAAGGGTTGCGCGCGACGGCCCGGAGGGTATGCAGACCGAAGCGGGCCGGAAGTGGAGCAACAGCCTGAAAATGAGTTCCAGCTCGTTCTGCGACAGCAGGTTGGGTAGGGCACGCCGGGCGCGCCCTATGTCCTCATAAGCATAGTAGGCATAGGCGTTGCCGGGGCGCAGCACCTCGCGCACAAGGCGATAGGCCGAGGGCGAGTGGATGCCGAAACCGCGGGCGTGGCGCCAACGCTTATACCAGTCAGTTCCTAACACGGCGGCGGTATTCGACGAAAAGTGCCAGGAGGACGAGGATGTAGATAATCGAGACGGCGGCGTAGGCGATGCCGGCGGTGACGTGAATCGAGTCGGGGTCGAAGGTCATCTCAATCTCGTGTTTTCCGGCAGGGATGTGCATGGCGCGGAGAACGTAGTTCACCCTTGCGAGCGGAGCGGGAGTGCCGTCTATTGTGGCTTTCCAGCCCCAGGGGAACCAAACCTCGGAGAATACGCCTGTGGCGGCGGTGCGGGTGTCGCTCTCGTATGTGACGCGGTTGGGGGCGTAGGATGTGAGGCGGATGGTGTCGCCGGGGGCGAGCGAGGCAGTGGCGTTGCCGAGGGTTTCGGCGAAGCGGGCGTCGGCCACGGCTTCGCGGGACGGATCGAGCGAGGCGAGGGCGCTCATCTCGGCGTCGGCATTCTCGACATATTTGACTGAGCCTACGAGCCATGCGTGGCCCAGGGCGTTGGTGTTGAGCACCACGGGGGCGTCCTTGTCGCCGGTGATGATGTAGCGGGCGTTGAGCATGTCGAGTACGCGGTAGGCGGCCGCGAGGCGGTCGGCCATGGCGCGTTGGTCGGCGGGGTAGGAGGCCCGCACGGAATCGTCGCGGAGCTCGGGCATGTAGCCGAGCTGAACGGCGGGGTTCAGGATGCGTTGGATGAGGTCTTCGTATCGGTTGAGCTTGGCCGCGTGGTAGCCGCCTATCATGTGGTGGAAATACGAGCGGTCGGGGCGCCAGAAGCCGGGAATATCCATCACGCGGTAATAGCCCTGATCCTGAGTGATGAGGTTGTCTATCGCGTCGGGTTGGATAAATGGTTCGGCGGCGTTGACGGCCACGAAACTGTCGTGGGCAACGTAGCGTTTGTCGGTCGAATAGAGGTCGATGAGAATGAGCGCTCCGACGCCTGCGACGGCGAGGCCGCGTTTGAGCCATCCCTTGAGGTAGCTGAACAGCAGTCCGCCGGCAAGTACGACAAAAATCAGTGTATGCCAGCCGTCGCTCCTAACCATTCCGTAGCGTAAATCCTCGATTGCGCGGATGTTCTCGGGGTTGGAGAGTGAATATTGGTAGGCAATCTGCTGTATTTCGGCGGGGGAATAGCCGTATTGTTCGGCCATCTGCGTTACCTGGGCCGTGATTTGTGTGGCGGTGGCGCGGTCTTGGGATGTGATGGCCTCGCCGAAAACACCCGGTGCGACAATTGCGAGCAGGGCGATGAGGGCGCAGATTCCGAAGCTGATGAACAGCGGGCGCGAGTAGATTTTGATGGCGTCGGGTGTGGTGAGCAGGCGGTGCAGGGCCATGATAGCCAACAGGGGCATGGTGAATTCGGCGATGACAAGTATGCTTTCGACCGCGCGGAACTTGTTGTACATCGGGAAGTTATAGATGAACAGGTCGGTGAGTGCGGCGAAGTTCGAACCCCATGCGAGCACGATTGAGAATACGGTCATTACGACCAGCGCCCATTTGACCGGTCCCTTGACGATGGCGCAGCCCAGCAGGAACAGGGCGCAGATAATGGCGCCGACATAAACGGGGCCGTTTGTGCCCTCCGAATCGTTGAAATACTGCGGCAGGTAGGGCAGCAGCGAGCCGGCGGCTGAATTTTCGTATTGCCTGGCGTCGTCGAGGCGGTCGAGGCCCATGTGAACCATTCCGCCCTGTTCGGGCTTGGCGGTGGCGCCGCCCTTGATGTTTGGAACGAGCAGCGAGAATGTTTCCGACTGGCCGTAGCTCCAGCCGACGATGTCCTGATAGGGCATGCCGCCGGTGGGTTTCGGGGCGGTTTCGGCGCCGTTGGCCGAGGGTAGGGGAGTAAGCTCGCTTTGCGAGCGCTTGGTTTCCTTGGCGTATTCGTAGGTGTTGTAAAGGCTTGGCAGATTGGCCCCTACGGCCAGGATTCCGGCACCGGCGGTGACGGCGGTGGCGATTGCCCAGCGGCGCACCTTCTTGCCGCGGACGGCTTCGACGAGCCATGCGATTACCAGCGCGGCCATGACGAAGGCGAAGTAATAGGTCATCTGCGGGTGGTTGGCGTTGAGCTGCAGCATGGCGAAAAGCGCCGTCATGGCTGCGCCGCAGATGTAGCGGCCTCGGTAGGTGAGCACGAGGCCGGCTATGGTGGGGGGAATGTAGGTGAGGGTGATGAACTTCCAGATGTGTCCGGCTCCGATGATGATTATGAAATACGATGAGAAGCCCCAGGCGATGGCACCGATCAGGGCGTAGTACCAGCGCATTTCCATCACGAACAGCAGGATGAAGAATCCGAACATCATCATGAACAGCAGGTTGGACGGCGAGGGCAGTCCGAGGCCGTAAACCTCGTTGAGCCAGTCGAACAGGGCGTTGGAGGGGTAGGTGGGCGAAATCTGGAAGGTGGGCATGCCGCTGAACAGGGCGTTGGTCCACAGGGCTTTCTGGCCGGTCTCTTCAAAATATGCCTTGGTTTCCTGGCCGTTGGCTATGCCCTGCTGCATGTCGGCCTGACGCAGCGAGTTACCCTCGAAATTGTCGGGATAGAAGAACGCGAGCGACACGATGGCCATCACCGCCACCGAAACCACGAAACCCCACACGCGTGGGCTGCGCAACCATTGTTTCATAAACCTGATGTTTGTATTTCTAATTTGACGTTTTTCTTGTTGTCTTGAGGAAGGAGTGGAGGAAGAGGGCGGCGGCGAGGAAGAGGGCTACCGAGAAGCTCAGGATGACGCCGTAGGTGCCGAGTCCGGCGGGGAAGCAGCAGACGTAGGTGGCGGGGATTCCGACCACGATGTAGCTGAAAAAGGCTATCCACAGCATCGGCATCACGTGGGAGGTGCCGCGCAGAGCGTTGGCGAAGGTTATCTGGGTGGCGTCGCCGAGCTGATATAGCACCAGCGGGAATATGAGCGAGGCGGCCAGGGCGATGACCTCGGGGTCGTTGGAGAAGAAGGCCATTAGGTGCCGCCCTCCGAACACGAAAATGAGCGAGGCACACAGCATGAGCGCGAGCATTATGTGATAGCCGGCCCAGGCGACGTGGCGCATGCCCTCGCGCGAGCCGAGGCCGGCGGCGTTGGCAACCTTGACAGAGATGGCCGAGCCAAGGCTGTAATACACGCAGAAGCCAAGCATACCGACGATTACTGCCACCTGGAAAGCCGCCAGGGGCACTGCGCCGAGCCAACCGACCATGACGGCGGCGGCGGTGAACGAGCCGCTCTCGAAGGTCATCTGGAGCGACACGGGCAGGGACGTACGCCACAGCAGCCGGGCATCGCCCTTGCGCGAGGGGGTGTGGAGCAGGCCCTCGCGGTAGTCGCGGAACTTGCGGGCTCCCATCAGGGCGGCCAGGATGGTGAGGGGGCAGACGATGCGGGCCGCGAGCGTGCTGAGCCCGGCGCCGAAAAGTCCCAGTTCAGGCATGCCCCAGTTGCCGTAGATGAGGGCATAGTTGCCGGCCACGTTGAGGCAGTTGGCTCCCAGGATAATCCACATGGGCATGGCCGTGTTGTTGATGGCGTAGCTCCACTGGGCGGCCACGTTGAACACCGCCACGGGCAGCATGCCGATGAGGTAGAGGATGAAATAGGGGCGGATGAGCGGCAGCAGCTCGGCGGGCTGGCCGAGGCGGTCGAGGTTGAAGTAGATTGCCGTCATTATGGCCGTCACGAGCAGGGTATAGGCTATGTTGAGCCACATGGCCACGCGGGTGAGGGCGCCGATCTGCCGGCGGTCGCCCTTGCCGAAAAGGGCTCCGGCGAGGGGAGTGAGGCCGTAGGTGAAACCGACGCAGCAGAAGATGGCCACGTTGAAAAGATTGTTGACGAACGAGGCCGATGCCAGGGCGGCGGTGGAGTAGTGGCCGACCATGATGTTGTCGGCAAAGCCGACGACAATCATGCCGAGCTGTCCCACGAGGATGGGCAGCCCGAGCCTGATAAGTTCGCGGTAGGCCGGCAGGAATGTCCGCAGACGGTTCAACATGGTCGGTGACAATGGGTTGGACCGCAACCGTCATGACTGACGGCGGTTGCGGCCCATGTCGGTTCAGTCCCTGCTCGAGCCGAAGAAGCGGAGCAGATAGAGGAACAGGTTGATGAAGTCAAGGTAGAGGCTGAGGGCGCCGAGGGTGGCGAGACGGCCGATTTGGTCGGCGGGCATCACCTGGGCCATGCGCTTGATTTGCTGGGTGTCCCAGGCGGTGAGGCCCACGAAGATGATGACGCCGGCGATGGAGATGATCCAGTCGAGGGTCGAGCTGTGGGTGAAGATGTTGACCACCGAGGCGATGATGAGGCCGATGAGGGCCATGAAGAGGATGTTTCCGATTTTGGAGAGGTCCTGGTTGGTGGTGTAGCCGAAGATGCTCATCGCGCCGAATGTGCCGGCGGTGATGAAGAACGTCTTGGCGATGGAGGCGCCGGTGTAGACCCAGAAAATCGGGGCGAGCATCAGGCCGTTGACCACGGCGAACAGGTAGAACAGCCCGGCGGCGGTGGGCGACGAGAGCTTCTGGATTCCGGCCGATACGCCGAAGACGATGCCGAGTTCGACAATCACCATGGCCCACATGAACCAGCGGTTGGCGAACATGAACTGCTGGAAGGCGGGGCTGGAGGCGCAGAAAAGCGACACGAGCGCGGTGACAACCAGGGCGATTGTCATCTTGACATAGACCTTTTTCATGGCCGAGGCGACCATGCTCTGCACCGATGTGCCGGTGGAATAGGAGGGAGAATTGTAGTTGTTCATCAGTTATTGTTTTAAGAGAGTTTTTTCGATTACATCCTTTCGGGCACCTTGATGCCGAGCAGTGCCATGGCCGAGGCCACGGTGCGGGCGGTGACGGCGGTGAGTTCGAGGCGGAACGAGCGCACGGCGTCGTTTTCCTCGCGCAGGATGGGGCAGTCGTGGTAGAACTGGTTGTATTCCTTCACCAGGTCGTAGGCGTAGTTGGCGATGAGCGCGGGCGAGTAGCTGCGTCCGGCCTCGGCCACGGTCGACGGGAAGTCGGTGAGGCGCTGTATGAGGGCGATTTCGCGCTCGCAGGGGGTTACGGCGGCATAGTCGGCGATGGCGTGGCCGGAGTCGGCGGCGCGGCGCAGCACCGAGCGCATGCGGGCGTAGGCATACTGGATGAAGGGGCCGGTGTTGCCGTTGAAGTCGATTGATTCCTCGGGGTTGAACATCATGTTCTTGCGCGGGTCGACCTTGAGGAGGAAGTATTTCAGCGCTCCCAGGCCCACGATTTCGGCCACCTCGGCCTTTTCGGCGTCGGTCATGCCGTCGTTCTTGCCGAGTTCGTCGCTGACGCGGCGGGAGTCGGCAACCATCGACTCCATGAGGTCGTCGGCGTCGACGACGGTTCCCTCGCGGCTCTTCATCTTGCCCGAGGGGAGCTCGACCATGCCGTAGGAGAAGTGGACGAGGTCCTTGCCCCATTTGAATCCGAGTTTGTCGAGCAGGAGCGAGAGCACCTGGAAATGGTAGTTCTGCTCGTTGCCGACGACGTAAATCATCTTGTCGATGGGATAGTCGGCAAAGCGCATCTTGGCGGTGCCGATATCCTGGGTCATGTAGACCGATGTGCCGTCGCTGCGCAGGAGCAGCTTGTGGTCGAGGCCGTCGGCGGTGAGGTCGGCCCATACCGAGCCGTCTTCCTTGCGGTACATGATGCCTTTTTCAAGGCCTTCGAGCACCTTTTCCTTGCCTTCGAGGTAGGTTTGCGATTCGTAGTAGATTTTGTCGAAGTCGACGCCCATGCGGCGGTATGTCTCGCCGAAACCGGCGTATACCCACGAGTTCATGGTTTCCCACAGGGCGCGCACGTCCTTGTCGCCGGCTTCCCAACGGCGCAGCATGTCGCGTGCCTCGGCCATGAGGGGCGAGGCGGCTTCGGCCTCTTCCTTGGTCATGCCCTGTTCCATGAGCGAGGCGAGCTCGGCGCGGTAGTGCTTGTCAAAGGCGACGTAGTAGTCGCCGATGAGGTGGTCGCCCTTGACGCCGGCGCTCTCGGGAGTGGCGCCCTCGCCCCATTTCTGCCATGCGAGCATGGATTTGCAGATGTGTATGCCGCGGTCGTTGACGATGTTTGTCTTCACCACGCGGTTGCCGCAGGCCTTGAGAATCTCGGCGAGGGAATAGCCCAGCAGGTTGTTGCGCACGTGGCCCAGGTGGAGGGGCTTGTTGGTGTTGGGCGACGAGTATTCGACCATCACCAGGGGCGATTGGTCGGTGGCCTGTTTCAGTCCGTAGGAGGCGTCGGCGGCGATGCCCTGCAGCACGCCGTTCCAGTAGCGGGGCTCGATCACGATGTTCAGGAAGCCTTTCACCACATTGAAGCGCTCTACGGCGGGCTCGTTGGCCACGAGCCATTCGCCGATTTCCTGACCGACGGCCTCGGGGGCCTTGCGGGCGGCTTTCACCCACGGGAACACCACCACGGTGAGGTTGCCCTCAAACTCCTTGCGGGTGGCCTGGGGTACAATCGATTCGGGAGCGGAGTCAGCTCCGTAAAGCTCTTTGACGGCGCGGCTTACGGCGCCCGATATGATGCTATCTACTGACATTTTGCGAGTTTACAAATGAATAACAAATTTCAACTTGCAAAAATACGAAAAAAAAGCGAGACGGCAAAAAACGGCTGAAAAGCACGCCTGGCGGCGGCGTGGCGGCCACGACGTCATTTCAACAGGAAGGGCTCGATGATTTTCAGCAACATGTCATCCGTGACATTTTCTTTTCCCATCATTGCCAGGGCAGCATAGCCTGGCTTTTTCTTCGTTACGACAAATTTGCGTTCCTTTCCGTCGATTTCGGCAAATATGTGGAAGTTACCGCCATATGATTCTTCAATCCTGAGATTGCTGACCTGATGGCCTCCGATTGAGCGCGCGGGCGTGTCAGCCGCCTTTTCGGACGGAATGAGGTCCCAGGCCCTTAAATTGTCCATAAGGGCGGTTTCGACGCGGCCGATCCATTCCGCCGGTGTGTCGCATCTGACGGCTATCGTGCGGAACGATTTTATGCTCTCTGCAATCCGGGCGATGATTGCTTCGGCCTTCTGGCGTGATATGTCGTTGTCGCGGGCGAAATCCATCACTGTCTGGAGGGGGATGTCGGTTGTGAGGCCACCGACGTGCATGCAGTGGGCCCTGTCGGGTGCGAGCCCTGCGCCGGCTGTCGAGAAAATGAAGTTGAGGTCGTAGGCGGGCGCCAAATCCCAGTGGCCGTCCTCGTCCATTGTGAAGGAAAAGTTTTTGTGGTGGTCGTCGGTGTTGTTGGCCAGTATGTTGAACACCATTCTGGTGAAGACTTTCTCTACCGCGACCTGCGAGAAACCCATCTTGCGGCACACCAGCACCAGCCCTTCGTAGCTCCGGACGTCGGGGGCCAGGGCGGCGAGGGTCTGGATATGGATTTTTCGGGTTCCCGACCGGTCAAACCGTTCGGTGAGGAAATGATTCTGCCCGTCGACCTTCCATAATCTTGACGGAGCCATGTCGATACCGGCTGCAAGCGCCATCTCGTAGTAGGCATATTCAAGTTCCGAGACGGGGCATTTGTCTTCGTTGAATTTCAGTATGTAATACTTGAAGCCGTCGAGGCCGCCGATTTGCCCCGACCGGATCTCGCCGGTTTCGGGATTTATGGCGAGGATGGCTTTGCGGCGGTAGCCGCCCGCCGAGGTGCCCACCGCCATGAGGGCCTGCATTGTCAAGGCCTCTTTGGGCAGTATCCGCGCATCCTCACGGTCGGAGTATATCTTTTTGGACAGCTCGATAAGGGCCTTGATGTCGACGGGGTCGTCATATCCGTCCTCAAACACTTCGGGTTCATACTCGAGTGCTCCCATGCCGCGATGACCTATATACGACAGCAGGTGCAGCGGGGTTACCTGCGCCTCGGGGATGCGGTGTTCCTGACGCCATCGGGCAAATAACTCCATGCCCCATGCGTCGGGCAGCGAGTCGGCGATGAACGGCGGCAGCCCCTTGTAGATTTTCCCGGTAGAGCCCCACATCACTTGGCGCGGGTTGATGCCGGCCAGCGGAAACAGCCGCGACGGGTCGCCTTTATAGTCGGGGTTGAAGTTGAAGTATGCGACATTGCGGGCCGCATCCCATCCGAGGCTGCCGAGTTCGTTTCCGAAAAGAATTACTTTTATGGTATGCTTCATGGGTTATTTGTTTCTCACGCGTTGGCGGGGGGCGGGGGCTTTGCGGCCGTAGGGCGACTCGGGAAGTTCGGGCAGCAGGGTTTCAAAATCGCGGATGTTTCCCAGGACTTTCAGCAGCAACAGGAAGGTGCGCATCGACATGTCGTCGGTGACGCCGCGTTCTATCCTCGATATGGTCACCTTGCGCAGTCCCGTCATCTCGGCGAGCTGTTTTTGCGTCAGTCCCAGCCTGAGGCGGTATTCGCGCAGGCGGCGGCATGTGAGGGCGATTATTTCAGTGGCCGAGAGCTGTGTGAAATCGTAAGGGTCGTAAACAGGCATTTTGTAATCATTAATGATTATTTATCTGCAAATTCAGCCTTTAAAGCATCATTGAAGATGTTTATTTGCAAATTTAATCATAAAATATTTCAGGTGCAAGTTTCGCGCAAAAAAATCCCGCCTCACGGGGTGGGGCGGGATTTATGGGTGGAGTTGGGGATTGCTTATTTCACAACCACTTTCTCAACCTTGTCGCCGCAGCGGCGGAGGTAGAGACCGGCGGCGGGCTGAGCCACGCGAACGCCCTGGAGGTTGAAGTATTCAGCGGCAGCGTCCGAGCCGAGAACAACGTCCTCGATGCCGGAAGAGAGCTTGTAGGTCTGCTCAGCTACGGCAGAGGGAACCATACCATCCTTAACGGCGATAGCCTTGACGGTGATTGATTCGGCGAGTTCGGGGACGATGGGAGCGGTGTAGAGTTCGCTGTCGGTGGTGGGAGTTGTGCCGTCGAGGGTGTAGTAGATTTCAGCACCTTCGGTAGCGCAGGTGATTTCGATGCTCTGGGTGTCAACGTCGAGGGTCGAGGTTGCGGGAGTGATGACGGGAGTCTCGACGGTTTCCATCTTCACGATTTCGGTGGGAACGAGCTGGAGAGTGGTGCCAAAGATGTTGACGAAGCCGGTCACTTTATAGCCTTCGCCTTCGGGAACAGTCACGTAGTCAGCGGCGTTGCTGTTGCTGGAGTTGAACTGGTTGTAAAGCACGAATGTATTGCCCTCGGCATCGGTGAGGGTGTAGTTGTTGGCTTTTTTCTGGGCCTCGATAGATACATTCTCAACGGTGACATAGCGGCTGAGCATGTGCTGGCCGAGCATTTCGAGGGGCATAACGGCGGGGCTGATGGCGGTGCCGGCAGTTGCGGCGCTGAGGATGCCGTTCTGAATCTGAGGCTGGTTGTTGTAGTGGGTGAAGCTGCCTTCGAGGCGTGTGAAGGTGTCGCCGTTGGTGTACTTGCCTTCCTGTTTGCCGAACACGAGCATGAAGTCGTTGCCACATTCGAGGTAGAGGTAGTTGCCGTTCTGATATACGGCGTGCATGTTCGCGTTGATGATCACGTTGGCGTCGCCGTCAAAGTCGCTGAGGGCGGTGAAGCCGTCGAGCAGGTAGGGAGGGTTGGCCTCGAAGCTTGCCACGCGGCTTGCTTCGCCGTCCTTATAGGCGATGGCCTTGATGGTGGTAGCTTCCCAAACTTCGAACGGAGAGGTGTATTTGGTCGAAGCGTCGGTGGGATTGGTGCCGTCGGTGGTGTAGTAGATTTCAGCACCTTCGGTAGCGCAGGTGATTTCAGCGTTGAACGACCATTCGCCTTCAACGAGCGAGATCACGGGAGTTTCAACGGCAGCAGCTACGGTTGAGTTGTAGGTGATTGTCATTGTCACCATGCGGACATGGCCTTTGGAGCCACCTTGCGTGAAGGTTATAGCGTTTGCATTACCAGTCCATATATCGTCTGAGAAAGTGCCGACAGATACAGTAGATTCAGAGTTCCATCCGTATGATCCTGTACCGACGGTAAATTCGATCTTAGAGATTTCGAAACCTTCTGCGGCTGTCACGGTCATAGTGTTTTGGGCGTAAAGGCGCATGGCTTTGCCCGTGTTGTAATAAGCGGGGTCGTTGCTGCCCGATGCCTTGGAATATTTCAGGGTGATGTCATCGTTGACAACGGTTTCTGCAACTGCCTGAGCATTAGCATAGCCCAAATCAGAAAAGGTAACCGTCACCACATCAGCATTGGCAGCGAAGCCCATGCCGATGACGGCGGCAAGTGAGAGTAAAGCTTTTTTCATAAGCGTTGTTTTTAGGTTAATTGATTTATATTTATAGGTTGTAAAGTCGTTGTTAAGGATTAGGGTGTAGTTTTCCCCATCGTTGGGAATACAAAGGTATAACAATAATTAACACCCCCCCTATTTTTAACGTTATTTAACTCGTTAAAAGGCAGGTTTTAGAGTACTCGGATGGCTCGGAGTACTCGGAGGGTATGGAAGATGGACGATTGCACCATAAAACGCAGCGACGCCCGGCGGGTCGATGCCTGCCGGGCGTTTTTACGGGCGCTTATAGACTCATCGCCTTCCCGCCGCATCTCTATCAGTTGTCCCCCTCCTGTGGGAATACTCTATCTTTAATCCCTTTGGTGTTGAGATTTTAAACAGGGTGCTTTCAACAGAGTCAGATTTGAACAACCTTTTGCACCATTCCAGGATTGCCGTGAGAAACGGCAAAATTGCGTAAATTTTTTCCATATCGTTAAAATTTATTTAATTAATCCAGTGTTCGCCTTTGCGAAGCCGGTGCTAAGTGCAAAGATAGGAATAATTTTAAGAAATTGCAAGCTGGGATTTTTTTAGGGGAGGGGCGTTTTTTGTTTTTTTAGAGTACTCGGAGTGCTCGGAGTACTCTGGGGGGACGATGGGCGGGATTTATTGTTTTGAGCGGTGGGCGAGGCGGGCGCGGGTCATCTGTTCTTTGATGCCGCCTTCGCGCAGGAAATCGGCTTTCTGCCGCTCGATGAGGCCGTGGAGCATCACGTCGGCCTGGTGGATGAGAATGATGGCGATGTTGGCGAGAGTCTCGGCGGTGCGGGTTTTGGCAGCTTCGCGGTAAAACCGCGAGTCGGAGTTATTGCGGCATACGCGGCGGGTTTGGATTGCTTTTTCGGAATTCTTGTCCCAAAGGTGGAGGTCCCTCACCCGAAGGTAGTCCTCGTAGTCGAGGAGCAGTTCCTGGAGGCTGGCTTTGGCCACGTTGGTGAGTTTGATTTCGATTTCGCGGGACGTGGAGCCGTCCTGGCTGCCTTCGGCGATGTTCTGCTTGCCCGACCGCGCGGCCTGCCGCATCTGGTCGATTGTGCGGTCGCCCGCCCGGAGGAAGCGTTCGGTGAAGATGTAGGTTATGTCAAAAATACATTCGGCCACGGCAAATACTTTCAAGCTGCGGAAATTTCCACGCTGGGGAAGAAAGTCTTTGTCGGATGGCATAGGCTGTAAGAATTAAGGATTTTGGCAAAATTAGGGGCGGAATTTTAAATTTGCAAATTATTTGGGGGATTTTTTTGGCTTTTGTGTGATTTTTTGGTTTTTTGGAGTACTCGGAGGGCTCGGAGTACTCGGTGGGGGAGGGGGTGAGGCCGAGGATGGCACGGTTTTTTTTGGAGTACTCGGAGGGGGTGAAACAAGGGTCGGGACTTCGGTGTTGTATATGTGAGGATATTGAAATTTCCAAAGCCTAATCCAAGCATAATTAGTAATTTATACTGATACAAGTTTGCGGAAAGAAAAATATTTTGTAAATTTGCAAAGTCTCATATAAACACCTGCAATATGAAAAGGATGCCGACCATAACATTTTCCAATCCCTCAAAGGAACAAAAAGCTTTCTTTGAGAAGGCGCAGCGTGAGAAAAAAGAGCGTATGCGCAAACTTTGCGAGACTTATAAGGCAACCGGGATGCTTTGAGCATGAACGTGATTAAACAAATCATAGAAGATAATGAGGGCAATCATATAGTGGTGGCCCTCACTTTTTATGATAATGACTATAAGCTTGAGCAACTGCGTATTCCCGAAGAATTTCATGATGCGGAGATTGCAGACATCGGGATTGAGAAGCTTGATTCGGACAGGTTTGTTCATCCGTCAACGTTGTTTAAAATGTCTTCATGGCTGCTTGATATGTTCAGGCAGCATCGCAACACGGTGTTTTCGTTCATCTGTTCCACTGATGATTTGAAAAGAAACCATACTGAGCTCGAGTCACAAGTGTTTAGATGGGCGCTGTTTGAGCGACTGCTTGAACGGATAGAAAAGAGGGCGGGGGACGATATGCTTACCGTTGATTTCACCACTGCTGACGGGCAGGTAATAGGCCGGGTGTTTTATCGGTGGCCTCAATCGCCGATAGTCAATATAGTTGTGGATCACCTGAGGAATAAAAACCTTGGAATTCCGCTGGATATATCGCGGGATGAATGTGGTTAAAGGTCTTGGGGGCTGGGGCTTATTTCCTGTTGCGGGGGTGGTGGAGGAGGATTTCCTCGCGGAGGCGGGTGTTGTCGAGGTGGAGGTAGATTTCGGTGGTGGAGATTGACTCGTGGCCGAGCATCTGCTGGATTGCGCGGAGGTTGGCGCCGCCCTCGAGGAGGTGGGTGGCGAAGGAGTGGCGCAGGGTGTGGGGCGATATTGTTTTTGTGATGCCGGCTGCCTGGGCGAGCTGGCGCAGGAATATGAACACCATCTGGCGGGTGAGGCGGTGGCCACGCACGTTAAGGAACACGATGTCGTCTTCGCCGGGCTTGATTTTGAGGCGGGGGCGCTCCTCGTTGATGTATATCTCTATTTCTTCAAGCGACGGGTCGCTCATTGGCACGAGGCGCTGTTTGTTGCCCTTGCCGGTGACCACGAGAAAGCGGTGGTCGAAGTCGATGCGCGACAGCTCGAGGTTGCACAGCTCGCTGACGCGCAGGCCGCAGCCGTAGAGGGTTTCGATTATGGCGCGGTTGCGGCGGCCGGTGGGCGACTCGAGGTCGACGGCGTCGATCATGTCGTCGATGTCGTCGACGCTGAGCACCTCGGGCAGGTGGCGGCCAAAGCGCGGCGCGTCGAGCAGCAGGGCGGGATTGTGGTCGATGATGCGCTCGGTCTTGAGGTATTTCATGGCCGATTTCACCCCTGAAATCATGCGGGCGACCGAGCGGGGCGATATGCCGAGGTCTACGAGCAGGGTGACGAACTGGGCGAGGTGGTCGATGGTGAGGTCGGGGAAGTCGAGGCCGCGAGCGGCGATAAAGTCCTGGAAGGCATCGAGGTCGCGCAGGTATGCCTCGCGGGTGTTGGGCGAGAGGCCGCGCTCGAGCAGCAGGTAGGCGTCGTAGCGCGAGCGGATTGTCTGATAGGGGGGCAGGGGCGCGGTCATGGTGCAAAATTACAAAAAACTATTTGAAAGGGTGCCTTGTTCTAAATAGAAACCCCAATCCTATGTCAACAGCAAGCGCAACGCCGGCTCCGCAGCCGGTAAAGAAAGATTTCCGCGACGGCAAGCCCGTCCACGTAGTCGAGTGGATAATGCACATGGTGGTGCTGCTCCTCTCGATAATGCTCATCGTGTATATCTCTTACGACACTTTCCGCTCGGAGAATTTCCTGGCCAACCACCGCTACATGACGTTTCAGTTCTGGGTGTGCGTGATTTTTGTGGCGGATTTCTTCATCGAGCTGATTTTTGCGGAGGAGAAGTGGAAGTATGTGCGCCACAGGCTGTTGTTCCTGCTCATCTCGATACCGTATCTCAACATAGTGACGATGCTCGACCTGCACCTGAGCCCCGAGACGCTCTATTTCGTGCGTTTCATTCCGTTGGCACGCGGTGCGCTGGCGCTGTCGATTGTGTTCGGATATTTCTCGTCGAACGCCATCACGAGCTTTTTCATGTCGTATATCGTGATAATGGTGATGATTGTGTATTTCTGCTCGCTGATATTCTATAATTGCGAGGAGGGTGTGAATCCGCAGGTCGACACGTACTGGACGGCCCTGTGGTGGGCGGCGATGAACATGTCGACGGTGGGTTGCTATATCAATCCGATGACCATCGAGGGGCGCATCGTGGCCGTGATACTTCCAATCTCAGGCATGATTATCTTCCCGCTGTTCACGGTGTATCTTACCGATTATGTGAAGAGACACTCGAAGGGGAATATTAAAAATTAGGAGTTAGGAATTAGAAATTAGGAATTAGGAATTGTGCATTGAGCATCGTGCATTATGCATCGTGCATTATGAATTGTGCATCGTGCATTGTGCATTCCTCAAATCCAGCCTTGTTCGATGCCGGTGGCGATGCGGTCGATGGTGGCGTCTTCCTTGTTTTTCGATGGGCGGAAGTCGCTTTTGAGGCTGACGCCGAAGAGTTTGCCGAAGCCTTGCCAGAATGTTGCTCGGAATGAGCCGAGAAAGGCCTTGACGATGTCGTAGCTCGACTGGTTGGTCTCGCGCTGGATGAGCTTTATGAGCACTTTGGCCTGGCGTTTGCTGAATTTTTTCAGCACGGGTTTGTATTGCTCGAAAAGGGCTTTTTCCATCTTCTTGAGATATTCCTCGCGTTCTTTTTTGGTGGGGAATGTCTCGATGTATTCATAGGTTTCGATGAGGGTTTCGGCTATTAGCTTGGCGTAGGGGAGGGTGAGGCGCACGTCGCGCACGGTGCGCCAGTAGAATTCCTCCTCTTTCTTGTTTTTGAATTTGAGGGGCGGAAAGCAGGTTATTTCGTTGAGCATCAGCACCAGGACGGTGTCGCCCTGTTCGTCGATGCGGTAGGAATAGCCCCGGTAGTGGGCGTTGCGGCCCGAACCGGGGTTTTCGAGGGTGCGCTGTGCCAGCGCCGCCGGCAGGATGAGGGCGGCGGCCAGCAACAGGACTGAAATGCGGGGGAGAGAGGGGCGTAGGGTCATTTTTTCGGGGGATAGTCGAGGGTGTAGTGCAGGCCGCGGCTTTCCTTGCGTTCCTTGGCCTGGCGCATGATGAGGTAGCCCACGTTGATGATGTTGCGCAGCTCGCAAATCTCGCGTGAGGCCTTGGAGCATTTGAACAGGCGCTCGGTCTCCTCATAGAGGATGTCGAGGCGGTTCCAGGCGCGGTCGAGGCGGAGGTTCGAGCGGACGATGCCGACGTAGGTTCCCATGATTTGGTTCACCTCGCGGATGCTTTGGGTGATGAGCACCATTTCCTCGGGATGGCGGGTGCCCTCGTCGTTCCAGTCGGGGACGTCGGTGCGGCAGGCCAGTCCGGCAATGCGGTCGGCAGCGTGTCGCGCGGCGGCGTCGGCATATACCACGGCCTCGATGAGCGAGTTGGAGGCCAGACGGTTGCCGCCGTGGAGACCGGTGCATGAACATTCGCCGAGGGCATAGAGGCGGTCGATGCTCGACTGGCCGTTGGCGTCGACCTTGATGCCGCCGCAGAGGTAGTGGGCGGCGGGTGCGACGGGAATGTAGTCCTTGGTGATGTCTATTCCGAGACCGAGGCAGTGCTGGTAGATGTTGGGGAAGTGGCGGCGCGTCTCGTCGGGGTCTTTGTGGGTGACGTCAAGGTAGACGTGGTCGTCGCCGTTGAGCTTCATCTCCGAGTCGATGGCGCGGGCCACGATGTCGCGCGGGGCCAGGGACAGGCGCGGGTCGTACTTGTGCATGAATTCCTCGCCGCGCAGGTTGCGCAGGACGGCGCCGTAGCCGCGCATGGCCTCGGTGATGAGGAACGAGGGGCGGTCGCCGGGATGGAACAGGGCCGTTGGGTGGAACTGGATGAATTCCATGTCCTTGACGGTGCCCTTGGCGCGGTAGACCATTGCGATGCCGTCGCCGGTGGCCACGAGGGGGTTGGTGGTGGTCTGGTAGACGGCGCCCACGCCGCCGGTGGCCATGACGGTGATTTTTGACAGGAATTTGTCGACCGAGCCGGTTTTCTGGTCGAGGACATACGCGCCGTAGCATGTGATGTCGGGGGTGCGGCGGGTGACGATTTTTCCCAGATGGTGCTGGGTGATTATCTCGATTGCGAAGTGGTGGTCGAATACGTCGATGTCGGGGTTGGCGCGTACGGCCTTGATGAGGCTTTCCTGGATTTCAAAACCGGTGTTGTCGGCGTGGTGGAGGATGCGGAATTCCGAGTGGCCACCCTCGCGGTGGAGGTCAAACGAGCCGTCGTCCTTTTTGTCGAAGTCCACGCCCCAGCCAATCAGCTCGCGTATCTGGTCGGGGGCGCCCTTCACCACCTGCTCGACGGCGGCGGGATCGGACAGCCAGTCGCCGGCCACCATGGTGTCGTGGATGTGTTTGTCGAAGTCGTCTACGGCGAGGTTTGTCACCGATGCCACGCCGCCCTGGGCCAGGGCGGTGTTGGCCTCTTCGAGGGTTGTCTTGCAAATCAGCGCCACGCGGCCCTTGCCGGCCACCTTAAGCGCGAAACTCATGCCGGCTATGCCCGAGCCAATCACGAGATAATCGTATTTGTAGGTCATTGCAGAAAAATTATGCTGCAAATGTAATGAAATAATTTTGAATTTGGAATTTTAAGTTTTCGGGGCGCCTGTTATCTGAGGCGGTCGGTGGTGATGTAGTCGACGCCCATTTCGGTGAATCGGGCGCGGTCTTCGGGGGTGTTGACCGTCCATACGTTAACGGGGAGGCCGGCGGCGTGGAATCGCTCGACGCGCTCGGGGGTCACGGCGCTGTGATGGATGTCGATGCCCATGTTGTGCTTGACGCACCAGTCGAAATTCTCGTCGACCTTGGTCTGGACGAGCAGCTGGAGCTCAACGTCGGGATAGTGCTCGCGGATGTATTCGAGGCAGGGCTTCATGGAGGTGAGAATCATGCATTTGTCGCGCATGCCGGCCTCAGTGATGAAGTCTATCAGTGCCGGGATGCCCGATGTGTCTTCCGAATTGATGCCCGTGGCCCATTTCAGTTCGATGAGGGGGCGGCAGCCATATTGCTTGCAGATTTCGAGCATGTCGGCCAGGGTGGCCATGCGGCCTTCGTAGGGGATGTCCCAGCGGGTTTGCCTGAGGGTGTCGGCCAGTAGCGAGTCGGCGGAGGTTGCGGCGACGACCAGGCCCGAGCCGAGGCGTTCGGTTGTCTCGTCGTGGGACAGCACGAAGGTGCCGTCGCCGGCCACGCGGATGTCGGATTCAAGGAAGGGATAGCCGCGGCGGGCGCCTTCCTCGAGGGCTTCGCGGGAGCTTTCGATGCCGATGTCAGAGCCCCGATGGCCCACCAGGACGGGTTCGGCGGCGGTGGCGCAGAGGGCTGCCGCTGCCGCAAGGATAAAAGCGAGTTGTTTCATAATTGTGGTGATGGATGATGAAAAAGACATAAGCTGCGCCGGGTGTGGCGTGGCTTATGTCTCTTTATTTCAGTCGGTTCAGAGGGCGGGGATGTTCTCCTTGTCGGCGCGCTCCTGCATGCGCTTGATGCGCGAGTCGAGGTCGGGGTGCGACGAGAAGAGCTGGTTTACCTTTGAAGTCTTGGCGGCTTCGCCCTGAAGCTCCTTGAGTTTGGTGAACGATGCGGCCATGGCGCGGGGATTCTTTCCGTGAGACTTGAGGAATTCGTAGCCGTAGTCGTCGGCGCCGCGTTCCTGCTTCTGCGAGTAGGTGGAACCGGCGAGAGCCTCGCCGAGCGAACCGATCTGCGAGTCGGTCAGGGCAGCGGCGGTGCTGTTGGTCGATGCGATTCCTTCTTTGAGGGCCGAGGTGAGGAGGGCCTGCTTGAAGGCTTTCTTGGAGTCCTTGTGGGCTACGTGGCCGACTTCGTGGCCGATTACGCCGAGGAGTTCGTCGTCGCTCATGATGTCCATGAGGGCAGCGAACACGCGGATTGAGCCGTCGGCACAGGCAAATGCGTTGACGTCAATCACGTTGTAAACCTTGAAGTTGAGGGGCATGCCTTCAACGTCGGTGAGACCCTCGGTGAGCTTGCGCAGGCGCTGGGTGTAGGGGTCGTCCTCGGGCAGCACGGGATTGTGGGTGTCCATCCAGTCGATGTATTCTTTCACATACTGCACCATCTGTGCGTCGGTAAGGGTTACGGCCTTTGCAGCCGATGCGGCGCCTTTCACGGCGCGGCCCACGTTGAATTGTGCGGAGGCTTGCAGACTCATCAGAGCGACTGCTGCCACCAGGAGGATTCGTGTCAGTTTTTTCATAAGTCCGAAGTTAGGTATCTAAGAGTAAAAATGTCTATAGAATCGATGGTGCAAAGGTAGCAAAAATATGGGAACGCAAGCCGCTTTTTCGCGGATAAATGCAACAATCGGCGCCGGGGCGATGTTATATCTACGGTCTATGACCATAACCAAACAGTATAACCCTTTAAACCCTACAACTATGAGTCACGAACAAGAATCTTACGGTCTCCATCTCGGTTTCAAAATTGCAAAACTCGCCCTTCAGGCAGCAACTGTAGCAGCCGCTTTCTGCGGTGTGCACGAATTGCACAAAATCCATCATCGCCTGAAAAAGGAACAGCATCATAAGGTGCTCGGCAAGTAATAAGAGACGTTACAATATGAATGGCGCCGGCAGACTCTGCCGGCGCCATTCATATTGTAACGGGGCTAAAAATATGTAAAACAGTTGCATATGTGGAAAACAGGATATATCTTTGCAAAAATATGAAACTGTAATGGGAGCCATATATATAATCAAAGGACTATTAGTCTACATTTATGGTTTTGACCATAATCCTCCCCACATCCATGTCATTAGCGGTGACGATGAGTTCACTATAACCATAAAAGACCGAGTTGTCGAAGGGAGGGCACGTTCTAAGGATATAAAATTAATAAATGAATTCCTTGACGAGCATGAATGTGAAGTGATGGATATATGGGAAAAGGCTCAACGTGGAGAATTGATTGAAAAAATTAAATATTGAAATTATGTTGAAAGTCTTATCAGCCGATTATGCAGGCGGTTATACGTTAATCTGTAAGTTCAACAATGGCGATTGCAAAAAAGTCGACCTGTCGCCTTTGCTGTCTTATCCGGCTTACCGCGAGCTGAAAGATTTGCGGCGGTTTGAGCAGTTTGGCCTCGGTGCCACAATTTTTTGGACTAATGGGGCCGATATAGCGCCTGAGTGGCTTCTGCAGCACGGAACGGACGCATAAAGCTTATATGCACAAAATTTGAGGAGCGGCATACTTTATGCCGCTCCTCAAATTTTGTATTCTTGTTATATCAAAAAACACGGATTATTTCACGTCCACAACTTCGACCTCAAAGATGAGCATGGCGTTGGGACCGATGCCGGCCTGGGGAACGCCCTGGGCGCCGTAGGCGAGGTCGCCGGGAATGTAGAGGGTTGCCTTGCCGCCCTTGCCGAGCATTTTAAGACCTTCGGCAAAACCGGGGATTACGCCGGCAGGCGAGAAGGTGGCGGGCTGGCCTTCGGGGCTCTGGTCGAACACGGTGCCGTCGGTGAGTTTGCCGACGTAGTTTACTACAACCTGTGAGTTATCACCCACGAGGGGTTCCTCGCCCTTGTTTTCGATTTTATAGCTGAGGCCGGATGCGGAGGTCTTTACCTCGGGGTCGCTGGCCTTGATTTTCTTGACGAAGGCGTCGGCAGACGAGCCGTTTGCCTTGGCCTCGGGAGCTTCGGCGGCCTTGGCTGCTTCCTGTTCGGACTTCACGCGCTCAACCTGGGCGAGAAGGGTGTTGAGAAGTCCGCTGGTCTCGCGGAGCGCGTCCATGTCGAGCGAGTCGCCCATGAACACCTCGCGGAAGTTTTTCAGCACTTCCTCGCGGTTGATGTCGATGCCCTGTTCTTCAAAACGCTTGATTTCGTTGAGGAGGTTTCCACCCACCTGAAGACCGATCATCATGCCCTCAGAATCGGCGTTGCCGAAAGCGAGCTGGATGCCTTTGACGATGTCGTTTTTGGTGGCGGCAGACTTATTCTGCTGTGCGAAACGCTGGTAGTCGCCGAGTACGTATCCGCCGACGGTGCGTCCGTAAATCATCGATACGGAGTCGGAGAGTTGGGCGGGAACGGCCGATTTTTCGGCATCGCCGCCTTTCGAGCAAGCCGATGCCATGATAACAAGCGCCGCGCAAGCGCCATAGATGATTTTTTTCATTATTATCGTGTTATGATTGAATTGGTTACAGAATTGAGATTAGTTCCACAGTGAAGTCGAGGGCGGCGTTGCCCGGAATGGCGCCGGGTATGCCGTCGGGTCCATAGCCGAGCGAGGCCGGCATCACGATGCGGTAGCGGCCGCCGGGTTTCATGAGTTTCAGGCCTTCGGAAAACCCGGGTGTCACTTCGTTGACGCCAAACGATATGGGCGAGCCGGTGGCGTCAAATACGGTGCTGTCATAAAAGCGGCCCGTATACATGAGCTGTACGCGGTCGGTGTCGGCGGGCATGGCGCCCTCGCCCTCCTGCTCAACGATGAATACCAGTCCTGACGGTGTGGTCACAGCGCCTGGAAGAGCCGCGGCGTCGCTGAGAAACTGCTGCTGGGATTGCTCGGAGAATGAGTCGGGAAGGTCGGCGGGACGGGTGGCGCGGATGTAGCCGTCAATCCAGTTGTCGGCGCTCTCGCGCGTGAATCCTGTGGACTGCCCTTTCACCACCTTGGCCATTGTGGTGAGGAATACATCGGGGTCGACCTTGGCGCCGAGGGTGGCGAGCTGGTCGACGGAGCCCTTGATGTATTCGCCGAGCACGGTGCCCACGGCCACCGACAGCGAGTCGGCCGGCTGGATGGCCGGCTGTTGCGCTGCGGCGGCTAAGGCCGTGAGGCCGATGGAGAGGGATAATGTGCGGAGTTTCATTGTTATTTACCTACGACTTCAAGCAGGGTGACGTCGAAGATGAGGGTTTGGTTCGGACCGATGACACCGCCGGCACCCTGGGGGCCATAGGCGAGGTCGGAGGGGATGAACAGGCGCCACTGGCTGCCGGCGTTCATCATCTGGAGAGCCTCAACCCAACCGGGGATTACCTGAGTTACGCCGAAAGTGGCGGGCTCGCCGCGTTCCTCGCTCGAGTCGAATACGGTGCCGTCGATGAGTTTGCCGGTGTAGTGAACCACCACACGGTCGGTTGCCTCGGGTTTGGGGCCTTCGCCCTGTTTGAGCACTTCATATTGCAGGCCCGAGGGAGTGATTTTTACTTCCTCACGCTTGCCGTTTGCGTCGAGGAAGTCGCGGCCGGCCTTTGCGTTGGCTTCGCCGAGAACTTTTGCATTTTCCTGCTGCTTGGCCTCGAGGGCGGTGAAATATTTCTGGATTTCAGCCTTTGCCTCGTCGTAGGTCATTTTGGGCTGCGAGCCGTAGAACACGGCTGCCACACCGTCGGCTAAATCCTGCACGTTGATGTTTTCGATGCCGGAGGCGCGGAAGTTGTTGCCCATGCTCAGTCCGAGGGCATAGCTGAGACGGTCTAATTCTTGATTTTCCATAATTCGGATATTTTGATGTGTGTAGTTTAGCTTGAAACGTCGGGCAAAGTTACATCTTTGCGACCGACTATCCAACAGATATAACAAAAACCATCGCTATATTACTAAAAATTAAGCAAATTTGGCAAACGGAGCTTTATGTAACCGCGGGAAGGAGAACGACTGCGTAAGTCGCAGTTACAAATTTTAACTAAATCAATATCACCGAATTGGCTTTTATTTTATACTTTTGCAAAATAAATTATAGAAATTTAATCCTAATCCATAATCGCATTTTCCTTTATGAAAAGACAATTTATGGCTATGATGCTTTCCGTAGCCACTATCCTTGGGGCTTTTGCCGCAAAACCAACCGTTTATTTCCAGGAGTTTGAGAATACCGCCCATGTGAAAGACGGCTGGGTGGAAACCGTTCGCGGAGCCGTGCTCGAAGGCTTCCACAACACCAACCGCATGGTGATTGTCGACGCCGTAACTGAAAAATCACGTTATGAAGAAGAACTGCGCCGGCTGCAGGACAACCTTGCCGCGGACGACCTGGAGACCGCCGAGGCTCTCAAGACCCGCGGTGCCCACGTGCTGCTCAACGGCGACGTGACATCGGTGACCGTTCCCGGCAGCCGTCTTGACGGCGGCACCATGAGCTATGATGCCACCGTCACCTTTACCCTGCGCGTTGTGAACGCCCTCGACGGCAGCCTGCTCGGCACCAAGACATTCACCCTGCCCAAGTCGGCCATGGGCATAAGCCTCACCAGCCTCAAGGGCGTGTATGAAACCGAGGATGCCGCCGTCCAGGCTCTCAAAGGCGACATTACCAAGGCTATGAAGGGTTTTGTGGAGGAGTCATTCCCGCTGGTGGGCTCGGTTGAGGACATCGACGCTTTGTCGAAAAACGGCAAGGAAGTCGAGACCCTCTATGTTGGCCTCGGTTCGGAAGACGGCCTTGTCAAGGGTCTGAAACTCGATGTTAAGCTTGAACAGAAAATCGGTAAGCGCACCGCCCAGAAGACCATCGGCGAAATCGAGGTTGTGGAAGTGTCGGGCGACGACATCGCCCTGTGCAAGGTCAAGAAAGGCGGCGTTGAAATCAAGAATGCCCTCGACCAGCAGCAGACCGTGCTCGTAACCTCGAAATCCAAGAAAAAATAATCCGAAGCAGTCATGTTTTCAAACAAACTATCACGCATGGCCGCGGCTGCCCTTATGGCAGTTGCGGCCATTTGCGCCAGTGCGCAGGAGTTTTCGTCGGAAGTGTCGCTGGAGCGCCAGTCGGGTTCCGATGCCGTGTTCCGCACCACGGTGGCCTGCAACAAGGGCGGCAAGGAGGCCGAGGAACTGGCCATAAAATCGACGTTCAACGCCCTGCTGCACGATGGCGTGGAGGGATTGCAGAACGGCCAGCCAATGCTGTCGGAGGCCCGCAAGGACTATGACTACCGCCTCTATTCAACCAAGCGCTACACAATGATGCTCGCCGGCAAGCCTGTCAAGACCGACGAGTTCAAGTACAACGGCATGCGAAAAATCACGTTCGAGGTGCCCGTGAACATCAAGTCGCTTAAAAACGACCTCGAAAAGAACGACCTCGCGCTCAACCACGCGTGGGCCGACAAAAAGAAGGAAACCACGGTGAAGGCGGCCATCAATCCCGTCATCGTGGTGGTGCCCGAGATGAACAGCGGCGATGGCGGATTCGAGGCCATGCGCGACCTTGTTGATGCCAATCCAGCCTACAAGACCGGCGTGAACAAGCTTTCGGAGCTTTTCTCAACCAACGGCTACACCACCCGCGACTTCCGCACGGCTCTTGAAAATTCCAAGACCGACGACGTGCTGCGCGACGGCGCCCAGACCGACCTCCGCACCATGGTGGTGCAGCAGATGCCGGGCGACATCGTGGTGAAAATCGACATCGACATGAAGCAGAAAGGCGCGACGTATGGCGCCAATGTAGGGGTGCGCGCCGTCGAACGCCAGACCGAGGCCGTGCTTGCCGCAGAAACGTTCACCAGCGGGTTCTACCACGTGTCCGATCCCGTGGTGATTGTCGACAAGGCCATCGAGACCATCGGCCCCGACTTCTTCACCAAACTCGGCGACGCCTTCGCGCAGATGGCCAAGAAAGGCCGTGCCATGAACCTCGACTTCAACATATCGGCCACGGTGGCCGACTGGGATTTCGACACCGAGTCGCCAGCCGACGGTTCGGAATTCAAGGACGAGCTGGAGGAATGGCTGCGCGCCAATTCGTTCCAGGGCGTGTATGACATGTCGCTGTCGACCGACAAATATATCAAGGCCACAATCAATATCCCCCTGTGGGACAACGAGAAAAACCGTTCGTACCGCATCACCAACTTCACCGCCGCCATCAAACGCTTCCTCAAATCGAAGCTCGGCGATGAGTATAAGGTGAGCGTTACTGCCCTCGGCCAGAAACTTTCGATAATGATTGAATGATGAGAAACAAGATTTTTGCCCTCGCGGTGGCATTGGCTGCCGCTACCGGGGCGATGGCGCAGGACGCTGCCGCCGACGGAGCCGACATAATGTTCGGGGTTAAGATGCCCGAGCCCACTCAGTTGTCCGAGGAGGCCTCGGGATTGCTGAAAAGCAAGGTTGAGCAGATACTCGGACGCTGCGGTGCCGGGGCAGCCGGCGAGCGCGATGTGTTTGTGGTTGAGCCGACCGTCAATGTCGGTGAGACGGCGCGCACCGAAGGCCTGGTGCAGAACGTGGCCACCCTTTCGGGCGAGCTTGTGCTGGCGGCGAAGAACCGTTATGACGGCTCGGTGTACTATTCCACGACCGTTCCGCTGAAAGTTGCCTCGAAAGGCTCGGACAGCGAGGCCGTGACAAGCCTCGTGCGCAGCATAAAACCCGGCGACGCCGCATACGTGCGCTTCGTGCGCAATGCCCGAAAGAAGGTGGCCGCATATGCCGCGGCCCATCCCGAGGTGTTCGAGATTCCCGATGTGCCTGCTCCCGCCCCGTCGCCGGTCGTTATAGTGGTTGTACCCGAAGCCGCTCCGCAGCCTGCGGCTGAACCGGCACAGGCTTCAACTCCCGTCGCCGCACCGCCGGTTGCCGAATCTCCGGCACCCGCAGCCGCGCCGGCCGACATATACTTTTCCGAACCCGGCTGGGAGGCATCGGTCAAAAGCTGCACTTACGACGCCTCGACCCGCAGCATCCATCTGGTCATGGGCTTCAAGAGCACTGCACGGGGCGACAGGTCGAACCTCTATACCACCATACGCAACGCCATTGACGCCGAGGGTGCCAATTATCACAACTTCGTAGTGGACGAGTTCTATCACAACTATCCGTACGGGGTGCCGGTCACCGTAAATTTCTATATCCGTGACGTATATGCCAATCCCGGAGTGGTGCCGTTCATCGAAATCGGTATCGGCAACTGCCGTGTGGAACTCCGCAACATTTCCGTAAAATGACTGTTATGGCAAAGTTTGGACTTTTGAGAGGTTTGTGCGTGGCTGTGGCGCTCATGGTCGGCGCCTCGGCCTCGGCCGATTCATGGAAGACCGTAGAGACCTCCGACAAGAAAATGCCGGCGTGGCTGAGCGCCTCGCCGGGCGCGGGCTACATAGTTGTCACCGCCGAGGCTCCGTCGCTTCAGGAGGCCCGCAAAATGGCCGAGAATGAGATTTCACGCACCATCATACAGGCCGTGGCCACCAATGTGACATATTCGTCGGTGCAGGCCTCGGCCAACAGGGTGGAGAACGACCGGGTAACCACCACCGATGATTTTTCGTCGGAATATGAACTGGCCGCAGCCCGACTGCCTTTCATAAAGGGCGTGTCGCTGTCGGAAGCCGCCGGCACGTATTGGGAGCGGCGCGAGAACAAGCAGAGCAAGCAGAACCTGTATGTGTTCACGGTGCTCTATCCCTTCTCGGAAAGTGAACTGGCCGACTTGCGCCGTAAATTCGAGGCCTACGACGGAGAAAAGACAGCGGCTTTCGACCGGGTAAAGTCAGGTTACGAAACGGTCAGCTCAACCGAGGGAATAAACGAGGCCATAGCCACGCTGACCGACCTCGGCGAGTATTTCTTCGACTCGGTGCGGCGGCGCGAGGCCGAGTCGCTGCTCAAGCGCTACCGCGACCTTTTCCGCTCGGTGGTGATAACCGGCGAGCGCACCGGCGAGGAAAGCTATCTTGTCAGCACCACGCTGCGTGGCAAGCCCTTTGCCACCGATCGCACCCCCGAGGTGACGTCGGACTGCGCCTGCCGCATCAAGGTGGTGCCGACAGCCGATGGGACTGCATTCAACGTGACGTTCAGCACCGAGGATTGCCTCGAGGGCGAGCTGAACACGCTGAAAGTGTCGATGCGCCTCGGAACGGCGCGCCTGTCGACCGAGCTTGATATTTGAATACAGTAATAGCCATGCGGCCACCTCGGAGTTCTCCGAGTTCTCCGAGCGCTCGGAGATGGCCGCATGGCTATTCCTGTATCTTGCCGGGGCTTAGAGATATTTGTCGCCGTAGTTTACCTTTGCGTCGTTCACCATCTGCTTGATGCGCTGTTCCTGCGACTTGGGGCAGATGAGCAGGACGTCGCCTGAATCGGCGATGATATAGTCATTGAGGCCGTCGACGACAATCAGCTTGTCGTCCTTGACGGCGAATATGTTGCCGGTTGAGTTATATGCGAGCACCTGGCAGCGCTGTGTGACGTTGCCGTCGCGGTTTTTGGGCGACATGTCATAGAGGGCGCTCCACGTGCCGAGGTCGTTCCAGCCGAAGGTAACGGTCTGCACGTAGACATTCGACGCGCGTTCCATCACGGCATAGTCAATCGAGATGCTCAGGCACGATGGAAAGGCCTGGGCGATGAAAGTGCGCTCGCGGTCGGTGCCGAATTCGCTGCGTCCGCTCTCGAACACGGCGTTGAGGTCGGGCGAGCATGCGGCGAGGGCGTTGATTATGCTCGATGCCTTCCAGAGGAATATCCCCGAGTTCCAGAAGAACTCGCCGGTGCGCAGGAAGGTCTGCGCGAGCTCGAGGTTGGGTTTTTCGGTGAAGGTCTTCACCTTGTGGATGGCGCCTTCGACCTCCTCGCCCACCTGGATGTATCCGTAGCCGGTCTCGGGGCGGGTGGGGGCGATGCCCAGCGTGAGCAGGGCATCGTTTGCCTCGACAAAGTTGAATCCGTCGGTGACGGCGCGTTCAAACTCGGCCTCGCGTGTGATGAGGTGGTCGCTGGGGGTGACGATCATCGACGCCTCGGGGTCGATTGCGGCTATGTGGTATGCGGCCCAGGCGATGCAGGGTGCCGTGTTGCGCCGGGCCGGCTCGAGTAGAATCTGATTGTCGGTGAGGTCGGGCAGCTGGGCTTTTACCTGGTCGGCATATTGTGCATTGGTGAGGATGACGATGTTTTCTTTCGGCACGATGGGGAGGATGCGGTCGTAGCTCATCTGCAACAGCGAGCGTCCCGTACCGAGAAAGTCTATGAACTGTTTGGGCATGTTGGTGCGGCTGTAAGGCCAGAACCGGCTTCCGATTCCGCCGCACATTATCACGCAATAGCGGTGTGACTGGTTCATATCGGGTTTTAAGGCTGTAAGTTTAAGGCTGTAATAGGGTTGTTATGTATGGGGTCTGTCGGATTGACTCTGCTTTTGATAATAACGTCTTGCCCTCGGTTTCATTGCCCTGCTGCAGGTAATAATTTCCCAACAGGACCAGGGTGGGGAAGTTGTCGGGGTCGATTTCAAGTATTTTTTTCCATGTGGCCGCGGCTTCGGCGGGTTGGCCTGCAAGCAGTTGTCCCTTGGCGAGCAGGGCGAGGTATTCGACCGAATCGGGCAGTCCGGCGAGCATGATGTTGGCGTATTTCACCATCATAGGGCCGTCGTTGCGGAAGGTGTAGTAGCCGAGGAGCTCGTTGTCGAGGGCACGGCTCATCCAGGGGATTGAGTTGCGCAGGTGGTGGAGGTAGGTGCCGTAGCGGTCGCCCTGTCCGATGGAGAAATCGGTGAGCCGGACGGCCTCGAGCACCGCCGACAGGCCGATTCCGTGGCTCATGGCGCGTTCGATAAGCTCGACGGTGGCGGCGCTGTCGCCCACCATCTGGTTGGCCGTGATGGCGCGGGCATAGCTCGACAGGGAATCGGGCCGTTCTTTCAGCATGAGTTCGTACATTGCCGCGGCGCTGCTCCATTCCTCCCATTGGAACGAGCGCGACGCGCGTTCGGCAAGTCGGTCATAGCCGGCGGCGGCAGCGGCTGCGATGCACGCTCCGGCGCAAATCAACGTCAGGAAAGCTCTGTTGATTCTCATGATTCAATATTTGAACGAACTGCCGCCCAAAAATTCGCGCAGCAGCGAAGTGGACGGAATCATTCTCAGCTCGATTGGTTCAAAATAACTCAGGAATTTGAGCAGGCGGTAGGCTTCGGAATATTCCACGACGTCGTGGGGCACCTTCTTGAGGATTGGCTCGGCGAAGTCGCGCATGACGGCGAGTTCGTAGAGCAGCGACGAGTTGAAGGTGGCGTCGGCGTTTTCCTGATAGGGGAATATCCATTTTTCCTCGCCGCGGCGCACGCTGGGCCAGCGGCGGATGGTCTCGATGGCCGAGGTGCCGCGGTACTTGTGGTCGCGGATTATGCGGCGCAGCAGTCGGTTGTCGGTGGTGGGAATCCAGTTGTGGTTGTCGATGGTGATGGTGGTCAGGGCCGAGACATATACGCGGAACTTCATGCGTTCCTCCACCTGGGCGGTGAGGGCCGGATTGAGGCCGTGGATGCCCTCGATGAGGAGTATGGAGCCCTCGTCAAGGCGCAGGCGCTGGCCTTTGTATTGGCGGCGTCCCAACTCGAAATTGTAGGTGGGAAGTTCCACCTCCTCGCCGGCGAGGATGGCGTTCAGGTCGCGGTTGAATTGCTCGAGGTCGAGGGCGTATAGCGATTCGTAGTCGTAGTCGCCCGTCTCGTCGCGCGGAGTGAGTTCGCGGTTTATGAAGTAGTTGTCGAGGGATATGAGCTGCGGTTTCAGCAGGTTGGTCATCAGTTGGATGCCGAGGCGCTTGGTGGTCGTGGTCTTGCCCGACGACGACGGACCGGCAATCAGCACCACGCGGGCTCCGCCCTCGTGGTAGCGGCGGGTGATTTCATCGCTGATGCGGGCCAGGGCCTTTTCGTGAAGGGCCTCGGTGACGTTGACCAGATCGGCGGCGCGGCGCCGCGCGACGGTGTCGTTTAGTTCGCCCACGTTGCGCACCCCGGCAATGGCGTTGAAGTCAACATAGTCGGTGAAGGCGCGGTACATCTTTTCCTGCGTCAGGTGCTGGGGGGGCACATCGGGATTGGCATGGTCAAATCCGACGAGCAGGAAGCCCTCCTTGAACGGGCGCAGCTCCCAAACGCGCAGCATGCCGGTGCGTGGCGCGAGGGTACCGTAGTAGCTGTCGCAGATGCCGTCCAGGCGGTAGTAGGTGGTGTATATCTGATGGGTGGTGCGCAGCAGGCTCACCTTGTCGTCCAGTCCCTGTTCCTCGAACAGGCGTATCACATCGGCGGTGAGGGCCTCGTTGCGTTCGAACGGCAGGTCGCGTCCGACGATGTCGCGCATCTCGGCCGCGATGGCGCTGACGAGCCCGGGGGTGCACTCGACGGCTGAGCCGAGGCGGCAGTAATAGCCGCGCGAGATGGAATGTTCGATGCTGAGGCGGGCCTGCGGTGCCACGCGGGTCACGGCGCGGTAAAGCACCATGCACAGCGAGCGTATGTAGGCCCGCTCGCCCGATGGGCTGGTGACCGGCAGGAATTCCACCGTCTTGGGTTGGAAAAGCTGATAGGCCATGGCCTCGTTTTTGTTGTTGACGCGGGCGCAGATGGGCTCGAAGCCGAGTTGCGGGGCAAGCCGCCGGCTTACTTCGAGCAGGCTCGCGCCGCCCTCCACCTCGACATACTCCGAGATGTTGATGCAGTAAATCTTTATTGTTGAGGCCATTGTGTGTGATGAGTTTTGAAAGGCCGCGTGGAGCCTGTTACATTTTGAAAGTTTTTCGGTGCCAGCGGCAAGGACCGTGCGCGGCGATCGCAGCGCGGTGGTCGGCGGTGGGATAACCTTTGTTGCCGCTCCAATTATAAACCGGGAACTCGTCGTGAAGTTCGGTCATTAGGCGGTCGCGGGTGGTTTTTGCCAGAATCGAGGCTGCGGCGATGTTGGCGTATGTCGCGTCGCCTTTCACCACGGTGGTGTGGGGAATGTTGTCGAAGGGTTTGAAACGGTTGCCGTCGACCACGATTGCGCCGGGACGCACGCCGAGGGCCCTGAGGGCGCGGTGCATGGCCTCGATTGACGCGTTGAGGATGTTTATTTGGTCGATTTCGTCGGCGCTACATTCCGCCACGGCCCAGGCCACGGCATCGCGCATGATGATTTCGCGCATCTCCTCGCGGCGTTTCTCGCTCAGCTTCTTCGAGTCGGTGAGGCCGGGGTGGGAATATCCGTCGGGAAGTATCACGGCGGCGGCCACCACCGGCCCGGCGAGGCAGCCGCGGCCAGCTTCGTCGCATCCGGCCTCGTTTACGCCCTCGTGCATGCATGCGGGCAGGATTACCGGCTGTTTTTTCATGCGAGGAACTGGCAGTTGATAATTACCTCGACCACAAAGAGGTTAATGACGTCGTCGAGGCGCACCTCCATGTCGTCATAGTCGGGATTCTCGCTGTGGAGGATGATTTTCGATGGGTCGTGGCGGCAGGGCTTAACCACCTTGACCAGGCGGTAGTCTTCGAGCTGCACCAGATAGGTGGCGCCCCACACGATTATTGACTTGTCGCGCACGGGCCGTATCGATATGTACGAGCCGTGGGGAATACGGGGCTGCATCGAGTCGCCGCTCACACGGATTACGGGGTTCGACGGGTCGACATTGGGCATGTCGATGTAGCCGAGGATGTGTTCGCGGGTAAGCGAGTTGCTCAGGGGTGTGATGCCGGCCACGGCGTCGATGTCATACACCGGGGCGCCTTTGCGCGCGGTGTTCAGCACGATGGCGTCGCCCGATATGTTGCGCGAGGCCGGGGTTTTGTCGAAAGGCACGCCGTGGCCTTCCAGGAACCAGGCTTTCGACACGCCGAGGTTCACCACCACGCGGTTGGCGAACTGCTCGGTGATGGGCATTTTGTCGGCAAGAATTTTCGACATGCTCGAAGGGTCGATTCCGAGCAGCCGTGCGAACTGGGCTTGTGTTTTGTGCGTGATTTCACGCAGGTATTTCAGGCGGTCGAGCGGTGTGGCTGAGGGTGCCGGATGCTCTGCTTCGTCTATAAGGTCGGTCATAACTAAGTGGTTGTGAGGGTTCACATTCTATCGGCAAAGATACAATTTTTTGTGAAAACCTACAACTATGCCATGCCCAAATTGAAAAAAGCACCAACTTTAGGGAATAATTATACAAAGTCGACGTGGCCGTTTGCGGGAGGAACAGGTGGCGGTTTTGTCGAGCGGAAGGGGTCAGTCGGTGATGGTGGTGTCGCGGTGGGATTCTTCGATTTTGGCGAGGCAGACAAAGCGGTAGATGGCGTCGTGGACGGCGTGGATGAACCCGGGCCAGCCTTCGCGGAAGCCGCCCTTGAGGACGTAGGTTTTGAAAAAGCGGAAAGGAGGGTCGGTGATGAGACGCCAGGGACGGTAGGAGGCCTCGCGGCGCCGGGCCTCGCGGTCGGTGTAGTTGTTCATCTTGGCGATGGTCTGGCCTACGGATTCGTTGGCCAGATGGATGAACGCAAGGTCGGTGCGGTTGCGCGGAATTTTCACCTCGGGGCCGCGGTGGGACGGCCTTGAATGGATTTCGTAGGGCCAGTGGGCGCCCTCGCGGTTGAAGAAGCGCAGGATATAGTCGGGGTAGTAGCAGCGCATCCACCGGCCCATGAAGTAGTTCTTGATGGGGATGAGGATTGCGCGGGGCGACGGGTCGCGGGTGATTTCGTCGTAGAGATAGCGGCGGAGTGCGTCGGGTACGATTTCGTCGGCGTCCACTGCGAGTACCCAGTCGTTGGCCGCGGCGCGGAGACCGAAGTCGCGGTAAGCTTCGGGGATTCGGTGTTCGCCGCGGGGCTTGATGATGAGCCTGACGCCGTGGCGGCGGCATATTTCGTGGGTGGAGTCGGTGCTTTCCATGTCCACGACGAGGATTTCGTCGAAGTCTTTGAGGGCGCTCAAGACGCGGTCGAGATGTTTCTCGGCATTGTAGGTGTGGACGATGGCTGTTATCTTCGGGCTGGTCATTTGCGGGAGGGTTTGAACAGTTTTTTGAACCGGCGCTTGCGGGCGATGCGGCGCCTGAGGTCGCGGAAGGCCTTGATGGCGCGTGGTTCGGCATCGGGAGCGTAGGCGCGGGCGATGACGCGCACGGCGTCTTCCGTGTCGACTATGCGCGAGAAGTCGCGGTCGAATTTGGCGCGGGATGTCACGCCGAATTCCATGCGGTTGATGTCGATGAGGACGAAGTCGTCGGTGGCGCCGCGCATGAGTATGTTGCCGCACGAGAAGTCTTTCATCCACACGCCGCGGTCGTGGAGGCGGTGCATCAGGGCGGCGATGTTGGCGGCAATTTCGGGATAGTCGGGGCGCCGGTCGATGTAGCGCAGGTCGGTGGCGCGGCTGATGTGTTCACAGAGGAACCAGCTGCGCCTCAGCATGAACGGACCGCGTTCCTCGATGTAAGCGTAGGGGGTGGCGGTGGCTATGCCGAGTCCTATGAGGCGCAGGGCATTTGAAAAGGCGCGTGAGGCCTTGGAGGGGCGGAGCAGGGCGTAGGCCAGGCGGTTGATGAAAATCGGCACCTTGTATTGCTTGATGCACACGGCGCGGCCGCCGGCCTGGACAACAGACAGGGTGTTGCGCCCGTCATAGATGATGTCGGCGTCCTGGGGAACGCTGCCTGTGGCGGTAATATGGCCAACGAGCGGGGCAATCCATTCGCAGCCCGGTGCAATGCGGTATTTAAAGGCCATTGTAGAGAGCGAGGATTGATTGGTAGAAACGGTCGTAGGACAGGCGGGTGGTGTATGTGTCGCAGGCGTGGCGGCCCATGTCGGCGCGCAGGGCCCGGTCTGATACGAGCCGTGAGATTGCGGCGGCGAGGGCGGTGGAGTCGGAGGGCGGGACAAGGATGCCGTCGGCGCCGTCTTCCATAAACTCGCGCTGGGCGCCGTTGTCGGTGGTGATGACTGGGAGCCCCTGCGACATGGCTTCGAGGATGGTGAGGCCGAATGGTTCGCGCCATATTGACGGAACTATGGCCACGTCGGCCTGGGCGAACTCGTCAATCACATTGTCGACATGGCCTTTCCAGTCGATGCGGCTGTCGATTCCGAGCTGGCGGGCGCGGGCGACGAGCGGCATGACGTCTTTTCCGCTGCCGGTGCCGCACACGGTGAGGCGCCAGTCGGCATCTTGGAGCTTGCCGAGGGCCTCGATAAGCACGCCGAGGCCCTTTTCAGGCACGATACGTCCCGCGAAAATCAGGTTTACGGGGCCATCGGCGCGGTTGGCGCGGGGGCATGGAGGAATGGCGACGGCGTTGTGGATTACGTGGAGGCGGGAGCGGTCGACCTCGGGGCCGGAGCTGAGAAATTCGTCCAATGCCAGGCGGGACACGAAGACGATGGCGTCGAGCGCGGCGTAGACGGCGGTATGCGATGGGTCTGTCTTGGCGGCCTTGACCAGATGGCGCGTGGCGATGATTTTCACCTGGTGAGGGCTGCGGCACAGGCGGCGTGCGCTGATGGCCGTGGCGGCGTCCTTGAAGTTGTGGACGTGGATTATGACGGGGCCGTCGGTGTGGTTCAGGCGCGATGCCAGGCGCAGGGGGGTGAGGATGTCGAGGGGACCGCCGAGGCGCATGGTTCCGGCAAGGAGCTGTTCGGCGGCGAAGGGAGTGCGGACGGCGGGGCGGTTGCGGGTGAAAACGCTCACCCGGTGGCCGTCGGCCCTGAGCGCCTTGCACAGGTCGAGGGCATAGCGTTCGCCGCCGCCCCACACTTTGTTGGAGACGAGATGGATTATGTTCACTTTGTCGATTGTTTGTTGCCGCGTTCGCCGATTATGTGCCGGGCCATGCGGTAGGCTTCGTAGGTGGTTTTGGCACGGCGTCGGGCGATGGTGAATCCGGCGCTGCCGTCGAGCCAGGCCGATTCATAAATGTGACACTTGACGTATTGCCATGTGGCGCGGACGCGGGGCATGAACGACGCAACCGATGAGTTTGAGGCGGCTATGACGCGAGCCTCGAGCGATGCGATGCGGTTTTCTTTCTTGTAAAATTCGTCCAGCGAGTCGCAGCGGAAATGGTGGATTGTGCCAGGGAGGCGGAATGGCACGACGCTGTCGGGGTAGGTGACCTTGTCGCTGACGTCGCGCAGGTTCCAGTTGGCATAGCGCTTGTTGAAAAGGCGCACTTTCCATGCCGGCTCGAAGCCCGAGTGGCACAGCGGGAGGCCGCAGAAGTAGTTCTGCACGCGGGCCATGTAGACGCGGTGGTCGAATCCGCGGGTCTTGAGGTGAATCAGGAAGTCGCGCATCTCGTCGTCGAGCACCTCGTCGGCGTCGATGGAGAGGACATAGGAGTTGGTGGTGAGGCCGGTGGCATACTGGCGCTGCGAGCCGAATCCCTGAAACTCGCGGTTGGTTATCTTGCAGCCGTAGCGGCGGCAGATGTCGAGGGTGCGGTCGGTGCTGTAAGAGTCGACCACGATAATCTCGTCGGCCACCCCCTTGAGGGCTTCGAGGCAGCGGCCAATGTTTTTTTCCTCGTTGCGTGTAATGATTGTTGCGGAAAGACGTTCCATTGCAAAAGTCGTTAACGGATGCAAAGTTACGCAGAATTTTACAAATTAGCAAACCGGGATGTTTACGCGTTGCGCCGGGCGTCGCGGCGTCGCTGTTGCCAGTCGCGGCGTTCGGCGGCGGGGAGTTTCTCGGTGGCGTAGCTGAGGGTGGTGGCCGTGATGACGCCGATGTGGGTGTCGAGGAAGTCGAGCATGGCGCCGAGGTCTTTTTTGCCGACCTCGCGCAGCACCCATCCCACGGCCTTGTGCATCAGTGGCTCGGTGTCGGCGATGTGAAGGTGGCATTGCCCGAGGGCCAGGGCTGTCTGGCGGTGCTTCATCACGGGGTGGAGGGTTGAGACCACGGCGACGCGGCGCGCCCATATCAGCGGGGAGGCCGACATGGCCGAGTGGTCGGCGAGGTGGCGCCCGGCGGCGATTTCGGGTCCGAGGATGTAGGGCGCGGAAAGGTCGACGAGATCCCAGTTGTTGCACCTGGCAACGCATGCCATATACATATTAAATATGTCCTCGCGTCGCTGAGGGTCACGGGAGGCTTTCGTGTAGGCGCGGACCAGCGCCAGGAGGCCGGCCAGACGGAACTCGTGAATTTCCGAGTCGAGCATCGCGGATATGACGTCAGCCGGGGCGTCGTGGAACTCGCGCGAGATTTTGCGGTTGTCGGGAACGGTGACTCCGATCATCACGTCGCCCTCGGCGTATTCGCCCCGACCGGTCTTGAAAAAGCTTTCCAGGATTTTCACTTTCTCGGGTCGGGCGACCTCGCGGAGCGCCGACTGCCATCGTTCCAAAATTTCTTTATCCATGTCGGTGGGGTAGGGGAGGGGTTGAGGTTGTGACGGCAAAATTAGCTAAAAATCCGTTGAAAATTTGCGTCCGGGTGGCCGAACTTGCGCGAATTTTTGATTCTCGGAGGCCCAAAAATCACGTAAGCTCATGATAATTAATTAAATAAACTTAAAAATCGGGTTTGAAACCGCCCTCAAAATAGAAGTCGACCCCGCCCAACTTGCAATCCTCGAAAAGTTTTGTTAATTTTGTGTCCTAATTAAGGACTCATGTTAAAAAAGTTCCAATGGCTTAACGACGGCGTCGCAATGCCCGGCATCGATTTCAGCGAAATGGAAAATTGGATCGCACGGGTGGCCGCCGACCACGACAGAATTGTCGGGGAAGTTTCCTATATCTTTTGCGATGACCCGAAGATTATCGAGGTCAACCGAAAATTTCTCAACCACGATTATTTCACCGACATCATCACCTTCGACACGTCGAGGGGAAAACTTATCGGCGGCGATATGTTCATATCGCTTGATACCGTGCGCACAAATGCCGACCTTGTCGGCGAGCCGTATGACAAGGAACTTCGCCGCGTGATAATCCACGGCATCCTCCACCTCTGCGGCATCAACGACAAAGGTCCCGGCGAGCGTGAGATAATGGAGGCGCACGAGAACGCCGCCCTCGCGCTTTTGAGTCTGAATAACCGCTAAATTCCAGTTTTGTAGGAGATATGAAGTTTGACTACGACGTAATTGTTGTGGGCGCCGGCCATGCCGGCTGTGAGGCAGCCGCTGCGGCTGCCCGTCTCGGTGTGTCGACACTGCTCATAACCCTCGATATGCACAATATTGCCCAGATGAGCTGCAATCCCGCCGTAGGCGGTATAGCAAAAGGTCAGATTGTCAGGGAAATAGATGCGCTCGGGGGCATGATGGGTATCGTGGCCGACCGAACGGCCATCCAGTTCCGCATGCTCAACCGCTCGAAAGGGCCCGCGATGTGGAGTCCGCGAGTGCAGAGCGACCGAACCAAATATTCCCAGCTCTGGCGCGAGATACTCGAAAACACTCCCGGGCTCAATATCTGGCAGGGCAATGCCAACGAACTCATCGTTGAAGACGGCGCCGTGAAAGGTGTGCGCACGGTTGAGGGTGCAGAGTTCCGCGCGAAAGCCGTCGTGCTCACAAACGGTACGTTCCTGAACGGCCTGATGCACATAGGCCGCACCATGATTGAAGGCGGACGCACGGCAGAACCGGCCGTCCACGGCCTCACCGAACAGCTGTGCCGCCTCGGGTTTCGTTCCGACCGCATGAAAACCGGGACCCCCGTGCGCATCGACGGCCGGTCGGTGAAGTGGGAACTTACCGCGCCGCAGGCCGGAGATGACGATGGACATAAGTTCTCGTTCCTGCCCGATGTGAAACGTGAGCTTGAACAGCGCGACTGCTACATCATATACACATCCGAGGCCACGCACGATGTGCTAAGGTCGGGGCTGGATGACTCGCCCCTTTACAACGGGCAGATTCAAAGCATCGGCCCGCGCTACTGCCCTTCGATAGAAACGAAAATAGTGACCTTTGCCGACAAAACCGAACATCAGCTTTTTCTCGAGCCCGAAGGCGAGACCACGCAGGAATTCTATCTCAACGGTTTCTCCTCGTCGCTGCCGATGAAGGTTCAGATTGAGGCCCTGCATACAATACCGGCCCTTGCCGACGTTCAGATTTACCGTCCCGGCTATGCCATTGAATATGACTTTTTCGATCCCACCCAGCTCAAACACACTCTTGAAACCCGTCTGGTGCAGAACCTGTATTTCGCAGGGCAGATAAACGGCACCACGGGGTATGAGGAGGCAGCCGGCCAGGGTTTGGTTGCGGGGGTGAACGCGGCCCTGCGCGTGCAGGGAAAGGATGAATTCGTGCTTGGACGCGACGAGGCTTATATCGGAGTGCTTATCGATGACCTCGTCAACAAAGGCGTCGACGAGCCATACCGCATGTTCACCTCGCGCGCCGAATACCGAATCTTGCTGCGCCAGGACGATGCCGACATGCGTCTCACTCCGCGGGGCTATGAAATAGGACTTGCAACACAGGAGCGTTTCGACCTCATGGCCGAAAAACGCGAGTGGCACGACCGCCTCATCGACTTCGCCCGCAACCTCTCGGTGAGGCCCGCAGAAGTAAACCCCTTGCTTGAAGAACAAGGTTCGTCACCCTTGACCCAGGGCGTCAAGCTCGTCGACCTCATTGCCCGTCCACAGCTTTCGCTACCCTTGCTCGTCATGAACCTTGACGCGGTCAAGGAATTCGTGGAAACCATTCCCGCAGGGCGCCGCGACGAAATTATTGAAGCGGCTGAGATTCTTATAAAGTACCGCGGATATATCGAGCGCGAGCGTGCGAACGTAGACAAGCTGCACCGCCTTGAGGAAGTCCGTATTCCCGAACGCTTCGACTACGAATCTGTCAAAGCCCTTTCGACCGAGGCCCGGCAGAAGCTCACCCGCCACCGTCCTGCAACCATAGGGCAGGCATCCCGAATTCCGGGAATCTCGCCGAGCGACGTAAGCATCCTGCTGTTGCTCATGAACCGCTGACGGTGTGTGACACAAATGAAATAATTGTTCCACGTGAAACAATTTTGCCATAACTGATTGAAATCAATAAATTTAACCATAAACTAAAAAATGGAATACATTAAGTCAAAAATCCGCGATGTGGTTGATTTCCCCTCAAAGGGCATCGTCTTCAAAGACCTCACCACAGCTTTCAAAGATCCCCGTGCGCTTCACATAATCGGCTGGGACCTCTCGCAGCTCTACCGCGACAAGGGTGTGACCAAGGTGGTCGGCATCGAATCGCGCGGCTTCATCGGCGGCTCAATCCTCGCCTTTGAACTGGGCGCCGGTTTTGTTCCCGCCCGCAAGCCCGGCAAACTTCCCGCCGACACCGTCAGCGAATCCTATCAGAAGGAATACGGCACCGACACCATCGAGATGCACCGCGACGCTATCGGTCCAGACGACATCGTGGTGCTTCACGACGACGTGCTTGCAACCGGTGGAACCATGGCCGCCGCCTACAATCTCGTCAAGAGCATGAATCCAAAGAAAATCTATGTGAACTTCATCATCGAGCTCACCGCCCTCAATGGCCGCGCCAACCTTCCGGCGGATGCTGAGGTGACCTCGCTCATCAAATATTGACCTTCCGGCCAACTGACGGCAGACCGGTAAATCAAAGGACGACCGACGGCGTGGCGACGCCATGCGCGGTAAAGCTCCGGCGATTTACCGGCCTGTCCGTATTATATAATTCCCTTCACCCGCTTATGAACCGCCCTCCGAACAACCTTTTGGCGTAGCACAACAAATAACCCTGTCCTCCGTTAAAAATATATGCCAAAACACCAGAAGTCAGAAGCCCTACGCGAGAAAATATCGTTTCTTCCCGACACCCCCGGCGTCTATACATATTATGACGCCGCCGGGACGGTCATATACGTCGGCAAGGCCAAGAACCTGAAAAGGCGAGTGTCGTCGTATTTCAACCGCACCCACGACGTACTCCGCACCAACCTGCTCGTGCGCAATATCGCCGACATGAGCTATATCGTCGTGCCCACCGAACAGGACGCCCTCAACCTCGAGAACTCGATGATAAAGGAGTACAAGCCCCGCTACAACGTGCTCCTCAAGGATGATAAGTCCTATCCGTGGATTGCCGTCACCGACGAGCTGTATCCGCGTGTTTTCCTCACCCGGCATCATGTGAAGAACGGCTCGAAATATTACGGCCCGTACACTAATGTCGGGGTGGCGAAAACGATGATAGAGCTGATACGCGAGCTGTATCCCCTGCGCACGTGCCGCCTGCCGATAACGCCCGAATTCCTGCGAAAGGAACAGGGACGCCTGTGCCTGCAATACCATATCAAGCGTTGCAAGGGATGCTGCACGGGGCTGGTGTCGCCTGAGGAATATCAGCGCAACATCGACCACGTGAAACAGATTCTGCGTGGCGAAACAGGCGAACTGCTGGCATATCTCAAGGAGGAGATGGGGAAGCTTGCCGCCGAACTGCGGTTTGAGGAGGCGCAGGAATTGAAGGAACGCTACCGGCTGCTGGAAAACTACCGGTCGAAAAGCGTCATCGTCAGTCAGACGGTGGGCGATGTCGATGTGTTCGGCATTGACGAATCAGACAGCGACCAGGACGTATATGTGAACTACATGCACGTGCGCCACGGCGCGGTGGTGAGAAGTGTCACCCTGCGCTACCGCCGCTCGCTGGAAGAAACCCAGAACGAACTTCTCGCCTATGCTATGGCCGAGATAAAAGAGACCCTCGGGGTGGAATATGACGAGGTGATTGTGGCCGCGGCCCCTGAGGTTGAGATGCCCGAAGTCACCTTCACCGTGCCCCGGCGCGGTGACAAGGCAAAGCTGCTCGAAGTGTCACAGCGCAACGCACGCCAACACCGCGTCGATGATCTCAAACACATGGCGAAGCACCATCCCGAACAGCGCCTCGAGAAAACCCTCGAGCGCATGAAGGCTGACTTCCGCCTGTCGGAACTGCCCCGTCATATCGAGTGTTTCGACAACTCGAATATCCAGGGCACGAACCCGGTTGCGTCGTGCGTGGTCTTCAAGAACGCCAAGCCATCGAAACGCGACTACCGACACTTCAATATCAAGACCGTCGAAGGCCCCGATGATTTCGCGTCGATGCGCGAGGTGCTCACACGCCGCTACACGCGCCTGATGGCCGAGGGCGAGGAGCTGCCCCAGCTCATCGTTGTCGATGGCGGCAAGGGCCAGCTGTCGGCTGCCGTAGAGGCCCTGGACGCGATAGGTCTGCGTGGAAAGATTGCCGTCGTAGGCATCGCCAAGCGACTGGAGGAAATCTATTTCCCGGGCGATTCCGTGCCGCTGTATATCGACAAGAACAGCGAGTCGCTGCGCATCGTCCAGCACCTGCGCGACGAGGCCCACCGCTTCGGCATAACCCACCACCGCGACCGCCGCTCGAAATCAGCAATCACCAGCGAACTCGACGCCATCAAGGGCATAGGCGAGAAGACCAAGACGGCCCTGCTGCAGGAATTCCGGTCGGTGAAACGCATACGCGAAGCCACCCCGGCCCAGATTGCCGCCGTGATTGGCCCGGCAAAGGCCAAGCTGGTGGTGGAAGGACTGACGAAATGACATTAACGTAACACAGATTATTCATGAGACTTGTAATACAGAGAGTGAGCCATGCCTCGGTGGATGTGGCGGGCGAGACGATAGGAAAAATCGGCCCTGGCCTGATGGTGTTGGTCGGCGTTGAGGACGGAGATACGCCCGACGATGCCAAGTGGCTGGCAGCCAAGACGGTAGCCATGCGCATATTCGATGATGAAAACGGAGTTATGAACCTGTCGGTCAGCGATATAGGCGGTCAGGTGCTTGCCATCAGCCAGTTTACCCTCACCGCCTCGACCCGCAAGGGCAACCGTCCGTCATACATCCGTGCCGCCGGCCACGAACTCGCCATTGAATGTTACGGGCTGTATATGGCCGAAGTGGAGCGTCTGCTGGGCCGGAAGGTCGAGCGCGGGCAGTTCGGTGCCGACATGCAGGTGTCGCTCACCAATTCAGGGCCTGTGACAATCATAATCGACTCGCGCCTTAAAGAATAGGACAGGCGTGTCATTGTGAAAATTTATAAAATTATAGGATGTTCCAAATTATTTCGTAACTTTGTGCGTTAAGAGATTATGGAACAGAACGCCACAGACATATCGCTGCGCGAGGCCCAGGCCGCCGTCGACGAGTGGATACGCACCGTCGGTGTAAGGTATTTCTCGCCCCTGACCAACATGGCCGTACTGGCCGAGGAAGTGGGCGAAGTGGCACGTATCATGGCCCGTCGCTACGGAGACCAGTCGTTCAAGCCCGGCGAGAGCGACAGCCTTGCCGACGAGCTCGCTGACGTGATGTGGGTGGTGATGGCCCTTGCCAACCAGACCGGCGTTGACCTCGCTGCCGCCTTCCATGCCAATCTTGACAAAAAAACTTCGCGCTATGCAACGCGCCACCGCACAAATCCAAAATTGAACAATCCTACATAAAACATCTAACACCCCTACAACCATGAGCGACAAGTATAATGACGCCATTGCCAAGAGCACCTTCCTCGAGGACGATGCCACAGTGGCAGCTTCGGTCGAGAAAATCATCGCCGAACATTTTGAAGAAAACAACAATCTCGATGTGTGGAAATTCCTCCTCAACACCATCGACCTCACTACACTCAGCGCCACCGACTCGCCCGTTTCGGTGTCGAATTTCGTTGAGCGCGTCAATGCCTTCGACGAAGAATATCCCATGCTCAACAACGTTGCGGCCATCTGCACCTATCCCAATTTCGCGCAGGTTGTCCGCGCCGTGCTTGAAGTGTCGAAAGTCGACATCGCGTGTGTGTCGGGCGGTTTCCCCTCGTCGCAGACCTTCAACGAGGTCAAGATTGCCGAAACAGCCCTGGCCGTTGACGGCGGTGCCGATGAAATTGACATCGTGCTGAACGTCGGCAATTTCCTCGACGGCGATTACGAAGCCGTATGCGATGAAATCGCCGAGCAGAAGGCCGCATGCCGCGACGCCCGTCTCAAAGTGATTCTCGAGACAGGTGCCCTGAAGACAGTCGAGAACATCAAGGCTGCCTCAATCCTCTCGATGTATTCCGGCGCCGACTTCCTCAAGACTTCCACCGGCAAGGAATTCCCCGGCGCAAGCCTCGAGGCCGCCTACGTTATGGCAAAATGCATCAAGGAATATTATGAGCAGACCGGCGTCATGGTCGGATTCAAGGCAGCCGGCGGCGTACGCACCACCGACGAGGCCGTTAAATATTACACGGTCATCAAAGAGGTGCTCGGCGAGAAGTGGCTCACCAACGAATACTTCCGTATCGGTGCATCAAGCCTGGCCAACAGCGTCCTGAGCTCCATCCTCGGACAACCGACAAAATTCTTCTGATTTAAGAGGACGTTTAATAACAAATGAAAATCTGGATTTATCTGAACGGCCTGCAACAAGGCCCCTACACATTCGACCAAATCAAACTGCTGCCAATCGACGCCACCACCCCCGTGTGGTATGACGAGCTGCCGCAGTGGACTCCCGCCGGACAGGCTCCTGTTACGGCTCAGTTGTTCGCGGCACAGCAACCCTTTGCGCCCCAGCAACCGTTTGCCCCGCAGGCAAGCCCTGTCGAGCCCCAGCCGCAGATGGTGTATGTGCAGGCGCCTCCGCGCCCAAACACCTACATCGTTTGGTCGGTGATACTAACCATCCTTTGCTGCTCTCCGTTCGCCCTCGCCGGCATCATCACCGGCGCCATCAGTTCGTCGCGCTACTCGGCTGGCGACTATGCCGGCGCCAAAAGCATGTCGACGGCAACCGAATGGCTTCTCATCATCTCCATTGTCTGGGCGATTGTCGGAATCCCCATCGGAATTGCCAAAAGTTGCGCCGGCCTGATGTAAGAATCCAGCGTCGCATGGCGGCTACCGCAGCAGCAGTTGTTGCGGTAGCCGCCATCGTGTATCTGGCCGTCTGTGACCCTGTGAAAAGCCCGGCGCCCCAGTGCCTGTTTCATATGCTCACGGGCTGGGATTGTCCCGGGTGCGGCTCTCAGAGAGCCGTGCATGCGCTCCTCCACGGCGATGTGTCGGCGGCGTGGCGTCATAACGCCGCATTATTCTTTGCCATACCTGTAATTGCCGTGTATATGCTTTCGCCGCGCAAGATAGAGCGCTGGCTTTATTCGCCGGTCACGCTATGGTGTCTGGCCGCAGCCATAGCCGCGTGGTGGTTGCTGCGCAATTTGTGGTGAGCATGAGGCTGAACGCGACAGGCGAGCCGGTAAACATATTAGATTTACCGGCCCGCCTGTATGATACAACCGAATTACGGTTTATGACGGAGAATTATGGTTAAGGGCGCGCTGCCGCTTGAATAATTGGTTCAGTCCTTATAGTTGGTGGGAATCTGTCGGTCGATTGATTTGTCGAGCGAAATGAGGGTTTCGGTGCCGACAACTCCGGGAATCATCTGGATGCGGTTGTTCAGCAGATCCATCAGGTGCTCGTTGTCGCGGGCATAAAGTTTTATCAGCATGGTGTAATGGCCGGTGGTGAAGTGACATTCAACCACTTCGGGAATCTTCTCCAACTCGGGAACCACGTCGCGGTACATGGCGCCGCGTTCAAGATTCACGCCGATGTAGGTGCATGTTGAGTATCCAAGAACTTTGGGGTTGACCGTATATCCAGAACCGGTTATGACATCGAGTTTGCACAGACGCTGAATTCGTTGGTGGATGGCAGCCCGCGAAACGCCACATTCAACAGCCACATCTTTCGACGGGATACGGGCGTTACGCATAACTATATGTAGAATCTTACGGTCGAGGTTATCAATTTTTTCCATAAGCTGCGCGATTATTAAGGTTTATTACTATTTTACTGCAAAAATAAAGCAAAAAAATGGAATGGCTGTCATTTAGTAATGTGTTTAACATTTATTAATAAACACAAGATGTTAAATAACATTGCTAAAAAGCTGATTGACAAGGGGTTGGTTAAGCGGCAAAATGTTTGGAGTTTTTGGCGATAACATTGCAAAATTCAACAGATTACACAGTAATTATGAAAATATAGCCGCCCTCGAGGCGAAATGCTTGCATTTTCCTACAGCGTGGCTTGCCGGTGAGCTGAAAATGGTTTAAGATTTTTTAATAGAATGTATTTTAATAAACGGGAAAAGCTTCATAACTTTGCACCGCAAAACCTAACGAAAGTGACCAAAGTTGAGTATCAGACTCATCGCGGTTCCGCCCTGTCGGCGACTGCGAATCCATTTTAACCTCAACGTCCTCTCTTCCCGATGGTCGTCTTTCACAAGGCGAGCGCTGATTTGCTCCCGTTCGGGACATAATCAATAATTAAGGCATACATAGCATAAGTAGCAAAAAATAGTTGTTTTATAGATAATTGTGTATTGGGCTCAGGGCGTCGAGATGACAGCTCTGAGTCTTTTTTTTAATATTTTTGTTGCAAACGGGCAGTCTTTGCGTATATTGGGTGTAAAGCGAATCAAAACGATGGAATCAGAACGTTTCACAGGCATATTCACCAGGTTGCAGGCGCGTCTGCATCATGCGGCCAGCCGCATGCTCGGCAGCGATGATGAGGCGGCCGACGCCCTTCAGGATGCTTTCTGCGCCCTGTGGGGACGCCGCGGTGAGATTGTCGACGAACGTGCCGCCGAGGGACTGGCGGTGGTCAGCGTGCGCAACCGCTGCCTTGACACCCTGCGGCGCCGCAGGGCCCATGGAACCGTGGCGCTGGCCGACGGCATGGAGTGGGCCGCCGATACGGACGACTCCGATGCCCGAGAGCTGTACCACCGGGTTGACTCGCTAATCAAAACCGTGCTTTCCGAGCGCGACCGCCGCATCCTCCTCCTGCGCGATTATTCCGGATGGGAGATGGCCGACATAGCCGCCGAGCTTGGCCTTACCGAGGCCAACGTGCGGGTTGTGCTGAGCCGCGCACGCCGCGCCGTTGCGAAAGCATATAAATCTGCAAGCCATGACTGAAAAGAATCTTTTAAAATTGATAGACCTCTATTTTGAGGGGGAGACGTCAGTCGACCAGGAGCGCGAGTTGCGCGAGGCCTTGCTCGACAGCGAGTCGTCAGACCCCCGGGTGGAGGAAGCCCTGGCGGTGATGACGTTCGCGGCCGAGGATGGGCGTCGCCGGGCTGCCCGCGCCGTCGCTCCCCGCCGCAGAAAAAGCCGTGCCGCATGGCCCTCGCTGGCGGCCGCCGCGGCAGTGGCCCTCCTGCTCACAGTCGGCGTCTGGACCCGCCATTCCACGCCGGCAGCCCCATGCACGGCTGTCATCGCCTGCGTCGAAACGTCAGACACCGATATTGCCCTGGCGCTGATGCAGTCGCAGCTTGGCGACATCGCCGTGGCTTCTGACAATGTCAGCGCCTCTATCGCTTCCGATTTTGCCTCGCTCGGCGAGGCCTTCGGTTCAGACGGCTTATAAGTAATCTTTGCAAAATAATTTATATTATCTTCTTGCTTTTCCAAAACTTACTTAATTTGTATAACCCTCCACAATCCCCCCTAAGATAAGATGAACAGATTAATAATTCTTACGGCAATGCTGCTGGTGGCGGTTTATGCGGCTGCGGTCGAGCCACCGGCAACCTCGCGCTATCTTAACGGGCATTTCCATGGCAACGCCAAGGCGTCGGAAACCGAGGTGACGGGCAGCGCCCTGAAACCGTACGACCTCGACGTGTACCGCGGCCTCACCCTTGTGGATTCGCCCGAGGCGACCGAGGCTATTGAAAAGGCGGTGGCGACCGATTCCCGCTCGGCGACCGACCGCGAGGTTTCATACCGTGACGGACGCATCTACTACGCGTTCCTCACCCTCAAGCCCATCAAGGGCAAGAACCGCTATGTGTTCTACCTCAACCAGAATCTCGCCGGCGGCGACAAAATAATCCTTATATATATGAGCGGCAAGGCCGATGCCGACAAGATCAAGAAAATGATAAAGAAATGACCGTTATGAAAAAACAGATAGTATTGCTCATCCTCTCATTCTGCGCCATGTTGCCTGCGGCAGCCTCTGTTCCGGCAGATACCGTGATACGTTTCTTCCGTCCCGATTCGGTTTCCGTTTCAGTTGCCGACAACAGTCTTACGGTAAAAGTTTCGGGCGATCGGTATGGAGACAAATATCAGTATGATTACCAGTCGAGTGTCGATTCCACCGACAATGCCGTATGGGACATAAACCTGCCGTTCACCCGCAGTCAGGGCTCGGGAAAAAACCACAATCAGTTCAGCATAAGCTGGGGCGACAACCTGTATGTCGGCGGCACCATTCACCTGAATCATGCTCCGGGCATACGCGGCGGCTGGGAAATCGGCATCGACAACGTTGTGGCGCTGCGGTGGCGCCCTTCGCGTAGGGGACCCTCGTTCTCGCTCGGTTTCGGCATGGGTTACCGCTCGGCCAACGTGGGCGGTGGCTGGATGCTGGCCCAGCATGGCAAGATACTGACCGTCGACCCCGTCGGCGGCGACATTGACCGGGCATCATCGCGCCTCCACCTCTTCCGGCTCCATGTACCGCTGATGATAACCCAGCGCGTATGCAAGAACCTGCACATAAGGGTGGGCGGTGTCCTCAACCTGAACACATACATGAGCGCGACAACCAAAACCGAGTGGGGTGGCGTGACATCCAAAACGAGTTTCCACTCCCTGCACCAGCGTTTCATCACCGCCGACCTTTTCGGTTCGGTAAACTTCATCGAAGGGATGGGCGTGTATGCCCGGTGGTCGCCGATGCAGGTATTCGACAAAGGTTGGGGTCCGAAATTCGAGGCCCTCTCCGTGGGCGTTAACTTCATCCTCTAAATCCTGTGAATCATGAAAAAAATTGTACTTTCAATCATAATGACCGTGGTCGCCCTTTCGATGGGCGCGGCCAACACTGCCGACACAACGGCAACCTTTATCCGTCCCATGGCCGTGACAATCGCCGAATCACCTTCCGGCGTGAAAGTGGGTGTGGTCGACAGCGACACCGTCAGCACGGTGTTCGAATGTAACGCCGGCGAGAACTCCACCCGCCGGACCTCGCAACAATATACCGTAATCTCGGTAGGCCACAACTGGTCGCTCATAGTGTCGGGCCTCACCCTCGGTTTTGTCACCACCCCGGGCTGCGGCGAGGGCGCTGTGGAAGGTGGAAAATCGCTCGAACTCGGCATCCTCAACGCCCTGGGCATACGGCGCGAGCTGTCGTCAAAGGCCGGCATCTCGCTTGGCATAGGTTTTGACTGGCGCAACTACCGCTCAACCAAGGGACTGTTGTATGTGCCCGACGGCGGCAGCATACGGGTGTCACACATTCCTGCCGGTACCGACTACCGTTTCTCGCGCCTGAAAGTGTTCTCGGTGCAGTTTCCTCTCCTTTTCTCGGTCGGTTTCGACTCTCCGCTTGCAGGGGTAAAACCATCGCTGTCGGTCGGGCCGGTCTTCTGCTGGAATCCCCACGGCTCCGTTAAAAGCTCATGGCGGGAGGAAGACGGCACCGTCTCAACCTTCACCTCCAACTCCATCGGCCAGCGCAAATTCACCATCGACCTTTACGCCAAAGCGTCGCTCGGAGTGGTCGGCCTCTACCTGCGTTACTCTCCCTACAAGACCCTCACCGGCGCCACCGCCCCCGACTTCCGTCCCCTCTCGGCAGGCATGACACTCCTGTTCTGACGGATATTTATTTGTCGAAATCTCATTAGAATAGCTAAAAACAGCCCTCTTTTCAGGTTGTTTTTAGCTATTCTCTCAATGTGTGGGCCCGATAAGTTGGGCTATTGGAAAAAAAATATTAACTTTGTGGGCTGAAATTACAATATTATGGCGGGAGTATGCGTTAATACCTCGACTATGCTAACACCGCCTCATTTTATAGACTCAATCATGAAAATAAAAAACATATTATTTTGTGCGCTTGTCTTTGCCTTGGCATCGTGCAGCTCCTCCAAAACCTCCCTGTCATATTTTGAGGATATAGAGCAGTCAACGTCAGGAACTCTTGAATCAGGAGATTTTAATGTAAAAATTATTCCGGATGACGAATTGTTCATCACCGTTACCTCGATGGTTCCCGAGGCAACGGCACCATACAACATCCCTCTCTCAAATCCTGCGACCCGAGGAAATCTTCAGGCCTATACCCAGGCAACCCAGCAAACATACATTGTAAATAAGGACGGCGACATAAAATTCCCGATGTTGGGTACCATACATGTCGCAGGCATGACCACCACGGAATTGACATCGTATCTTACTCAGCGTATCGCCAAAGACGTGGAAGATCCCTATGTGAGGGTGGAACTCATGAATTTCCGTGTAAATGTCCTCGGCGAAGTGTCCAAACCCGGTGCTAAAACCGTTCAAAGGGAACGATATTCAGTGCTGGACGCCCTTGCCGATGCAGGTGACCTCACCCCTTATGGTGAACGAAGCAATATCCTCCTCATCCGTGAAGTTGATGGCAAGAAGGAATACCACCGTCTCAATATAAACGAGGCGTCAATCCTCACATCTCCGTATTTCTATCTCCAGCAAAATGATGTGCTGTATGTGGAACCGAATGCGGTACGCAAGGATAATGCCGAATATAACCAGAATAACGCATTCAAGGTATCTGTTGTTTCTGCAATCGTAAGCGCTTGCTCAGTAGTGGCTTCGCTCGTGATCGCATTGGTGATTAACAAATAATTAGAAAATATAATCTCAAAGCTCAAAAACGATGAGTTATAATCATATCACTCGAAAATCATCAGGCTTTAATCCTATTGAACTCTATGAGGAGTATAAGTCAAAATGGTGGTGGTTTGTTGTGTCAGTTATTGTTTGCTGCGGACTGGCCTACCTCTATTCACTCCGTAAGAATCCTATTTATGAAGTAAGTGCGAATGTCCTTATTTCCCAACAGGACGGTGGCGACGGCTCCCAGCTTTCCAAGATGTTCTCGATGGGTGATATGTTCGGCGGATACAGTTCGGTTGATGACGAGCTGATGGTCATGTCGTCGCATACAGTGCTCAGGCAGGCTGTGAAAGACCTCCAGCTTAACAAAAACTATTATGTAAAAGAGAATCTGTTGGTTGGCAGCCCGAAATATAAGGATGCGCCAGTTGAGATTTTCTATGAGCCCTCTATCGCCGATACCCTTAAATATGCTCTTGTTTTCCGACTGGTCGTTAGTGATAAAGAAGATGTAGACGTTCGGCTGAAGGTGGACAATGAGACCGTGGCTGAGGAAAAAAATCAGAAATTCCCGATTTCATTCGACACCCCCTACGGACTGTTCGTTTTCAATAAGACCAAATATTTTGAGCCGGGAGAATCATTTAAGGAATACATATCCATCTCAAACTATAATCAGGCGGCCGAAGCTGTCGCCGGTATGGTGGAAATCTCGATTCCAAATAAGAAAGCAAATATGATTCTCCTCGATGTCAACGGACCGATAATCGCACAGTCAAAGGATCTGCTGAATAAGATTGTCGAGATTTACAACCAGTTTGGCGTTTCAGAGAAACAACAGAAGGGAATCAAGACGGCTGAATTCATAGACAGCCGACTCGAATCTTTATCCAAAGAACTTGATTCATCAGAAGAAGCTGTCGAGAAGTATAAGGAAAATAATAAACTTACAGATGTAAGGGCAGAAGCCACATACCTCATGGAGAAGCGTGGCGAAGTTGAAAAGACTCTGGTGGCGGCTGAGGCAAACTATGAAGTTCTGCAGATGACCCGCAAATTCATAACTGATCCAGAGAACCGGTATTCGCTTATACCCACAGGTTCGTTGGGCTCGGAATCCGCAGCGGCTGAAGCTATCAAATCTTATAATGCCTTGGTTCTTCAGCGTATGACACTGGAGAACAACGCCAAGGGCGATAATGCCGCATTGAAGAATCTCACCGCACGTATTGATGCGATGAGGGAAAATATATTCAATACGATAGAAAAGGCTGCCGAGTCATCTTCGGTAAGGCTTCGTGAATTGCGCCGTCAGGCTAATGAGTCGATGACGCAGCTTGGCAACATTCCCCGTCAGGAGCGCGAATACATCAACATAAAGCGTCAGCAGTCGGTAAAGGAGCAACTGTTCATGTACCTCCTGCGCCAGCGCGAGGAAACCGCCCTGTCAATTGCCAATTCAGTGCCCCGTGGCATTATTGTTGACGAAGCCTTTGCATACTTCAAACCCATCAGCATGACCCGCAAACGTATGCTTATGCTCGCATTTGTGCTCGGTTTGGCTATTCCTGTCGGAATATTGTATCTGCGCAACCGCTTCAAATCCAAATTTGAGAGCCGCGCCGAACTTGAGAATCACACCAAGGTGCCCATCCTCGGCGAGATTTGCACTGTAAACAGTTCAGATAAACTTGTTGTCAAAGATTCTTCCACGGTTGCCGAACTGTTCCGCCTGATGCGCGCGAACCTGCAGTTCATGCTCACCCCCAACAAGGATAAGGTTATCCTTGTTACCTCCACCATTCCCGGAGAAGGCAAGTCGTTCATGTCTGTGAACCTTGCCGGTACCATGGCCCTGATGGGCAAGAAAGTGCTCCTCGTCGGTATGGATATACGCAAGCCTCAGCTCGGCAACTATCTGGGTATTCCCACCGAACCGGGTCTTACTCAGTATCTCGCGTCTGATCAGTACACTCTGTCGGATATAATCCAGAAAGATGCTGTAATGAAGAACATGGATGTCATAGTGGCCGGTAAGATTCCGCCAAATCCTGCCGAACTTCTGATGTCGACCAAGATCGACGACATGTTTGCTCAGTTGCGTCAGGAATATGACTTCATCGTTGTCGACACAGCTCCTGTGGGAATGGTCAGCGATACTTATGTGCTTGACCGCATCAGCGATGCTACGGTGTATGTATGCCGTGTTAATCACACAACCTTTAACGACGTTAAGTTCATCAATGCCGTGTACGGAGGTCAGCGTCTTAAAAAGATGTCGCTTATCGTCAATGGCACAACTTCCAAGAAAGGCTATGGTTATGGCTATGGCCATGACGAAAAGCAGAAATGAGAACCCCCGCATGATTTCAGTATGGGCAGTTAGCATCCTGTTATGACGGAAAATAGAGCCGCCGCAAGTAAACGCATAGCCAAAAACACGATGCTTCTCTATGTGAGAATGCTGTTTTTAATGGCTGTAAATCTTTATACCTCGAGAGTCGTTCTTGAAGCTCTCGGGGTATCGGATTTTGGTATATACAATGTCGTTGGCGGTGTTGTGGCGATGTTTGCCATCGTGAGCGGTTCTCTTTCTTCGGCAATCAGCCGCTACCTTACCTATGAGTTGGGTACTGGACGGCAGGAACGCCTGGGACTCATATTCTCGACCTCAGTCAATATCCTGCTCATCATTTCGGGCATAATCGTCATCTTGGCAGAGACCGCGGGTCTGTGGTTCCTGAATGTTAAGATGGTGTTCCCCGCGGGGCGCCTGGTTTCTGCCAACTGGGTTTATCAGCTGTCAATTGCGACTTTTGTGGTAAACCTGATTTCCCTGCCGTATAACGCCAGTATAATTTCGCATGAAAAAATGTCGGCGTTTGCATATATCAGTATTCTCGAGGCTTTGGGTAAGCTTGGCATTGCCTATTTGATAATGCTTTCGGTTTCGGACCGCCTTGTGTTTTATGCCGTGCTTATGTTTGCGTTGGCGGCCATCATCAGGCTGGTCTATACATGGTATTGCCGTTCGCATTTCCAGGAATGTAAGTATCGGTTTGTAATCGACCGTCCTTTGCTCAGGCAGATGTTCGGATTTGCGGGTTGGAATTTCATAGGGGCCAGCAGTTCTTTGTTGCGCGACCAGGGAGGAAACATTGTCATAAACCTGTTTTACGGAACCGTCGTCAATGCCGCCGCCGGTATTGCCATGCAGGTCCGTACGGCGATAACGGGCTTCGTCACCAACTTTATGACGGCACTGAACCCGCAGATAACCAAATCATATGCGTCCGGTGACTATTCGTATATGATGACGTTGGTATTTCAAGGGGCAAGGCTTTCCTACTACATGCTGCTGCTCATCTCTTTGCCAGTATTGCTCAATACGAACTACCTGCTGGGACTGTGGCTGACAGAAGTTCCGGGATATGCCCCGATATTTGTTCAGCTGACTCTTCTGTTTGCCCTGAGCGAGTCGATTTCCGGCCCATTGATAACAGCGATGCTTGCCACAGGGCGCATACGTAACTATCAGATAATTGTCGGTGGACTCCAAATGCTAAATCTTCCGGTGTCCTACGTGCTGTTGCGTAACGGATTTTCCCCTGTGTGGGTCTACATTGTCGCAGTCATCGTGTCTCAGCTATGTTTGGCCGCCAGGCTTGTGATGCTTCGCGGATTGATAAAGCTGGAGGTCCGTAAATATCTGACTAAGGTTTACTTTAATGTTATCCTGGTCTCGGCATGCGCTTTGATTTTGCCCGGTATAGCCCGATATTATATGCCGGAGAATTTTATTAATTTTGTCATCAATGTCTTGATTTGCGTGATTTGTACGGCGGTAGCCATATATGTTGTTGGCTGTACCCATGTCGAGCGCGATTTCATGATGGCGAGACTCCGTAAGGTGACTTCGCGTCGCGGAGCTTAATTTGCAAATGTAGAATGATAAATATAACCGACCCTAAAAATTGTTGTGGATGTACGGCTTGCGAAAGCATCTGCGGCAAGAATGCCATAACAATGAAACCCGACGCACTGGGTTTTCTATATCCCGTTGTAGATTTGGAAAAGTGTGTCGAGTGCGGAATGTGTGAGAAGGTTTGCGCCTTCCACGAGAATTATGATGTGACGCTCAATCTGCCTCAGGCCGAAGCTTACGCCGTGCGCCATAAAGACATGCACGAGCTTGAGACGAGCCGCAGCGGAGGTATGTTTGTCGCAGCCTCTGATTATGTGTTGGAGTTGGGCGGCGTGGTATACGGTGTCGGGTACAAGGAGCATTTCCGTGTGGCCCATAAACGTGCCGTAACCAAGGAAGAGCGGAATGAATTCAAAGGCAGTAAATATGTTCAAAGCGACCTTACCGGAATATTTCGGCAGGTAAAGGCCGATTTGCGTGCCGGGCTGCCGGTCCTGTTCTCGGGCACTCCCTGCCAGACATCCGGGCTCGCCTCTTTCATAGGCCCTCGGCTGCGTGAAAACCTCTATCTGGTTGATATTGTATGCCATGGTGTGCCGGGGCCGTATATCTGGCGCGATTACGTCGACTATATGGAAAAAAAGATGGGCGCGCCTCTGGAAAAAGTCAATTTCAGGGATAAACAGCTGTTCGGATGGTCCGCACACAGAGAGTCGTTCACAGCCGGCGGGGAATGTAAGGATAACTATACATACACCCACCTGTTTTATGAACACATAATGTTCCGTCACTGCTGCGAGGTGTGCCCCTTTGCCAACATGAAGCGTCCGTCCGACATCACCCTCGCCGATTTCTGGGGCTGGCAGAATAAGGTGCCTGGCTTCAACGCAGACAACAAAGGTGTGTCATTGGTGCTCGTGAACACTGAAAAAGGGCGTAAACTCATGTCTCTTGTGAAAGACAGCCTTAACATCCTGCCCACCGAAGCTGATACAAATGTCAATCCCAATCTGCGCCGTCCTTCCGTGATTTCTCCAAAACGGGATTCTTTCGAGAAGGATTACGAGGCGCATGGCCTGGATTATGTCATGAGACATTATGGCAATGTAGGCATAAGATATAAGATGCGTGTTGTCCGCAGAAAATTCAGGACTTTGATGCGCAAGATTTCCCGGCGTTGTGGATTCGGGGGCTGAGTTTGTATAATATTAAAAGCGAGACGATATGGAAAACCCTGAGATGGATTTAGAATATTATAACGAGGAAAGCGGAGGCTACAAAACCATTGTGGCCTGGCTCCTGTTCATGACCCTGGGGTTTGGAGTGGTGTGGCTTTCAGCAGGCTTTTTTAAATATCTGTTTGTTGGCATACTTCTCTATTTTTTCATCAGGACCTCTGACTATAATATTCCTGAGCGGAAATGGTATGTGGCCTATCTGGTGGCGGTGTTGGGCTCTTGCGTTTACTCGTTTGTGTTCAACGGACAGAATCCTGTGAAAGTATTTGCATATTCGTATAACTATCTGGGATTGTTCTCGTTATTTATATTTGCCTATTACAGATTCAAGCTTGATCAGGTCGAAAAGGCTATCGCTGTAATTTCAATAATATGGTGTTGCTGCTATATATTTCAGTGGCTTATATATCCGCGTATAATATGGAGTGGTGCGGCGAATGAGATTACGGTGAACGAGGAATTCTTCCGCATGCGTATGCCGGGAAGTATATGTTCCTACTGCCTGTTTCTGTATGGAATAAACAAGTGGCTGGTTTCAAAGAAACCGTTTTATGTAGGGTGTACCGCGCTCGCGCTGATACCGATATTTATCATGGGCTTCCGAAGCCTTACAGCAGCTACGGTGATTTGTGCTTTCTTGCTTATCGGCGTGGTTACCAAGAAGGTTGGCAAGATGGTTGTCTGGGCCGCTGTTTTTTCGGTGCTGGGAATATGTGCCTTGAATATTCCTATTGTAAGCGAGAAGATGGAGGAGATGATTGAACGTAACGAGGATGACCAGAATTTTGACAACGAAGACTATGTGCGTTATTTTGAATATGATTATTTTGCCAATGAATTTTTTGTAAAACCGGGCGAGAAATTCTTTGGTAGCGGAGCTTCGTTGTATGACCAGAGTAAATATGGCCGCAAGCTTATGACGGTTGAGGACAGGCTTAGCTTCTTCTGGGTGGACTTAGGCCTTGTAGGGCTGTCGTGGATAATCGGCATACCGGCTGTAATCATATTTCTTATTATCCTATACAAGGGTGTAAGAAATTGCCGCGATGACGGGCTGCAATATATCCGTTTTACGATAATAACAGTCGTCGTCGCTTCAATTGTGACATCTATGGAGGCATTCCGCGATGGGAACCAGCTAATCATGGGTCTGTATCTTTATGCCATCATGTTGTCAGCCCGCCGCGATAAGGAGGCCTCAGACAGTGACGGCACCTTAAATTCCGAAAATTTGATTGATGATGAGAATAGGAATCCTTACCTTTCATAGGGCGCTTAATTACGGGGCTGTATTGCAATGCTATGCGTTGCAGTCTGTGTTGCAGTCTCTCGGGCACGACGTCAAGGTGATTGATTATCGCCAGCCGGATGTGGAGTTGGCGTATAAGCCTATCGTATTGAGCTGGCTTTTGAAAAAGCTGCCGTTTCCACATAAGTTGTTGCCGTATCTTAAAGATGCCGCCAGGATGAGACGGCGCCATAAACTGTTCAAGCCGTTTGAGAAGCAATATCTGTCATTGACATCCAATGCCTATACGGATTCAATTCCTGATGACTTTGATGCATATGTGGTTGGTAGCGACCAGGTTTGGCGCTTATGTCAAGATGGAAGGCCCGATCGGTTTTATTCCGGCGATTTCGCAAGGGGGGCAAACAGCCGTTTGATTGGCTATGCTGTGAGCAGTACGCAACGGTCTGTTGAGACAATGGGGGCGGAAAATCTTGGCCACGCCATCGGCCGGTTTGACAGTTTTTCATTCAGGGAAGCCAACTATGCATCCCTCACCAAAAAAATGACCGGGCTTGATGTGGAAACAACAATTGATCCGACGCTGCTCGTGGACGAGAAGGTTTGGCATGAGATGGCAGACAGCCCGCGCCGGCATAAAAAATATGTTCTGGTGTATGAGGTAAGGACTCTTGCCGAATGTCCTGACATGCTTATACGCCGTGCGACAGCTTTGGCCGAGAGAATAGGGGCCGAAGTTGTGGATGTTTCCAGGCTTGAGATTGGAGTAGGGGAGTTTGTATCATATTTCCGTAATGCGGCAGCCGTTGTCACGTCCTCCTTCCATGCCACGGCATTTTCAATCATATTTGAACGTCCGTTCTATACTTATGTCCTCAATGACGGAAAAGATTCCAGGTATGTGGACCTGTTGACATCGCTGGGATTGTCGGATTTATTGAAGACGAAAGATGATGAGCTGATGGGACTGCCCGATGTAGATTTCTTATCAGCGAAAAAAATATTGACAGACATGAGGGCGGCCTCTATGGATTTTCTTACTCACGCCTTAACGGATAAAAGATGATGTTGCGGGCAATAGTCTTCTTGGTGATGTCGCTTGGGGTGCTTCAGGTTAATTTTTCGTGGGGCTATGACCGCGAAATCTATATATCTTCCACCGCTGGGGACGACTCCAATCCCGGGACAAGGGAAAAGCCTAAACAGACGATTAACGGGCTTACATACGACATGCGGCAGAATTCAAGAATTCTGTTGAAGCGTGGAGACGTGTTTTTCGGGTATCTGAAAAATCTGAATGGCTGTGAAGTTTCGGCCTACGGAAAAGGTGAGGCTCCGGTGATATGTGGCTTTAGGGTTTTGAAAAATCCGGAAGCGTGGAACCGTGAGAACGATAATATATGGTCATTGGATTTGGCCATTGACAGTCTGTTCTGCGGCATAAGCCGTGACATAGCCTCGATGCCGGAGGCCTTTTATGATGTCGGATGCATTTATGACAGCCGCGCCGACCGCATTTTTGGCCACATGGTGAAATCAATGGATGAGCTTTCAAAAGACGGTGACTTTTTCACCTCCAATATATTTTCAAAAGAGGAGGTTAAAGACAGGCCATATCGTAAAATCTATTTTTATTCTTCGGAGAATCCTCAGAAATATGGAAATCTATGCTTCTCGGTTTATGAAATTGGAGCCTCCGGCCTGCATGATACCGTTTTAAATGACATCGCTTTCGTCGGCTTTGGACGTCATGGAGTGGCTTTGATGGAGGGTTGCGAGATAAATAACTGCCGTTTTGATATAATTGGCGGGGCGGTTCAGATTGGCTACAGCAGCTGGGTAAGATATGGAAACGGCGTTGAAGCCTGGGCTGTGGGATGCAACGACAATCTTGTCGCAGACTGTACTATAAGCCGCACCTATGATTGTGCCACAACCATTCAGGGTTCGGGAGATTTGCACACGACCCCGAGCAATATACGTTTTGTAAACAATAAAATCCTACATTGCCGGCAGGCGTTTGAATATTTTCTTAAAGACGAACAAAAAAGGACTGTTGGTTTTGATAACTGTGAATTCTCCGGCAATATCTGCTATATGATGGGCGACAATGGATTTGACAGTCCAGAAAAACGTGATGCTGATATTTTATGCTACAGTCTTGTAAGAACCCCCATACCCATAACACGAAATATATTCTATGGAGCGCCGTATTTGTTTACGGGAGTCATTAACCAGTTCATATCCGATAATATAGTTTATATTTATCCCGGACAGTATCTGAGGGACGGGTATGGCGGAGAAGTATTTGTGGCCGGAAATCCAGGGGGATTGGCCGGTTTCCGGAAAATGTATGATTCGACAAGCGAGATAATTGTGGTTGAGCCCGGTTCAAAAGAGGACCTTAAGATTAAGAAAAAACTTTTGAAGCAAATTGGCTGGAAGGCACCGTCATTGCATCTCGACCGCATTCTGAAGTGATTTAATAAAAACTAAATAAAAGGCCCCGGTGGCGCGTGACGCGATTCCGGGGCCTTTTATTATTTGATGGAGGTTAGGTTAATTGTCGATGGCGTCGACTTCGAGGGGGGCGTTGAGGATTTCGTGCCAGGGGAGGCCTTGTTTTGCGACTTCGGCCAGGAAGGGATCGGGATCGAATTCCTCCACGTTGTGTACGCCGGGCTTAACCCACTTGCCGGTGAGGAACATCATGGCGCCTGTCATTGCGGGCACGCCGGTGGTGTAGCTGACGGCCTGGGTGCCGGTTTCCTTGTATGCCGCCTCGTGCGAGCAGTTGTTGAAGATGTAGTAGGTCATGGGTTTGCCATCCTTGTCGAGGCCCGAGATGCGGCAGCCGATGGATGTCTCGCCGTGATAGTTCTCGCCAAGTTCTTGGGGATTGGGAAGGACGGCCTTGAGGAACTGCAGGGGCACTATTTTGGTGCCGTTGTAGTCAATTTCGTCGATGCGGGCCATGCCTATGTCCTGAATGACGCGCAGGTGGGTCAGGTATTCCTGTCCGAAGGTCATCCAGAAGCGGGCGCGCTTGATGGTGGGGAAGTTCTGCACGAGCGATTCAAGTTCCTCGTGATAGAGCAGGTAGGAGTCGCGTGCGCCGATGTTGGGGTAGGTAAGGTCCATGTGCACCTCGAGCGGCTTGGTCGAAATCCACTCGCCGTTCTTGTAGTAGCGTCCGTTCTGGGTTATCTCGCGGATGTTGATTTCGGGATTGAAGTTGGTGGCGAAGGCCTTGCCGTGGTTGCCGGCGTTGCAGTCGACGATGTCGAGATATTCCATCTCCGAGAAGTAATGCTTGGCGGCGTAGGCCGTGAATACGCCCGAAACGCCCGGGTCGAAACCGCAGCCGAGGATGGCGGTCAGGCCGGCTTTCTCGAAGCGTTCGCGGTAGGCCCACTGCCACGAGTATTCAAAATGGGCCTCGTCGCGCGGCTCGTAGTTGGCCGTGTCGAGATAGTTCACGCCACATTCGAGGCATGCGTCCATGATGGTGAGGTCCTGGTAGGGAAGAGCCACGTTTATCACCATTTCGGGCTTGTGGCGGCGGAACAGCTCGATGAGTTCGTTGACATTGTCGGCGTCCACGCGGTCGGTGGTGATGTTGGGGGCGCCGATGGCCTTGGCCAGGGCGTCGCACTTGGCTTTGTTGCGCGAGGCGATGACGATTTCGGTGAACACCTCGGGATTTTGGGCGCATTTGTGCGCCACGACGGTGCCGACGCCTCCGGCGCCGATGATAATGACTTTTGCCATTTACTTAATTCGTTTTATGTTGGGTTTGTTTTGTGATTGAACGTTTGTTGAGGGCGATGGCAGCGAACGTGAAGAGGCCGAGCGCGATTAACAGCAGGGTGTTGCAGCCCAGCACCAGGTTGGCGAACGCACCCGCGCGGGCTCCATCGAGGCCATATATGCCAAGGGCGAATATCACGGCCCACTGCCAGGGACCGATGCCTCCGTTGGACGGCACTCCCATCGAGATTGACGAAAGGACGAAGGTGACGAGCACAGCCGTCACGCCGTATTGAGCCGCCACATCGGCCGTGAAACCGAAGGCGAAGAACTGGACGTACATCTGGAGGAAATAGCAACCCCACACGCCAACCGTCAACAGCAGCCAGCGCCCTTTGCCGGGCATTGACACGATTACCGCGAATCCCTGCCACAGCTCCTTGACCGCCTTCTGGATTTTCACCACGAGACGGTTGCCGGTCTTGCGCCGCAGGAACCACCAGCAAAACGCGACAGCCGCCACGATGGCGCCCCACAGCCATGGCGAGAGTACCAGAGAGCGGAGGCTTTCGTAGACGGCCTGGTTCTGCGCGAGATAGCTCAGGAGCGAGCCCGAGGCCACGATAAAGGTAAATATCGTAAGCAACGCCACCGTGACGGTGTCGGCCAGACGGTCGGCCACCATCGACCCGAAAACCGTGGTGAACGGGGCGTGCTGTCGCTCGGCAATGTAGCCGGTGCGCCACACCTCGCCGAGGCGTGGAAACACGAGGTTCACGGCGTAGGTGCCGAAGATGCTCAGCACAAGGTAGAACAGGGGTGGATTGACGCCGAGGGCGCGCAGCTGTATCTGCCAGCGCATGGCACGGAATATATGCGAGCCTATGCTGATGGCCAGTCCGAGGCCAATCCAACCGAAATGACATTCGGTGCGGATCAGGCGCCACATCTCGCGGAAATCGAAGTCGCGGAACAGCAGCCAGCAAAGCCCGACGCTTATAACGACTGGCACGCCGAATTTGAGCAGCCCCGTGAGCCACCCTCCCTGGTTGTGCGTATTGTGTGAAGTCTCAGTCATTTCAGCGGCAAAGTTAATCAAAAAAATATATTGGGGCAATCTCTTTTGCCTTTACGGGATTGTGTTTATCAAAAAATGGTTATCTTTGTAAAATTTTTCTTTGATAATGAAAAGGAATTCGCTGTTGAATGTCATGTTGCTGGCAGGCACAATCGCCGCCGGCGCCCAGATAAATTCTCCTGCCGGCTCGGGCTACCTGTACCGCGCCGGTGCGATGTTGGACGACGGCAACTATGTCGGTTGCATCGACCAGATTGCATCGCTCGACCGCTCGTGCCTTTCCTCGTACGAGCGCGAGGAGGTCGCATGGATGCTCGCACGTGCCGAAGCCGGAGTGTCCCCGCTCCGCGGAGTTGGAGCCCTGAAATCGTTCCTCTCCGACTATGCTGCGTCGCTTCACCGCATGGAAGCCCGGCTGTTGCTCGGCAACTGTCTGCTTGAATCCGACCCCGCGGCAGCATTGGCCGAGTACGACCGGATTGATGCGGCTGCCCTTCCCGACGGTCTTCGTGGCGAGCTGTCTTACCGCAGCGGCTGCGCCCTACTCGCCATAGGCGAACTTGACCGGGCCGAGAGCCGGTTCAAATCGGCGCGCGCCGACAAAAAATGGCGCGAAGCCTCGGATTTCTATCTCGGCTATATCGCATACACTCGCCGTGACCTGTCACGTGCCAAGAAGCTTCTGGAAGCATCCAACCGCCTTGTCCCTCCCGGCAACATGGCCGATTATTACCTTGCCCAGATATATTATATGGATGGCGACTACGACCGTGCCCTTTATTCGGCCCGCGACCTGCTGGCATGGCGCAACGGTGACGACCAGTATTCAGTCGAGGCCAACCGTATCGCCGGTGAATCCCTGTTCCAGAAAGGCAATGAGGCCGAAGCGCTTCCCTACCTTCGCCAATATGCCTCCCGCTCGGAAGCTCCCGAACGGTCAACGCTCTACATCCTCGGCACTGCGGAATACAACCGTGGCGACGGTGAGGCGGCCGTGAAATATCTCGAGCCCGTGGCTTCGGGCGCCGATGACGCCATGGCACAGAGCGCCTATCTGTTCATTGGTCAGGCCCTGATGCAGGGGGGCGACAATTCTGCTGCCATATTTGCCTTTGACAAGGCCCGTAATATGGATTTTGACCGCGAGGTGGCCGAAGCGGCAGCCTACAACTATGCCGTGGCAAAGTTGAGCGGTGGCCGCACTCCCTTCGGCGGACGCATAGAGACATTCGAGGAATTCCTCCGCAATTTCCCCGCAGGCTCCCATGCCCCTGTGGCACAGAACACGCTGGTCAGCCTCTACCTGAGTGACCAGAACTACGAGGGAGCCCTTGAATCAATCAACCGCATGGTCAATCCCTCCGACGAGGTGCTCGGGGCCAAACAGAAGGTGCTGTATGCCCTCGGGACCCGCGCGCTGGCTGCCGGAACCCCAGCCGACGCGTTGAAGTATCTCGGCGAGGCCGACCGCCTCTCCCGTTATGATTCCGCCACCGCCGCACGCGTCAACCTGTCGCTGGGCGAGGCGCTCTACCGCAGCGGAAATCACGCCGAGGCCGTGCGCCGTCTCAACGACTATCTGCGCAACGCTCCAGCCGGGGACCCCAACGTTTCGTTGGCCCGGTATGACCTCGGCTATGCCCGTTTCGCGCTCAAGGATTATAAGGATGCCGCCGTGAATTTCCAGAAGGTCGTCGATGCTCCCGGACGCCTCGGGCAGGATGTGGTGGTTGACGCCCTCAACCGCCTCGGCGACACGAAATATTACATCACCGACTTCCCGGCCGCTGTTGAATTTTATGAGAAAGCCTATGCGATGAATCCGTTGGCAGGCGATTATCCGCTTTTTCAGCAAGCCGTCATACAGGGCTACCGCCGCGACCATAAGGGCAAGATAGCCACCGTGAACCGTCTTCTTGACGAATTCCCGACCTCGTCGCTCGTGCCGGACGCATTGCTCGAAATGACTGAAAGCTACATACAGCTCGGCGACAACAAATCGGCCCTCGACACCTACCGCCGTCTCGTGTCCGAATATCCTTCGACCGAACAGGGACGACGCGGCTATCTCCAGATGGCCCTTACCCAGCTCAATACGGGCGACCGCCAGGGGGCCGTGGCGTCGTACAAGGATGTGGTGAGGCTGTATCCCACCTCCGACGAGGCCCGCATGGCCGTAGACGAACTGAAACGCCTGTCGGCTGAGGACGGCACCCTGGGGCAGTTCGGCTCATGGCTGGCAACCGTCGACAATGCCCCGAAGCTTGACGTGGCCGAAGCCGACCGCCTCACATACGAGGCAGCCGAAAAAGCCTGGCTCACACGCGGCGAGACCAACCGTCTCGAATCGTACCTGACCGAATATTCCGCCGGCGAATACCGTGCCCGTGCCCTCGGTTACCTTATGGATGCCGCCGACCAGGCGGGACGCACCAACGACGCCCTCACCTTTGCGACCGAGATTGTTGAGAAATATCCCGACTCATCACTCGCCGAGAACGCCCTGGCCGTTAAAGCCACTGCCGAACATTCCCTGGGCCGTGGCGGCGATGCCCTCCGCTCGTGGACGGCGCTTGAAAGCCGCGCCTCGTCGCCCCAAAGCCTAAATGCCGCCCGCACAGGCATAATGCGGGTTGCGCGTGACCTCTCGGATTACCCGAGGGTGCTTGCCGCCGCCGATGCCCTGCTCGCATCCTCGACGCTGGGTTCGGAAGAGCGCAATGAGGCTCAGTTCTCGCGCGCCCTTGCCCTGGACCTCACAGGCAAGACCGCCGAGGCAAGGCGCCAGTGGGCAGAAATGGCATCCAATACTGATGATCTCTACGGAGCCAAGAGCGCCTTCTATCTGGCCGAAAGCTACAACGAAGCCGGCGAGCGCGACAAGGCGCGCCGCCAGGTTGAGGCCCTGATTGACTCGGCCACGCCGCATACCTATTGGCTGGCCCGGGCTTTCATCCTCCTGAGCGACATATATGCCGCTGACGGCAAGACATTCGAGGCGCGCGAATACCTGAACTCGCTCCGCGAAAACTATCCCGGCAACGAAACCGACATTTTCCAGATGATTGACACCCGCCTGTCCAAGCTGAAATAATACGTCACAATGAAATTTAAAGCTCTCAACATATTTGTTACGGCCTCAATGGCTCTTACCGCCGCAGCTCAGGACCTTAAAACCGAGGTGGTGGTTGACCGCACCGTCGAACCTGCCGAGCGGGCTGCCACACGCCTGGGCGGCCTTACTCCAGAACTCGTTCTCCCCGTTTTCGAACCAGTGGCTATCAAGCCATCCATCTATAACCGCCTGTCGCCGCTGACACGCTCGTTTACCCGCCTCGACCCCTCTGCAGGCCCTGCGGCCGCTGAGCCTTCGCCGTACAGGGGGTATGCGGCAATCGGATATTTCCCGACCCTGAACATCGGCGTCACTGGCGGATACCGCATTGTCGAAACCGAAAGATTCTCGTTCGGAATCGATGCGGGTTACATCTGCGAGAGTTACGACGTCCCTTCCGGTTACTACGAGGACAGCAATTCACTGATGCTCCCTTCGGTCAACCTCGATTTCGGCTGGCGTCCAAACAGCCGGTCGGCTTTTTCGGCTTCGGCAAATTACAGCTTTATCCGGCAGTCGACAAGCGAGTGGACTCACCGAAAGATAAGCGCCGGAGGTTTGAATCTTGGATGGAAAAGCAGTGTCGGCAACTTGGAGTATTCGGCTGCCGTGAAGGGTATGTTTGAGAATGCCCTGCCAGCCAAAGCTAACAAACAGCCTTACGAATCATCCGGGATTTCCCAGCAGCAATATGGTTTTGAAGCCGAAGGTTCACTGCCAGTGGGCGCTCTGTCGCGCTTCGGAGTGGCCGTCGAGGGCGATTTTGTCCATACGGGCGCTGTCACGTCTCCGCCCGACCGCGCCGATGCCTGCACTTTTGGAACAGTCGGTGTAAAACCATTCTACGCCATTGCCACAGGGTCGATTACCGCACGGGTCGGATTGAAAGTCGATTTTGCCACGGGTGGAGAAGGCTCCAAAGTTCATGTTGCCCCCGATTTATGGCTGCAATGGGCCGCCACGCCCCAATTCGCTGTCTGGGCAGATATCTCGGGCGGCGACGTCGTCAATTCTTTCAGCGCGCTCCGTCAGATTACCCAATATCAGTTCCTTACACGGGCGCTCGGGCGCTCGGATGTGCCTGTGGCCGCTGACCTTGGATTTAATTTCGGACCTTTCTCGGGCTTCAGCGCCCAGTTGTTTGGAGGCTATGCCGTGGCAAACGAGTGGCTCATGCTGACAGGCGGAGTTACCACACCATGGGCGGCCACCGACGTGAAGGGATGGCATGCAGGACTGCGTCTCGGCTATGAATGGCGAATCCTGAGTGTGAACGCTTCGGCCGAATTTGCTCCGTCAGATTACGATAAAGCCTGGTTCCGCACCTATGACCGCGCTTCCACCATCATAAGCGCGTCGGCGCGGGTGACGCCGTTCAGCAAGTTCAGCATCGGTGCGGGATATGAATTCCGTGGCGGCCGCAAGGCATTTTCAGGTGCCGAAAACGAGTACCACCTTGGCTGTGTGAGCAATCTGTCGGCCACGGCCGATTACAAGCTGTCCGGCTCGTTCACAATATTCGCGCGGGTCGAGAATATGCTCTCGCGGAGATACGAGGTCGTGCGCTGGATAAACTCGCAGGGAGTACATGGTCTTTTCGGCGTCGAAGTGAAATTTTGATGAAATTGCATCATAATACGCGCCAAAACCCGTCCATGAGGCGGGTTTTGGCGCGTATTTAGCTATTTTGCCGCCTCATTTGCCGTATTTTTCAAAAAAAATCGCTATATTTGCGAGCTGAAATTTGACCGAATACTATTAACAAATTTTAAACCATACATTTATCCATGCAAAGCAAAGGAAATTTAGGAAGCATCGTTGCCGGTGTTATCGCTATCTTCTTGGTGTTTGTGTGCCTGTTCTACCTCTCGTTCACGTTTGTATCCAACAAGCATGAGGGCGAGGCCAAGAACTACGCTCTCATCATGTCGGGCGACAACGACGACGCAGCCTACAACCAAGCCTACAAGCACTATATGGACTCGCTCGCCGAGGAACCCGTGTGGATGGGCTACACTCTCAGTGAAGTACAGAAATGGGGCGTTGGCCTCGGCCTTGACCTCAAGGGCGGTATGAACGTAATTCTTCAGGTGGACATGGCCGACATGCTCCGCTCGATGAAGAGCGGCGACACCGACACAGTGTTTGAATCGGCAATCGCCACCGCCAACTCGCGCATCGACGCCCACCAGACCGACGACTTTGTCGGCGCGTTCGTCGAAGAATACCGCTCGCGCAAGCCCCAGGCCGACTTCTCTGTCGTTTTCCAGGGTCTTGTTGAACCAGGTTCAAACGATGCCGCTGTCCGCACCAAGCTAAAGAGCGAGGTCAAGGACCGCGTGGACAACTCCGCCACCAACGTGCTCCGCAACCGTATCGACCAGTTCGGCGTTGTTTCGCCCAACATCCAGGTGCTCCAGGGCAAGGACGGCCAGATCCTTCTTGAACTTCCCGGTGTGAAAGACCACGAACGTGTGCGTGAACTCCTCCAGCGTTCGGCCAACCTCGAGTTCTACGAGACTTACACCGCTGCCGAGCTCCAGAGCGCGCTCATGAACCTCGTGGGCCGTCTGCAGAACGATTCCACCGTTAATGTCGCTCCGCTCGCAGCCTTGCTGCAGAACCCCGGCTACGGTGCAACCCTCGGCTTTGCCCCCGATGCTCTTACCATGAGCCGTATCGACGCAATCCTCGCCACTCCGGCTGCCAAGAGCATCCTTCCCTCCGACCTCAAGCTGCGCTGGAGCGTGAAGCCCACCGTGCGCACCGATGCCGACGGCACCGAGCACAACTTCGGCTACGCCCTCTACTCGCTCAAAGCTCCCGGCGGCAAGCCCGCCCTCGACGGCAAGGCCGTGAGCGACGCTTCGAGCAACTTCGACAACCTCCGCGGCAATGAAGTTTCTATGCGCATGAACCCCGAGGGCGCCCGTGCATGGGCCCGCGTCACCGCTGCCAACGTCGGCAAGCAGGTTGCCATCGTCCTTGACGACCAGGTTTATTCCGCGCCCAACGTCAACCAGGCAATCGAAGGCGGCCAGTCCTCGATTACCGGCGACTTCGACCTTGAGGAAGCGAAAGACCTCGCAAACGTCCTCAAGAGCGGTAAGATGGATGCCAAAGTACACATCATCTCCGATATGGTTGTCGGCCCGAGCCTCGGCGCCCAGGCCATCCAGGCAGGTTTCATCTCGTTCATCGTGGCCCTCGTGCTCCTGATGATCTTCATGTGCGCATTCTACGGCCTTGTTCCCGGCCTCGTCGCCAACATCTGCCTCATCTGCAACCTCTTCTTCACCCTCGGAATCCTTGCCTCGTTCCAGGCAGTGCTCACCCTCTCGGGTATCGCCGGTATCGTGCTCTCGCTCGGTATGGCCGTCGATGCCAACGTGCTCATCTTCGAGCGCACCAAGGAAGAGCTCCGCGCCGGCAAGAACGTGCGCCAGGCTCTCGCCGACGGTTACTCGAACGCCTTCTCGGCCATCTTCGACTCCAACCTCACCTCGATTATCACCGGCGTGATTCTGCTGCTCTTCGGCACTGGCCCCATCAAAGGCTTCGCAACCACGCTGATCATCGGCCTTATCTGCTCGTTCTTCACCGCTGTTTACCTCAGCCGTCTGTTCTTCCTCTGGTTCTCCAAGGCCAAGAGCTTCGAGAACGAGACCTTCTCGACCTCGCTGTCGCGCAAGATGTTCGTCAACGCCCACTACAACTTCCTCGGCACCCGCAAGGTTTCCTTCTCCATCGTCGGAATCATCGTGGCCGTGGTTGCCATCTCGCTCTTTGCCCGCGGCCTCAACCAGGGCATCGACTTCTCGGGTGGTCGCAACTACATCGTGAAGTTTGAGAAACCCGTATCGACCACCGACCTCCAGGAAGCCCTCGCTCCCCAGTTCCCCGGCGCTTCCCTCTCGGTAATCACCATCGAAAGCTCCAACCAGGTGCGCGTGTCGACCAACTACAAAATCAAGGACGAAGACGCCAACACTGAAAAAGAAATCACAGGCAAGCTCTTTGAAGGCCTCAAGCCTTACCTCCGCGAGGGCATGACCGCCGCCGAATTCTCGACAACCGACGCCTCCCAGGGTATCGTATCGTCGCAGAAGGTTGGCCCGTCGGTTGCCGACGACATGCGCACGGACGCTTATATCGCCGTGACCATCGCCCTCATCGCCATGTTCCTCTACATCCTGCTGCGTTTCCGCAACGTCGCCTTCTCGGTCGGCGCTCTCGCAGCCGTGGCTTTCACCGCCTTCTCGATTATCGGCTTCTACTCCCTGTTCTGGGGTGTGCTGCCCTTCGCTATGGAAATCGACCAGACCTTCATCGCCGCTATCCTGACCGTCATCGGTTATCAGATCAACGATACCGTGGTTGTGTTTGACCGCGTGCGTGAGAATGTAGGCCTCTATCCCAAGCAGGACTTCTACACCACCATCAACAAGTCGATCAACTCAACCCTCGGCCGTACCATCATGACCTCATGCTCGACCCTGCTCGTGCTGCTGTGCATCTTCATCCTCGGTGGCGACGCAATCCGTTCGTTCACCTTTGCGATGCTCTTCGGTGTGATTATCGGTACCCTCGCCACCATCTACGTGGCAGCCCCCGTGGCATACCTCACCGACAGCCGCCGCAAGGCCTCTGTCAAGAAGTGATAGACTGACAATCTCCATATCCAACGGGCCGGATTCATCATCCGGTCCGTTTTTTTGTGCCATACCTGCCATTATGTCAGCCGTGAACATTCAGGCATGGTTTTTGTTATTCCATTAGTAAAATTATATTTATTATGGAAAAAATTGAACCTGGAAAATATGTGGAGCTGTCCTACGACCTCTATAAAGTGAACGCAGACGGCTCTGAGGAGCTCGTGCATCAAACCGACGACGAGCATCCCGAAAGCTTCATCTACGGCATCACCCGCGGCCTTGTCGCACCCCTCGAAAAAGACATCGAAGGCAAGACCGATGGCGAAGCCTTCGACGTAAAGGCAACTGCCGACGAAGCATTCGGCGAACGTTCGGACGAATATGTTGCCGAACTTGAAAAAGATGTGTTCAACGTCGACGGCAAGTTTGACAGCGAAATGGTGCGCAAGGGAGCCACACTCCCCATGATGACAGCCGACGGCATGCGCATCGTGGGCACCGTGCTCGACGTTACCGATACCCATGTTAAAATGGACTTCAACCATCCCCTCGCCGGCTACGCCGTGCGCTTCAAGGGCAAAGTGCTAAAAGTCCGTGAAGCCAATCCCGAAGAAATCAAGATGGCTCAGGGTGGTGGCTGTGGCTGCGGTTGCAGCCATGAAGACTGCGGCGACGACTGCGGTTGCGGCGATGGCCACGGTTGTGGCGACGGCGCATGCCACTGCTGATTACTGTCGGCTAAAAGACTGAGACATACATAATGATCCGGATTGACCGTCCTGCTGGAATATTGGTCAATCCGGATTATTTTTTTGTGATTTTTTTGAGGTGGTTTGGCAAAATGTCATAAATAATACGTATATTTGCGCAGTGTAATATCGTTTGGCTAATTTTAACTGCAAAAGTGTTAGTATAATTTATTTAACCAAAACCACCAATCAAATGAGTAAACAACTACTCCTTTCGCTGCTCGCAGCGGCGGCTTTCGCTCCAACAGCGATGGCCGACGGCCTGCCGTTTGTGGAATCGACCCCGGCGTCCGGTGCAACCGTGAAATCAATTTCCACTGTGCGTCTTACTTTCAGTCTTAAAAACTCGGAAAACATGGTGCAGGGTGTTCCCGGCAAAATCTCCGAGGCAACCCTCCAGCTTGCCGGTGCCGACGCCGTGTCCGCAACAGAGTGGCAGTTTGTCGAAGACTGGCCCATGAACAAGATTGACCTTGTGTTTCCCACCCAGACTGCCGCCGGAACATATACGCTGACCGTCCCCGCCGGAGTCGTCGGCGAATATGGCTGGGATGATGCTGTCGGTGATTTTGCATTGAGCGATGGACTGACTAATGCGCCGGTTACGGCTACATATACCGTTGATCCTGCAGCTCCCGGTGTTTTCGATACATATCGCCTTGACCCGGCAGACGGCACGACCGTCGGCAGTATTTCTGAAATCGCCCTCTCGTTCCCCAATGCGCCCTACGGCATGGATGTCGATGACTCCAAGGAAGTTGTGCTGACCAACGGCGCGCAGTCCTACACTGGCGAAGTCGGTGGCTGGGGCAACGAAGACCGCTATATATGGTTTGACGAACCCGTAACCGGCGAAGGAACCTGGACTCTCCATATTCCTGCCGGAACATTCAGCGGCGACGGTGAACAGAACGGGGACATTGAGGCTACATATACCATCAATCCTCTTGTTGCGCTTGAATATGTCGCAACACCTGCCAACGGCACAACTCAGGAACTTCCCGACGACCACGCCGTGACCGTCACGTTTGAGTTCCCCAACGCTTCGTCGGTGGATAAAGAGCCTTGGGAAGATCCCAACGCAGCTGCCGGCTCGGGCCAGACAGCCGGTTTCCGTGTGACTTACGGCGGCGAGAGCATCCCCCGTGTTGCAAACGCGCTGAATGAATACGGATATTCGATTGTCGACAACTGGGGCGATCCCCTTTTCTCTATCCGTCTCAACAAAGACGTGTTCAAGGTGAACGGCAAGCTTGAGATTGACGCTGACCGCGGCGCGTTCACCGTCGACGGCATGGCCTCCCCCGCAATCCAGTACTCGCTGAACTTTGGCGAGAATAAGGCGTTTGATTACACCCTTTCGCCTGAAAATGATGCAGAACTTACCGAACTGGGCACATTCACGGTGGCTTTCCCCACTGCTAAAACCGCTTCGTTTGTCGAAGGCTCCTACGTTGTGCTGACCGGCAACAACAGCTACCAGATATACGCGGTTGAAGAAGTGCCCGGGGCCGAATATCCGACCTTCACCATCACCTTCGATCCGGCTCCCGACGCTTCGATGGGAGGCAGCTACACCCTAAACGTGGAGAAAGGCTCGTTCATCCTTGACGGCACATATCAGAGCCCCGAAATACGTCGCTCATACACACTCAAGCGGACCGCCGATATCGACATGAGCTGCGTGCCGTCGCCCACGGGAAACAAGGTCGTGGCGGACACTTATGGGACTTATGTGGCCTTTGTGTTCAGCGAGGACGAAACCGTCACCTACTCATATAGCGCACTGCAGGAAGTCGAGGTTCTTTTTGACGGCGAGGAGATGCCCGCACAGTACCGCGAGATTTCATTTGCCGGAATGGATGGCAACAAGCTGCTCATCAACATTTATGACTCCGGCGCCGGCAATCCTTATGTAGGCAAAGCAGGCACGCTTACCGTCACCATCCCCGCCGGCCTCTTCACCATCTCAGGCCAGCCGTTCGGGGGCATCTCCCACACATGGGAGGTCGTAACCCCCAAGGAATACACGTGGTACACCATTCCTGCCGAAGGTACAACCGTCAGCTCGCTGGAAGAAATCACTATTGTGTTCGACAATGCCGAAACCGCATTGTTCGAGACACTGAGCTTCGTGAACCTCCGTGCGTCGGACTACAGCAGCTACCACAGCGCCACATCCTATGAGGCTGTGACCGTCGACGGACATCCTGCCTATAAGTTCACTTTTGATCCGGCTCCCACAAAGTTCGGCGAATATATGCTGCTTGTCAACTACGGCGCTTTCCTCCTTGACGATGCCCAGTCGACACCCAACATCGAGGCCACCTTCACCCTCAGCGAGCTCCAGGGCATTTCCGGCATCCAGGCCGATGAAAACGGTCTCTTCACCGCCGTTACCCTTGATGGCCGCGTGATTCTCCGTGATGCCTCTGCCGCTCAGGTCAAGAGCCTTGACAAAGGCTTCTACATCATCAACGGCAAGAAAACCGTGATACGCTGATTTAAGCCTGTAACCTCAGGAAAGGCGCCGCGCAAGTGGTGCCTTTCTTGCTTTTTGCGCAAATTCTGTGTAACTTTGCATAAAATAATACCGAATCTATGAAACGCATCCTTCTTGCATTTGCAATATCGCTGGGCATCATCGGCGCAATCAAGGCCGAGGAACGCTCTTACAGCATTGTTTTCGGCGCCGACAACGCCTCGACGACATCATTGACCAACTCGACCTTCACCGACGCCATAAAGGCCGGAAAAAGCTATGTGGAGAAGGTTACGAGCGTCGTCAGCGTCTTTCCTGAGACCGACTGCATAAAGCTGTCGTCGGGCAGCAAGAACGGCGGCTTCAACATCTGGCTTGCCGAGGATGCGCAGGTGGTGGCCCGGCGCATTGTCGTCAATGCCCGCCGTTATGACAACAACCGCGATGTCGAGGCCTCGGTGATGCTCAATTCCGAGACATTGTATGTGCCGGAAGTCACCGACGCTGACTATTCCCTGTCGATTCCCTCGCGCCCCGAGCGGAAGCTCACCAACCTGATTGTCGATGCCGACCATCGCCTCTACATAAACTCCATCACTGTGGTCTACGATTCTGCCCAGGGCGATGTCGAGCAGGAACGCGAGACGGTAGCCGCGCCGGTTTTCACCCCCGCCGGTGGCTCGGTGTCGGTCGGTACAGCTGTTGAAATAAAGTGTTCGACCGAGGGCGCGTCCATTTACTATACCATCGACGGAGCGGAGCCTTCGTCAGTCTCGACGCTTTACACAGAGCCCGTGGTGCTTTTCAACGACATCACGCTGAAAGCATTCGCAACAAAAGACGGCATGGACCCCAGCGAGGCAGTATCGGCCACGTTCCGTGTGCGCAATCCGCAGGCGTCGCAGACGTCCGAGTTCAATTTCTCAGACCCCTCCACCCTCAATCCCGCCATCGCTGCGCCCGCGTTGAAGGAATGGGTTGACCTTGATGGCCGCAGCTTTACGGACGGCGACGTAGCCATCACGTTTGCCGCCACGGGCGCGGGAAACACCAGCGTGCGCCTCTACCGCCCTTATGACGCCGACGGCTGCGACGTGCGCCTGTACGACGGAGAAACCCTCACCGTGCGCTCGATGAATCCGAACTACGTGCTGCGTGAAATCAAGTTTGAAATGTCGCTCAGCGGTGCGGCCACCGGCAGCGCCGACATAAATTTCATTCCGTCGACCGGCGAATTTGACTGGGCTTCCGAAACCTGGACACCCGCCGGAGAGGATGTGTGCGAGCTGACTCTCACATCGGCCATGCAGAGCCGCCTGGCCGGCATGACTGTAAAGCTTGACACCACATCGGCGGTCAGGGCCATTGAGATAGACCACGACCACGAGGCGGCCTATTACACGATTCAGGGCCGTCGCGTCAGCGCTTCGACCCTGCAGCCCGGCCTGTATATCCGCGTCAGGGGCAACAAGGCCGACAAGATTGTGGTCAGGTGAATCATTTAAACGTGACCACCCTGTTGTAGATGAAATTGGCCACGGTGTAGGCAAAGTTCCCGATTAGGGTGGCTATGCCGTAGCCCGACAGGGTGAACACATACAGGTCAATCTCGATGTCGCCGAACGAGCTTTGGTTGAGCGTCCACACCACCAGGAACTGCAATGCATAGCAGATGCAGAATCCCCCGAGAAACTTCAGCGCCTCACGGCCCATCCCACCGTCTGACTTGAACACCCATTTCTTGTTCCACAGGAATGAGTTGGTGACTCCCACAAGATAGCCGGCGGCGTTGCTGATGTAGGGGTTTACGCCGATTACGGACTTGCATATGAATATGACGCCGAGGGTGAGCAGCGTGTTGAGCACGCCCACCATGCAGTATTTCACGAATTTTACGAGATCGTCGTTCATGGTTTGTCCGGCAAAGATTTGGGGTCGACTTTCAGAATCGGCAGCGACCAGTTGAAATATACGGCAGCCACGCGCAATCCTATCACCGTGACGGCGCAGAAGCCCTGCGGAAGCCATTGCGGTGCGCCGGTGAGGAGCAGAAGCCAGTAGGCCACTCCGCCCGCCAGGCATGCCGTGGCGTAGATGTCCTTGCGGAAAAACAGAGGCTCCTCGTTGAGGAGGATGTCGCGGGTGACGCCGCCGAACGAGCCCGTGATGATGCCCATCACAATCGCGACCCACATGGGATAGTGGGCCGCCAGGGTTTTCTCAATACCTACGACCACGAACAGGGCCAGGCCGATGGCGTCGAAGATGAACAGGGTGCGCATGCCTTTAACGAGTAGGCGCTGGAATATGAGCACCGTGACGAGCGATATGCCCGTTACGCTCAGGTACATCGGCGAGAGCATCCAGAAGACTGGGATGTCGAGCAGCACGTCGCGCACCGTGCCGCCGCCGATGGCGGTGACCAGGCCTACGACGTAGGCGCCGAACCAGTCAAAACGCTTGGCGGCCGCCAGCCGGATGCCCGATATGGCGAACGCGATGGTGCCGAGCACCTCGATAATGGTCAAAAACGTTTCTTCCATTATGATGGGTTGGAGATATGGCCAGGCTCATCAGCTGTGCCATCTCCGCAGGTGTTATTTTTTCAACTCTTTTTTCAGTTCTTCCTCTTTCTTGAACTTGGGATATGCGCGGCAGAGGTCTTTCAGAAAACAGTTTCCGCAGTCGGGCTTGCGCGATTTGCACACGTAGCGGCCATGGAGGATAAGCCAGTGGTGGGCGGTGGCGATATATTCTTCGGGAATGTTCTTCACGAGGGCCTGCTCGGTGGCGAGGGGCGTTTTGGAGCGGGTGGTGAGCCCGAGCCTTTCGGCCACGCGGAAAACATGAGTGTCGACCGCCATGGCCGGCTTGTCGTAGACCACCGACAGAATCACGTTGGCGGTCTTGCGTCCCACGCCCGGAAGGGTCATCAGCGAATCTATGTCGTCGGGCACCTCCGAGCCGTAATCGTCCACGAGCTTGCGGGCCATCCCGAGCAGCGAGCGCGTTTTGTTGTTGGGGTAGGACACCGACTTTATTTTCTCGAACACATCCTCGGGCGTGGCGGCCGCGAGGGCCTCGGGGGTAGGGAAAGCCTCGAAAAAGGCCGGTGTCACCATGTTGACGCGCTTGTCGGTGCATTGGGCCGACAGAATGACGGCCACAAGCAGCTGATAGGGGTTGTCGTAGTGCAGTTCGGTCTCGGCCACGGGCATCTCGGCCCGGAAGCGTTCAACCACTTTGGCATAGCGTTCGGCAGTCTTCATCGCATCAGTGCGTGCCGGCGAATTCGTCGAGGAAGCGTACGTCGTTTTCCGAGAACAGACGCAGGTCGTTTACCCTGTATTTGAGATTGGCGATTCGTTCCACGCCCATGCCGAGGGCAAAGCCGGTGTAGGTTTTCGAGTCGATTCCGCAGGCTTCGAGCACATTGGGGTCAACCATGCCGCAGCCGAGGATTTCCACCCAGCCGGTTCCCTTGCAGAACGAGCAGCCTTTGCCGCCGCAGATGTTGCAGCTGATGTCCATCTCGGCCGAAGGTTCGGTGAAGGGGAAGTAGGACGGACGCAGGCGTATCTTGGTGTCTCCGCCGAACATTTCCGCAGCGAAATACTGCAGGGTCTGAAGCAGGTCGGCGAAAGTCACGTTTTTGTCGACATAGAGGGCCTCGACCTGGTGGAAGAAGCAGTGGGCGCGGGCCGAGATGGCCTCGTTGCGGTATACGCGTCCGGGGCAGATGATGCGGATGGGCGGTTCGGTGTGCTCCATAACGCGGCTCTGCACCGACGAGGTGTGGGTGCGCAGCAGCACGTCGGGCATGCGGCTGATGAAGAAAGTATCCTGCATGTCGCGGGCAGGATGGTCGTCAGCGAAATTGAGCGACGAGAAAACGTGCCAGTCGTCCTCGATTTCAGGACCTTCGGCAATGTTGAAGCCCAGGCGGCGGAAGATTGCGATGATTTCCTCGCGCACTAGCGACAGGGGATGGCGTGTGCCGAGGCGCACCGGGGCAGCCGTACGCGTCAGGTCGAGGCCGCAGGCTTCGGCGGCGCCGCAGCAGAGGCAGTCGCGCAGTCCGTTTATGCGGTCTGTGGCAAAGTTCTTGAGCTCGTTGATGGCCTGTCCCACGGCGCGTTTTTCCTCGGCGGGAACAGAGCGGAAATCGTTCATCAGGGCCGATACAAGACCCTTTTTGGAAAGATATTTGATGCGCAGTGCCTCCACCTCGGCTGCATCGGCCGCCGTGAGGGCTTCAATCTCTGCGCGCAAGTCTGCAATTCGTTGTAACATCTTGTGAAAAATCTTAGAGCCACAAAGTTACAAAAATCCCCGCGAATTGGCAAAACGCGGGGATTTTTTTGCAAATGATGCGGGAAGGCCTATTTAACCAAGACTTTGGCGGTGGCTGTTCCGGCGCGTACGATGTAGAGGCCGGCGGGAAGCTCTGCGGTGAAGTCGGCAGAGCCGGCGCGGAGGCTGGCGGCGTTGCGTCCGTCGGGAGTTGTGACGGTTACTTCATCTCCTTCGTGGCCGGTTATGCGTATGAATCCGCGGCCGCCCGTAATCGAGCTATATGATGCGGCGTCGTGGATGGCGTCCGTGAAGCTGTGTACCTCGATGTTGGTTGCGAGCATCATGGATTGGGAGTCGGCGAACTCGCTTTCAAGGTATATCTGCACCCATTCCTTGCCGAGAAGTTCTTCGGGGAGTATTATGGTGGTCTCGGCGAAGTCTTCATCGCTCATTTCAAATTCGCCGATGGTTATCGGTGTGGCAAGGTCGTGGGTTTGTGCGGTTATGCGAGTGTAGGCGGCATATTCACCTGCATAATTGGTGATTGAGAGGATTACACCGGGTTGTTCCACGGTGGAGAAGCGCGGCAGGCCGATGGAGCCGGTGGTGAGTTCGAGGCGCGACCGCCCGTACAGGGCCGACTTTGTCTCGGACGGGAATACGTCGGGTGCAATCAGGTTGAGTGCCGCCCATCCGTAAGAGACGCCATTGTCGGAATAGTAAATCAGCCATGGGTTGTAATCGAGGGTTTCGGGTTCCTCAAAAGTCTCGACAATGGGGAGGTCGTAGGGGGTGCCGAGGAGATTTTCGCGGTAGGTTATCGAACCTGAATGGCCGGCGACGTTGATTGCGAGTACCCCGAGCCTTACGGTTTCCATGGGCGCGCCCGCTGGCATGCTGAAATTATATGACATATCCGTGCCACAGTCGGCGAGCTTTTCCCATCCGCTCCCATACCAGTCTTCGACATACCGGTACACTTCATAGCTGATGAGGGCACGGTCGATATAGCCGCCGTTCACGCCCACGGTGGGTGCTTCCCAATAAAGTTCCGCGCTCATCATGTCGGGGGCCACGTCGAGGGTCATTTTCTTGATGCGGTCGGGGATGTCGACGCCGGTGTAAACCTCGCAGGTTGCGGCCGGACTTCCGCTTTCGCCGATGAACGCGCTGACCGAGATGGTGTTTGTGCCCTGGACGGTTTCTACGACGGTGCTGACGATTTCGCCGGGACGCCCGCTTACCGTTTCTGACGATGCGGCGGTGACGATGGCGGTCATTTCAGTGTCTGCGGCGAGTTTATTGCCGAGATAGGTCTCGGTGGGGAAGGCGAAGGCTACGGTGGCTTTCAAGACGCCGTTGTCGTGGGCCACGGCTTCGAGGCTGGTCACGGCGGCGGGCGATTCAGCAACGATTTGCTCGTCGCGGACGTAGAGGTTCTTGACTATGATGCCATATTGGTCAGGCTCTGATACACAGTGGATTCCGATATACCATGTGCCGGGAGTCTCAATCTGGAATCGGCCTATGTTTTCAGCTTCGTCGCCTACCTTGAATTTGTCGATTATCTTGACTGAGGGCGCGTCGGGCGAGGGTTTGCCGTAGAATGCGGCGACTTCTGCATACTCTTCCTGGAAATCGACGCCCATGTTGCGGCTGGTCATGCCGAAGGTGTAGTACCTGTCGGTTGACGGGAGATTGACGGCAGGGAGGAAAATCCAATCGTCCATCGGCTGGCCATTCTTGGAGAACGTGGTGACAAGGCATCCATAATATGTGCTGTAAGACCATCCGCGCTTGTCGCCGTTGGCGTCGACCTGGGTCATCAGTTCAAATTCTGCGGCTGTGGGCTTGAAGAGCACGGGCAGGTCCATCGGCTTTCCGTCGACAATCTTGTTGGACGTGCCGGCGTCGCTGCTGCTGTCGCCGCAGACAGCCACGACCGTGGCCTGGTAGACGCCATATTCAGAAGCGGCGATGTCTACGGGGACGGAAGTCTCGGTGGTGGTTGCGACAAGTTCGCCGTTGAGGTACGCTTCGTATTTAAGCTGCGAAAGATCGATGTAGCCGCCGTTGGCGCCCCCGGTCACAGCCTCCCAGGAAATTTCAGAGGTGGTGAGAGTCACGTTGGCTGGGGCTGCCGGAGTGTCGGTGCCGATGAAAAGAGTGGTTGATGTGGTGGTGCTGCGGGCTTCGCCTGCCTGCACATACATTCCGAATGTGTGGAAACCCGTGGCGAGGTCGGAATATTCAACGTTGACTGCAGCGCCGGGGGCGGCTTTTTCGCGCGAGTAGATGGCTCCGTCCAATGTGGCGAACCATTCCAGTTCGCCGGACTGAATCGGCGCGCCGCTACCCAAGGTGGACGGGAGCTTGTAGCTCATGATGCCCGACAGGGCTCCGTCGGCAAATGAATGGGAGGTCAGCTCGGGCGCAGTCGGGAGGGCGGGATCGACCGGAGTCTCGGTGGTGAAGAGATAGGTGAACTGATGGGCGTCCTCGTATGTCTCGATGGGTTCTACGGTTCCGTCGGGGGAAATGGTGGCCAGGCCGGTGGAATAGTCGGCATACTGCGGATTCCAGTAAAATTTACTTTCCTTGGCGATGTAGGCCAGCCCTGACTGGAACATGTTGTCGTAGAGGTCCGGGTCAAGCTCGGCGATGGTCTCGAAGGTGCCGTCGGTGGTGATTGATACGAATTTCTGGCCGGTTGTCACTCCGTAGAACTTTCCGTCGATTGGATTGAACGTCAGCGAATAGCATATCATCTCGCTGTCGCTGATTATTCTCTCGATGTCTACTTCGCCGGGATTATCGGCCGGGGCTGAAACCCATCCGAAATTGCCCATGAAGTCATAGCCGAAGCCGTAGATTTTGCTTTCGGTGCTGTTGTAGGCCGAGATTTGCATGTATCCGTTGTCGATGTCCAGTTCCTTTGCCTTTATCACGGCGCCGGTGGCAAAATCGATTTCAGAATAGTAGAAGCCGGTCGCGTAGTAACCGAAACCGGGGTCGTACTCAATATCGAGGTAGTATGAGCACACTTTGCCGTCGGCATACCAGCCATTGTCGGCCGGTAGATCGAATTTCTCAAACACAGGGTCGGCGTAGACGAGCGACATTGCGCCATCGGCGGCAAGTTTCTAAAAGCCCTCAGGGTACGAGGCGTTGTCTGAGTAGAACAGGTAGCCGTGGAGCCCTGGAGCATTGGCCGCCTGTTCCTTGACCGGTGCTTTGGCGCGGGCGACGCCAGGGAGAACGGCGGCGGAGACATCGGTGCCCGGTGCTTTTTTGAACTGCCGTGCTGCGGTGTCCTTGCGGGGTTGGAACAGAGATTTGTGGCGTGTGGCAGCGTTGGCCGGGATTGCTCCTGCTGCGACAATTGCTGCTGCGCAAAATGAAAGTAGAATTTTCATAGATGTGTTTTTGAGAAATGAAAATGCGCTTGCAGAAAGAAAAAGGTAAGGTCTTTTTGTGTTACTGCGCCACAAAGATAGTCAAATATATCTCTAAACGGATGTTAAAATATGATAAAATATAAAATGCAATAGTTTATGAAGACGATTTAAATCAGAAAACCACGGTCCTTTACGTTCAGGAACCGTGGTTTTAAGTGGGTGAATGTGTTGTTGCTTTATTTAGCGGAAGATGCGTTTGGTGGCTTTTGAACCATCTGTAGTGATGTAAATGCCGGGCCTTATGTGGCCGTTGGCATCGACTTCACGGCCGGTCAGGTCGTACATTTTATATTGCCCTTCGCTGTCGGATACGGTAATCGATTCAATACCCGTAGTTTCCTTGGCAAGCACCGGCTCGATTTCAAGGCTATCACATTCCGGCATGTCCATATCCAGCACATTGCCTGCGGCATAAGAGGTCGAGACGTTTTCGCCGTCGTGTGCGCGCACAATCCAGCTGCTGACGGCATAGTCCGGGATAAGGGGGGTGGCGGCGACTGTCAGCCGGCGCCCCTGAAAATATTTTCCGTTGAAGCTTTCGTTGTGGATGGACTGGCCGTTTACTTCAAGCGAAACGGTGGGATTGCCAGCGCTCCTCTCAAGCCCGGGCTGAACGACGGTGAGTTGCCTCGGTTGCCCCAGATCGTAATACTCGGCTATGTTTTCATAAAGGTATTCATAGCGTGTGCGGTAGAGGAGGGGCAGAGTTTCGGAAACCTGCTGAGACCAGTAGGTAGGGTAAGAGCTGCTGAAATAAACATCGCCGTGGTAGGGGATTTCGGGTTGGATTTCCCCTGCCATTTCTTCAAGAAGCTCAAGGGCATTGTCGGGAGCGAGGAAATCGCCCATATAGGCGGTGAGCATGTCAATCAGGTGACTGGATGATTCAGGATTGGTGAGGAAGTATCTGAACACGTTGATGCGGCGTGCATGCCAGTCGCTGTATGCGTTCTCGTAGGCGTCTTCAATGTACTTGAAGTAATCTGTCTTCACGTACGTTTTTGTCATGAATCTGTCGACATCTTTCAGCAGTAGACGCCATTTTCCCCCGTCGGTGACCCTCCACCACACTATGTTGTTCAGCAAATAGTCTGTGTTGCCGGCAAACATCTGTATGGCGAGGTTCTTAAGGAAATTGTCGACATCCATCATTTCTCCGACTTCCTCAAGAGTTGGATTGGCCGATTCAATGGTAGTTACAAGAGTGTTCAACGTTGCGATGGAGCCGGCCTTCACCTCAGCCCAGTTCTCTGCCATGTCGATGTCTTCTTCTCCGTCATAGTTGGCGGCCACGTAATCTTCGTTGCTGCGCTCCCGGAAGCCGTATATTCCGGCATACCGCCCGTTGATGTAACATACCGTGGGCCGGTAGGCCTGCCAGTCAAGATTGTCGATGTTGCGTCCGAACAGGGTCTGCACGAAACCGTCCCTTATATGGGCCTGCTCGAAATCGTTTCCGCCATTCCTCAGGATGAAAGACTGGCTGATTGTAACGTTCGGCTTGTCAGGCCAGATTGTGGAGGTGTCATAGCGCTTTATTCCGAAGCGTTTGTTGGCATACACAGTGAGTGATTTCTGCTTATACAGACGTGAATATCCGCCCATAATGCGTGTCTCGCCCAGTTGATTGAAAACCGCGTCTTCCTGCGCCGGCTCAAACAATTCGATGTTGATGGGGCGGCGCCAGTCGTTCTGCCAGTTCGGTGTCTCGGAAACGCCATCATTAAATATTCCGATGTTCTCATCGTAAAGATAATAATCATCCGTGACAATTGAGACCACCGGGATGGAGATCTCATGGTCGGGAAAGATGTAGCTGTGGGTGGTGGGGAACGTGGAAAGCCATCCCTCGCAGAAAATGCCGGCCCTTACACAGATGGTTTGGTCAATCGTTAATTCATCACCAGCTTCGAACACGTCGCTTTCTGCGGTTGGGAGTGAGCCGTCGAGCGTATAGCGTATCTTGGCTTCGTCAGGGGTGCCATCGGGCATCGACAGCATCAAGGTCAACGGTTCGGTTCCGATTCGGCCGGGGGCGCTGAAACTTGGAGCGGGGAGAATCCGGGTCTCGTCGCAGGTGCCGGCAATATTCGGCGCGCCGGGAGTGGCCGTGAACTCATAGCCCCATTCTCCTGTTTGGGGATCCAGTCCATAGGCGATGTTGGGAGCCGGGAAGATCGGATGGGCCACGTGGTCGATTTGCTCTCCGTTTTTGAAAAGGTAAACGTCGCCGGCTTTATTGGATTCGAGCCTGAATGATGTGTGGAGGCCGGTGGCAGCCTTATCACAGTTTATTATGACATATTCGCCAGGCATGATTTCCATGGCGGGGAGTGCATCGGCGCTGGCGATTTTCTTTTTCAGGCCGATATGGTAGTCGCCGAGTTGCTCTGTTTCATCGCCGGCATTGTAAAGTTCAACCCACGAATCCGGAAAGTCATTAAGATCGTCCATGCAGTAGGTTATGTTTGACTGCATGAGTTCGGTGATGGTCAGCTGTCCTCTGGCGCCCAAAGCCGTTGAAAGCGCCACGGCAATGGCGAGGCCAGTCATTTTGGTCGTTTTCATCAATATAGAAATGAAATGTGAAAGATTTATATTAAAATGATAGGTCTTTTGGTGTAAACACACAGAAAACTATGCAAAGTTAAATATAAATGGTCGTTTTACCCCCCCCCATTTGTTAAAAATCATTAACTTAGTAATTTTTAACGGTTTAAGGTGTTTTACGGCTTGGCTTTGGAGGCGAGGATGCGGTGGCCGATGCGGCAGTAGAGGCATTTGCGGGGTTCGCAGTAGGCGCGGCGCAGCTGTATGAGCGCCTGCGACGAGAATGCATCGTCGCAGGGTATGCCCTGGTCGGTGAAGATGCGCGTCACCGAGTTGTTTTCGGGAGGAAGGGATTGCAGCAGCTCCACGGCGGCGGCAGTCTTGGAGTCGTCGCCGAAATATACGCCGTAGGCATAGAGCAGCGGCACGACGGCGTTGATTATGAGGGATGTGACGGAGTCGGGGCTGAACGCGCGGGGGACGTAGGCCGAGGACGGCCCGAAGGTGTAGTGCGTGGCCCAGTAGCCGGTGATTTCGGTGGTGAAAAGGTTGCGGGCGTCGGCCTGGTTGGTGACGTGCGAGAAAGCGCTGCCGAAACGGAAGCCGTCGGCGATGATGGCCGCGAGGGCGGCGATGCGGCGGTGGGGCAGGTTGGGAGGGCGCATGCGGGCCATTTTCCATCCCGGCGATTCGGGGGCTGAGAGTCCGTATTTGGCTTTCATGAAGCCGTAGTCGGCGCGTAGGTCGTCGACATAGCCGGGATGTTCCGGGTCGTTGCCGGCAGTGGCAAGGAAGCCTGCCTGGCCGAACAGGGTGGCTTCGAGCAGGCGTCGGTCCGAACGATGTTTCAGCAGGCAGCGCAGCGGTGTGGCGTAGGCAACGCGCTCGAAGGCGTCGGAATTGGTCGAGAAGCCCAGGGCGCGTGCCAGAGTGACGTATGCCGCCGCCTGCCAGTCGCCGTCGAGGCGCCCGAGGGCGGAATTGACGCGTTCGACCTTGGCATAGAGGCGTTCGTGGCCGAGGGCCGTAATCCAGTCGGTGATGTGGATGGGCGAGAAGCCATAGAGGTGGCGCGAGCATGCCAGACGGTCGACGGTGTTGTTGACCATCGCGTCATAGCGCGAGCGGTAATCGGGGGTGTACGGCAGCTCAAGCTGGGGAATGGGCTGGCCATCGGGGCGGCGCACCTCGGCGTCGGAATGGCCCACGACATGCAGAATCACCGAGTCGTAGGCGCGGTCGGCGTGGTGGCCGTGGCGGTGCCAGTCGGAAGCGCGGACATGTATTTCGACATTTCCGGCCCATACATGGCCGTCAATTTCGATTTTCGCGTTGAAGAAGTCGGGCCCGGAGTCCTGGTTGCGGCGCCCCTGGTCGATGATGTTGACACGCCGCCCGTCGATGGTTTTCAACGAGCCGTAATCCCATAGGCGGTGCTCCCACAGGTATTGCAAAAGCATCTCCGCGCCGGCCATGCCTACACGAGTTTGGCGAATCCCGGCGGGAGGGCCGAGGTGAAGTTCATGTCGCGGCGGGTGATGGGGTGGATGAAGCGCAGGGTCTGCGCGTGGAGGCACAGGCGGTGAATCGGCGAGGGTTCGGCGCCATAGCGGCGGTCGCCCACGATGGGGTGGCCGAGGTCTTTCATGTGCACGCGGATCTGGTTCTTACGGCCGGTGGCCAGCTGAAGCTCTACCATCGAGTAGCGTCCGCGGATCTTGAGTGTCTTGTAGTGGGTGACGGCAAACTGGCCCTCGCCCGGTACGGTGGTCGAGTAAACCTCGTGGGCCGAGTTTTCGGCGAGATAGCTCTCAACTTTGCCCTCGGCTGGTTCGATTTGACCCTGGACCACGGCCACATAGCGGCGTTCGAGCACCATGTTGTTCCAGTTGTGCTGCATGGCCTCCTTGGCCTGGATGGACTTGGCGAACATCATCAGGCCCGAGGTGTGCTGGTCGAGGCGGTGGACGATGAAAATCTTGTTGCGGGGGTCGAGGCGCTTGACATAGTCGCGCAGCAGCCAGTAGGCCGTGCCTTCGTTTTTCTTGTCGGTGCCCATCGACAGCAGCCCGTAGCCCTTGTTGACCACGATGATGTCATCGTCCTCATACACGATGTGGAGGCGGGGATTGCGGAAGGTCTGGAACTCGCGCGAAGTGTTCACCTTGACCACGTCGCCCGGTTTCAGTTCCTGATCCCATTGGCGCGTGACGGTCTGGCCGACCATCACCTGGTTGTGTTTGAGGTAATCCTTTACGGTGGTGCGTTTGCGGTCGGGCATCGAGGCGTAGAGGAACTCGAGCAGCTTGGTTTCCGGCTCCTTCACTTCAAAGGTGAGGATGATGTCGGGAGTGAAGCGTTTGCGTTCCGCGCCGGGTTTGGCTTTCAGGGGTTTGGGCATGTCGTGGGTTTATTTTTTTGTGCGTGAGGTCGTTTTGCGGCTGCGCGAGGGTTTGGCGGGCCTGTCGGCCTGCGATTTAACAATTTCCATTGCCTCGGCGAAAGTCAGCGCGGCGGGGTCGGAAACCGTTTTGGGAATTTTGTAGTTGCCGTCCTTATATGCGATGTAGACGCCGTAGCGGCCATTGAGAATCTGGAGGTCGGCGTCCTCGTCAAAGGTCTTGACGACACGTTTTGCCTCGGCCTGGCGCTTCTCCTTGATGAGCTCGATGGCCTCAGACAGGGTGACGGATGCCGGGGGTACGTCCTTCGGAATCGAGACGAATTTGCCGTCGTGGCGCACGTAGGGGCCGAAGCGACCTATGGCCACCGACACGTCCTTGTCCTCGAATGTGCCGAGGTTGCGGGGAAAGTCGAACAGGCGCAGGGCCTCCTCGAGGGTTATCTCGGCCATTGACTGACCCTTGAGCAGCGATGCGAACTGGGGTTTCTCGTCGCCGTCTCCGCCGCCGATCTGCACCAGCGGGCCGAAACGGCCTATCTTGACCGATACTGGGCGCCCCTGGGCGTCGGTGCCGAGCAGGCGCTCGCCCACCTTGTGCTCGAGGCGCATGTGCATGGCTTCGTCAACAAGGGGGTGGAAGCGGTCGTAGAAGTTGCGCATCTCCGAGTTCCAGGGCAGTTTGCCCTCGGCGATTTCGTCAAAGCGCTCCTCCACGTTGGCCGTGAAGTTATAGTCGAGGATTTCAGGGAAATATTCGGTGAGGAACTCATTGACCACCACGCCTATGTCGGTGGGGATTAGCTTGCCCTTTTCCGAGCCGACCACCTCGGTGCGCACTTCCTCGGCGATCTGTCCGTCGGGAGTGAGGCGCAGCACCTTAAACTCGCGGGGAGTTCCCTCGCGCTCGCCGCGCTCGATGTAGTCGCGGTTCTGGATGGTTGAGATGGTGGGGGCGTATGTCGAGGGTCGGCCTATGCCGAGTTCTTCCATTTTCTTGACGAGCGAGGCCTCGGTGTAGCGCGGAGGCTGTTGGGTGAAACGCTCGGTGGCCTGCATTTCGGCCACGGTGATGGCCTCGCCGGTTTTGAGGGCCGGCAGCAGGGTCATGCCGGCCGGAGCCTCGCCCTCCTCGTCGCGGCCTTCGGCATATACGCGCAGGAAGCCGTCGAATTTGATGACCTCGCCCGTTGCGGTGAAACGCTCGGGTGCCGAGGGCGAGAGGATTTCGGCGGTGGTTTTCTCGATTTCGGCGTCGGCCATCTGCGATGCGATCGAGCGCTGGCGGATAAGGGTGTAGAGGCGTTTCTCGCGGTCGGTGCAGTCGTCGGGATCGGTTACGGCGATGTCGGTGGGGCGGATTGCCTCGTGGGCTTCCTGGGCGCCCTTGCTGTTGGTGTGGTAGCGGCGGGTGTGCAGGTATTTGTCGCCCATCGTGGCGGTGATTTCGTGGCTGATGGCGGCCATCGCGTCGTCCGAGAGGTTGAGCGAGTCGGTACGCATGTAGGTTATGTGACCGGCTTCGTAGAGTTTCTGCGCCACCATCATCGTCTGGGCCACGGTGAATCCGAGCTTGCGGGCGGCCTCTTGCTGGAGGGTCGAGGTGGTGAAGGGCGGCGCGGGCGACTTGCGCAGGGGCTTGGTGGCGATTTCGCCCACCTCAAACCGGGCGCCGGCACAGTCGGCCAGCAGCTTGCGGGCCTCCGGCTCCGAGCCGAGGCGGTGGGAGTATTCGGCGCGGAAATCCTCGCCCGAAGGGGTACGGAACACGCTGTTTATGCGGAAATACGGCTCCGACACAAAGTTTTTGATTTCGTTCTCGCGCTCGACGATGAGGCGGACGGCCACCGACTGAACGCGGCCTGCCGAGAGGGCCGGCTTGATTTTGCGCCACAGCACAGGCGAGAGCTCGAATCCGACGATGCGGTCGAGCACGCGGCGCGCCTGCTGGGCGTCGACGCGGTTGAGGTCGATTGTGCGTGGATGCTCGAGGGCGTTGAGGATGGCCTTTTTCGTGATTTCGTGGAATACGATGCGCCGCGTTGTGGCGGGGTCGAGCCCGAGCACCTCGGCCAGGTGCCAGGCAATGGCCTCTCCCTCGCGGTCTTCATCGGACGCGAGCCATACGGTCTCGGCCTGAGACGCGGCCTTACGGAGGCTGTCGACAACCTCCTCCTTTTCGTCGGGAATTTCGTAAATCGGCGAAAAATCTCCGTCTACGTCGATGCTGAAGCTCTTGGATTTCAGGTCGCGGATATGCCCGTAGCTGGACATGACCTTGAAGTCCGGCCCAAGGAATTTCTCGATAGTTTTTGCCTTCGCGGGCGATTCGACAATGACAAGATTTTTCACCATAAATACATTAATTATTGGGAGTAATGTGTTTTCAAACGGCAAAATTACATAAAAAGTCCGATAGAAAACCAAAACTTGCTGTAAAAACAACAACTTCCGCCGTTAAAAAGGTTTTGGCCGAGGCCCCGTCCCCGCTTTTCCACATGTTAAGTTCCCGACCCTAAAACCCTTAAAAATCAAAAAAATCGCGGAAAAATTTCCGTAATTGGGAAGTTATGACTATCTTTGCAGCGCAAAAAAGAATCTATTAATAAATTAATCATTTATAATTATGTCTGAAACTGCAAACCGCGTGGTGGCTATCATCACCGACAAGCTCGGCCTCGCTCCCGAACAGGTAACTCCTGAAGCATCGTTCACCACCGACCTCGGCGCTGACTCTCTCGACACCGTAGAGCTCATCATGGAATTTGAGAAAGAATTCGATCTCGAAATCCCCGACGAAGACGCCCAGAACATCAAGACCGTCAAGGACGCCGTTGACTACATCGAATCTCACAAGGCCTAATCCCTGCGAGGATTCCATCCCAACGTAATCTCTTGCCTCCCTCCTCGTCCCCCTCTCGCTTCCATTCGTGTGCTTGCGTTGTGGGGGTTCGTTTTTGAGAGACGGTACATTAATTATAATCCAATCACCCCCTGAAATACATGGAATTAAAACGTGTTGTAATAACGGGTATGGGCGCCATCACCCCCCTGGGAAATGATGTCGCAACTACCTGGGATGCCGCCAAGCGCGGTGTCAGCGGGGCCGGCCCCATCACTCACTTCGACGCCTCCAAGTTCAAGACCCAGTTCGCATGCGAGGTGAAGGGCTTCAATCCCGACGAACACTTTGACCGCCGCAAGCTCCGTCAGCTCGACCTCTACGCCCAGTATGCCCTCGTGGCTGCCCGTCAGGCAGTCGAGGACGCCGGTCTCGAGGCCGAAGGCTCTGACGTTAACAAAGACCGCGTGGGTGTAATTGTCGCAGCCGGTATCGGCGGCCTCCACACCTTTGAGGAAGAAGCCGGATACTATGCCCTCAACGAGGACAAGGGCCCGAAATACAACCCCTTCTTCATTCCCAAGATGATTGCCGACATTGCGTCGGGTCACATCTCGATGGAATATGGCTACCACGGTCCCAACTACGGTGTGGTTTCGGCCTGCGCATCGTCCAACAACGCCATCATCGACGCCTTCAACCTCATCCGCCTCGGCAAGGCCGACGTGATGCTCACCGGCGGCGCCGAAGCTGCGATCTATCCCGCCGGCGTTGGCGGCTTCAACTCGATGCACGCCCTCTCAACCCGCAACGACTCGCCCGAAACCGCATCGCGCCCCTTCTCGAAGAGCCGCGACGGATTCGTGATGGGCGAAGGCTCGGCCGTGCTCGTCCTTGAAGAACTCGAGCACGCACTTGCCCGCGGAGCTAAGATTTACGCCGAAGTGGCCGGCGGCGGCATGAGCGCCGACGCTTACCACCTCACCGCCACCCACCCCGAAGGTCTCGGCGCCATCCTCTCGATGAAGAACGCTCTCGAGGATGCCGGCATGAAGCCTGAGGACATCGACTACATCAACGTGCACGGCACCTCGACCCCCGTCGGCGACGTGTCGGAGGTGAAAGCCATCGTTGACGTATTCGGCGACCACGCCCACAAGCTCAACATCTCTTCCACCAAGTCGATGACCGGCCACCTGCTCGGTGCCACCGGTGCTATGGAAGCCGTGTTCAGCGTCAAGGCTGTTCAGGAAGACATCGTTCCTCCCACCATCAATCACGAGGAGGGCGACGAAGACGAGGAAATCGACTACACCCTCAACTTCACCTTCAACCGCGCCCAGGAACGTCCCGTACGCGCCGCGCTGTCCAACTCGTTCGGTTTCGGCGGCCATAACGCCACCGTTATCGTCAAGAAGTTCGAGAAGTAAACCAACCCGCGATATACGCCAAGCGCCCGCGCCGATGATTCGGCGCGGGCGCTGTGTTTTTGCCGCCGTGCGCATTATGAGGAGAAGCCGCCCGGGCCTCGCGGCGCCGGACGGCTTCGGTCAGGAAAACCAATTTTAAGTTGTATGAGGTTATTTCGTGGTCACGGGGCGGACTGTATATTCGCTATTTATCTTCTTAGACTTTATGACATCAGCATTGAAATTGTAAAGAAAAATATCATGAGGACTACCGTAGAAGCAGTTGGCATACCCTCTATATTCAGCACTTGCAGTAGAGGTCCAGTAATAGAAATCCCAGTCATCATATATATAGTACCCCCCTGTTGCATACTCAGATCTTGACTTAAAGCCCTTAGTCTCAATCTGTATATAGTTGCCGGTGTTGCCTACAAATATAAGCGAGTTGCCACGTTCGTAGATTTTGCATGATTTAAGCAATTCCAAGAATTGGGCCTCCGACGGCATTTGCCACGATGTGCCCCAGTGGTTTGTTGCGATATCGTATTCAGTGCCGGCAATATCCTTTATTCCTGAAACTTCGGGCCATGCAAAATATTCTTCACTGCCGTCAACGACATTTTCGGTGGCCCATTTTACGGATAGTCCGAGGTCAACGCATGCGTGGCCGTCAGTCATCTCTAACTGGTTGGCATGCGTGGTGGTCATGGCCTTGTCGGCGGGGAGGATAAAATCTTTGAAAACCCGGTCGACAGCCGAACAGCGGAAATCGCCTTTCAAGGCAAGATAATAGGTGGTTTCAGGCGTAAGGTCGGGTATCCATAATGAGCTAACTCCGTCCGCAATAATTGTATAGTCCTTGTATTCCTGGTCGTTGCTGATGATTATTTGGTAATTGTAGGGGTCATTTGAGTATTCGCGGTAGAATTCCCACATGTCCGGCAAGGAAATGCTTACCTGAGCTATAACGTCAAGAGCTGAGGCTGAGAGGATAGCGCGCGCTTCAGAGATTACCTCGCCATCTGAAAGCGTGGTGAAGCTGTCAGGGGTAGGAGTCAGCGTATAATCGGATAAAGTGATATTATCGCTGTCATAATATGAGTTACCTTTTATTATGATAAAGTTGCTGCGTAGCTTGACGTAGTATTTGGTGTTTTCCTGCAATTCGCTAAGTTTGGCGCTTATGATGTTTTTATGGGATCCATCTTCTATGCTTATTTCGTGGGAATCAGCAAAATCCGAAGAGGTGGAGTATAGAAGCCTCACATAGTTGCCCGTGCATACGTCTTTTGGCAATTTTATTGAAATGACAGCTTCTGAGTTGGTGATTACAGATGGCTCAAGAACCGCGTCGCCCTGTTCGCTGAGATATTCTTCGAGAGACGGTACCCTGAAAGAACCTGAGGCGATTTCCATCAGCGACGTCATGTCCCAGCCATCACCTCTCTGCCTCAGCCCAACTTTATAGGTGTAAGTATGGCCTGGTTCGAGATCCGAATATATGATGGTGAAAACGTTTCCGTTTGAATACTCTGAGTCAAGCCCTTTTGTATACTCTTTTCCATCTTCATCGAATAGATAAACGATAACCCTCATTGAGTCGTCGTTTTTGTCAAGAGTCACGTTAAATGTAGCCTCATTGACATTGGTGACAGAGACGTTCACGTCGGCGGCTACTGAAAGTATGGCTTCCGGGCCTTCATCAGTGCATCCCGAGACCATCACGAACGATGCGATGGCCAGCATAAGGTATTTGATATATTTCATAACTTGCGGTGATTAGAAGCGGTAGCCGAGGCGTAGGCCGGCCATGCCGTAGTGAAGATTTGTCCAGGTCAGGTTGTCACGGGTTTGGTGAATCATGTACTGGGCGTCCCAGACGAAACCTCCGTAGAAGTGGGTGGTTATGTTCAGGCCTAAGCCAAGTGAATAGCCTGCGCCGAATGATGGATCGGATGAGAAAAGGTCCCAGGTTGCTTCAGTCCCGTCATTAGGGATGAAATCATAGTAGAAATCCGCGCAGCCAGAGTCGGCGATGGCGAAGCCGATGTTGGCCGAGATGTACATGCTGATGTTGCCGAAGAGCTCGCCGGTGGTGATGCGCATGCCGGGCATGGCTTTCAGCACGAGCGACTGGGTGATGCGGGCGGTGTTGGCCTGGGCTTCGATGCGGAAATCAAAGGCGGTGTGCGAGCCGGTACGGAAACGCGGGCCGAAGGCGAAATTGACGACTGTACCGCCGGTGTAGTGGCCGTTGAGGACGCCGTTGTCCATCGACAGGCCGCTCAGCGGTGGATTGCCCACCGAGCCGCCGACTGCGGCCTCGATGAAGAACCCCTTGCGGTTGGCGTTCTGTGCGCTCGCGCCGACGATGGCGCAGAGGGCAAGAAGCAATAAGAAAACTTTTTTCATGTTATGAAACGGATGTATAATGATGGTTATAAAATACCAAAAGCGCAGGCCCGTCGGTTTGTCGCCCGTTCTTACTTCTTAGGCATGTGGCATCGCCTTACTCCGTAGAACGAGCAACGCAGAAGCCCACGCCGGATATTTGCGTATCGATATAATACACATCCGCATAGACACCTGCAGTTGCTTCATTCCTGACGGAGTAGTTGAAATTGCCACATTTCAAGAAGTCAAGAATCAAGCGCCTTGCAGACGCTAATGTTTTGGAACAGCCTTCGCCAAGGCCGTTCACGTCCCACCCGCTTGCCCGCTCCGGGGCTTCTGCAGACGGTACGTGCAGCAAAGATATGGAAAAGTTTTCACACGGCAAAATCCTGTCAGGACGTTTTTTCAACGACCTCCGCATGACGGTTGTGAATACGGGGTTACTTGCCGTTTTGGGCCGGCCGGGCCTTGATGAGCGAGGAGAGGTCGTCGTGGTCGGCGTTGGCATAGCGGCTGCGGGGTGTGATGAGTTTCACGGTGATGTAGCTTACCGAAGAGGTGACCATCAGCGGCAGGAAAAAGCCGTAGCCGTTGCCGAGCATCTCGGCGACCAGGAACATCGCCATTATCGGGGCGTGGATGATGCCCGAAAACGCTCCCGCCGTGCCGAAAAGCGCGAAAAGCGCCACGGGCAGGTGGGTGTCGAACACGCTGTTGACGGCCATTGCAAACACCATGCCGGCAAACGCGCCGGCAAAGATGGTGGGGGCGAAGTCGCCGGCCACGCCGCCGGCGCTGTTGCTTGCGATGGTGGCGAAGACTTTAAGCATCAGCAGTGCGAAGCCCAGCAGTAGCACTATGGCGGCGTCCGAGATCTCGGACGTGAACGGACTGCCGTCGAGAAACAGGTCGCAGCGCCCGTTGACCAGGTCGGTGACGGTGGCGTAGCCCTCGCCGTACATGGCCGGGAACAGCACCAGGCATCCGCCCACGATGGCCGCGCCGGTTAGGTTTTTAAGCCACGGATTGCGGAAACTCTTGAAAAACCGGTGGAGCATGGCGGTGACGCGGGTGTAATACACCGAGTAGATGCCGCAGAACACGCCCAGCAGCGTCACCCACCCGAGGGTGTGCGGGTCGAAGAACGAGGTGGGGAGGAACATCACGTCGAACGTGAAGCCCGTGAGGGCATAGCAGGTCATGCCGCCGCACACCGACGCAACCATCAGCGCGAGCACCGAGAGGGTGCTAATTTTCATTTTGAGGACCTCGAGGGTGAACATCGCGCCGCCCACCGGTGCCTTGAATATGCCCGCGATGCCCGCGCCCGCGCCGCAGCCGATCATAACCCTCATCAACGCCGGCGACACCCCGAAAAGGCGCGACACATTGCTGCCGATGGCGGCGCCGGCGGCGGCTATCGGGCCCTCGGCGCCCGCCGAGCCGCCGAAGCCCAGGGTGACGATATTGGCCAGCAGGGGACGGTAGCACAGGGTGGGGCTGATGCGGTAGCTCCCCCCCGCAATCACGCGGGCTATGCGGGCGGTGCCGTGCTCGAGGTCGAAGCGTATGACATAGCGTTGGTAGACCGCCACCGCCAATATTCCGATGAAAGGCAGCGCGGCGAGATACCAGTTGATTTCGCCAGAACGCATGAACCCGAGGAAGAACGAGCACATGCGTCCGATAAAGAATTTCAGTATCCATGCGCCGACGCCCGCGAGGGTGCCGGTGATTATGGCCAGGACCATCACGGTGATTCCCGGGGCGACGTGGCGTCGGCGCCAGGCGGCAAACCGCAGTATTCCGCGTTGCCAGGGGCTTCGTGAGGGTCGGGGAGGAGTCATGGTTCAGGTTATTCGTTCAGCAGGTCGAGCAAGTCGGCCGGAGCGGTGATTATATGGTCGGCGTATGCGCCGGTCAGCTCGCGCACGGGGCGGAAACCCCACGACACGCCCACCGACTCGACGCATGCCCTGCGCGCGGTCTCGATGTCGACGGCTGAATCGCCCACATACAGCACGTCGGCCTTTGACGTGGGATGCTCTGACAGCACCCTGAACACAATCGAGGGGTCGGGCTTGGTGGGATAGCCCTCCACCTGGCCGCATACGGCGGCGAAGGCCGTGTCGGGAAAGAAGTGTTCGACCAGGCGTTTTACGGCGCTCTCGTATTTGTTTGAGGCCACGGCGATGGCCACGCCGCGCGCCGCGAGTTCGTCGAGCAGCTGTGGAATGCCCGGGTAAGGCTCGCTGAGGTCGAAGAGGTGGGCGTCGTAGAAAGTCTTGAAATCCGAGAGCAGCTGGGCTACTGTCGATTCGGAACGCGACTCAGACGGGAGGGCCCGCTCGATCAGCTTGCGCACACCGTTACCCACCATCATCGGATATGCGTCGATGGGGTGGGTGGGAAAGTTGTTAGCTGCCAGGGCATGGTTTGTCGCTGTGCCCAGGTCGGCGATGGTGTTGAGCAATGTGCCGTCGAGGTCGAAGATAACAAGCTGTTTCATGAAATTATAAACAAATCAGAGTGGCGAAAAGGTCAGAAGGGATAACCCACCGAGAAGTGGAAATTGGCGTCGCGGCTCCATTTGGGATGGATGAGTGGCCACGGCTCCTGGTTCATGGCGGGGTTGTGGGCCTTGAATCCGAGGTCGAAGCGCAGCAGGAAGTAGGTGAAGTCCATGCGTATGCCCAGGCCGTAGGAAGCGGCAATCTGCTTGTAGAATTTGTTGAACTTGAACATGCCGCCGGGCTGGTTGGGGTATTCGTGGATGGTCCAGATGTTGCCGGCGTCGATGAAAATGGCGCCCTCGAACACCCAGAACAGTTTGGCGCGGTATTCGGCGCTGAGAATCAGCGATATGTCGCCGCACTGGTTGATGAAGTCCTCCACATCGTTGCGCGAGTCGTAGCATCCCGGGCCGAGGGTGCGGACACCCCATCCGCGCACACCGTTGGCGCCGCCGGCATAGAAACGCTTCTCGAAAGGCACCATCGACGAGTTGCCGTAGGGGTAGGCTATGCCGAAACCTGCGTGGAAGGCAAGGGCGTTGCGCGAGTTGAGGTTCAGGGTATAGGTGTGGTCAATCTCGCCCTTGACGTATTGCGCGTACTGGATGCCGAACACCTTGTAGGCGCCGTCGTCCCTCTTGGCCTTGAACAGGTGGGAGAGACCATACAGCAGGTTGCCCGCCGTCTCGGCCGAGAAGCGCCAGGTGGTGATGGAGGGCTGCATGGCGAAGGCGTTGACTTCGGCTGTGGGTATGCGGCGGTTGGTCTGATAGAAGGTGTAGCCCAGACGCATGATGAAGTGGTCTTCGTAGGAATAGCGCAGCAGGGGATTGGAGGGGGCTATCTGGTCGATGAAGTCGATGGTGGAGCGCGGCAGCCTTACGTAGTTTATGTCGATGAGGTCGAAGGTGTGGCGGCGGGCCATGTCGCGCAGGCGGTTGTTCCATTTCCAGCGCCATGCGATGCCGGCGATAACCCTGGTGTATTCAGGGCGCTCCTGCCAGTTGAACGACAGGGCGAACTCGGTGGTGGCCTGCATGCGCTTCTTGAAGGCGCGCGAGGCGAACGGAAGCTCGAATTTGGGGAAGGTTATGCCGGCTTCGGCGGCATACTCGGTGAACCGTTTGTTGATGAAGCCGTCGAGGTTGCCTGAAAGGCTCTCGTAGGCGGCGCGGAACTTGACCGACAGCAGCTCGGAGCGGTGGGTGAGGTCGCGGTTCTGGTAGGTGGCGCCTATTCCGAACCCGAGGTCGCCCTCCGAGTTGGTTCCTTCGAGTTCGAGCGATATGCTTTGCTTCTTGTTTCGTGAGATGGTGATTACGGCGTCGAGCATTTCGGCGTTGCCTACCGTGCCTCCGGGGTGCATCTCGATGTTGATGAAGCGCAGTATGCTCAGGCGCGACAGCGACGAGTAGGTTTTGTCGACCATCCTCGAGCTGTAAGGTCGTCCCGGCTCGATGAAGCACATGTCGTAGAGGGCCGACGGCTTGATGTAGCGGTCGGGGCCGTAGACAACCGAGATGTTGCGGTAGCCCACCGTGTCGGGATGCTCGGCATGGGTGGCCTCCTCGGTGACGAAGGTGACGGAGCGGATATAGTATAGGTGGTGGGGGTCGGCGGGCCGGGTGTTGTCGGGGGCGCGGAGGTTGAGGGTCAGGGCGATGTCCTTCGAGCCGCGCACGGTGTCGGCCGTGAAGGTGATGTATTCGCGCGAGAATCCGTAGTATCCCTCGTCGTGGAGGCGCGAGGCGATTGTTGTGCGCAGGTTGTCGAGGCGGTTGCGGTCGAAAAGGTCGCCGGCGCCGATGTCGAACATTGCCGAGTCGCGCTCGAGTATGGCGCGGATGGCGCTGTCGGGCACGTTGAGTGCCATGTTTGAAATTACGTGGGGTTCGCCGGTGTGTATGCGGTATGTCACGGCGGCGCGTTTCTTGTCGGGACGCAGCAGGGTGTCGACCTCGACCTCGGCTTCCATGTATCCGCGGTTTATCATTGCCTGGCGCAGCTGGCGGCGTGAGGCATCGGTTAGGTCGGCGTCGTATATCACGGGCGGCTGTCCCAGCGAGCGCAGCCAGCGGTTGTACCACTTTGTTGAGTCGCTGCCCGACAGCGAATAGGTGGCGAGCTGCAGCTTGGCGAATCCCAGCACTTTATGGTTGGGGGTCTGGCGCAGGAAGTTGATTAGTTCCTCGGAGTGGACGGTGCGGTCGTCGTCGATTTTGATTTCGACCTTGTCGAGCAGCATCTGTCCGTCGGGTACATGCTTTGTGGAGCTGCACCCCCACAGGAGTGCAGCCGCCACAGTGATGATTAGCCGCGCCACGTTTTTCACGGCGCAAAGTTACGAAAAATATTCTATTTAACGAGAGGTGGGAGCCGACGGCGCGTTGGGCGAGGCGGCGGGTTCGGGCAGTCCCGGTGTTCCGGCCTGTTCCACGGTCATCGAACCGGCGGTGTAGATGTCGAGCCCGAAGTCGGGGGCGCAGACGGCAAAGTGCTCCATTATGGCACTTTGGATTGCCTCGTAGGAGTTCCAGTCGGTTGTGATGGCGAAGGCGTAGATGTCGAGGGGAATGCCGTAGATGGTCGGTTCGAGGATGCGCACGAGCACTTGCATTGACGGATTGACCCACGGGGAGTTGAGCAGGTAGTAGGCGCAATAGGCGCGGAACAGGCCGAGGTTGGTCTCAATCGAGCCGTTGAGGGGGCGTATGCCCTTGTCGGCCTCGATTTCCTTGTGGGTGCTCTGCAGGTTGGTGACAAACGGCTTTATCTCGGGATGGGCGGCGAGTGCCTTGTCGAGAATCTCGTCGGATAGCTTGACCACCGACGGAGTATCGACCACGAGGGTGCGGGTGAATCGGCGTGCCCCCGAGGCCTGCATGCCGCGGTAGTTCTGGAATGATGTTGATACCAGCGTGTAGGGCGGTACGGTGACGAACGTGTTGTCGAAGTTCTGGACTTTCACTGCCGATAGGGTCACGTCCAGCACTATGCCGTTGGCCGGGGTGCCGGGAACGACAATCCAGTCGCCCACGTGAAGCATGTCGTTCTGCGACATCTGTATGCCGGCCACGAATCCGAGAATCGAATCCTTGAAAATCAGCATCAGGGCGGCAGCGAAAGCGCCGAGGCCGGTGAGAAGGTATGCCGGCGATTTGTCGACGAGAATCGAAATCGCTATGATGGTTATGACAATCCATATCACGCCGAGCGATATATTCAGTATGCCCTTGATGGGCAGGTTCTTGCTGTTCTCGCGCTTGTTGTAGGTGTAAAAAATGAAGCTGCCGATGGCGGCAAGGCCGATGCCGAAAGCCACAACGGTGTATGCACCTGCGATACGTTCGATAATTGCGAGCAGGCGGTTGCCGCTGTTGAAGGCGATGGGTATGAAAGCAAGGAACACCAGCGGTGGAATAAAATGGGAGCAACGGCTGATGACACGGCGCTTGAGCAGGTCCTCGCCAATGGGATTATGGCGCATGCTTACGAGCTTGCGCAGGCCCAGTATGAATATTTCCTTGATGCACCAGCCTATGCCGAGCGAAATGGCAAGGATGACGATGATATAGGTCCATTCCTCGATGCCTTTGGAGTGTTCGAGTCCAAAAAAATCAAGGACTTTGTGTATGATGCCGAGCAGCCAGGTGCCGATAAGATGTGACGGGATGATTTTTTCCATAAGGATGATTTTAGGTGGTGATGTTGAATTTATAACCATCATTTCATCCTGTTCGTTCACTGGAAAAGTGGCAATTTGATTTTTGCGCGTTGCTCTGTGTCGATTATGTGTGAATGTCCGAGGTAGGAATCCCACAGGCCATAAAATTCGGGGGAGTGGTCGAAATGGGTGAGGTGGGCCAGCTCGTGGGTTATGGTGGCTATCCTCAACGCGCGTGGCAGCATCATCAGCGTGCAGCTCAGCGAAATCTCGCCGCTGGCCGAGCAACAACCCATCCTTTTGATTCCACGGCCCACCTTGAACGCCTTCACGCGATGTTCAAGGCCCAGGCGGCAGGCCTCCTCACGCGCCAGGGGCAGCAGGCGTCGGGATGCCGAGGCGGCGGCAAGGTCCTTGATTATGCGGCTTATCAGTTTTTTTGCGCCAACCGTGCCGAGGTCCGCACCGGGGGCGACAAGGATGGCGAAACGGTCAGCCTCGCCGTCGCTCAACAGTTTGGTCATGACATTGTGCGGCGGAGTCAGCGGGTCGGCGATGATTTCCACCGACCAGTCTTCGGTCTCATATCTGAAGCCTATGTGATATTGCAGTTCTTCTTTTGGCTTTATGGAGAGCAGCCGTGGCTTCCATTCATTGAAGACATGCAGGAACTCCTCGCCGGTGACGCCGGCGGGGAGGGTTATGTGGAGGCCGTCGGCCTTCCATCGTGCGATAAACCGACGGGCTGACGCCAGAGCCCTGATTTTTACCACACCAAGGTCAGAATCAAGAAAAGAGGAACTCGCCATCTGACAAAACAGAATTCTGCATCATGAATCGTGCATCATGCATCGTGCATTGAAACTATCCCCACGACAGCTTGTCGCGCAGGGTCTGTGCGAAATTATGGCCGGGCAGCAATATGGCGTTTACAACGAAAGGCGCCCTTTGCAGCACTATGCGCGTGTCGAGGGCCAGCATGACGCTTCGGCCGTCGATGCTGAGCCGGAACCGTGGGGAACGGCCATCGCACCGCAGCGTAAGCACGCATGAATCGTCAACCACAAACGGCCTCATCGACAGCGAATGGGCCGCGATGGGCGACAGCACGAACACCGGCGCCGAGGGCTGCACGATCGGTCCGCCCACCGACAGGTTATAGGCCGTGGAGCCTGTGGGGGTGGCTATTATGAGGCCGTCGGCGCGGTAGTTGGCGAGATGGATGTCGCCGAGCAAGGCGTTCACGTCGATAATCGAGGCCGATTCCGCCTTTGCCACGCATACCTCGTTGAGGGCATAGGGCCATCCGTCGATGCGGGGCTCAACCACCTCCACCAGGCTGTGGGGTTCGACCACATAGCCGTCGCGGTCGAGCATGTCGGGCAACTGGGGCAGGTCGTCGATGCCGAGCGAGGCGAGGAATCCGAGGTGGCCGGTGTTGACCCCCAGGATTGGAATTTGCTTTTCGGCCACCCATGCGGCTGTGCGCAGGAAAGAGCCGTCGCCGCCGATGCTGACGGCGATGTCGGCCGTGAAGTCGGGGCTGTCGGTGACGCGCACCACGCAGCCGAGGGCGCGGGGCATCACATGGAGCAGATATTGGTAGAGCTTCGAGTGCATCACCACTTCGTCGCCTCGGCGCGAAAGGGTGTCAAGAAAAGCCTCTATCCGGCTGAAATACGGGTCTTGGCGGCGCGAGCCGTAAATGGCGAGTCTCATGGGCGGGGTGTGTTGGTAATCACATATTTATGTAACGCATCAGTTCCTCGTAGCGCAGGCGTATGGTCTCGTCGCCGGGGTCGGCGGCCTCGACGCTCAGGATAGTGTAGCCGTAGCGTTCGAGCGAGCGGGCCACGCGGTCGGGGTCGCGGTGGTCGACGCGGAGCGCAACGACAATCTGTGCCGCCTGGCTTTCGAGCGAGGTGACGTTGAGATTGATGAGGCTCGCGTCGGCATCCTCGACGGCGTGAGCGATGCGCGAAGCCGAGTAATCGCCCTGCGCGCATCCCACCAGAAGGCGGCTGCTGTCGGGATTGGGAGGAAAAAATGCCTCAAATTGGCGGTTTTTATTTTCTTTTGCGGCTAAATCTTTCGTCATTTGTTTTAATTGACTAAATTTGTAGTCGGAAATACAAATTTACGACTTTTTTCCCAAAGAAAAAACAGTGAGCACCAAAAAACCTCATACGCGTCTCAGCGTAAACATCAACAAAATAGCCACTCTCCGCAATGCCCGGGGAGAGAACCGACCGTCGGTTGAGCAGGTCGCCGCCGATTGCCAGCGCTTCGGAGCCGAGGGCATCACAGTGCATCCGCGCCCCGACGAGCGCCATATCCGGCGTGCCGACGTGTTCAACCTGCGCCCCCTCGTCGGCGTGGAGTTCAACATCGAGGGCTATCCCTCGCCCGAGTTCATGGATCTCGTGCTGAAAGTCCGCCCCGAGCAGGTTACGCTCGTTCCCGACGCCGCCGATGCCCTCACATCGTCGGCCGGATGGGACGTGGAGGCCAACATGGAGTTCCTCACCAGCATTGTCGAGCGCCTTAAAGGTGCCGGAATCCGCTCGTCGATTTTCGTTGGAACCGACACGGCCAACATAAAGGCCGCGGCTGCCACCGGCACCGACCGCGTCGAGCTGTACACCAAGCCCTATGCCGACCTTTACCCCAAAGACCCCGCCGCAGCCGTCGCTCCGTATGTTGAGGCGAGCCGCGCCGCCCATAACCTCGGGCTCGGCATAAATGCCGGGCATGACCTCGACCTCAACAATCTCGCCTATTTCCGCCGCGCCCTGCCATGGCTCCACGAGGTGTCGATTGGCCATGCCCTGATATGCGACGCCCTCTACCTGGGCCTTGAAGAAACCGTAAGGCGCTACAAGGAATGTCTGACCGAAACGGAAAACTGAATCAAACGACGTCTCTCCTAATCCTAATTATCTATAAATAAAAATGGAAGAACTTTCAATCTGGAATCTCTGCGTTGAAGGCGGCTGGATCATGATTCCCATCGCCCTGCTCGCATTAGTCTGCATCTATATACTCATCGAGCGGGCGATAGTAATCCGCAAGGCCACCCGCACCGACGACACGTTCATGAAACGCATCCGCGACTACATCCACGAGGGCGAGATTGAATCGGCACTGAACCTCTGCCGCTCAAATCAAACTCCCATGGGACGCCTCATCGCAAAGGGCATCAGCCGCATAGGGCGCCCGATGAACGATGTGCTCGTGGCCATCGAGAACACCGGCAACCTCGAGGTGGCCGACCTTTCCAAAGGTTTGCCCTGGCTTGCCACAACGGCTGCCGGCGCTCCCATGCTGGGATTTCTCGGAACGGTGGTCGGCATGGTGCAGGCCTTCTATTCCATAGCCGCCTCGGGCAATGCCGCCCAGATCGGCACCTTTGCCGGCGGTATCTACACCGCCCTCACCACCACCGTTGCCGGCCTCATCGTCGGTATCGGCGCACTTTTTGCCTACAACTATCTGGTGGCACGCATAAACAAGGTGATGAAACTCATGGAGGCCCGGACAATGGAGTTCATGGACCTGCTCAACGAACCCTCGGCTTGACAACATGGCACTGAAACGACCCAACGACATGATGGCGGCATTTTCCATGGCGTCGATGACCGATGTCATTTTTCTGCTGCTTGTATTTTTCATGGTGACGTCGACCTATGTGTTTCCCACCGCCCTCGAGGTGAACCTTCCCGAAGGTTCCGAGCAAACTCCCGCCAAACCGTCAACGCGCGTGTTCATCGACGCCGACGGCGCCTATTTCCTGTCGGTGGCCGACGCCGAGCCGGTTGCCGTGGCCAAGGATTCGCTGGCTGTGGCCCTGACGGCGGCCCAGGCGCTTGATTCGCTGGGCGGCATAGCCGTGTATGCCGACGAGGAAGTCGCCTATGGCAAGGTTGTCGAGGTGCTTAACCTCGGTGCGGCCAATTCCCTTAAAATGGTGCTTGCGACGCGTCCCGGCGCCCAGCCGGCACCGGCTTCAACTCCTGTCGCTGAACAATGAACCGCCCCCGAGCCATAGCCCTTGCCCTGACAGCCCTGATTGCAATCGGGGTGTTGCTGCTGTTGCGCTTCACGACGCTTGTCCTCGACCCCTACACGCAGGGATGGCCGCCGCGCCACGATGGCGAGATAGCCATGGCCGACGAGCAATTCTTTGATGTTGTCGAGGATATTCCCCAGCCCGCGCCGTCGCCCGAGGAAGCCGCCCCGGCTGTAAATCCTGTGAAGGAAAGCAATCAGTCGGATCCGGCGCCGCAGTCGGGACATGACATGCGCGACCGTGGAGCTGCCGGCGATGCGCCCGCCACTGTCACGTCTGCAAAACCATCCCCCGTAAAGGCCGAGAAAAAACAGCAGCCCAAGTCCACCGGCCCTTCCAAAGAGGAAATCGAGAAACAGAAGGCCGAGGAGGCGCGTCGCAAGGCAAACGCGGCCACGGCGTCGGCATTCCAGAAGTCAACCGGCAAGAACAACACGGCCAACTCCGGGAAGACCGAGGGCAATTCAGGCTCGCCCGCCGGCGCGTCGCAGAGCGTGAACGGTACCGGCACGGGCACTGTGGGCGGCGGTTGGCGCCTGCCCGCCTATGCCAAGGTTCCCGCCACCGTGACCGGCTCAATCAAGATGATGGTGCGCATCGACCGCACGGGCAAGGTTACCTCCGTGTCGTTCCAGGGCGGGGATGCGCCTGCCGCCACCGATTCCAGGTTGCGCGCTGCCGTCGAGGCCGAGGTGCGTTCGCGCCGCTTCACCCGCTCGGATTCCAACGCTCCCGACCAGGCCACGGCCTATATCACCTACCGTTTCAAATAACGGCCCTGTAAAAAGCGTGCCCCGCGGGCACTTGGTCTGCGGGGCACGGGTTAGTTCTTTCCTTGTGTTTTCTCAGCGTTCGTCACTTTTTGTTGGAATATGCTCGTAAAGCTTGGCTTCGAGCAAGTCGGCCTGCTGGACGCCTACGGTGCGCCAAACGGCCTCGCCGTTCTTGAACAGAATCAGTGTGGGGACGCTCTGCACTCTGTAACGCAGGGCGAGATCCTGGTTCTTGTCGATGTCTATCTTGATGATTGTGGCCTTGTCGCCGAGGCGCTGCTTGACCTCCTCAAGGATGGGCGACTGCATTTTGCAGGGGCCGCACCAGGTGGCGAAAAAGTCGACAAGCGTGGGCTTGTCGCTGGCGATTATTTGGCTGAATTCACTCATTTCCGTGTTGTTTTTTTGTTAGTCGTATTATGAAAACAAACCGCCGTCGTGAAAGTTCACGGCGGCGGCGCAAGTTATATTGAGATTTATGCGAAAGCAAGTATCAGGGCCTGTGCGGCTACGACGCGCATGAACATCGTGAGGGGATATACGGTCGAATAAGCCACGGCAGGAGCGTCGTTGCCTGTCGAGTTGTTGGCGTAGGCCAGGGCTGGGGGATCGGTGTACGAGCCAGAACTGAGACCCATTATGGTGAGGAAGTTTATGCGGTCCTTGCCACGGGCGATAAGGCCGACAATCAACAGGGGCACCACGGTGATTACAAATCCCCATATTACCCACCACATGCCGGTTTCATTGAACACTGCCGAGGCGAAGTCTTTGCCGGCGGCAATTCCCACCGACGCGAGGAAGAGGCATATGCCGAGCTCGCGCAGCAGCAGCGATGCCGACGAGGAGGTGTAGGTGACGAGTTTGGCCTTGTAGCCGAAGCGGCTCAGAAGGATTGCCACAACCAGCGGGCCGCCGGCGAGGCCGAGCTTCATACCGAAGCCAAGGTTGATTGAGCCGAGGATGATGCCGAGGATGATGCCCACGAAGATGGTGATGAGGTTGGGCTGGTTGAGGCGCTTCATCGAATTGCCAAGCTTGGAGGCGAGGCGGTCGATGTCCTCAAGGTTGCCGACCACGGTGAGGCGGTCGCCCATCTGGAGACGCAGCGAGGGCGATGCGAGCAGGTCGACGCCGGCACGGTTCACGCGGGTGGCGTTGAGCTGATAGCCGTTGTGGAGTCGGAGCGAGCCGAGGGTCACGCCGTTGTAATGCGAGTTGGTTATCATGATGCGGCGCGAGTAGACAGGCATCGGGGTGGTTTCCCAGTCCATCTCTACGTCAGAGCCGAGCACGGCGCGGAAGCGGTCGGCATCCTGGGCCGAGCATACCACGCGGAGCACGTCGCCGACATGGATTTCGGTGGACGATTTCGGGATGATGATTTCCTTGGTCTTGGTCATTATGCGCGAAACGACGAAGTTGCAGGTGATTACGTCGTGGAGACGCACCAGGGTCAGCCCGTCGACCAATTTGTTGGTGACCTCAATCGAGAGGAAGTCGGGCTTGAGCATCGAGGATTCGTGTTCCTGTTCGATTTCCTTGATTTCGTTCTCGGTGTTGATGCGGAAGATGCCCTTGATGACAAACATCGAGAGGATGATGCCGACCACGCCGAGGGGATATGCGGCGGCATAGCCCTGGGCCATGAGGTTGGCCTGTTCGCCCGAGTTGGTGATCTGGGTGACGGCCTGCTGGGCGGCGGCCAGACCCGGGGTGTTGGTGACGGCGCCGCTCATCACGCCGACAAGGGCGTTGATGTCGTTGATGTTTCCGAAGAAATAGATGCCGAGCACAATCAGCACGTTGAGCGCGATGGCGAGCACGGCAAGCAGGTTTAGTTTAACGCCGCCCTTCTTGAACGACGAGAAGAAGCCGGGGCCTACCTGGAGGCCGATGGCGAAGATGAACAGAATAAGTCCGAACTCGCGCACGAACTTCAAGATGTTTCCGTCGACCTCATAGCCGAAGTGACCCATGAGGATTCCGACAAACAAAACGAACGTGACGCCCAGCGACACGCCCGCGATGCGAACCTTTCCAATAAAGATTCCCGCAGCAATTACGAACGAATAGAGCACTAACGTGCTGGCTATCGACGTGTTGCCCGGGAAGAGCAGCTGTGTTATCCAATCCATATCTTAGAAATTTTGTGCAAAGGTACAAAAAAATCATAAAAAGGCAAAACGCCGGTTAAGATTGGACGGCAAGAAACCCGGCGGCCCGGATAGGGACCGCCGGGAAACTTCGGCTTATCGGATTATGGTTTTGGTTCCGTTTACGATATAGATTCCGGAAGGAAGGCCTGAGGTGGCTTCGGCTCGCGTATTGCCGCTGGACACGCGCACTCCGAGCAGGTTGTACACGTCGGTGGGGCCGTCGGTGGGGATGGCTGCGTCTTCTATGCCGCTGAGAGCCTCGGCATATCTGACCTGGACGGTCTGTGTGTTGAAGTCGAATTTCACGAGATAACTGCGCGAGGCGTCATAAGGATAAGGAACCCATGAGCCGGTCGTGCTGCCCTCGTATCGGGAGTAGGGAACCCAGGTGTCGATCGGAGCCTGTTCCTGTTGAGCATCGGCGGCAGGGGCATAGCGCGGATGGGCGTTTACCGTGGCCCAGTCGTCAGGTGAGTTTCCGAGTTTTGAGACGAAGCTGAATTCACCGTCGCCCACAAGCGTCGGCAGATAATAATATACGCCGGGTATCCCTTCCGTAAAACCGTTGACTCCGACGTTGGGCTGCCAAGAGCCGTCGGCAAGCTGCCCGATCAGGATTGGTATTTCGGGAGTTGTTATTTCGGTAGTGGCTGATGCTTCGAGCGGTGTGCCGTCGGCTGCCGTTGCAGTGGCGGTCACGGTCACCGTTGTGGTGGAACCTATGGTCAGGTCGGAGAGTGTCTGGCTTCCCGAGAGCGTTCCGGTGAGGGTGGTGGATACATTGCTGGTATCGCTATTGCCGGCGGGGATGTATGCCAGGGTGATGTCATAGGTCAGGCTCTCCGGACTGTCTATGGCATAGGCGGTGATGGTGTAGTCCACGGTGCCGGCTTCGGGAGTGGTGGCGGTGCCTGTCGCGGCGATTGTGATGGTAGGCGTGGTAGGTTCAGGCTTGGTGGAGCTGCCGCTTACGATGTTGAGGGTCATGTCGGTGGGGCTGAACTCCATTACCACATTATATAATATGCCGCCGCCTTCGACACTGAAATTGTTGCCGGGATTGGCGCAGGTTTTGATTTCGCCAGGTTTTATGCCGGCGCTTTGGCCGTCGGCGGCGCCGAATACATGCTGGTTCTGGTCTCCGGCACCTTCAACATATTCGCTGTCGTAGATTTTAAAATCGCCGTGAAGTTCGGGCACGGTGATTGTGTACAGGTTCTTCTGCGCATCCCATGTGAAATAGTAACGCGTGTTGTCCTGCTTGATGTCGAGATAATAGTCCCCGTCAGACTGCGCTGATGCTCCGATGCATACTGAAAGCACAAACAGCGCCAGGAAGTAGAATTTTTTCATACTGTTTTGGTTAAGGTATGTTTTTATAGGTATCAAAATTCTAACGTAACTGATTGGATAAAGGTTGCCCGATGCGGGAGAAATCTTATATGAAATGGTTTTTTGGTTAAAAAAATGCTAAAATGCTTGCAAATGTCGAAAATGGGGCTTACCTTTGCGATGTCGTTGGTTTCCGTGTTAAAATGGCTTCAAAAACATCCCTAAGACAGCTGGCCCAACGATTTCATTAAAGTGAAACCAAATCTTAAAAATTCATCCTGTATGAAGAAACTCTACTCTACCTTTGCACTCGCCCTCGCAGTGTCGCTCGGCGCTTCGGCTCAGGGCTACACATTTGGCAGCACCGCCGTTGAGCTTCCTGAAGCACAGCCCGTTCAGCTTTCTGAGATTGTTAAATCTACTCAGTTCGTGAACACCAAGGCCAATACCCTCTCGACTCCTGCCAAGGCCAATGCAATTTCTGCAATCACAGATATTTGCGGCGTATGGTTCTGGGACTGCCTCGATGGCTTTGCTCAAACTGAAGAAGAGCTCGTTAAATCGCTGGCCCTCTCGGTAGCGAAGAGCATCCGCCCCAATACCATTACCATCGACGGTTTCTATGGAAGCGCTAAACTCAGCGCTTCGGTTAATCTCGCCGAAGGCACCATAACCCTCAAGGCCGGTCAGAGCCTGGGTACCAGCAGCCAGTATGGAGCCATTACTCTTGGCATTACTGATGTTAGTGATGCTAATGAAACCCCTCTTGATGAGGTTACCGCTACTTATATGAACGGCACCTTCGTGTTCCCTGAGAACATCCTTATCGGTGCAAAGGTGAATGGCGGCTGGTTCAGCGGTTTCTTCTCAAACCTCATGGGCACTGCCGACCTTACCGAATGGGTTGACGCCGGTACTGCTGTTTTTGAAGACGGCTGGGGCCTTACATGCTTCGGTGAATCCGGCAGCGACTATCCCGTAGAAGTTAAGCTCATGGCTGATGCAGACCTTCCCACCCGCTACCGCCTCGTTAATCCTTACGAGGGTATCTTTGACACCGATGAATATACAGAGGTTACATCTGGTTCAATCGTGTTCGACGTTACAAATCCTGACTTTGTGATGGTTGATCCCCGTTATCCCAGCGGTCTGGACATCGTTACTGCTCAAACCGGAATGATGTACAACAACAATGCCGAAGGATTCTTCGTGATCGCCCGTGACTATACTTATGAAATTCTCAACCAGGAAGAAGTCAAGGCTGAACTTGGAATCACAGAATGGTCCACTTTCGAAAACAACGTTGCAAATATCCGCAACTGCCACTTCGGTATCGGTACTACCCCTCTTGGCCTTTACGGCTGGCAGACCAAAGAAGGTGAATCTCTTGAGATGGAATCTAAAATCACCTTGCAGCTGTCTGATGGTGTGAACGACATCCTCTCGAACGACACCAACGCTCCCGTTGAATACTTCAACCTCCAGGGCGTGCGCGTTGCAAATCCCGAAAACGGTCTCTACATCCGTCGTCAGGGCAACAACGCAACCAAGGTCCTCGTTAAATAAGACGCATACAACGACAACATAAAAAGCCTGTCCCTCCCCAGGGACGGGCTTTTTCATATATCGCCCGCCAAAGAGCTGGCCAACAAAATTAGAGGTTGTTTAAAGACCTCTTAGTTTGCTCACTCCACGGAAATTTGCTAAATTTGCGCATATTTTATTGTTAAGTGGAGTGCAGACCCTTAGCTCTACTTGAATTCTAACATTAATCCGTACACTCGCTTATGGGCGACAATGCCAACAGCCACGATTCGGTGGTGATCATTCCAATGTATAACGAGCGCGAGAATGCGGCCGCCATCATTGACGCCGTGCTCGCCCTCCCGGTGCCCTTCGACGTCCTTGTAATTGATGATAACTCGCCCGACGGCACTGCCGCTATTGTGAAGGAGAAGATTGCAGCCAATCCCGGACGTGTTCACATCATCGAGCGGCAGGGAAAACTTGGGCTCGGCACAGCATATATCACCGGCTTTAAGTGGGCGCTTGAACACGGTTATCAGCAGATTTGCGAGATGGACGCCGATTTCTCCCATAACCCCCTCGATCTGGTGAAGCTCCACGATGAGGTGAGCTCGGGCCGCGCCGACGTGGCCGTCGGTTCGCGCTACGTCACGGGCGTGAATGTAGTCAACTGGCCCATGGGACGCGTGCTGATGTCATATTTCGCGTCAAAATACGTTCGTTTCATAACGGGTATTCCCGTTCATGACACCACGGCCGGCTTTGTATGCTACTCGCGCCGCGTGCTTGAGGCTCTGCCGCTCGACAAAATCAAGTTCAAGGGCTATGCGTTCCAGATCGAGATGAAATTCACGGCACATCAGTATGGTTTCCGAATCGCCGAGGTGCCCATCATCTTCGTCAACCGCGTTCTCGGCACGTCCAAGATGAGCGGAGGAATTTTCGGCGAGGCCGTGTTTGGCGTGATACGCCTGAAATGGAATTCCCTTTGGAAAAAATATCCCGATTACTCTAAAAAATAATTCTACGGTCCGAATATGCTCCTGATTCATAATGCACTGATAGTGCCTGACGGCGCGACAGCTCCCCACCGTGGATGGCTTGCCGCCGAGGGCGCGCTGATAACGGCTATGGGGCAGGGCGATGTCCCCGCCGCGATGCTTGATGCCGCCGGTGAGAAAATCGACGCCGGTGGCCGCCTGCTCATGCCCGGCGCGATTGACTGCCATGTGCATTTCCGCGAACCGGGGCTGGAACATAAGGCGACCATCCTTTCGGAAAGCCGTGCTGCCGTAGCGGGAGGTGTGACATCGTATATCGACATGCCCAACACCCGCCCCGCCACAACGACAATCGCGGCGTGGGAAGACAAGATGGACCGTGCGTCCCGCAACTCGGCGGCCAACTATGCCTTCATGCTTGGCGCCACCGCCGACAACCTCTCCGAACTTCAGCGCGCCGACTTCTCGCTCATGCCGGCGGTGAAGGTGTTCATGGGCTCGTCGACGGGCAACATGCTCCTTGACGATGACGCCGTGCTGCGCGCCGTCTTTGCCGACCAGCCCGGACGCGTTGTCGTCCATGCCGAAGATCAGGGGATTATCGACGCGAACACGTCGCAGTTTTCGCCGCTGCCCGACCCGCAGAACATGATGTGGCACACCCGCATACGCTCGTCGGAAGCCTGCGTGCGCTCGACAGAACGCGCCCTTGAGCTGGCTTCGCGCTATGGCACGCGCCTGCACGTGGCCCATGTCACGACCGCGGCCGAGACCGCGCTCTTCGACCCGTCGGAATTGCCGGACAGGAAGCAGTTCACGGCCGAAGTCTCGCCCCACCATCTCATTCATACCTGCGACGACTATGCCCGGCTGGGCTCGCGCATCAAGATGAACCCGGCCGTCAAGACCGCGGCCGACCGCGATGCCCTGCGCCGCGGACTTGCCGAAGGGCGTCTTGACATAATCGCAACCGACCACGCTCCCCACCTCCTCGCCGAGAAAGCCGGAGATGTGTTCCATGCCATGTCGGGCGCGCCTATGGTGCAGTTCTCGCTGGTGTCGATGCTCGATCTTTTCGGGCCGTCTGCCGTTGTGCGCCGCATGTGCGAGGCTCCCGCACGTCTGTTCGGAATCGACCGCCGCGGAACCCTCGCCGTGGGAAATTTTGCCGATATGGTGCTCGTGGAAAATCTCCCGCAGCCTCATGTAATAACCGATGCCGACGTGCTCAGCCTCTGCGGCTGGACGCCGATGGACGGCGCTCCGACCCGCCACCGCGTCGTACGCACGTGGGTGAACGGAGGCCAGGGTGCCGCATCCCTTAAATTCAAATAGACCATTATGTCCGAAACTACTGATACCACCCCCGTAAAGCGCACCGTGCTCGATGCCGAAGACGTCGTCGAGATGGTGCCTAAGCTCAAAGGCCACGAGAAGCTTGTCAACCGAGTGTTGCGCTGGCTCGACGTGGATAAAGTCAACGATGTCCATTCGCGTGGCTTCGACCATCCGGGTCCCGAATTTGTCAAGTTCCTCCTCGACGACTTCAACATCAAGCTGCGCATCGACAACGAGAAGGTGCTCGACAACCTGCCCGAAGGCGCTTTCATCACCGTGTCGAACCACCCGTTCGGAGCCCTCGACGGCATCACACTCATCCACCTCATCGCCTCGCGCCGTCCCCAGTACAAGGTGATGGTCAACATGATTCTCAACCATATCACGGCGATGCGTCCCAACTTCATCGCCGTTGACCAGACCGCGAGCGACGACCCCGAGAAAAAGGCGGTGTCGATACGCGGCATCCGCGAGGCCATGAAACAGGTGCGCTCGGGCCAGCCCATCGGCTTTTTCCCGGCCGGTGCCGTGTCGAAGGTCAACTGGAAATATGAGCTGAACGACCGCGAGTGGCAGCCCAACATCATCCGCCTCATCGAACAGTTGAAAGTGCCGGTGATTCCCATCTATTTCCACGGCTCAAACTCGTTCCTGTTCAACTTCCTCGGGGTTGTGTGCTGGCAGCTGCGCACCCTCCGCCTCCCCAGCGAGGTTTGGCGCAAATGCAACTCAACCCTCCATATTTCGGTCGGCGACCCCATTTCGGTTGAAGAACAGCAGAGGCATCAGGGCTCGCTTGAAGAGTTCGGCCAGTTCCTCAAGTCACGCACCTATTCGATGCGCAAATGGAAGTGATGCCCGTGTCGCGCCAGTCGCCCGAGGTGCTGCAGTCCAAGCAGCGGTTCGGCATCATCGGCAACGCTCCCGCGCTTGTCGGTGCGGTTGAGCGCACCCTGCGCGTGGCGCCTATCGACCTGTCGGTGCTCATCACCGGCGAGAGTGGTGCCGGCAAGGAGTTTTTCCCGAAAATCATCCATGCCTATTCCCCGCGCAAGCATGCCAAATACATTGCCGTGAACTGCGGCGCCATTCCCGAGGGAACGATTGACTCCGAACTGTTCGGCCACGAGAAAGGCGCGTTCACCGGCGCTGTTGCTTCCCGCAAGGGCTATTTTGAGGAAGCCGACGGCGGCACGATTTTCCTTGATGAGGTAGCCGAACTGCCGCTCACGACCCAGGCTCGCCTGCTGCGCGTGCTCGAAACCGGCGAATTTCTTAAAGTCGGCTCGTCGGCGGTTCAGAAAACCAATATCCGCGTGGTTGCCGCCACCAACGTCGACATGCTCCGTGCCGTGGAGGAGGGGCGCTTCCGTGAGGACCTTTACTACCGCCTCTCGACCGTCCAGATTTCCATTCCGCCGCTGCGCGACCGTGGCGGCGACATCGGGTTGCTCGCCCGCAAGTTTGCGGCAGACTTTGCCGAACGCTGGCGCCTGCCGCAGATTTCGTTCACCGAGGAGGCGCGGCTTGTCATGGGGCGTTACCGCTGGCCCGGCAATGTGCGCCAGCTCAAGAATGTGGTCGAGCAACTGGCCCTTTTTGAGGCCGGAAACGATGTCGGCAGCGACGTCGTGCGTTCTTATTTGCCCGACTATGCGTCGGTGACCGCTCCGGCCATAATCGAGCGTCCTCATTCCTACGAGAAAGAGCGTGAGATGCTGATGGGAATGATTGCGCGGCTGCAGGTGCGCATCGACGAACTCGAATCGCGCATGTCCTCCCAGCCGGTTCCCGCTCCCGCGCCCACCACGGCGCTGGCTCCGCTTTTCCATCCCCGCAAGGAGGATGAGCCGTCGGAATACTCCGAATATTCAGAATATTCCGAAAGTCCCGAGGCCGTCGAGAGCGCCCCGTCAGTGCCGCAGACTCTGGAAGATCAGGAACGCGAGGCTATCCGCAGCGCCCTCGCACGCAACGGCGGCCACCGCAAGGCTGCCGCCGACGAACTGAAAATATCACAACGTACCCTCTACCGCAAAATCAAAGACTATGGACTGGAATAAATGCTGGCGCTGGCTCAACGGCTTGGCCGCCATCGTGTCGATGGTGGTGATTTCGGCGTGTGTCCCGTCCTATAAGCTCAACGGTTCGGCGCTTGACTATTCGGTTTACAAGACCGTGAGCGTGTCGGATTTTCCCATCCGCGCCGCCCTGGTCTATCCCCCGTTGCAACAGACCTTCGAGAACGAACTGCTTGACTACATTTCGCGCAACACCCGCCTCCAGACCACCGACGGCCCATCCGACCTCCAGATCGAGGGCGAGATAACCGGCTATACGCTCACCCCGCAGGCGGTGACCGAAAACGCCCTCGCGTCGCAGACGCGCCTCACGATTTCAGTACGCGTCAAGTACACCGACAACAAGAACGACCAGAACGACATCGACCAGACATTCTCGGCCTACCGCGATTTCGACGCCACCCTCATGCTCACCGACGTGCAGGACGACCTGTGCCAGCAGATTTCAAAGGAACTTGTCGAACTGATATTCAACGCCACGCTGGGCAACTGGTAATCCCCCGCTTTCCTCCTGAATCTATGATGAACAGTATAATTATCAAGGCTGCCAGCTCGCCCCAGGCTCTTGACGAGGCCGATTTCGCCGAGCTCCGTCGCGTTTGCCGCGACTATCCGGCCTCGGCGGTCGCCCCGGCGCTGCTGCTTAAATATGCCGACTCCATGCTGTCTGATGCCGAGCGCGAGGACTACCGCGCCCGGGTGGCGCTGTATTCCGGCGACCGCGCGTCGGTGATTTCGGCCATCGACCCCTCCGGCAAAGGTTTCGCATCGTTCTATCCGCCCGAACCCGAGGTGCGCCGCCCCTCAACCGACAGCGCAATCGACACGTTTCTTGAAACATACGGCCATCAGTCGCCCGAGGAGGATGCCCTGCTCGAGCGTATGATATTTAACCCGGTCCCCGACTACGGCGAGCAACTCGCCCGGGCAGCCGCCCCCTCGCCCGCTCCCGGCGAACAGGGCTGGCAGGACTCGCTGATTGACGCCTTCCTGTCAAAATCGACTGAAACGCCATCTGCCGGCGAGCCCGTGCCCGTTTCGCGCACCACCCCGGCTCCCGCTCCGCCGCCACCGCCCAAATCGGCTCCCGAACCATCCCAATCGTCACTTTTGAGCGAAAGTTTGGCTAAAATTTTCATAAAACAGGGCCGATATGAGCGCGCTTATGAAATTATAACTAATTTAAGCTTGAATTATCCGAAAAAAAGTATTTACTTTGCAGACCAATTGCGCTTCCTCGAGAAATTGATTATAAATCAGCGTTGCGGAGAGCGCAAATCCGACCGGAAATAAACCAAACAGACCATATATAAACTATGTACGTAGTAGTTATCGTATTGACCGTAATCGTATCGATTCTCCTTATCGGCATCGTGCTCATCCAGAAATCCAAGGGCGGCGGCCTCTCGTCGCAGTTCGGCAACGCATCCTCAGTGATGGGCGTGCGCCAGACCAACAGCTTCCTTGAAAAGACCACCTGGACCCTCGCCGGTCTCATCGTGTTCCTCTCGATTGTTTCGGCCTACACCATGCCCAAGGTGAGCGACGGCACTCAGATCCGCACCACCACCTCGGCTCCCGCTCCCGCGATGCCCGCCGGTGGCGAGTTCGGCACCCCGGCTCCTGAAGCCGCTCCCGCCGCAGCTCCCGCTCCCGCCGAGACACCTGCCCAGTAATCGATTACGAATCCTATAATCACCGTAACCCGGAGGCCCAGGCGCCTGTCGGGTTTTTGGTGTATAATGCAATTTGAATGAAACGGACTGATTTTGAAATAATGGCCCCCGTGGGCAGCTACGAGTCGCTTGCCGCAGCCATCGACGCCGGCACCGACTCGGTGTATTTCGGCGTGGAGGGCCTCAACATGCGCTCGCGTTCAAGCGCCAACTTCACCCTCGACGACCTCCGCAACATCGCCGACACCTGCGACCGTGCGGGCGTCAAATCCTACCTCACCGTCAACACCATCATGTATGACGGCGACATGGAGCGCATGCGTGCCGTGATCGACGCCGTGGCGGCGTCGGGAATCTCGGCCATAATTGCCAGCGACATCGCCGCCATCCTCTATGCCCGCAGCCGCGGAGTGGAGGTCCACATATCCACCCAGTGCAATATCTCCAACACCGAGGCCGTGCGGTTCTACTCGCAGTGGGCCGATGTGGTCGTCCTTGCCCGCGAGCTCAACCTCGACCAGGTGGGCGCAATCCGCGACGCCATCGAGCGCGACAACATCCGTGGCCCGAAAGGCGAACCGGTGCGCATCGAGATGTTCTGCCACGGCGCCCTGTGCATGGCCGTGTCGGGCAAGTGCTACCTCAGCCTCCACGAGATGAATTCCAGTGCCAACCGGGGTGCATGCACCCAGATTTGCCGGCGCGGATACGGCGTCACCGATCTTGAGACCGGCGACGAGCTGCACGTTGAGAACAAATATATCATGTCGCCCAAAGACTTGAAAACCATTCACTTCCTCGACCGCATGATAGATGCCGGCGTGCGCGTGTTCAAGATTGAGGGACGTGCGCGCGGCCCCGAGTATGTGGCCACGGCTGTGCGGTGCTATTCCGAGGCCATCAACGCCATCTGCGACGGCACGTTCAGCGCCGAAAAGGTGGCCGCGTGGGACGAGCGCCTTGCAAAAATATTCAACCGTGGATTCTGGGACGGCTATTACCTGGGCCAGCGCCTTGGCGAATGGTCCGGCAAATATGGCTCCTCGGCCACCCGCGTCAAGCACTACGTCGCCAAAGGCGTGAAATATTTTTCGCGCCTCGGGGTAGGGGAGTTCGTTATGGAAGCCGGCGAGCTGCATGTCGGCGACGAGATTATCATAACCGGGCCCACCACCGGCGCTATGATGATAACCGTCGAGGACATCCAGGTCGATTGCCACAGCGTGGAAAAGGCCGTCAAGGGCGACGCGTTTTCCATCCCTGTCCCGGCAAAAATCCGCCCTTCCGACCGTCTCTACCGCTGGGAACCGACAGGACTTTGAATGCACGATGCACAATGCACGATGCACAATGCACAAATTCCTAATTCCTAATTTCTAATTCCTAATTCCTAATTCAAAAATTATATTGCCATGAAAAAATTACTTTTAAGCTTGCTGGGCGGGGCTGCCGCCCTGATGGGCTGGGGGCAGAACGTCGCCCCGGCTCCCACCACGGTAAACCACGCCGACTGGAGCCGCAATGCCGTGATATATGAGGTCAACGTGCGCCAGTTCACCCCCGAAGGCACCTTCAAGGCCATGGAAAACCACCTTCCCCGCCTGAAAGACCTCGGCGTCGACATCCTGTGGTTCATGCCCATCCATCCCATATCCCAGGACGACCGCAAGGGTAAGCTCGGCTCATACTATGCCGTAGCCGACTACAAGGGCGTCAATCCCGAGTTTGGTTCGCTCGACGACTTCCGCGAGATGGTCAAGGCCGCCCACAACCTCGGCATGAAGGTTATCATCGACTGGGTTCCCAATCATTCCGGCCGCGACAACGCCTGGGTTAAGAACCATCCCGACTGGTACAAACGCGATGACAGCGGCAAGATGTTCGGTCCGTTTGACTGGACAGATGTCTACGAATTCGACTACTCCAATCCCGCCATGCGCGCCGGCATGACCGACGCCATGTCGTTCTGGCTCCGCGAGGCCGACATCGACGGATTCCGCTGCGACGTCGCCGGCCGTGTTCCCGTCAGCTTCTGGGACGAAAACCGCAAGGCTCTCGAGGCCGTCAAGCCCGGCATCTTCATGCTCGCCGAGGCCACCGAACCCGAACTGCTGCAGAATGCCTTCGATATGGACTACAACTGGCCCATGAAAGACCTTTTCAGCGCTATCGCCGCCACCTCGGGCCAATACACCTTCAAGGACGCCGAGGGCAAGATGAAGACCTTTCCCGAAGCTCATGCAGCCGACATCCTCGCCCAGCTCGACAAGGAAGCCGCCATGTATCCCGCCGATTCCTACCTGATGAACATGATCACCAACCACGACCTCAACTCGTGGGAAGGTACCGAGTTTGAACGACTCGGCAACCTTCAGGGTGCGTTTGCCGTGCTTACCTTCACCCTCCCTGGCATGCCCCTCATCTACACCGGCCAGGAAGTCGCCCTCGACCGCGCCTTCGAGTTCTTCGACAAGGACGAACAGCCTGCCTGGGACTCCAAGCCCGAAGTCGTGAACTTCTACAAGATCCTCACCACCCTGCGCCACACCCGTCCCGAACTCGCCGCCGGCGACAAGGGCGCCGCTGTCGAGGCGCTTCCCACCGCATCGCCCGACGTGATAGCCTTCCGCCGCGGCAATGTCCTCACCATCGCCAACCTCGGCTCAAAGGAAGAGCGCCTGTTCAAAAAAGCGCCCAAACTCGATGGCGCCACCGAGCTGTTCACAGGAGCCACCGCGCTGCCCAAGACCCTCCCCGCCGGCGGATACCTCGTTTTCGTGAAGTAAGCCCCGCGTTTGATATACAACAATTCAAACAAAGCCACTGGCGGATGCCTACCGCCAGTGGCTTTTTTGACCTATACGCGTTGGTGGCGAGCACGTTGTCGTGAATGGTTACGATAGCGTCCTCTCCGAGGACTATATGTTCACCGCGACGGCAGGAAGATGGCGTGAGCAGTTGTCGTAGACAACGCCATCGTTGTTAACCTCACCATTCGCGGTTGCCGCCGTGGGAAAATCGGGCGGTTTCAGTGTCGAAATAATAGTTGTTGGGCGAATGCCCGCTTCATCATTATTTCTTTATCCCCCAATGATTTTGATTTGCAATTTTAATTTTTTTGAATTAATTTTGCAGCGCAGACCGCCAAGCAGAAGCCCCGGCCTGGGGACTGAGGGTGGGACTGCGACTGACATTCTGTAAAAAACAGCGTTTATCAGACGCTTGATTCTTGATTGTTTGAAATTCTCGCAAAATTCCAATCTCTGTCAAGGATGAAGCAACGGTAGATGCCCCTTGGATATGTAACATCCTATGCCTCCGACTTTTCGAGAGAAAAGCCGGAAGTGCGTCATAGTTGCATAAATAAGCGTGGGCTTCTGCGTTGCCGTCCAACAGAGAAAGGCAATGCGAGAAGCCTCAAACAGAAGGACGGCAACCGATATGGACTCCCACGCTTAACTTTTGCCCGGCCATCAAAGTGAGTCAGTTGGCCAATTGTTGTACTCTATGCTTTACCATTACACTGGTTTTCCGGCAATGATGGGTATCCTTCAGGAAGATGGGCTGCATTTCCGAATGTCCCGCTACTCGGATATGGAAGACCGTCTTGAAGTTGCTTACGCCATGAAATTGCTGACCGACGCGGGCCTCATTAACCCGGACGATGGGGATGCCGAACATTGTTTTCCCTACATCCTCTCGCTAAGCCGCAACCCTGACAGCCTGCTGATGTGGCAGCTGTATGCCAACAAGGCTGATGGAATCGCCTTTGAAATCGACCGTAAGTTCGAAAACATACCGGTTCATAACAAGAAAGCGTTCTCATCGTATCTTCACGAAGTGAATTATTCGGCAGACCCCCAGGTGGTAATCGAACTTGCCGGGAAGTATAAAGGCTACTTGAAGTACAACGGAGATAGTTATCCCGAGCTCCTCGCCGCCTTTTTCAAACATCCCCAGTATTCCTACGAAGAAGAAACACGCCTAATCTTCCCCTCACCTGCATTATTCAAGATGAAATATGATAAGGAGACGGCCGAGGGAATCCTCAGGGATAATCTGGAGCGAATCGAGCCCGGCCAATTTCGCTACAACGGGACACGAATTGTGCGCTACTCCGAAATCATAATCCCGCGCGAGTATCTGCGTGGCATAATAATCGGCCACAACTCTCCCGACAATTCCGTCGAGGTTGTAAAATCCTATCTCGAGGCTCTCGGTTATCCGGATAACGTCGATGTACGCTTCTCCGACTTCCGTGAAACTATCAACCATTATTCACAAAACTATTAACCTGATGAAAAAACTCATCCAAAAACTTGGAGTGACGGCAGTGATGCTGCTGACATTCTTCTCCGCCATGGCCTACGACTTCGAGTACGACGGGCTATACTACAAGATCCTGTCGACTGCGGATCTGACTTGCGAGGTTGTAAGTGGTGATTCACCCTATACTGCAACTTCTGTAACCATCCCTGCAAAGGTAGCATACAAAGGCCGTGAACTCACCGTAACGCGTATAGTAGAAGCGTTTAAGGGCTGCACGTCTCTTGCGTCCGTAACCATTCCGAACTCAGTGACTAAGATTTATGACTATGCGTTTTCTGGCTGCACGTCTCTTGCGTCTGTTACCATTCCGAACTCAGTGACTTATATCGGACGCTCTGCGTTTGGGTCTTGCACGTCTCTTGCGTCCGTTACCCTTCCGAACTCAGTGACTGAGATCGGACAGTATGCGTTTTCTGGCTGCACGTCCCTTGCATCCGTTACCCTTTCGAACTCAGTGACAATTATCGGATACTATGCGTTTTCTGGCTGCACGTCTCTTGCGTCTGTTGCCATTCCGAACTCAGTGACATTTTTAGGAAAGAGAGCGTTTTCTGGCTGCACGTCTCTTGCGTCCATAACCATTCCGAACTCTGTGAAAATTATCGAACGTTATGCGTTTAATGGCTGCACGTCTCTTGCGTCCGTTACCATTCCGAACTCTGTGAAAATTATCGAACGTTATGCGTTTAATGGCTGCACGTCTCTTGCGTCCGTTACCATTCCGAACTCTGTGACTAAGATTCTTGACTATGCGTTTTATGGCTGTGGCCTAACCTCAATTACAATTCCCGGTTCAGTAACCGAAATCTATGATGGCGCTTTTGAAAAATGCTCTAAGCTTTCTTCCATATCATTCGAATACTCTCCTAACTACTTGTTGCTCGTTTCTTCCAATAGCGTGGATCCATTTACAGAGAGTGTCTATGAAAGCATTGTCATTGGTAGAGAGATAAGATGTAGATCTTATAAGAACTATATGTCGTCTTGTTCATTGACTTTCACGGACTTCTCAAATGCGTTGATTTCGAGTGAATCGAGTGGATATGGTAAATATAACATAATATCTTATAGTTCAAATGTATTGGTGCATTTGACGTTGGGAAAGGATGTGGAGAATGTTCCAACAGCTATGTCTTCATGCAGTAAACTGGAAACTATAACATTGACAACGTCTGAGCCTCCGACATGCCCCACTTTCTCGAATTTGCAATATACGGATATAGTTGTATATGTGCCTAAGGGAAGTCTTGCGACTTATCAAAATGCCGAAGGTTGGAAAAACTTTTGGGATATCCGCGAAGGCGAGGCTGCCGGAATCGGAGATGTGCAGGTGTCAGCGAAAGAAAAGACCGTAGTAGGTCGATATGACCTGCAAGGGCGCCCCGTGTCGGATTCATACAGCGGTATGGTAGTCGTGCGCTATTCCGACGGCTCTGTGCGAAAGGTGATGCGGTAATCGCATGGCTGCGGCCCCTATATAGTGGGGTTGGAGTCGTTTTAGACGACGCCATCGTCGTTAACCTCACCAAGAGCGAATGCGATTGGTGAGGTAGATCTATCGCTCCACTAACCATCAGTCCTTGGAGAGCACGTTGTCGTGAGTGGCTACGATAGCGTCCTCGCCGAGGACTTTGATATATTTTATCCGTCTGCCACCCCACCAATCGCGTGCCGCTCTTGGTGGGGCTAACGACCACATCGTCCTCTCCGAGGACTGTATGTTCACCGCGACGGCAGGAAGATGGCGGCGGGGAATTTGCAAATGTAAACTGGCTGTTGGTGGCGTTTTCACCTTAGATAATGCGTGTTGATAACTTTTTAGGTGTCGGCGCGCATTTTTTTGCTGTTTTCATTTGTAAACTGCGCCGTTTTTAAGTAATTTTACGTCCTATTTTTGGGGTACCACACCCTTTTACGCGTAAAAAGTTATGAATCAGGATGTTTACCATATCCCGGCGCTTTTGCCACAGACTCTCGAAGCCTTGGACATAAAGCCCTGCGGAGTGTATGTCGACGCGACCTATGGCGGCGGCGGACACTCCCGGGCCATCGTCGAACGCCTCGGCCCCGACGGGCATCTCTACGGCTTCGACCAAGACGAGGACGCCATCGCCGGCGCGATGGACGATCCGCGTTTCACGATGGTCTACGGCAATTTCCGTTTCATGGCCAACTTCCTGCGTTACTATCAGGCCGGCCCTGTCGACGGCATCCTGGCCGACCTGGGCGTGTCGTTCCACCATTTCGACGACTCGGAGCGCGGATTTTCGTTCCGCGCCGACGCCCGCCTCGACATGCGCATGAACCGCCACGCGGCCCTGTCGGCCCGCGACGTGGTCAATGACTATTCCGAGGAAAAGCTGGCCGACATCCTCTACCTTTACGGCGAGGTGCAGAAATCCCGCCAGATTGCCAAAGCCATCCTCAAGGCCCGAGGCGCCAGACCGATAAACACCATCAACGAGTTGCTCGCCGTGGTCGAGCCGTTTGTCGACAGGCGAAAGGAAAAGAAAGACCTTGCCTGCATTTTCCAGGCCCTGCGCATCGAGGTGAACGGCGAGCTCGACGCCCTGCGCGAGTTCCTCAATCAGACGGCGGCGGTGCTGCGTCCCGGCGGCCGCCTCGCCATCATCACCTATCACTCGCTCGAAGACCGGCTGGTGAAGAACTTCATGCGCGCCGGCAACTTCACCGGCCACGTTGAGAAAGACCTGTTTGGCCGCGCCGACGTTCCGTTCAAGCTTCTCGGTTCAAAACCCATCGTAGCCTCCGATGCCGAAGTCGAGGCCAACCCGCGCAGCCGCAGCGCCAAACTCCGCGTTGCCGTGCGCCTAAACCAGGACAAGAAATGAAGCTCCCCAAGATAAACATCAACGGCCTGAAGCCGTCAGACATGGTGGAGGGCGTCTCGGCCCACTGGTTCCTGAAACACCTGCCCGTGATTCTGCTGCTGGTGTTCTTCGCCATGGCCTACATCTCGGTGCGCTTCGACTGCATCACAGCCATGGAAACCGTGTCGGCACTCAAGACCCGCCTTGAAATCACCCGCACCGAGACTCAGCGCGAGCGCGCCCTCTACATGTCGGCCACCTGCGAGTCGTCGATGAAACAGCTGGTCGACACCCTCGGCCTGGGCCTTAACATTCAGGAGCGCCCGCCCTATACCCTTAAAATGCCTCAGTAATCCTCTCTCTGTCACGATGCAGCTCTCCGACTTCATCACATCAATCCTGAGCCGCGGCAACAAAGGAAAGAAAGCCGCCCGCCCCACCACGCGCCGCCGTCACATCTATGGCCGCTATATCATCATTTCCGTGGCGATACTCACCGTGGCCGGCCTCTGCGTGCTGTTCCTGCTCAACACCACCGTGGTGCACGCCGACGAATGGAACGCCAAGGGCGACCGCACCCTTTCCGACACCATGCTCATCAAGCCCCTGCGCGGCGAAATCCTCGCCAGCGACGGCTCGATACTGGCCACCAACCTAAACTACTACAACGTCCGCATCGACTTCCATGCCTCGCGCATCAACGAGCTGAAATATCTCGAGAGCATGGACTCGCTGGCCGACACCCTCGCCAAATATTATCCCCAGCGCACCCGCGACGAGTGGAAAAAACACCTCCACAAGCCCCTCGAGAAGCCCAAGGCCAAGCGCTCGCGCTCCTACTTGCTGCTCAAGCACATCCCCTTCGACGAGATGCAGCGCGTGAAGACCTTCCCGTATTTCAAACGCTGGAAAAACCCCAACCGTACCGGCTTCACAACCGAGCGGGTGCTGTTGCGCCGCTATCCCTACGGCGACATGGCCCGCCTCAGCATTGGCCGCGTGGGCGAAACCGCCACCAATCCCGAGGTGCGCGGCATCTCGGGCCTCGAACAGGCCCTTGACACGATGCTGTTCGGCGAGAGCGGCCTGGCCAAGAAGGTGCTTTTCACCCGCGGCACCGCCTACTGGACCGTCAAACCTCCCACAAACGGCACAACCATCACCACCACAATCGACATCACCATGCAGGACCTGCTCGAGCATGAGCTGGGCCAGATGCTGATGGAGTGCAAGGCCGAGTGGGGCAGCGCCATGATAATGGAGGTCAAGACCGGCGACATAAAGGCCATATCCAACCTCGACCGCGACACCGTGGGAAACCGGGGATATATCGAGGCCATGAACCATATCGTTCAGGCTTACGAGCCTGGTTCGGTCATCAAGGTAATATCAATGCTGGCCGCCCTCGAGGACGGCTACGTCAATCTCGACCAGGTGTATCCCATCGGCTCGTCGTATGCCTATGCCGGCGGCAAGCCCATCCGCGACACCCATTCGCCGGCCTACCTGCCCGTGAGCCGTTTCATGGAATACTCGTCGAACATCGGCATGACCAAACTCATCGCCCCGCGCTATGACGGCAATCTCAACGGCTTCCGCGAGCGCCTGCGCGAGCTCGGATTCTTCGACCGGTTCAACACCGGCATGGCCCGCGAGCGTCCGCCTTATTATCCCACGCTCGACCCCAAGGCCGGTGGTCGAGTGTCGCTCTCGCGCATGATTTTCGGCTACGCCACCCAGGTGCCGCCGCTCTATACCTGCGCCATCTACAACGCCATCGCCAACGACGGCAAATTCGTGCGTCCGCGCCTCGTCAAGGCCGTAAGGCTGCCCGATGGCCGCGACTCGACCATCGACGTCAGCTATGTGCGCGATTCCATCTGCTCGTCCAAAAACGCTGCCATCCTCCGCGAGATGATGCGTTCGGTGGTGTGGGGCGAAGGCGGCACAGCCAAGGGCCTCCGCAACCCCGTGGTGGAAATCGCCGGAAAGACCGGCACCGCCGGCATAGCCCTCGAACGTCCCCGCGACAAGGACGGCAAGCCAATCCTCACCTCCATCCCTTTCAAGGGCGGATACCGCGAGGGCAAGCACAACCGCGTGGCTTTCTGCGGATTCTTCCCCTACGACAACCCCAAGTACACCTGCATTGTTGTAATCAGCGACCCTCAGGGTCCCTACGGTCCCGCCGCCACCTCAGGCACGGTGCTGCGCAACATGGCACTCAAGCTCTATTCCCGTGGCATGCTCGGCAACACCGCCGACTACCACGAGAATCCGGTTGACGCCACCACCCCGACCCTGTATGGTTCGACCAAACCCTCCCGCCCCCGCACCCTTCACAGCGACCTCGGTCTGAAACGGGCGTCCATACTCAAGACCGCTGTGCCCGAGAAGGTCGATAACTCGACCGTGCCCGATGTGCGCGGCCTCGGCATCCGCGAGGCGCTTGTGAAACTTGAGGAGGCCGGCCTCAGGGTACATTTCACGGGTACCGGCTACGTCACCGCCCTTACCCCCGAACCGGGCACGAAGGTGGCTCCGGGAACGAAAGTTACGGCAACCCTTAGTCAAAACTGACACGAAGCATGAAACAGAACCCAACTCTTGATACATTGATTGCCGGGCTGGCACCTCTTGAGGTGCGCCTTGCCCCCGGCGCCTCCTCGCTCCGTCCAACCGCACTCACCGCCGATTCACGGCAGGCCGGTGCGGGCTCGCTCTTTGTGGCCGTCCCCGGCACGAAGGTCGACGGGCACTCGTTCATTCCGCAGGTCGTGGCCGCCGGCGCGGCAGCCGTGGTGTGCGAGCATATCCCCGACGGCGCGTCGGCCGACGTGAGCTGGATACGGGTGGCCGATTCCTCCGAGGCCCTTGGCCTGCTTGCCTCGGCCTGGCACGGGCATCCATCCCGCCGGCTGACCCTGGTGGGCGTGACCGGCACCAACGGCAAGACCACCATTGCGACCCTGCTCTATGAATTCGCGCGTCTGCAAGGCCTCAACGCCGGCCTGCTCTCGACCGTGGTCAACAGAATCAACGATACCGAGGTTGCGGCGACACACACCACGCCCGATCCGCTCGAACTCAACGCCCTCCTCGCCCGAATGGTCGACGAGCACTGCGAGTTCGCGGCTATGGAAGTTAGCAGCCATGCGGCCGCCCAGCACCGCATCGCCGGTCTCGACTTTGACGGCGCAATTTTCACCAACCTCACCCGCGACCACCTCGACTATCACGGCACCTTCGCCAACTACCTCAAGGCAAAGCAGAGTTTCTTCGACGGACTCAAGCCCGAAGCCTTCGCCCTCACCAACATCGACGACCGCAACGGCGAGGTAATGCTGCAGAACACCCGTGCGCGCCGCAGCACCTACTCGGTGCGTTCCGATGCCGATTTCAGGGGCCGCGTAATCGAGGACCGCATCGACGGCATGGTGCTCAGCCTCAACGGAACGGAGGTCGACCTCATGTTTGCGGGACGCTTCAACGCCTCGAACCTCACGGCTGTCTACGGAGCCGCCCGGTTGCTCGGTTTTGACAACGACGCTGTCCTGCTCGCCATGAGCCGCCTGGTGCCGGTGGCCGGCCGTTTCCAGCCTTTCCGCAGTGCCGACGGCGTTACGGCTGTGGTTGACTACGCGCACACCCCCGATGCCCTTGTCAACGTGCTCGACACCATTGGCGAAATCCGCCGCCCGGGTCAGCGGATAATCACCGTGTGTGGCTGTGGCGGCGACCGCGACCGTGGCAAACGCCCCATCATGGCCGCCGAGGCTGCCCGCCGTTCCGACCGCGTGATTCTCACCTCCGACAATCCGCGCACTGAAAATCCGTCGGCCATCATCGACGAGATGAAGGCCGGACTTGACGCCGAAGCCGCCGCCAAGACATTCAGCATCGTCGACCGCCGCGAGGCAATACGCATGGCCTCCGAACTGGCCGCTCCCGGCGACATCATCCTGATAGCCGGCAAAGGTCACGAGGATTATCAGATTATCGGAACTGAAAAACATCATTTTGACGACCGCGAGGAGATTACCGCCGCATTCGCATCACGATCATAAGACACCGCAATGTTATACTATCTGTTTGACTATCTACAGCACCTCGACGTGCCCGGCGCACGTCTGATGACCTACCTTACGTTCCGTTCGGGCGTGGCATTTGTCCTTGCCATGCTCCTGGCGATTTTCGTGGGAAAACGCATTATCGAGCGCCTGCAGCTGATGCAGGTGGGTGAGATTGTGCGCAATCTCGACCTCGAGGGCCAGACCAAGAAAACCGGCACTCCCACCATGGGCGGTGTAATCATAATCCTCTCCATCATCGTGCCCTGCCTGCTCATGGGCAACCTGTCGAACGTCTACATGCTCCTGATGCTCGTGGCGACTCTGTGGCTCGGTTCGCTCGGCTTCCTCGACGACTACAAAAAACTCTCCAAGCACAACAAGGACGGCATCAAGGGCAAGTACAAGATTATCGGCCAGCTCGGCATCGCCGTCATTCTTGCCGGAACGATGTATCTCAATCCCGACATGGTCACCGTGCAGAACCGCGAGGTCGTGAGCGAGACCACTGGCATGGTTGAGGAGGTGATTTACGACACCGAGATGACAAAAAGCCCCGAAACCACGCTGCCGTTCGTCAAGAACAACAACTTCAACTACTCATGGCTCACCTCATGGATGGGCGGTCACGCCGCCGAAGTCGGCGGCTGGGTGGTTTTCCTGCTCATCGTGATGTTCCTCGTCACCGCCACTTCCAACGGCGCCAACCTCAACGACGGCCTCGACGGCATGACCTCGGGGCTATCGGCCGTTGCGGGCGTGGCCCTCGCCATAATGGCATATCTCGGCGGCAATGTGGTCTACTCGGCCTACCTTAATATAATGTATATTCCCGAGAGCGGCGAGCTGGTGGTCTATATGGCCGCGTTCATCGGAGCCCTCGTCGGCTTCCTGTGGTACAATGCCTATCCGGCCCAGGTGTTCATGGGCGACACGGGTTCGCTTACCCTGGGCGGTATCATAGCCGTCTACGCCATCCTGATTCACAAGGAACTGCTGCTGCCAATCCTCTGCGCCCTGTTCTACATTGAAGACCTCTCGGTGATGCTGCAGGTGCTCTATTATAAAAAGACAGGCGGACGCCGCATATTCAAGATGGCGCCCCTTCACCATCATTTCCAGAAACCGGGCAACGCCGGAATCGACGCCCTCATCCAGCGCCCCATCCAGGCTATACCCGAGGCTAAGATTGTGACACGTTTCTGGATCATCGGCATCATCCTTGCCGTAGTGACATTCGTAACTTTGAAAATCCGTTAAATCAGACATAAATGAGCGAAAATCAATATAAGAAACGTCTTGTGGTACTCGGCGGCGGCGAAAGCGGCGTCGGCGCTGCCATTCTTGCAAAAGACAAGGGCATGGACGTGTTTCTCAGCGATTTCGGAACGATAGCTCCCAAATATCTCGCCACACTCGAAAAAGAGGACATCCCGCACGAACACGGCCAGCACACCATGGAGCGTATCCTTGCCGCCGACGAGGTGGTGAAGAGCCCCGGTATTCCCGACACCGCTCCGGTCATCAAGGCCCTGCGCGAGAAAAACATTCCCATTATAAGCGAAATCGAGTTCGCGGGCCGCTACACCGATGCCAAGATGGTCTGCATCACCGGCAGCAACGGCAAGACGACCACCACCTCGCTCATCTATCACATCCTGCGCCGTGCGGGTGTCGACGCTGGCCTGGCCGGCAACATCGGCAACAGCCTCGCCCTTCAGGTCGCCCGCGACCCGCATCCCGTCTACGTGATTGAGCTGAGCTCGTTCCAGCTCGACAATATGTATTCGTTCAAGGCCAACATCGCCGTGCTGCTCAACATCACGCCCGACCACCTCGACCGCTACGACTACAAGATGCAGAACTATATCAACGCCAAGTTCCGCATCCTCCAGAACCTCACCCCGCGCGATGCCTTCATCTACTGGCAGGATGACCCCGTGGTGAGCGCCCAGTTGCGGCAGATTGCCACCGAGGCCCGGATTTTCCCCTTTGCCGAGCATCAGGAGGAGAACACCGCCGCCTATATTGACGCTGAGGACAACCTGATAATCAACACTCCCGCAGGCTCGCTGTCGATGCCCCGCGCCGACCTGGCCCTGCACGGCCTCCACAACATCTACAACTCGATGGCGGCAGGCCTGAGCGCCTGCCTGCTCAACATCCGCCGCGATGACATCCGCTCGGCCCTTAGCGACTTCGCCGGGGTGGAGCACCGTCTTGAACCCGTCGCCACAATCAACGGCGTGGAATGGATTAACGACTCAAAGGCCACCAACGTAAATTCAACCTGGTATGCCCTCGAGGCCATGAAACGTCCCGTGGTGCTGATACTCGGCGGCAAGGACAAGGGCAATGACTATTCGGAAATCCTGCCTCTGGTGCGCGAGAAAGTCAAGGCCATCGTTGCGATGGGAAAGGACAACGCCAAGATTACCGCTTATTTCGGCGAGAACACCACGCTACCCGTCATCGATACCCATTCTCTGGCAGATGCCGTCGAGGCATGCCGCGGCCTGGCTTCGGACGGCGACACCGTGCTGCTCTCGCCATGCTGTGCGAGCTTCGACCTCTTCAAGAGCTATGAGGACCGCGGCGAGCAGTTCAAGGAAATGGTAAAGCAACTGAAATAAAATTATCATAACTCTCAATCCTCCTCTACATGACAACGGAAAAAGAAGCTATCAAGCCCCGCACCGACCCCTATATATGGGGCTCGTACATCGCACTGCTGATTGTGTCGGTGATCGAGCTTTTCAGCGCCTCCAGCCAGGAGGTGCAGGTCGACGACATCTATGGCCCGATAATCCGTCACGGCTCGTTCCTCGCAATCGGGCTGGTGGTGATGCTCGGGTTGCAGCGAATCCACTTCATGAAGCTGTATTACTGGATTCCGATATTTGTGATTGTGTCGATGGTCATGATGGCCATGGTACTTGCCGTCGGCATAAACATCAACGGCGTCAAACGCGCAATAAGGATAGCCGGCATGCTCGTGCTTCCCGCTGAGTTCCTGAAACTCGCGGCGGCGCTCGGGGTGGCGTGGATTCTGAGTCTGTCACAGATCAAGACCCCGAAAGGCACCCACGATGTCTCGACGGGCGGCGTGGTGTTCTCGGCGTTCCTGGTGCTGGTGTGCTGCGGGCTTCTTTTCAACCAGGGCCTGACCAACACATTGCTGCTCATGGGAATCTCCATGGGGATGATGCTTGTCGGCGGCGTGGGCTGGAAGAAACTCGGCTACGTGCTGCTCGCCTATCTCGTGATTGGCGCCGGTGCCATGCTTTTCAAATACGCCACAACCCATGACCAGGGTCCCACCGAGGAAGACTACCGCCTTGCGAAGATTAACCAGACCGAAGTGGTGTCGACCGCCGGAAAGAGCGACCGCTCACACACATGGAAGGCCCGTATCGAACGTCACATGCGCCTGAACAAAAGCGCCGACCCAATCACCGACGAGAACAAGCAGGAACAGCTCAGCTACATCGCCCAGGCTCACGGAGGCCTCACCGGCGTGGGCATAGGCAATTCCCGCGAGACTGCCCGCCTGCCCCTGGCGTTTTCCGACTATATCTACGCCATTGTAGTGGAGGAGCTCGGAGCCGTCATAGCCATATTCGTGCTCATATTTTACCTGTTCCTGCTGGGCCGGGCGGGGCGCCTGGCGATGCAGTACAAGAGTACATTCCCCACGCTGCTCACCATCGGTTGCGCCCTTGTGATATGTCTGCAGGCCCTGTTCCACATCTGCATCGTGGTGGGCGTGTTCCCCGTGTCGGGCCAGCCGCTGCCGCTGATTTCAAAGGGCGGCACGTCGATTATCGCCACATCGCTCGCCCTCGGCGTAATGCTGTCGGCCTCGCGCTGGGCGGCCCGAAAGAACGATGACGAGGCAACCCAGCGGCTCGAACTGTCCACTTTGCCGCAGAACATCGCCAGCGACAATCCTTCTCAACTCTGAACCCTCATACTGAAACTGACATGAAACTGAACAGAATCCTCATAAGCGGCGGTGGCACGGGAGGTCATATCTTCCCGGCCCTCTCCATTGCCGCCGCACTCAAACGCCGCAATCCCGACGCCAAAATCCTCTTCGTGGGCGCCCTCGGGCGAATGGAGATGGAGCGTGTGCCGGCGGCCGGCTTTGAGATTGTCGGCCTTCCGGTGGCCGGCTTCGACCGCAAGCGTCCCTGGCGCAACATTCCCGTGCTCCTCAAGCTTTGGAAAAGCATGCGCAAGGCCCGGCGGATTGTCCGCGACTTCAATCCGCAGATTGCCATAGGGGTGGGGGGCTACGCCTCAGGCCCGACTTTGAAGGCGGCCCAGCGCGCGGGTGTTCCCACTCTGATTCAGGAGCAGAACTCCTATGCCGGAGTGACCAACAAGCTTCTCGGCAAGAATGCCGACGCCATATGCACCGCCTACGAAAAAGCGGCTGAGTTTTTCCCGAAAGACCGCGTGATACTTACCGGCAACCCTGTCCGCGCCGCGTTGCTCAACGTGGCCCTGACCCAGGAAGAGGCCAAAAAAGCCCTGGGTTTTGACCCTGAGCGTCCGTTGGTGCTTGTGGTGGGCGGCAGTCTGGGCGCGCGCACCATCAACGAATCCATGGCTGCCGGGCTTGATTCCCTGCTTGACGGCTCGATGCAGATTCTGTGGCAGACAGGCCGCTCGGGCGAAGAAACCGGGCGCCGTGCCGTGGAGGGACGCGAGGATGTGAAGGCCACGCCGTTCATCTCCGACATGGCCACGGCTTACCGTGCCGCCGACCTTGTGGTAGCGCGTGCCGGCGCCGGCACAATCAGCGAGCTGCAATTGCTCGGAAAGCCGGTCATCCTGGTTCCGTCGCCAAATGTCGCCGAAGACCATCAGCGTAAAAATGCCCTCGCGCTGGTCGACCGTGATGCCGCCCAAATGATACTCGACGCTGACGCCGCGCGGGAACTGCCCGGCGCCATCTCAGCCCTTGTGGCTGACGCCCCGGCCCGCGAACGCCTGAGTGCCAACATCTTGAAGATGGCTCTCCCCGACTCTGACGAGAAAATCGCCGACGCCGCCGAGCGCATCGTTAGGTCCCACACTTTATAAAGCTTGATTAGAACGTGAAAAGAGTATATTTCATCGGCGCCGGCGGCATCGGAATGGCCGCTCTCGAGCGCTACTTTCTGTCGAAGGGAATGACTGTGGCCGGCTATGACCGCACCCCGACGGCACTCACCCGCGAACTCATCCACGAGGGGGTTGCCATATCCTATGAAGACTCGGTCGAGGCCGCCGTACCTGCTGAGTTCCGCACGCCATCGCCCGATACCCTTGTCGTCTACACACCTGCCGTTCCGCACGACAGCGAGGTGATGACATTCTTCCGCGAGGGCGGGTTCAACCTTGTGAAGCGTGCCAAGGCCCTGGGACATATCACCGAGGGCTCGAAGGCCCTGTGCTTCTCGGGTACCCACGGAAAGACAACGACATCGTCGATGGCCGCCCACATCCTTCATTCCCAGCCGCTGGGTTGCAACGCCTTCCTGGGAGGAATCCTGCTTCGTTACAACAGTAACCTGATGCTGTCGCCCACTTCGCCCTATACGGTGGCCGAGGCCGATGAATATGACCGTTCTTTTCATCAGCTGCGCCCATATATCGCCGTGGTGACGGCTACCGACCCCGACCACCTCGACATCTACGGTACAGAGGAAGCCTATCTTGAATCGTTCGCGCATTTCACCGAGTTGATTCGTCCCGATGGCGCACTGCTCGTCCACACGGGTCTGAAACTGGTGCCCCGTCCCCCTAAGGGTGTGAAAACGTACACATATTCGCGTCACGAAGGCGACTTCCACGCCGGCAACATCCGACGTGGCGACGGACGCATAGTGTTTGACTTCGTCTATCCCGGCGGTGTCCTGCGTGACATCGAACTCGGCGTGCCCGTCGACATCAACATCGACAATGCCGTCGCGGCACTCGCCGCATGCTGGCTCACCGGCGAGCTCGACCTCGAGGCCGCCCGCCGCGCCGTGGCATCATACCCCGGCGTCGAGCGCCGTTTCCAGGTTCACATGCGCCAGCCCGGCCCGCAGGGCAAGGTGGTGATTGACGACTACGCCCACCATCCCGACGAACTGCGCAGCTCCATCAGTTCGGTCAGGGCGCTCTACCCCGGCCGACACCTCACCGTGGCCTTCCAGCCCCACCTCTACACCCGCACGCGCGATTTCGCCCCAGAATTTGCCGAAGCGCTCTCGATGGCCGACGCTGTCGTGCTCGCCGACATCTATCCCGCGCGGGAGGAACCCATTCCTGGCGTAAGCTCCAAAATCATCTTCGACCGCATAAATTTGGCCGATAAAGTCATGATTTCCAAAGATGATTTTGTAAATACGATGAAAAATCGTAACTTTGACATCCTGTTGACCGTTGGTGCCGGCGACCTCAGTTTCCTCGTTCCCGAACTGTGCATGGCCGTCGACCCCGGCTCCACCATCAGCTACGAGAATGATTGACCGTTATCCCATACTTGCCTGCGCGCTCACCGTTATTCTGGTGGGCTACCTCTGTTTCGCGCTCCCGGCCACGGCATCCATGGCCCGGGAAGACCGGTTTACCGGTTGCCGCATAGAGGTGGCTGACTCGCTCGGGTCGGGATTCGTGTCACAGCTCGAAATATCGCAGGAGTGCGACAACATCATGCAATGGGTCACCGCGCGCAAGCGCAAGGAAGTCGACCTCAACCTGCTGGAATCCCACCTGCGCGGTTCCGACAAGATCGAGGACGTCAACGTATCGCTCCTCAACAACGGCACAATCCTTATCGACGTGGTGCCCATGACCCCCGTTGCCCGCATTTTCGACACCTCCACTTCCTACTACATCAACGCAACGGGCAAACGCATATCGGCCGACCCGCGCTATCATGTCGATGTGCCTGTGGTGGTCGGAAACTTCACCGACGACCGTCCGTCGACCCGTCTGCTGCCCCTGCTCCACCACATCGCCTCGCATCCCGAGCTTGACGCGCTGGTGTCCACCGTCAAGCAGGCCCGCAACGGCGATATAATCATCGTGCCGACAATCCGCGGCCATGTCGTAAACTTTGGCGACACTTCGGATGTTGACAATAAGTTCACCCGCCTCCGCGAGTTTTACCGTCAGGTGATGCCTGTGCGCGGGTGGGAAACATACGACACCATCGCCGTTAAATGGCGCGGACAGGTGGTTGCAACCCGCCGCGACAAGGCTTTGGCCACCACATCGCTCGCCGCCGTGGTCGAGGAATTTGACGACATCGACGACACCGACACGATGATTTCTCCTCTCCACACCGAAAACTCCGAATCATCCGGTTCATCCTCCGGTTCCGGGAAATCTCCGAAAAAAATCTAATCTTTATGAAATCCAAATATATAGTCGCTATCGAGATAGGGTCGTCCCGGATAAAGGGAATCGTCGCTTCTGTCGACGAGACGGCCTCGATATGTGTGCTCGCCGTCGAGGAGGTTGACTCGGGCGAGTGTGTGCGCTATGGCCGCGTGCAGAATGCCCGCGAGGTGGCCGAGCGTGTCAACGAAATCATACGCCGCCTCGAGAACAATCCCAGCGTGGCTCCAGGCCGCGTGTCGACGGTGTTCATCGCCAACGGCGGCCGTTCGCTCGCATCATCGTTTGCCGAGGCAACCCTTCAGCAGCCCGGCGAGGCGGAGATTACCTTGCAGACCCTCGAACGCCTCCACAAGGAAGCCCGCTATAATCTCGCCACCGACCGCGAGGTGCTGGCAATAGCCCCGCGCCATTATTTCGTGGACAACACCGAGGTGAAGAAGGTGGTGGGTGCTTTCGGAACCGTGCTCAAGGGCGAGTTCACCATCATGACCTGCTCGCCCGAAAACCGCCGCGCCCTCGACCGCGTGACCGTTGAATCGCAGCAGAAGCCCGTTCCACGCGACTATGTGACCCGACTGCTCGCCCAGACCGAGATGGCCCTCACCGACAGCGAGCGCCAGCTTGGCGTGGTGTTCGTCGATTTCGGCGCCGAAACCACCACGACAGCCGTGTTCCGCGACGGCGCGCTCCAGCTCGCCTGCACCTTGCCGATGGGCTCGGCCAACATAACCCGCGACCTCTGCGTGGGGCTCAGCACAACCGCTCCCACGGCTGAAAACATAAAGATTACCAAAGGCCGCGCCGTTGCCGAGCGCGTCAACATCAACGCCCCCGACGCCGAAACGCGCGAGGTGATTAACTACGTTTCGGCCCGCGCCGGCGAGATTATAGCCAATATCAACAACCTCCTGGCCGATGCCGGCTTCAAGGCTTCAGAACTCCCCGCCGGACTTGTGATAGCCGGTGGCGGCGCACGTCTGCAAGGTTTCAACGAGATGCTTGAGGCCCAGACCAAACTTAAAGTCCGTCCGGCTGCGGTCGATGCCTCGATTGCCATGGCCTGTCCCGGCAAGTCGGCTGACCATTTCGACGTTATTTCGCTTGTGAAATATGCCGCGGCCCATTCCGACCTCAACTGTGTGTCCATGCCCGAAGGCGCCGCCGCCCCCGCCGTGACCGCCACGGCTGCAGCTCCCGCCGCTCCCAGGCCCGACACCGCCCAGGGAGCCTATGGCCGCCGGGTTCCGATGGCCGAGGACGATCCCGGACTGCTTGACGACGACCTTGACCAACCGGCCAACGTGAACGAGTCTGACGCTGCCGACGAACTTCCGCCCCAGGGCTCCGACGCCGCCGCCACGCGCAAGTCGCTGCTTGCCCGCCTCAAGAAGTTCAGCCTCAACGACTGGCTGCGCCCTCCGCGCGAGGAAGAGGAAGGAATGGATGAATAACCCCACACACGACAAAGATTAACTATGGCACCCGAAGATTCCCAATATCTCGACAAATATAACACCCCCTCCGAGCAGGAGCCCAACCGCATCATCGCCATCGGTGTGGGAGGCGGCGGCAACAACGCCATCAACCACATGTACCGCCAGAACATCGAGCATGTCTCGTTTGTGGTGGTGAATACCGACCAGATGGCCCTCAATGCCTCGCCGGTAGCTACAAAAGTGCTCATCGGCCGCCAGACCACCCGCGGACGCGGAGCCGGCAATAAGCCCGAACGCGCCCGCGCCGCAGCCGAGGAAAACGCCGCCGACATCGAGAACCTTTTCACCGACGAGACCGACATGGTGTTCGTCACCGCCGGCATGGGCGGCGGCACCGGTACCGGCGCTGCACCTGTCGTCGCGCGCATCGCAAAGGAACGCGGACTGCTCACCATCGGCATCGTGACCATCCCCTTCGTGTTTGAGGGCATGCGCAAAATCCAGAAAGCAATCGAAGGAGCCGACGAGATGAGCAAGTACGTCGATGCGATGATGATTGTCAACAACGAGCGTCTCGTCGAGATTTATCCCGACTTCGAGTTCGAGCTCGCTTTCGCCAAGGCCGATGACGTGCTGTCCACCGCCGCAAGCTCCATTGCCGAGATTGTGACCCGCAACGGCTACATCAACCTTGACTTCAACGACGTCGACACCACCCTGCGCGAAGGCGGCACCGCAATTATCGCCGTTGGTTACGGCGAGGGCGAGAACCGAGTGCAGAAGGCCATTCAGGACGCCCTCCATTCGCCGCTGCTGCGCCACACCGACGTGCTCACCTCCAAGCGCATACTCTTCAACCTCTACTACTCACGCACCGCCAATGTCAAGTTCAAGGCTTCGGAGGCCAAGGAACTCAACGACTTCATCAACCGCGTCGAACAGGACGTGGACGTAATCTGGGGTATCACCTACGATGAATCGCTCGGCGACAAAGTGAAGTTCACCATCCTCGCCTCGGGTTTCGACGTAACCATCGACGAGGAGGGCAAGAACATCATCAAGGCCGACACGCCCGACGCTCCGCTTGACCAGGCCGTTGACCGCGCCCGTATCGGAAAGTTCTACGGTGAGGAGAAGATTGAGAAAATCGAGCGTGACAAGGAAACTCAGAACTACATCCTGCTGCGTCCCGAACAGCTCGATGACGACTCGGCTATCGACAGCTTTGAAAAATCGCCGACTTTTGCCCGCGACAAACGCCTCAACGTCACTCCCGCCGCACCGTCGACCGCTCCGGCCTCGGCTCCGTCCAAAGCCTCTCCCGACAACGACGGCAAATTCAACATATCTTTCTCGGAAGACGATTTCAAATAATCAATAAGGCCGCTCCAAGCGTTATATTGGCATGAAAAAGAAACTCGTAATATCTACCGGCGCCGGAATGAGCGCCGAAAGCGGCATTTCCACCTTCCGCGATGCCGGAGGCCTGTGGGAAAACTATCCCGTGATGCAGGTGGCCAGTGCCGACGGATTCCGCGCCGATCCGGCGCTGGTCCATGAGTTCTACAACAAACGCCGTCATGACCTTGTGAGTGTAAGCCCCAACGACGGCCACCGCGGCCTTGTGGAACTCGAGAAAGACTACGATGTGTATGTCATAACGCAGAATGTCGACAACCTTCACGAACGTGCCGGGTCGAAGAATGTGCTTCACCTCCACGGCGAGCTCATGAAAGTCCGTGCCGTTGACGATGAGTCACTGGTCTATGAACTTAAACCCGACGCGCTCGACACCACACCCGACACCGTGATTGACGGTCATCATGTCCGTCCCCACATCGTGTTCTTCCAGGAAGCTGTGCCGATGTTCGAGCCGGCAACCGAACTTGCCGCCCAGGCCGATGTGTTCGTCATAATCGGTACCTCGCTGGTGGTCTATCCCGCCGCGGCATTGCTCCATTATGTCAGGGCTGGGGTGCCGGTGTATTACATCGACCCCAATCCCGCCGACGTCCCCGCCGATGTCCATGTGATTAAGGCCGGCGCGTCGGAAGGCGTCCGCATGCTTGCCAAAGAACTTGAAAAATTGAACAACTGAGGAATATGGGATTGGCACAGGAAGATAAGGATGAAAGCCTTAAAGCTTAATCCCTAATTCCTAAATCCTAAATCCTAATTCCTGATTTAATATATTGTATTATGGAATCAACCCGTCAAGCCAAAATATCCCGCCTGCTCCAGAAAGAGCTGAGCGAAATTTTCCGTCAGCAGACCGCGAAAACCCACGGCACAATCGTGTCGGTCAGCGCTGTCCGCGTTTCTCCCGACTTGTCAGTGGCCAAGGCCTATCTTTCGGTCTTCCCCTCTGAAAAAGCCCAGGAGGTCATGGAAAACATCAACATAAGCGCCAAGACCATCCGATATGAGCTCGCACAGAAAGTGCGCTTCCAGCTGCGCAAGACCCCCGAGCTCCAGTTCTATCTTGACGATACCCTCGACTATCTCGAAAAAATCGACACCCTCCTCGAGAAATAAGATGTTGGCACTGCAAGTAGCCTTGCGCTACCTGGTATCTAAGAAATCGCATGCCGCCGTCAATGTCATCTCCGCCATATCTGTGGCCGGAGTTGCCGTGGCGACGGCTGCCATCGTTGTTGTCCTTTCGGTATTCAACGGCTTCACCGACCTGGCCGCCTCCCACTTTTCGGTAATTGACCCCGACCTCATGGTTACTCCCCTGCGGGGCAAGATGATTGCCGACGGCGACTCCCTGGCGGCTGAGTTGAGACAGGTTGACGGCGTGGCGGCGGCCACCCCGACGCTCACCGAACGGGGGCTTCTCGTGGCCGGCGACGCCCAGCTCGGCGTGGTATTCAAGGGGGTTGACGCGACCTATCCGGCTGTGGTAGACCTATCCGATGCCGTTGTGGCGTCGGCATTGCCGTCGGCCGAAGCTTTTCAAGGCGATTCCATGGCCGTGGCGGTCGGTGTGGCCAACAGGCTTTTGCTTCGGCCCGGTTCTTCCGGGGCCGAGCTGTATGTCCCTAAGCGTGTGGGCCGCATAAATCCCGCCAATCCCGCCGGAGCCTTTTTTTCGGCGCCGTTGGTAGTGGACCGTGTGTTTCAGGTCGACCAGATGGAAATAGATGCCGACCACATCATAGTGCCCCTAAGTGTGGCGCGCGACCTTTTGAGCTACTCATCCGAGGCTTCGGCCATAGAGGTCAGGGCGGCCCGGGGCGTTGACGCTGACGAACTTGCCGGTCGGCTCCGGGACAAGCTTGGCGACGGATACGGGGTAAGCGACCGCCAGCAGCAGCATGCCGAGGCCTACCGCATGATTTCCGTTGAGAAATGGGTCACTTTCGCCATGCTGATATTCATCCTCATCATAGCGGCCTTCAATATTATATCCACACTGTCGCTCATGGTGATTGAGAAGCGCGACAACATGGCCACCCTGCGCTTTCTGGGCGCTCCCCGGCGCATGGTGCGCTCGGTCTTCGCCTGGATGGGTGCCGCAATCACCCTTGCCGGCGGCCTGATAGGATGCGCGCTGGGGCTTGCGCTTGCCTTCGCGCAGCAATGGGGCGGCTTCATAAAACTCGGCGGCGACCCGTCGAAACTCTCGGTCGATGTCTACCCGGTGCGTGTCGCCGGTGTGGATATTGCAGCGGTCCTGTTGCTTGTAGCGGTGATGGCTGCGTTAACCTCTCTCGTCACACGTCTGTTCACTCGTAAAATCGCATAAACTTTCATTGTCATGCAAACGGTAATGTTTTCCGAAACGATTTTTGGCCCGATTCATTCGCGGCGCCTCGGCACATCGCTCGGGGTCAATCTCTCGCCGCGCGACGGCAAGGTATGCTCGTTCGACTGCCTTTATTGCGAGGCCGGCTACAATGCCCAGGGCGCCGGCACAACGGGGCTGCCCGCGCGGGATGAGGTCGCACGCCTGCTTGAAGACAAGCTTAAGGCCATGTCGGCTGCCGGCGACAGGCTCGATGTCATCACTTTCTCGGGAAACGGCGAGCCCACCGTCAACCCCGATTTCCCCGGAATAATAGACGATACATTGCGGCTGCGCGACAAATATTATCCGGCGGTGAAGGTCAGCGTCCTCACCAATTCCACCATGCTCCATTCTCCCGCCGTGGTCGAGGCTTTGCGTAAGGTCGACAACGCAATTCTAAAACTCGACTCGGCATTCGAGCCGACGTTGCGCGCCCTCGACCGCCCGGTGTCAAAGAATTTTACGGCTGAGAAAGTCATCGGCCAGCTCGCCGCGTTCGGTCCGAAGGCGATTATACAGACCATGATTACGCGCGGAAGCCACGAAGGAACGGCAATCGACAATTCCACTGCCGCCGAGGTCGACGCACTAATTGAGGCTTACCGCCTTATAAAACCCCGTGAGATAATGCTGTATTCCCTCGACCGTCCGACTCCTGAAACCAATCTGCGGAAAGTTCCCCGCGAGGAACTCGAGGCCATCGCGGCCCGCATCACCGCCGCCACATCCATACCTGTTTCAGTGGCATGAACTATAACGAACGCAACCGGCATCCCCGCGATGCAAGGCTCGAGTTCGAGCCAGAGTCTCATACCTACCGTGTGGACGGCGAGGAGTTTGACTCGGTCACGACTGTGGTCGAGGATATGTTCGAGCGTTTTGATGCCGAATATTGGGCCACACGCAAGGCTACCCCTGGTCATCCCCGCGAGATGATTCTGCGCGAATGGGCCGCCAAGGGCGAGCTTGCCCGCAACCTCGGCACCGAGATGCACGACCGCATCGAGCGATATTATCTCGGCGAACCCGTGGAACAGTGGATGACCGACGGCACATTTCTGCGCTTTGCGGCTTTCGCCTGCGATGTACGCCTTCGTCCCGCACGCACCGAATGGCGTATTTTCCATGAAGAGGCGCGGCTGGCGGGAACCCTCGACATGCTTGCGTTCAACGAGGCACGCGAGCTGGAGATTTGGGACTGGAAACGTTCGTCGAAGATTGTAAACACCCTCGGTATGCCGGTCGTTGACAATCCTTACGGCAAGACGGCGTTCGAGCCCATTGACCATATTCCCGACACGGTGTTTCACCACTATGCCCTGCAGGTGAGTGTTTACCGCCGTATTCTCGAAGAAAAATACGGCCTTCGCATCTCGGCCGGCCATCTGGGTGTGTTTCATCCCGACTATGACCGCTATTGGGTGGTGGATGTACCTTATCTCGCCGATGAAGTTGAATCAATATTGAACGCCCGTATGGTGGCAGTCGATTATGAACAGTGAATTTGTAGACATGCTCGTGGGGATGGGCGGGCCGTTCTCGCGCCTGCCGGAGACTCTGGCAAATACAGAGCCGGAGGTGTCCGTGAGGGTAAACCGCGCAAAGGGAATGACCGTGGCTGACGATGCTGACATTGTGCTGTGGTGTGCCGACGGATATTATCTTCCCGACCGGCCTCGTTTCACCTTCGATCCCGCGCTTCATCAAGGTCTTTACTACGTGCAGGATGCCTCGTCAATGGCCCAGGCTGCCGCCGTGGCCAGGGCTGTGGAAGTTCTTGGCCCGACGTCGTCCCCGTTGCGCTATCTTGACGCATGCGCGGCTCCCGGTGGGAAAACCACTGCCGCCATGACCGCGTTGCCGGCGGGGTCGTTTGTAGTTGCCAACGAGTTTGACCCGCGGCGCTGTTCCATCCTCGTGGAAAACCTTGCGAAATGGGGATTGCCCGCTGTGGTGATGCGAGGCGATGCCTCGGCACTGAGGGGACTTGACGGCTTCTTCGACATAATAGCCGCCGATGTGCCGTGTTCGGGCGAGGGCATGATGCGCAAGGACCAGCAGGCCGTGGCGCAATGGTCGCCAGGATTGGTTGCTGAGTGTGCGGCCCGTCAGCGCGATATTGTGGACTGCCTGTGGCAGGCCCTGCGTCCCGGAGGAATATTCATTTACAGCACGTGCACCTTCAATCCCGACGAGGACGAGCGCGTGGTTACGCGCCTCATCGACAGCCACGGAGCCGAACCTGTCGAAATTCCGGCGTTGTCGTTGCCGGGAATCGTAGGTGCCCTCCCGGGCTTCGCATTTCCCGCCTATCGTTTCCTGCCGGGTGAGATTCGCGGCGAGGGCCTGTTTCTTGCCATGGTGCGCAAGCCCGGCGACTCGCCCGCTTCGTTGCCCAAGGGGAAGGGGAAAGGAAAAACAGCTTCCACCTCCAAAGGTGTGCCCGCCGGCAACTGGCTTGAGGGCGAATGGTCGTATGGGTGCGGAGCTGACGGTATTGTTACGGCACTGCCCCGTGGACATGAAATGCTCGCCGAGGCCGTGGAACGCAGCTGCAAAGTGGTGTCGCGCGGCATAACTGTGGGCGAGGTCAAAGGGCGCGACCTTGTCCCGGCCCAGCACCTTGCGATGGCGGTGGCGTTGCGTCGCGGGGAGTTTCCCGAGGCTGAAGTCGACCGCGACGTAGCCTTGGCCTACCTTCGCCGCGAGGCGGTTGTGCTCCCTTCTGAGACGCCGCGCGGGTTCGTTCTCCTCACTCACAATGGCCATCCCCTCGGCTTTGTCAAGAACCTCGGCAACCGTGCCAATAACCTCTATCCGGCTCCCTGGCGCATACTTTCCAATAAAGCCTGATGGAAATTTGCAGGCATATTTTTGCGGGTGCGGATAATTTTGTAAATTTGCCTTATGCAATGTTTTAGAATATTTATCCTTGCGGTTATCGCGGCGGTAGTGACGGCTTGCGGACATGACGACACGTTCCATGTCAAAGGCGAGCTCGACGACGGCGCCTCGATTAACCTGCGCTTCGTATATTATACCAACGGCGGAGTTGCTTCGGGCATCACGGCCTCCAACAACGGCAAATTCATGTTCGAGGGCCGCTCGGCGTCGCTGGCGCTTGTCGAGGTGTATGACAATGACTACCGCCTGATGGGCCGTTTCGTGGCTCGCAACGGCGAGGACATTGACTTGCGGCTCAACCGCAAGAATCCATACCTTACAAAGGCTTCCGGCAATGAGCTCACCGCCCGCCTCACCGCTTTTCTCAATGCCAATGCCGATAATCTCATGGCTTCGACAGCCTCACGCAACAATGCGGTGGCCGAATATGTGAGGGCGCATCCCGACGATGCCGTGGCCGACATACTTCTGGCTACAGAGTTTGATGCCGCCGGATTTGCGGCCCTGGCCGATTCACTCCATGAGTTGATTCTGCCCGACGCGAGGTTCAACAGTGTCTCGGGTCCCGTGGCCTCTCAGCTTGCAATGGGCGGCGCGAAGGCTGAAACTGCCCTCGCCGATGGGATTGTCTACCGCATGTCGGGCAACCGGGAAGCCGAGTTTGGTAAATCCCGCAAGGGACTGGCCATGCTGGTGCTATCCGACCGTCGGGATGGCCGCGACAGCGTTCTCTCGGCGTTGCGCCGTATGGCGCGTCACGTGGCGAAGGACCGCTTCGAGCTTATTGACCTGAACATGGATCCTGACACGACAATATGGCGTCATACCGTCGCTGCCGATTCGGCCACATGGACCCAGGGCTGGATGCCCGGCGGGGTGATGGGTCGCGGTGTGGAGCGCCTCGGCGTGCCGACCCTTCCTTATTTCATCCTGGCCGATTCGGCCGGCACCCAATTGTGGCGTGGCTCCTCGGCGACCCTGGCCGTGAGCGAGACCGTAAGTCACCTGCGATAATTTAACACTCTCTTAATCCTCCACGAAATGCTTGTCAAAACTTACGGAGCCGCCGTCCACGGCATTGACGCCCTGGTCGTCACCATTGAAGTATCGGTTGAGAACGGCCTGCAATTCTGCATTGTCGGTCTCCCGGACGCCGCTGTCAAGGAAAGCCACCAGCGTGTGATTTCGGCCATTCGCCAAAGCGGTTATGACTTTCCGCGCAAGAGCGTGGTGGTGAACATGGCTCCTGCCGATGTCAAGAAAGAGGGTGCGGCCTACGACCTTCCCATCGCTATCGCCCTGTTGGTAGGCTCGGGGCAGATTCAGGCGCCCGAACTGGGCCGGTACATGATTATGGGCGAGCTGTCCCTCGACGGCTCCGTGCTGCCGATACGCGGCGCACTTCCCATGGCAATCGAGGCCCGCAAGCGCGGGTATAAGGGCATAATCGTTCCGCAGGCAAATGCCACGGAGGCCGCCGTGGTAAACAATCTTGAAGTCTATGGGGTGAACTGCCTGCTTGACGTGGCCGATTTGCTGCGGGGCGCCTCGCAGCTGTCGCCTGTGGAATTTGACACCCGCGCCGAATTTGCCCGCGCACAGGTCATGTTCGACCTCGATTTCTCGGAAGTCAAGGGGCAGGAGAGCGTCAAGCGGGCGTTTGAGGTCGCATGCGCCGGTGGCCACAACATATTGCTGGTGGGTCCTCCGGGCTCCGGCAAGTCGATGCTGTCGAAACGGCTGCCCACCATAATGCCGCCTTTGAGCTTGGCCGAGGCGTTGGAGACCACAAAGATACATTCCGTGGCCGGCAAGCTCAAAAGCGGCTCCAAGCTCATGACGGTGAGGCCATTCCGGGCGCCTCACCACACCATATCGCCCGTAGCGCTCGTCGGCGGTGGCACAAACCCTGTTCCCGGCGAGATTTCCCTCGCCCACAACGGCATACTTTTCATGGATGAATTCCCCGAATTTCCACGCCAGGTGCTTGAAGTGCTGCGGCAGCCGCTCGAAGACCGTCACATCAGCATCAGCCGGGCACGGTATGCCGTCGATTATCCGGCGGGAATAATGCTGGTGGCTTCGATGAACCCGTGCCCGTGCGGATATTACAACCATCCCACCCGCGAGTGTACCTGTCCTCCAGGAGCCGTTTCAAAGTATCTGAGCCGTATTTCGGGCCCGCTGCTCGACCGCATCGACATTCAGGTTGAGATTCTCCCAGTGCCGTTTGAAAAGCTTTCGTCGATGGCAGACGGTGAGTCAAGCGCCTCAATCCGCGAGCGGGTTGTGCGGGCCAGGGAAGTGCAGGCGCGGCGGTATGCCGACGTGCCCGAAATCCATTGCAACGCCCAGATGTCGTCGCGCCACATAGCCAAGTGGTGTGCGCTCGGCAATGAGTCGATGGAGATTCTGCGCAAGGCGATGACCAAATATGACATGAGCGCACGTGCCTACGACCGTATTCTCAAGGTTGCCCGCACCATCGCCGATTTGGCCGGAAGCCACGACATCAGCCCAGTGCACATTCGGGAGGCCATATCATACCGCAACCTCGACAAGGGCTCGTGGGGGGTAGCCAAGGCTTAATGGCTGATATTGTTGCGTAAAATGCAGGCCGATGATGATAATCCGGCGTAAAATTGCTAACTTTGCGGCATTGTTATTAAACACCCTCTTAGATTAGAGTTTTTCACTGAGAATGCAATTCTATTCCTTAGGTACGCCGGTGGGACGCCGGCGCGGCCTTCTGGCGCTTTCGCCGGTGGTCGTGTTTCTGGTAAGTTATGTGGTCGTTTCGCTCATTCTGGACGATTTCTACAAGATGCCCGTGTCCGTGGCGCTTTTGCTCGCTTCGATGTGGGCCGTCGTGATTTATCGCGGGCGTCCGCTCGCCGAACGGGTCGAGACATTCTCAAAAGCGGCCGGACATTCCAGCATACTCTACATGATATGGATTTTCGTGCTCGCTGGCGCGTTCGCTTCGCTTGCCAAGTCCATCGGCTCGGTTGAGGCCACCGTAAACCTGGCGCTGAGTGTGTTTCCGGCCGGATTCATTCTGCCCACCCTGTTCTTCGCCGCCTGCTTCATTTCCCTGTCTATCGGCACATCTGTGGGCACGGTGGTTGCCCTCGCTCCGTTTGCCGTTGAAATCGGCGGGCATGGCGGCGGCAATGTGGCGTTTTATGTGGCGGTGATTCTGGGCGGCGCGTTTTTCGGCGACAACCTCTCGTTCATTTCCGACACTACGATAGCCGCCACCCGCTCGCAGGGTTGCTCGATGGCCGACAAGTTCAAAGCGAACTCGTGGATTGTCGTGCCTGCTGCCGTCGTAACTCTCATACTCTACATAATGCTCGGTATCGACATTCCGCAGCTTAGTGTCGGCGGCTCGGCCAATCCCTGGCTGATGATTCCGTATCTGCTCGTCATCATTACCGCGGTTTGCGGGCTTAACGTCACCCTCGTGCTGACAATCGGGCTGGTGTCGGCGCTGATTCTCGGCGTGTGCAACGGCTTTGGCCTTGTCGAGATGGCCGGCTTCATCGGCCAGGGCATAGATTCCATGGGACAGCTGATTATCGTCACGCTGATGGCCGCCGGGATGCTCGGCATAATAAAGGCTGCCGGAGGCATCCAGTACCTGCTCCATGTCTTCACCCGCCGTATCCACGGACGCCGGGGCGCGCAAGCCGTTATATCGCTGCTTGTAGCCCTCGTCAACCTATGCACGGCCAACAACACCGTGGCCATCATAACGGTCGGCTCCATATCGCGGTCGATAGCCGACCATTATGGCGTCGATCCCCGCAAAAGCGCCTCGTTGCTCGACACGGCTTCGTGCATTGTCCAGGCCCTCATTCCCTACGGCGCCCAGACCCTTCTCGCCACCTCCCTGGCCGGCATCTCCCCCGGCGCACTATTCCCCTACCTCTATTATCCCTGGATTTTGACCCTCTCCCTCATCCTCTCAATAGTTTTCCTCTACCCCCGCCGCCTCAACCTCCAGTAGGATTGCTTGCTTTTATCCCTGATCTGCAGTATCTTTGCATTTTCCTTTGCCCATCGCTCCGGCGCAGTTGCAACCGTGGTCATAGCTGCTTACGCCACTGATATTGAAGATGTCACCTTTCTCAATATATTTTATCATCGTGAGGTTTATTTCAAAAGTTTACGGTCATTATCACCACTCTCCAACACGCCCATCTGATGGATGGCGATTTGGTTAAGTTTTATAAGTCGTTCCGATTGTGGTAGTCCTTGCTCTATGAATACGGCATTGAGGCTTTCCATGTTTGAGAGGCAAATAAGTTCGTTGACAGAAGTGTAGTCGCGGATATTGCCTTTTAAGTCAGGGTTAGCCTCACGCCATTGTTTCGCTGTCATGCCGAACATAGCCACGTTCAACACATCGGCTTCATTGGCATATATGATGCTCGCCTGCGCTTTTGTGACCTCCGCCGGAATAAGGTTCTGCTTGATGGCATCTGTGTGTATGCGGTAGTTGATTTTCGACAGCTCCCGCTTTGCTGACCACCCGATTAGCCGTTGTTCCTCGGCTCTCAACCGCTGGAACTCCTCTATCAGATAGAGTTTGAACGGCACGCTTATCGCAGATCCAAATTCAAAAGCGATGTCCTTGTGGGCATAAGTCCCTCCGTAACGCCCTTTCTTGACTACCAACCCTATTGCACCGGTTCTCTCTATCCATTCCGAAGCACTCAATACGAAAGATGGCAAACCTGAACTCATTCTAAAGTGGTCAAATTCGACCACTTTGAAATTAGGGTTGTGGATAAGTTCCCATGTGCCAAGAAACTCAATGGTATATCTATTTCTTATCTAATTCTTGATAACATCCGCAGCCCTGCTGTCTCCATCTTTGGCAGTTGCCATGTCAGTAAGAGAGATATAGTCCTGCTCCTCGATGTTGAGAACAGTAATTGGAGTATTTTGAACTGTGATTTTTGCCATTTGGGGATAAGTGTTTGATTTTAAATGCAAAGATACATCAAAATCGGAAATATCCGCGGATTAGCCTATTTTTCAGTGTGATTAAATCCGATATTGGCAAAGTTGGTGTTCGATGCTTCCAGATTTTACTGATGAATTTGTTGAGTATTAATAAAACGAGGTTGCGCCAATGTGACGCAACCTCGGGATTGGTATCGTAGGTGGAGGGGTTTATTCCTCTTCTTTCATGTTGTGGAAAACGTTCTGGACGTCTTCGTCTTCTTCGAGCTTGTCGAGGAGTTTGTTGAGGGTCTCGCGCTGCTCGGGAGTAACTTCCTTGAGGTCGTTGGGGATGCGTTCGAACTCGGATGAGATGATTTCAAATCCGTTTTCCTCGAGGTATTTCTGGATGTTGGAGTAGTCCTCGAAACCGCCGTAGAGAACAACGAGTTCGTTGCCTTCTTCGTCTTCGTCGTCGACGAGTTCGTCAACGCCGTAGTCGATGAGTTCCAGTTCGAGGTCTTCGAGGCTCACGCCGTCTTTGGGCTTGATTTTGAACACCGACTTGTGGTCGAACAGGAAGGTGAGCGAACCCTGGGTGCCGAGCGAGCCGCCGTGTTTGGTGAAGTACGAGCGGACGTTGGCCACGGTGCGGGTGTTGTTGTCGGTGGCAGCCTCCACGAAGATGGCGATGCCGAAGGGGCCGTATCCTTCGTAGGTGATTTCCTTGTAGTCGCCGGCGTCCTTGTCGGTGGCTTTCTTGATGGCGCGTTCAACGGTGTCTTTGGGCATGTTGGCGGCCTTGGCGTTCTGCATCAGGGCGCGGAGACGGGGGTTGGTGTCGGGGTCGGGACCGCCGGCTTTGGCGGCGATGGTTATTTCCTTGCCGATGCGGGTGAATGTGCGCGACATGTTGCCCCAGCGTTTGAGCTTGCGGGCTTTGCGGTATTCAAATGCTCTTCCCATTGTGAGTTTTAGCTTATTATTGGGTTATATTATTGTTTTTTGATTGATTAGCGGAGTTCGGCGCCGAGCTGCTTCTTAAGGTTGGCGATGACCTTGTTCATCACGGCGTCGACGGCCTTGTCGTTGAGGGTCTTCTCGTCGTCGCGGAGGGTGATGGTGATGGCATACGACTTCTTGCCGGCGGGCAGGTTCTTGCCTTCGTAGACGTCAAAGAGGGCGACGTCGCGCAGCAGCTTGCGGTCGGACGAGCGCACGATGCGGTCGATGTCGGCCATGGTGACGGCCTGGTCGATGAGCAGCGACAGGTCGCGCTTGACGGCCATTGCCTTGGGCAGCGGGGTGAAGGTGGTGGCGCGGCGCGATGCCATGGCGGCGAGGGCGCTCCAGTCGAGTTCGGCGTAATAGACCGGAACCTTGATGTCGGCGCGGCGCAGGATGTCCTGGCAGAGGATGCCGGCGGTGCCGAGCTGCTTGCCGTTGCGGGTCTCGATGATCAGGGCCGACGAGTAGATGTCGCCGGCTTCGGCGGCTTTGACCACGATTTCGCCGGGGTTGAGGCCGATGCGGCCGAGGATGTTGGCCACGGTGGCCTTGAGGTCGAAGAACGACGATTCCTCGGCGGGACGCAGCCACGATGCCTGACGCAGGTCGCCGGTGAGCCACAGGGCCAGTCGGGCTCCTTCGCGGAAGGGCTTCAGGGGAGCCTCTGCGGTGCTTTCAGCCTCGGGGTTGCGGGAATATACGTTGCCGAACTCATAGAAGGCGAGGTCGGGCGAGCGGCGGTTGATGTTGTGGGCCAGCGACTCGAGACCTCCGAAAAGGAGTGTCTGGCGCATTACGTTGAGGTCCTGGCTCAGCGGATTGAGCAGCTCGACGCAATTTTCGGCCGGATAGGTGGCGAGTCCCTCGAAGTAGGACTTTGCTGTCAGCGAGTTGTTGAGTATTTCCTGCCAGCCGGCGCCCGAGAGCATGTCGGCCACGATGTGCCGCAGGTCATCGGCAGCGTCAACGTCGCTCTTGAACGAGAGCGAGGCGTGGATGGCGGTGGGGATGGCTATGTTGTTGTAACCGTAGATGCGGAGGATATCCTCTATCACGTCGCAGGGGCGCTGCACGTCCACGCGGTAGGTGGGCACGGCCAGCTGCATCGTGCCGCCGTCGGCATCGGTGCGTCCCGTGATTTCGATTTCGAGCGAACGGAGGATGGTGTCGACCGTTTCGGCGGGGATGGCTTGGCCGAGCAGGCGGGTGATGGCGTTGTAGCTGAGTTCTACGGGGTAGGGAGCCACAGGCGAGGGATAGATGTCGATGGCTTCGCCTGTGATGGTGCCGCCGGCAACTTCCTTGATGAGGAGCGCGGCAAGCTTGAGGGCATACATGCAGCCGTTGGGGTCGACGCCGCGCTCATAGCGGAACGACGCGTCGGTCGACAGGCCGTGGCGGCGTGCGGTGCGGCGCACCGAGGTGGGGTTGAAGCAGGCGCTCTCGATAAACACCGAGGTGGTCGATTCGGTCACGCCCGAGTCAAGGCCACCGAACACGCCGGCGATGCACATGGGCTCTTCGGCGTTGCAGATCATCAGGTCGGAGGGATCGAGGGTGCGCTCAACGCCGTCGAGGGTAACGAACTTGCGCGGCTCGACCTTCTTCACGATCACTTCGTCGCCGGCAATGTGGGCGCGGTCGAAGGCGTGGAGGGGCTGCCCGATGGCGTGGAGTATGAAGTTGGTGATGTCGACAACGTTGTTGATGGGTCGGATGCCGATGGCGTTGAGGCGGTCGCGCAGCCATTCTGGGCTTTCGGCCACCTTGATGCCGTCGACGGTGATGCCGCAGTAGCGGGTGCAGGCTTCGGGAGCCTCGACCGTCACCTTGACGGCTTTGCCCGAGGGGTTCTCGCTGTGAAACGACTCGACCGACGGGCGGGTGAGCTTGGGAGCTTCAGCGCCCAGACGGCAGTCGAGATAGGCTGCCAGGTCGCGGGCCACGCCATAGTGCGAGGCGGCGTCGATGCGGTTGGGAGTGAGGTCGACCTCGAGGATGAAGTCATCGGAAAGCTGATAGTATTCTGCGGCGGGAGTGCCGGTGGCGGCGCATCCGTCGGGCAGCACGATGATGCCGTCATGGGAGGTGCCAACTCCGATTTCATCTTCGGCGCAAATCATGCCGAGGCTCTCGACGCCACGGATTTTGCCTTTCTTGATTTTGAATTCCTTGTCGCCGTCATAGAGGGTTGTGCCGACGGTGGCGACCACGACGGTCTGACCAGCGGCCACGTTGGGCGCGCCGCATACAATCTGGGTGGGCTGGCCGTCTCCCAGGTCAACGGTGGTGATGTGAAGGTGGTCCGAGTCGGGGTGTTCCACGCAGGTGAGCACTTTGCCGATTACGAGGCCGCGCAGGCCGCCGCGAATCGATTCCACGCGCTCGATTGTGCCGGTTTCGAGGCCGATTGAGGTCAGCGCGTCGCCCAGCTGCTCGGGTGTGAGGTCAAAGTTCAGGTAATCTTTGAGCCATTTATATGATATGTTCATAATTGCAGGGTGTTTTCAAGCTGCAAAGATACGCAAAATCTTTAAATCTCTGTATAAAACAAACCGACAAACGCTTGCGCGGACATAATTTTTTGCCAACGCAAGCGTTTGTCGGTTTGTGGGTTGAGTCGGTGCGGCTACACGGCCTTCAGCCCTACGTAGATAACTATGAGGAATGCGGCGATTACCACCAGCAGCACGGCGGCCGCGATGATTGAGGTTATGGCTGTGTTGCGCACGGCGTGGCGGTGCGATTTGAGCGCCAGGGCGCCAACCACTATTGCCACGGCGCTGATAATCAGTGCGACTATTCCACTGAACGTACCTGCAACCCATGCCGCGATGGTAAGGAGTATTGAAATCACGGCCATCCATACGAAGCGCTTTGCCTCGTGGGGGCTCGGCGCCTCCTGGACAACTGCCTCGGCAGCCTCCGGCACATTGGAAACGGTTTCGGGGATTTTATCTTTATCAGTCATTGTTTGTCAGTGTTTCTTTGAATATAAGACAAATAATGTGAAAAAAGGTTTAATCTTCTTGCTTAAAAATATGTCGCATGTCTTATAGATCAATACTGATATACATCCCGTTTTTTGCACACCATACGAAATAATCGTCAATTTTTGTAGCATTAGAATATTTTAATAGCACAAGAATCTAGACAATGTGGATAGACTTGCATCCGGTGTGCATAAAGCTCACCACCAGACGTCATTACTCTCCTTGACTATAAAATCCCAATTTATACAATGTTTTTAGAGAGGTTCGATAAGATAAGAGTTTGTAATATATTAGTTTATAAAACCGAAATCGTCTGCAAATGTTTTTAAGTCATCGTAAACTTCTTCAGCAATTCTGTTGTGTACACGCATAGAAATTTTTCTAATATCACTATCTGATAAATGACTATAATTCTTTCGAATCCATTCTGCATCTTCCAATGCACTTAACCACCAGTTTTCATTTGAGTTATAACCGCAAGACCTTAAATATAGGATGTCTCCTAAAACGGAGAGGTCATATGCCTGCTGATGCGGCATATCTCGGATAATGTGAATTCTATCAGAAATTAGTTTTAGTCCTCCTGAAAGCAACAATTTAGCTCTTTCTGCATGAGAGTGAAGCCAATTTTCCTGTATGAGTGGAAGAGCCCCGGCAGGTTGTATGGCGGATGCCCCGCGTGTTAGACAGTAATAGGCTATATTGGGGAATCTTGTACAGCCAGGAACTTTTTCAAGCGCTAAAATACCGTACAGAGTACCAGATAATTGGAATAACGCAAGATTCCTCAAATCATCAAGATGAGATAACGTGAAGGCATATAACTCCTGAAACTTGGATTGGCTATTTAGTCCATTACAACGGATAAAGTCGACAGTTTCCTTAATTTTATAATCAAGCTGATTCATAATTGCGACTCATTTGTGATATCGTATTTATTATACTTAAAAAAATAGTTGTAAAGTATTTGTGTCAGTGAGCAATAGTAAAATCAATATATTCATCCCAGGCGTCTAGTTCACAGTCTGATACATCAAACATCATGAACTTACGTTCATTACAATATCTTACATATAGGAGATTCAGATTTATACCTGAGATACGAATATAGTCAACGTCACCATTGTAGTCTGGTGAAAATATAAATTTGTTAACTAACTTACCATGCTCAGTTACTTCAATTACCCATTCATTTACAAATGGATATGATTCAATTACGCACGGCGTAATTGAGTACATATTTCGGAGATAATTCTCTAGCGTATGTATTTTTGAGATTCCGTTATGGTTAAAAGTGTTGTTAAGAAGCATAATTCATCTAGTTCGTTTGTGTTGCAAAGTTACTACAATTTTTAATAAAATCACCCCCCCCCAGTTAAATAATGTTAATTAATAGGTAACTTATTGAATATTAGAAGGAAACTTAAAAGTAATTGACTTTGAATATGCATAGATTTAATAAATAATAAATCGGTACCAAGTTGGTACTAATTTGCCCTAGCTGGGCATAAAATAATACTGAGCTAAGTAGTAACAGAGGAGTTACGAAAAAAACAGCTTTCCAATATTATATTGCAAAACTAAAATGGCTTATAGGCAAAACCTATGGAAATAAGTTGTATAAAGGAAAATTGTTATTACTTTTTCAGAAAGAGACGGACAGGAAAAATTCAAAGTTGATGCCGGGCATGGGGCGGGAGAGGACGGTCTGGTAGTCGGCGTTGAACAGGTTGTTGACGGCGAGTTTGGCCTGCCAGTCGAGCCCGGCCATGCGCAGGCTTTTCTCGATGGCGGCGTTGCTGAGGGAATAGGCCGGAAGGTGCCCTGTCAGTGTCGATTCGTTGCTCGACATCGTGAACCGTTCGGAGTAAAACTGAATCTTGTAGGTGAGTCCCCAGCCGTGCCAGCTGAGGCGCGCCACGGCCGATGCCGAGTGGCGTGGAATGTACGGGAGCTGTTTACCGACGCTCATATCGCCGTCGTTGACCGGCTCACCGCAGTTCATCGAGGCCGACCATGTGTAGTTGGCCGAAATGTCGAGCATCCATCCGCGGGGCAGCCAAAAGGCGACCGCCGCTTCCGACTCCACGCCATAGGCATGGACCTGCTTGACGTTGCGCGGCACATAGAATCCCTTGGGCGACGGAAGCCATTGAATCCAGTCGGTTATGCGGGAGTCAAACCAGTTTGCGCCGGCCGAGAATTTCCATGCTCCTTCTTGCCCGGTTGAGGCGGAAAGGCCGGCGTCATAGGTCCAACCCTGTTCGGGACGCAGTTCGGGATTTCCGCCGGGAGTGGTGTAAAGGTCGTTGAGGGTGGGGAAGCGATAGTTGCGCGAGCCCGAAAGTTTGGCCGTGAGGTTGGCGGCGGGCCATAGGACGGCGTCGGCAAACAGAGCCGGCACCGGCGCGGCCGCTTTGTCGCCGAAAACCTCCTCGCGCAGCAATGCGCCGAGGCCGATGCGGCGCGTGGGACGCCATTTTGCCGAAGCGCTCGCGCTCAGTTCCGCGCGGCTGTGGCGCAGGGCCTCGTCTCCGGCATTGCCGGGCCGCAGGGATGCGTAGTCGTGGCTGTCCACCGAATGATGGTGCAGGTCGGCCGACGCCTCGAACTGCCATTTTGGAGAAGGATAATGTTTCCAACCGGCATGGGCGTAGAACGTGTTTACGTGGCTGCGCGAACGGGTGAGGGTCGACATCACCGTCTGCGACATTTCGCGGCGGTAGTCATAGGCCAGCCATGTGTGGACATATCCCGCGCGGGCGCTCAGGCTGGTGGTGGACGAGAATCGGTTCCACGAGGCGACGGCGCGGATGGTCTGCTCGCGCTGGCGGTTCTCGAATTTGTTATCCTCTGAATAGTCGGTCGTGAGCAACGGAAGCTCGCGGTTTGTGCTCAGGTACCATGCGTCGAGACCCCATCGGCCCGAGTTGCCGCTGTCATAGGAAGCCGATGCGAGCGCGTGGAAATCCTTGAACGCTCCCGAGCGGTTGCGTTCGCGCGGATGATATGAGTCGATGATGTTGTAGTCATCGTCATATACGATGTCCTTTTTGTCATGGTTGGTATATGGAAAATCGTTGCGCGACGATGAATATGCCACCCGCGCCGATGCGCGCCAGGGTCCGCGTCCCCAGGCCAGGCGCATGAACTCATCGAAAGTGCGCCAGAGGCCAACGCCCTGCACATACTGGCCCGAAAAGCCCTCTTTCTCAACGGCAGAGCCGGTCGAGAGCTTCACCAGGCCGCCGATGCCGCCGCCAACTTCGCCGAGGCTCGACGAGCCGTGGACGAGGGCTGCCCTGTCGACCATGAACGACGGTATCATCGAGAAATCGGTGGTGCCGAGCATGGGCGAGGAAATGCGCATGCCGTTCCAGGTAACCTGCGTGTGCGACGAGGAAGTTCCCCTGAAATTTACAGTGGACAGGGTGGCGCGGCCATAATTCTTAACATACAGTCCCGAGTTGAAGCCCAGTACGTCGGCCAGCGAAAGAGCCACGCTCTCGCGCAGGGCCGATGAGTCGATGCGGCTTTCAACCTTGCCGATGTCGCCCACCCGCCGCGCCGACACCGATATGCCGCGCAGCAGGGTCGGGGACTGGGCTGTTGAGCCTGTCGGGAAAAACAGGCATGGCAGCAGAGCCGCCACGCTCAGCAGACACTTGCGGATGTATGCCGACGTGCGGATGCCTGGTGTGGCGGCTCTGTGCTGACGGTTCATTTCTTCCAGCAGAAAGCGTGGGGACAGATGCCGGTTGCGACCGTGCCGATTGAGGCGCCGTCGCTGTCGTAGCGGAGCAGACGGCCGTTCTGGACGTAATCCACGGCGTCGGCGATGAAGATGTCGCCGCGTTCGGGGTCGATTGTGAGGCCGTAATAGTAGTTGCCGTTCGAGCGGATGACGGGAGTGGCGGGGAGTTCGGTCGAGGTGATGGGCATGGTGTAGACGTCGTTCTGAATCCAGTACAGGCGGTCGCGGGTGCCGTTGATGGCAAGGGTGGGAGTGTAGTCGCCTAGATTCATCTCAAGCTTCATTGCCACGGTGAAATCGCGGGTGTTTACCTTTACCAGCGAGGGAGCCTCGTAGCCCACGGGGTTGCCGTCCCAGCCGCCGCCGTCGGTGAGCACCCAAAGGTTGTTGTCGCGGTCGAGCACCATCGACTTGGGCTGTACGCCCACCTCGAGGGTGGCGTCAACCTTGTCGGTGTCGGTGTCGATGCGGATGATGGTCTTCTGGTAGCTCCAGCAGTTTACGTAGACATATTTGCCCACCTGCACCATCATCTCGGTCGAGCCGGTCGATGCTTCCTGGCCGGGCACGTCGATGTAGCCGGTCACGGAATAGGTTTTGGGGTTGACGATGGCGATGCGGTTGTCGTACATCTGCGTCACGTATGCCTTTTCGTCGCTGATGAAGTGCATCCAGCGGGGCGAGGTCAGGCCGGTCGAGATGCGGCCTTTCTCAACATAGGTGTCGGCAGCGATGGCGAACACCACGTTCGAGCCGTTCACGACCACCCAGCCCAGCTTGTCGTGGATGGTCATCGAGTTGGCAACGTCGCCGAGGCGGGCGTCGTTGGCACGGTAGAATACTTCCTGGGCAACCGTGTTGGTTTCGGGCGAGAAATACGATAGGGTGGCGTTTCCTGCGCCGTAGTTGCCTTCGTTGACGATGAACAGGCCCGATGCGGTCGGTTGGATGACGGGTTCCGGCTCGTCGTTGTCAGAGCATGCCGGCAGGGCGCATGCGGCCAGGGCCATCATAGCGATGCAGGCAGTGTTTTTTAAGAATTTTGATAAATAGCTGTGTTGCATGTGATTTGTTATGGTTGAAGGTTACAAATGTTCTGGTCGGGATGCAACGTCAGCCTTCTGGAAACGGGAAATGTGAATCGTGGTGGGCGAAGCCAATAGTCCCGTCGGCTGTCGGATGCGAAAATTTTGCCTGCAAGTTTTCTGACTCATCCCCGGGGTAGGGGGATTTACAGTAGCGGGTACTGTTCCGGGTTCTCACCGGATTGCCTTGCCTTGGCTGCGCAAAGTTAGTGAAAAATTTTTAAATGTTGGACTTTTCGGCGGATAAGTTGGAAAGCCGACGACCTTTTGAGGGGTGTCATTGTTGTATATTTTGAAGTTACAAAACTATTACAAATCTTTTAAATTTAATCCTCCGATATGAAAACCAAACGACTCCATACCCTTTTGTTGCCATTGACCGTAACCTTATTGACGGCAAGTGCCGAGACTTTTGAGCCTATCAAATATGGCGATATGGACCAATGGGTAACCCGCAATATAAAGGAAAGCGGCATAATAGGCGGCAAGACAAAGCAGGTCTATGCGATAGGGCCCACGGCCACCGTCAACGGTAGCCAGGCATATACGCCAAAAGGCGGTTCGCCCTGGGCGACATCAAACGTTATGGCGAAGGTGGCCGGAGTGACAAAGACCTCCAATGCCGTTTTCCCCGACAAGCATGGAACAGGAAAGTGCGCCAAGCTATGCACGCAGATTGAGAGCTGCAAGGCCCTCGGGCTCATAAACGTGGATGTCCTCGTGGCCGGTACGATATTCCTCGGTAAGATGCTCGAGCCCATCAAAAGCACATCCGACCCTTATACCAAGATGGAGATGGGCGTGCCGTTCACCAAACGCCCCGATGCCCTCGTGTATGATTATGAACTCGAGATTCCGGCCACCAACGAGCGCGTCTATTCATCGGGATTCTCGAAAAAACGCACGATGAAGGGCCATGACAATGCCGAGGTGGTTATTCTGTTGCAGCGCCGCTGGGAGGATGCCGACGGCAACCTGTATGCCAAGCGTGTCGGTACCGGCCACGAGCTGCTTTCAAAATCGACTTCGGGCTGGGTTCCTAAACATCATCTGCATGTGCATTACGGCGACATCACCAAGGATGCCTGCTATACCCCCGCGATGAAGCTCATCCCCAAGGCCAGCAGCTATTACGCCCGCAACTCAAAGGGCAAGATGGTTCCTGTGCAGGAAGTGGGCTGGGACGCTCCCGACGCCACTCCGACCCATATCATAGTGATGTTCTCGGCCGCCTCGGGCGAGCCCTATGTAGGTACACCCGGCCTCACCCTCCGCGTCGACAACGTAGGGTTGGCATATAATTGAAAAATTATTGCTAATTTTGCGGGATGAAACACTTTATGCTGATATTTGCCCTGATGGCGGCGGTGGCCGCGTCGGGACAGCCCAAGGCTTTTTTCCCCTTCACCAAGTATGATTTCGGCGCGTTTGACGAGGAGTCCGGCAAGGTGACGTGCGAGTTCCCGATTGTCAATGTCGGCACCGAACCGCTGGCAATTACCTCAGCCCGCGCCACATGCGGCTGCACCAGCCCGCGTTATCAGGCCGAGCCCATCGCTCCGGGCGACACCGCCTATATCTCGGTGGCCTTCGACCCCCAGGGACGCCCGGGCAGGTTCAGCAAGCAGATATATGTCGAGACCAACACGGTGCCGCGCAAGACGCGACTTGACATCGCCGGTGTTGTAATCGGTGCCGGAGCGACGGTGTCGCGCCGCTATCCGGTCGATTTCGGTCCGCTGAAACTCGCCCACAACGGCATGATGATGGGCGAGGTGGTTAAAGGCCGCCTCAAGACGGTATATTTCGAGGGCTACAACCAGTCGGCCGATTCATTGAAGATAAAGGTCGTGCGCAAGCCGGCATATGTCGATATTGTCGTGGCGCCCGAGGTTACCCCTCCCGGCGAGCAGGCGACATTGATTGCCTATGTCAACTCGGCCAAATGTCCCCTTTACGGACTTGTGGAGGACTCTGTGTCGATTTCGCCTGTCGGTGGCGAGGTGTACTCCCTGCCGATGACCGTGATTGTCAACGAGGACTTCTCTAAACTTGACCCTGACAAAATGGCAAAGGCGCCGATTGCCGTGCCTGAGACCGAGACGGTCGATTTCGGACTGGTTGACCGCGCAGGCGAGCCGGTAAGCCGTTCTTTCACGCTGAGCAATGCCGGAAAAAACAATCTGGAAATACGCCGCATATATTCGGCGGATCCCGGCGTGACGGCCAAGGCCAAGGCAATGACCGTCAAGAAAGGCAAGAAAACCGACATCGAGGTGACGGTTGATCCGTCGGTGCAGACCGGCGGCCTGTTGAACTCCCGCCTGGTCGTCATCACCAACGACCCCCTGCACCCCTCCTACACAATCAGGCTTGTGGGGCAGTGGAAGTAAGAAGGGCCACGGCCTGGGCTGCGATTCCTTCGCCGCGGCCTGTGAAACCGAGCCGTTCGGTTGTGGTGGCCTTTACGCTCACGCAGTCAATCGGCAACCCCAGGTCCTCGGCCACGTTGCGGCGCATTTGCTGAATGAAAGGCAGCATCTTTGGCGCCTGGGCAATGACGGTTATGTCAACGTTCACAGGTTCGAGGCCGTGGGCGGCTATGATTTCAAGCGCGCCACGCAGCAGTTTGCGCGAGTCGGCGCCTTCCCATTTGGGGTCGGTGTCGGGAAAATGAGCGCCGATGTCGCCGAGGGCGGCGGCTCCGAGCAGCGCGTCGGTCAGGGCATGGAGCGCCACGTCGGCGTCAGAGTGGCCGAGCAGGCCGCGTTCGTATGGAATCTCAACGCCGCAGACTATGCATTTGCGGCCTTCGACAAGGCGGTGGACATCAAAGCCCGAGCCGATGCGGAATGGTATGTTGGGCATATATAATCTGTTTTGATGCAAATGTAGCTAAAAATCGGAAAAATTGAGTTATATTTGTATCATTAAAATTGTTCCTGATTCGATATGGAAGAGAAAAAATTGTTTCTGCTCGATGCGTATGCCTTGATTTACAGGGCCTATTACGCATTGGTGCGCTCGCCGCGCGTCACCTCTACCGGCTTCAATACCTCGGCTGTGTTCGGCTTCTGCAACACGCTCGAGGAAGTGCTCAAAAAGGAAGAGCCGGGATACATGGCCGTGTGTTTCGACCCCGCCGGCGGCCATACGTTCCGCCACGACGCATATCCCGACTACAAGGCCCAGCGCGACAAGCAGCCCGAGGACATAACTCTTTCAATCCCCTATATAAAGCGCATACTCGAGGCCTACCGTATTCCGGTGATAGAAATTCCCGGCTATGAGGCCGATGATGTCATAGGCACCTTGTCGCGCCGCGCCGAAGCCGAGGGCTTCACGACATATATGATGACGCCTGACAAGGACTACGGCCAGCTGGTGACGCCGAAGGTGTTCATGTACCGCCCTTCGTTGCGCGGCCAGGGATTTGAGATAAGGGGACCCGAACAGGTGTGCGAGCGCTATGGAATCGACCGTACGTCGCAGGTAATCGACCTACTGGCCCTCGAGGGCGATGCGAGCGACAACGTTCCCGGATGTCCGGGCGTTGGCGAGAAAACCGCGGCCAAACTCATAAAGGAATGGGGCTCGGTCGAGAACATGCTTGACAATGTCTCGTCACTCAAAGGAGCCTTGAAGACAAAGATAGAGACCAATGCCGAGCAGATAAGGTTCTCGAAATTTCTCGTCACCATCAAGACCGATGTCCCGCTCGACATAGACCCCGACAGCCTGCGCCGCACCGAACCCGACGTGGATGCCCTGTTGAAGATATTCAACGAGCTTGAATTCAAGACCATGGCGGCGCGGTTCATGGCTAAGCAGCCCGTGGCCCAGGCTCCAGCCCCGGCCCTTGGCTCGCTTTTCGATGATTATGATGCAGAGGGCGTCCCGGCCGAGGACAATCCGGCCTCCGAACTCGCACCGTCCATTCCCACCCGCGTCGTGGATGATCCCGCCGAGGTGGCACAACTTATTGAACGCGCTTGCGCCGCGTCTGAGGCTGGTGTGAGCGTGGAGGCTACCGGCGAAGACGCCATGACGGCCGAGCTGCGCGGCATAGCGGTGGCGTTTGGCGATGAGGCCGCTTACATTCCCATGCCCGATTTCGAGCAGGAGCGTGCCGATATGCTCACTCTCATAGCCCCGCTGTTTTCTGCGCCTGAACTGATACTGGTCAGTCACGATGTGAAGCGCGACATGGTGCTGATGCGCCGTGTCAATATAATGTGGACGGCCAGGTGGTTTGACACGTCGGTGGCGCATTATTTGCTCTCACCCGAGATGAAACACGACCTGCCCACCGTGGCGTTTGCTTTTCTCAGGTACAAGACCGCTGATTACGACCTCACGGCAACCGAGCGCAAGAAAGTGCGTCCCATGTCGCCCGAGGAGGCAGCCGTAGGCGCCGGCGAACGTGCCGCCCTTGCCTTGAAACTCATGCCGCTGCTGTCGTCAGCTCTTGAAAAGGAAGAGCTGATGAAGCTGTATGATGAAATCGAGAGTCCGTTTATCCCGGTGTTGGCCGGCATGGAATGGGAGGGCGTGCGCATCGACGTGCGCGAGCTGCACGAGCTGTCGCGCAAGCTCACCACCCGGCTTTCCGAACTCGAGGCACGGGCCTATGAGATGGCCGGGACTGCGTTCAACGTCGGCTCGCCGATGCAGGTGGGCGAGGTGCTTTTCGAGCGCCTTCAAATCGACCCCAAGGCCAAGAAGACAAAACGCGGCGCATGGAGCACGACCGAGGAGGTGCTTGAAAAATACGCCCGTCAGCACCCAATTGTGGAACTCATACTCGACATCCGCGGCCTGCGCAAGCTTCTGGCGACCTATGTCGATGCACTGCCCGCGCTGATAAACCCGCGCACGGGCAAAATCCACACCACATTCAACCAGATTGTCACCGCCACTGGCCGCATATCCTCAACCAACCCCAATCTCCAGAACATCCCCATCCGCACCGAGGATGGCCGCGAGATTCGCCGCGCGTTCATCGCCGATCCGGGCTGCCTGATACTTTCGGCCGACTATTCCCAAATCGAGCTGAGGCTCATTGCCGACATAAGCGGCGACCCCGATATGGTCGAAGCCTTCAACGAAGGCAAGGACATTCACCGCGCCACTGCCGCCAAAATCTATCACCTGCCGATTGAGGAGGTTACCGACGACCAGCGCCGCCGTGCCAAGACCGCCAACTTCGGCATCATCTACGGCATATCGGCGTTCGGCCTCTCGGAACGACTGTCGATTCCCCGCGCCGAGGCCAAGGAGCTGATCGAAAACTATATGAAAACCTACCCCAGGATTCAGTCCTATATGCAGGAATGTATCGAGGGAGCCCGCGAAAAAGGTTTTGTGACCACCGTGAAGGGGCGCAAACGTTTCCTGCCCGACATCAACTCGCGCAATGCCGGCCTGCGGGGCTGGGCCGAGCGTAACGCCGTAAATGCTCCATTGCAGGGCTCGGCAGCCGACATCATAAAGATTGCGATGATTGACATTGACCGCGAGATACGGCGCCGCGGCCTGCGCTCGCGCATGATTATACAGGTTCACGATGAATTGATTTTCAACGTGTTCCCCGACGAACTTGCCGAATTGCAGGCTCTCGTTACCGACAGGATGGAACATGCTTACAGCGGCAATGTGCGCCTTGAGGTGTCGAGCGGCGTCGGCGACAACTGGCTGGAGGCTCATTGATTCCTTATATGAAAATGAACAGAACACTTTACATAACCGACCTTGACGGAACCCTGTTAAACAACCGCGGCAAGGTTACTGCAACATCAGCCGAGATCATCAGCGACCTCAGCCATCGCGGAGCGCTGATAAGCGTGGCCACCGCCCGCACCCCAGCCACGGTCGAAAAACTGCTCGAGAACACCTACACCGCCGCCGAGCTCGTCGTCATGACGGGAGCCTCGCTGTGGGACCGTCCCGGCCACCGTTTTGTCGACATGCACCTCATCCCCGAGGCCGATGTCCTCGCCATGCTCGAGGTTTTCGGCGAGGGCGAGGTGAATCCGTTCTGCTACACCTTGCGCGGCGACAATCATCTCGACGTGTATCATGCCTCCACCGTCCTCTCGCCTGCCGAAACCCTGTTCGTTGACCAGCGCCGCAACCTCACGCTGAAAACCTTCCACCTCGCCCAGTCGTGTCCCGTCGATTCGTGCTCGCGCGTGGTGCTGTTTTTCGGCATGGGTCCGAAGGACGCCATCATCACCGTGGCCGAGAAACTGTGGCGAGTGACCGGATGCTATGTATCGTTCTACAAGGACACCTACACGCCCAATCTGTGGCTTCTTGAAGTGTTTGCCCCCGGGGTGTCGAAGGCTGCCGGAATCGCCCGCCTGAAAGAGCGCGTAGGCGCCAGCCGCGTCGTGGCGTTCGGCGACAACCTCAACGACATCCCCATGCTACGCTCTGCAGATGTAGCCGTGGCGGTGGAGAACGCGCTGCCCGAGGTGAAGGCCATCGCCGATGTCGTAATCGGCCCCAACACTGCCGACTCGGTGGCCCGCTTCATCCAGCAGGACTTCATGCAATAAATTGCAGGTTTGTGCGTTATTAGAATTGATGAAACGCACATATCTCTCTTATCTCCTTTTTTTTGTTATGGCTTTGGTGGGGCTGGGCAGCTGCATCGAGGACGGCTACACCACATCGTCGTCTGACCAGCCCGTATTTTCTGTCGACACCCTCCAGATGGGTGTGATTTTCACCGAGGCTCCATCCACCACACACCGCTTCACTGTATATAACCGCGCGTCCAAGGCGCTCAACATAAGCAAAATCAACCTTTCGGGCGAGAATGCCTCGTTGTTCCGTCTCAATGTCGACGGTTTCACTGGCCGCGAGTTTCATGATGTGGAAATCCGTGCCAACGACTCGATTTTTGTATTTGTCGAGACTACGCTCCCGGCCAACGAGCGTTCGGTGCCTGTCGAGGTGGCCGCATCGCTTGATTTCCTCACCAACGGCGTCACCAGTTCAGTGACCGTCGCCGCGCAGGGCCGCGACGTGCGACGCCTGTATGCCGAAACCATCACCTCCGACACTCGTTTTCCCGCCGACAAGGCATATCAGATATTTGACTCGCTGGTCGTGGCGCCAGGCGCGACGCTCACCATCGACCCAGGCGCAGAGCTGTTTTTCCACGATGGCGCCATGATGGTGGTGCGCGGCTCGTTGAAAGCCCGCGGCGAAATCGGCAAGGAAATAACCTTTTCGGGCGACCGCACGGGCAATGTGGCGGCTGACATCTCGTTCGATATAATGTCGCGCCAGTGGGTCGGCCTGTTCTTCACCTCAACCTCCCGCGACAATGAACTGAGCTATGCCCACGTGTGCAATACATGGCAGGGCGTTACGGTCGACGGCACCGATGCCACCGAGCCTGTCGAGCTCACCATGGTCAATTCCCGCCTGCGCAATTCGGGCGACCGCTCCCTCGACGTCTACCATGCCAACATAAACGCATATGGCTGCGAGATTGCTGAGGCTGCAAACGGAGCCGTGTCGCTGACCGGCGGCAAGCACGTGTTCAACCAGTGCACCCTGGCCAACTATTACCTGTTCACCGCCCTCGGCGGTCCCATCCTCTCGTTCGGGCATGTTGACGCCGATTCGGACGACGGCTCGGGCAAGCCGTACACATCGGCCGATATTTCAAACACGATAATCTACGGCCTGGGCACGGACATCTCGCACGGCGATCTCACGGGCATGGACATCTACCTGCGCCGCTGCATCCTGAAAAGCGCCGGCAGCGATGACGATAATTTCATCAACTGCCTGTGGGACACTGACCCACTCTTCCACACTGTCCGCGAGGATTATTACTTCGACTATCGCGTTCAGGAAGAATCGCCTGCCATCGGTGCCGCCGACCCGTCGTTGCTGCGTCCCGAAGCCGCTACCGACCGCTACGGCCTCCCCCGTGGCTCGGCTCCTGATCTCGGCGCATATGTCTACTCGCCCCAGGATTGACCTTCTATTTCTTTTTGCAACGGCGGCGGTAGTAGAGGAACCAATCAAAGACGCATGCATATATGATGCAGGCGCCGGCAAGTGACTACCAAGTCCCGTCTCCCATTACAAGATCGATGCTGCGTCCTGCGATGACGAATAATCCCACCATGGCAAGGCTCCCGAAGATGTTGCGTTTTGTCTTTTCACTAATCATTGTCCACTGATTTTGTCAAGTTGTCGTGAGAACCATCTGTAAATCAATATCAGGCCCAGGGCCAATGCTACGCCAATAATGAATTTTGTGGTCGGGGTCAGCATCCCGTGGGTGCGGAGATAGTTGTTGGCGAGTGCGATTACGCCGCCATATATCCCTGCGCTCATAATAAGGACCGCAAATGCGAAAAAAGCTTTTTTGACTGTCGGTTTCATACGTTTTTTATTCATTTGACGCATTAACCGCCTGAAAATTACACTTTCCCTACATAAAAACCTTTTGCTTCCGTAATCCGTTTTAAATAAAAAGGATATATTATGGACGCAAAAGGTAAATTTTTATTCTGGCTCGGATTCACACTGGTTTTCGCCATCGTGATAGCCTATATTGTTTTGATGATTCTCGACGTGCAGTGTTTCACCACATGGGTCACCTCTGTCGCCGTTATAGGCATCGCCATTGTCGGTGCCATCCTCATGGTCGCCGGCCGCCGCAGGATTCATTGAGAATTAAAATAACAACAACAGGCGTCCGAACTGCTGCCGGTTCGGACGCCTGTTGTTGTTGGAGTATTATCAGATGCTGTCTTCCTCGGTGGTGGCGAGGGGTTTAGTGGGTTCGGGAGCGGGCTGCTCGGATGTGACGCGTTCAAGCCATTTCACCATGCCGAACATGACGGCCATCGAAATCAGGCAGACGATGAGGAACACGCCCCAGGCTTCCCAGATGGGCCACTTGTTGTACATAAGTGGGCCAATCCACAGCAGCAGGTTGCCGACGGCGGTGGCGCCGAGCCACAGGCCCTGGCAGAGACCCTGCATGTTTTTGGGAGCGACCTTGGACACGAACGACAGTCCGAGCGGCGAGATGAACAGCTCGGCCACGGTGAGGAAGAAGTAGATGACAAACATAATCCACCAGCCGCTCTTCATGGCTTCGGCTGCGGTGGTTTCCATCGACTTGAAGGCTTCGGCCGAAGGATAGCCCATGACATAGCTGTAAATCATGAGGAAAAGATAGGCCATGCCGGCGATACCCATGCCGATGCCGATTTTGCGCGGGGTCGAGATTTCCTTGCCTTTCTTGGCGAGGTTGCCGAAGATGAGCATGATGAGCGGAGTGAGCACGATCACGAAGAACGGGTTGACGGCCTGCCAGATTTCGGGGGCGATGGCGTCGGTCTTCACGAAGTCGCGGGCAAAGAGCGACAGCGATGTTCCGTTCTGGTGGAACGAGAACCAGAAGAAAATGGCGATGCCGAGCACGGCGAAGAGGGCATACATGCGTTGCTTGATTTCCTTGGCCATGGCGAGTTTTTCCTCGGCGGTGTAGTTGACGGTCTCGACGGCTTCTTTTTTGGGCGGGTTGGGAAGGCCGTTCTTGAAGCAGATGAAGATAACCAGCGAGATGAGCATTGCCACAATCGAGGCGATGAACGAGTAGTGGATGCCGGTGTTGAACACGTCGAGATACTGGGTGCAGAATGCGCTGACGTCGGCCGACGCGTCACCGCCCACCTGGGTGATGAGGGCATAGAGGTTATTGGCGTTCTCCATGTTCATGTTGTCGCCGATCGAGAGGTATTCGTGGGCGAGGGCGGGGAGATTGGCGTTGTAGGTGAGGCCGTGGACGCCGAGCCACCACGAGCGCAGCATGGGAGCTACGAAGGGCGCGATGAGGCCGCCGATGTTGATAAACACATAGAAAATCTGGAATCCCGAGTCACGCTGGGATGCGTAGCGGGGATTGTCGTAGAGCTGACCTACGATGGCCTGTAGGTTGCCCTTGAACAGGCCGTTGCCGAAGGCGATGAGGAAGAGCGCGAAGCAGGTGAGGGGCAGCAGCCACGACATATTGTCGGAGGTCGAGAGGATGGGCACGGCGAGGATGCAGTATCCCAGCGACATAACGATGAGACCCTTGATGATGGTCCCCTTGTAGTTCTGGGTTTTGTCAGCGATGTAGCCGCCGACGAGGCTCAGGATGTAGATACCGGCATAGAAGCAAGAATAGATGATGCCGCTGGTTTCGTCGCTGAGACCGAACTTGGAGCAAAGGAAGAGCACGAGCACGGCGTTCATGATGTAGTAGCCGAATCGTTCGCCCATGTTGCTCAACGCGGCGGGAATAAGACCCTTTGGTTGGTTTTTAAACATAGGATTATTGTGTATGGAGGTTAAAATGTGAATTAGAAATTGGGAATTAGAAGTTAGAAATTAGGAATTAGGAATTAATCGTGCATCGTGCATCATGAATTGTGCATCATGAATTGTGCATCATGCATCGTGCATCGTCTTGAAGGCGAGTGCGTACATGCGCATTTGCTTGACCATTGCCAGCAGACCGTTGGAACGGGTGGGCGACAGGTGCTCGCCAAGGCCGATGTCATTTATGAAATGTAGGTCGGCGTCGAGAATCTCCTGTGGCGTATGGCCGTCGAGGACGCTGATGAGCAATGAGATTATGCCCTTGACGATGATGGCGTCGGAATCGGCGCGGAAATGCACCTTGCCCTCGTCGTCGAGGCTTGCGTCGAGCCATACGCGGCTCTGGCAGCCCTCGATTAGATGCTCGGGGGTCTTGACGCTCTCGTCAATCGGGGGCAGCTCGTTGCCGAGGTCGATTATCTGCGCATAGCGGTCGAGCCAGTCCTCGATGTCGGCGAATTCCTCGGTTATTTCTTTCTGTTTATCTTCGATTGTCATGGTTTCTCGGTGTATATTACGTTAAGCACAACCCGGCCTGCGGCGGCTAAGGTTGCGGGGTCTATGTTGTCGATATTGTCGGCGAGTGTGTGCCATGTCGGGTTGAACGAACCGGTCGACGGATTGGCGCACTCGATTATGTCGGTGGTGGGAATTCCGGCGCGTAGCAGGGGGATGTGGTCGTCGGTGATGGCGCCGCCGATGCTCATTGGGAAGCGCTCGCCCAGCCCCATCTTTTTCGCCATTGCCCATACCCGCGCGGTAGGCTGCGGAGCATAGTTGGCCGAGAAATATTCCTGATGGAATTTCGCGTCCTTGCCGCCGACCATGTCGAGGAGGATTCCCAGGCGTGGCATCGTTGCGGCGGTATAGGGGAGGTTTTCGACAAACTGCTGCGTGCCGAGACACCATGTCGCCTCCGAATCGGCAACCTGGGCGTCGTCGCGGGCGCCATAGTCCTCGCAGTCCGTCAGCAATATGTCAACCCCGATTTCGGGGCGCTTCATGCCAAGGTTGCGGGCAACTTCGAGCAGTACGCCGACGCCGCTCGCGCCGTCATTGGCTCCGTCGATAGGCGTCAGGCGCTTGGACGGGTCGGGGTCATGGTCAGCCCAGGGACGTGTGTCGTAATGCGCCACCAGCAGGATGCGGGTGGTGGCGTCGGCGTTATACCGCGCAAAGACGTTGCGGACGGGCAGGGTGGTGCCGTCCCACGCCTTGACGGGCGTCCCGGTGATGCTGACGGTGTCGGCTCCGAAATCTTTAAGGCGCGATGCGAGCCAGTCGCCGCAGGCCGAATGAGCCTCGCTGCCTGGCACGCGCGGACCCATGGCAGTCTGCGCTTTCACGTAGCTGAAAGCTGAGTCCGCCGAGAAGGCTCCCTGTTCGGTGAACGTTTCGGCTGCGGCTTTCGTCTCGGCCGAGGCCGAGCCTCCCGAGCAGGATGAACCGAGCATGATTGCGGCAGCTGATATGATGGTGGTCAACACTTTCATCATTCGCCTGATAAGTCAAGAACAACGTTGTCCGAGCCTTTCTCGCGGTATTGCTTGCGCAGCGGCGAGCGGTGGGCTTCGTCGTCACAGCGGCGGTTGCGCCAGATGTCGATGGCGGCGTAGATGGCCGACCGCATCGACTCGGGCGACGCCTCGCCGCGGCCTGCGATGTCATAGCCGGTGCCGTGGTCGGGCGATGTGCGCACGAACGGGAGCCCGGCGGTGAAGTTGATGCCCGATTCCATTGCGATGGCCTTGAACGGAGCGAGGCCCTGGTCGTGGTACATAGCCAGGATGCCGTCGAATTTCACGAAGCGTCCCGCGCCGAAAAATCCGTCGGCTGCATACGGGCCGAACGCCATTATCTTGCGCTCGCGGGCTTCGTTGATTGCGGGAATGATGATGTCCTGTTCCTCGGTGCCGAGCAGTCCCGAATCACCGGCGTGGGGATTGAGCGACAGCACTGCGATGCGGGGCGAGTGTATGCCGAAATCGCGGTGGAGCGAGCGGTTGAACAGCTCGAGTTTGGCGACGATTTCTTCCTTGGTGATTGCCTCGGGCACTTTTCCGAGGGGCATATGGGTGGTCATCAGCGCCACGCGCATCGAATCGTTGCACAATATCATCAGGGCTTTGGCCGGGCTGTCGTCCGAAGCGGCTGCCTCGAGATATTCGGTGTGGCCGGGAAAATGAAATTCCTTGCTCTGTATGTTTGCCTTGTTGATTGGCGCGGTGACCAGCACGTCGATGTCGCCGTTCTTGATGTCGGCGACGGCACGCTCGAGGGCCACCAGCGCGGCCTTTCCGGCCTCCTGCGACGAGACGCCCGGTTCAGCCCGCATCTCTTCTGGCACCACATTGACAATGTTGTTGGTGCCTTCCTTGGCCTCGTCGGCGGTTTCAATCTGGTTGAACGGGATGTTTCCCAGCCCGAGGCTCTTGCGGTAGTTGGCGGCAAGTTTGGCCGACCCGTACACCACCGGGGTGCACAGTTCCAGGATACGCTCGTCTTCAAGAACCTTGAGGATGATTTCGTATCCTACGCCGTTGATGTCGCCGTGGGTGATTCCCACTCTTATTTTTCTTGACATATTGTTGATGTTCAGTTTGTTCCAGGTTGGTTGGCGCGGTCTTTTCCGGCGAGCATGCCGCAGGCGGCCTCGATGTCCTCGCCGCGCGAGGCACGGATAGTGGCCGTGACGCCCAGGGCGTTCAGGCGGTCGCGGAATTCCTCCATGGTCTCCCTTGTGGCCGGTTCGCGGGTCACGCCCGGAATTGCGTGGAAGCGGATGAGGTTGACGCGCGAGTCGGTGCCGCGCAGCAGCCGCGCCAGTGCGTCGGCATGGGCGCGGTCGTCGTTGAATCCGCGCCACATGATGTATTCTACCGACAGGCGCCGCTGGTGGGCGAAGTCGTAGCGGTGGAGTAGTTCCATGACCTTGCGCACCGGGAAAGCCCGCTCGACCGGCATGATTCCCTCGCGTTCCGACGGAAATGGCGAGTGGACGCTGATGGCGATATGCACCTTGGTGGAGTCGAGCAGGGTCTTGAGGCCGCTGAGGTTGCCGATCGAAGACACGGTTATGCGCTTCGGGCTCCATGCCAGGCCCCAGGGCTCGGTCAGGATTTCTATGGCCTTCATGACGGCTTGGAGGTTGTCGGTCGGTTCCCCCATGCCCATGAACACCAGGTTGGTGAGGCGTTCCGACTCGGGAATGGCCAGCACCTGATTGATGATCTGTGCTGTGGTGAGCTGTCCGTGGAATCCCTGCCGTCCCGTCATGCAGAACGTGCAGCCCATGCGGCAGCCGGCCTGCGACGACACACACAGCGTGGCACGGTCCTTGTCGGGGATGAAGACAGCCTCGACATCGCGTCCGCCGGCACCGTCAAAAAGGTATTTCACGGTGCCGTCATTGCTGCGCGCCTCGGCTTTGGGAGTCGTGAGCCCCACCGTATATTTCTCTTTAAGGCGTTCGCGGCCCGCTTTCGACAGGTCGGTCATCTCGTCGATCGAGGTGGCGCGACGCTCATACAGCCATGCGGCCATTTGCTTGGCTGCAAAAGGTTTAAGCCCTGCTTCGGCGGCGACTTCGCGCAGCTCGGGCAGGGTGAGGCCGATGAGCGGTTTGAGATTCTGTTCGTCCATCACATTAAATTTCCACAAAAATAATACAATTTCTCCAAAAAACCGCACCACCAGTGGAAAATCTGCAAAGCAAGATGACAGAATCGGCTCGTTGCCCCGTTTGAGACCGTTGCTTTCATTTTTACAGCTTCCTGGCCATTGCGGGACGTTCGCTTGGCCGTGAACTTTTTGGTTCGCTCGCTTTTTTATATTTTTGTGGTGGCTATCGTTGATGCTTATGGCAGCTATCGAAAATATCCTCCGAAACCGAACGCCACGACCCCGGTTTGTTTGTTCCTTTGCATGAATTTTAAATGCAACGAAAATGAACACTCCATTGATTGTCTGGATTTGCATAGCCGCAGTGGCTGCAATCCTTTTTATCGCAAGGATCGTGACGGACGTCAGGCACCATCGCCAGTCGCACCGCAATTTCAAATTGGTAAGCCTCGGCCATGAATGGGAGGAACTTTATGTGCCCGGCGATAAGATTTATCACGACGATCCTAAGAATGACTACGACGACATCTGATCCAACCCCCAGGCAGCTCTGCGATTTTCTCGCGGAATATGCCTCGTGTCTGTTCGGCAGCGGAGCCACCTGCATCCGCCTCGAGAAAAATGTGACGCGCATGGCCGAACGTGCCGGCATGGCGGTGCAGCTGTCGATTCTGCCACGCCATATCCATGTGAGCGTGCGCGACCGCGCCGCCGGCGACTGCGCCACCCAGCTGGTCACCACTGCCGAGCGCCCCGTGAGTTTTGACATCAACACCCGCCTGAGCCGCCTCAGCTGGGACTATGCCGACGGCAAGATTGATTTCGTTGGCATGATGGGCCGCTTCCGCGAGATTGTGGCATCGCCCGGAAGCAATCCGTGGGCAGTGCTGGTGCTGGCCTCGCTGGCCAACGCGGCGTTCTGCCGGCTGTTCGGGGGCGACTTCGTGGCCATGGCTGTGGTGTTTGTCGCAACTCTTGCGGGCTTCTCGCTCAAACAGACCATGGCCGAGCGGCACATCGACGTACGCCTGATATTTGTGGTGTGCTCGTTCGTGTCGGCTGTGCTGGCCGCCTCCGACGGCCTGTTTAGCCTTGGCTCCACCCCCGACATCGCCCTCGGCACCAGCATCCTGTATCTCGTCCCCGGGATTCCGTTCATAAACTCGTTCAGCGACATGCTCGACCGCCATTATATCTGCGCCTTCGGCCGTATGATGAATGCCGTTGTGCTCACCGCCTGCCTGTCGATAGGCCTGTGCTGCGGCATGATGCTGATGAAAGTGGGAATGTTCTGACGTTATTAAACGCCCTCTAAATTTTCACATTATGCTCGCACAGATTTTTCAAGACGCATTATTTTCGGCGATAGCGGCCATCGGTTTTTCGGCCATAAGCAATCCGCCCAGGCGCTCGTATCCGTTCACGGCGCTGATTGCCGCCACCGGCCACAGCCTGCGGTTCGTGATCATGCAGCCCGAGTGGGGCGGCATCCACATTGTGGTCGCCACGGCCCTCGCCTCGTTCGTCATCGGCCTGCTCGCCGTGTTTTTCTCGGGGCGGTCAAACGTGCCCCCCGAGACCTATCTTTTCCCGTCGCTGCTGCCGATGGTGCCGGGCATTTTCGCCTACAAGGCCTTCGGTGGTCTGGCAATGTGCCTGTTCCGCGCCAGCGAGACCACGTTCAACCATTATTTCTACCTTTTCGCCTCCAACGGAATGATGGCGTTTTTCATCCTCCTCAGCATGGCCGTGGGCGCCATAATCCCCATTTTCATGTTCAAACGGATTTCATTCCAGGCCACACGGCGCTAACCGTCAAATATCTCTAATTATGGAATTGCGACAACTCAGATATTTCGTAAAGGTGGCCGAGACCCTCAACTTTTCGGAAGCCGCCCGATGCCTGTTCGTGACACAAAGTACATTGTCCCAGCAAATCAAACAGCTCGAACAGGAACTCGACACGGTGCTGCTCACCCGCACCAGCCACAGCGTATCGCTCACCGAGGCCGGCGAGGAGCTGCTGCCCTACGCGCGGCGCACCCTGCTCGACGCCGACCTGTGTGTGGAACGGCTCGGCGACCTGCGCGAGATGCTTTGCGGAACCCTCAACATCGGCGTGACCTATTCGTTCGGCCCCATCCTCACCGAAACGCTGGTGACGTTCATGAAACAATATCCGAAAGTCAAGCTCAACATCTACTACCGCCCGATGGCCGAGCTGATGGACATGCTGCGCGACCGCACGGTGGATTTCGCCCTCGCGTTCCGTCCCACGGCGCCTGAACCCGACGTGGACTCGCACGTGCTTTTCCAGAACTACCTCGCCGTCATCGTGGGCGACATGCACCCCCTGGCCTCCCGATCGAAAATCACCCTCGCCGAACTTGCCGGCAGCGACCTCGCCCTGCCCGCACGTGGTCTCCAGGCCCGGAACGCCCTTGAAAACATCCTGCGTCGCTATCCCACCGACCTGCGGATACGCGTGGAGCTCAACGAGGTGAACATCCTGCTGAAGCTCATCAGGCAGAACCGGCTTGCAACCGTGCTGGCCGAGGCGTCGATTCACAACGAGACCGGCGTGCGGGCCGTGCCGCTCGACATTCCCGATAATGAGATGGCCGGATGTGTCCACACCCTGCGCGACGCCTACCACAAGCGCTCGATGCAGGAATTCGTCAAGCTGCTCAGCTCGTCAATCGCCGTCCGCGACCGCGTCAATTCCTGGCTGTGAAATCAAAAAACTGGCCGGCGTTGTGAAATGCCGGCCAGTGATGTGTCCAGAGGGAATGTCAGGTTACTTTTTGGTGATGCGCATGGCTGTCCCGCCGCCCGGGGCGAGGGGCTGTTTCAGCCGCGTGCGCGAATCGACGGTGACGGTGCGGATGCGGTAGGCCTGCGGATTTTCTTTCCAGTCGGCATCGGGCGCGTCCTCATAAATTGTGGCGAGATACTTCACGCCCTCGGGCAGGAAGCTGAAGTCGATGGTGGCCTTGCGGGCGTTATGGTCGGTGATGGCGCCGACATACCAGTCGTCCGAATTTTTGTCGCGGCGCGCCACGGTGATGTACTGGTTGGGCTCGGCTTCAAGATAGCGCGAGTCGGCCCAGTCGACCGGCACGTCCTCGATGAACTTGAATGCGTCGGGGAAACGCTCGTAGTTCTCGGGGAGGTCGCATGCCATCTGCATGGGCGACGGCATCGTGAGGTAGAGGGCGAGCTGACGGGCGAGCGTGGTTCCGGCCTGCGAGTCCTTGCCTTCGCCATAGTGGCTTAGGCGCGTCTCGAACAGTCCGGGCGTATAGTCCATCGGGCCGCCTTTGAGGCGGGTGAAGGGCAGGATGCAGGTGTGAGACGGCGGGTTGCCTCCCATCGACTCAAACTCGCCGCCACGGGCCGATTCCTGCGCGAGCCAGTTGGGATAGGTGCGGCACAGGCCGGTGGGGCGGGGCGCCTCGTGGCTGTCGACCATGATGCCGTAGGCGGCCGCGCGTTCAATCACGTGGCGCACGTGCTCGACCATCCATTGCGACGTGTGGTGTTCCGAACGGGGAATGATTGCGCCCACATAGCCCGTCTTGACCGCGTCGTAGTTGTTGTCTTTCATGAACTGGAACGCGCGTTCCAGCTGTCGTTCGTAGTCGACGGCGTTGGCGGCCGTCTCGTGGTGCATGACGAGCTTCACGCCCTTCGAGGCGGCGTAGTCGCGCAGCAGGGGCAGGTCGAAGTCGGGGTAGGGCTTGTCGAAAAGGAACTGGCGGTTTTTCTTGTAGCTGCACCAGTCTTCCCAGCCCTCGTTCCAGCCCTCGACCAGCACGCCGTCGATGCCGTGGGCCGCGGCGAAGTCGATATAGCGCTTGACGTTCTCGGTGTTGGCGGGATGGTGGCCGTTGGGTTCAATCTTGGTGTAGTCGGTCACGCCGGGTTTGGCGCGGTAGTCGTCCGAATAGGCCCACGACTTGACCCTGCCGGTGAACATCTCCCACCACACGCCCACGAACTTCATAGGCTTTATCCACGACGTGTCCTCGATTTTGCAGGGCTCGTTGAGGTTCAGCACAAGCTGCGAGGCCAGGATGTCGCGGGCGTCGTCGCTGACGATTAGCGTGCGCCAGGGGGTGTTGAACGGCAGTTGCAGGTAGGCCCTGACGCCGAGGCGGTCGGGCACGAGGTTGGTGCGCATCGAATACGTGTCTGAATCCACGTCGATGAGCATCGCAGGATAGCCGTCCAGGGCGGCCTCGTGGAGGTTCACGTATACCGGCCCGTCGGTTTTCAGCAGCAGGGGCGTCTGGATGGTGTTGCCGCCCGAGCGCTGGCTCTCCGTGTGGCCCGTATATGACGCGAGCGCGCCGGGCAGTCCCGAAAACGATGTTTCAGACCACAGATATTCATCGGTGTCATAGTCCCCGGGGATGCAGAACAGCTTGTGGTCGGCGGTGAAGTTGAACTCCGTGGCCTCGTCGCGTAGGGTGAGGTAGTTGGCGTTGTCCTGGCGCGGAAGCTCATAGCGGAATCCGAGGCCGTCGTCAAACACGCGGAAACGCACCGTCATCTCGCGCGACGGCTCGCCGCCGGTAAAGGTCACGGCCAGCTCGCGGAAATGGTCGCGGACGGTCGAATATTCACCCCACACGGGTTCCCACGAGCGGTCGACCGTCATGGTGTCCGTGGCCGAGATTGTGAAATTGTCGGCAAACCCCATCTCGTCGGCCACCAGCCCCAGGCGGCTGTCGGCCACGAGCGTCTTGCCCTTGTAAGACAGGGAATAAGTTGGAGTGCCCGAATCATTCACGCTGACATTGAGCACAAGATTGCCCGAAGGCGAGGAAATACCCGCGGCCCCCGCCGAAAAGGCGGCCGCGAGCAGAGCCGAAGCAATAAAGTTCCGTTTCATGTATAGGCCTTGGAATATGGTTTATATTATGCGCCGCTTTACCGGCGACAGCCGTCCGCCCCCGCCAAAGGCGAAGTCACGACAGCCTTTCATGGATAGATATTCTTCCGCAAAATTAATCATTTATCGCGGATTACCAACCATGGCCGTTCAAAGATTTCATGAAAACCCGAACGTTCCGCACCAATTTCGATTGTCACATCAAAAATTTATTGTAATTTTGCATTTAGACTTTCACGCGCCGGGAGCGTAGCTCAGAGGAGCCTATCGCTACGGGATGCGGGAAATCACGACATATTTAAGAAAAGCGTGTATTGACGCTTTGTCTTTGGCTCTTTCAGAACTTTCCACAATTTGAAAATCGTGCCACATGACATAGCTGCAATAGACGCCACGGGTATGTATGTACCTATCCGGGCTCATTTCAAGCACTGCTTGGAATGGGTTTGGGGTATCTGCATATACAGCGTGGAGTCTGTTGCTTGTCCTTGGCATGATAAAGCACGTGGAAAGGCTTTGAAAGAGCGAGATGAGTAACGATAAGGACTCCTCGCTTTTCTTTTTGCCCAAACCAATTTAATTATGCCATTTCGGAGTCAATGGCTGTGATAGCGAGTGCCCCGACGTGCAACTCATTGACAACATAAATCAAACCTTACGCGATGACTTGGTGGCTACCATCAAATCAGGCAGTCGTGTGTCGATAGCGGCTGCAAGTTTTTCGATTTATGCCTTTCAGGAACTCAAGGAGCAACTGAAAGAAATAGATGAGTTGCGTTTTATCTTTACTTCGCCCTCGTTTACCACAGAGAAAGCCGACAAGCAACGTCGAGAATTTTACATACCACGTCTTAACCGTGAGCGCGATTTATTTGGTTCGGAGTTTGAGATCAAGCTTCGCAATGAGCTGTCTCTCAAAGCCGTCGCAAAGGAGTGTGCCGAATGGATTCGGCAAAAGGCGTGTTTCAAGTCAAACCGCACCAATGAAAATATGATGGGCTTCATCAATGTCGATGATGTCAATTATATGCCCATAACAGGATTTACAACTGTTGACCTTGGCTGTGAACGAGGTAATAATGCCTATCAGTTCGTTCAACGCACGGATGCTCCGATGTCGCAGTTCTACCTGAATCTTTTCAATCAAGTGTGGCACGATGGCGAAAAATTACAGGTGGTAACCGAACAGGTACTCGACAACATCACCAACGCCTACAAGGAGAACGCGCCGGAATTTATCTACTTCGTTACGCTATATAATATATTCAATGAGTTCCTTGAAGATATTTCAGAGGACGTTCTGCCCAACGAAGCCACCGGCTTCAAATCGAGCGTAATCTGGAACAAGCTCTACAACTTCCAGCGTGACGCGGCACTCGCAATCATAAACAAACTCGAAAAGTATAACGGCTGCATCCTTGCCGACTCCGTGGGCCTCGGCAAGACGTTCACCGCGCTTTCCGTAATCAAGTATTACGAGAATCGTAACAAGTCGGTACTCGTACTCTGTCCCAAAAAGTTGCATCAAAACTGGGTCACATATCGCAGCAATTATCTCAACAATCCACTTGTTGCCGACCGCTTGCGTTACGATATTCTTTATCACACAGACCTTTCGCGACAGTCCGGGCAAAGCAACGGCCTCGACCTCGAGCATATCAACTGGGGCAACTACGACCTTGTCGTAATTGACGAAAGCCATAATTTCCGCAACGGTGGCAAAGTAACTACCGACGAGAACGACGAGAACCCGCGCGAGAACCGCTATCTCCAACTGATGAACAAGGTTATCCGTGCAGGGGTCAAGACTAAGGTGTTGATGTTGTCGGCCACGCCTGTCAACAACCGATTCAACGACCTTCGTAATCAGTTGCAGCTTGCCTACGAGGGTGACTCGGAGCGAATGGATGCGCTGCTCAACACCACGTCATCCATTGACAAAATATTTCGTGACGCACAGTCGGCTTTCAACCGTTGGTCAAAAATGCCTCCGGAAGAACGTTCCACAAAAAATCTGCTCTCGCTCCTGAGCTTTGACTTCTTTGAAGTGCTCGACAGCGTTACCATCGCCCGCAGCCGAAAACACATCGAACAATATTACGATACCACCGACATCGGCAAGTTCCCGAAACGATTGAAGCCAATCTCTCGTTCGCCCAAACTTACCGACTTGCCGACAGCCGTATCGTTCAACGACATCTTTGTCAGCGTCACCGAACTGAATCTTGCCATCTATACTCCCTCCGACTTTATTTTGCCGAGCAAACTTGAAAAGTATCTCGACACAAAGACGGATGGTTCGTTCGGAAATCTCTCCCGTTCAGGCCGTGAACGAGGTATCCGCCAACTCATGAGTATCAACCTGCTCAAACGCCTTGAAAGTTCGGTCAACTCGTTCCGTTTGACGCTGACACGCATTAAGGTTTTCATTCAGACAACTGTTGAGGCAATAGATAGGCTTGCCGCCAATGGTGGTCACTCAACGGTCAATGATTATGACTTTGACTCCAATCTTGACTTCGACGAACGTGAAGACTCGGTCTTTATCGGCGGCAAGAAAACAAAGATTGACCTTGCCGACATGGACTATGTGCAGTGGCGTGAATATCTCGCCAAAGACCTCGATAATCTCCGCACACTGCTGTTCATGCTTGAAGATATTACACCAAAGCATGACAGCAAACTTCAGTTGCTCATAGACGATATTCGCTCGAAGTTCGCCAACCCTATCAATCCCGGCAACAAGAAAATTATAATCTTCACAGCATTTTCCGACACGGCTCAATATCTCTACGAGAATATTGCGCCGCTCATAAAGGAACGCACCGGGCTTAACACAGCCCTTATCTCCGGCGATGTCGAAGCGCGTTGCACAATCAAGACGCGTGAAAAAATGGACTTCAATAAAGTCCTCACTCTTTTTTCGCCTATATCGAAAGAAAAGGATTCCGTCTATCCCAATCTTCAGGAGGAAATTGATGTGCTTATCGCTACCGACTGCATTTCCGAAGGTCAGAATCTTCAGGACTGCGACTATCTCATCAATTACGATATACACTGGAATCCGGTCCGTATAATCCAACGCTTCGGGCGTATCGACCGTATTGGCTCGCGCAACGCCGTAATCCAACTCGTGAATTATTGGCCCGATATGGACTTAGATGAATACATCGACCTCAAGGGCCGTGTTGAAGCCCGCATGAAAGTGTCGGTCCTCACTGCCACCGGCGATGATAATCCGCTCACCGATGCCGAGCAAGGCGATCTTAAATATCGCCGAGACCAGTTGGAACGCCTAAAGGAGGAAGTTGTGGATATTGAGGAAATGAACACAGGCGTCTCCATTATGGATTTAGGCTTGAATGAATTTCGCCTCGACCTGCTTGAATACATCAAGCAAGGCGGTGATATAGAGCATACCCCAATGGGGCTTCATGCCATCGTACCTGCCGATAAAGACACGCCTCCCGGTGTAATATTCGTCCTCAAAAATCGCAACAACTCAATCAATATCGACCGCAAGAACAGGCTTCATCCATTCTATATGGTCTATATCAAAAGTGAAAAGGTAGCAGTTAGTAGTGAGAAGTGCACTACTAATTCCTCCCTGCTCACTGATAACTCAGTATTCATTGACCACCTCGACCCGAAGTCTCTGCTTGACACAATGCGCCATTTGTGTCGGGGCAATGCAACACCGCTGCTCGACCTTTGCCATAAGTTCAACGCCGAGACTCGCGACGGTCAACGTATGGGCACGTATTCCAGGCTCCTCGGCGACGCCATCTCATCACTTATCAAGGTCAAGGAGACCGCCGACCTTTTCTCGTTCCTCGACGGCGACAGCGGTTCGCTTTTCGGCAACGAAGTCCGCGGGCTCGATGATTTTGAGTTAATATGTTTCCTGATAATTCGCTGAGTGTATGAGACTGTTTACCCAAAAAGAAAACCGAATAATAAAACAACTTGTAGAATACAAGCAAACAGGTAATTTGCGTCAACTACAAGTTGCGCCATTATTACGAAAGAATCTCTCATTCTTAGCTTTGAGATGGGAAGTGCAACCCATACCACAAGTCTTTGTTTATACCCTAGGTGACGGAACTAAAAAAACAATTGAGGAGGCGACTCGAAACAATTATTTTGAAATCCTCGATTTCGTTTTCTTTCTTCAAGAACTCGAAGAAAGAAAATTTATAAAGTTTCTATCTTTGCCCAATAGTAATGTGGAAAAAGAACGCATCTTATATGATAGAGACAAATACAGATACGAGCCCGACAAAAAACAATTTATTGATAAGAAATTGACAGACTCAAGTAGTATTCTGTCATTATTTGGCGATTTCCAATATCAACTATTTCATTGTGGAAAAGACTCTGAATACGCTTCGACCATTGATAGCCAAATTATTCCAAATAGCTTTGCTTATGACCTTGATAATTTAGTTTATAATCTTATCTATCCGTTACCAATAGCTGAAGAATATGTCAGAGAGGGTTTCTACACGCTCGAAGACAGACGCTTCATTGAGCAAAAGAAATTGAACGCTTCAACATTACTAACCACGAATGAAGCATTAAGAGTCAGCAAAAGATCTTATAGGACGAGTGCTAACTCGTATAAAGTTGCAGCTTATGCTCTTATTGTCTCAATTTTATTTGGTCTATTGCAGTGTTGCAATGATACAAAAATTGAAAAAGAGCAGTTTGACCAACTAATAAATACATTACACGATGTTAGGACTGCCACCAACCACTGATGTCAAACGACCGCTTCCAAAAGTGCAGCTTTTTAAGCGGTTTGACTGGACGCCATCGCAACGCGACCGTTTCGATGGAGAGGTATCTCGTCTTGACTTCGTTAATTGGATTTCGCCTCACACCGTTCCGGCTATCGCCGTCGGCAACGAGGTTAAAGAAATATTCGTGGTCGAAGTGCAACTGAAGCGGCGCTGTTTCGATATCAAAAGCATTGAGTTGCTTGCCAAAGCCATTCCGCAGCACGTTGTCTATGTTCTGCGCTACGAGGATGAGTCAATGCTCGCCGTACACTATTCAAAACTGCACACTACGCCATGGCAACATGCCAAAGGCATGTCCCTACCAGTCTGCGGGATCAATCTCGATAAGGTATGGGAGGGTTTTGTCAGGCAAATTGTAGGGACATCGCTTTGCGATGTTGCTGATGACAGCGACCATATCAAACCGCTTGCTGAAGAAATTGCCGAACTTGAACAGCGCGAAAAAATCCGTCGCCAAATTGAATCACTGCAGCGGCAAATGAACGCCACCAAGCAGCCCCGCCGCAAGCGTGAACTTTATAACGAAATACAGAAATTAATAATCTAATTCTAATAATAATCTAATTCTAATATGGATATTGAAAAGTTTAAATGGTATAATGCATCTGAAATACTACCAGAACAAGCCTCGATAGAAAAGGGCATAAATGGGGTAGTCGGTTGGTTCTTAATCGTTATGTATAACGGAGATCTTGCCTGTGCAAACAGATGGTTAGAAGGAACATCCTGGTATTGGGATACAGACAACGAGTATAACGACAGAATTATTGAACAACATGGAATAAGCCATTGGATGCTTGTAGAACTCCCACAAAATTGAATTATGGAGAATCTACGAATGAAAAGCTTTGACGCGGTGGAGAGTAATGTGGCGAAAATAGCTGCATTGTTTCCTCATTGCGTCACTGAGCGGTTAAATAAAGATGGTAAGCCGGAACTTGCCATCGACTTCGACAAGCTGAGGGCAGAGTTGTCGACTGACGCTCTCGACACCGGAGAGGAGCGGTATCAGTTCACGTGGCCAGATAAGCGAGCCGCGTCACGCCTTGCCAATACTCCGACCGATAAGACGCTGCGCCCGGACGTGGACGCTTCAGTGGATTTTTGGAACACCAAAAATCTTTATATCGAGGGCGATAATCTTGAAGTGCTGAAAGTCCTACGCGAGAACTACCTCGGCAAGGTCAAGATGATCTACATTGACCCGCCCTATAACACCGGTAACGACTTCGTCTATAACGACGACTTCGCTCAGGGTAAAGAGGACTTCGAGGCAACCAGTGGGCTCTTTGATGAAGACGGCAACCAAACCGTTGACCCTATGGTGCGGAACACCGAGTCCAACGGTCGCTTTCACACTGATTGGCTCAATATGATATATCCTCGCCTGAAAGTTGCCCGCGACCTGCTTGCAGAGGATGGTATTATCTTCATCTCCATTGACGATAAAGAATTAAATAATCTTTTGAAGGTTTGTAACGAAATATTTGGAGAGTCAAATTTCATTACAAATTTTTTATGGAAGAAGAAATCAACTACATCTAATGTCAAAGGAGCTGAGGTTAGTAGTCTGTGCGATAATACACTCTGTTATCGCCGAACTCCCATGGCTAAAATTTCACCCCGAACAAGAAATAAAGAAACTCGTTCTTATCCATGCTCTGATGAATACGGTTGGTATAGGACCGCTATTATTGAAAAGAAAGATTCAGGAGGATATAAACGTGATTCTATGAAATTTCCAATTATGGGTCATTATCCAAGGGATGGAAAACGTTGGCAGATAGGAATAGACAAAGCACGAGAATTAGAAAAACTCAATCGATTCATATTCGATGGAGAGAAAGTATTACTCAAAATATATGATTTTGAAGATAACGATACTCATTCGGCTCAACCGAATCTTTTGACGGAGCATGGAAGTACTGATAGCGCAGCTCGAATGGTAAATGAAGAATTATTCAATGTATCTGAACTATTCACTAATCCAAAACCGATCGAGCTAATTCAATATTTTGCTTCAATCTCAGCCTTGAATGATTCAATTATTCTCGATTTTTTTAGTGGAAGTGCCACCACAGCCCACGCTGTAATGAAACTCAACGCAGAGGACGGAGGACACCGCAAGTTCATAATGGTTCAACTCCCCGAAGTGACTGAAGAAAAGAGCGAGGCTCGCAAAGCCGGTTATGAAACCATCTGCCAAATCGGAGAGGAACGCATACGTCGCGCAGGTAAGAAAATTTTGGAAGAAGTGCGTAGTGAGAAAGGAGTAGTTAGTAGTGATAGCAATCTCTTTAACAACAACGAAAACTCATCACTACTCACTAATAATTCCTCACTTCCCGACGTTGGCTTCCGTGTGCTCAAACTTGACTCGTCGAATATGGAGGATGTGTTCTACACTCCCGAAGACTTCAACGAGGCTGATCTGTTCAACACGGTTGATAACGTCAAGAGCGACCGTACGCCGCTTGACCTTCTTTTCCAAGTAATGCCGGAACTCGACATCGAGCTTTCCGCCAGGGTTGAGGAAAAGGAAGTGAACGGCAAAAAGGTGTTTTTCGTGGACGACACTTATCTAATCGCCACTTTCGACACCGAAGTCAACGAGTCCACCGTCACCGAAATAGCCAAGATGCGCCCGCAATATTTCGTCATGCGCGACGCCTCGGCTGCCAACGACAACGTCCTCGACAACTTCGAGCAAATCTTCCGTCATTACTCGCCCGACACAATAAGAAAGATATTGTAGGTTTTAGGTATTAGATTTTAGATGTTAGGGCAATGCAAACAAGTGATTACAAACAATTAAAGGTATGGCAAAAAGCGATGGATCTCACGATGGAAATTTATCGACTTGTAAAGTTTCTACCGAGAGAAGAAACGTATGCCCTCTCAGACCAGTTACGCCGTGCAGTTGTGTCCATACCTTCTAATATTGCAGAAGGTCACGGGAGAGGCACCGACAAAGAATTTGTTAAATTCCTTTGGATAGCCCGTGGCTCATTACTTGAAGTTGAAACGCAGTTGATAATATGCAACAGATTAGCCCTGATTAAAGTGGAGGAATCTAATTTTGCTCAATCTCTTATCGTGGAAGTTGGCAAAATGCTTAACGCTCTAATTACTTATCGCACCAATAAATCTAACCCTAACACCTGAGACCTAAAACCTATAGCCCACACAATGAAATTCAAATTCAAAATTCAGCAATATCAGACCGAGGCGGTAGAAAACACTACCAACATCTTTGTCGGCCAGCCCAACCGCGACCCATCGAAGTATCGCCGCGACGTCGGCAGGAATTATCAGCGAAGTATTGAAGATGGTGACGATGACGGCTATCGTAATGCCGACGTGGAGCTATCGTCAAAGCAGTTGCTTGAAAATCTCCACTCGGTTCAGACAGCAGCCGGAGTGCCGCTATCGAAATCTCTCAGCAAGATGGATGGACTTGGCGCAGTAAATCTTGATGTCGAAATGGAAACCGGCACGGGTAAGACCTACGTTTATATCAAGACGATGTTTGAACTCAACAAACTCTACGGTTGGTCAAAGTTCATCATCGTTGTGCCGAGTATCGCTATCCGCGAGGGTGTTGCAAAATCGTTCCGTATGCTTGAAGAACATTTCATGGAGCAGTACGGAAAGAAAGCGCGTTGGTTTGTATATAACAGCTCTAACCTTAATCAGCTTGACCAGTTTTCGCAGGATGCTGGACTGAACGTGATGATTATAAACACCCAGGCTTTCGCCGCCTCAATGAAGGAGGGCGGACGTTCAAAGGAAAGCCGCATAATATACTCCAAGCGTGACGAGTTCGGTTCGCGCCGACCTATCGACGTGATTGCCGCCAACCGCCCGATCATCATAATGGACGAGCCGCAGAAGATGGAGGGAGCGGCCACCCAATCCGCGCTCAAGAAGTTCACCCCGCTGTTCGTGTTGAACTACTCTGCGACTCACCGCACCAAACACGACACGGTCTATGCTCTTGACGCTCTCGATGCCTACCGCGAGCGACTTGTCAAACGCATCAAGGTTATCGGCTTCGAGATGAAGAACCTGCGCGGCACCAACGGCTATATGTATCTCGACAATATAATCCTGTCGCCCAATAAGCCACCCATGGCGCGTATCTCTATCGAGGTGAAAAACGCGTCCGGCGAGCCTCGCCGCCATTTCAAGACTCTCGGTGTGGGTGATTCTCTATTTGTCGAGTCAAAGGAGCTGGAGCAATACCGGGGCTTCGACATTGCCGAGATTTTCCCAGGTTCCACCACGCAACCGACGGCATATGTCACATTTACTAACGGCGTTACGCTCCGCAAAGGGGACGTCGTTGGTGATTCAAACCTGCTGCATCTTCAGCGCGTTCAGATACGCGAGACGATAAAGGCTCACTTCGAGAAAGAGCGTCAGTTGTTCAAACGCGGAATAAAATGCCTGTCGCTTTTCTTTATTGACGAAGTGGCTAAATATCGTCAATATGACGATGACAACCAACCTGTAAAAGGTGTGTTTCAACAGATATTTGAGGAGGAATATGCCCGTCTTGTCAATGAAGAGTTCCATATATGGGACGAAGACTACAATGAGTATCTGCGTCGCTTCGCGCCTTATCAGACGCATCGCGGATACTTCTCAATCGACAAAAAAGGTAAGATGGTTGAGACCAAGACCAAGCGCGGCAGTGATGTCAGCGAGGAGGCTTCGGACTATGACCTTATCCTCCGCGACAAAGAGCGCCTGCTGAGTTTTGATGAACCGACACGCTTCATCTTCTCACACTCGGCACTGCGCGAGGGCTGGGATAATCCCAACGTGTTCCAGATATGTACGCTCCGGCATAGCGACTCAACGACTGCAAAGCGTCAGGAAGTGGGGCGCGGTCTGCGAATAGCCGTTGACAGCAACGGAGTCCGCCAGGACAAGGAGTTGCTTGGCGATGACGTTCACAACATCAATGTGCTCACCGTAATCGCCAATGAAAGCTATGTCGATTTCACCAATGCGCTGCAGCGCGAGACCCGCGAAGCGCTGCGTGAACGTGCAGTCAAAGCCACATCGGACTACTTCGAGGGCAAAACCATCACCGTCGAGGGGCAGCCTCACGTCATCACCGACCGGGAGGCAAGCCGCATTATGGTGTGGCTCGAAGATAACGAGTATATTGACGATGCAGGTAACATCACCCCTAAATATCATGCGGATGTCGCAGCCGAGTCTGTCGCACCGTACGGAAAACAGCTCGAACCTTTGGCTGAGGGTGTGACACTGCTCATCAACTCAATCTTCGACCCGAACCTTCTGAAAGAGATGACCGGCGACGGCAACAAGACCAAATTGCCTGAGCCGAGGCTGAACGCCAATTTTGCCAAGCCCGAGTTTCAGGCTCTCTGGAACGCCATCAACCATCAGTATGTCTATACGGTAAGTTACGACACCGCCGAGCTTGTCAAGAACGCTATCCTGCATCTCAACACTGACGAGTTGCAGGTGCGCACACTCCGCTACATAAAGATAGAGGGACAGCAGGACGCACAGGAGGTTACGGAGTTTGGCAACACCAAATCAACTTCCAACGAACTGACCGATGTCTCGACTTCGTCAGTCAAGTACGACCTTATCGGGCAGGTTGCGAAAGGTGCCAACATCACACGACGCACAGCCGCAAAAATCCTTCAGGGGCTGCGTCCGGCGAAACTCGACATGTTCCGCAACAACCCCGAAGAATTTATCCGTAAGGTCGTGCAGATTATCCGCGAGCAGAAAGCCACAATGATAGTTGACCACATCCACTATCATCTGACCGACGGCAAATATGATTCAGACATATTCACCGCCGCGAGCCGTGCTGACTTCGACAAGGCAGTTGGGACCTCGAAACATATTACGGATTATGTTGTCGCAGACAGCAAAGGGGAGCGCGACTTCGCCCACGACCTTGATGAAGCGGAAGAAGTGGTGGTATATGCGAAACTGCCGCGCTCGTTCAGCATTCCTACCCCGGTAGGCAACTATGCCCCCGACTGGGCGATAGCAATGCAAAAGGGCAGTGTCAAACACATTTTCTTCATTGCCGAGACCAAAGGATCTCTCCAATCCATGCAGCTCAACGCCATAGAAAATGCCAAGATTGACTGCTGCACGCAGCTTTTCAAAGAAATCTCAACCGACCATGTCAAATATTATAAGGTGACTTGTTACCAAGACCTTATTGATGCGATGACCTCTTCGAAATAAAAATTCAGCCTTCATCGAGATTTATAATAATCAGGGCAATAATTATTGCCCTTTTACTTGGATTTGCTTGGCTCGGTCAAATATCTACATCTACCCGCGTCTTTCACGGCTCTTTCATCCATAAATCAGACGTTTGGTTGAGTCGAGTTCTTTGCGGAAAATGGAATTTCTGACTGCATCATCGCAAACCATGTCTATTTCCCTATTGACCACTGCCTTGAGGTCGTGTATGAAGTCAAAAAAATAATCAGCTCTGTCAAGCAGAGGGATTTTACCTGAATCGAAAATAACCGAAAGGCCCACATCGCTGTCGTCAGTGAATCTGTCGGTCAGGATTGAGCCGAACACCCCCAGTTTGGCAACCTTGTGCTTCTTGCACAGGGCGACGATTTTGTCCATGTTCATCTCAATCAGTTTCATAGCATTGGCAAAGATAGTGACTAACGGTATATAAAACAAAAACGAACCGGATTGTATTTTCCGATTCGTTTGTTTTGGTGGAGTATAGCGGACTCGAACCGCTCACCTCGACACTGCCAGTGTCGCGCTCTAGCCAGATGAGCTAATACCCCTTTGGTTTTGCGTTGCAAAGTTATAACCTTTTTTTGACGTTGGCAAGAATTTCAGGCGTTTTAATTTATTTTTTAATTTGTTGAATTATTTTTAATGTTCTTGTGCGCTTTTTGTGTTACCTTTGCCGCCGATTGACCATTTGGCTGTGCGGCCCATGCCCGCAGCCCCTTGCTTTACCCACAAACAACGTTTTTTTGCACTTGAAACAAACTTCATTATCATGAAATTCAAAGCCCTGTTTTTTGCATTGACCGCTTTGCTCGCCATGGGCTGCGCCAATGCCTCCAAGAAGTCTGCCGACGAAGCGGCTGTGGCCCAGGAGCCGGCCGAAGTTGTTGTCGGCGCCGCCCGTCTCGACCAGTATGTGCCACAGCTCAAAGGCAAACGGGTGGCGTTGCTGTCGAACCACACCGGCATGGTCGGCGACAAGCACTCGCTCGACCTCATGCTTGAAAACGGCGTCAACGTCACCACCATATTCTCGCCAGAACACGGTTTCCGCGGAAATGCCGACGCCGGCGAGCACGTGAGCAGCAGCGTCGACGAGGCCACCGGCATACCCATCGCCTCGCTATACGACGGCAAGGGCAATGGCCCGGCCAAGGAGGTCATCGACAGCATCGACGTGATTGTGTGCGACATTCAGGACGTCGGCCTGCGCTATTACACATATTATTGCACCATGCTCAGGCTCATGGACGTGGCCGCCCAGAACGGCAAGCAGTTTGTGGTGCTCGACCGCCCCAACCCCAACGGCATGTATGTCGACGGTCCGATTCTCGACATGAACTACAAGAGCGGCGTTGGCATGCTGCCCATCCCCATCGTCCACGGCATGACCCTTGGCGAACTGGCGAAGATGATCGTCGGCGAGGGATGGCTGAAAGACGGCAGGAAAGACCTTGACCTCACCGTGGTGCCGTGCGAGAACTATACCCACCAGACCCGCTATGAGCTGCCCGTCGCCCCGTCGCCCAACCTGCGCACCATGCGGGCGATATATCTCTATCCGTCCACCTGCTACTTCGAGGGTACGCCCGTCAGCCTCGGACGCGGCACCGACTGGCCGTTTGAGGTCTACGGCCATCCCGACTACAAGGGTTCGGATTTCTCGTTCACACCCCGCAGCGTGCCCGGCGCCAAGAACCCGCCCCAACTCGACCAGCTCTGCCATGGCGTTGACCTGCGCGAGGTCAGCTACGACGACGCCATCGCCGGCGGCGTGAACCTCGGCTATGTCATCGACGCCTACAACAAGACCGGCCTCGACGATAAGTTCTTCACCAAGTTCTTCGAACTGCTCGTTGGCCGCGGCGACATCCGCACCATGATTATGGAGGGCAAGAGCGCCGACGAAATCAAGGCCACATGGACCGACGACGTGACCCGCTTCAAGGCCCAGCGCAAACCCTATCTGCTCTACGCCGAATAAACCTGTTAACCCACTACCCATACTTTGATGTCACAACCAGTCATCGTCATACTGACCATCGCGGGCTATTTTGTCCTGCTGATGATAGTGTCGTGGTTTGCCTCGCGCGGCTCCGACAACAACACATTCTTCACCGGCAACCGTCAGGCCCCCTGGCCTGTGGTCGCCTTCGCCATGATCGGTGCCGCCATCTCGGGCGTAACGTTCATATCCGTTCCCGGCATGGTGGCCGCCAAGGGCTACGCCTACCTCCAGATGGTGCTCGGCTTCATTGTGGGCTACTTCGTGATAGCCTTCCTGCTGGTGCCGCTGTTCTACAAGCGCAACCTCATATCCATCTACGGCTACCTCGAGGAGCGTTTCGGCGCCCACACCTACCGCTCGGGCGCGTGGCTGTTCTTCATCTCTAAGATTCTGGGCGCGGCCGTGCGCTTCTTTGTGGTCTGTGCCGTGCTGCAGCTGCTGGTGTTCTCGCCGCTCCACATCCCGTTCGTGTTCAACGTCATCGTCACCATCGCCCTCATCTGGCTCTACACCGTGCAGGGCGGCGTGAAGACCCTCATCTGGACCGATACCCTCAAGAGCTTCTGCCTCATCATGTCGGTGATTCTGTGCATCTATTTCGTGGCGCAGAACCTCGGCTTCTCGTTCGGCGAGATGGTCGGCGCCATCAAGGAGCACGAGACCTCGCGGATGTTCTTCTTCGACAACCCCAAGGAGGGCACCTATTTCTGGAAACAGTTCCTGGCCGGCGTGTTCATGGCCATCGCCATCAACGGCCTCGACCAAGACATGATGCAGCGAAACCTCGCCTGCAAGGACTCGAAGCAGTCGCAGAAAAACATGATTGTCAGCGGTATTCTTCAGTTCTTCGTCATCGCCCTGTTCCTGTTGCTCGGCACATTGCTGATGATTTTCCTCGACCGCAGCGGCACCCCCATGCCTGAGAAATCCGATGAAATCTTCGGCCTTGTCGCAACGCATCCGTCGATGCCCGTGATAGTCGGCATACTCTTCGTGCTCGGCCTGGTGGCCGCCGCCTATTCCGCCGCCGGTTCGGCCCTGACGTCGCTCACCACCTCGTTCACCGTCGACATCCTCGGCGCCCACAAAAAACAGGAAGGCAAGCAGCTCACCCGCACCCGCAAGGGCGTCCACCTGGCCATGTCGGCCGTGATGGGGCTCGTCATCATCGCCTTCTATTACCTCAGCGAGGAGGACGCCATCTCGGCTGTCTACACCCTGGCGTCATACACCTACGGCCCGATTCTCGGCCTGTTCATCTTCGGAATGTTCGGCAAGAAGCCTGTTCACGACCGTTGGGTGCCCGCCGTGTGCGTGCTGGCGCCGTGCCTGTCGTGGTGCGTGCAGTATGCCCTCCACCGCTGGACTGGCTACGAGACCAGTTTCGAACTGCTCCTCATCAACGCCGCCATCACCATCATCGGCCTGGCGCTCCTCACCCTCGGCAACCCGCGCGGTGCGGTGGCCCAGCGCATCAAGCACGAAGCCTGAGCCATGGCCAATCAGACCATAAACCGCTGCGTGTGGCTCGTGGACACTATCCGCCGCCACGGCCGCATCACCCGCCGCCAGCTCGAGGAGGCATGGGAGCGCTCGCCCTACTACGAAGGAAAGCCCCTTTCGCGCCGCACCTTCTGCAACCACCGGCTCGCCGCCGAGGAGCTGTTCCGCATCAACATCCTCTGCGACACCAAGAGCTTTGAATACTATATCGACGAGGACGACGAGAACAACGACAGCGTCACCGGCTGGCTGCTAAACTCGGTGAGCCTTAACGACACCCTCGTCGGCGCCCGCGAGATAACCGACCGCATTTTTGTTGAAAATGTCCCCTCGGCGCGCGACTACCTCGGCATCGTCATCGACGCCCTCAAGGGCCACCATCCCGTGCGCTTCGACTATCATCCCTACACACGCTCGCTTCCGACCGCCGGCGTGGTCATCGAGCCGTATTTTCTGAAACTGTTCAAACAGCGGTGGTATGTCGTGGGGCGCAACGTGGCCGAGGGCCGGGTCAAGACCTACGCCCTCGACCGCATCCGTGGTGCCGTGGTTCTTCCCGAGGAGTTCCGCGATGACCCGGCATTTGACGTAGCCGGCTATTTCAAGGACTCCTACGGCATCGTCGTCACACAGAACGAGCCCCGCAAGATTGTGCTGCGCGTCGAGCCCCGTCAGGCAAAGTATTTCCGCGCCCTGCCGCTCCATGCCTCGCAGATCGAGACGGTCAGCGACAAGTTCTCGCTGTTCACCTACCGCATGCGCCTAACCGACGACTTCCTCGCCGAGCTCCTCAGCTATGGCCCGCGCGTCACCGTGCTCGAGCCCCCCGAGCTCCGCGCCATGGTCCTCGACTCCCTCCGCGCCTCCCTTGCCGAGTACGAGTAGTCCGACTCTCATGCAGCAATATTTCAACTGAGGCCACGAATGGAAAAAACGTTCTATTCGTGGCCTCAGTCTTCGGTTAAATTATTGCCAGTAGTTGTATATTAAGAATTTATATGTAAATTTGCAGGTAAAACGACCGACTATGTGCACTCGTCAGGAATGTATCGACCGCCTAATTGAGGCTACACCCTATATCCGCCAGGAATTCGGGGTCACTTCATTGAGGCTTTTTGGCTCGATGGCCCGCGGAGACAACCGTGAGGACAGCGACGTGGACGTTTGCGTCGATATGCCTCCGAAAGCATTCAAGGTGGTGGCGCTGAAAAACTATCTGCAGGATTTGCTCGGAGTGGCAGTGGATGTAGTCCGTCTGTCGTCTCATCTCGACAAGTTCCTAACTGCTGAAATCAATCGTGATGGAATCCTCATCTTCTCATAACATCTTGGTCGGGCGCCACTTGATGGGACAGCTGATTGCGGCCTGTGATATGGTTGTCGAGTGGAATAAAGATATATTGTCGGCGAACGTCTATCTGGAGTCTCCAGCAGTCATGGAAAAAATGGCGGCGAGCTGCATGCTGATAGAAAGTATTGGAGAAGGTGTCAAAAAGCTTGACCGTTTATTTCCAGGTTTCCTCGGAAATAATGCTCCTGAGGTGCCTTGGCGCAGCATAAAGGGACTCCGCGACCATATAGCGCATGGCTATTTCAATATTGATGCAGACATAGTTTTTGATGTCGCTAAAAACGAGTTGCCCCGGCTCTCCACCACATTCGCACGCCTTCGCGCTCTTCTTCCGGAAGAATAAACCTATTAAAGCTCGTACACCTCGTTCTATACCGGCTGGGGCCGTCATCGGGTGGCCGTGACGCGGTCGGCAGGGGTGACCGGGCGCAGGGGGCGGCAGGGATTGCCGGCGGCGAGGGTGTGGGGCGGGATGTCGCGGGTAACGACGCTTCCGGCTCCTACGACGGCGCCGTCGCCGATGGTGACACCTGGCAGTACCGTCACATTGGCCCCGAGCCATACGTCGTTGCCTATCGTCACGGGCCGCGCCTGCATTATACCCTCGTTGCGTTGTTCGGGCAGCAATGCGTGGTTGATGGTGTAGATGCCGCAGTTTGGGCCTATGAATACGTTGTCGCCGATGGTGACGATGCCCTCGTCGAGAATCGTGAGGTTGTAGTTGCCCACGAATGCCTTGCCGATGAAAATGTGCTTGCCGAAGTCGCAGTGCAGCGGGGAGTGGACGGTGAAACCCTCGCCGATGCTTCCGAAAATTTGCCTTATCAGCCCGGCCCGTTCCTCGATAAGTCGCGGCGAAGTGGTATTGAGGCGGAAACACAGTTCCTCGCACCCGAGCATAATCTCCCATGCCTCGGGATCAAAGCCATAGACCCACTTCCCGGCATGCATGTCATCTATAAGTTTCATAAGTCTGTATTTTATTTCAATAATCTTCTGCCGTTTTCGCCGGATTCCAGCACTTCCATTTGATGAATGGCGATTTGATTGAGCTTTATAAGACGTTTGGATTGAGGTAAGCCCTGTTCAATGAATACTGCATTGAGGCTCTCCATGTTGGACAGGCATATCAATTCGTTTACCGATGCGTAGTCGCGGATATTTCCTTTTAGGTCTGGGTTTGCCTCACGCCATTGCTTTGCCGTCAACCCAAACATCGCCACATTCAGCACATCTGCTTCATTGGCATAAATGATGCTTGCCTGCGCTTTGGAGACTTCGCTGGGTATTAGGTTTTGCTTGATTGCATCTGTGTGTATGCGGTAGTTTATTTTCGATAACTCACGCTTTGCCGACCATCCGATAAGCCGCTGTTCCTCGGCTTTCAACCGCTGAAACTCCTTTACGATATAGACCTTGAATTCGGGACTAATCCACATGGCGAATTCAAACGCTATGTCTTTATGGGCATAAGTGCCGCCATATCGTCCGGCCTTGGCTTGCAGCGATATGGCATTGGTTCGTGCCACAAACTCCTTGACGCTTATCTTGAAGCTGTTAAGACCCGACTGGTTTCTAATTGTGGCGAATTCGCCATAATTAAAAGCGGGATTATACACTTTCTCCCAAATACCGATAAATTCAAGTGTGTTACGGTTACGCAGCCAATCCGTGATGAAGAAATCCCCGTCTTTGGCACGCAACATATCAGTGAGGCAAATATAGTCCTCTCCGTTTATGTCTACAACATTAACTTCCGTATCCTTTACTGTAATTTTTGGCATTTGGGATAATAATTTGGTTTGAAATGCAAATATACATCAAAAGGCTGACATAAGTGCATGAATCTAATTATTTTAATGAAATAATCAATCCATTGCTTATCTGCATGTTTGCCGTGATGTCGCGGAAGATGGCGAGGAATTAAACCCACCAAGGCGCCGGGGTGTTATATAGTCGTAACCTATTTATTCGCAACTATGACAACTGACACTTCTTCTGCCGCAGGCGGCTGCACGGTCGCCACGCTTCCCAGGACATTGCTTCGTTTCAAACCCGTAACCCTCGCCGACATGCCTTTGATAAACGGATTGTTGCAGACCGCGATCAGCCGCACGTGCGACTATTCAATCGGCGGGATTTTCATGTGGATTGACTATTTCGGATATGAATATTGCGTGGTCGAGGACACATTGTTTATAAAAGGCCGCACAGAGAATTGCCGCACCGAGACATCCTTCATGCTCCCCGTGGGCGCTCTTCCGCTCGGCGAATCCGTCGGGATGGTGCTCGATTATTGCCGCGAGAAAAGTCTGTCGCCGGTGTTCTCGGCAGTGCCCGACGACCGGCTGGAGGCTCTGCTCGATGTCCTTGGCCCGGGTGCCGACGTCGAGCCCCTCGAAGACTGGTCAGACTATCTTTACGACATACAAGCCCTCGCAACCCTCACCGGCAAAGCCCTGTCGAAAAAGCGCAACCATGTCAACCAGTTCTTCACGGCCAATCCCCACTGGCGTTTTGAAGCTTTGAGCTATGACCTGTTGCCCGAGACGCTGCTGTTTTTCGAGGGCAACCGTATGGGCGAGAAGGCCGACGAAGCCATGGCGGCATACGAACATGATGAATGTCGCCGCGTGCTCAATCATCTTACATCCTATCCGTTCGAGGGAGCCATCCTGCGCGGCGAAAGCGGCGAGATTGTGGCCTTTGCGGTAGGCGAGGTCATCGGTGACACCGTGTTCGTCCACATCGAGAAGATGAACCATGAGGTACCTGGCGCCGGCGCGGCCATCAATAAACTGTTCGCCGCATACATGTTGCGGCGCCACCCAGGGCTGCGCTTCGCCAACCGTGAGGAAGACTGCGGTGACCCCGGCCTCCGCACCGCCAAACTTCAATACCACCCCGCCGCAATCCTGACCAAATACAACGTGAGGATGAATTAGGAATTAGAAATTAGGAATTAGGAATTTTTGACAGGGCATCTACATACTCTACGTATACTTTTATGCAGGAAAAAATATGTAGTCGCCCCACGGGCGACCCTTTACCCACGTCAGTTGGGAAAAGTATGTCGCGCCGCAGGCGCCCTGTATCAGAATTTGCCCGTCAGTATGCTGCGGATGTCGTTGAGCTTGGTGAGGGCTTCGAGCGGTGTGAGGTTGTTTATGTCTATGCCGAGCAATTCGTCGCGCACCTGTTCCAGCACAGGGTCGTCGAGCTGGAAGAACGACAGCTGCATTCCCGGCGCCGAGTCGAGTTTCCCGAGGGCTTCCTTGGCGGCCTCCGAACCTTGGCGGCGGTTGGCTTCCTCAAGCTGTTTCAACACCTGGTCGGCGCGGTTGACGATGGCGCGCGGCATTCCAGCCAGCCGCGCCACATGTATGCCGAACGAGTGCTCCGAACCGCCCGGCGCGAGTTTGCGCAGGAACACGACCTTTCCGTCGATTTCCTTGACCGATACGTTGACGTTCACGATGCGGTCGTGGGTGGATTTCATCTCGTTCAGTTCGTGGTAGTGGGTTGCGAACAGGGTTTTGGGCCGCAGGTCCTGATAATCGTGGATATATTCGATGATGGCCCACGCAATCGATATTCCGTCGTAGGTCGAAGTGCCCCGGCCGAGCTCGTCGAACAGGATGAGCGAGCGGCGCGAGAGGTTGTTGAGGATGGCGGCTGCCTCGTTCATCTCCACCATGAAAGTCGATTCTCCCAGCGATATGTTGTCCGAGGCGCCCACGCGGGTGAATATCTTGTCCACCACGCCTATATGGGCGCTTTCGGCGGCCACGAAACATCCGATTTGGGCCATGATGACGTTCAGTGCGGTCTGGCGAAGCAGCGCCGACTTACCCGACATGTTCGGTCCCGTTATCATCAGTATCTGCTCTGAATCGTTGTTGAGCGTGACCGAATTGGAGATATATGGCTCGCCCGGGGGCAGCTGACGCTCGATTACCGGGTGGCGCGCTTCGACCAGCTTTATTTCAAGCGAATCGTCAACCACCGGGCGCGTGTAGCGGTTCTCGGCGGCGACGCGCGTGAAGGCGTTGAGAACGTCCAGGCGGGCAAGGATGCCGGCATCAAGCTGAAGGGTGCTTATGTATGACGCCACAGCCGCCACCAGTTCGGCGTATATCCGGGCCTGAATGGACTCAATCTTTTCCTGGGCTGAAAGAATTTTTTCTTCATATTCCTTCAGCTCCTGGGTGATATAGCGCTCGGCGTTGACCAGGGTCTGCTTGCGTATCCATTCCTGCGGCACCTTGTCGCGGTGGGTGTTCGTCACCTCGATATAATATCCGAACACGTTGTTGTAGCCGATTTTCAGCGACGATATGCCTGTCGAGGCGCTTTCGCGGGCCTGCATCTGCAGCAGGTAGTCCTTGCCGGAATAGGCGATGGCCCGCAGGTCGTCGAGTTCGGCGTTTACGCCGTCGAGTATGTAGTCGCCCTTGGCCGAGGCGTCCTCGCGGATTTCGCGGCTGATGCGGTCGTGGATAGCCGTGCATGGATTGAGCTGGTCGCCCATCGCGCGCAGCGACGGGTCGGACGACCGCATGCAGATGTCCTTTGCCGCAGGTACTGCGCCCAGGGCGTTGCGTATCTGCAACAGGTCGCGCGGGGTGGCGCGTTCCGACGCCACCTTTGAAATCAGTCGTTCCAGGTCGCCGACGCGGTGCAGGCAGTCGGCCAGCTCGTCGCGGTCGTCGGGCGAGCGGAAAAAAGCTTCCACAACGTTGAGGCGCTCGTTGATGGCCTTGGGGTCTTTCAGCGGGAAAAGCAGCCAGCGGTGCAGCAGGCGCGACCCCATCGGGGTGACGGTGCGGTCCAGCACGCCCAGCAGGCTCTTGCCTCCCTCTTCCAGCGCGCCTATAAGCTCGAGGTTGCGCACTGTGAAGCGGTCAAGCCTCACATATTTCTCCTCCTCGATGCGCGATATGGAAGTGATGTGGCTGATGCGGGTGTGCTGGGTGATGTCGAGATAGTGCAGGATGACGCCGGCGGCTATCACCGCGTCGTTCATGCCGTGGAAGCCGAAGCCTTTCAGCGACGCCGTACCGAACTGGGTGCGCAGCCTTTCGCCGGCGGCGTCGAGCGTAAAGAGCCAGTCGTCAAGTTCAAACAGCAGGTATTTGTCGCTCAGTGCCTCCTGTGCCCGGGCTTTCAGTCCGCGTTCCACCAGCACCTCCTTCGGCGCCATGTTGGCCATGATTTTGTCAACATAGTCGGCCGAACCTTCCGCCGCCAGGAACTCGCCCGTCGATATGTCGAGGAAGGCTACACCTACACGGCCTTTGCCGAAGTGCAGGGCGGCCAGGAAGTTGTTCTCGCGGTGCGACAGCACGTTGTCGTTCTGCACCACGCCGGGTGTAACCAGTTCGGTGATGCCGCGCTTTACAAGTTTTTTGGTCAGCTTGGGATCCTCGAGTTGCTCGCAGATGGCCACTCGCTTGCCCGCGCGGACCAGTTTCGGCAGATAGGTGTCGAGCGCGTGGTGTGGAAATCCGGCCAGTTCCACATGCTGCGCCGAACCGTTTGCGCGGCGCGTCAGGGTGATGCCGAGGATTTCCGAAGCCGCGATGGCGTCGTCTGAAAAAGTCTCGTAAAAGTCGCCCACGCGGAACAACAATATCGCATCGGGATGCTTCTGTTTCATCTCGAGATATTGTTTCATCAGCGGCGTTTCAACGATTTTCTTAGCCATGGCTCAATTCCTAAATGTGAATGACAAAATTACGAAAAACCCACGACACAGCAAAACAAAAAAGACGAAGCAGCTCTCCCGCTCACTGCCGCCGTTACATGGGTGGAAAAGCCCGTTTTGCCGGCATGCAATCCCTGGCATTGGCCGTGTTGTCATTTGAAAAAGCGAAATTTTGGCAAAATGCTTTGCTTGGTTGGATTTTATATGTATATTTGCGTTTGATGTGGCGGGAATACGGGCCACTTTTCCAAACGCGACAGTCCCCGCGTCCTCCTATGTCAGTTATGAACGACTAATTATAATCCTGATCTTGCTTATGAAAAGACAGTTAACCCTAACGCTGGCGGTGACGGCAGTGTCGGCCATGATGATGGCCGCTCCCCGACCGTTCCGTCAGCTGGTGCCCACCAGGACAAAAACAGTGGCGGCGCATAGTGTGCCCGGATTCCACACTGCCGTGGCGCAGCCTGCCCCGGGCGAGGCCGCCCGCGCCCGTAAATCCCGTGCGCGATATTCAGGCATGGCCGAGTTGAGAAAAGACATAGAGCTGCGCGGCTGCGTGGTGGCTTCGGCCAGTTTCAGCTACGTTCCGGGCCTGTATACCGTCCCCACCACTGCCGGCGGCAGTTTTGAGATGGTGGCTCCCGACGTCATGGCTGACTACGGTGGCTGGAACGATGGTTCCGGCAAATATTATGCTGCCAGTGTTATGGACTGGGGAATGGGCTTTGTGAGCCCCGAACTCTATGTGTATGACACAAACACCTGGGAACAGATCGATTATATCCAAGGAGAATATTCGATTCTGGCCACTGACTGCGCTGAGGATCCCACCACCGGCAGCGTTTATGGCTGCTACTATGACGACAACTATGAGTTTCTCACATGGGCCAAGGCCGATTATCCCTCCGGCCTGAGCCAGCCCATCCGCACCCTCGGCGACGGCGAGAAGATGTTCGGCGTGGCGTGTGACGCCACCGGCCAGTATTACGCCGTACTTGAAGACGGCAGCTTTGTCAAGGTCGATAAGGCCACAGGCGAGTTTACCCTCGTCGGCGACACCGGCCTGCGCCCATATTATGTGTCAAGCGCTGTTTTCGATGCAAAAAGCGGCACATTCATATTCTCGTATGCACCTGTCACCGGCACCAGTTCGCTGTGGGCTATCGACCTGGCCACCGGGTCGGCATCGCTGCTGGTGGATTTTCCCGACTGCGACGAAGTGACGGTGCTTGAGGTCGTCAGCCCCGCTGCCGAACCTCTCGCCCCCGCGGCCCCGTCAATCACGGCATCGGCTCCGCAAGGTTCCATGACGGTGTCTTATGAAATCGCCATGCCGTCGACACTTTTCAACGGCGACACCCCCGACGGATTCCTGACATGGACGCTGATGCTCGACGGTGAGAAGATCGACGGCGGCGAGTCGGCATTCGGCGCCACGCTCTATGGCAGCACGGAGGTCGCAACCAAAGGTGTCCACACCCTCGTGGCCTATGCTGAGAACGAGGCCGGCAAGGGTCCCTCTGCCAAAATCGATGTTGTGGTCGGCAGCGGCGTGCCTTTGGCGCCCGATGGTTTCACCGCCCACACTGACGGCTCGGGCTACGTATGGCTCAATTGGGAACCTGTCACCGGGTCGGCCGATGGAGGCTATATCGATCCCGCTGGGGTGACCTACACGCTGACCCGCGACGGCAAGGTGCTTGCCGAAGGCATGACCGACACGTACTTCGACGAGACAGTCGATATCCCCGACACCTACACCATGCTCTCCTACGGCATTCAGGCATGCTATGCCGACGCTACGTCCCAAGAGGTGCTTGCAAAAATCGGAGTAGGCTCAATAACGCCTCCTTACAGTTCATCGTTCAGCTCTGAACCTTACGACGACGGCCTGTATACAGTCGTCAACGCCAATAACGATGCCGTCGAATGGTACTTCTCGCCCTATTACGGATGCTTCAAGTACGATTACGACACCAGCAATCCCGGCGATGACTGGCTATTCACGCCCGCGTTCCATCTTGAAGCCGGCAAGATATATGAATTCAGTTTCAGCATCGCCGCCGGCCACACCATGTATAAGGAGCGCTATGCCGTGGCCATGGGTGCGGCGGCTACCCCCGCGGCTATGACTACCGAACTTATACCTCCCACCGACCTTGTGGGCGACCTCTCGACGGCTGAAATCAAGACTCTTACGGTCAAGCCCGACAAAACAGGTTCGTATTACTTCGGATGGCATGCCATGAGCGATGCGTCAATGTTCATGATTCAGGTGAAGGACATACGCGTCAGCGCCCCGATGGCCGCTACTTCGCCCACTGAACCCACAGATATAGAGCTTACGCCCGACGCCGACGGACATCTCACACTCACGGGCCGGTTCAACGCCCCCGCCACCGACATCTCCGGCGCCGCAGCCGGCACGCTGGGCAAGGTTGTCGTGGGACGCGAGGACAAGGATGCACCGGTGGCTGAATTCAACGGTGTAGAGGCCGCAGCCGCGCTTACTTTCTCTGACAACGACATCCCGGCGTTCGGTACATATACCTATACATTCACCGCATGGGATGCCGACGGCAACATAGGCCGGGTGGCCCGCAAGAGTGTTTATGTTGGCCCCGTGGCTCCCGAAAACGTTCCTGCCGTGCGTGTGGTCGAGACCTCGGTTCCCGGCGAGGTAACCGTCAGCTGGGATGCTCCGGCCGCTGACATTGACGGCCGCCCCTTGAAGGACGAAAATCTCACATACATGGTATATGTGGCCGACGGGGATAACGTGGCTCAGGAACTTCTCGAGGAACCCATCGCTTCCCGCGAGGCGAAATTTACCGTATGCGCCACCGATGAACAAGCCTTCGCCCTCTTCTATGTCAAGGTGTTCAACCTCGGTCTCGAAAGCCTTGGATTCACACGCTCCGACATGGTGCCTGTTGGCAAGCCGGCTGAGATACCCTATTCGCACAGCTTCAATGCCGATGACCGCGCCGCCAATATGCTCGGTTACGTGATGCCCGAAGGTTCGTTCGGCGAAGTGTCTGTAGGCAATATGCAGGACGACAAGGTGGCCGCTCAGGACGGCGATGACGCATTCCTTAAAGTCTACTGCCCGATGCAGTATGTCTCGCCTGAATTCTTCACCGGCAAGATTGCCTTACCGGCCGGTTCGGAAGCCTGGATGTCGATTTACCATTACGTATGGTCGGAAGGCGATACCAATACTTTCGACATTCTCGCCGTGACGGCTGACGGCAAGAATCATCTCCTCGCCACCGTCGACCATGCTGACGGCTCATGCCACGAGGGTTGGAACTATGTGCGCGTGCCCCTCGCTGATTTTGCCGGCGCCAATGTCAAACTAATCGTGCGCCCCTTCTTCATCAGCCATCAGGACATGCTCTTCGACAACATGCGGGTGCAGCAGCTGCCCGCCGTCGACCTTGCTGCCACAGCTCTGTCGGTGCCTGCCCGCGTTGAGCTCGTCAAGGAATTCAAGCTCACCGCCACTGTCGTGAATCTCGGCAGGAACGACTGCGCCGGCTTCACGGCAGGCCTGTACTGCAACGGCGAGCTTGTCGACGAAGTCCATTCCGTAGCGCTTGCCGCCGGCAACGAGACTTCCGTTGAATTCACCCAGACACTCAGTCCGCTCACAACTGCATCGCCCGAATATTTTGTAAAGGTGACGGCGGATGGTGATGAAGTTGCCGATAACGACGCAACCCCGGCCGCAGTGCCCGTGCTCAATCTGCCGGAATATCCTTCGGTCAGTGACCTCATCGCCGTGCATGGCGATGGCAGCGAGGTTGTGCTGACATGGACAGCCCCGTCGACCGACGGATTTGACGCGAAACCCGTTGAGGATTTCAGCGATGCCCCCGCATGGACCGAAGATGTGGCCGGATGGACGATGATTGACCGCGACGGCCAGCAAATAGGCTCGCTCGACGGCGCCGCCATGCCCGATGCCGTGGCCATGCGCACCCGCCACTCGTTCTTCGTGTTTGACGGCGAAGATGAAGAGATATTCTTCTACAACCCTGAACTCGTCAACCTTGTAAAGGGTTCGTCAGGCAGCAAGTGCCTTGTGGCCATGTATATCCTTCCCTACGACAAGAATCAGGATGACTGGGCCATATCGCCGGAACTCAGCGGTGAGGCTCAGGCCATCTCGTTTGAGGCCCGCAGCTACCATCCGGACTATCTCGACCATATGGAAGTGCTCTATTCCATGAGCAATTCAACCGACCCCGACGATTTCATCACGCTCTGTCCCGACGGCGAAATCGAGGTGCCGCAGCTTGTGGATGCGATCGGCAACGCCGCATATAAGCACTATGAATTCAACCTCCCCGCCGGTGCAAAACGTTTTGCCATCCGTGCCGTCAACCCCGGCGGCGAGGGTTTCATGCTGATGATTGATGATGTGAAGTTCGAAATCGCTAACGCAGTGCTGGCAATAGACCATTACGACGTGTACCGCGACGGCGTCCGCATAAATGATGCTCCCGTAATGCAACCTGCATATACCGATATGGTTGAAGACGGCGGCTCTCATGACTATCGCGTGATTGTCAACTACAACCGTGGCATCTCGGCAGCCTCCAACACGGCTACCATACTGGCTCTCGGTATTGACGATGCCTCGCTCGCGTCACTCCGTGTTGCGGTCGAAGGTTCAGACATTGTGGTCTGCGGCTGTGCCGGTGCGGAAGTCCGCATCCATTCGGTTGATGGACGCGCGGTATACCGTGGCCATGGCGACGTCCGCGTGTCGGTGGCTCCCGGTGCATATCTCGTCACGGCATCCGGCGTGTCACGCAAAGTGCTCGTGAAATAACATATCTCTCATATAGTTCAAGGGCACATGCCTCGACCTGCGTCGGGGGCATGTGCCCTTGTAGTATGTATGGCTGTGTCCGTTGCCGGGCTCAGAAGCTGTAGCTCAGACCCAGTGCCGGGATGAATGCGTGGACATGATAGTCGGCGGTGAAGGTGCCTTCGGGCTGCAGGCCCAGGAGGCCGGGCAGGGCCGGATTGGTCTGCGCTGCCACTTTGTACACCAGGTCGTCATAGCGGCCCGTTGCGCCGTTCATGCCGGTGCCCTGCACATACATGAAGGCGAAATCGACGCTGAGGTTCTTGATGGGACGGAACGAGAAGCCAACCGACGGCTCGATGCGGGTCTGACCCGGAGTCTCGGGGTTGTAATATTCCTTGTTGCAGGGATTGGTGTCAATCATCAGGCCGGCGCGGAGGTCGAGGCGGCGGGTCACGCCCCACTGGGCGCCGATGTGATATGTCATGGCGTTTTTGTAGTCCTTGATCAGATGCTGGTTGAACGCCTCGAGGTTGTCAAATTCAATATCGAGATGCCTGTAGGTCCCCCATCCGTTGAGCTGGGCGTCGAACGCCAGGGTTAGGTTGTCGATGGGCTTGTAGGCGATGCCGGCGGTGAATACGTAAGGGCAGGGGAGCGATGCCCTGAAATTGGTGTGGTTGAGGTTGTCGAGCACCGGGGTGAGAAGTTGCTCGGCGGCGCCGTTATAGCTGACTGCGGCGGCTCCCTTGCCGACTGTCATGGTCATTTTCGAGCGGAACGAAGCGCCGATGTTCCAGTGGCGGTTGATTTCCCAAAGGGCGCCGAGGGTATAGCCCACCGCGAGGTTCGATTTGCCGTTGAGGTTTACCGACGCCGGGGTGACGCCGGGGGCGTACATTGCCTCGGGGGGCATGCCGAGCGCACCCATCAGTTTGTTGAGCGACGTAGCTGTCATCAGACCCTTGTCGAGGTTGACCGAGCCCCACGAAACCATCACGCCCGCGCCGACCGACAGGTTGGGCAAAAAACGCCACGACAGGGTGGGCTGGAGGGTGAAGCATTTGATGCTGACCTGCTGGTTGAGCACAGCGCCGGGCCAGTTCTCGCCCCAGTTGATGGCCGAGCCATAGGGGGTGTAGAATGTGAGACCGCCGTAGAAGTTGTCAAAGATGCGGAAGGCCGCCGAGAAGTTCATCGGAGTGGAGATGCCGTTGTCGGTCTTGTAATCGGCTCCGTCGTATGTTGCGGTGGCGTGGGCCGAGATGGCGCTGACCGCGCCCGAGATTTCAAACGTTTTGTCGGAGAATGCGAGTGCGCCGGGATTGAAAAGCTGACTTTCCGCACCCAGTGGCATGGCCACGCCGGCGTGGCCCATGCCCTCTTGCTTCGCGCTGAATGTATTTACCTGATAACCTTCGGCATTTGCGGCGATTGCCGTGCCGAGCATGAGCGCGATGATGGCTGATTTTTTCATCAAAATGTGTGTTTAGTGAAGGCTCCCCTCAGGGTGCCACTCTGAAAATTTCGACAAAAGTACTAACTTTTCGCCGATTTGACAAACATTTCCCGCAAAACAACAATGTAATGCAAGATTCACGATTCATAATGCACGATGCACAATGATGTAGGGCGAGGATGTTTATGGACTTTATTTAGGTTGTCATCGTGAATAGTGCATCGTGAATAGTGCATTGTGCATTGTGAATTGTGCATTGTGCTGTGCATCGTGCATTGTGCATTGTGAATCGTGCATTATAATAAGGTGCATCGTAAATCGTGAATTTTTGGCTATTGGCATTTTTTTATTTAACTTTGCAAAAACCGTGGGCGGCGAACCCAATTGCCGTTGGTTTGTTTCGATTATTTGAAATATTCACGAAACCGAACATAACTATGAAAAAATTCTTTTCCGAATTCAAGGAATTTGCCATGCGCGGCAATGTGGTCGATATGGCCGTCGGCGTAATCATCGGCGGTGCCTTCGGCAAAATCGTAACATCTCTCGTCAACGATGTCATAATGCCCGGAATCGGCGTGCTTACTGGCGGCGCCAACTTCTCCGAATTCAAATATGTGCTTAAATCAGCCGTTGTCGACGGAACCACCCAGGAAGTCATAACCCCCGAGGTTGCAATCACCTGGGGCGCGTTCGTGCAGACAATCGTCGATTTCCTCATTATTGCTTTCTGTATCTTCCTTGCCATCAAGGTGATGAACAAGATGATGCGCAAGAAGGAAGAGGCTCCCGCCGAAGAACCCGCACCCGCCGGTCCCACTCAGGAAGAACTTCTCACCGAAATCCGCGACCTCCTCAAGCAGCAGGCCGACAAGAACAAGTGAGCCGGTGGCTGAACCTTACTCACCGATATTCCTCATAGGCTACATGGCCTGCGGCAAGACCACCCTGGGTCGAGCCGTAGCCGCTTGCGCCGACATCAGTTTTATCGACCTTGACGAGGCCGTGGAGCAGGCGGCTGGAATGACGGTCAGTGAGATATTCGCCACAATGGGCGAGGACACATTCCGCCACATGGAGTCGGAAACTTTGGCTTCCCTTGCGGCTGCTCGCCCTGGGCGCCGCATGCTGGTGGCCTGCGGCGGGGGCACACCCTGCCATGGCCGCAACATGGAGCTCATGCTCGCCTCGGGAACAGTCGTTTGGCTCGACGCCCACCGCGATATAACCCTGCGGCGTCTTGAAGAAGCCATGTCCACCCGCCCGCTCGTGGCCGGCAAAACTCGCGACGAGCTCGAAACCTTCGTTGACGCGAACCTCGCTGCGCGCATGCCGTTTTACAGCCGCGCCCACCTGCGCTTCGATTCATCCCGCCTCGACACCCCCGGCGAAATCGCCGACACCACCGCCCGGTTCCTCCAATTGCTGCGCCTCCCCCCAGTTCCCAGTTCCCAATTCCTAATTCCCAATTCCTAATTCCTAATTTCTAATTTTAATTAGATGTCCACCCCGACCCCCCTCGAGCAGCTATGCGACGTGCTCACCGACAAACGTAAAATCAGCATCGGCCTTCCTGCCGCATCATCGGCCGGCGAGCGCCGCTTTCCGCTGACACCCGAGGGTGCCGCAATGCTCTGCGAGCGCGGATTCGATGTGATGATGGAAGCCGGCGCCGCCGAGGCAATCCATTTTTCCGACGACTCATACCGCCGGGGTGGGGTACGCATCGTCGGGCGCGCCGAGGCATTTGCCTGCGACATCGTCATCCATCTCCCCGCCGTAACCCTTGCCGACGCCCGCCACATGAGGAACGGCGCCGTGCTGATGAGCCTCCTCCACGCCGACCATCAGACCCCCGAGGCCGTGCGCTGCCTGCTGCGCCGCCACATCATCGCCATAGCCCTCGACCTCATCGCCGACTCCGCCGGCCACCGTCCATTCGCTGACATCCTCAGCGAGGTCGATGGTCGCGCTGCAATGGCCATGGCCTCGTCGCTTCTCGCCGACCCCGTCCACGGCAAGGGCATACTGCTTGGCGGCGTGGCCGGAATCGTACCCTGCGAGGTCACAATAATCGGCTCGGACATCGCCGCCCGCGCCGCCGCCCGTTCCGCCATGGGGCTGGGTGCAACGGTGCGCATGTTCGACAACGACGTCTACCGGCTGCGCGACGCCCTCCATGAACTCGGCGACAGCCAGGTGATTGGCTCAGCCCTCCATCCGCGCGTGTTCGCCGGTGCCCTCCGTTCGGCCGACGTCGTAATCGCCACCCCCACGCGCTATCCCATCGAAATCGGGGTCGATGTCGTCGATGAGATGAAACGCGGTGTCATCGCCTTCGACCTCGCCCATTCCGCCGCCTCCTGCCTCTTTCCCAGCCTTCAGTGCGTAGACCTGGCCAGCGCCTGCCCCTCCGACTGCTCTCCGCGCGCCCAGGTGCGCACGTGCTACGTCAACGCCGGCTCGGCTGTGCCGCGCACTGCCGCAATGGCCCTCAGCACGACCCTCCTCACCCTCTTCGACGACATAATCGTCTGCGACGGCCTCTCCAACGCCCTCAAATTCAACAAAGGCCTCAGCCGCGCCGCCTACACCTTCCTCGGCAAGCCCGTCAATCCCGACATTGCTCGTATCCTCGGCGCCCGCAGCCTCGACATCAGCCTTTTCTTGCAATTCTCCTAACACACACCGAAAGTGGAAAAACGCAAATTCTATGTAGTCTGGGAAGGCCGGGCCCCCGGAATCTATGACACCTGGGAGGAGTGCTTCGACCAGGTCGACGGCTTTCCGGGCGCAAAATATAAGTCATACTCCACCCAGGCCGAGGCCACTGCGGCCTTCCGCGGCAATCCGCGCGAACATCTTGCCTTTGCCCGCGAGCTTGCCAAACATATAAATATGAAAGTGGACTACACCGCCATCCCAGGCATCCGCCTCGACGCGATAGCCGTCGACGGTGCCTGCTCAAAAAATCCCGGACCGATGGAGTACCGCGGCGTGAGGGTGGCCGACGGTGTCGAGCTTTTCCGTGTCGGACCCCTCGACGGAGGCACCAACAACATCGGCGAATACCTCGCCATCATCCACGTGGCGGCCCTTCTGGCGCGTTCCGGCGACACCACAACCCCCATTTACTCCGACTCCCGCACGGCCCTCAGCTGGATACGCCGCGGCCACAGCAACACCAAAATCGTGCCCGACGCCGCCAACGCCCGCCTCATGCAGATACTCGCCCGTGCCGACGCATGGCTCGCCACACACCGCATCCCCAACCCCCTCCTGAAATGGGACACCGAAGCCTGGGGCGAAATCCCCGCCGACTTCGGTCGCAAGTGATTTTTAACAAAAATTAACGGGGGGGGGTAGATATATTTTTTTAACTTTGCGTCTGAAATATAACCAATCATAGCAATGTTGAAAAAATATTTATTATTGCCGGCTTCTGCCATGCTTATGCTTTCCATGGCAGCCTGCAGCGACAAGGATCCTAAAGAACCTGACACTCCTGATGATCCGAAAGGCGAAATGGAACAATTGTCGCCACTCGAAAGTAAAAAGTTCCTTGAAGAAACTGCGACCGAAGCCCTCAACAAGTTCAAGGCGGCTGATCAACGTGATGTAATAGTGTTGTGCAGCTACTTCTGCGACGAATATGGCGACCTTGACGCGCCCGATGAGTTTGAGGTTGAACCGACCGAAACCGGCTCAATCCCTGGCCGCTACGTGCGTGAACTCGCCAAGGCATTGTCGACGGGTGATGCTTCCCGCGCAGGGACAGCAGCCGTGGTCTATACCTATGACCTGAACTTTGAACTTTTCAAGGGCGTCTATGAACCTGCGGCCAGCCGCTGGGTCAAGACCGGCGACAGCAACGACATCATCTTCAAGTTCACGGATGCTACGGGTAAACAGTGCGAACTGAAGGCTGTCGCGTCCAGCTCTACCTCAGACGGTGAGATTTCATATGTTGAGGATGACTACTATTACGATTACGAAAATGGAAGTTATGTCGATTATGAGGAAGAAACGGTGTATAAATTCCGTATTCCCAAAGAGGTGACCGTTACCCTTGCAAATGCAGGTACAACCCTTGTGACGGCAAAGGTAAATTCCGACATCAGCCTCTCCGGTCATAAGTTTAACGTTGCCGCAAGTGTTGTGGCCGCTAATCTTGAGGCTGCTGTGAAAGCTGACGGCACAGACAGCCAGGTCTCTCAGACATCGAGCCTGAAGGTGTCGGGTGAACTTCTCGCAAATACAGCTGCAACCGTAAATGGCAGTCACCTTTGCGACATCGATTTCTATCGTGAAATGGATGATGACACTGAAAACAAACTTATGTCCCTGCTTCAGGACGGTACTGCCACCGTTTCACTTCTTAACAAGGTCCGTATTGATGGCGTTGCAACCTACAACCGTTCCGTATATAAGGCCCTGAACGACTCCTACGGATACTGGGAATACGACACGCGCGACGAAGCCGAATCGGCTGTCAAATCGGCAGTGGAGGCTCTGAACTCCAATGTCCGTGCTGATGTAAGGTACAACAATAAAGAGACGGTGCAGGCAACCCTCCTGTGGAAATATACCTTTGACAGCTGGGGCTACAACAGTTGGGAATATATGATTGAACCGCTGATCAAATTTAATTCGGATGAGACGACATACTCATTTGACGAGTATTTCGAATCAGGCTTCACAAGCGTGGAAGACCTCTGGGAAAGCCTCGTGAAGAGCTACGAAAAGGTTTGGGATAGCGTGAGATAAATCTGTGAAGCCCAGAAAATCGCTTTCTTTATATCACAAAAGTACAGCTCCGATGCCACCATCCATCGGGCTGTACTTTTTATGTATATGTGCGCTTCTTTTGGCTGGCATCGACGGGGTGGCGGCCGAACCGGCCGATTCGGCTGCCTATCACTTGAATGAAGTGAGCGTCACCGCGTCGGGACAGTCGTCCGTGAAGCTCCTTGATGGCGGTGACATGCGCTTCAACACCTCGGCTCTTGCTTTCGGATCGAGATCGATGGGCGAAATTGATGTCGTCAATTCCGTAAAGCATATCGCCGGAGTGAATACCGTCGGTGATTACGGTGCCGGACTGATGGTGGATGGAGCTGAATCTTCCCAGACGGTCTATCGAATAGACCGTGTCCCGGTTTTCTTTCCGTATCGGTTCGGAGGCATATTCTCGACATTCAATACACCGCATTTCAGGGCGGTTCATTTCAGCAGGAACATACACGATGCGTCATTCCCGGCCCGGTTGGGCGCGAGATTTGATTTTGAGGCCCACAATCATGCGAGCGGATTTGAAGGATTGGTCAATGTCGGCCTCCTGTCATCGTCGGCCACCCTGAAACTGCCGTTTTTCAAACGGTTCTCAGCGATAGTTTCGGGCCGTATTTCGTATGTGGACCAGATATACGGCCCTTGGCTGCGTAAGAAAGAGACGGATCTGTTTTATGACTTCAATGATTTCAATGTGACCTTGAACTATGAGGTTGATGAGGATAATGTGATATATCTGAATTGGTTCCGCAGCAATGACCATTTGCGCTACGATGATTCAAATTACGTACTTGGCACATCATTGCGATGGAAGAACGACTTGTTGTCCGTGCATTGGCGACATGTCGGCCCTGTCACCTCTCACCATCGTCTTTATGTCAGCAGGTTCTCAAACAAGCTTAATCTTTCAATGCCGCAGTTCTATATGGATGTGCCGTCTTCGATAGGTATGTATGGACTCGCCGGAGACATAAATGTCGCGGATGTGGGGTCGGAAAGGGTGTCGCTTTCTTCAGGATATGAAGTTAATGGCTACGATGCTGCTTTGCAGAGCGTTGACATCTCCGGGTTGGGACGCGAGTACGCCGGTGCTGGCCACGGCAATGACAGGGCGCTTGAAATAAGGACTTACGCCGGGCTTGATTGTGAGCTTTCATCTTTATTGAATCTTAAAGCCGGGTTGTCATGCTCAGGATTCCTTAATTCAGACGGATATAAAGTGTTTTCGATTGATCCCAGGCTAACACTCTCATGGCGTCCTTCTTTTGGCTTGCTCAGCCTGCATCTCGGCAAGTACAGGCAGTTCCTCCATCAAGTCGGTTTTTCTGAAACTGGTATGTCGAGCGACTTTTGGCTGACAGCAAACTATAAGGCGCCTGCGCAGACTTCCTATTCGGCGGTGGTGAACTATTCAAGATCGCTGGCCGGCACCGGCATGGCCCTGTCGGTGGAAGCCTACTGGCGAAGGGTGCTCGGGCAGCCTGAATATAACGGACAGATACTTGATTTGCTCGATGTGAATTATGACGCGTATAAATACCTGATTGAAGGCGACGGCCATAATTTGGGGCTTTTTCTCATCCTTCGGAAAGATGCGGGGCTGCTGAATTTCACATTGTCGGGCGGTTTTGGCGTCGCTCGCCGTCGCTATGCCGGGCTGGACCGCTGGATACGCGGACGAACCGACCCTGGGTTTTCCTTTAACGCGGATGTGGGTGTCCGTTTAGACAGCCATTGGGATCTTGGGGCTGTTTTCGCGCTTGCGTCCGGACGTCCATATACGCCTGCACGCGCCATGTACGTAATCGCTGGAAACCTTATCACGGAATACGGAGACCTGAATTCAGCCCGTTTCCCTACATATCACCGGCTTGATTTGTCTGCGACATGGCACGTGGACCAAAAGGCTGCCGGCCGCATAATAAGGCATTTGGTTAATTTCACATTGATAAATGCCTACGGACACCGCAACGTGGAGTTGCGCAAACAGGTGGTCGATATTGCTTCGGGAACATTCGGCGTTAAGGAAGTTGCCTCGTTATACCGTTTTCTGCCCTCGCTGGGCTACACCATTCAATTTTAACTGATATGAGAACTGGACATTTGTTGATGGTCATGCTCATGGCAACTGTGGTCTGCGGTTGCGACGATGACGGCACAGACGGCATCCCCGTGTTGCCCGTCATCGAAGGATGGATTGATTCGGATGGCTATCCCGTGGTGATGTTCACCGCTTCGGTTACTTCTGATGAGGCAGCCGCTTCGTTGATTGACAAAATGATAGTGTGGGGGAAGGTTACGATTTCAGACGGTTCCCGCACCGTAGTCATGACAGGCAGCCTTGCTGACGGCTATTTTCCTCCTTACCGATATTATACGTTCGACATGAAAGGGGAGCCGGGGCGCACATACACTGTCGTTGCGGATTATGCCGAACTGCATGCAGAGGCGTCATGCCGGATGCCGCTCCCTACTGAAATATCCTCGTTGAGACTTGCGGCGATAGAGGGAAACGATTCTTTGAGGACCGCCACACTGAGCTTTATGGCGCCCGAAGATTGTCCCGCATATTATTGTGTTACCGTGAGGGATTTATTGGAGAAAACAAGGCCCTATCCAGCCATGATGGGCACAATTGTCGCTGAAACTCCGGGAGAGAAAATAGAAATGCCGGTTTATTGTCCGAAAAACATGCTCGATACAGCCAGCTACGTGTCGAATTTTCATGTCGGAAGCCGGCTTGAGGTCGGACTTTCCCGGGTGGAAGAACCCGTCTATCGGTTCTGGACTGATTACGACAACGCTGTGATGTTCGGCGGTTCGCAGTTCATAAGCGCCTCAATGTCACTGCGTGGCAACATACAGGGCGGATACGGCATATGGAGCGCGCGTGGAACTTCATACGTCTATGTTGATGTGGAATGACGTCCGCGCCTTTTACCTCGGCCTTGGGCCGACGTAGCGCGTGCGGCGGCTTTTTTTCTTCTTTTTGTCCATGCCGGGTTGCGACAGGGTCTTCGGGTCGTACACGTCATATCCGAACAGTCCCTCGCGTGTCTCGACAGTCGCCGCCTGCCCGGCTGTTAGCTTGTCGTGCAGTTCCTTGGATATGCTGCAGTTGCGGGTCTGCCCGTCGGCAAAGCGCACGGTGGCGAAATATACGTAATAGGCGGGTCCCTGCGCATAATGGCGCCGCGACACCCTTTTTGTGTGGTGGCGCGTCTCGCGGTAGAGGCGCTCAACGGTCACTTCTGTCTTCACCGGTTCACCCTTTGCGCCGCGATCGTTGGCCAGCACGAATGAGAACGCCAGCACGGCTGTAACCACAACCACGTGGACCGTCATGTTCACCCACCGTTTCCAACAGCCGGTAACCACGTGCCACCACTGGCCGCACGGCAGCCCCGTCGCAAGCGCCACCGGGACTGCGATGACCCATGGCAGCCACGCCGGCATCAGCGTGTCGCTCAGCAGCATGGCCGACGCCATGTATAATCCGAGCACGAGGATGAGGCCAATTGCTCCGATGACATAACGCGCCGCGGCGGCTCCCTTGCCGGGAGCCTTCGCGTTTCCTTTGGCAGCCTTGTCCTGGCCGCCGCCTTGCAGGGGCTTGGTGTCGGGAATGGCCGTAAACGAATTGTCAATCTTTGCCCGGATGCTGTCTTTCAGCGGGCTATCCTGAAATATGTCCTGGTTTTTACTGCTCATGGTTGTGAAAAAACGCTGCAAAGATAATAAAAAATAGTTAAAACTTTGCGCTTTCCGAGATATTGCGTAACTTTGCAAAGTTTTTCACCAATCGCCTTATGGGAAAGTTCACAGCTTTCAAGCTGCCCCTGAAATCGCTTGGCGAGGGCGTGCACGAGTTTGATTACAAGCTCGACAAGCAATTCTTCGCCAATATGGAAAACGCCGATGTGCGCGACGCGGACCTCGACGTTCATCTTGTCGTTGAACATCACAACGACATCTACGCGCTCGCGTTCACCATATCAGGCACAGTCACCCTCCTCTGCGACCGCTGCCTTGACGACCTCGTGCTGCCAATCGACACCACCTACAACATCAATGTCGAGTATGGCGACGACTACAACGACGAGTCCGACGACCTCCTGGTGATTCCTCAGGGCGACAACTTCCTCAACGTGGCCTACATGCTCTACGACACCGTGGTGCTCGCAATCCCCATCAAGCACGTACATCCCCTCGGAAAGTGCAACCGGGCGATGAGCGCCCTGCTCAAGAAGCACCGCGCCCACGGCACCGGCGAGGACGCCGACCTCCAGGACGAGATGCTCGATTCAATCGACGAAATCGACTCCGCCGCCGACGCTCCCTCCGATCCCCGCTGGGACGCCCTCCGCGGCATGGGCTCCGACTCGGCTTCCGACGGTGAATGACATCAATGAACGAATGTAAATCAAAATAATAAACAATAAGCAACAATGGCACATCCTAAACGCAAGCAATCGAAAACTCGCACCGCAAAACGTCGCACCCACGACAAGGCTGTTGAGCCCACGCTCGCACTCTGCCCCAACTGCGGTGCCTGGCACATCTATCACACTGTCTGCGGCGAATGCGGCTACTACCGCGGCAAGCAGGCAATCGTAAAAGACGCTGCCCTCTAATTGTCCATCCTTTCTAAATCCGGAAAGGAATAGAAACCGCCTTTGGCCCCGAATGCTTCGCCTGATTGGCTTGGCTGAGGGCTGAAGGGTTCGGTTTTTTGTATAGTTTACTTTACCACCCTCACATACTTACCTCATGCTCAGCGCTCGCATTTCCGCTATATCTTCATACGTGCCCGACGACATCCTCGACAACGAAATGCTCTCGAAGATGGTCGAGACAAACGACGAGTGGATAACCACCCGCGTCGGCATCAAGGAGCGCCGTATCCTCCGAAAAGAAGGTGCAGGCTCCTCATACATGGGTATCAAGGCCCTCGAGAAGTTGATGGCCGAATATTCAATCGACCCCGCCTCAATCGACCTTCTTATCTGTGCTACCTCCAACCCCGACTACCGCTTCCCCTCCACTGGTTCGGTCATCGCCCACGGCGCCGGCCTTTCCAACTGCTATGCCTACGACATCCAGGCCGCATGCGCCGGCTTCATCGTGGCCCTGCAGGACGCGAACGCATACATCCGTTCGGGCCTCTACAAGCGCGTGGCCGTAGTCTGCACCGAGAAAATGTCGTCGATGGTCAACTATCAGGACCGCGCCACCTGCCCCCTCTTCGGCGACGGTGCCGGTGCTGTGCTCGTTGAACCCACCGAGCAGCAGGGCGTTGGCGTAATCGACGCCGTGTTCCACGTCGATGGCCGCGGCCGCGACCATCTCCTCATGGAAGCCGGTGGCTCGGTTCTCCCCGCATCGCAGGAAACTCTCGACGCAGGCAAGCACTACCTCTTCCAGGACGGACGCAACGTATATAAAAACGCCGTCACCGACATGCTCACCTCGACCCTCGACGTGATGCAGCGCAACAACCTCACCGCCGACGACGTGGCCTACCTCATCCCCCATCAGGCCAACCTCCGCATCATCGAGGCCGTTGCCGACCGTGCCAAATTCCCCATGGAAAAAGTGCTCGTCAACATTCAGCACTACGGCAACACCTCCGCCGCCACCATTCCCCTCTGCCTCGACGAATTCAAGGCACAGCTCAAAAAAGGCGACAAACTCATCCTCACCGCCTTCGGTGCGGGCTTCACCTGGGGTGCCATGTACCTCGTCTGGGATCTTTGATTCCAACGCCGTCAGGCTGGCAAATTGCTAATAAATCGCGGACAGACCTTGCAAGCGGACATAAATCCGCCCACAAGGTTTGTCCGTTTGATTTTTTTTGTTACCTTTGCGCCATACATATGCCACAAAGGCACTAAAACACACCAACCACTCTCTATGAAAAAACAATTACTCCTTCTTGGCGCACTCGCCGTCGTGATGAACGCCAGCGCCGCCGACTCCGAAATTATTTCCGAAACACCTGCCGGTGACCTCCATCCCACCGTCTACGGTGTCAGCCAGCGCACTTATCTCATAAGCAACGGAGGATTCGGCTCGTTTGAAAACCCGGGTTATGCGACTTCGATGGTCGTGAACGGCTCCGACATCTATGTCCGTAACATGATTCGTGAATACGCCGGCATGGACTCATGGGTAAAAGGCACTGTCGTCTCTGACGGCCTCGTCGAGTTTCAATTTCCCCAGCCGGTTGTGATGACCGGTGGCGAGACCTACTACGCCTCCATGATGGTTCCCGTAGATGCTGAAGGTGGAGTTGTGAACTTGATTCCCGCCGAAGACGACAACGTGTTGCGCATGAGCTGGAACGGCTCTGAACTTGTGCAGATTATGCCCGAAACTGCCTCATCTTCGCAATACAACGGCCTCATTGGCCTCGTTGATGCCGCAGGTTCCTTCAAGTCCTACGGCGAGACCGGCGTCAGCTATAAGATTTGGGACGAGCAGCCTGCCGCTCCCTCCTCCGACGTCCAACTCAAGGACTACACCGCCACCTACAAGACCCAGTGGAACGACCTTCGCATGCGTCGCATGCAGGTGGGTATCGACGGCACCGATGCCTGGATTCAGGGGCTCAATCAGGAAATTCCCGAAGCATGGGTTAAGGGCACCGTCGCCGCCGACGGCTCGATCACCCTTCCCTCTGGCCAGTTCATGGGCATCGTTTACGACTACTTCACTTTCTTCTATGGAGCCGACAACCAAGGCATCCAGGCCGGTAAGGAATACAAATGGACCGATGAGGCCGTGCTTACCTCCACCGAAGACGGCTATGCCGCTGCTGGTGCTATGATGATAAATCTCGGCAACACCCGTCCCTGGTTCGGTTTCGGAATTGCTGAGTTCGAGCTCAAGGAAATTGTCCCCGGCTCGCAGACTCCCTCCGATCCCATAATTGTTGACCCCTGGCAGTACACCGAAGAAGACGGCGCCGGCATTGTTGACTTCATCCTCATGCCCGAGGACACCGACGGTCAGGCCCTCAACATAAACAACCTCTATTACCGGGTGTATTTCGACGGAGAGCTCCAGACGTTCCTCCCCGACGATTACTTTATCGACGAGCCCATGACCGACATCCCCGCCTCCTACAACAACGACTTCACCTTCACTCATCTCCCCGAGGACGGATACACCATGGTACTCTTCTTCCGTCCCCTCGAAAAAGTCGGCATCCAGGCCGTCTACAAGGTCGATGGCGTTGAGACTGTCAGCGGAATTTCCGAATACACGTTTGTGTCCGATGGCTGTGGCGATGCTGAAATCAGCCGCGCCGAAGTGGTTGCCACCGACTACTTTACCCTCACCGGCATCCGCGTCGAAAATCCTTCGGGCCTGTGCATCAAGCGCGTGACACGCGCCGACGGCTCCGTCGAGGCTCACAAGGTCAACGTTGTCCGTTGAATATGACGCCCCGTTCCTGAAAAACGCTCGGACAAACCATGCTCCCGCTACGGCATCTGCATGGTTTGTCCGTCGCTTTTGTGTCGGGATTTAACTTTTGCGCCACTGCGTTGTTGTAACTTTGAAGAACTAACTAAAAACACCCGAGCCATTATGGAAACAAAACATAAATCAGGATTTGTAAACATCGTCGGCAACCCCAATGTCGGCAAATCGACGCTCATGAACGACCTCGTCGGCGAGCGCGTCAGCATCATAACCTCCAAGGCACAGACCACCCGCCACCGCATCATGGGCATCGTCAACACCCCTGAATACCAGATTGTATTCTCCGACACCCCCGGCGTGCTGGCGCCTAAATACAAACTTCAGGAAAGCATGCTCTCCTACTCGGAGGGCGCCCTCACCGACGCCGACGTGCTCCTCTATGTAACCGATGTCGTCGAGGATCCCACCAAAAACGCCGACTTCCTCGCCCGCGTGGCCGCCGAGAAAGTGCCCGTCCTGCTGGTAATCAATAAAATTGACCTTCTCAAAGACCAGAAACAGCTTGAGGAAATCGTCGACCGCTGGCGCACCATGCTCCCCAACGCCGAGATTTTCCCCACTTCGGCAACCGAGGGATTCAACGTACAGAACCTCATGAAGCGCATCGTCGAGCTACTGCCCGAAGGCGAACCGTACTTCGGCAAGGACGCCCTCACCGACAAGCCCGCGCGATTCTTCGTCACCGAAATCATCCGCGAGAAGATTCTGCTCAACTACGACAAGGAAGTGCCCTATTCCGCCGAGGTCATTGTCGAGAAATTCGAGGAAAAGGAAACCTCCATCCATATCATGGCCGTCATCTATGTCGAGCGCGACTCGCAGAAAGGCATCCTTATCGGCAAGGGAGGCGCGATGCTCAAAAAGGTCGGCACCGAGGCCCGAAAGGACATCGAGAAATTCTTCGGCAAGAGTGTCTACCTCGAGCTCTTCGTCAAGGTCGAGCCAAACTGGCGCAACCGCGAGAACAAACTCCGTTCGTTCGGCTACATAGAATAATTGGTTGGATCGCACAACCTCTGAGCCGTGAGTGGGATGGCAATATTTTGCCATCCCGCAAAATTTAATTAATTTTGCAAAAAAAATAAGATTATGCTCGTAGCAATAGTAGGGCGCCCCAACGTGGGCAAATCCACCCTTTTCAACCGACTCACACAGACCCGCACCGCCATCGTCGACCCGACGGCCGGCACAACGCGCGACCGTCAGTATGGCAAAGTCGACTGGAACGGTGTCGAATTTTCAATTGTCGATACCGGCGGTTGGGTTGTCAATTCCGATGACATCTTTGAATCTGAAATCAACCGCCAGGTGGCCCTCGCCATCGAGCAGGCCGACGTGATTCTTTTCGTGGTCGATGCCATGAACGGCACAACCGACCTCGACGACCATGTCGCCGAAATCCTCCGCAAAAGCACCAAGCCCGTCGTGCTCGTCGCCAATAAGGTCGACTCTAACGAATGGATTTACAACGTCCCCGAGTTCTATTCCCTCGGACTCGGCGATCCGTATCCCGTATCGGCCATCAACGGCTACGGCACAGGCGACCTCCTCGACCAGGTCGTGAAGGACCTTCCCCAGATTGATCCCGACTCGGCCGAGAACCTCGACGACATCCCCAAGTTTGCCATCGTTGGCCGTCCTAACGCCGGTAAATCCTCGCTAATCAACGCATTCATCGGCGAGGACCGTCACATCGTCACCGACATCGCCGGCACCACCCGCGATTCAATTTACACGCGCTACGACAAGTTTGGCTTCGACTTCTACCTTGTCGACACTGCCGGCATCCGCAAGAAAAACAAGGTCAACGAGGACATCGAGTACTACTCGGTCATCCGTTCTATCCGCGCTATTGAGGCCTCGGACGTATGTATCCTCATGATTGACGCCACCCGCGGCATCGAATCTCAGGACGTCAACATCTTCTCCCTCATCCAGCGCAATAAGAAAGGCCTTGTTGTAGTGGTCAACAAATGGGATTTGGTCGAGGACAAGTCTCAGATTTCAATCAAGACCTTCGAGAACGCAATCCGCGAACGCTTCGCCCCCTTCGTCGACTTCCCCATCATCTTCAGCTCCGCCCTCACCAAACAGCGCATCTACAAGGTGATTGAAACCGCCGTCGACGTCTACCAGAACCGCAAGCGCACCGTCCCGACATCCGAACTCAACCGCGTTCTTCAGGAGGACATCACCGCCTATCCGCCTCCAGCCAACAAGGGCAAATACGTGAAAATCAAATATATCACCATGCTCAAGGGCGCACAGGTTCCGACGTTCATATTCTTCTGCAACCTCCCCCAGTGGGTAAAGGAACCATACCGCCGTTACCTCGAGAACAAAATCCGCAGCCACTGGAACTTCACCGGCACCCCCGTCAACCTCTTCTTCCGCGACAAATCCTGAATGATTAAACCTGCCAACCTCGACATACTCCGCAGACTTAAGGACCTTTCGGCAAGCATACTGCCGAAAGGAGCGTCTGCATGGTTGTATGGTTCGAGAGCGCGAGGTGAAGATAGTCCGGAATCTGATTGGGACATACTCATTCTCCTTGATAAAACCAAGGCAGATGAAGGCGATTTCAATGATTTCGCTTTTCCATATTACATGCTTGGTGCGGAGGTCGAACAGAACTTCGTACCTATAATCTATGGGAAGGTACAATGGAACAGCCTGCGTCTTTCTCCGTTCCACCGAAATGTCGAATCTGACGCAATTCCACTGATATGACATTGGATGATAAAGACCGCCGGATTGTCGTGGAACTCGAGATGAAGAAGTCCGCCGAGAACTTAGCGCAGGCCCGTCTTGCGGCTGAGCATGGTTATTGGGATTTGGTTGCAAACAGATTGTACTATTCGGTATTCCATGCCGTAGCGGCCCTTTTGGTTTTTAATCGGTTGAAAGTGATGTCTCATAAAGGCAGTGTGATGCTGTTTAACCGTCATTTTCTTAAAGAAGGAATAATTCCCTTGGAAGAAGGTCGTATTTTTTCATTGTTGCAGACCCGCCGGGAAGAGGCCGATTATAATTGTTGGTTTGAAGTCGATGAAGAGGAGATGAAAACCCTGATACCTCGTGCTGAATCACTGATAAAGACTATTCAACAACTTTTGTAATGTGCGCATTTGACAGGGCATCGTGCGCTCTCCCGTATCCCTTGTAAAGTTTCGTTCAAAACTATATATTACTGCGTCGATTCCTGGTCATTCCACATAAGCCCTCGTTCAAAACGTTCAGCGAAAACCTCATCCCCACAACTTTTATCCCCGTTTAACACTCCCCGTCTGCCGTTTTTTTGCTATCTTTGCGCTAAATTACGATAGATGATGGCTAAGAGCATTTTCATTACCGGCGGAGCATCCGGAATCGGTGCTGCTGCCGTGAGACGTTTCGCCGCCGAAGGCTGGCATGTCACGTTTATGGACATCCATCCGAAAGAGGCCAAAGAACTGATTAACAGCGTTGATTCTCCCGAACCGGTGTGCTTCATCGAAGGCTCCACGCGGTCCAGGGCCGACCTTGAGGCCGCTCTTGAACTTGCTGCCGATGACGCCGGCGGCGTTGATGCCGTATTTGCAAACGCCGGCATACATCGCAAGAACACCATCATCGACATCGAGCCCGACGAACTCGCCGAGCTTATCCAGACCAATATAGTAGGCACCGTTAACACCATTCAGGCCGCGATTCCCTTCCTGGCAAATGCCGCCGACGGAGCCTCGGTGGTAATTAACGCGTCAGACCAGTGCTTCATCGGCAAGGGTGGCAATTGCGGCTATGGCCTCACAAAAGGAGCCCTCGGCCAGCTCACCAAAAGTGCAGCCATAGATCTCGCCCATCTCGGCATACGGGTGAATGCCGTCTGCCCCTCCACCATCGACACCCCCCTTGTCGAACGCTGCTTTGCTTCCGTAGCCTCGCGCCGCAAGGACGGCGCAGATGTATCGGCACTGCGGCGTGGCGAGGATGCCCTGTTCCTGCGCGGACGCATGGGCGCACCCGACGAAGTGGCCGCACTGGTTTACTTTCTCGCTTCGCCCGAGGCATCGTTCTGCACCGGCGGTCTGTATCCCGTCGATGGCGGCCTCACGGCAATGTGAACCCTGAGAGCTGATTGAATGTTGATTTTATAAATCCTTAAAGCTCTCGACCACCTCCAAATCCCACCATTCCCATGATTGAACGAATAATAATCATCGACAACGCCGATCCCGTCAACTTCTACGGTGTCAACAACGCAAACATGCAGCTTATCCGAAACCTCTTCCCAAAGCTGCGCATAGCTGCGCGCGGCTCGGTGATTAAGGTAATCGGTGAGGATTCGGAAACAGCCGAGTTCGAACGAAAGATAAAAGAACTTGAAGAATACGCCTCCCACCGCAACAATCTCACCGAGGAGGTGATTCTCGACATCATAAAGGGCGACGCTCCCAAGGAACTGAAAAAGGACAACGTAATAATCTACGGCATAAACGGCAAGCCCATTCAGGGTCGCACCCCCAACCAGCAGAAGCTCGTTGAGACGTTCGCCGAGAACGACCTGACCTTCGCCCTCGGTCCCGCCGGCACCGGCAAGACCTACGTTGCAATCGCCCTCGCCGTGCGTGCGTTGAAAAACAAGGAGATACGCCGCATAATCCTCTCCCGTCCGGCTGTTGAGGCCGGTGAGAAACTCGGCTTCCTCCCCGGCGACATGAAGGACAAGATTGATCCCTATCTGCAACCCCTCTACGATGCCCTCGAAGACATGATTCCCGCTGTCAAGCTCAAGGAATACATGGAATCGAAGGTCATACAGATTGCTCCCCTCGCTTTCATGCGCGGACGAACCCTCAGCGACGCCATAATCGTGCTCGACGAGGCGCAGAACACCACCACCCACCAGATCAAGATGTTCCTTACGCGTCTCGGTATGAACGCCAAGATGATTATTACCGGCGACGTAACCCAGATTGACCTCCCCCGTTCAACCCAAAGCGGACTCATCCAGGCACTGAAGGTGCTCAAGGATGTGCCCGGAATCGGGAAGGTGGAATTTGGCAAAAAGGACATTGTGCGCCACGCACTTGTCCAGCGTATAGTCGAGGCATACGAAAAGGCCGACAACGAAAGGGAAAAGGAAGCCCGGGAACCCGCCCCTTCCCATCCCGACCAAGACAGAAGTTAAAAACTCCCAATAACAAACCTCCAATCATTATGCAAGCCACACTCACTTCTACCGATTTTAAATTTCCCGGCCAGCAGAGCCTCTATCATGGCAAGGTGCGCGATGTCTACAACATCGACGACACTCTCCTCGTAATGGTGGCTACCGACCGTATATCGGCATTTGACGTCGTGCTCCCCAAGGGCATACCCTTCAAGGGCCAGGTGCTCAACCAGATTGCCGCATACTTCCTCGATGCAACCGCCGCCGAGATTCCCAATTGGAAGCTCGCTACTCCCGACCCGATGGTCACCGTCGGCAAGAAAGCCGAGGGATTCCGTGTGGAAATGATCATACGCGGCTACCTCACCGGCAGCGCATGGCGTGAATATGCCGCCGGAGTGCGCGAAATCTGCGGCGTGAAGCTTCCCGAGGGCATGCGCGAGAATCAGAAATTCCCCGAACCCATCATCACTCCCACCACCAAGGCCGATGCTGGCCACGACGAGAACATTTCCCGCGAGGAAATCATCGCCCAGGGTATCGTGAGCGCCGAGGACTACGAGGTGATGGAGCGCTATACTCGCCGTCTCTTTGAAATCGGCACGAAGATGGCCGCCGACAAGGGGCTTATTCTTGTCGATACCAAGTACGAGTTCGGCAAAATCGCCGATCAGGTAATTCTCATTGACGAAATCCACACCCCTGACTCCTCCCGCTATTTCTATGCCGACGGCTATCAGGAACGCTTCGAGAAGGGCGAGCCCCAGCGTCAGCTCTCCAAGGAGTTTGTGCGCCAGTGGCTCATTGAGAACGGCTTCATGGGCAAGCCCGGTCAGAAAGTGCCCGAGATGACCGACGAAATCTGCGAGTCAATCTCCGCACGCTACATCGAGCTCTACGAGCACGTTACCGGCCAGAAATTTGTTCCTGCCGACTCTGCCGACCTCGACCGCCGCATCGAGACCAACGTTCTCGACTGCCTCAACAATCTCCGTTAATCCTACCCAAAAAACGGTAAGGCATGACCACGCCCGAATCCATCAACCCCTACGATAATTCGCGGGGCAAGACCGAGCAGGTGCGCGAGATGTTCGACAACATCGCTCCTGCCTACGACCGCCTTAACCGCGCCATGAGCTTCGGTCTCGACCGCTCATGGCGCCGCAAGGCTGTCGCAGCTGTCGACGCCACCGCTCCCGACACAATCGTCGACATCGCCACAGGTACAGGCGATTTTGCCATTTCTCTCGCACGCGCCATTCCCGATGCCACCGTTACGGGTCTCGACCTGTCGGAAGGCATGGTGGCTATCGGCCGTCGCAAGGTCAGGGAAGCTGGGCTCGCCTCGCGGGTCAGCCTCATGACAGGCGATTGCCTCGATTCGCCGCTGCCCGAGGGATGTGCCGATGCGGTCACCGTGGCGTTCGGCGTCCGCAATTTTGCAAATCTTGCCGCGGGCTATGCTTCAATGTTCCGCATGTTGCGCCCCGGTGGCATGCTGTGCGTAATCGAGCTGTCAACCCCCGTTTCGCCGCTGGTCAAGCCGTTCTACAACTTATACACCCGCGGGTTCATCCCGTTGATGGGCCGCGTCGTGTCGTCAGACCGCCGCGCCTATTCATATCTTCCGGAAAGCATTGCCGCCGTGCCCCAGGGCGATGATATGCTCGCCCTGATGCGCGGTGCCGGATTTGTTAACGCCGCTTTCCGCCGTCTAACCCTTGGCGTGTGCACGATATACACCGCCACCCGCCCGACACAATCAACATGAAACAATTTGAACGATTACTTCTGCTTGCCGTATTTGCAGTCGCTTCTGTTGCCGGTGCCTCAGCCCAGGCCATGTTCATCAAAAGCGCACGGATGTCCGATACACGTAAGACGCAGGACTCTGTCATGGTGTCTGTGAGCGATTCGCTCCTGCAGGTCTATCAGGAAGATTCCGAAGAAATATTCAACATGCCCGTATCGCTTCCCGATGTGTTCTTCATGCCACCGGTATACGACAAGTACAGCTTCTACACTCCTCTGACGGTTGCTGAGAAAGTCCACTCAGGCGACCCCGCCATGCGCTGGATCGAGGACTATGACGTCCTGGCAAGGCAGATGCAGACACTCAATCAGACTCTCTTCTTCAACCATCCCGAACTCGTGCATTACAACATGGCCACCCTCCCCGAGGCGCCCAAGCAGTATATTACCGAACTCGATCCATCTGATTTTTCAATCACTATCCGCGAGACAGTGACCGGCCCTGCCGACGTCCCGACCATAGCCCCGGTCGAGGTAAAGAAAAAACACTGGATACGCACATTCTCAGCAAACCTCCAGTTCTCCCAGGCCTATGTGTCGCCCAACTGGTATCAGGGCGGCAACAACAACCTCAACGCTCTTGCAAACATTTATTATAATGTCAAGCTCAACGAGGCATATCATCCGAATCTCCTTTTCGACACCACCGCGCAATACAAGCTCGGCATGAACAATGCCCCGGACGATTCCATAAACGCATACAACATCTCCGAGGACGTCCTCCAGCTCAACACCACCTTCGGTATAAGGGCTGTGAAGAGATGGTACTACTCGTTCACGGGCCAGTTCAAGACCCAGCTCCTCAATTCATACACCTCCAATACCCGCGACCTCAAGTCGGCCTTCCTCTCGCCGGGCGAACTCACCGCCGGTGTCGGTATGACCTACGCCTACGAGAACGCTCCTAAAACCATCAAGTTCGATGCTTCCATCGCCCCGGTGTCATATCATCTCATGACCTGCATCAACCACAGGATTGACCCCGGGCTTTACGGCATTGACGAGGGGCGGACTTCGGTAAGCAAGTTCGGTTCCACTGTCGAACTCAAGCTCGGCTGGCGCCTGTCTTACAACATCATGTTCACTTCGCGTCTGTTCGCCTTCACCGACTACGATTCATTCTATGCCGACTGGGAAAACACCCTGGCGTTTGAAATCAATAAGTTCCTCACCACCCAGATTTACGCCCACCTGCGCTACGACACCCAGACGCCGCGCGTCGAGGACACCAACTGGAAAAAATTGCAGGTGAAGGAAATTTTCTCCATCGGTTTCGCCTACAAATTCTCGTCAATCTGATTTCACCCTCATGCGCTGCCTGTTTCTCTTCCTCATGCTGTCATGCGCCCTCAGCGTTATTGCCCGCGATCCTGTCGAGGGTGAATGGCGTGTGAACGGCGGTGGACCCGTATTGCTGTTGCGGCAGGCACACGATGATGCCGACCGAATTGAGATTGTCTGGGTCGACGGACCCGATGTAAGTGTCAGGCGTGGCTCTGTGGTCGGGTATGCCGTTCCCGCACCTGAGGCCGGAGTCTATGACTGCGTGGGACTTGACCCGCGTTCGTCCAAGGGCCGTAAAGGCGCCAAGGCGAAGAACTCCGAGTTCGTCATGCGTATGGACAGGGAATATGGCCACACCCTGACTTTTGAACCGTATAAACGTTCAAAATCAGTTGATGTCTACCGCTTTTTCCCATGGTGGCTGAGAGTGCGTGTAAAAACCACCGATACCCGCCCGAAAGGACTTGACGGCGCTCGCCGCACCGATGCCCCGCCACCTTTTATAGTGCTATGAGAAAGGTATTGCTGATATTGATTGCGGTCTTTTCCGTGGCTGTTGTCGCGCAGGACTACCGCCGTGCAATTCCCCGTCCCGTAAGGCAGAAACAGGTGGTGGAACCTGAACGTGCCTGCGACTCTACGGCCAATTGGAACGACTCGCTTGCCGTGGCTGGATTTGAGAAACCCCTGAGGGCCGTGCGCGAGTCGATGTTTATCACCAACAAATCGTCGGTGGCGGTCGAGGGACTCGAACTTGAAATAACCTATCTCGACATGAAAGGCCGCATGCTCCATAAAGTCACCCGGGAAATCACGGTTGTCCTTCCGTCAGGCGAGACGCGGCGTGTCGAGGTTCCGGCGTTCGACCGCCAGGGTCTGTTCTACTATAAACTGTCGCCAGTGCCCGCCCGCGCCACACAGGCAACGCCTTTTGATGTCAAAGTAAAAATCTGTAAAGTATTCCTCCCGAAATGAAAATCGCCATAATCGCGGCCATGACAAAGGAGCTGAACCTGCTTCTGCCGCTTATCGAGAATCACTCGACCGTCACCATAAACGAGACAACTTTTCACACTGGCCGTATCGAAGGCCACGAAGTCATAGCCCTCCGTTCGGGTATCGGCAAGGTCAATGCCGCTATAGCCACCCTTACGCTCATCGACAGTTTCCATCCGTCGCTTGTAATAAACACCGGCGTGGCCGGCGGAACCGGCGCCGCGGGTATTCTCGACGTGGTGATTCCCGACCGCATTGCCTACCACGACGTTTGGTGCGGTCCCGACACCGTGTGGGGCCAGGCTGCCGGCTGCCCGAGATTTTTTGAATGTCCCCTTCCTGCATCGTTGGTCGAAAAACTCGGAGCGCGCCAGGGCCTTCTTGCCTCGGGCGACATCTTCGTCAGCCGGCGTGAGGAAGTGGACCATATTCTCTCCCTCTATCCCGATGCTGTGGCCGTTGATATGGAGAGTGCGGCCATCGCCCAGGTGTGCTCGCTCAAAAACGTGCCCTTCGTCTGCATCCGCGTCATCAGCGACACTCCGGGCGCCGAGGACAACATCGCCCAGTATTCCAACTTTTGGGAAGACGCCCCCGAGTCGACATTCCATACGCTCACGAAACTTCTCAAAGCCCTTTGAAAGACATCCAGGCAATCAGAGGACGGCACTATATCCAGAGTCTTGTGGCCGAAGGCGAGCATGAGAGGCAGGACTTCAAGTTTTCCATCTCGGATGCCCGCAAGATTGCGCGTTCGGTGTCGGCGTTCGCAAACACCAGCGGCGGGAGGTTGCTTATCGGCGTGAAGGATAATGGGGAGCTTGCGGGTGTGCGAAACGAGGAGGACATCTATGTCGTCGAGCAAGCCGCCCAGCGTTATTGCAGGCCCGAGGTTGAGGTTGAGTTTACGGCGTTCCGTGTCGACGAGCATAAAATCATCATCCGGGCCTCTATTCCCCAGGTGGCCGTGAGGCCGGTAAGATGTCAGGAACCTGACGGACGCTGGAGAGCATATACCCGGGTGGCTGATGAAAACATCGTGGCCCATCCCTTGATGGTGAGAACCTGGCTGGCTGATGCGCCGGTGAGTTTTTCGCTTGATTCAACATCCTCGGCCCTTCTGGAGCTGCTTGATTCCAATCCAGGGGGGATGGAAGTGGCCGACATTGCCATTGCGTTGGGAGTTTCGCAGCGCCGTGCCGAGAACCTTATCGTGAGCCTGGCGAGTGCGGGAGTGGTGGGGTTTGTTTACCGTTCGCAGAAGTTTTTGATTGCGAGGGGAGAATAAAAGCGGATTGCGCCGCAATGGTGGCGCAATCCGAAGCTCCGTAAGTGTCGCATAGGGGGTGGAGCTTATGGCTTTATCTCGGTGGGAGAGGAGAGAATGAGGGTGGTTGTTGCTTTGTCGGCGGGACGATTGAGGATGGTGGCGACGGATGCCTGGCTCAGGTCGATTCCGCAATTTCCCGATTGAGCTGTAACGAGGGTGTCGATGCGGCTGGATGTGTCGGTGTTTGTTCCGGTGCCGGTGACTTTGAGCAGTGGCAGGCGGGAGCCGTTGGCTATTGAGAGCCGGTTGCAGTCGGTTTCAAGGGTGGAGGTGAAGCCTGAGAGGCGCAGGTTGATGTATTCGGCGGAGGCGTTTTTCAGCATGCCTTTCGGAACCTTCACGATTGCCATCGGGGTGGAGTTTCCAATCCATTGGACGTGGTTGCCGGCGCTGTTGCCAGGGTCGGCGGTGTGGAGGTCGATTATTATTTCCAGCCGGCCGTTCTCGACGCTCATGGTGGCGTTGTCGTTCAGCGCTTTTGTGAGGGTGACGGTGGGAGAGGCGGCTGAATCGGTTTCGGTGATTTCGATGAAGGGATCGCCGGCGATAATGGGCCATTTTTCAAATTCGACCGAGAGAGAGGAGAATGGGGCGGTGGTGAGGGGGGCTGTGAGGGTGTTGTCGTCGAGGACCTGGGATAAATCGCGTTTCTTGAACATGATTGCGGGTCCGAAGAAGGTGGCGAGGATGAGGAGGGACAGGACGCCGATGATGATGTATGTTGATTTTTTCATTGCTGGGGATTTTGGAGGTATTTTTCGTATTTGGCTTTCAGGGCGTCGGGAGTGACGCCGAGGAGGCTGAGGCGGCGGAAGACTGAGAAAATCTCGCGGTCGAGGAGTTCTTCCTCGCGCATTGCCTTGACGACGGCGGGTGCGTCGGGAAGGACGAAGAAGCCGATGCCGCGTTTGTTTGCGATTACATCGCGGGTGGCGAGGAAGTCGTAGGAGCGCATGACTGTGTTTGCGTTTACTTCGACTGAGGCGGCGTATTCGCGGACAGATGGAAGGCGGTCGCCGGGTGAGTATGTGCCGTCGAGGATGTTGTCGCAGATTGTGTCGGCTATTTGGAGGTAGATTGCTTTGTTTGAGTCGTTGAACATGGGCGGAGGTTTACCAGCGGTTTACGATGTCGGCTTCTTTGAAGCGTCGGTAGCCGAGCCATAAGAGGAAGGCGAAGACGATTATTGAGATTGCGGCGAGGGTGCAGTTGGACGTTATGGTGACTTCGGGATCGAAGCGGGGTTCGAACGAGGAGTTGCCGAAGAATACCTTGAATGAGGCGAAGGCGATGTAGGAGAGGGCGGCGTTGAGGGCGACGAGGCAGCCGATTGTCTTGATGAAGGCGTTTTTGGCGTAGAAGACGATGCTGCCGAGGGCGAAGATGGCGAAGTTGCTGAGTGCGAGGCCGTAGAAGCCAATCCATTGGAGGACGTCGGGGGCGTTTATTTGGTCGAATGGTTTGTCGATTGCGAGGCCGAATATCTCGAGGGCCGGTATGGGGCGGGCGGTGGAGGGGCATGCGGCGAAGGCTTTTACGACGCCGACGCGGATGAGGTCTGCGATGAAGGCCGAGGCGTAGAAGACTGCAATCATGCCGAAGAAGTAGATGATGAACCAGGTGAGGAATTTCTCGAATGATGAGGCCGGGGCGGTGAGGACCTGGACGCGGGCTCCGCGGGGGTTGAATGATGAGTAGAACATTGCGCCGGAGAGGCCGGTGAAGAGCATCAGGAGGAGGAATGCCCAGGTTCCTTCGGTTTCCCAGGCGGGGTCGGCGGGGAGGTCGCAGCTGTATGACGAGAAGAGGGTCATGACGGGGGGAAGGATGCAGACGAGGAGCCAGGTGATGAGGATTATGGCTGCGTAGAGCCAGAGGCGGCGTGAGTTTGTGGCTGTGTAGCAGGTGAAATATTTGCTGAACCGGGTGGTGTCGAATGTGGGTGATTTCATAGCTCGTTGTCGTTTTTGTCGTTGAACATTGAGTTTAGGGTGTCGGGCTTGCGGAGGGCGAGGTCGAAGAGGAGCTCGAGGTTTATCGCGGTTTCGGAGTTGTCGGTGTTGGGGAGGATGACTGATGCTCCGGCGATTGAGGGGATTGCGTGGATTGCTGAGTTGGCGATGTCGCGGTTGTTTGTCTCGGTGAATATGAGGCGGCTCTGGATGTCGGCGACCGAGCGGTTGAAGATTACGCGGTGGCGGTCCATGATGATGATGTGGTCGAGGAGGCGGTCGATGTCGCGTACCTGGTGTGTCGAGATGATGAAGATGCGGTCGTCGGCCATGTTTTGTGCGACGAAACGTCGGAATGCGGCTTTGCCGGGGATGTCGAGGCCGTTTGTGGGTTCGTCCATGAGGAGGATGCGTGTGTCGCAGGCCATTGCGAAGCTCATGAAGACTTTTTTCTTCTGTCCCATTGAGAGGGCGTCGAGGCGTGGGTTTCCAGTGATTTCAAAGGTCTTGAGGTGGTCGAGCATACGTTCGAGAGAGAAGCGGGGGTAGAGGGCTCCGTAGCGGCGTGCGTAGTTGAGGAGGGTCATGGCGGGGAGGTTGAATTCTTCGGGGACGATGAATATCTCGGCCATTGTGTCGGGGAGGCGGAGGCGAGTGTTGACGCCGTCGTATTTTACGGAGCCGGTGGCGGGTGTGAGCGCGCCGGCGATGATGTTCAGGAGTGTTGATTTTCCGGCTCCGTTGGGTCCGAGGAGTCCGTAGACACCGCCTTCGGCGAGGGAGAGGGAGAATCCGTCGAGGACTTTTGGTGCCTTGCGCGAGTATGCGTAGGAGACGTTGTTGATTTCGAGCATGAGAGATACCTTTATTAGTGTATTAGTTTATTAGTACACTGCAAAGGTATAATGGATTTTTGGAATGTGCAAGTTTTTTAATTAGAAATTAGAAATTAGGAATTAGGAATTGCCATCCGGGTGGGTTTTTGAGTTTTGGGAGGACTCGGAGTTCTCGGTGGGAGGCGGCGTGGAGGGCGATGGCGCGGGTGATGACGATGTCGTCGTGGGCGCCGTCTTTTGCGCCGTATGTTCCGTTGGCTTTTTGCTCGAAGGCGCGGTATTCGTCGCAGGCCTCGGTGTCGCGTTCGATGATGGTTCCGTCGCGTATGGCGGCTTTTAGGCCTGTGATGATCATTGCTTTTGTCTGGCGGTTGGTGTGGAAGCCGACTCGGTTGGTTTCGCGGCGGGTGAGGGCGTCGTAGGTTGTGCGTCGGTAGAGGTTGGGGTAGTTTTCGGCGAGGTGGTTGAGTATGTAGAGTGAGCCGCTGCCCGAGTCGAGTGTGTTGGACTCGACTGCGAGCAGGGCGTCGTTGTACCAGCGGCCTATGTCTTCGGCGATGTGTGCGAGGATGTCGTGGTGGATGTGTCCGCGCCATTGTGCGACGACTTCGGGCACGGGGATGTCGGTGCGGAGGACGGCGATGACGGAGTAGTCGGATTTTTCGGTCGTGCCGCCGATGTCGACTGCGGCGACGTATTCGGCGTCGGGGTGTGGGTGTTGCCAGACTTTGAGTTTTCCGCGGGTGTCGGGGGTGAAGGCGGGGCCTTCGGGGCCGGGAGAGAGTTCGCCGAGCTGCGGCTGTCCGCATTTTTCTTCGAGTCGGGTGATGGCTTCTTCGGAGAATGCGGCTGATGCGGATGATATGAATGCCTCGGTGTCGGTTGTCGGGAATTCGGACATCATCTGGGCGTGTGTGTCGTATTCGGTCCGTTTGCGGCGGTACCAGTATATCTGGGCGAGGTCGCAGTGGTGGATGTCGCGGAGGCGGCGTTCGTAGTCGTCGAGAGAGGCTTCGAATTCGTCTGGGTCGGGCGGGTCGAGGCGGTATATCTCGATTTCGTGCCATGGGACGAATATGGTGTGTTTGTCGCCTTTTCCGCTGCGGCATCGGAGCCATTCGCGGTGGAAGTAGTTGCCGACGCCGTTTGCGGTTGACTCGAGGACTATCATCGAGAGGGGGACGAGGGGGACGGAGCCGCAGACGGCGCGGATTACGTCGCCGGCGTTGCGGGAGGGTGTGGAGGGCCAGAAGGCGACTTCTGAGAGGTGGGCCATTGCGAAGTCGCCTCCGCGCACGGAGTCCTGGTTGTAGACGGAGGAGACTGTTATCTGGCATCCCCGTCCTGTTATGCGTGAGATGTTGTTTGAGCCGTTTATGCCTTTAAGGCGTGGCTTTTTGTCGCCGGGCCAGTGCTCGCGGGGGTAGTTCTCGAGGATTTTGGCGTACATCTCGCGTATGCGGATTGATGTGTCTTTGACGTGGGAGCAGATGAGGGAGTGCCAGTTGGGCTGGACGCACATCTGTATCCATGCCATGTAGGCCTGGATGAGGGTTGAGCCTCCCCATTGTCGTGCCTTGAGCATTATCAGGCGGATTGGGCGACCGGCGAGGCGGTCGGCTTCGAGGATTGCGAGGACGCGGCGCTGGGGTGCGTTTAGCTTGAACGGGATGTCGCGGCCGGTGAGTTTGTCTTTTATGGTGCAGCAGGTTTCGCACCAGGTTTGGAAGTCGATCATTATAATTAAGAATTTTTTGAATTAGGAATTTTTTGAATTAGGAATTAGGAGTTAGGAATTAGGAATTGCCATGCGGGTGGGTT
>CAJTME010000002.1 GCA_910577315.1 uncultured Muribaculaceae bacterium | reverse complement strand
TCATCTCATTGCCCGACATATGCGCCAGGCACAGTATTATCCGGTCTCTCATATTTTTATACTTCTACTAAATAATCACATTTTGCAAATGTCATTCCATATTTGGGAATAAGCAGCGATTCGGATATTTCGTTGCCGTTTATCCATTCGATAATAGCCTTCGGAAAATTTACTCCAGACTCATAGCTGAATGGAAACCCTCCTCCAAAACGGGGATTGAGTTCAAGAACGTAATAAGTTCCGTTCTCCTCGAAGACGTCCACATCAAGGTTTCCTATATGTTTAAGTGTGCGTCCGAGTGCAAAACCTATTTCGCGTAGAGGAACGCTGTCAATTGTCTGTGCTTTGTCTGTCTCGCCTGCTCTCATGGCAAGCTTTTTTTTGACTGAGACGGCTCGGTTTTGTCCATTTAGGTCATTCATTACGTCCAAGCCATATTCCTGTCCGTCAATTTTCTGCTGAATAAGTATGTATTCGTTGCCTTGTGAAGCGTTGGCAAGAATTGTCTTTTTTACTTTTTTTATAAGAGTGGCATATACTTCGTCAAGTTCTACCATGTTGTTTACGAACTCAATACCGATTGAACCAGAACCCCACCGTGGCTTTAGTACAAGCGGAAATTTCAGCTGGCCTCGATTAATCGCATCCTTTGCCTTGTTTAAATTCACATAAGTTTTTGGCGAATTTAGACCGATGCTTTCCACAAATTTTGCTGTGAGAAATTTGTCGAAGCAAATATTTATTATTTCTGGACTGGCTACTATTGGTAAAGTCCCTATGTTTCTGAACTTATCTGCGTTGGCTGCCAAAAGAGGTAGCTCTAAATCGTTGAGGCTGATTATGGCATCAATTTTATGGAGTAGACAGATTTCAAGGATACGGTCAATGTATTCAGGAGCATACACTGCGGGAACCTGTTCCTTGATGTCGGCGGCGGTGAGCGCTGGAGCTGTAAGTTGCATGTCGGCGCCGACTATGAGGCCATCTCCAGCAAGTTGTTCCTTGAAATATTTAAGAAGATAAGTTCGCCTGCCTGCACATGTAAAGAGTATATTGGGCATTGTGCGTCAGATTTTTAAAGTTTATATATCACGTTGCTTACGGTTACGGATTACATCAAGGTCGTGGCTTTCAGGAAGTAGCTCAATGTCAGAGCCGCGGAGCACGTTGATTATGGTTTTATATAGGATTTTACAGTCGAGAGCAAAAGACAAGTTCTCAACATATTTGGCATCGTATTCAAGCTTCTCGTCCCATTCGACATGACTTCGGCCGTTTACTTGCGCCAGCCCGGTGATGCCGGGGCGCACAGCGTGCCGTATTTGTTCACGTTCTGTATAATACGGTAGGTATTTTACCAACAGGGGACGCGGGCCGATGAGCGACATGTCGCCCTTGAGCACGTTCCATAGCTGGGGTAACTCATCTATGGAAGTAGAGCGGATAAATTGTCCGACCTTTGTGAGCCTATGTGCGTCTGGCAGAAGGTTGCCGGAGGCGTCTCGTTCGTCGGTCATGGTCTTAAACTTGACAACCTTGAAGATTTTGCCCCCCCTGCCAGGCCGTTCCTGAAAGAAGAAGGCGCCGGCGCCACGGTTTGCGAAATGCAACCAGGCGGTTACGGCTCCAAGTGGGAGTGCTAGAACCAACAATGCACCCCCTGAGGCGATTATGTCAATCGCGCGTTTGAAGAAATGCCTATACATTATTTTAAGATATTTCTGTAATATTCCTTGATACAGCGGCGCACGTAGCCCTGCTCGTAACGTGAGGCGACCAGCTGGCGTGCCGCGGCGCCCATGGCCGCGGCGGCTTCGGGGTTCTCAACGAACGATTCCATCGCGCCGTGCAGTGCCTCCGGGTCGCGCGGAGGGATTACGATGCCGTTGCGGCCGTCGATGATTATCTCGCGCGAGCCGTTGATGTCGGTCACGATTGACGGAAGGCCCATCGCACCGGCCTCGATCACCACATTGGGAAAGCCCTCGCGGTAGGAGGGGAACACCAGGGCGTCGGCGGCCGCCAGCCACGGACGCACGTCGTCCTGCGGACCAACGGCCTCGATTGCGGGGCATCCGTCGATGATGTGGCGCGCCTCGGACGAAATGGGGTCTATGGCCGCCTCCTCACGTCCCACGAGGATAAGCCGCGTCGCAGGATGGCTTCTATTCAGGCGCGAAAAAGCTTCAGCGAGTTCGTTGATTCCTTTGTCGCGGACAATGCGCCCGATGAAGATGAAGGTAAATACCCCCGACCGGCGGAGCCCCGAAGTTGCCTTTTCCACTTCGTAAAGCTTCGGATCGTAGTGTGCCAGGTCGATACCGCGAACGTTCCCGTGGCCGAGCACCCGCAGGGGTTTCGAGGTTATGTCATGGTTGAGGAGGTCGGACTTCACACCCTCGCCCTCGGGGATTACGTGCGTGGCGAAGGCGCAGGTGAGGCGATCGGTGGTCATCAGTATGCGGCGCTTCATCCCGGTGGAGGTTGGGAACACCAGTCCCGTGAATGTGTGGACGCGCACCGGCACACGCGCCAGCCAGGCCGCCGTCATGCACAACAGCCCCGCCTTGGGCGTCATCGAGTGGACCATGTCGGGCTTCTCGCGCCGGAACACCCTGACCAGACGCCACAATGACTTCAGGTCGTTGAAAGGCGAGATCTGCCGCGCCATCTCGACCGTGACTGCACGGGCACCCGCCGCGCGCACCCTGTCCAGTTCAGGCCCGTCGGATGAGACGGAAACCACCTCATGCCCCTCGGCCATCAACTCGGGAATCAGCCCGGTAAAGAAGCCGACCGATTGCGCCACCGTTACTGCTCGGATGATTTTCATAGAATTGGTTTTGTATTAAGTTCTTTACGACTCATGAAGATATTCTCGACAGGCTTGGATAACATAGCGACCATGCGGGCCGAGAAGTAGCTTATCAAGGTTGTGACAAGAAATATTAGAACGGGATAGGAGAATGAGTATATGAAGTCGTGGAAGAGATAGTAGCAGAACCACTAGTGAATCATCCACATGTTCATGGACATGTCACCAAGTTTAGCCAGGACAGTTTTCAACATTCCAGGCATTGGTACAAACAACAGACACGTAATTATCCCGAAAGCATAGAAGAAGTTATATTTAAATACACAACTGATAAAAACTAAGACGATTATGCCACATGTTGCCGGAATATCTGTTCGGAAACTCTTGCTATGATTTGCAAGACGCTCGAAGAAATGGGATCGGGCAGCCATGGCGCCGAGGCTGAAATTGAAAAGTAAATGGAATACCAGCAGTGGGTTGTACACCCAATAGTTATGGAAAAGGAAAAATGAACCGTAGCGGCTGATGCAGAAGCTTGTGCACAGATGTATGAACAGTGTCGAGGCAATTATTCCCCAAGGGTTGAAGTGGCGGTACAAACGGAATATCCACGGCGAAAGCAGTGAAAGGATGACATAGGGCAACAAGAACCACATTTCTCCATTATAAGTGGTGTGAAAACCTGAGAAATTGCTAATGACAGTCTGCCATGAACCAGGATAGCGACTGCTGTTGAGACACCATCCGATCAAGAGGAAAATAGCGAGTGTGATCCAATAGTTTATGTAGAGCCTTCCGACACGGCTCCATCGGTGACGGTCACCTTTTTCATAGACTTTATACATGCCGTATCCACCGAGTATGAGGAAGAATGCCACGGGATTGGAAGCCCGTGAGAGTATTTCAACCAACGGTAGTCCGTTTATTTGTATGAAATTATGGCATAGCTCGACATTAGACCCTTGATTAAACAAGTGCAGGAATATCATCATTAGGATGGCCACTCCCTTCATTATTTGTGACTCTTGTTTTGACATTATTGAATGGATAAGTGATTAATATCTATCGGAAGTGTTATCCTAAGAAATGGCGGCCGCTTTATTGAATAGTTGCACAGACATATGTGGTGACATATGGAAAGTCGTATTATTTGCATGAGTTGGTCGAAGTTTCTTTATAACATTGGTAATATGCGGCCGCCATTGTCGAAATGTCGTATTCAACAGCACGCTTTGAACATTTGTCCGCTATGCTGGCATATAGCTCAGGATTGGAATCAATCTCGATAATTTTATTCGCAAGGGCAGTTGCGTCTTGATGAGGAAATAATATTCCAGCTCCCAGTGTCACCTCTCTCAGGCCGTCTACATTAGACGCAAGGAATGGTTTGCCGACACTCATGCCTTCGATTGATGACAGTGACAGGCCTTCAAAATGTGAAGACATCACCACATAGTCGGCAGCATGAAGCAACTGGGCAACATCAGTTCGCAGTCCCAGAAAATGTACCCGGTCTTTGACTCCACATTCAGTTGTAAGGGCCTCACATTCACCGCGACGGGATCCATCTCCGACAAGAAATAGATGGAAGTGCCTCGGGAGAAGAGCAATAGATCTGATGAGCGTGTCCTGATCTTTTTCCCAGCGGAAACCTGCTACCATTATTATTTTACGCGAGCCCGGAGCCGTGAGTTCGAGTTCAGACGAAGCATTGGCCGATGCGAATTTAGCGATGTCCACACCATTATTGATAGTAAAAATCTTGGTAGAAGAATCGCCAATGTGCAGGCGGAGGTTTTCTTCAGCTTTTTTTGAAATACATATTATCTTGTGGTATCGGCTATACATCCAGCGATCAAGGGGAGCATACCACTTCCAACCGCGTCTGCGGTTGGAAGTGTTATGCTCGGTGGTGCAAAGCACCACCGAGCATAACACACTGCCTACGGCAGCGAAAAGCTGTGGAGCTGTGTTATGTGTGTGAACTATATCATATTTCCGAAGAAATGGTATAAGCTTCCAAAGCCTTATGGGAGAATACACCGATCCACCTTTTCCCAAGTCGAAGACCTTGATACCAGCGGCTTCCACATCGCGTTTAAAAGGCGTGTCGTCACCATTGAAGATTAACAGGTCTACATTGAGACCATCTGCTTTGAGACGTGGTAGCAAATCTACCATCAATTTCTCAGCTCCGCCAGTTTGGAGGGAGGTAATAACGTGAAGAATTTTCATTTACGAAGCAATTCGGTATATTTCATTATCCATTTTTCAGCAATCTGCTCAGGACTGAACTGCAAGACACTTTTAGATGCTTCGCGTGCCATATTTTTACGCAAATCGTTATTATTAAGGAGTAAAAGTAGCTTTCTTGCAAAATCATATTTATCCCTGCCATTTATTAAATAGCCATTTTCCCCGTCTTCAATAATTTCTGAAGGACCGTATGGCAGATTGAATGAAACGCAAGGAAGGCCTTCATGCATTGCCTCAATCATGACAAGGGCAAAACCTTCGTAAACGCTTGTCATTACAAATGCCGAAGCCTTGCGCATCTCGGTTTGTACGTCAAAAGAAAATCCTGCGAACTCCACTACATCAGCTATTCCCAATTGCATGGCCTGGGACTTTAAGCAGTTTTCCAAATGGCCGGCACCGATGATCTTAAGTTTCCAGCCGATGGCTTTTCCTTTTATCAGTGCCCATATATCCAGCAATTCGTTAAACCCTTTTTGTTCTACAAGCCGACCGACTGCCAATACAGTCTTGCTTCGTATGGCTGTGTCTGAACAAACGGTCGTGAATGAACATGGATTGGGCATGAAGTCGAAGCGTTTTTTACCGTGAAAATTTTCTTCCATGTACCTGCGGGTAAGTAAAAAGTTCTTGTCGTAGAATCTTGTCAGTACTTTATTGTCCAAAAAGGCCGCCGCATGTTTAAGAATATGGGAGCCGCCCAAAAAGTCACGGTAAGTGGATGCAAAATGGAATTCCCGGATTTTTTTGAATTTATCTTTACTCGTTCTGTTTATAAGAGCCAATGCGAACTTCTCGTATGAGCCTGTTGATATCACAATGTCAGGTTGGAATTCCTCAATTACAAGTTTGAGAGATTTCCTGGTGGCTAAAACAGTCGATACGAATTTTTGAACGACCGTTCTTAACGATGTAAATCCCCAATACGGTGTCCCAAGATCAAATACCTTTACTTTGGGTGACAAGGGATGAATTGTCGTAGGATATGACCCTTTGTCCGTATAGCAGATGGCAACCTCATTGTCCTGGATTTCGGCCATTGCGTTCGCCTTGACTATGGTGACACGTTCGATACCTCCGCGGCCGCCAAGGGAGTTCATGCAAAAAAGTATTTTCATATTTTGTATGATGGAAGAGATCGGTAATAAGCAGATTTAGTGTACAGCATGCCATCGTACAGACCTTTAATATAAAGCCTTGCTGGTGAAATGCGGCGGACGGCAATGGAAAAAGCGCTGTTTACTCCAATCAGCCACATCTGTTTCAACATGTAGGATAGGGTTGCTGCGGCTCGGGAAAGCCCCGTCCGGGTTGTGAACTGCATACGATGCCAACGAACGTGATTCGAGAAGGCCCGCACGTAGAATTTCTTTTCAAGATGCTGAAAGTCGGCGCTGGCCGTTTTGGCATCCATGTTTCTAACTTTGGAATTGAAAGATACCATCAAACGTCCGCCGTTGACGTGGAGTTTAAAAAATTCGAGGTCATCGTCGCCATAAGCAAATCCAAGCCGGTCAAGCCAGCGCTCCGCATCGAAATCAAGGTTCAGCAAAGATTCTTTTCTCCAAAGTGCCGCAGGCCCTGCCGCGGATTGAGAGGGATAACAATCATTGCGTGGGTTGTTGATGTATGAAAATGAGCCGTTGGAGTGGAGGCGGAACGCCCACTTTTGATTGAATCGAGGAAACACGAGGCTTGTCAGCGCCGCCTTGATCTTTGACTTGACCGTCATCTTGTGGTTGGCGAATGTGTCGGCGGCGATGCAGTCGGCGTTATGCATGGCGAGCTGGGACATCAGTATCTCGGCCGAGTCAGAGGCAAGCTCCACGTCGTCGTCAAGGAGCAGTATGAGAGGAGTCGTTATTTCGTGATAATCCACAGCGCGCTGGCTAACCATGCCTTTTTCCGTCTCAACATATTCCTCACCCATCACGTTGAAAGACGGCCTTTGGTAGCCCCTGGCTATATAAATTACAACTTTGTCCGGCGCGACAGACTGCCGGGCAATTGATTCCAGTTCTTTATGCAACACTTCAGGATTGGACCCGAGGGTGCGGATGGCGACGGAGTAACCTGTCATCTGGCTTTGTAACGGATGTATTTGGACAGCAGCCAGCCCAAAGGACGTGTGGCGACCGTCAGAGCTTTGCAGGGTGATGAAGATAGCCAGTCCTTTTCGTGGCCGAGGATAGTACTGGAATTGTAGTGGATCGCCACGCGTAGCAGATTGAGCGGAGTGTTCCGTCTGAGGGTCATTTCCAACCTACGCATTTTGGCGAAGGAATGTGGAGAATTTACATACTGCCGAAATATGGCTGCCGACATGCTGTCGGCGCCTGTCTGATACTCCACGAAGCATAGATTGCGGTTAAGGAATAGTGAAGGCAACATGTCATCGGCCTGGAGAAGAAGATATATAGGATTGAAATTTTTCTCTCCCGGGAAGCCCGTCATAGGAGCCACATGCTTCATTATGGCGGTGCGCATCACCTGCTTCGTGTCACCCGAATGAAGCCCTTTGAGGGATAGGTCAATGAGATGTCCCTCGGTTAAATCATCCGGGAAATATCCTCCGATGGGACATCCGTCCAAAAAGAAATCAAGGCCGGTTATGCCCGCGTATTTTTCAGAACCAAATCTTTTCCAATGGCTGATTATGGCTTCAACAGCATCGTCGGGCATGTAGTCATCGGAATCGATGCAGACGCACAGCTCTGTCTCGATATTTGCATAGGCTGTGTTGTAGCCCGTGTATAAGCCTCCGTTTTCCTTATGGATATATCGAATGGGTATTTTATCTTCTGCAATCCAACCCTGAACAAGCCGCCGGGTGTTGTCTGTCGATCCATCGTCGATCACAAGCCATTCAAAATCCTGGTCAGTCTGACGCAGTAGGCTTTCGTAAGTGCGCCCGAGAGTATGCGCCCGGTTATAGGTAGGAGTAAAAACTGTAAGGGTCTTCATTACCAATAGAATGTTTGCATAAACCACGTAAAACCTATCTGTCCGAGCATTATCCTATTCAGGTATTTGCCCTGGTATTTTCCCCATATATCAATCTTGAGTAACGGATAAGCGAGAACGATAGGGTACATGAACCATGATAAATAGGCAAATCGATTTGAGAAATTAGCCCGTATTACCATTACCCAAAATGCATTTGAAAGGGTGTACGTGTTAAGTAATATTTCATAAAAATGATCGCGTATCCCCCTTTTATAAATGATATAATATCCCAACACAATGGGCATCATGCTGTATATTAGAAAGTCCCAACGGAAGCCTGTGTGGGTGAAAGCCGTTTCTGAAGGTGCGCTTGAAAGATATGATAAACGATCATCAAAGCCCAATGTGGCGAAGAAAGAGGTTATTGCACTGCCCGCGACCAATGATACTAAAATTGAAATAATCCAAAATGTGTATGCCAATTTGAAGGAGCGGATTACAAAGATGCTGATGACGGCCATACTCACTGGAAGTATGGTCGTGTGGTGTATGCCATAAGCAACAAAGGCAAGGACAGCAGCGATGATTTTATCTATAAATCCACCGTTGACATATGATAAAAACAGTAGCACGACGCTACAGGCCAACCCATTTCGTAAACCATTTGTTCCATAAGTAAAGAACGAAAGCCCTGCAAGGATAAAAAGAAAGGTTGTATATGTATTGTTTGATGTCAGCCGGTAGCAAGCCCATAATGAAAATCCGATATACAGTACGGCAATTACGGTGAAATATTCATGCACATCAAGGTATCTGGCGCATTGGACAGTGATATACTGCCATATCCATTCACCATCACCATGCGCAAATGTGATTTTTCCATCCACTGTGTTTTCAAACATAAATGCATATTGCGCGGTATCTCCGAAATAATAGCCTGAAACAGGACGGGACCCTAAGAACCAGGCCAAAAGGAGAACAAGTATGATTGAAAAGAATACAGAGGCCTTCTTATGTACTATCCTTGTATAAGATAAGGGTGCCATTTTTGACCCTTGTATTAAAGTAAGAATAATAACAAGATACAGGAAGATGGGCTTATAAAATTGTCCTGGCAGCATGTTATCGGTTTATTATTTTGCTGATAAGTCCTGCAATCTTTTTCCCAAGAATCTTTGTTAGCAGTACTTTGTATTTATGTCTCCGTTTGATGTTGTCGGGAAGCCACGAACCGGCAAAATGATGAATACATACAGTGTTCGCAGTCAGTTTTATAATTCCATCCGTGTGGTCTTTGGGACAGAAGTAATCTGATGGGTAAAATGTGGCCAGTCCTGGGAAATCCTGAAAAGTGTTGTTTTGGATGAGCCCGTGAGAAACCATATTTTTTGTGATTGTAAATGTATTGGTTGTGGTATCCAGACTCCCGTCCTCTTGAATGAATTTGCGGTCGAGGTATTCGTCAAGCAATTCTCTGACCCATTTTCCACCCTTCTCAGACGCCATCATGCCAGTTGGAACATAATTATTGTTTTCAAATCCGGAGAATGCCGTGTGATGTAAGAACGGATCGTAAGATTTGATAACTTCAACATCTGTATCCATATAAACGCCTCCCTCATTTACCAGTGCGTAAAGGCGAACATAGTCTGTGACGAAAGCAAATTTGCGTTTTTCGTAGGCTTCCCGGACGTATTGGTTGGAATTTATGTCGAAATTATTTTCGTTCCATTCTTTAATCTTATAGTCAGGTAAGTATTTTTTCCATGACTCAATACACCGTCGGGCGTCTGCCGGAAGGGGATTACCCCCGAACCAGCAGTAATGTATAATCTTGGGGATCATATGCAGAGTGTTTTTACAATACGCTCGCATGCCATTCCATCTCCATAAGGATTGATGGCTTTGGACATGGTTTCGTAGTGCTTTTTATCATCAAGCAGTCTTGATACTTCGCTGATAATTTTGACATAATCGGTACCGACAAGCTTTACGGTGCCAGCGTTGAGAGCTTCGGGGCGTTCGGTAGTATCACGCATCACAAGTACGGGCTTGCCGAGTCCTGGCGCTTCTTCCTGAATACCACCAGAGTCGGTGAGCACTATCGAAGCTTTTTCCATAAGGAACACAAACGAGAGATATTCCAGGGGCTCGATAAAAAACATATTGGGAATCCCTCGCAGATTATCTCCAAAAACTTCGTGTATCGGGCGACGAACATTTGGATTGAGGTGCATGGGGTAGACGAAGTCCACCATGGGATATTTTTCGGAAAGAGTTTTAATGGCACGGCACATGGAAATGAACCCCTCTCCGAAATTCTCACGCCTGTGTCCAGTGATGAGAACAAGCTTACGTCCATCTGCAAGGCGGTTCGTGTCATATCCGGCCTTTTGCAATCCGTGTCTTAACGAACGGTTGAGGGATTCGTCATTCTTGATCTTATCAACAACCCAATACAGCGAATCTATGACGGTATTACCTGTAACAAAAATCTTGCATGCAGAAATTCCCTCATTTATAAGGTTCTCGCGGCTCAATTGAGTGGGGGCGAAATTATATTCTGCAATACGTCCGGTAATTTGACGATTCATTTCTTCGGGCCACGGAGAGTAAATGTTGTGGGTGCGTAGTCCTGCTTCCACATGTCCGACAGGAATTTGTCTGTAGTAAGCGGCCAAAGCAGCTCCCATTGAGGTTGTAGTGTCGCCATGTACCAACACCACGTCAGGCTTTGCTTCATTAAGCACATCACGCATACCCGTCAGAACACGGGATGTCACATCATATAAATCCTGACCAGGCTTCATTATGGCGAGGTCATAGTCAGGCTTGATGTCAAAAATTTCAAGTACTTGATCAAGCATTTGTCGATGCTGTCCAGTCACGCAGACAATGGTTTTTACTTTTTCGGGATGTTTTTGGAACTCTTTAACCAGCGGAGCCATCTTGATAGCTTCTGGACGAGTGCCGAAAACGAGCATTACAGATTTCATGAATGAGAGTATGTTATGCCCCTGTTATATACTTACCTTTGGGCAGACGGCTCAATATGAATGTGAGCACATAGCCTGTTGCAAGAGTCATTAGGGCGATAAGAAAAGTACGAGGGAAAATATGAATTTGAGAGCCATTGAAAATTCCCCAATATAATTCACGGGCGATGTATATGTGGGTCAGATATATGCAAAATGAATATCTGGAAATTGCAGATAATATGCTTTGAACTTTCTTGGGCAAGTGGGTATTTTGAAACAATGTATATAATATAGCAACTAAAACGGCACTTCCAAGTTGGAGATTGTCGAGCAATATGGTGGTGTTATAGCCCTGTTTTTTAAGGATAAATACTGCGGTAGGATATGTCACCGTCATGCCGATAAGTGTTAACCACTTCTTGTTAAGACCTATTGTGATTGGATATTTACGCAAATAATATCCTAAAAACCAATACCCGAGAAATCCTCCGAAATAGCAAAGTGACCAGTAATAATTGCCATTTATTGCAAATTCCGAAGTTATGGCTGGGAAGAAATACAAAATCCATGGGATAGTCATATTTAAGGCCCATAGCGTCAAGAACACTTCTATCTGCCTTTTTGAAGCTCCTTTAAGCCAGGGAGATATGAATGGTGCCAGTAAATATAGTCCAGCCATGGCGTAAACGAACCAATAGACTCCGATTGTTGGCTGAAAAGGTATTCTAAGTATGCCTTGTAATGCGTCTGAGAATGGTAGGTCATGTGTTTGGGTATAGAGAAGCAATCCTAAGACAGACCATATAACTAATGGAGGAATAAGTTTTATAAATCGACGTTTATAAAATTTACGGAATCCAGTTTTTATCGGTAATAGGACAGTCCCAGACAAGGCGAGAAATAATTCTGATGACGGGCTTCCGATAAATGTAATACCAAAGAGCCAAAAACCATCCTGGGATGGATTGTCAGATGGCATGGCAGCGTGAGTTAACAATACGAGAAAACATGCAAAAACCCTTAAATTATCAATATATGATAACCTTGAATTACCATTTGAGACATGTGTCTTTTCGGGGGGGGGGTAATATACTGGTATTCACTGGTTTATGATTGCGAATTATTGAGTATGGAATATATTTTAATTACTTCGGATGGACCGGCAAAGTCTTGACGAGCTATATTCTGGACGATTTGGCGTTGGAGTTTTGTATTCTTTATAAAGTTGGTTATGCCGGCTGCACATCCTTCATTTTCCAGAGGTACGATAATGCCATCAGTTTTATCATTAATCTGAGAGTGTGCGGTGGGATAATTGGTCACTACAACGGGCTTACCGAGAATCTGTGCCTCTCGAACTGTGATTGACTTGCCTTCGTAACGCGATGGTTGCACATAGATGTCGCACGCCTTAATGTAGGGATAGGGATTATCTTTTTTGCCAAGGAGAATGACATGTCGCTCCATTTTGGCCTCGGCAATTTTACGACGTATCAGTTCCTCGTCGCCGCCATATCCAATAATGTACCATTTCAGGTCTGTCAATCCACTCTCGACAATGCGCTTGGCTATATATGGCACGTTATCGTAATTTTTGGCTTCGCAAAAACGTCCGATAGAAAGTAGCTTGACGCTTCCTTCTTGCATTTCTAAATAAGCTGTTGATTGATCTTTTGACCGTGCGATTATATAATTCTCGGGTATTATGTTTTCAATATCAATAACTTTTGAAGTTAAGGTCGGGAACACATGAATAAAAGCATTTTTTACATCCGGAGAAATTGCCGCGATATAATCGTAGGCACCCCATACAGGCAATTCGCGTTCAGGAATGGTCTCTATCTGGGAATAGTCCGTATGTATCCATGCAAGTTTTTTTCGGGCATTAACTTTTTGAACTCCGATATTGTGAGGGTTCATATAGCTTATGCATAGATCATATTCTTGTTCAGGATTTATTTTCGGCAAGGACGGCATTACGCAATCCCAAAGAATTTGGAAAATCGTTTGGTCTGCTTTATGCGCCGGATGTGCCTTGCGATACCTGCGATGTTTCCATTTAGCGATAAGACGCCCTGCAACAACCCGTAACTGGCCCGCTTTAAATGCATCCTTTAATGGATTGAGGATGTTGGAATACCCATCGACCGAAGGAAGGATGTTAACATATTCTGGAATAAAACGCATCAGTGGGCCTGAATGGCTGCATAGAAATAAGTCTACATCAACCTTTGCTGGATCGAGTGCCGCCAGAAGTCCGAGCAATGACATTTCTCCGCCGCCCAATTCCATATAATGCATTATAATTAAAATACGTGGTTTCATCGCTTTAATAGCTTGCGAACCATGTTGCCGTACTTTGCAATGGCACAGAACAGGGCATAGTTTGAGTGGAGAACGGAATATGCCATAGCTTTTTCGTCCATATGTTTATTAGAATGCATTACTTGCCGGGCCGCCAAGCGGGCATATTCTCTATTAGTGGAGGATTGAAATATTTGTTTTTTTATTTTATAAGGATGAGGACATTTCGGATGATTTAGGTCGTATATGAAAAATTTTAACATGCCGCCCCAGTATTTGTTATTCAGCGTTTCCTGGCATCTTTTATCACAAATATCTGCAGCGGCTAAAAATGATTCATAGCATTCCCTGACGTCATTGATGATGTCTAAACGGTTGGCAATATATCTTGAGCCATTATTCCCAGAAGAATAAATAAAATAGCGGTAGCCGATGTATGGGGATATATATAATGAGCTGGCCGCGGCAATGGCCCGAAGATTGAACGGTGCGTCCTGTTGTATGGCTTGAGTCCCGAATCGTAGTTGATTCTCCTGGATAAAAGAACGGCGGTAGAATTTGTTCCAGACAAAACCATTGCCATGTCGGGCCAGCATTATGCGGTCTACATAGATGTCATATATTTCTTGCGAAGTCTTGGCATATGTCTCTTTATATTTTACTTCGTCAACAATTTCAGGATGATCAGCTGTCACGGCCTCGAAGCCGAAAATCAACATGTCTGTGTCCCTCTTTTCCATTTCTTGAACACAGTACGATATTGTATCGGATTTTAACCGGTCATCCACATCAAAAAAATAAATGTAATCGCCATTAGCTGCATCAATACCTGTATTTCTGGCTGCTCCCAGACCCTTGTTGCGCTGATGTGTGATTATGGAAATCCGACGGTCTCGTTTTGCCCACCTGTTTAGAATGTCGGGTGTTTTATCGGTAGAACCATCGTCTACTATGATTATCTCGATGTTTTGATAGCTCTGTTCAAGGATGTCTTGTATTCCACTGTCAATGAAGCGCGCCACATTGAAGCAGGAAATTAATATTGAAACTAGCGGGTTGTGTTTATTAGATTCTGTCATATATCATGAGATTATCTAATGCTTAGGAGCTTTCCTATGCACCATGCCGGTAAAATGAGGTTGTGTTTCAGGCAGGTGTAAATTAAAGAATATGTCTTTGGTAGCCGTAGGTCGGCTTCGTCCTCACATAAGAACCTGAACTCTGGATTAGAAGTAATTTCTTTTAAAATTATGTAAGGTGATTTTGCGTATCTGAAACTCTTGATTACGTATTCCATTATGGATGGCAAAAATTCCAAAGCGAAACTACCTCTTGAAACGGAAAGGCTACATTCAGCTTTTATGCTCCGCAATAGCCTTACTGATTGATACATAAGATGTAAATCTTTATCTCGAAACGTATCCATTACAGAAGACTTGCGGCGGATGTAATTATAGTGGGCGTCTTCTATGGCTATAATGAAATTTATATGCCTGAAATATTTAATATTGAATTCCCAGTCCTCGGCGCGGTGGCGGCTCTCGTTCAAATGAATGTCATACAGCTGGATAAGTTCTCTTTTGTATAGTTTATTACACATGGAACCTATGCCTGGAACCTGCTTAAAGAAGAGCATAAGGGCCTCATTCCTGCTGATCGGCGTTAACTTTGGGAGATGGTTCTCTATAATAGTGTGGTGGCTTTTATTTTGATTGTCATACTGCACCTGATTATATTGACACCAAACTATATCGGGCCCATACTGCAACGCCGTACTCGCCAAGGATGATAAAAATCTATTTCCTATCGTGTCGTCACTATCGATAAAGGAGAGGTAATCACCTTTTGCAGCGTCTATACCAATATTGCGGGCATGGGCGGGCCCCGAATTTTTTGTAAGATGCAGAATTTTTATGCGGGAATCTTTCTTGGCATAAGCATTGGCTATTTCCAGTGAGCCATCTGTTGAATTATCATCTATGAGAATGAGCTCCCAATCATTATATGTCTGGTTAAGGACAGATTCAATGCATTTGTCCAAATACGCAGCGACATTATATACTGGAGATATTATTGAAATCATGGTTATCTTACGAAGCCAAAACCATTTTTGAGTTCATTGCGCATCTGATGCTTCCGATCATCTGTAATTCCCCCACGAATGGTATATTCTTCCTCATATTTAGGCCTCATCGACATTAGCTCCTCGTTCTTCTTTCTATACTCTTCAATAGAACAGATTACTTTCGCAGGTGAACCGGCTGCAACATATCCTGCAGGTATATCACGTGAAACCGTCGAATTTGCTCCTATAATGCAATTGTCACCAATACTTACGTTGGGTAGAATTACAGATTCAGCTCCAATGAACACATTATTTCCTATTGAAACGTTTCCAATCCTGGCATATCCTAAGTGATGGCACAGGGATGCATCGTGAGATAAAATATGTACTCGAGGCGCCAGAGTTACATTGTCCCCGATGGTTATGAGCCATACATGCGACGGGTCTATAATCACATCGTGCATGCGCCGGAAATTTTTTCCTACGGTCAAACCTCGCTTAATCAAATCCTGTGTAGTATAATTGGCGCGCAGCCTATAAAGTACTCGAGCAAGATTGAGTCTTATATAAATCTTTATTTTTGAGAACATGCGTGATTAATTAATTCGATAACATTGAATCTTTCAGAAACAAAACTGATTTCATCGCCACCATCTTCTTTAAGTTTGTTCCATCCGTCAATTTTATATAGTTCGGTTGAATTGATTGGGCATTCTTTGTCTACGAACCCAAGTTTTCTATATGGTATCTGCAGAAATTCATTTACTATATCCGTTGACTGGGTATATCGCTGGCTCCATTTAACTATGATGTTGTCATAGCTCATACGTCTTTTGCGCCGCTCCCACTTTTCCATAGCGTCCTCTTCTGATTTTGCATGCATGAACCAAATCGTGACGTCATCAAGCATTGCAACTGGGAATGAATAATCATGCACGTCAGTTTTTGCAATAGACCAGTTCTGAACTTCTTCAAAGGCAGGGGACATTGAAGGCTTTATAAACTTCAAGTCAAGCGATAGATAATATCTCAGGTTTCTGCACAACTTCATGAAGTCAGTGTCTGATATGAAAAGTCCGACTGTCGGTGTGTTGTATTTTATTCCGAAACGTTGATAGAATGTCATGCTGCCCCAACAATTGTTGGAAATTATGGATATACTTAAATCCTTGAACTGGCGTTTGCGAATATGCTTGTCAATAAATTTAGCTCTAAGCTGGCGAAGCTTCAGCATTAAGGTTCTATTGCCTAAATATCTGGCGATAGCTTGTATTGTGTCGAGTTTGTCCATCATTCAGATACTAATCTTTCTGATTTTTTGTAGCAAAAGAGAACGTAAATAATCTTTTTCCGCCTTGTTTAAAGCTATAACGTAAGTAATGAATGTCTGGCAACCAATGGAAAGTATGGTGAATAATGCTAAGATTACAAATAGTCCCATCCATGACCAAGAGCCATTTATAAGATACTTGTTAAAAAGATTACATTTAATAATGTACATGATTGCAATCGACAAGCCTATGGCTGCCAGGCTCCGTGTCAATGCCCATATATAAGGGCGCAATGCAAATTGAGGTATTCGTTTTTTTATGATAGACCAATTGGCAATTAATATGCAAGCAAACATAGCGATGTTAACAGCATAAGGAGTGTTTACGCCAGCCCCGGCTTTTAGAAGGATATACGATGTGACAGGACAACCCAGAGCAAATGTGCCAGCGATAATGGACATCCGGCGAATCTTACCTGTGGCGTGAATTGATGCGATACTGGCGTTGTTCATAATGTTGAAAATAGCCGAGCACATGACAAGTTGCAGGAATGTTGAGGCATACGTAGGTTCTTCTCCCAGCCACAATTGGAGTATCTCAGGTGTCATAATTATAAATGGAATGGCTACATAAGAGAAAAACATGAGGGAAAATTGAACTGACCTGCGCATCATTTGGGCCATTAAAATAATGTTGCCGCTTGCATATTGTTTTATAATCTGAGGTCTAAATGCTTGCGAAACTGTAGTTGTGAGCGCTACAATTGATCCACTTACTGTGCTTGTTATTGAAGAGGCTGCATTGGCTACTACACCAAAGAAGATATTCAGTAGTAGTGGCAAACCATAATCTTTTGCCGTAAGGCAGATATTTGCATAAAGATCATTACCGCAATACGCGACTAATTCTTTGGCTACGGTTTTATCATATGACAATGATAATTTTGCTTCTGGATATTTTCTTAAGCAATATAGTCTGGTTATTATTGTCATAATCAAGGAAATGCCAAAGATCATAAAGGAATATAGAATGAGCCGCTGACTTTCAATGGCAAATAGAAAAATTGCGCACAATAGTTTAAGAGTGACATTGATTATTTCCAGATATGCGTAAAACGACATATCTTCATGAGCGATAATCGCGGAAGAGTAGGGTACCTGTGTAAATCCAATTACAATTGCAAGAACAGAGAACTGATAAACTATATTGGCGGCAAACATGCTTCCTTCAGGTATAATCATTTTATAATTTAAAAACCATAAGCCTACGGTTTCTGCAATGACAATAACGACTCCTGCCAGAAACAGATGTGTCCAGAATGCAGTTGTGAATATCTGCTTAAGCTTTCCATTATTTCCACATCCTAATTCATATGTGATGAAACGGGAAGTGGCGCCTGCCATTGAACCATTGAGAAATGATGACATGCCAACAATACCACCAACTACCCCAAATATACCGAAATCATCGATACCCAACGCCTGCAATACAAGTCTTGAGGTATATAGGCCCACGCATATGCTAAGTAATGTGCGAAGGGATAGAACAATGGCATTCTTTGCAACTCTACGATTGACAGCCTCCATTACACCACCCGTTTAATAAGATGAGTCCAAATAAATTTGCGCGGTTGGTCTATAAGAATCGCAATGATGAAGATTGCGATAAGAATAGTAAATGTATGGATGATATAGGCACAACCAGAGAAAGATTCGTATAAAAAGCACATCGTTTTCTTAAAGAAAATCTTACACGGTGCGTTGCACATATGAAGAAGATAAACTCCAAAGCATGACGCTGAAACCCAGTTTATTAACTTATTTGGCTTAATATGGATTTTATCGAAAATTACAAGCGATAAAAACGACATCAGTATTATCGTCGGACTTATATAGTAAGTCATCCAATCCATTAAATAGGGCCTTGATATTCCAATTCCTATGATTGAAATAATGGTGCTTATTGATAATGTGCTGATATACAATAATATGCAGTGGGGGGGGGTAACGCTAAAGCGAGTATAATACCGTCCTAAGAGGTAAAGTCCTATGAAGGAGAATACCGAATAACCAAATTGGATAAAAGCTGCACTTCCGTTAATCATTCCAAAATATGTTTGGAATGAGAAGAATAGTATAAGGGTGGTTTTAAATACTTGTTTACTACAATTATCAGCAAATGAATTTAATACGGGAGAGAGGATATAAAGGCCAAGGTAAGCTTTGATGAACCAAGAACTGCCTTTTTCCAGAAATAGGACATCATTTATAAAATTGATTATAGAGCAGTTGCCAGTTACCAACCACATTAAAATATACCCTGCAATTACAAAATATATGCATTGAAAAAGGAATGAGCATAGACCTTTAAAGCTTCTGCGAATCCCAAATTTACCAGATATGAGGATGAATACATTTACGCATATTGAGCAAAAGGTGTTAAGGAATATTCTAAATCCTGTGGCCATAGGGAAAGATGTCAATTCTTGCCTGTCAGGTGTACCCAACGACCAAAAATTTGCATGTACCATTAGCACAAGGAACATTGAGATTATTCTCAAAAGTTCGATGTTGGATTGTCGAGGTCCGGATGTTATGGATTGAATTTTTGATGTATCGGACATGAAAACTAATTTATAAATATAGGATTGCCGTTTTCATTTTACTAACTCGAGATTTTTTGTGTCAATATGGATCCTAGCATAGCCAAAGAATTCTAAAGAAATGATTAACTCTGTTTTTGCTTGGTTAATATCAATAACATTTCCTTCAAGTCCCTGCAAGCTTCCGCGTATAATTTTAACCTTGTCTCCTTTGAGGTATGGGCGTTGGCATATTTCTACGGGGGTGTCAGATTGTTCAAGCATAAATTTTAGCCTATCAATTTCTTTGTCGGATACGATTGCCAGTGGTTTATTTACTGAACTTGTTGACATCCCAGCATTATTTGTCATGAAACGATTGATAAATGGCAGGGTAACAATATTGTTTTTGCGTTCACATTCAGTGCAATGGACAAATATTACGGAAGGAATAACCACATAATCAACATGCTTCTTTTTTCCACATGCATAAATCCTCAACCTATTTTGAACAGGTACATAATTTTCAATACCCATTTGGGTAAGGATTTTTGCGTATTTTTTTTCGTGTCGGTTGTTAACGATAGCTATGAACCATTTGGCTTTTGGCACGCCTACGGCGTCGTCAGTCTCTGATAAAACTGGCGTAGCTTTTTTGGCTATGTCTTGGTTTTCACTCATTTGAGTGGCTGAAATGATTGATTATTTTTGCTGATTCTCTTGCTAAGAGAGTCTAACGCGGGTGCAAAGTTAAGAATAATAATTGATATTCAAGATACAACAGAAACGAAAAAAATCCGCGGCATTGTAAAAAACGCGCCATTGTTTAGCAGGACTTAAAAATTGGCACATATAATAACTTGATTTATAATTCCATAAAAATGTCCCAAATCTCTTAGCAAGAGATTTTAAGTTTTTGGGTGCTGTGGTCATGGGGCATAGATTTTAATTTACGAGGGAATGAAGGCCTTATATTATAATGATGCATAACAAACAGGACGTGCTACATAAATAAATGCGCCTCCTGTTAGATTCAGGATGCGCATTTAGAGGTGACTATTACGTAAATTTATTAATAAGATCTATTACTTGAACGATGATTGCAAAAATTATGAAAAAACATCTATAAAACTTCAATAAGAACCTTAAATGAACCTCTGTCATAGTCTGTCAAGCCATGCCTTGACAGATTTACGGGCTTCGTCGCGCTTGTTTTGGGCTGTTTCTCCACGCACCGCAACGCCATTGCGGACTTTGGCGCCTCGGCAGGCCTCGGCAACATATTCTTCAGTTTTAGAAAGTCCGCTGCCCTCGTGGGTGCAGAACGGCACAACGGTCTTGCCGCTCCAATTGTGTTTTTCCAGAAAGGTGTATACCGGCATCGGCATATCGCCCCACCAGTTGGGATAACCGATGAATATGACGTCGTAATCGTCGACATTGACATCGCCCTTTATGGCGGGACGTGCCTTGACGGCCTTTTCCTGCTTGGCAATCTCAACGACCTCATCGTATGAGCCGTGTGGATATTCCTTTTCCGGCACAATCTCAAAGAGGGTGCCGTTTGTTGCCTCGCCTATCATTTTGGCAATGATATGGGTGTTCCCTTCCGAGATGTTTCCCACGCCATAATTTTCGCCGGTGTGTGAGAAAAATGCCACGAGTGTTTTCTTTCTGTCGATTGATTCTTTCATTTCTTCAGGTTTGTATTCTTCTGTGGTTTCCGATGTTTCGGTTTGATTGCCCGCACACGATGCCATTGACAGGGCCGACAAAGCGACTGTGATTATCAGGCTGATTAGCTTTTTCATTATTTATGATTATAGGGTTTATAGCGTATCCATAAAGTTCCGTTCTCAAATTGCTCCACGCCCAGGGGCGAGAGTTTCACAGGCATACGCCCCATATCGGCTATGCCATCGAACAATGCCGTCTGGCCTTTGCGGCCGTCTATACCGGGAGCAAGCAGCAGGCTGACCTCGTCAATCAGTCCGGCTTCGAGAAAGCTCCCGTTTATATGTCCGCCGCCAAGAACCGCCAGGCACTCCACTCCAAACTCTCCGTGCAGTATTTCCATTGCGGCAGAAAGGTCTATTGAGTCATAGCCTACGCAGATGTATGAAATACACTCGTTTCGTAGCACTTCAAGATATTCCTGCGGAACCTGTTCGCTGATTATGCAGAGTAGGGGGGCGCCATCAATTTGGGCTGCGGGCCAACGCAGTTTTCCGCGGGTGTCGACCGCGATGATATAATGCTCAGATTCCACAGCCTTATGTACGCTGCTCTTCCCGACCGGCGTGGAATCCTGCGCTACGAACGGCTCTTTTGCCGCATTATAATGCTCCATTGTTACCCGCCCTTCGAGCTGAGCGGGGCAGTCGAGCTTTTCAAGTGTCTCGTAATATTCGTCGCCGCTGATTTTGTCAACCATTGAGCAGTCTATGCGGCCGTCGATTGATGCCACCATGTGACATATTATATAGGGTCTTTTCATTTTACGTTTGGGTTTAGAGGTCCGAAAAAATATGATGCTGTCGCTCCGCCGTCTATTGTTTCTATTGAAGCTTGGCTCGGAGAAACTCCCGCTGCATTTACAAGCATGGAAATATCTCCATATTTCTGAGCCTCGGCGATTAACGCGAGAATAGACTGGCGGTCAGACAGATCCATTTTAAACGGCACTGTGTCGAATCCCACATTGTTCATTGTCGAGCATATTGATTTAGCATTGTCAAGATTGCGGTCGCCGACCACAATCTTCATGCCGTAGCCCATCCGCCGGGCTATCGCCATCCCGATTTGCCCGGCACCTGTCAGTATCATTACGTCTTTATTCATAGCAGGGCAAAGTTAATCATAAAGTCACCCTGTGGGAATATCATTATTGAAGAAATAACTACCATTTTTACTGCCGGAAGAAAATGGCTGCTTTTCGAGACGATTACATACACCAGAATCGAAATATCAGACTTTAAGCAGCCCCGAGAAAACGTGGCGGCTATTCTCGTATGGGCTTGCCTGTTGAATGTCGGTTATGCTATATAAAAGAAAAACCCGCTGAATTTCAGCGGGTTAATTCTGTGGTTGCGGAGAGGACGAGCCCCATTCGCAACACCCGGCAAAACCTAACCCAAGATTGACCCGGTACAAGCCCAACTTGCGCACATAAGGGAGCGGCGAAAAATCATCAGGGAAGAAGCAAATGCAAGGACACCGACAGGCATACAATTATCCATTTTTAGTGAAATGATAATTGTGAATAAACGAATAATCAAAGAATGGCTTAATCAGCCACATAGACACTTGGCCATAAAAAATGAATTAATACTTGATATTGACAATGTATTGAAAAAAGCGAAATATTTAGGTCAGGGTGTTGACAAGCATGATGCGACATGGAACGCGCATTTATTTGAGATAGAAATCGACGGCGGCAAATCTTGGATAATCGTCCGTGAATCCCCATCCGGGGAATTGAAATTGCACAGCATTTCCGACAATGAAAGCATTTTGAATATATTGAAAAAATGAATGCCGGAAAAGTTATCAGGGTCAAAGGAACTGCAATCCAAAGCCTGATGCCTTTTTCAGCATTCATATTATAACGCAAAGGTATGGCAATATTTTGGATAATCAAAATAAATTCATCATTTCAAACCGAATTTCAGGAAGACTGTGGAGGATGATATTTTAATCACCCCAACATCACCGTGGCATCACCGTGATGTTTGGATGACGTTGGGGCCGATGGGAAGCCGGTGGCGACACCATTTAGACGGGCGATTGTTATTTTTTGCAATACATAAAAAACGACCCCGAAAACAAGGCTTTCGGGGTCGTTTCGTGTACAATTTCTGTAAGTGCTTGATTTTCAAGCGGAATTGCGGAGAGGACGAGATTCGAACTCGTGGTAGGATTGCTCCTACGTCAGTTTAGCAAACTGGTGGTTTCAGCCACTCACCCACCTCTCCTTAGCATACCGTGGGTCGGTTTTGCGAGTGCAAAGTTAGGGTAAATGTTTTAACTGTGCAAATTTTTGCATGATTTTTTTATCTTTTAATTTTCATACGTATTTTTTTAGATGTCATATGTGTGCCGATAAAGATTTTCTGTGTAACTTTGCGAAAATTTTGCACATATCATCCTCAGTTATATCGATGCCTGGTAAGAATAGCGGATATATCTATGGCGTAATTGCGGCCGCATCCTACGGCCTCAATCCGGTGTTTGCGTTGCCTTTGCTTGAAGGCGGCATGGATGCCGTGTCCATTCTTTTTTTCCGTTACGTCCTCGCATTGCCTGCGGTTTGGCTTCTCATGCGCATGCGTGGACGCCATGCTTCAATCGGGCTTGAACGTATCTTGCCGATATGCGGGTTGGGACTGCTGATGGCTGTCTCATCCATAACCTTGTTCCGCAGCTATCTGTATATGGATGTGGGCATTGCCTCGACATTGCTGTTCGTATATCCCATAATGGTGATGCTGATAATGGGGGGCTTTTTCCATGAAGTCATGCTTATGCGCACTTTTGTGTGTATGCTTGGCGCTTTGGCGGGAGTCTGGCTATTGTGCGGTACCGCCGGCGACGGGCATGTGTCCATTCCCGGCATAATGCTTGTTATGGTTTCGGCCTTGTCGTATGCTATATATATTGTAGGAATCAACCGTCGGCCAGTTCGCAGTGTCGCTACATTGAGCCTGACTTTTTGGGTACTGCTTTGCGGATCCGTTGTGCTGGGCCTGTTCATTCTCGCCCGTGGCGAGCTGGCTCTTCCTGACGGTGGTTTGCAATGGGGGGCGGTTGTGGCCTTGGCGTTAGTTCCTACGGTGGTGTCGTTTCTCTGTACGAACACCGCCATTGAGAAAATCGGCTCTACGCCAACAGCTGTGCTCGGCGTTTTTGAACCTGTCACGGCGGTCATTTTCGGAGTGCTCCTGTTCGGCGAGACATTGAGTTTGCGCGGAATCATAGGTCTTTTGCTCATACTGGTGTGCGTTACGCTGGTCATCGCCAAGGGCAACCTGACGCGGCAGGTGCTGTCGATACGTAAATTGTTCCCCATCGCCAAGCGACATCACCATCACCATCGCCGCTGAGGCAATAAAAGACCGTTTGCTGCGTTAAGATACATATATCGTATCATAATGACCCGTTATCACAAACTAATATTGACATTTATACTTGCCATTGTGGCTGTGGCTGTTCCGCAGGGCCTGCAGGCTCAGGAAAGCTCTTCCGCCTACAACTGGCTGAACATATCCTCATCGAGCCGCATATATGGCCTGGGCGGGATGAATATCTCGCTTGTCGATGACGACATCCAGACCACCGACCAGAACCCGGCCCTGCTGGGCGGGGAGATGTCCGGACAGATTGCCCTCAACTACATGCACTATGTCGGGGGCTCTAATTTTGCCGGAGTGCGTTATGGGCACGGCGTCGGCGAGCGTGGCGCTTGGTCGGCTTCGTTGCAATATTTTGGCTATGGGTCTGTGCAGGAAGCTCTTCCCGACGGCACCATAGTGGGCGATTTTTCGCCGAAAGATGTTGCTTTCGGAGGCTCGTATTCCCACGACATCACCGATCGTCTGCGCGGTGGCATAGCATTGAAATTCCTTTACAGCGGATATGCCGACTACACGGCTTTCGCTCTTGCCACCGACCTCGGCATAAACTATTATGATTCGGACCATGACCTGTCGCTTTCGGCTGTCATCGCCAATCTTGGAGGTCAGGTCAAACGCTTTTCGGAAGCCTACGACCGCTTGCCATTTGACATCCGTTTCGGATGGTCGCAGGCTTTCGGTAACTTTCCCGTAAGGTTTTCGGTCACGGCATGGAACCTCACCAAGTGGAAACTTCCTTATCTTGATGCCGGTGACGGAACCAGCGGCGCCGAGCCTGAAATGAAAGATTCTTTCATGTCAAATCTGTTCCGCCACCTGGTATTCGGTGCGGATTTGGTCTCGAGCAGCAACTTTTACATAGGCCTCGGCTATAACTACAAGACACGCACTGACATGGCAACATATTCACGCAGCTTTCTGTCGGGATGGTCGTTGACCGGTGGCTTCCGTGGACGTGCGTTCGGAGTTGGCGTTGCCTTTGCGCAACCTCACACCGGTGCCACGACTGTCATGGTAAACCTTTCGTTGAGCCTCAATGATTTACTGAACAGATAAGCTGGATTTGAACAAAAGCATTGTCTCCTTGTCCTGCCGGTATTGTTTTATTAGTCTAATTACCACAGCCGTACACCAAACGGCATATAAAATATAAACAATTTTCCAAAGCTTACTTGCATGGAAACTGAACGCATAAAAATAACCGTTGCCATAGATGGCTTCTCGTCATCGGGCAAGAGCACCATGGCCCGCAGGCTCGCCTCGGCTGTGGGTTACCGCTATATTGATTCCGGCGCGATGTATCGTGCCGTTGCCCTTTTCGGGCTTGACAACGGATTCGTGTCATCTGATGGAGATGTCAATGCCGATGCTCTTGTAGATGCTCTCCCGCGCATCTCGATTGACTTTGTTCCGCAGCCCGACGGCTCGCAGCACACCACTATCAATGGTGTCGATGTCGAATCGCAGATACGTCAGCTGAGGGTTTCAAACGTCGTTTCGCTCGTTGCGGCCATTCCGGCTGTGCGCCATCGTCTTGTTGCCATGCAGCAGGCTTTCGGGGTAGAGAAAGGCATTGTGATGGATGGCCGTGACATAGGCACCACCGTGTTTCCCGACGCCGAGCTGAAAATTTATGTTGACGCCTCGGCCGAGACCCGTGCACAGCGCCGATTCAAGGAACTTGTAGAGAAAGGTTCGGCCGTGACTTACGAGGAAGTACTCGCCAATGTCGTTCACCGCGACCATATCGACCAAACCCGCGAGGAAAGCCCCTTGCGCAAGGCTTCAGACGCAATCTCGCTCGATAATTCATCAATGACGCTCGACGAGCAGGACCGATGGCTCATCGACCAGTTTGAAAGGGTGGTTCAATCACTCGAAAAAGCATGACACCGACCGTAGAGATTGACAGCCGTTCGGGTTTCTGCTTCGGTGTGGTGACGGCAATCCGCAAGGCGGAGACCGAACTTGCCGACTCCGGCAGCCTGTATTGCCTCGGCGATATAGTGCATAATTCCAACGAGGTTGAACGTTTGCAGTCGATTGGGCTGCAAACCATCACCCATTCTGACCTTGCCAACCTGCACGGAGTCAAAGTGCTGCTCCGCGCCCACGGCGAGCCCCCATCGACCTATGAAATGGCCTCGCGCAACGGTATCGAGATAATCGATGCTACCTGTCCCGTTGTGCTTGCCCTGCAGAAACGCATCAAGGACGCCTTTACGGCGGGAAACCCGGAGAATCGCCCTCAGATAGTGATTTACGGGCAGATTGGACACGCCGAGGTCAATGGCCTCGTTGGCCAGACCGACGGCACCGCCATAGTGGTTGAAAATGAGAACGACCTGTCGCGCATAGATTTTTCGCGCGACATAGCCCTTTATTCCCAGACAACGAAGAGTGTCGAAGGATTCAATGCCCTGATTGCCCGTATCAGCGAGCGACTCACCGATGGCGCCCGCCTCATGTCGTATGACACCATCTGCCGCCAGGTTGCCGGGCGGGTAGGGCACCTGCGCAAATTCGCATCCGAGCATGAAGTGGTGATTTTTGTTGCCGGCGCCAAGAGCAGTAACGGCAAGATCCTTTTTGGACACTGCCGTGATGTCAACTCCCGCTCGCACCTCATTGCCGACGAAGGACAGCTCGATGCCGCATGGCTCGCCGGCGCGCAGTCGATAGGCATATGTGGCGCCACATCCACCCCACGCCGCCTTATGGAACAGGTGAAGGACCGTGTGCTGGAAATATTGGAGGAAGCTGGGAAATGAAGTCGTTCATCGCCATTGATGTGGAGACGGCCCACTTCGAGCCTTCGAGCATCTGTTCGATAGGTGCTGTGAAAGTTGTCGAGGGTGTTATTGTGGACCGAAAGTACAGCCTTGTCTGTCCTGAGCCCAATTATTATGCCTACCGTTGCCAATGTGTGCATGGCCTCGGCGATAAGGACACTTTCGACGCTCCGTCGTTCGGGCGTGTGTGGGAACAATGGCAGCCGTGGCTTGAAGGATTCAGGCTGATAGCCCATAATGCGGCTTTCGACTCGAAGTGCATTAAGTCGGCCTGCCGGATATACGGCCTTGCCGAGCCCGAGAACTGGGGATGTACCCTCAAGGCCGCCAGACGCAAAATCCCACGTTATGCCCTGCCGTCGAAATCGCTTGACAGCCTTTGCGATTTTTTCGGCATAAAACTTGAAAACCACCATAACGCTCTTGACGATGCCGAGGCATGCGCCAAGCTCGCCGTAATATTGATTGATTTATGACCGCCCAGACAGCAAGGCCGCGCGGAAAGCGCCCCAAAAAGAAAGTCAAACGTCGCCTCCACAAAGGACGGCTTGCGATATTGCTCACCATCATAGCTGTGATAGTCGTGTCGGTAATGGCATTGCTGTCGCGTTGCAGCAGTGGGGCCGGAAGTGTGTTCAGACAGGGCGGCGACTTCCGCACTCCTGTGCCTACGGCACTTGAAGCTGGACGTTCCGATGCCATGAAAGTGCTTCAGACCGCACCGGGCAGCATGGAGCGCGAAGGGGCGTTGCTGTATATCAAATCGCGAGAGCACCGCCTGCGCAATTCGGGCTATGGACATGCAGCCGACGATTATATCGGAGCGGCAAACGATTTTTTGCTCACTCATGGAGTGATCAGCGAGTGAGTGCTAAACAATAATCACTTATGGAAATAATACCTGCACGAAAAACTGATGCCCCCGCCATTGCAAAAACCGTGATGATGGCCGTGGGCGATGAGATAAGCCTGAGTTTTGCCGGAACTCCCGACCGGCTTCCGTTGGTGACGGAAGTTTTCACCCGTCTTGCCGAGTCGGAAAATTCGCAGTACAGCTACACCAATACCCTTGTGGCATTGACTCCCGAGGGAAAGGTGGCGGGTGCCATCGTCAGCTATGACGGTGCTGAGCTTCATCGGCTCAGACGCGAATTCATAAGCGTGGCCAATGAGGTGCTTGGCATGGATATGCGTGAAGAGGAGTTCACGGATGAAACTTCATCTGATGAGGTTTATCTTGACTCACTTTGCGTTTTTCCCGAATATCGTGGGCAAAAGCTCGCAGGCCGGTTGATTGAAGCTGCATGCCGGCGCCACGTTGATGCCGGAAAACCTGTCGGATTGCTTGTCGACCCTGATAATCCGAGGGCACGCCGCCTCTACGAAAGCCTTGGCTTCCGCGAGGTGGGTCAACGCCCCTTTGCCGGGGTCATGATGCACCACATGCAGTTGATGCAACAGGATTGCTAAGCGTTTTTAACAGCCTCTTGATTTTTCAGGACGCGGGCTATGCGGGGCAGTGCCTTTTCAATGAGTTCGCGCGGACAGGCGAGATTGATTCTTAAGAAATCTTCGCCGCCGTCGCCATACATTGTGCCGGCATTGAGTCTGACTTTAGCTTCATTTTCAAGAAGTCGTTCAAGTTTGTCGGCTCCGATTTCAGCGGCCGAACAGTCAATCCATGCCAGGTAGGTTCCTTCAAGATCGGTTACGGGGTACGACGGAAGTTCCCGATGGAAGAAATCGCGGAGAACGACATAGTTGCCCCACAGATATTTGCGCAGTGCGTCCAGCCATTCCTCTCCGTTGGTGTACGCCTCGATTGTGGCGATTACCCCGAATGGATTCACGTCGCAGACCTCATTGTCGTTTATGGCACGGTCGATTTTGCGTCTCACCTCGCTGTCGGCAGCTATTATATTGGCAATCTGGAGACCGGCGATGTTGAAGGCCTTCGACGGCGACACGCACACTGCGCAACGGCGTGCAATGTCCTCGTCCAACGATGCGAAAGGTGTGTAATCGTGTCCTTCGTAAGTCAATTCGCAGTGAATCTCGTCCGATATTACAAACAGGCCATTCCGCATGGCTATGTCGGCCATCCGCTCGAGCTCCGCGCGCGTCCATACGCGCCCCGAAGGATTATGAGGGTTGCAAAGCAGCAAGACTTTTGCCTCGGAATCGGCCGCGCGGCGCTCAAGGTCTTCGAAGTCAATGGAATATACGCCGTTTTCATAACGCAGCCGGTTGGCAGACAGCTGGCAACCGTTATTTCGGATTGACGAGAAGAAGCAGTTGTAGGCCGGGGTCTGCACAATGACTTTGTCGCCCGGGCGTGTCATGCCCTTTATGATGGCTGATACAGCCGGAACCACCCCTGATGTATATATGATATGTGTCGGGTCGATTGTCCAGCGGTGTCTGCGGCTGAACCAGCCGACCGTGGCGCGGTAGTACTCATCCGGCACGAAAGTATATCCGAAGATTCCCTGTTCCACCCTGCGTCGCAAAGCTTCGGTGATGCATGGAGCCGTGCGGAAATCCATGTCGGCCACCCACATGGCATCTACTCCTGGCGCTGTCGTGTCCCATTTATAGGAATTGGTGCCGCGGCGGTTTATTATTTCATCAAAATTATATTTCATTCCTCAATGGTCTCAATTATGCAGTCGGCAGGTTCGGGTGCGTTGCCGTCAAGGATTATTTCGCCTATTGAGCCAGCTTTTATGTGGCCAGAAGCGGGATTTTTCACGCTGGTGATATGACCGCGCACTGTGGCGTGGAGGGTTGATTCCTCAAACGCGAGGTCGCAGTCGGGAGCCATTTCGCAGTCGTCCATGCGCAGATGGCTGCAGTAGCACAGGGGCTGGGTGCCGGATATGCGGCAGCGCACAAGGTGCAGGTTCTGCGAGTGCCAGCCGAGATATTCACCCGTCAGTTCGCAGTCGATGAGCGTAACGTTTTCAGTGTTCCAGAAAGCGTCCTTCGAGTCAATCACCGCATTACGGATTGTCACGTTGCGGCAGTATTGGAATGAATAGTTGCCTTGCTGACGGTATCCGTCAATATCGATGTCGGACGAGTGCATGAACAGATAGTCGGCGTTGCCCACCTCAACCTCGCGCATGTTGACATCCTCAACGTGCCACATTGTTTCCTGTGCATCTGGAATCCTGACACGTTTGAGCTTCAGATGCTTCATTTCACGGAACATCTTTGGAGCTTCAACAACGGTGTCCTCCATGTCGAGGTTTGATGAATACCACAATGCGGCGCGTGCTCCAGGCGTGAACAGGCAATTCTTTATGGTGAAGCGATCGACATGCCAGAAAGGATATTTTCCCTCGAAGCGGCATCGCTCGGCTTCGATGTCCGAACAGCGTTTCAGGGCCGATTCTCCGGCGTGGATGGTGACGTTTTCGAGTTTGAGGCTATGGGAACCGAAAAGCGGACGTTCTCCGCCAAATTCTTTATCTTTAATTATATTCATGGTTACGGCTGGTTATAGGTAGTTGTACTTATACGGCAAAGGTACGAAAAAATAAGGGCGCCGTAAAATTTTTTTGTGCGTGCAGGCCGTATTTTACGCAAAAAGTTCGTAACTTTGCATGCAATAAATTCAATACATAGTTTAAGCAAGTCTTTTATGTCGTCGTTTATTGCAGATAGAGTAGCAATGGATGGTCTCACTTTCGATGACGTCCTGCTCATTCCGGCTTATTCGGAAGTCCTTCCCCGTACCGTTAATCTTGCAACCCGCTTCTCGCGCAACATCGCCCTCAACGTGCCTCTGGTATCGGCAGCGATGGACACCGTGACCGAGGCCCAGCTTGCCATCGCAATCGCCCGCGAGGGTGGTCTTGGTGTCATCCACAAGAATATGCCCATTGCCGAACAGGCCCGCCAGGTCCACACCGTTAAACGTGCCGAAAACGGCATGATTTACGACCCCGTAACCATTCGCCGCGGTTCTACCGTAGCCGAAGCCCTCGGCATGATGGAGGAATATCACATTGGCGGTATTCCTGTTGTGGACGAAGCCGGCATGTTGGTCGGCATCGTCACCAACCGCGACCTGCGTTTCGAGCGTGACGCCTCACGCAAGATTGATGAGGTCATGACCACCGAAGATCTCATAACGACCTCACAGAGCACCAATCTTGAAGAAGCTGCCGAAATTCTCCAGCGTCACAAAATCGAGAAACTCCCGGTGGTTGACGCAAACGGCCACCTGATTGGACTCGTGACCTACAAGGACATAACCAAAGCAAAAGACAAGCCTTTCGCATGCAAGGACAAGCTCGGACGCCTCCGCGTGGCTGCCGGTATCGGCGTTACCCCCGACTCGATGGTACGTGCCGAAGCTCTCGTGAAGGCCGGTGTCGATGCCCTTGTAATCGACACGGCCCACGGCCATTCTGCCGGCGTGATCAACGTGCTCCGCGATGCGAAACGCAACTTCCCCGATATTGATGTAGTCGTGGGCAACATTGCCACAGGCGACGCCGCAAAATACCTTGCCGACAACGGTGCCGATGGCGTGAAAGTCGGTATTGGTCCGGGCTCAATCTGCACCACCCGCATCATCGCCGGTGTCGGTGTCCCGCAGCTGTCGGCCGTTTATGATGTGGCCAAGGCTCTCGAAAGCTATGATGTGCCCCTTATCGCCGACGGCGGCATCCGTTACTCGGGCGACATCGTCAAGGCTCTCGCAGCTGGCGCCCACTCCGTGATGCTCGGCGGCATGCTTGCCGGTGTTGAGGAATCGCCCGGAGACACCATCATCTTCAATGGCCGTAAATATAAGACATACCGCGGCATGGGCTCGCTCGAAGCCATGGAAAAAGGCTCGAAAGACCGTTACTTCCAAGGCAACGAGAGCGATGCCAAGAAACTGGTTCCCGAAGGCATCGCTGCCCGTGTTCCTTTCAAGGGCTCGCTCTACGAGGTGGTTTACCAGATGCTCGGTGGCCTCCGCGCCGGCATGGGCTATTGCGGCGCCCCCACCATCGCCGACCTTCATAAGGCTCGTTTCACCCGCATCACCAACGCCGGCGTGGCAGAAAGCCATCCTCACGATGTGGCAATCACGTCCGAGGCTCCGAACTATTCGGTGGGCCAGCGTTGATAGCGTCTGCATTGCAAAATATATTTCGCCGGAATACAATATATGCTGTATTCCGGCGTTATTATATAGTATTTATGTATACACGATAATTAAAAAGAAATCATCCATATTTCAATCAATGAAAAAGCAATTTCTCGCAGTGGGCGTCATCGGTGCGTCGCTGCTTGCTCTGACAGCAAAAAATTCCGATCCAGTGCTGATGAATGTGGCCGGAAAGGACGTGCGTCTCAGCGAATTTGAATATCTCTTTCATAAAAACAATGCCCAACAGACCGAACCTCAGTCGCTCGACCAATATGTTGGCATGTTTGTTGATTACAAACTGAAAGTTGCCGATGCTGAATCGGCAGGTATCGACACCACCGCATCGTTCATCTCCGAGTTCACTCAGTTCCGCGACGAGCTTTCCGAGCCTTACCTGCGCGACAACTCCGTGCTGGATTCACTGGTCAATCAAAGCTACTCGCACATGCAGGACGAGCTTAAGGTGAGCCATATCATGATGGCGGCTGACCAGGAAGCAACCCTTGATTCGCTGCGTCAGGCAATTATCGACGGAAAGGTCACATTCGAAGAAGTTGCGCGCCAATATTCAATTGACAAACCCTCCGCACGCCGTGGCGGTCTTATGGGCTTCGTGATAGCCAACCGCTATCCCTGGGCTTTTGAGGAAGCTGCTTTCGAGACTCCCGTGGGACAGATTTCTCCTGTTGTCAATTCGGGCTTCGGAAACCACATCATTCGTGTTGAAAGCCGTCAGCCGGCCCGTGGCGAAGTGCTTGCCGAACACATCCTGCGCCTCACCCGCAATGTGCCCGACAGCCTTCTCGCTGAACAGAAGTTCACCATCGATTCAATATATCGTGTCGTGAAAGCCAATCCCGATGAGTTCGAGAACCTCGCAAAAGCCTATTCGGAAGACCCCGGCTCGGCCCGCAACGGCGGCAGCCTCGGCTGGTTCGGTCCTGGCGCTATGGTTCAGGAATTCGACTCGGTTTCTTTCGCTCTCCCCGTTGGCGGCATTTCCGAGCCTTTCACCACCTCATTTGGCTGGCACATCATCAAGAAAGTTGATGCCCGCGGCGTTGGCTCGCTTGAAGACAACCGCGAGAGCATCATCAAGGCCATCAACCGCACCGAGCGTGGCGCGCTTCCCGAAAAGATGTTTGTGCAGCGCAATGCAAAGAAATATGGTGCCCGTCTCAATGAATCCAATATCAACAAGATTGCAGCCATGGCTGATAAGGATGGCGGCATGCTTGATTCTGCCTTCATGGCGAACTACTCTAAATCCGAAATGCCCATCTTTTCAGTAGGCGGAAAAGATGTTACCCTCGGCGAAATTGTATCGGGAATGGCTCCTGCCCGTATTCGTGGCGGTGAACAGATTCAGGAACATATCAAAGCTGTTGCAACCGAGATGATGAACAACCGCGTTCTCGATCTTGCACGCAACGAACTTGCCGAAGAGAACCCCGACTACCGCAATCTTGTGAACGAATACCGCGACGGCATCCTTCTTTTTGAGATTTCAAACCGCAACGTATGGGACCGTGCAGCGAAAGACAAGGATGGCCTCGAGGACTATTTCCGCAAGAACCGCGCCAAATATGCCTGGGATAAGCCCAAGTTCAAATCATACATTATCTTTACTTCCAACGACTCTCTGCTCAACGAGGCCGTGAAGTATGCATCGACCCTCACCGACGATATGGTCCCTGCCGATTTCACCTCGGCAATGCGCGAACGTTTTGGCCGCGATGTAAAAATCGAGCGTGTGATTGCCGCTCAGGGCGAAAATGCCATTACCGACTATCTCGGATTCGGTGGAGAGAAGCCCGCCCCCGAGAATAAGCGTTGGAGCAGCTATGCGGCTTTCCGTGCGAAGGTCATCACAGCCCCCGAGGAGGCTGCCGATGTGCGTGGCGCTGTTGTGGCCGATTATCAGGCCATGCTTGAGAAGGAATGGCTCAAGGCCCTCCACGACAAATATCCCGTGAAAATTAACAAGAAAGTCCTTAAGCAAGTGAAATAATGCACGGACATAATTTATTACGAAAGAGCATCGTGCCGGTTATGTCGGCCGGTGCTCTTTTTGCATTGTTTTTTGCGGCCTGCGACAGCGACAGTTCCACCTCGGCAGGCAACGACTTTATAGCCGTACTGGGAAACCACAGGCTGACCCGGGCCGAAGTTGCCGCCCGCATGCCTGGAGGACTGACGCCCGACGACTCAGCCCGGTTTGTGAAAGCCTATGTTAACGACTGGATTGATACGCGCCTGGTATCGGAGGTCGCTGCCGGCGAACTTGACATGAGCGAGATAGACCGCATGGTTGCGGACTACCGTAACACCCTCATCATGCAGGAATACCGCCGCAGGATGTTCGAGACACATGCCGCATCCATTCCCGACGACAGCGTCAAGGCTTATTATGAGGCCCACAAGACTGAGTTTGTACTTGACCGACCGATGGTGAAGGGAACATATCTGAAAGTGCCGGACGATGCGCGCAATCTTGCCGTGCTTCGTAAACTTTACCGCTCTAACAAGGCTGCCGATGCCGACAAACTTGAAAAGGAAGTCCTTTCAAGCGCTGTGCATTATGATTATTTCCGTGATCGTTGGGTGGATTGGGAGCAGATTGAGACCCGTATACCCCATGATTTCGGTGCATCGGCCCGCGAATGGCTTAAAAGTAATCACTCGCTTGATGAATCCCACGGAGGGTTCACATATCTCCTGTATATTACAGATGTCTTGCCGGCCGGTTCTCCCATGCCGGTTGAGGCAGCCCGCAGCCAGGTGGTGAACCGTATCATAAATCAAAACCGCAAGGCCTACGATGCTGAGCTGATGCGGGCCTTGCGGGAAAAAGCTGAAGCCGACGGGCGGCTGAATGTGTCTATTGAGCTGTGAGCGGCAGTATGCGTGTAAGATAGTCGCGTGCCTCGCCCCAGGGCGTGTATATCACCGGCGAGTTCGGCTGTAGGGGGACTGGCTTTTCGTTAACATCCACGCGGACATAGTATTTCCCGCTCGTGCTCTTGAAAAGAATCATCTGGAAATTGGCTGCCATAGGAACTACGTCGAAGTCGCGCCAGTGGAGGGCAACCGTGTCGAAATAGTTTGTGACGTAGTAACAGTCTTTAAGTCTCAGCAATGACAGCAGCGGCATCAGGGTTTCGGCATGTCCGAATCGCAGGTTGGCGACGGCCGGATTGGTTCCGTTGATAAATCCGTCGGTGGTCTGGATGAGATCCTGTACGAGCTGAGAGGCAATGTCGGCGGGGACACTCGATATTGTGGTGGCCGTCCGTTGGAGATACTGACGCAGGTTGAAGCACGACCACAGTGCGTTGTATTCCTCTTTGGTGAAGAACCTCGAGGCGCCTGGATCAATGTTCATTGCCTGGCAGCCTGCCACGACATAATATTCAGTGATGGCGAGGTCGCGTTCTTCATGTTCATCCTTGAAAGGATAGCGGTCGCCGAGCACTTTCCGTATGGCTGTTGTCGGACATGCCTTATTGAAATATTCCTCGTAGGCGGGACGCCATAGTTCGTCGGCGCGGAACTGTTTGTAGTCCTCATCGGTGTCGAACGGGCGCATGAGCTGGGAATTGACTCGTCCTGTCGAGGTGACGAAGTTTATGCGGTTGTCCATCCTGTCAAGCTGATGGGTGAAGCAATACATGCTCATCATCGCGCGGGGCGAGTAGGAGGAAATTGCCGATACCGTGGCTCCGTTTGAGAAAATTTCGCCGAAGTTGTAGAAAAGGCGGGTGGCGATTGCCCGCTGTTCGGCCATTCCGAGCGAGTCGAGGGCGCCCCATTGGTTCGTGCTGCGGGCTATTACGAGGTCATTAAGTTTTGCCAACTGACGGCCGGCCGGAGTGATTGTCCCGAGCGAGTCGGCGCGGTTGAGGGCGCGTTGAAGCTTCAGGCAGTTGGCCGATGACGCCGGATAGCGTGCCCCGTGTCGTCCGACGTGGTTGATGAATACGGGGCGAAGCGAGTCGGGAAACACAGCGGGATTGATTTCCGTGGGGTAGGGAGTCAACGAGCCCTCGCATTGGCTCATCGTGTAGTTTGTCGCCATAGGATCGGCTGCAAATGCTGTAAGGCACCCAGCGGCGGCGATTATGGTGAGAAATAATTTGCGCATGTCGATATGTTCGTATAAATTTGCGTTATATATACTATAACGCAAATTTAATGAATTTTATTGAATAACACCGTCAATATGAGTGAAAATACTGATATACAGCGCCAAATATCCGAGCTTTCGCGGCTAATCGGCCCGGACTGCAGGGTAGCAGACCTTTTTTACCGCCGGGGGAAACTCTACTGGAAATGCGGACGCCGGGCCGAGGCAATAACTGATTTCAATTCAGCCGTGGCGCTCGACCCTCAGTCGCCTGCGGGGGCATATCTTGACATGACCACCGATATAATGGATTTCTACAACACCGACCTCTACAATCCCTGATTCTTCCGCGGGCATGAGAAAAGGTGTGTCATGATGCGGACTTACCGGCATCTTGACACACCTTTCGTATGGATTTGGGGTATCAGTTAACCCTGAAACGGTCTATGCCATCGCGGAGGAAGGCCACAACCTGATTGGCGGCAGCGATGCCTGCGTTGATGTTTGCCTCGGCGGTCTGGGCGCCCATCTTCTTGGGAGTGAAGAACACCCGGCCGGCAAATTTCTGTTCCAGTTCGGAAGCTGTATCGGGACGTACGTCGGCCACGTATTTCAGGTCGGGACGGGCTTCGAGAGCCTTGGCAAGTCCGGCTTCGTCAATCACTTCCTTGCGGGCGGTGTTGATGAGCACGCCGTTCTTGGGCAGGAGGGTGATGAGGTCATAGCCGATTGAGCCGATGGTTTCGGGAGTCGCGGGAATGTGTATTGACACGAACAGGTTCGATTTATAGAGCTCCTCGATGGAGTGGAGAGGCTTGACGCCGGCTTCTTCCATCACTTTGTCGGGGCAATAGGGGTCGAAAGCCTCGACGTCCATGCCGAAACCTTTGGCAATGCGGGCAACGTTGCGGCCTACCTGGCCGAAGGCCTGGATGCCGAGATGCTTGCCCTTGAGCTCAAAGCCCGAAGTGCCTGCATACATATTGCGGGCGGCCATCACGCCCATGCCGAACACAAGTTCCGCAACGGCGTTGGAGTTTTGGCCGGGAGTATTTTCGGCAACAACCCCATATTCGGTCGCGGCCTTGAGGTCGATGTTGTCATAACCAGCGCCTGCACGGACCACAACTTTAAGGTTCTTGGCAGCATCGAGCACTTCGGCATCGACTTTGTCCGAGCGGATGATCAGACCGTCGGCATCGGCGACAGCGGCCAGTAAATCGGCTTTTGAAGCATATTTCTCAAGCAGTGTGAGCTGATAGCCTGCATTTTCCACCACTTCGCGGATTCCGTCAACTGCAACCGCAGCGAAGGGCTTTTCGGTGGCGACGAGTATTTTTTTCATGATACCTGGCGGATTAATGTTTGTACTCGAAATCCTTCATTGCCTCGATGAGAACCTGAACGCTTTCCATCGGGAGGGCGTTGTAGAGCGATGCGCGGAAGCCGCCGACGCTGCGGTGACCCTTGATGCCTACGATGCCGCGTTCGCCGCAGAAATCCACGAATTCTTTTTCAAGTTCCTTGTATTCGGGTTTCATCACGAAGCATACGTTCATGATTGAACGGTCGTTCGGATCGGTTACGGTACCCTCGAACATGCGCGAGTTGTCGATGGCGCCGTAGAGGGCGGCTGCCTTTGCGAGGTCGCGGCGTTCGAGTTCCTTGATGCCGCCCAGCTGTTTGTAATAGCGGAGGGTCTGGAGTGCCGAGAATATGGGAAGCACCGGGGGAGTGTTGAACATCGAACCCTTTTTGATATGGGTGCGGTAGTCGAGCATGGTGGGAATCTGACGGTCGACATGTCCGAGGGCATCGTCGCGGACGATGGCGATGGTCACGCCGGCGGGGGCGAGATTCTTCTGGGCGCCGGCATATACGGCGATATATTTCGAGAAGTCGACGGGACGCGAGAAGATGTCCGAACTCATGTCGGCAATCATGGGCACGGGCACATCGGGATCGATGCGGATTTCAGTGCCGTAGATGGTGTTGTTGGAGGTGTAGTGGAAATACTGCGAGCCCTCTGCCACCTTCCAGCCTTTGGGAATGTAGGTGTAGTTTGCGTCTTTCGACGAGCCGACCACTTCAACGTCGCCGAAAAGGCGGGCTTCCTTGATGGCGTTTGAAGCCCATGTGCCCGTGTCGATGTACGAGGCTTTCTTGTCGAGGAAGTTGTAGGGAATCATGCAGAACTGCATCGAAGCGCCGCCACCGAGCCAAAGCACGGAGAAGCCTTCGGGGATGTCAAGGAGTTCTTTGACCAGGGCGGTAGCCTCGTCAATCACAGCCTGGAATTCCTTGCTGCGGTGGGATACTTCAAGCACCGACAGGCCAGTGTTGGCAAAGTTGAGGATAGCTTCGGCGGTGTTCTTGATTGTGTAGTCGCTCAGAATCGAGGGACCGGCATAAAAGTTATGTTTCTTCATACCCGAAAGGTTAGGTGGTTTTGATGACTGGTTTCAGTCGTAGGGTTTTATTGGTTGAGGGCAAAATTACCACAGATTTTCGGATTTACCAAATAAAAACAGATGTTTTACGACACTTTCGGCAGCCAGCGTCGGCTGAACATGCGCCAGAGGAATATCGCGCCGCGGAACGAAAGCTCGATTGCCATAGCTATCCACACGCCCCGCAGCCCCATCGTGGGGGCCATTAGCGCTGCCAGCGGGATGCGCACCGCCCATATCGAACCGAAATTCATTATGGCCGGCAGCATCGTGTCGCCCACGCCGACGAAAGCGCCGTAGGCAACGATTGAGGCGGCGTAAAGCGGTTCGGCCCATGCCTCTATGCGCAGTACCTCCACCCCGAGGGCGTTGATGGCCGGCACGTCGGTCATTATGTCCATCATCACCGGCGCGCACCAGTAAAGTATGACGCCCATGAACGACATCACGACTATGCCCAGCCCCACCGTGAGATGGCAGAACCTGACCACGAGCTCGCGCCGCCCGGCTCCGAAGCTTTGCCCCACCAGTGTGGTGGCGGCGTCACCGATGCCGAACCCAGGCATGTAACACAGGCTCTCGGCGGTCACGGCAAATGCGTTTGCTGCGATGGCGACGACGCCCAACGGGGCGACAATCACCGTTATCATGACCTGTGCCCCGCAGAAGATGGCGTGTTCAAGGGTCATCGGCACGGAAATCTTGACGGCGCGTCTGAGCACCTGTCGGGTGGGTTTGAAACTGCCCCGCTCGGCTCCTTTGAGGCGTATGTCTTTCTGGCGTGTGAGCATGTACCACATCATCGCGCATGCAATCACCACTTCGGCACAGACCGTTCCGAGAGCTGCGCCGAATACACCGAGGCCGGCGCCTGGCATAACGATTTCCTGTCCGAAAATATCAAGCGTGCGCGTGGGAAAAATAAGGAACCAGTTGAAAGCGATGTCGAGCACACACATGCCGACGTTCAGCAGACTCGGTACCTTCATGTTGCCCGCCGCCCGGAGCACTCCGCCGGCGAGGTAGTTCAGCGACAATATGGGCAGAGCTGACACGAATACCGCGAAATATATGCTCGCGGCGGGGCGTATTTCGTCATTTCCGCCGAGCCAGCCCGGCAAACTGCCGGAAATAGCGAGGCCTATGGTGGCCATTATGGCGCCGACAACTAAAACGGACATTATGCCCTGGCGCACGACTTTACGTGCCTCGAACGGCGCCTTTCCTCCAAGCCGGTGGGCCACCTGAACGGAAAAACCGGTGGTGACGGCCGAGCATATCCCCCAGAACAGCCACAGCGAACTGCTCATGAGTCCCACAGAAGCCGCGCCGTCAGCACCTAAACGCCCGACCATGGAGGCGTCGATATACTGCATTAGAATGCTCGACAGCTGTGCCAGGATGGCGGGTACGGCAAGCTGGGCGGTCAGCGAAATCTGGCGCCTGAGTTTTATGGGTTCACCGTTCTGAATGGGACTGAGGTCAGCCATCACTCTCCTGCATTAGCATGTCCATGGCTTCGGGCACCGTCATCACATCGGCCGGCGACACGGGACGTATGCCTTCAAAAAGCCTGAATTTGGGCAGGAACAACATAGATTTGCGCAGCAGGAACAGCGGGGTTGCTCTGCCTGTGGTTTCGGGCCACATCTTGATGTACTCGGTGGTGCGGCTCTTGAAACGGGCGGTCAGCGTCGAACTTTCGGCATTCACCATTTTGTTGAAAGTCGAATCCGCCTCCTCGGGATAAAGTATGAGTTCAACGTTGCCGCTTATGTCGAGTGTTTTCAGTTCGCCGTTGTCAAAACGCGCTATCATCTCTTTGCCGGCAATCTGGTCATAATAATCCTCGGCCACTCGCTGAGCCGTGAACCCGTAGTCGGGGAGGTGCGCCTCGTCAATGGTCGAGTCGTTCATGTGCAGCTCGATGATGTTTCCGAAAATCTGGCGTTCTTCGCTCCACACCACCGGGTGTACATACATGCGCAGGGTGGTGTCGGCGCTGGTCACGCGCATCGAGTCGCATACGCCCTGCACGTCCGAGCGGTAAAATCGCACCCTTGGCCATACGTCGGCCACATTGTTTGTGTCGACACGCTGGCTTTCTGCGATTTCCGGCGTGCCGCCCAGGGTGTCGGCGGGAATTGCCGGAATGGTGATGGTGTCGAATACCCGGTAGGCGTTCAGCTGGCGTCCGTGAAGGTACAGTGTGTCGCCCTGCGAATATTCTTTTATGATTAGGTGGCCGGTGGCGTATGCTGAGTCTGTGGCCTGATTGAAAAAGCCGTAGTCGGCCTGCAACGAAGCCTGACGTGCCGAGTCGGTCATTATCATGTAGCCGAAACATTCGCCGAGCCCGCTGACACGGTCATAATATATGGTATCGGCGGTGAGTGTCCTGCCCTCCGGCGATGTCACCAGCGACCGCTCATACAGGGCGGCGGTGTCCAGCGCCGTGTCATATAGGCCATCGGTGGTATAGATTGTTCCGCGCTTGTTGATTATCTCGCTTGGCGAGCGCAGCACGGATATTTTGCTGTTGGTATTGTAGAACAGCGAGTCGGAATATATGACGAGCGTGTCGGTCTTGCCGTGGGAGAAAAGCCTGACGTCTGAATAGAAGTTGGCGTCCTTTGTCTGAGGCATGTATTCTCCTTCCTGGCTTATGAGCCGGTTTTGCGAGTCGTAGAGCACGCCGCCTGTGTTGTAATATCCCAGTTCTATGCCGAGGTCATAGGTGAATATGTCTGTCTCGAGTGTGACGTCGCGGTTTATCATCCTGACCTTTTTCCCTGGGTCGGCGTAAAGGGTGGCGACCCTCGCAGGAGCGTCATAGTTCAGCTCGTCGGCATAGATGAAAAGTGTGTCGCCCTGCTGCATCTTGATATTGCCGAAGGCGTCAAACGATTCTGTCTCTGGAAAGAAATGGGCGCTGTCGCAGTCCATTATCATCGCTGCCTTTATGAAGCGGACATTGCCCGACACAATCATGAACGAATCAGACTGCTGCTTGTGCAGTTTGTCGGCTCGGTCGAGCACCACGACATCTCCGCGCGGTGCCGGCTTTCGGGCCAGCACCGCAGAAGAAGCGACGGCCAGGGCGGCCGCCGCTATGTAAGCTGTGCGCCTCATTTACTCTTGATCCAGCCGTCGTATTGGAAATCACATCCGCGCCATCCGTCCTCAATTCGCACGTATGTGTCGCGGATTTTGTTTTTAAGCCAGTCCTGCACCATCTTTTCCTTGGCCGAGTTCTCATACATGTCTTTGATTTGCTGATAGTCGTCGGAAAGATTGGCGCGGTGGGCGTCGATGCGGTTGGTGAGTTTGACGATTGCCACGATTTCGCGGTCGCGGGTCGGATCGCGCATTATGAAGGGCTCTGAAACTTGGCCGGGTTCCATTTGTCCCACTACGCGGGCCACTTCCTGAGGAAGCTGTGACATCTCGAAGCGGGTTGTGCCTGTCTGCGAGTTGACCATTACGCCGTTCGAGTTGCGGGTGTCTTTGTCCTGCGAAATATAGCGGGCTGCCTCCTCAAAGCTGAACTTGTGGTTGTCGACAATGTCGGTGCGCACCGAGTCAAGGCGATGGATGGCGTCGGTTAGGTCTTTGTCGGCCACTTTGGGCTTCAGCAGGATATGGCGGGTGTTGATGCGGTCGCCGCGTTTTTCGATGAGCTGTATGATGTGGAAACCGTATTCCGTTTCAACGATTTTCGATACTTTCTTTGTATCGTTGAGGTTGAATGCGACGGCTGCGTATTCCGGCACAAGCTGTGCGCGGCCCATGAAACCGATTTCGCCGCCGCGCACACTCGATCCTGCATCTTCGGAATAGAGGATTGCGAGGGTGGAAAAATCACTTTCACCACGGTTGACGCGGTCGGAGTAGTCGCGCAGTCGGGCCTTGATGTCGTCGATTTCCTGACGCGGGATTGCCGGATTTACCGTGATGATTTGCGTCTCGACCTGCAAGGGCACGAAAGGAATGGAGTCGTCGGGCAACTCGGTGAAATAGCGGCGCACGTCGGCAGGCGTCACCTTCATGTTTTTGGTAAGCCCCTGACGCACCTGGCCGATGCGGTAGCGGTTGCGCATGCTGGTGGCGTAATAGTCACGTATCTCGTTGAAGGGTTTGTTGAAATACTGCTCGACTTTCTCGCGCGAGCCGAGGTTGGTGATGAGGTAGTTCATCTGGCCGTCGACGTTCTGCTGCACCATGGCCTCCTGTACCTCGACAGTGTCGAGGTCGGCCTGGTGCAGGAACAGGCGCTCGATGGCAATCTGCTCCGGCAGCACGCAATAGGGGTCGCCCACGATGGGCACGCGGTCTTGCTGCGCGTCCTGATAGGCCTGCTCTATTTCAGATTTGTAGATGGGCTCGTCGCCGATAATCCATGCTACTTCTTCAATGATATTGTTGTTTTGGGCCATGGCGACGATGGCTGTTGCACACGCGGCCGAGGCCAAAATTGTCTTTAATTTCATGATTGGGGTGATGAATAATCAATGATGGGGACAAAGTTACGAAAATTTCAGCAACGCATCCCCGGGCAAGTGTCAAAATTCATTAAAACCATTAGTTGGCGAAGTCCACGCTCAGGCCGATTTGGAAGCGGCGAGGGTTGAGCGGATAGTCGGGCATCGAGAAATAGTCGCGTGAAAACCAACCCTGGTTCACGTGCGACATCATCACGAAAAATCGCGTTTTCGACAGCTTGAAGTTGGCATAGACGTTCATGAACGGATAGTTGCCCAGCTTTATGTCGGTCTGATTTGCAAACGACGCCGTGGCCGGCTGATACTTTGGCGCGTAATAGCGGGTGTAGTAGTCGCAGTCAACGCCAAGCTGGACTTTCAGGGTTGCGATTCGGAACTTGAAGTACATGTTGGTGTAGATGGCCAGCGCCGGCAGGGGAATGACGGTGGCGTCGGACGTGGTCTGATATGTCACGCTGGTGTCCCAGTTGAAAGGCCCGACCCGCAGGTTCTCCGACAGGTTGGCCGAAAACACCTGCACCGAACCGCCATGCTGGGCCGGTAGGAAATCAGGACCGAAGTACACGTGATTCTGCACGTTTTCCACCTGAACCGTTACGGCAGTTCCGGTGCGGGGAACGGAAAGGTTTCCGCCGAACTTTACGCGACGTTCTTTCCCGAAATCGTTCTGCCAGATGAAATGGTTGGACAGATAATTCCGCATGAGGTATGGAGTGGCCTCGTTGGTGAACGAAGCGAAAGCCCTGATACCGATGGTGTCGATGGGGAGTGGAATACGGGTATCGACATTGCCGTCGAGGATTATGTCGCCGGCGGCCGCTCCGGCCACTCCGAACTGGGCGGTTGCCGCATAGCGCAGTATCGAGCCGCGCTGCTTTGTTAGCTGGGCACCAACGCGAGCCTTGTGTTCTGTGGCTTTCGGGTCGATTGTTATGCCTTCTGGGAACGGTGTCAGAAGCTCGTGGCCGACCCGGTCGATGGTGTCGACAGTCTGGGTGAAGCGGTTGATTTCGTAAGTGAGGAAAGCGGCAAGCCCGAATTTGGCGTACTTGTGGAAACCTTCGAGCATGGATATTCCCACCGTGTTTTCAAGATTCCAGTATGACGTGCGGTCGGCGGTGAAGTCAGGGTTGAGATATGTGTTCGTGAAGAATTCGGAAGTCTCGACAGGCGACGAGTCCAGGAATGAATGGCGCCCGCTGGTGTATTTCAGCGTGTATATCACAGAGGTTACCGGAATATATTCACGGTTCACGATTGAGTCGCCGTCTTTTTCCTCATGCCAGTATCCGATTTTATACCTGTTGTTAACATATAGCTGCTGCCCCCTGACGCGTGTGTGTGCGTTGGCCAGGCGGGTCGGGATGGTCTTCGGGTCAACTTTGGTCACACCTCCCTGGATAAGGGCCGGATCGGTGATGTAAAGCGGGTCGTCGATGCCGCCGTTTTCCTTGTTAAGGAGGTTGTAGTTGTTGTAATAGGCCTGCATTTCATAGCGGTCGCCCATGTATGAGCCTGAGAAACCCCAGATGAGGTCCTTGTCGGCCTGATTGGCGTAGCATCCTTTTGAATATATGTAGTCGAGGAGCGCTCCCACCTGGGCTTTGCTGTTTATGTTTCCCGAGAATTTTACGCCGAGGTGTTCCTGCGCGTTGTCCCGGCCTCCGGCTGTGGTATAGCTGAGCAGGGTCATGGGCGTGCGTGTGTTGTAGAAGCGCATCGTGCTTTCGGTCGGAATCCAATGCAGCAACCCGTCACGGAAAAAGAAATCGCTGCGCATGGGGCGGCTGCTCCATATCATGTCGAGGCCTTCGGCACCATAGTTGCCTGTGGTGGCGTATGCCGGAGATATGAACGACGGCACCGTGCGCTGGCCGTAGTTGTCGGGGAGGGTATCGATGGTGGCTTCCTCGCGCAGACCGAGGGGTTCCACGATTTTCCAGGCGTATGATGGCGCGAGCACGGGTTGCTTTTTCTGGGCGTGGGCCGCCCCGGCAAGCCCGGCGAGCAGGATTATTGCGGGTAACAGTTTTTTCACGTTGCAAAGTTAGCCAAAACCCATGAATTGACAAAGGTATTGTGAGGTTGTTTAACAACCTCTACGTATTGGCCATGGCTTCTTTAACTATTCTTGTGAATCGGGAAGACGCCATGCCGCTGTCGAAGAAACGTCCGAACCTCTCGGCCACATCGCTGAACACATGGTTGTCGTCGCCGTATTTCATGATTTGAACCGTCAACGCTGCCACATACCGTTCCTGCGGGCCTGTGAAATGTACGTAACGCTCTGTTGTGGCAAGGGTGGCCAATGTCAGGAAATACATGTCGAGCTCCGCCTGGACTCCGGGCGCGAAGCCGAGAAAGTCTTTCACGGCCTTCTTTATCACGGTAACCCTCGCTTTTGAATGGCCCCATTTGGTGCGCGACAGCTCTTTGGCGATGCGTTGTTTGTGCTTGTCGAGCAGTTTTTCTACGTCGGGATTCAGGAAGAACTCGAAATAGTCCTTGATCTCGACTTTGGCCGTGTAAGCGTCGGCAATTATCTGGACCAGCTGGGCGCTGTCCATTTTTGAGAGTTCTTTTATCAGTGCGGTTTTCGACATGAGGCAAAATTTACAGTGAACTTAGCATCGGGCTGATGCGTTTTTCTATAAAACAATCCACAAAAATTCGTAATTATGAAAATCGGAATATTTTACGGCTCCTCAACTGGTACAACAGCCGAAGTGGCCGAAAAAATCGCAAAACAGCTCGGCGTGGACGCTGCCGACGTTTATGATGTGGCCAAGGTTGGCCCGTCGAAGTTCGGTGAATATGATATGCTTGTGCTGGGCTCTTCCACATACGGTTCGGGCGAGCTTCAGGACGACTGGTACGACATGCTCGACGGTGCCGAGAAACTTGAACTTAAAGGCAAGCGTATCGCTGTGTTCGGATGCGGCGATGAATCTATGACCGACACATTCTGCGACGCCGTCAGCATCATCTACGAACGCATGAAACCGACCGAAGCGACCATGGTCGGAATGTTCAACACCTATCCCTATGAATTCGACAGCTCTAAGGCAGTGCCTGTGCAGGGTGGGGAAGCCGTGGGTCTTCTCATCGACGAGGTCAACCATTCCGATGTGACTGACAAGCGCATCGAGGAGTGGTGCAAGACGCTTGTAGGCTGATTTTGACCGGCCATGTCGTGAAATGCGGGACAGCCCTTTAAGGGTTTTGTCCCGCATTTCATGTTGTTGGCTTTTCAGTCTTCGTTCTTGAAAAGTTCTTCTTTCTCGTCAAGATGGAAATAGTGGCTCAGCAGGGCGATGAACTGGGAAATCTGCGATACGGCGGCCTGGGTGTCGGGCGTTACCTCGGCTCCGCGCAGGCGCAGCATCAACATGCCGTACAGGGCGTTGAAGCATGTCTCAATTTCACCTTTGGGGTCGTCGCCGGCTTTTGAACGCAGCTCGACAATAAACGGAAGCGAGGCATAGAAACGCTTGGTGTATTCGCCGAAGCGAGGATCTTTGAGCAATGCGTCATGGAGTTGGACGAGCTGCACTATGACATTTTTGTTGAGCTGAAGGTGGCCGGACTTCTCCACACCCTCGCGGTGCATCATGTCAATCAGGCTTTCGTACCATTCTTCCATCTGCCGCCGCTGCTCATCAGTGAGTTCGGTGTGCCGGTCGATTACGTTGGCCTTGATTTTGTCGAGGTCGAGACCGTTTGCGCGGATTATATCCTCGATCTGCCACATATATAATAGGTATTCCGCAATGTTCTCCTTGCGTTTTTGCGATGCAATTATCATTATGTCTTGTCTTTTTTACTTGTAACGTTTCAATTCCAGTTTGGTTCCGTCAAATTCCGCGTAAGTGTCCTGAGTTATCCAGTCGCCGAGCACGGTCAGGTCCGTATTGCCGCGGTCGAGAGGGGTCGTCATGGCAATGTGATGGTGTCCGTGCACGATGTGTTCGACGCCAGGGTTGGCTGCCGCTATTGCATTTGCATCGGTGAGGATATGGTCGATATGGTGGCTGCGCTGTTCCTCGGTCTCGGTTCCGCTCTCACGGCTTGAATGGCTCCACCGTTTGGCAAATCCGACCGTTAGCCCCGGGTGCACCGCCGAGAACATGCGCTGGCACACGCGGTTGCGGAACAGCGTGCAGATGAACCTGAATCCGGCTGACGTGCGTCCGATGCGGTCACCGTGCGCGAGAAGGAAGCGCTGCCCGCCTATTTCCCTTATAATGAATGGCGCGTCAATCACTTCCATGCCGATTTCGTCGCGGAGGTAATCAAAAAGCCATATGTCGTGATTGCCGGTCATCCAGGTTATCTTTACGCCGCTGTCGGCCAGCCGGGCCAGTTCTCCGAAAAAGCGCACGAAGCCGCGCGGCACGACCGTGCGGTACTCGTACCAATAGTCGAGCACATCTCCCAAAAGGTAAATGTGGTCGGCATCGGAGCCCTCATGCCGCAGGAAATCCACGACACGGTTTTCGTGGGCGCGGGAATCGGCGATGTAGTTTGCTCCGAGATGCAGGTCGCTCAGGAAAAGGACTTTCATTTGAAATCGGTAGTTGACTGCCGTGGTCGGTTACATGAAGCCAAGTTCAAGTTTGGCTTCGTCGCTCATCATGTCCTTGTTCCATTCAGGCTCGAAGACAATGTTGACGGTGACGGAGGTCACGCCTGGAATACTCGACATTTTCTGGTTGACATCCTCGACGATGAAATCGGCCATGGGGCAGTTTGGCGCGGTTAGGGTCATGTCGATGGTCAGGGCGCCGTCATCTGCCAGGTCGATTTTATATACGAGTCCGAGCGAGTAGATGTCGACGGCTATTTCGGGGTCTACGACGGTGCGCAGGTACTCCACTATTTTTTCCTCTATCTTGAGCTTTTCTTCTGCTGTCATAATTGATTCTATATGAATGATAACGCAAAGTTACCAAAATAAATTCACCCAAATTACCAAAAATACAGAAAAATTTGCTAACTTTGCGCAAAATTCAATCATGAGCGAAAGGGGCGCCCTTGCCTCGCCGTGATATTCTCACCCGGTGTGATGGATGGTTTTCCCTGTAGCTCAATTTAAGAACCTATAGTATCTGACTATGACTATGAAAAGATTTTGGGCTCTTGCCCTTGCCCTCGCCGTTATCATGCCGGCAATGGCTCAGTTCCGTTTCGGTGTACGTGCCGGCCTTAACGTAAACTCGCTCCACTTCAACAAGGAAATCTTCGACGAAAACAACCGTGCAGGCTTCACCGGCGGTGTCATGGCCGAATTCACCGTGCCCATCATCGGCGTCGGTGCTGACCTCGGCGTTATGTACGTGCGCCGCAACTCGCAGTTCATGCAGACTCTGGCCGACAAGACCACCGAAGTTCAGAACCTCAACTCGGACTACATCGAGATTCCCCTCAATATCAAGTACAAAATCGGCATCCCCGCCATCAGCTCGATTCTGAAGCCCTACATCTTCACCGGTCCCAGCTTCGCCTTCCTCACCTCCAAGAAGCACATCGAGAATTTTGTTCATGACAAAACCTGCGACATCGCGTGGAACTTCGGTCTCGGCCTCGAATTCTTCAATCACCTTCAGGTCGGTGCCTCCTATGGCCTCGGCATGACCAAGGCTTTCCAGGCTGTCAACCTCGCTGGCGACGCAGCCGGTATCGAGGGCAAGAACCGCTACTGGACAGTAACTGCCGCCTGGCTCTTCTAAGCATAACACGAACTCCTGATAAACAGCACCGCGATGATACCCGTCGCGGTGTTTTTTGTTTTTATTATTTGCGGTTTTTAACTAACTTTGCGTTGAAAAACATAAGGGTGCCGTATATTTGCACGACAACCTCCTAACACCCTATTAGTTAATGTCGGATAATAATTATAAGAAACTTGGCGTCGCGCCCCGCTTTCACGAGGTGCTTTCCACCGGCCTCTACACCGGTCTCGTGCCGTTCGCTCCGGGCACGGTGGCCGCTTTCACTGGCTTGCTGCTGTGGTATGTGATTTACCTTTTCCTGCCGCCGCTTTGGGTGACGGTGGTCACTGCGTTTCTAATCGTGGCCGTCACGATTGTTGGCGCATGGACTTCAAATGTCATGGAACGGTATTGGGGACCAGATCCGCGTGCTGTCGTAATCGACGAGTATGTCGGCTGTTGGATTCCCCTGCTCGTGGCACCCTGCGGCGAATGGACATGGCTGATGGCACTGCTTGGCTTCGGGCTGTTCAGGCTGATTGATATTTTCAAGCCTCTCGGCTGCCGCAAGGTCGAAGAAAAATTTCCCGGAGGGTGGGGCGTAATGCTCGACGACGTACTTGCCGGCACGTATGCCCTCATTATCGTGCTCATTATCGAATGGTCGTTCGGCCTTAAACTCTGCATAATATGAAACTGATTCTCTATCGCATCTACCAGTTCTGCATCATGATGCCGCTGCTGCTCGTGGCAACGGTACTGGCCGCCACGCTCACCATACTTGCCACCTTCCTGGGCGGCGCGCGCTGGTGGGGCTATCAGATTCCCAAGTACTGGGGCCGCATATTCTGCGCGCTCACCCTCGTCAAGGTCGAGGTTAGGGGCCGCGACAACATCTCGCAGGGCCAGTCGTATGTCTTTGTGGCAAACCATCAGGGCGCTTATGATATTTTTTCAATTTACGGGTACCTCGGCCACAACTTCCGCTGGATGATGAAGAAAAGCCTCGAAAAGATACCCCTGGTCGGTTTCAGCTGCAAAGTCTCTGGACATATTTTTGTGGACAACTCCTCGCCCCATGCCATTAAGGAAACGATGGTGACAGCCGAAAAACGCCTTGCCGGCGGGATGTCGGTGGTGGTGTTTCCCGAAGGTTCACGCACTCTCGACGGCCGTCTCCACCGCTTCAAACGAGGAGCCTATATCCTTGCCACGGAGTTCAATCTCCCTGTTGTTCCCATCACTATCGACGGCGCATATCAGGTGATGCCGCGCACCGCCAAGCTTCCTCATTGGGGAAAAATCATACTGACAATTCACAAACCGATTCTTCCGGGAAAGGACGGTCACGATTTGCCCGCGTTGATGGAGCAGTCGCGTGCCGCAATCGCTTCATCACTTCCTGCCGAACAACGGGGGTGAGTGATTTGTTATAAATGTGTAAAATCCATAGATTATGACCAAATTTGCTTCTTATTTCTTCGGCGCGTGCGCTCTGTTCGGACTCGTGTCGCTCGCATCGTGTTCCAATAAGGCTGAATTCATCGGTGAATGGACAGCCACCGCACCCTCTGACATAGCCGCACAGATTCCGTCGGCCGCCACGGCTTCTTCGCTCGTGTCGATAAACTTCATTGACAATGCTCAACAGACAGGCGGCTCAGCTACCCTGTCGAGCCTTATTGACATCACTCAGTCCGTGCAGGGCGATTCAACCACCATCGAGCAGCCCTACGAGGTAAGTGTTGCCGCAACTGCAAACGTCGGTGGTACCTGGCTTTACAAAGGTGATGACCATGATGAGCTGTTGCTAACCTTCGACCTCTCCACTCTCAACGTGAACATTGACAAGAACGGCGTCACATACACGCAGAACGTTCTCACAGGCGCCCAGCAACCCCAGCTCGATTCCCTCACGACCTCTACCGTCGCCGCATGGAAGCAGGAACTGACCCGCGCCATCCGTAGCGACCTGTCGCGCTTCTCCGAACTCGACGATGTCGAAGTCAGCAACAAAGGACAAATACTCAGTTTTGAAATTCACTCTCCGAAGGCCAAGATGCACTTCCGCCGCGTAGGTGAATAGAATATGAAACTATATAAATCAGTCAGCCCGAAGTTGAGAAACGACTTCGGGCTGACTGATTTATTGGAATTGTTTTAGATTTCGCAAATATCTTTCAGTTGCAGATACAGGGCATGCACAGGCAGTCCCATTACATTGTAGAAGCTTCCGCGTATGCCTATAATTGCCGCGGCGCCTATCCATTCCTGAATACCGTAGGCCCCGGCTTTATCGTATGGCTTGTAATTGTCGATGTAGTATTCAATCTCGGCATCGCTCAGTTTGTCAAAGTCAACCTCGGTGCGCTGGGAGAACGATTTGGAGCCGGCTGTGGTGGTAAGGGTGACGCCGGTCACAACCACATGTGTGCGGTTCTGCATGCGCCGCAGCATGGCGATGGCTTGATCGCGGTCGTGCGGTTTACCGAGAATATCATTGTCGACTATGACCACTGTATCGGCTGTTATCAGCACATCGCCGTCGGTTAGCTCCACCGCATAGGGCTCGGCCTTGATTTGCGACAGATACACCGGCACCTCTTCGGCGGGCAGGTCGCCGGGGTAGGTTTCATCCACGTCTTTGCCCGAAGCTATTGTAAACTCGGGCACTATCATTTTCAGCAGCTCGCGGCGTCGCGGCGAGCCTGAGGCAAGTATTATATTGGCCATGTTCCCTGGGCTCTCATTATTTCTTCAATAAGTTCACGTCCGACGCCGTGGCCGCCGATTGCGTCGGTGGTGTATAGGGCCACCATTTTAGTGTCAGTGGAACCGTCGGCGGGTGTCACGGGCAGCCCCACGTACCGCATCGGAGCGACGTCCGGCACGTCATCACCGACATAAGCCACTTCTTCGGGAAGCAGCCCCTGGGTCGACATCCATTGGGTCAGTATCGGCAGCTTGTCCATGTTTCCGGCAAAAAAATCCGTCACGCCTATCATCTCCATGCGTTTGCGCACGGCGTCCTGATTGGCACCCGAAATTATGGCGATTTTCAGTCCGCTCTTTATGGCCTGCACCATCGCGTAGCCGTCTTTGAGATTGGCCATGCGCCGTGGAATTCCGTCGTCGCCCATCGGGATTGTGGTCGGCGAGAGCACTCCGTCGATGTCAAAAACGACAGCCTTGATTTTTTCCAGAGGGTAGGGGATTTTACTCATGGCAATAAATTTTGATGATATTCTTTTAAGATTGCATCGCTGATGGCTTCATAAATCGCCTTTGCGGCAGGATCGGACAGGGACGAAAGCTGTTTGTTCAGCACCTTTACGTCTCCGCGCCTCGCTGGACCGGTCAATGCGTCATGTGGTCCCACCTCGAATGCTTTGGAGATGGAAGCCTTCACGAGCGGATGAACCGTAGACAAGGGCAATCCGGCCTCGGCGAGCACTTTTTCTGTCATTCCGAGCAGATAGATGGGAAAATTGCTCGACAGGACGCCGGCGACATGAAGTTTGGCGCGGATGGCCGAATCGGCATGCGAGCACGTGCGGCTCAAAGTCTGTGCGAAGCTATCCGCTACGGCAAGTGTGCCGGCGTCTGTGGCTTCGGTGAAAAAAGGCACTTCGCTGACATCTACCTCAACGTCGCGCGAGAAAGTTTGCAAGGGGTAGATTACGGCGGCTCTTTCATGAATGGCAGCCAGCGTCTCGAGGGGTACGCTGCCCGATGTATGCGCGACGATGCCTTTGACTGGGGGGATTGCGGCGGCGACTCCGGCGACAGCCGTATCGGTCGTAGCAATGAGCACAAGGTCGCAGTCCACCGGGATTTCACTGATGTCAGCCAATGCCGGGCATGAAAGTCGCTCTGCAAGTGCTTTGGCGGAACTTACTGTGCGTGAGGCGACGCCCGCTATGCGGAATCCCTTCTCTTTCGCGGCCAATCCGAGCCGGGTCGCCACGTTTCCCGCGCCAACGATGGCGATTTTGAAATTTTCAGGGATGATGTCGTTCATCAGTCTTGGGATTTCCAATTGTCGATATGTACCTTTTCCCAAAGAAGTTTTTCAGGGTCGACGGGACGGCGCTCTTCGTCAGGATGGCCGATGGTCATTATACATTCCACCACCATGTTTTCGGGAATACCGAGGGTTTCGCGCACGATGGTCTCCGCGTCCTCGCCGTCGGCGGCAAAGCGGTTGCGCACCTGTATCCAGCATGCCCCGAGTCCGAGCGCGGTGGCCTGCAGCTGGATGTATGCCGCCGCTACCGACATGTCTTCTATATACATGTCGCTGTTTGTCGGGTCGGCGCACACCACAACGGCCAGCTTGCATGCGGCGATGGGACGTGCACCCGCAGCCTTGCAGCCTGACAGCTTTGCAAGATCGTCGGGATTTTCAACGAGAATGAATTGCCATGGACGGGCGCTTTTCGACGACGGTGCCATCAGGGCGGCTTCAAGGATGGTCTTGACATCCTCGGCCGAGATGGGTTGGTCGGTGTAGCGCCGGATTGAGTGGCGGCGCACAAGAAGGTCGTGTAATGTTTCCATAATATCGCTTATCGGCGACATACCCACGAACTGGGATAGCGCGACGCGATTTCGTCAGTCTTTGAAGCTGCGAGAACTTCCTCGGAAGTGTTTCCGCAAGCCGCATATACGCGGTAACGGCCATCCTTGGCGAGTATGCCCAGGTTAATGTCTGTGTGTTGGCGGACATATTTTTCTGCCTCGGCCATCGAGGCGAGGGACGCCACAATGAGGTAGTAGCGGGCTGTGTCCTCTTTCTTAACGACGGGAGCGGGGGGAATGTTTTCGACCACCTCGTCCTTGGGCGCGCGGGCAAGTACCAGCACAACGGGCGACATCTGCTGGTGAGTGGCTTGCCTGTCGCTCACAGCTTCTGTCATCGGGGCGACAGAGGCAAATTGTTCGTCGGGAGCGTACGTGAGATTCTGCACCACTATCCACCCCAGGGCAAGAAGGACTGCGGCGGCCGCGGCTATGCGCGAGCCTTTGCGCAGCAAGTATGGCAACCATGTTTCCTTGCGCTCGGTGGCTTCGCGGCGGCGGGCAAGTTCCGACGCGCTTTCGAGCGGCGTGGCGGCAAATGAGGGCAGCCACGCGAACGAGGGCGACAGGCAGGCTGCATCGCCTGGAGTGAAGCTGAGATTTCCTTCCGCAGTCAGATCAAGAGTGCCGGCCGAGCCGAGCTGGAGACGTCCGGTAAGTTCAAGTTCCTTGCGCATCTTGTCAACCTCGTTTCGCACCACCGTCGTGGCCGATTCGATGTTGAGCGAGTCGCGGCGCGCGACCGAGGCGGCAAGAAGGCCGTCGGTACGGGACAGTTCCGGATTGAATGCCACCGCACGGCGGGGAGCGACCCATACGCCGCGGCTCTCGTCATAGAAAGCCGGGATGCCATGGGCAAGCACCGCGCCAAGACCGGGAATTATCACGCAGTCGTGGCTTTGCAGCAGGTATTCAATGTGGGGGATGAGTTTATTCACGGAACCTTCACTTTTTCAACCACAAAGTTACGACTATTTTTTCATACCGCCTCACACAATTTAAAAATATTTATCTCATTTTTTCGCATGAATTGTCTTAACTTTGCGGCCATCAAACTCATAGGACTATGAAAAAAATTCTTGCAATAATATTCGGATTACTTGCTTGTGTGTCTCCCATGGATGCCGAGGAAATAAACGACTCGGTGTTTGACGCCGACCCCTACTTCCTCCTGATGGGCGAGGCTGACGCCGCAATCGCTGAAAAAAACTGGCCGGAAGCTGCTGCCCGCCTGTGCGATGCCCTCGCCGTAAAGCCCGACCATCCATCCAATGCGTTGCTGTTCAACAATCTCGCCTCAGTATATACTTGCATGGGTCAGGATTCCCTGGCAGTACTCACCTATGGCCGTGGACTTGACATTGCTCCAAACATGCTCACCCTGATAATGGGCCGTGGCAGGGCATTGCTGGCCATGGGGCGCGACAAGGACGCCTTTGCAGACTTCAGCCATGCCGTCGATATTGATTCCATCTCGGCCGATGCGCGCTACTACCGCGGCATGATGGCCCTGTATTCAGGACGGCTCGATATGGCCGAGGCTGATTTCAGCGTGCTGTCAAGGGTCGCGCCGAAGTCAATCGACACGGCCATTGCCCTCAGCACCCTTTATTCTTTGACGCGGCGCGAGCGGCTTGCCATTCCTTATCTTGAGGAATTGATTTCCCGGGAACCCGCGGCCGAGTATTTTTCGACGCTCGCCGGTTGTCATCTTGGCCTCGGAGAGCTATCCGAAGCCTCCGAGGTGATTTCCGAAGGCCTCAAACGCTATCCGCGCGACCCCGAACTGTATTATTACCGCGCATGGCTCAACCGCGACAGGTTCAGGAACGACGACGCCCGGGCCGATGGGGTCCGGGCTGTCGAGCTTGGCGCTAATCCGCGCAAGGTAGAGGAGCTTTTCAAACGCTAACGTATTCCACGACGGTTGAGGGCTGCCTGATATTTCTTGGCATTGGCTGCGTGGGTCTTGTAGTCCGACGCAAAGTTGTGGTAGCCCGAGAAGTCCTCTTTCGCACACATGTAGATATATGAGTTTGGCGGGGCGTTAAGCACTGCGTCGATTGTCTCTTTCTGAGGAATCCTGATTGGGCCTGGCGGCAGTCCCGCATTTCTGTATGTGTTGTACGGCGAGTCGATTTTCAGGTGCTTGCCGGTGATTCGCCGCAGGGCAAAATTGCCGGTGGCAAACTTCACGGTCGGGTCGGCCTGTAGTTTCATGCCCTGGTTCACGCGGTTCATGTAAAGCCTGGCAATCGTGGGGCGTTCATCTTTTTTGTTCGATTCTTCTTCGACGATCGAGGCGATTGTCGCCACTTCCACCGGCGTCAGGCCAAGTTTGGCAGCCTTGTCGAGACGTTCGCGGTTCCAGAACTTATTGCGCTCGGCTACAAGTTTCTGCACCACATGTTCGGCTGTGTCAGTCCAGTAAAACTCGTAAGTGTCGGGCAGGAAAGCGGCCGGATAGGTCTCTACTCCTCCGAAGTGCGGGCTTCCTCCTATAATGTTGTGCATGGCCTCCTTGATTTCGCTTGGTGTTACTTCGAGCTTTGCTCCCAAGCGTTTGGTGAGGTCATCGAGGGTGCGCACGTTGTTGATGGTTACTTTTACTGGTGTCTGGCGGTTTTCGCTGATGTTATGCGCTGCGGTCACCGCGGTCGTGCCTGGTTCCACCACGTACGAGCCGTGGGCTTTGGCAGGATCGCCCGAGGCCACTTGCCACAGGCGGTAGACAACCGAACCGTAGTCGGTACCGAGCGATTTGGCCAGCGAATCGCGCACAGATTCCTGTGTCGCGTTTTTAGGGATGTTGACCCTCACGGCCATCGCCGACTCGAATTCCCTCATGATTATGGTCAGTCCCACAAGTCCGAGTGCCGCTACGGTGATTGCTATGATGTATATCCAACGTTTCATGGGCAGATGAATTTGGTGCATTTCTGCAAAGTTACATATATTAAACCCCTCGGATGCCACTTTTATTGCATTTTAGAGTTAAAATTTGTGAAACCGCGGATTGGAACAGCTATTACGGCTACCAAAAAATAGTTTGCATAATATCGGGGAATGTATTACCTTTGCCAAAGCAAAAACATATTATTCAACCGTAATCACATAACTTAACATGAAAAAGAAATTTATCTGCACCGTGTGCGGCTACGTTCACGAAGGCGACGAAGCACCTGAAAAGTGCCCCATCTGCAAGGCTCCCAAGAGCGCGTTCAAAGAACTCGACGAAGAGGCTGCACTCACTTTCGTTACCGAACATGAAATTGGCGTGGCCAAAGGCACCGACGACCAGATGATTGCTGACCTTACCGCCCATTTCAACGGCGAGTGCGGCGAAGTGGGAATGTATCTCGCCATGTCCCGTCAGGCCGACCGCGAGGGCTATCCCGAAATCGCCGAGGCTTTCAAGCGCTACGCTTTCGAGGAAGCTGAACACGCCGCCAAATTTGCCGAACTCCTCGGCGAATGTGTTTGGGACACCAAGACCAACCTTCTCAAGCGCATGCAGGCCGAGGCCGGTGCCAACGAAGACAAGATGCGCATCGCACGCCGCGCCAAAGAACTCAACCTCGACGCCATCCACGACACCGTTCATGAAATGGCCAAGGACGAAGCTCGCCACGGCAAAGGCTTTGAAGGTCTTTACAAGCGTTACTTCGGAAAATAAACGGAATTATCTCCCGTTCGGGAGAAACGTTAATGAAAAATGGCATCCCGCGGGATGCCATTTTTCATTCCTGCCCCTGCTTGATGAGCAGAATCATTTTGACGGCGAGGTCAAATGCCACGATTTTTCCGTTGGCGTTCAGTCCTGTGTCATTTCGGGCCGCCGTGAGGGTGTCAAAAATCCGCTCTACATTGACCACGTTGATGAACGGCGAGAATCTGCGGCTGAATTCTAATTCGTCGGGAGCCATCGACACGAGGTTCAGGTCGCCGATGTTAAGTATGAAATTCTCACGCACCAGATGCGCGCAATAATCATAAAAGCGCATTGAACCTTCCCGGCCCAGGGCTGCCACTTCAACGCTCCACTTTCTCAGCTCTCCAACCTTGCGCGTATAGGCCAGGCGCATAAGCCTGATGAACAGGTCGAGATAAACGGCCTTGGTTTTGTCGGTGCTGACAAGCCGCAGGGCCTTCGTGATGTCGCCGTCGGCAAGCGGAGCCACGGCTTCTGCCTCCTCCGTTGCGACAGCATGCCGCCCTGACAGGATTGCCGCAATTTCGCTGTCGCTGTATCTTGTGACGTCTATGCGCTGTGTGCGCGAATAGATGGTAGGCAGAATCTCGCGTGGAGAATTTGACGACATCAGGAACAGAGTGTCGGAATATGGCTCCTCTATAAGTTTCAGCAGTTTGTTGGCTGCCGACTCCTGAAGCCTTTCGGGAAGCCACAGCAGCACAATCTTGTATTTCGACTGGCGTGGCGTGCGTGTCAGCCTGTCGCTCAATGCAGCGGCTTCGTCCACGAATATCTGTGGTTGCCCGTTTGCATTGCCGAGCATCGACAGCCACAGCTCGAAGTCCATGTAAGGCGAATCATGCAGGAATTGCCTCCATTCCGGCAGGTAGTCCTCGCTGAGGGTGGTGCGGCTGCCCTTTTTCAGATATGGGAAGGTGAAAAAGGTGTCGATATGGTTGAATTTCTGATGTTGCAAGCATGCCGGGCAGCGTCCGCATGAATCTCCGTCGGGAGTGTGGTCGGTGCAGTGGATGTATTGCGCCATTGCCCTGACGAGGGCGAATTTTGCGGCGCCGGGACGGCCTTCGAGAAGCAGGGCGTGGGGAATGTTCCCGCTGTCTGCCATCTCGCGCAGGCGGCGTTTCACGTCGTCATGTCCCGGGATGTCGGCAAATCTCATGGCCGTGGCTTTTCGTTGGCAACGACATATTCGCGCACTTTCTGGAAGAGCCGGGTGGCGAATACGAAGTCGTTCAGCGCCTCGTTTGAAGTGGTGTATATCTGGCTCATGTCGCCCACCCATTCACGATGGCCTTTGTTGATGAAGATGATGTTCTCGCCTATGCCGAGCACCGAGTTCATGTCGTGGGTGTTGATGACGGTGGTGATGTTGTATTCGTGGGTGATGTCGCTCAACAGCTCGTCAATCACTATTGATGTCCTCGGGTCAAGGCCCGAGTTAGGTTCGTCGCAGAACAGATACTTCGGGTTGAGGGCAATCGCGCGGGCTATGGCCACACGCTTCTGCATGCCGCCCGATATTTCCGAGGGATATTTTTTTTCGGCTCCCTTGAGGTTGACGCGCTCAATGCAGAACAGCGCCCTCTCAAGTTGCTCGTCATATGGTTTGTCTGTGAACATCTGCAGCGGAAACATGACGTTGCCGAGCACGGTTTCCGAGTCGAACAGCGCCGAACCCTGGAACAGCATGCCGATTTCCTTGCGCAAATCCTTCACCTGCGAGGCGTCCATCGTCAGCAGGTTGCGTCCGTCGAAAAGAATCTCGCCTTTTTCGGGTTGGAGAAGGCCTACCAGACTTTTGATGAGCACCGTCTTGCCCGAGCCGCTCTGGCCGATGATGAGGTTGGTCTTGCCGGTGTGGAAGGTGGCGCTGACGTCGTGCAGCACCGTCTTGTCCTCAAACGATTTTGTTACATTCTTTACCTCAATCATTGCAGCAGGAGTTTAGTTAGGATAACGTCGAAGAGAAGAATCAGGATGCTCGATGCGACCACTCCGTTGGTCGAGGCTTTGCCCACGTCGAGCGCGCCGCCTTTAACGTAATAGCCGTAGAACGAGGCCACTGACGCGATGAGGTAGGCGAACACGACGCTCTTGATGAGGCCGTACCACACATACCATTCCTGGAACATGGCCTGCAGGCCGTAGACATACCGCGACACGGTGATGATGTCGGTGAACACCGCCACCAGGAAGCCGCCGATGAGCGAGGTCGCCATACAGATGATGACCAGCGCGGGCATGAACAGAACGAATCCTACAATTTTCGGCAACACCAGGTAGTTGGCCGAATTGACGCCCATTATCTCAAGCGCGTCGATTTGTTCGGTCACGCGCATGGTGCCGATTTCCGAGGCTATGTTCGAGCCCACCTTGCCGGCGAGAATCAGGCAGAGAATCGAGTTGGAGAATTCGAGCAGCACGATGTCGCGGGTCGCAAGACCGACAGAATAGCTGGGGATGAGGGGCGACGAAATGTTCAGCTGCATCTGGATGGCGATAACCGCGCCGATAAACAGCGATATGATTATGACCAGGGGGATGGAGTCGATGCCGAGCTTCGAGATTTCCTGAATGGTGCGGCGTCCGAAAACGCGCCAGCGGTCGGGAATGGAGAACACCCGGCGTATGAAAAGGCAGTAGCGGCCAAAGGTGGCCAGCGACGATGTAATCAGCATATATCGTTTTGTTTTATCCTTGCAAAGTTACGCAAATAATTGTAAAGACAACGTAAAATTCAGCCGTGCGGTTCTTTTTCGGCCATTTTTGTGGTGCAATCAGCCAATAAGGACGCATTTTTGCCGTCGCAGGATTGAAATTCGGATGAAATTTTGTAACTTCGCGCCAATCTAAACCCTAATTACACCATCAACCATGATAGTCATAGGCATCGCAGGTGGCACCGGCTCGGGCAAGACTACCGTTGTCAACAAAATAATAAACTCTTTCCCGGCAGGGGAAGTTGCGGTAATTCCGCAAGATTCTTATTATAAGGATTCGAGCCACATCCCCGTGGCCGAGCGCTCGAAAATTAATTTTGACGAGCCCGACGCAATCGAATGGCCCCTGCTGGTGAACCACTTGCAGCAGCTCCGCGAGGGCAAGACAATACAGATGCCGACTTATTCCTACCTCACCTGCACCCGCCAGGAGGAAACCGTCGAGGTGCGTCCGTCCGATGTGGTGATTGTCGAGGGAATCCTGGTGCTCACCGACCCCGTCCTGCGCGACATGATGGACATCAAGGTATTTGTCGATGCCGATGCTGACGACCGTCTTATACGCGTGATTGCCCGCGACTGCATCGAACGTGGCCGCACGCCGCAGATGGTGATTGACCGCTACCAGGACGTGCTCAAGCCGATGCACTGCCAGTACATCGAGCCGTCAAAACGTTTCGCCGACCTTATCGTGCCGCAGGGTGGCTCGAACATCGTTGCCATCACATTGCTGACCGATTATATTGAAAGTCGCCTGCGTAAGGCTGAAAAGTGCTGAGATGGGTATATCGTTCCGACTCGACAGACACCGCGAGGAAAAAGGCGACGAGACGCCTGATTTGTTTGACCTCGCCGACAAGACTGAACGCAATGTGGTCGTCAACCGGGAAGAAACCGCCGAAAAAGAACCGGCGGAGCCCGAAGCCACTCCGGCCGCCGACACAAAGATGGTGCTCCGCACCGACAACCTTGTCAAAAAATACGGAAAGCGCACCGTCGCAAATCATGTGTCGATTGACGTGACGCAGGGCGAAATCGTGGGGCTTCTCGGCCCGAACGGCGCCGGAAAGACCACCACGTTCTACATGACCGTGGGGCTCATCACGCCGAACGAAGGCCGGATTTTCCTCAACGACCTCGACATCACGAAATACCCTGTTTACAAACGAGCTAAACAAGGCATCGGTTATCTCGCCCAGGATGCCTCGGTGTTCCGCAAACTGACGGTGGAAGACAATATACGGGCCGTGCTGCAGCTCACCCCGACCACAAAGGAATATCAGCGGGACAAGCTCGAGAGCCTCATATCGGAATTCCGTCTTGAAAAGGTGCGCAAGAACCTCGGCGAAAACCTTTCGGGCGGTGAGCGGCGCCGCACCGAAATTGCCCGGTGCCTTGCCATTGACCCCAAGTTCATCATGCTTGACGAACCTTTTGCGGGAGTCGACCCCATCGCGGTAGAGGACATCCAGAGCATAGTCTACAAACTCAAGGAAAAAAATATCGGCATCCTCATCACTGACCATAACGCCCCCGAGATTCTGTCGATTACCGACCGCGCATACCTTCTTTTCGAGGGTCGCATCCTTTTCCAGGGCACATCCGAGGAACTGGCCGAGAATCCTACCGTGCGTGAAAAGTACCTGGGCCGCAACTTCATCTTCCGCCGCAAGCAGCTGTGATGCAATAATGAGCCTGTTTCTGCGTTATAATATCTGTGTTAACAGATACCGCAGACAACATTTTTTTGATGAGATTACGACCAATCACCATATTTATCTTCACCGTTCTCGCTGTGTTTATCCCCGTGGCCGCAATGGCTGCCGGGGTGAAAATTCACGGCCTCATAACCGACGAGAACAACGAGCCGCTTGAATTTGTCAGCATACGCATCGACGGAACAGCCATAGGGGCAACCTCCGGCCTTGACGGCAAGTACACCGTGTCGGCACCCGAGCAGGACACAATCAAAGTCATCTTCTCGTGCATCGGATATGAAGAATCGGTGCGCCGGCTCATCCAGCCCCAGGCCGATGTGACAATCAACGTGAAGATGCAGCCTAAGTCATACGTGCTGCAGGGCGTGGAAATAACTGACATACAGAAACAGACGGGCTCGCTGCAGAAAATCGACCCCGGCACCAGCCGTATAGCCCCCGATGCCACGGGCGGTTCGGTCGAATCGCTGATTTCGACTATGGCCGGTGTGACTTCGGGCAATGAAATGTCGAGCCAGTACAACGTGCGTGGCGGTACTTACGATGAAAATCTCGTGTATATAAACGGCATCGAGGTCTATCGTCCGCAGCTTGTAAGTTCCGGCCAGCAGGAAGGTCTCTCAATCATCAATCCCGACATGGTGGGCGCCATCGGCTTTTCTACCGGCGGTTTCTCGGCTCAGTACGGCGACAAGATGTCGAGCGTTCTCGACATCACCTACCGCCAGCCCGAGGCCTTTGAAGGTGCTGTGTCGGCCAGCCTCATGGGCGCGAGTGTCACCCTGGGTTCATCATCGCGCAGGTTCACACAGCTGCACGGCATACGTTACAAGAGCAACGCTTCCCTGCTTAGTTCGATGGAAGACAAGGGTGAATATGACCCGAAGTATTTCGACTATCAGACCAACATGACCTTCAAGTTTTCCGAGAAATTGAAAGCATCTTTCCTCGGAAACATCGCCATAAACAATTATAAGTTCATTCCCCACAACCGCACCACCACGTTCGGCACATCGACAGATGCCAAGCAGTTCCAGGTCTACTTCGACGGTCAGGAAAAAGACCGTTTCGAGACATGGTTCGGTGCCTTGACAGTGGCATATGCGCCCTCGAAGAAAACCGAGTTTTCCCTCCTCGCCTCGGGATTCCTCACCAACGAACTTGTCGCATACGATATTTCGGGTGAATATTGGCTTGACCAGGCCGGTACTTCCGGCGCCGAAGGCGGCGATGCTATCGGCGGCGAACTTGGGGTGGGGCGGTACCACGAGCATGCCCGCAACCGATTGAAGGCCTCGGTCTTTACCCTCGGTCTGAAAGGTACCACCGGCATAAACCGCCATACTCTTGAATATGGCCTTAGTTTCAATGCCGAGAAAATCCACGACCGCTCGCGCGAATGGGAACTGCGTGACTCGGCTGGCTTCTCCCTGCCTTACGACCCCGACGCACTGCGCGTAATCTATAATCTTGACTCGCGCCACGACATCAGCTCGACCCGTCTGGCCTTTTACGTTCAGGACACATGGCGCGTGCAGACGTCCGCAGGTTATCTGAATCTCAACGGCGGTTTGCGTTTCAGCCATTGGAGTTTCAACAAGGAATTCCTTGTCAGCCCGCGCGTGTCGGTGGGCTTCGTGCCCGACAAGGCTCCGAACTGGGCTTTTCGATTCGCCACGGGTCTTTATTACCAATCCCCTTTCTACAAGGAGTACCGCCGCCCCGATACCGATGCCGACGGTAATACCGTCATTGTGCTAAACTCCGACATCAAATCGCCCGGTTCCTTCCAACTCATCGGTGGTGCTGACTTCACATTCCGCACTTTCGGACGTCCGTTCAAGCTTTCCGGCGAGGTATATTATAAGTCGCTCTGGAACCTTATTCCGTTTGAGGTCGATAACCTTAAGCTTGTCTACGATGGTGTCAATTCGTCTAAAGGTTTCGCCGCAGGCATTGATTTCAAGCTTTTCGGCCAGTTCGTGCCAGGCAGCGACTCGTGGATTTCGTTCTCATTGATGAAGACCCAGGAAGACCTGAACGGCGTGAAGGTGCCTCGCCCCACCGACCGCCGTTACTCTTTCGGCCTCTTTTTCACGGATTATTTCCCGAAGTTTCCACGCTTGAAGTTCAGCCTTAAAGGCTTGTTCTCCGATGGTCTTCCCACAACGGCTCCCCGCCGCAGCCGCGACGAAGGCTATTTCCGCGCCCCGGCTTATAAGCGTGTGGACATCGGTCTCAGCTACGGCCTCGTCACTCCTGCCGACCGCGAGAAGCACCCCACCGGCTTCCTCAGCAAATTCAAGAGCATTTGGCTCGGGGTGGACTGCTTCAACCTGTTCGACATATCCAACGTAAGCTCATATTACTGGGTCACCGATGTCAACGACATCCAGTATGCAGTCCCCAACTACCTCACGCGCCGTCAGATAAATGTGCGCCTGTCGGTAGAGTTCTGATTAACATTATTTATCCCCCGCATGGCAAAACAGGATTATATCATTAAAAACCGCGAATGGCTCGTTGCCAAGGCCTCCGAACCTGGAGTTAAGGCACTCGACAAAGGAATATTGTATAAGGTGATTTCTAAAGGCAAGCCCGGCGGGGCGCGGCCCAACCGCAACAGCGTCGTCACCGTCCATTACACCGGTACAACCATTAACGGCAAGAAGTTTGATTCAAGCCGTGGCGGGACACCTCCGGCAATGCGCCTGCGCGATCTTATACAAGGCTGGGTAATTGCCTTGCAGCAGATGCAGGTGGGCGACCGCTGGGAAATCTACCTCCCTGCCGAAATGGGCTACGGCCGGTTCTCCCAGCCGGGAATCCCTGGCGGTTCCACTCTGGTTTTCGACATAGAGCTGCTCGCCGTAAACTGATTCCGCTATTTCGCTTACATACATTTACTAACATCATCACATTATCGTTGTGCAAACCGAAATAATTGCCACTGCCGCAAAAGTCGGTACCGACAAGGCCACTCGTCCGCTGGGCCGTCTTTTCATGCTCTCGGTGCTTGCCGGGGCCTTTGTATCGCTCGGAGGACTTCTGTCGTTGATTCTTGGTTACGGATTCCCAGAGTTTTCAGCTGCGAATCCGGGCTTGCAGAAACTTTTGAGCGCCCTCGCCTTTCCCATCGGGCTGTTCCTGATTGTGATGTTCGGCGCCGACCTTTTCACCGGCAACAACGCGTTGCTCATACCTGCCGTTAACGAACGCCGCATCGGTGCATGGCACGTGGTCCGCAACTGGGTGCTCGTATGGCTCGGTAACTTTGCGGGCGCGTTGCTTTTCACCATAGTCCTCACCATTTTCAGCGGACTGGTAGATGCCGACCCCTACCGTTCGGCCATTTGCCGCATTGCCGAGACAAAAGCCGCACTCGACCCCTTCACCACCTTATGCCGCGGCATAGGTGCCAACTGGTGTGTCTGCCTTGCCGTATGGCTGGCCATAGGTGCCAAAACCATGGGCGGAAAAGCCCTTGCGTGCTGGATTCCCGTGGCTGCCTTTGTGGCTCTCGGCTATGAACACTGCATCGCCAACATGTTCTTCATTCCCTGCGGAATGTTGGTCGGCGCCGACGTCTCGATGATGCAGCTTTTCATGAACCTCAGCGTGGCGACTGTGGGCAACATCATCGGCGGTGCGCTGATGGTCGGTCACCTGTTCCACCGCCTCTATGGAGCCCGCAAATGAACTCTGTCGTGATTGATACCCCGGTCGGGCCGGTCGAGATAACTGAATGGGACGGAGCTGTCATCTCCATTATCGAAACCACCCGTCGGCCGGATGCTGCGGAATGTGGCGGCGTCCTTGCGCTCGCCGTCGGGCAGCTCGGCGAATATTTCTCGGGCCATAGGCGCGAGTTTTCATTTCCAGTATCACCCCGTGGCACAGATTTCCAACTGGCTGTATGGAAAGAGGTGCGCCAGACGCCCTACGGGAGCCGGCGCACCTACGGTGACATTGCATTGAGTCTTGGAAATCCTTCTGCGGTTCGGGCGGTGGGTTCCGCTGTCGGCAAGAATCCGTTGCTTTTCGTCGTCCCGTGCCACCGCATCGTGGCGGCTCATGGTCCTGGCGGTTTCCGCCTTGGCCCGGATGCGAAACGCGCTTTGCAGAATCTTGAAACCCGCTGAACCTTCCGTCCGCTTAAAATATTATTTGCAGACGGGCCTCGAGAAGGTTTACATGGCGTTTCGGCAGAAGGTTTTCAATCTCACGGTCGCGCACGGTGGTGTATGAATACCTCAGTCGCGCAATCATCCATGAATTTATATAATAGTTGAACGTGCAGTTTACGTCCTGGGTTATGCCGCCGAATATTCCGGCTTTGGCATCGGAAGCCTTCGTGTAATTGTAACCCAGCACAAGTTCCAGCGAACCCTTGGCGGGAGTGGCGACACCGGCGTCAGCATGGGTGTAGGTATATCCTTTGCCTATAAGCAGCGAGCGGAACATTCCATACGCGCCATGCGCCTTATAGTTGCGGTAGCCGTCCTTGCGCGCCACGTTCATGTAATAGTACTGGGCTTCCAGCGCCAGGCGACCCTTGATTAACAACAACTCGGGAGTCATCTTGAACAGACCGCGTGCGTGGTCGATGGTGGCCGATACGTCCGTCACTTTCGATACGCGGGTAGGGAAGTTGGCCGAGTAGGTGAATGCGTCATGGTCGTCGGCGGTGGGGGTGGAGTAGTTGAACGACGCGCCAATCTGTATTACATCTCCGTCGACAAACCGGGGGCGCCACACCAGGCGGGTCTGCACGCCCCATGCCTGCTTGCCCATCGCCGTCGCGTTGTTGGTCATGGCCGCAGCCTCGGCAAACACTGATGTCGCTGCAAAGAACGGTCCTTTGTCAAATTCCCACATCAGCGCCAGCAAGCGGGGATTGGCATAGAAGAACTCGTTGGACGTCGGTTCCTCATACTCGGGCTTCATCGACGAGCTCGTTTCGGAATTGAGGCCCCATTGCGGAACGAAATAGCCGCCGCGCAGCAGGTTCGACTCGTTGATGTCATATTCAACATAAGTGTCTTTCAGGCCAACTTTTCCGTAGGCGAAACCTACATCGACCTTGGCCTTCCACTTGCCGTAGCTTGCCTTGGCACCTATGCGGAGGTCTGGAATTGCCACGCCGTCAACAAATTTTGTGTCCTCATCATCGGTGATGTCGCTGTTTCCGCCCATATACACTGCCCCGTCCATGAGTATGCGGCCGGTTGGTTTTACCGAAAATTTGGGCGCGTTGTCTTCTGCCGCAGCTGCCGGCACGCATAGTGCGGCTGCCGCGATAACGATAAATATGGATTTCATGATGAGGGAGGTGTCAGTCGGTTGTCGTTGGGGTGGGGAGCTCGGTGCCGCGTGTCACTTTGCCGGCCTTTTTCAGTTTCTTGAATTCATCCTTGGCCTTTTTGAGCTGTTCCTGGAAGGCAGGGTCGGCGTGCAGTCGTGCGACAGTCACAGCGCCTGTTATGCGCCCGGCGTCCACATCGCTCTGGAAATGGTAACCGCAGATTACACGGCTTTCACCCATTTCATATCCGCGTTTGAGTATCTCGTTCTGACGTTCGGGATTGATTTCAGCCAGCACCAGCGCGGTCGCCCAGCCGATTGAAGTGTGTCCCGACGGATACGAGCCGTTGGTGGACAGTTCTTCCTGCTGTTCGGGATTGCAGGTGTCTTCGTCGTAGAACGAGAACGGCCGTTGGCGATTATAGTAATTCTTTGCTTCGCGGGTACCGAGGTCTCCGGCATCCTCGCGCATGCCGATTATCAGTTTGAGAATTTCGGGAGTATTCTCGTTTATCTCGATTCCGAACGCTTCCGAGAAAGCCTCCGGCACGCCGTTGCCTTCAACGCGTGCGTCCTTCACGGCCTGGTCACCGCGCGGAGTGTTGCGCATGGTCTTGCCCCAGGTGTATCGAGCCTGGTCGTTGAGGAACGTGATTGAGGCTCCGTCCGGTGGCGGAGGCAGAAGCAGATAGCTGTTCGGAACGTCGCCTTCCTGAAGAAAGAATACATCGGGATTGGTGCGGTGATCTTTGATTTTGGTTGTCGTGGCGGCCTCCTGGGCGAATGAAGCCGAACTTGCGATAGCCAGTAACATTGCGCAGGTACAGCCGCGCATTAAAGCTTGAATGTTTTTCATGAAGATTAAAACTTTAAGGTGTTTTGTTAGAACGTTTACAAATCGAATAACATCACACCCCCTCTAATGTTCCCCACCGACAATATGTTTCTCAACACAATTTTCCGTCACTCCGCCATGAGCGACAGGTGTAAAATTGGAAAATGGCGGCCGCCCTCATCATATTCATCACGGCCGATGATTTTGAAGCCATTGGCTTTGTAAAACTCCAGTGCCGACGGATTCTGCTCATTGACATCCACTGCAACCGCTCCCATAATTTTTGCATGATTGACAAGTTGTGTCCCGAATCCGTGTCCCCGGCGGCAATCGTCGATAAACAGCATCTCTATCTTGTTGCCCGCCAGCCCCATGAATCCCGCTATCGTCCCTCCGTCAAAAACACAATATAAGTCAACGCCCGGAAAATACAGGGGAATAAGTGCCTCACGGATTTCAGCGATGTCATCTTCGCCCAGAAAAGTATGCGTCGCCCTCACCGAACGCTCCCATATTTCTACGAGCGTACGATAGTCATTTTCCTCACATCGTTCAATTTTATTCAAAAATTTCGTCATTGCGTTTTTTGGGTCTGTAAGGCGGTGGAAGATGTAAGGGAATGAAGTTTACATGCGATGCATAAAAGTCCATTCATACTTCATTCAGTTACAAAATAATAAAAGTCAAGGTTGACCTTGACTTTTATCACTTGCGGAAAGACAGGGATTCGAACCCTGGGTACCCGTAAAGGTACAACGGTTTTCGAGACCGTCCCGATCGACCGCTCCGGCATCTTTCCTCGGGTTTGCGAGTGCAAAGTTAGAACCTTTTTTTTGTTTGACCAAATTTTAGAAGATGTTTTTTGTGAATTATTTTGTATGGTGCTGAAAATCAGCGGTATTGTCAGCTATGTTGCAATTTGTCTCCTTGCGGTGGTGTGCGAACGGATTTTTGTTCGTATATTTGCATAATATTTTAGACACAATATGGAATCACAAAGCCATAAACAGGATATACTTGACCGCCGCTATCTACGCATGGCCCATATATGGGCTGAGAACTCGTATTGCCGCCGCCGGAAGGTCGGGGCGATAATTGTCAAGGACCAGATGATTATTTCCGATGGCTACAACGGCACTCCCTCGGGCTTCGAGAATGTGTGCGAGGACGAGACCGGCATGACCAAGCCTTACGTCCTCCACGCCGAGGCCAACGCAATCACAAAGGTTGCCCGCAGCAACAATTCAAGCGAGGGCTCAACCCTCTATATCACGGCCTCTCCCTGTGTCGAATGTGCCAAGCTCATCATCCAGGCCGGTATCCGCCGGGTCGTATTCAACGAGCTTTACCGCATTACTGACGGCATCGACCTCCTCACCCGCGCCGGAGTGGAATGTCAGCACATCAGCAACCTTGACCTCACCGAATCGCTATGAATTCAAATTCAAGACTGAAAATATGGCTCCCCCTGATTGGGGCCGTGCTTGCCGTGGGCGGCATGTGGCTCGGCTATCTTCTGGCCGACGGCGACAGGCTTTCGCCCGCGCAGGAAAAACTGAACACCATCTTTGAACTTATCGAGGACGAGTATGTCGACGAAATCAGCCCCGATTCGCTCATCGAAATGACCATACCCCACCTGCTCAACAACCTCGATCCCCACAGCGTCTATATTCCCGCCAAAGACATCGACCGTCTTGGCCGCGAACTGGAAAGCTCGTTCTTCGGAATCGGAATCCAGTTCCAGCTGATGAGCGATTCCATCTGTGTCGTCGAGGTCATCTCGGGTGGTCCCGCCGAAAGGGTGGGGGTAATGGCCGGCGACCGCATCATTGCCGTCGACGGGCAGCCCCTTGGCAAGGACCTGACCAACGACGACGTCCTGTCCAAGCTGCGCGGCGAGAAAGACTCGCATGTGAAAATCACCGTCAAGCGCTCCACCTCGCGCAAGCCCCTCGACTTTGACATCGTCCGCGGAGAAATTCCGTCAGTCTCTGTCGACGCATCTTATATTATTGATGACAACATCGGATACGTTAGAATCAATAAGTTCGCCGCCAACACGTTCAGCGAATTCCTTCAGGCGATGGTTTCCCTTGGCGCCCGTGGTGCCGAAAGCTACATCCTCGATCTGCGCGGAAACTCCGGCGGCCTCGTCGACCAGGCCATACTCATGGCCAACGAGTTCCTCGAGCCGATGCGCACCATCGTGGAAGTAAAGGGCCGCAATCCACGCGAGAACGCCAACTGGCTCGCCGACGGCACTGGCAGCTTCACCGAGCAACCCCTCGTGGTGCTTGTCGACGAATTCACCGCATCATCGTCTGAAATCGTCGCCGGCGCCATTCAGGACAACGACCGTGGCCTCATTCTCGGGCGCCGTTCGTTCGGCAAGGGACTTGTCCAGCGCCCGGTCGTATTGCCCGACTCCTCCCAGATACGCCTCACCGTCCAGCGCTATTATACCCCCTCGGGACGCTGCATCCAAAAGGACTACACCCGCGGCAACAACGACAGCTACGACAAGGAAATCATCGACCGATATGCCAGCGGCGAGGTCTTCAACGCCGATTCCGTCAAGTTCGATGACAAGAACATATTCTCCACCATGGCCGGACGCCCCGTCTATGGTGGTGGCGGCATCATGCCCGACGTGTTTGTGCCCTCCGACACAGCCGGCGTGACCTCCTACTACATCCAGGCTGCCAACGCCGGGCTGCTCAACAAGTTCGCGTATGAATACGCCGACCTCAACCGCGCCGACCTCTCCAAGGCAAAGGATGTCGCCCAGCTGTTGCGGTTGCTGCCCTCCGACGATGTACTGCTTGGTGCCTTCGTCCGATATGCCTCCCAGAACGGAATCCCTCAGCGATGGTACTACATCAACATTTCGGCTCCGTTGATTGTTAACCAACTGAAAGCGCTCATTGCCCGTGACATCCTCGGCGTCACAGCCTACTTCGAGATTTACAACACCACCGACCCCACGGTCGAGGCCGCCGTAAGGCAGATACGCGAAGGAGTCAACGAAAAAATCGAGAGCGCCATTAAAACAGATTCTAAACAATGAACAAGGATTCCATCCGTCTGCGTGTCAAGGCGCGCAAGAGCCTTCTTGACGAGAACGAGCGCGCCTCGGCTGCCCGCCGCGTATTCGACCTGGTCGAAAACACTGCTGCGTTCATGCTCGCCGAACATATTTTGATGTACCATTCCCTGCCCGACGAGCTTTCAACACGCGAATTCATCGATCGCTGGAGTGCCCGCAAGAGGTTTTACCTCCCCAGGGTCAATGGCGTGAACCTCGACATTCTTCCCTACGACCGCTCCCGGCTCCATCTGGGCGCGTTCAACATCGAGGAACCGACCGGCGACGAAACCGCCGACATCAACGACATCGAGCTGATAATCGTCCCGGGCGTGGCCTACGACCGCCGGGGCAACCGCATAGGCCGCGGCAAGGGGTATTACGACCGTCTGCTGCGCGACACCCGCGCCGTCACAATTGGCGTTGCCTACTCCTGCCAGCTGTGCGACGACATCGAACCCGACGAATTTGACGTGCCGGTGAATTATGTGATCACCGAAGACGGAATCATAAAAATATCATAACAACACATGCCGATAACGGCCGAACAACTTAAAATCGAAGAACTCAGGCTGCGCTATCTCGATATGATTGCGCGGCCCGATGTTTTTCCGACCCGCGCCAACTGGCAGTTCATCTCGCGCAACCGCATGCATGGGCTCGGCCATGCGCTTTTCGCAAAATTCATCGCCGCCCTGACCGTCGACGAGGTCGACCGCGAGGAACTCCACGACATCGCCATTGAGGAATTTCCCGCATACCTTCAATCCATTGACCGCGACGAGGCTCTTGACGTGGCATATTCGGGCATACATTCCGCGCCCGCCGAGGTATCCGCAATTATCCATGACTGCATGCTGTTCGACGCCGACTACCTTCTCAACCTCCTCGATAACGACGAGCTCCCGCTGGTGATGCAGCTCCTCGACAGCTACCAGCCGGAATATTCACCGGCCGACATGGAAGCCATGTCGCTGCTGCTCGAACGCTTGCAGAACCTGCCCGATCTGGGCCATATCGAGATGAGGCAGGGAATATTCGGCATGTCGGAAAAGTATGTATGTCCTGCCGGCCATGTCAATGCTGCCGATGCCGAGTACTGCGGTCACTCGGGATGCGGCCTCGACGCCCGGGGCCTCACCGAGGCGCAGGAAAAGGCGCTTGACGACTACACCAACCGTGTCGGCGCCCTGCGGTCGTTGCTCGCGCCCGAAATGTGACGCCTTCACTGCGCAATCGGCATTTTTGGTAAATCTTTCGGGAATTTGTGCATTGACGCGGCAAGCCATTATGTTTAACTTTGCGGAACAAAATAATTCCGTTCACTCACTTATTATGACCAAATTATTCACGGTCCTTCTCTCGGGACTGTCCGCATTTTGCATTATGGCACAGAATCAATCCCCTCAGTTTCCGGCCATGCCGGTGAAAGTGGTGCAGACCGCAGGACGCGACCAGCTCGGCGAATTTGCGCCTGAGTTCGCTCACATCAACGACGACATCCTATTCGGCGAGGTGTGGAGCCGCAACGACCTGCTCAGCCTGCGCGACCGCAGCCTCGTCACCGTCACAAGCCTCATCAGCCAGGGCATCACCGACTCGTCGCTGAAATCCCATCTTGAAATAGCGCGTAAAAACGGCATCACCCGTGGCGAGATTGCCGAAATCATAACACATGTGGCGTTCTACGCCGGGTGGCCCAAGGCCTGGGCGGCTTTCCGCCTGGCAAAAGACATCTGGGCCGATGACGTTGCGGGCGAGGACGAACTCGCCGGTTTCCAGCGGCAGATGATATTTCCTGTCGGCGAGCCCAACGACGCCTATGCCCGCTATTTTTCGGGACGCAGCTGGCTGGCACAGGTGTCTGATTCCCAGGTTCCCTTTGCCAACGTCACCTTCGAGCCCGGATGCCGCAACAACTGGCACATCCACCGCGCCACCTCGGGCGGCGGCCAGATGCTTGTCGGCGTGGCGGGCCGCGGCTGGTATCAGGAGGAGGGTAAGCCTGCTGTGGAGATTCTCCCCGGCACTGTCATCCATATCCCCGCCAACGTGAAGCACTGGCACGGGGCGGCTGCCGACTCGTGGTTTGCCCATCTCGCATTCTCCGTTCCGGGCGAGGACACCGCTAACGAGTGGCTCGAACCGGTGTCGGATGCCGACTACGAGGCTCTCGGCAAATAATGCGCACATGATGTGCGCCGGGTTTTCAGTATCTTTGTATATGACAAACCAAGATACTGAAAACTATGAGCTGCCAACATTGCCATCATAACCATACCCATTCCCACAAAAGCGGTTTCTTGAAAAAGTACCCGGCCGAACTGCTCACGCTTGCTTTGCTGCTCGCGGGCGTTCTGCTGGGTCATTTTCATGTTCTCGCGGATATGTGGTGGTACTATCTCGTGGCGTTGCTGCCGGTGGCCGGTCCCGTTGTCTCGGGGGCGGTCGGCCAGTGGCGGCGCCTTGATTTCTTCAACGAATACACCCTCATGCTCCTCGCCACGGTCGGTGCCTTCATCATCGGGGAATATCCCGAGGGGGTGGCAGTGCTGCTGTTCTATTCCATCGGCGAGAAACTCGAGGATGATGCCTCCGACAAAGCCCGCGGTCGCATCCGCTCGCTGCTCGACAGCATGCCCGACATGGTCACCGTTGTCACCCCCGCCGGCGCTGAGCGTCAGGTAAATCCGCGCGAGGCTGCTGTAGGTGACCTTACGGTGATGCGTCCCGGCGACCGCGTGGCTCTCGACGGAGTGCTCGAATCTGACTATGACGTGGATTTCGACACCTCGGCCATCACCGGCGAGAGCGTCCCGCGCAACGTCGCGCCGGGCGGTGAGGTTCTTGCCGGCTACATTCCCCTCGACCGCGAGGCGCGCGTCAGGGTTACCCATGCCTACGCCGACAGTTCGATGAGCCGCATAATGCGGATGATTGAGGATGCCGCTTCGCGCAAGAGCGAGCCGGAAACCCTGTTGCGCCGCATCACTCGCTGGTACACGCCAGCTGTGATGGTGGCCGCCGCGCTTTTGTTCGCCGTCCCTTGGGCGATTGGTTTGCTCGACAGCGGGTTTGCCTTCGACTGGCGGGTGTGGTTCGAACGCAGCCTCGTGCTGTTGGTGTGCTCGTGTCCCTGCGCGCTCGTCGTGAGTGTTCCCCTCAGCTACTTCTCCGCGCTTGGAGCCGCCTCCCGCTTCGGTGTGCTGTTCAAGGGCAGCCGTTACCTCGACTCGCTGCGGTCGGTCGACACCCTCGTGCTCGACAAGACTGGCACACTCACCACCGGCCGCTTCTCGGTGTCGGAAGTTACGGGCGGCGATCGTGTTCTCGCCATTGCCGCCGCCGTCGATGCCGGCAGCTCACATCCCCTTGCGGTTGCTATATGCGGGGCTGCCGCGTCCCTGCCGCCTGGCTCCGTTCCCGAGGCTACCGATCTCCGTGTGGTGCCGCACGGACTTGTGGGGCGTGTCGGTGACGCCGATGTTTTGGTTGGCTCGCGCACGTTGCTGGCCTCACGCGGTGTGACGGTTCCCGACGCCGCCGCTGATTCCTCCGAGGTGTGCGTGGCCATCGACGGTGTGTTTGCCGGTGCCGTGTACCTCGACGACACCGTCAAGGACGGCACCGCCGCCACCCTTGCCGAACTGCGCTCGCTGGGCGTTGAAAACATCATGGTGCTTTCGGGCGACAGGGATGCCGCCGTTGCGCGCGTGGCCCGCGAGGCCGGAGCCGATTCGTGGCGCGGACAACTCCTGCCGCAGCAGAAACATGACGCCGTTGAACAGCTGCGCCGTCAGGGCCATCGTGTCGCATTTGTCGGCGACGGCATCAACGACGCCCCTTCGCTCGCGGCGGCTGACGTCGGCATCGCCATCGGAACAGGCGGCACCGACGTGGCCATGGAAAGTGCCGATGCCGTCATAACCGGCAACAGCCTGCGTCACCTCGCCGACGCCTTCCGCCTTTCCCGCAAAATCCGCCGGGTCGTGGCCATGAACGTTTCGCTTGCCATCGGTGTGAAACTGCTGGTGATGGTGCTGGGCGCCATGGGTGTCGCTACGCTGTGGGCCGCCGTGTTCGCCGACACCGGAATCACCCTCGTCACCGTGGTTTGGACGCTGCTCGCTTTGAGGTCTGCCAAATAATTCGTAACTTCGCGTCATGATGCAGAACAGCGAAATCGAATGTATGTGCGAGCGCGCCGGTGTGCGCCCCTCGCCCGTGCGCAGCCTTGTAATCCGCGAACTCGACGCTGCCGTCGGCCCTATCTCGTCGCAGGACATCGAGACCTCGCTCCAGACCGTCGACCGCTCTTCAATCACACGCACCCTCGCGCTGTTTTCCGAGCGCGGTCTCGTCCACGCCGTCGACGACGGTTCAGGCTCGGTCAAATACGAACTTTGCCGCGCCCATGACCACGAGCACCACGACGACCTCCATCCCCATTTCCGCTGCACCTGCTGCGGCACCACCTACTGCCTCGATTCCGCCCCCATCCCCGCCATCCCCCTCCCCAACGGCTTCCTCTTCCACTCCGCCAACTACGTCATCAAAGGCCTCTGCCCCAAATGCAACCACTGAATATCGCGTTGGGATACCTTCGGCGCTGCGCAGGGTTGGCGGGAAGACAGGGTCGCCTGCGGCGACTACATATTTTTAATGTTTAGCCATCCGGGCACCCGGGCGCCTACGGCGCGACATACTGCTTGTGGCTGCTTATGGGAAAACAATGCGCCTGCGGCGCTACACACGGTAGGCGGAGATACAATGGCGCCCATAAAGGGCGCCTACATGTTTTTTATGCTTTGCCATCCAGCCGCCCTGTCGTCAGTAACTCTACACATCGCTGATTACCATAAGATTAGCAACCGATAGGCAGTAGGGGCGCTGCATGCAGCGCCTGCGCAAGCCAAGCCAACTGGCGCCACATGCAGTCCTCGTAGACGACGATGTGGTCGTTAACCCCACCAAGAGCGGAACGCGATTGGTGGGGCAGTCCTCGGAGAGGACGCTATCATGCTAATCAACAATATGTAGCGCCGCAGGCGCCAAACCCACCCGCATGGCAAAACAAAAGATATGTAGGCGCCCCTTGTGGGCGCCATTGTCTCCCCTCCAACCCTGTGTAGCGCCGCAGGCGCATTGTTCTGTGGTGGCGGGGCTTGCGCGGGCGCTGCATGCAGCGCCCCTACCATGTGAATATTGTGGTAACCAACAATATGTAGCGCCGCAGGCGCCAAACCACCCGCATGGCAAAACAAAAAAAAGCATGTAGTCGCCGCAGGCGACCCTGTCTCCCGCCAACCGCGTGTAGCGCCGCAGGCGCATTGTTTCCCAAAAACCGCACAACCAACCAAAACAGCCAATCCATCCCACAAACCATCACTACCTTTACCCCCAAAAAAGCCACAAAAAGCCAAACAAGCAATATGTCAATCTACCTCCACGCCTTCCGCCGGTGGGTCATCCACAACTGCGGTCACGACGAGGCCCACCGCATGCCACGCCACTTCATCACCGCCATCGAGGTCATGCGCCAGCGCTGCCCACTGCGCAGCGTCCGCATCATCGCAAACGACCCATTCCGCGAACTGCCGGTATGGGTCTACCGCTACTTCCAGTGGCTCGAAGAACGCATGATGCCAGGCAGCGAACCAGTCGTGATGCAGCCAAACGTGAAATACCGCCGCTACCTCGCCCCACGCTTCCCCGCCATCAACTTCCAGTCACTGCGCCACCCCGACCACATCCGCGGCGCCACCTCACGCATGGTCGCCATCCTCGGCGGCGACCAGTGCGCCCCAGGCTCAAACTACGACGACAACTTCTACGTCGCCCTGCGCGCCCTCATCCCCATGGTCAACATACAGAACTCCGTGGTCATCCTCACCGGCAACGCCATGCGGCCCCACATGGCCTTCGCCCGCAAATACTACAGCGTCCAGGGCGCCGGCCCCGAATCCGTCTACCTCTACTACGACACCCTCAGCCCCGCCGCCATCCTCCGCCAGCTCGCCCGCTTCACCGTCCGCTACACCCAAAAGGCAAAAAAGAAAAAAGCCACGCCAGCCGCAACCGCTGAAAGCGGCAAAAAAGCGCGGCTGGCTTGCCCGCTGTTCCGCTGGGAAAACCCGACCAGCCCGATGGCCTCACCCATCCTGAAAATCCCGCTCCTCCCGGCGGCAGCTGCCCCCGCGGCCTAAAACCAAACCGGCAGCAAGAGAACATTGACATCGTCGGAAAACAAAACATAAAAACACCAATAATCCCACAGCAATATTCCGCGCCGCAGTCGTCGGAGACGACGCCATCGTCGTTAACCCCACCAAGACGATTGGTGGGGGCATGTAGTCGCCGCAGGCGACCCTGTCTCACGCCAACTGCGTGTAGCGCCGCAGGCGCATTGTTTTATGGTGGTGGGGGCTTGTGCGGGCGCTGCATGCAGCGCCCCTACTGCGGCTTATCAACAATATGTCGCGCCGTAGGCGCCAAACCACCCGGATGGCAAAACAAAAAGAGTATGTAGTCGCCGAAGGCGGCCCTGTCTCACGCCAACCGCGTGTAGCGCCGTGGGCGCATTGATTGGGGGATAGATTGCAGCCATCTCCCTGCATCGCGCGGGAAGATGGCTGGCTCGGTATGATTTGCTGTTTTTATTTAATTTCTGTCAAGCATTGGTTGAGGAGTCGGTTGAGGACAGTTTCGGAGTATTTTTTATCTGAAATCATCGCTTTCAGTATTTCGCGGACCGCATCTTTGTCAGCTTTGGTGACTTCGGGGTAATCGGAGGTGTCACGGATTACTTTGTATGCTTTTGATGCCAGTGCGATTCTCGTCTGGGAATTGGCGGAAGTCATTGCTTGAAAATATGACATCAGCGTATCAAACCAGGGTTCGGCCGGAGCTTGAATGACGTAGGCTCCGTTTGAGAAATTGCGAAGGACATCGTTTTGCCGCTGCATCTCGGCTTGCTGACGGTATTTCAATGTGGTGGCGTAGGTCACGACAAGTCTTCCCGTAATTTCGCCATCATCTTCCTTGTAGGTGACAGCATAGGCGTAACGGTATTTTCCGTCGGGGTCTTCAGCCTGGGAAGGCAGGAACAAAGCATAGATGTATTCGCAGTCGGGTTCGATGATGTTCACGCCCGAGGCAGTGGCGTCTCCGACGGCCAACTGGATAGGGGGCTGGTTTTCGGTAGCTTTGCCGCGGCTGTAGCTGTAGGCGGTCTGGCAGTCTTTCTCAAACGCGGAAACCACGTTTTTGATGAGTTTCGCTTTGCCGGCGGGAAGCACGAAGCGATATATGTCGGCCTGGCCTGTCTTCACGAGGGTCACGGGGTCTTTGTCGAGGGTGTGACGTTCGGTTATCTGGGCGTCCGGGCATTTGATTATAGCATCGAAGGCCGACTGGATGTTTGTTTGCGCTACAACGCCTATCGGCATGAGGGCAAGGAGGATGGCTAAAAGCCGGAATAGTGATGTTTTCATATTTAAGGTATTTATTGCATTGTCACACATCTGATTGCGCTTTCTACGGCATGGTCGTCCAATCCGGCAATGTCGCACATGCGGTGGAGGACGGCAAGTTCATCCGACATCGCTTCGGCAGTGAGCACAGCCAGTTCATTGTCAGTGCGGGCCTGCTGGATGCGGAGGTATTCGTCAATGTCAATATCGGTACATTCCGAGGGAGGTTCACAGCGGGTCACCACGGCTTTCGCCACGCGCGGCCTTGCGGAAGGCTCAAGCTTACGGTCGGCGGGAGCCAAATCCGCAACCTGACATTCCGCGGCCTCCTGAACGGCAGACGGATGCAAGGGGGCGGTATCGGACAGTTTTATCGGCTCGAGCATGGCTATGTGCGGGCGGTTATCGGGAGTAAAGCGGCTGTCAATCATTCTGACCACTACGGCCGACACAAACGCTATCCCTAAGAAAATTGCCGCGACCCGCATAATCCAGCGCATCGGGGATGGCCTGCGCATGATTCGCGGACGGAAGCGCATCCATTCCTGCGACGGTTCGAGATGAGGAGCCGGCATGCACGCACCGCTGACTGACGAGGATATTTCGTAAATATCCCGCAGCTCTTCATCGAGGGTTATCATCTCCAGCTCCTCGTCTGACAAAGAGGAAGGAGAGTCAAGCATCTTGGCTATCAGTTTTTCTTTCTGTTCTTCTGTCATGATTTACCGGTTTTGAAATGGTTTCTCAGTTTTTTTCAGTGCCGAGACTATATTTTTGTTGACTGCCGCAACCGACACTTCAAGATTTTCGGCAGTTTCGCGGTAAGAGAGTCCGTCGGCGTAGATCTTATCCACGATTTCACGCTCGCGCGGCGTAAGCAGGGAGCGTACAGCCGTCATGACTTCTTCATGGTGGGCTTCGATGTCGAAATCGTCGGGCGGGGAATCCAGCGATAGCCTACGCCTCACTTTCTCGCGGGTCTCCATCATGCTGATTCGGTTCAGGCACGCATTGCGGACGGCTCTTATGATGAATGCCAACGGGTTGTCGAACCTCATACCCGATTCCCAAAGTTTGAGAAACACTTCCTGAACTACATCGCGGGCCTCGTCTTCCTCGTGGAGGAGGCTCATGGCCAGCCTCATCGAGGGCGGGAAGCATTGAATGTAGAGAGCCTCAAACTCGGTTGCGGAATATTTCATTCGGAAGTCGTTTTATATAGAAGACAGATGAACTGCCGAAATCATTACCCCTAAGATAGTAATTTTTTTTCTGGAATAAACTGGAAAATGCGTAAAAGATGGAATATCTTACGCAAAAGAGCCACAAGTCAAAAGACTTGCAGCTCCTTTTACGGAGAGAGGATTCTTTCTACGCTGCGCTCCGAAAGCGCTACGCGATGACTTTCTACGCTGCGCTCCGAAAGCGCTACGCGATGACGAACCCGGGGGTTCTCACCCTCCCTCTACGCAAAAGAGCCACAAGTCAAAGACTTGCAGCTCTTGTGCGGAGAGAGAGGGATTCGAACCCCCGGAGGTGTTACCCTCAACGGTTTTCAAGACCGCCGCAATCGACCACTCTGCCATCTCTCCTGTGGTTTTGCGGGTACAAAGTTAGGAATTTATTTTGACATGCGCAACAGTTTGCGTAATTTTGTATGTATAAAAGCTGCAAAATATGACATTAGAACTCACTTATATATTAAGACCGCTGATTGGAGCGGTCATAGGTTACATCACCAACGACATTGCCATACGGATGCTTTTCAGGCCGCGGACGGCAAAATATGTGTTCGGCATGAAAGTGCCTTTCACGCCAGGAATCATACCCAAGGAGAAGCCACGCATAGCGGCCTCGATTGGCGACGCCATCAGCAAGAACCTGATGAACAAGGATGTCATCGAGAAGACTTTGCTTTCGGAAGATATGATTGCGAAGATTTCCAGTGCGATTGACGGGTTCGTCGCAACGCAGATGGCGAATGATGAATGTGTGCGTGATTTTTTAGCACACTATGTGTCGGAGGACGACCTAACGGCAATCACGGCCAACATCAGCGAGGACCTGTCGGGACAGATTCATTCGGCGCTGGCCAACGCCGACCTCGGGCCGAAGATAGCGCATATGGTGACGGAACATGTGCTTGACAAGGTGAGAGGAGGATTGCTCGGCACAATCGGCGCCGATCAGTTTCTGGGGTTGATAGCTAAACCTGTGGAGACACTGCTGGCAAAGAACATCAACCAGATGCTTTTCACCCGCTCGGCTGAAATGGTGTCGAACCTTATCGAGGGCCAGATTTCGGGGTTCATGCAGATGCCCATGAAGGAGCTTTTTGCGGGCAGGGAGGAGCAAATCGGCCAGGCGAAACAGGCGATAGTAGCACTGTACCGCAACTTGATTTCAGAACAGCTTCCCAAGATTCTCGAGGCCGTAAACATAAGCCGTATCGTGGAGTCGAGAATCAACGAGATGGATGTGAGGGAATCGGAGGCGCTCATTTTCCAGGTAATGAAAAAAGAGCTCAAAGCCATCGTGTGGCTCGGAGCCCTTTTGGGTTTCATCATGGGATGTGTCAACCTGCTTTTCTAAGGATCACTTTATGACGGCGAGGCCGCCGAGGGCAGTTTCCTTGTAGAGGGACGGGATGTCGTGGCCGGTCTGTTTCATGACCTCGACGATGCGGTCGAAGCTTACCGAGTGGCGGCCGTCGGAGAAGGCGGCGTAGAGGTTGGCGTCGAGCGCGCGGGCGGCAGCGTAGGCGTTTCGCTCGATGCAGGGAATCTGCACGAGGCCGCACACGGGGTCGCAGGTGAGGCCGAGGTGGTGTTCAAGTCCCATTTCGGCGGAGTATTCAATCTGGGCCGGGGTTCCGCCGAAGAGCTGCGAGGCAGCGGCGGCAGCCATGGCACAGGCCACGCCAACCTCGCCCTGACAGCCCACTTCGGCTCCCGAGACAGAGGCGTTATGCTTGACTACGTTGCCGAAAAGTCCGGCAGTGGCGAGCGCGCGCAGGATTCGTTTTTCGGAGAATCCCTTTGAGGTGTGGAGGTGGTAGAGCACGGCGGGGACGATTCCGCACGAACCGCAGGTGGGAGCGGTGACAATCTGTCCGCCAGATGCGTTTTCCTCGCTGACGGCGAGGGCATAGGCATAGACAAGACCGCGCGATTTGAGCGACTGGTTGTAGCCGGCCGCATGCACGTAATAGCTCACGGCCTTACGGCGCACGCCGAGACCACCGGGCAACACGCCCTCGGCTTCAACTCCACGCTCGACGGCGGCTTTCATCACGCGCCATACCTCGGCCAGGTAGTCCCAGATTTCGGGACCTTCGACTTCACCGACATATTCCCAGTAGGTCTTGCCGGTTTGCTCACACCATTTGAGTATGTCCTTTATCTTCGAGAGCGGATAGATTGACTTCCCGGGGATGCGTGGCTCGCCTTCGAGGACGATGTCGCCGCCGCCCACCGAGTAATACGTACGCGATAGGGTTTCCTTTCCTTCGGCATCGTAGGCCGTGAAGGTCATGGCATTGGTGTGAAATGGTTTCACCGTCTCGGGCTGCCAGGCAATGGTGGTGGGAAAGCGGGGAGTGAGGACCTCGAGGATGGCCTGGTCGGTAAGGTGTCCCTTGCCGGTCGCGGCCAGGGAACCGAAGAGGGTCACGACGCACGAGGCGGCGTCGCCAGCCTCGTCGGCGAACATTATCGCGGCTTTGCGTGGACCCATGGTGTGGGAGGAGGAGGGCCCGTTGCCTATTTTGAACAGTTGTTTGAGAGATTCCACTTAATTTAAATTAGGAATTAGGAGTTAGGAATTAGGAATTGCCATCCGGGTGGCTCGGAGGCTCGGAGTTCTTGAAGAGCTCGGAGGACTCGGAAAGAGCCGAGGGCCGGGTGGCAATTCCTAATTCTTAAATTTGAATCAAATGTCTTCGTTGGCTACCATCTGGGATTCGGCCATGGCGTCGAGGGGCTTGCCCGCTGCGCCGGCCTGGGAGCCGAAGGTTTCCTTGATATTCCAAACGGCAACGGAGCCGAGAAGGAGGAGTATGCCGGATACGACAAGCATCCAGACTGTGGCGGGAGCGCCGTTGGCGGCGGGAGCGAAGCAATGAAGAATCAGGCCACCGCAGAGGGCTGCGACAATCTGGGGGATGCAGATGGTGCAGTTGAACAGACCCAGGTAGGTGCCGATATGGTCACCGGCGAGTGCATTGGTCAGTATGGTGAACGGCATGGCGAGCATGGCGGCCCAGGCGCATCCCATCAGCGCGTAGCTTATGGCGAGCACATAGGGATGGTTGATGAAGTAAACCGACATGAAGCCTATGGCTCCGATAAAGAGCGACAGGGAGTAGCCGACCTTGCGATTCTTGAACTGGGCGAGAACGACAGCCCAAAGCACGGCGGCGATGGCCTGGATGGCGAGAAGAACGCCGTTCCAGTCACCGGCATCCTGATATTCCTTGGAAGATGCGTTGAGCACGGTGGTGTGGTTGACGGTTATGTTCTCGGGTGCGGAAGACGCGGGAAGGGTCGAGGTCTGGTCGAGGACATACTCGCCGTTGGCCTGCTGCTTGGCGATGTGGGCAAGGGTGAGCTGTGTGCCGGGCTGCACGAGGGCAAGCTCGGACACGGTGTAGGCGTCCTGAAGGACGGTCATTTCGGGAAGGTTGTCGACTTTCACGGTCTGGCCGGCGGTGGCAAGAACGCCTTTGCCCTGGGGTTCGAGCTGAACCTTGGCGACGCCGAGGTCATAGACAACCTGATGGTTTTTCACGACGGTGTCGCCGTTGACGGTTACGGTGGCGGGTTCGTAGACCTGGCCGTCAACCTCAACCTGGCCGAGGGCAAGACGGCCGTCCATGATGACGGGACGCTCGCCGTTGAACACGTATTTGTCGTTGTAAGCCTTGCCGTCGATGGTGAGACCGGTCACAACGTTGGTTGACGGAGCGTCATAGGCATGGCCGGCGATGGCATCGGTAGAGTATGTCCACATGTAAAGGAATCCGGCCCAGCAGAAGAACTGCACGATGCCGACAGTCCAGAACACCTTGGGGGCGCGGACGAGGAGCTTGATGAGGTTGGTTTTCTCCTGCTTGGAATGGTCGGCGGGTTGAACGCCCTGATATTCAGCGTATTCGTGGGGTGGCATTTCCTTTACCTTGGCAAAGGTGTAAACCACACAGAGGAGCAACACGGCGGCACCGATGTAGAAGGCCCAGGTGACTGTGGGAGGCACCTCGCCCGCAGGAGCGGTGTTGCTGAGGAACAATGCAAGCACGATGGGCGCGATGTAGCCGACAACAGAACCGGCGTTGCAGAGGAACGACTGGATTGAATAGGCCAGGCCTTTCTGTTTTTCATTGACGAAATCGCCCACAAGCATCTTGAAGGGCTGCATGGCCATGTTGATCGAGGTGTCGAGGAACATGAGCATCACGAGGCCGAAGATAATGGCCTGTGACACGCCAAGACCGAGGGAACCGGCATTGGGGAGGAAGCACATCACGACGATGGCAACGAGGGCGCCGAAGAGCAGATAAGGCAGACGGCGGCCGAAGCGGTTCCAGGTTTTGTCGGAAGCGGCACCGACGATTGGCTGGACCACAAGTCCCATCAGCGGGGGAAGAATCCAAAAGTAGCTGAGGTCATGGGGGTCAGCACCGATTGTAGAGAATATACGGCTCACTTGCGAGCTTTGCAGCGCATAGGCAATCTGGACGCCAAAGAAGCCGAACGATAGGTTCCACAGCTTCCAGAAGCTCAAATCAGGTTTGCTTTTCATTGCTTGTATTTAAGGTGTTATACTATTTTTTATTGATTCACGTTCATACGGCGGCCATTGCATAGAGCTGGGCCACCTCGGCCTGCCACAGGGCCGGATCGGGGGTTTCGAGGATGAGAGGTATGCTGTCGAAGCGCGCGTCTTTCATGAGGCGTTCAAAGAACGGGCGCCCGATGAGTCCGTGCCCTATCGGGGCATGGCGGTCGACGCGCGAAGCGAGCTTGCGCATGGAGTCGTTGATGTGCATGCCGCGCAGGTATTGGAATCCGACGCATGAGTCGAATTCAGCCCATGCGGCGTCATAGCCTTGGTCGGTGGCGAGGTCGTAGCCGGCGGCGAACGCATGAGCGGTGTCGATGCAGACCCCTACCCTCGTCTTGTCGTCGACGGCATCGATAATGGCGCCGAGGTGGGCGAATGAATAGCCGATGTTTGAGCCCTGGCCGGCGGTGTTTTCAATAACTGCGGTCACGCCATCGGTCCTGTCAAGAATCTTGTTGAGGGTCGATGCGACAAGGCGGAGGGATTCATCCTCGTCCATCTGCTTGAGATGGGCGCCTGGATGAAAGTTGAGCATGGTGAGACCAAGCTTTTTCGCGCGTGTCATCTCGTCAATCATGGCAAGCTCGGACAGCTTCAGCTTTTTGGCGTCGGGCGAGCAAAGATTGATTACGAACCCGGCGTGAGGGAGTATGTGGCAGGGGTCAAAACCGTTTGCGGCGCAATTCTCGCGGAAGCGCACGGCGATGCCGTCGCTCAATTCAGGGGACTTCCATCTGGAAGGATCCACCAGGTTGAGCGCGAAAGCCCTGGCCCCGAGCCGCGCTGCATATAATGGCGCATAGCTCAGGTCGGGGAGTGTGTCGACATGTGCTCCAATGAATTTCATGCACTTAAAGAAATTTAGCCTACAAAAGTACTATGAATCAGCGAAACTGCAAAATTTATCAGCCGCATTTATCGAAAAAAATGTATCTTTGCAGCGTTAAACCACTCAACAATCGCCTAAAACCCACAGCAACTATGAGACGACTATTGTTACTGGCCGGCATCGCTGCCATATCTGCAAGCACTGCCGCCATAAAGACCTCGGATATGATCAGCCACGACGCATCCCAGCTGCCACTGCTGGGCACTCTTGCGCCGGATGCCGAGAAAGCATATTCGAGGCTTCCCGATTCATTGCACGGCACCATACGGGACGAATTATGGAACCTGGGATTAAATTCCGCAGGGCTGGCCATACGGTTCTCGTCGGACGCATCGGCCATAGGCGCACGATGGACCGCCCTCAACCGCTTCAACATGAACCACATGACTCCCACAGGAATACGCGGGCTCGACCTATATGTGCTTCAAGAAGACTCGACATGGACAACAGTCGCGTCAGGCCGGCCATCGCTGAGCTCAAAAACCACATCGGCCATGATAATGGAGGATATGGAGCCAAAAATGCGTGAGTACATGCTGTATCTGCCGCTTTACGACGGGGTGGATTCCATATACATCCTCACGGACTCGGCCGCGAGGGTGCTGCCACCGGAAATAAATCTGCCCAAGCGTGAGAAGCCCATGGTAATGTACGGCACAAGCATACTGCAGGGAGGATGCGCGAACCGTCCAGGGATGGCCCACACGTCAATTTTGGAAAGGATGTTCAACCGCGAGGTGGTGAATCTCGGGTTCAGCGGCAATGCCCGCCTCGACCCTGAAATAGCCCGGGTGATGGCGTCGGCCGATGCATCGGTGTTTGTCATCGACCCACTGCCAAACTGCACAGCTCAACTTCTTGACGAAAAACTCGCAGCGTTCGTCGCCATCTTGCGCGAGAAGCATCCGGCAGCGCCCATTCTGCTCGTCGAAAGCCCAATGTTTCCGGCCCACCGCTTCAACCGGGAGGTCGATTCCACGTTGCGCGAGAAAAACAGGATCTGCCGCAAAATTTACGATGAGCTGAGGAAGACTGACTCCAACCTGCATTATATGTCCTCCGACGAACTGGGAATAGGCGTCGAGAGCTCTGTTGACAATTATCATCTGACTGATCTGGGCTTCTCTCAGTTTGCCGAAGCCATGCAACGCAAGCTTGAAGCCATCCTGCGATAAGGGACAAAACATAAAAAATCACGGCGGGTGAAGTGCCACTCGCCGTGATTTTTTAACGTATCGGGATGTTTACTGAAGCTGGCGTGCTTTCACGTCTTCCTGCATCTTCTCATCCTTGAGGTTGTAGTAGATGTTGTCGAGGTAGCGGAGAGCTTCGGTATTGTTGTTGTCGATGTTCCAGGCTTTTTCGAGAATCTGGGCAGCCTCCTGGAAGAGGGGCTTGATTTTGCTGTCAAAGTATGCCTGTGATTCGGCGGCGGTGGTGGGAGCTTCGTCGCTCAGCTTGTAGGCTTCCTGGCAAAGTGCAGCACCATACTGGGTGAGACCCTGAACAAATTCGGGGTTGAGGTCAATGGATTTCTTGAACATGGCCTTGGCTTCGGCTTTCTTGTCCTGATTATCGTAAAGGACACCCTTCACGAAGTAATACTGGGGGTTGGAAGGATCGTTGGCGATGGCTTCGTCGACGATTGAGAAGGCTTTATCGAAATCTTTGTTCTGGAGGTAGGTGTTGATGATATAGCCGAGGTAAGAAGGTTCTTCCTTGCCATAGAGAGCCTGACCGGCTGTTGCCCAGTCATAAACGGCGTTCTGGTCGCCGAGGTTTGAGGCAACGGCGATAGCGTAGTCGTAGAGCTGCTTTTTGTTGTAGCCTTTTGCCTTTGCCTTGGTGAACGAGCCGAGGGCGTTGGCGAGGGAGTCGGCCTGCCATGCGGCGAGAGCCTGGTTGTAGTAGACTTCACCGATGACGGTGTCGGCGGGAGCGCTCTTTTCGAGCTGCTTGGCGAAGGGTTCGGTCTCATACATGCCGAGGAAGATGTCCCAAGCGCGATAGGCATTGGCGAACTCTTTCAGTTCCCAGTAGGTGAGGGCGGCGTTGTTGTAGTCGGCGGCGTGGCCGGTGATGGTGTTTACAATGTCTTTGGAGTATTTGGTCTTGACTTTGCCCTTGGCATCGGTCACGGTGTCGAGGGGGAGGGCCTTCATGTAGTAGACATAGCCTTCGAGAAGGTCGTCGGCCATCTTCTTGTCGCCGTTTTCGGGGAGTTTGTTGAACTGCTTGTAGCCGAACAGCTGGTCAAATTCGCCGAACATGGCCTTGCCGGGGATGTAGTAGGTCTGTGCCAGAGTGGCGGTTTCAGGGTCGGAGAATGCGGGAGTGATGATGTTTACCACTTCCGAGGGAGCCTTGCCTGATTTCTGGGCACGCTCGGCATCCTTGAGCACCTGCATCTGCGCGGAGGCAGCCATCGAGCCTGCAAAGAGGGCTGCGAGGGCGATTACGAGATGTTTTTTCATGAGTTGTTTGATATGGATTGAAAGTTAAATTATTCTTTTTCGTCGGTAGTGTCGCCGTCTTCATCGTCGATTTCGGCGTCGCCTTCTATTTCAACGTCTTCATCGGCCTCGTTGTTGAGGTCGAGTTCAGGAAGTTCCTCGCCGTCGATGCCCTGGACGTCTTCCTCGGGGTCGGTGGGTACGGCGCAAACCGAAGCGATTTCGTCGCCGCGCTTGTCGAGGTTGATGAGGCGTACGCCCTGGGTGGCGCGACCGGCAACCTTGATGTCGGCCACACGGATGCGGATGAGGATGCCCGAGCGGTTGATGATGATGAGGTCGTTGTCGTCATTGACGCTCTCGAAGGCGACGAGTTCGCCGGTGCGCTCGGTGACGTTGATTGTCTTGACGCCCATCGAGCCGCGCGATGTGAGGCGGTAGGCGTCGAGGTCGGTGCGCTTGCCGAAGCCGTTTTCAGAAACGACGAGAACGGTGTTGGGCGAGTCGGGTTCCATCGTTATCATGCCGACAACCTCGTTGTCGCCGGTGAGGCGCATGCCGCGGACACCGGTCGACACACGGCCCATGGCGCGGAGCGAGGAGGTGCGGAAGCGGTTGGCCTTGCCTTTGCGGGCGGCCAGAAGGATGTCGGAGTTGTCGTCGGTGAGGGTGACGCCGATGAGCGAGTCGCCCTCGCGGATGAGGATGGCCTTCTTGCCCTTGGCGAGGACACGCGAGTATTCGCTGAGGGCCGTTTTCTTGACGATGCCGCCCTTGGTTGCGAACACGAGGTAGTGCGAGCCGGCAAATTCAGGATCCTCGAGGTTCTTGCAGGCGATGATGGCGCGCACCTTGTCGCCGGGTTCGATGCTGAGGAGGTTCTGGAGGGCGCGACCCTTGTCTGCCTTGCCGCGTTCGGGGAGCTCGTAGACCTTGAGCTTGTAGACGAGGCCCTTGTCGGTGAAGAAGAGGATTGAACAGTGCATCGAGGCTGTGTAAACGTGCTCGATGAAGTCTTCCTCGCGGGTCTTGGAGCCGCGCGAGCCTACGCCGCCGCGGTTTTGGGCGCGGTATTCGCTGAGCTGGGTGCGCTTGATGTAGCCGAGGTGGGAGATGGTGATCACCACGTCGTCGTCGGGGAAGAATGCCTCGGCGTTGAACGAGCCACCCTTGTAGTCGATGTCGGTCTTGCGCTCGTCGCCATAAGTGTCGCGGATTTCCTCGAGCTCGGCCTTGATGACGTTGCGGCAGACGTTTTCGTCGCTGAGAATCAGCTCATAGCCGGCGATTTCTTCCTCGACCTCCTTGTAGGCGGCGTGGAGTTTGTCCTGCTCGAGGCCGGAGAGGCGCTTGAGCTGCATGTCGACCACGGCCTGGGCCTGGGCTTCGGAAAGGCCGAAACGTTCCATCAGGCGCTGACGGGGGTCTTCGTCGCGGGGGGTGCTGCGGATAATCTGGATTACTTCGTCGATATGGTCGGAGGCGATGATGAGACCTTCGAGAATATGGGCGCGTTCGCGGGCTTTGCCAAGTTTGAAACGGGTGCGGCGAATCACGACCTCGTGGCGGTGGTCAACAAACGCGGTGAGAATCTCCTTGAGCGACAGCAGTTTGGGACGGCCGTTGACAAGGGCTACGTTGTTGACGGCAAACGACGACTGCATCTGGGTCATCTTGTAGAGCTTGTTGAGCACCACGTTGGAATTTGCGTCGGATTTGAGCTTTATGACGATGCGCATTCCGTCGCCGTCAGATTCGTCGTTTATGTCGGCGATGCCATCGAGCTTTTTGTCCGAAACGAGGTCGGCTATATATTTAATGAGTTCGGCACGGTTGACGCCGTAGGGAATCTCGTGGATTACTATAACCTCGTGGTTGGCTTCGGACTCGATGGAAGCCTTGGCACGGATAACCACGCGGCCGCGGCCGGTCTCGTAGGCTTCGCGTACGCCGGCGTAGCCATAGATGGTACCGCCGGTGGGGAAGTCGGGAGCAGGGATAATCTTGATGAGTTCGTCAACCTCGATGTCGGGGTTTTCAAGCACGGCGATGGAGGCGTTGATTGACTCGGTGAGGTTGTGGGGAGGCATGTTGGTGGCCATACCCACGGCAATGCCCGAAGCGCCGTTCACCAGAAGGTTGGGGAAACGGGTGGGCAGCACGGTAGGCTCGCGCTTGGAGTTGTCGTAGTTGGGCTGGAAGTCGACCGTATCCGAATCGAGGTCGCGGAGCATCTCCTCGCCCATTTTGGCAAGGCGCACCTCGGTGTAACGCATGGCGGCGGGGCCGTCACCGTCGATCGAGCCGAAGTTGCCGTGGCCATCCACAAGGGTGTAGCGGAGGCTCCAGTCCTGGGCCATGCGGACAACGGTACCGTAGATTGACGAGTCGCCATGAGGATGGTATTTACCCATTACCTCGCCGACGCAGTTCGCCGATTTCTTGTGGGGCTTGTCTGATGTGTTACCCATCTCGTTCATGCCGAAAAGCACGCGGCGATGGACGGGTTTCATGCCGTCGCGCACATCGGGGAGGGCACGCGAGACGATAACCGACATACTGTAGTCGATGTATGCGGTCTTCATCTCGTTTTCGATATTGATTTTAAATATACGATCTTCTTCCATGTAAAGAAATATGTTATAAATCTGCTTTGCATGGCGCGTGAAGCGCGCCGCCGCAAAATATCAAGCAAAGGTACGAACTTTTTCCCGAACTGGCAAAAATAAGTTTGTCAACAATAACGACAATTTTATGGTATTTTACATGGCGATAAATTTGGATTATACGGATAAATGATTTAAATTTGCGGCGAAAACACAAGGGGTGCCGCCTCGGCGGCTGAGATCAGACCCTCTGAACTTGATGCGGTTAGTACCGCCGAAAGGATATTTTTATGAAAATCTACATCAATAAGAAAGAATTTACGCTCGACGGGGCCCCTACCCTCGCCGACGCTCTCGCACACGCTGAAATGACCGCACCCGGCATAGCCGCCGCCATAGGCAACCGGGTAATCCGCCGGGCCGACTGGACCACCACCCAGCTTGCCGACGGAATGGAAATCACAGTAATCAGCGCAGTCTGCGGGGGATGAAAATCGTGATTGTCACCGAGCCCGGCTTTGTCAAGGACGAAGCCGGAAAGATTGTCGGCCTGCTGGAGTCCGGCATGATTGAGCGCGTCCACATCCGCAAGCCGTTGTGGAGCGCCGACGCCATGCGCCTGCTACTGAATCTCATCCCCGCAGACTTACATCCCCTTCTATCGCTCCACGACCATCACGGACTGGCTTCCGAGCTGAATATCGGCGGAATACACCTCAACAGCCGCAACCCATCGGTACCAGAGGGGTTCAGCGGGATTGTGAGCCGGTCGTGCCATTCCATCGCCGAGTTGCAGGGAGCGCCGTGCGACTACCGTTTTCTAAGTCCAATTTTCGACAGCATCTCCAAACAAGGCTACCGCAGCAATTTCACGCCGGCCATGCTCAGGCAAGCCGTGGCCGACGGGCTGATTGACGGCACGACATACGCCTTGGGCGGAGTGAAGCCCAACAGGCTTCCGCTGCTGGCCGACTGGGGCTTTGAGGGCGCGGCCATGCTCGGAGCGGCGTGGGGAGCCTCCTCAATTCAGCGTTTTCTGTCAGATTTAAAAGAATGTCTATGAAAAACTTTCAGCTTCAATTAATAACGGCGGGCAGCACAGCGGCCCAACACATAGCCGGCGCCACCGACGCACTCGCCGGAGGTTGCCGATGGATACAGCTGAGGATGAAAGACATGCCCGACAGCGCGCTCGCCGAAGCCGCCGAAGCCATAGCCCCTCTCTGCCGACAATTCGGAGCCACATTCATCATCGACGACAATGTGGCGGCGGTGGAAGCCTTCAACGCCGACGGCGTACATCTCGGCAAGAACGACATGCCCGTGGATGAGGCCAGAAAAATCCTCGGCCACGGAAAAATCATAGGAGCGACAGCCAACACCATCGACGACATACGCCACGCCGCGCGTCTCGGAGCCGATTACATCGGCCTCGGACCTTTCCGCTTCACAACCACAAAGAAGAACCTGAGCCCCGTGCTGGGGCTGGACGGCTACCGTTCGATACTGGCTCAATGCCGCCGCGAGGGCATAACAGCGCCGGTGGTGGCAATAGGCGGAATCACAGCATCCGACATCACCGGCATCATGGACGCCGGCGCAGATGGCGTGGCCGTTTCAGGCGCGATACTCAACGCCGCCGACAGGATTGCCGCAACAAGCGAAATAATAAACCAACTCAATCATACGTCATGGATAAACTGACAATAGGCGGACGCGAGTTTTCATCGCGCCTGTTTGTAGGCACCGGTAAGTTCCGGTCGAACGAAGTGATGGCCGAGGCCATCAAGGCATCGCAAAGCGAGATGGTGACCGTCGCGCTAAAACGGATAGACGTGGAAAATCCCGCCGACGACATGCTGCGCCACGTGACAGGCGAAAACATCTGCCTGCTGCCCAACACCTCGGGAGTGCGCGATGCCAAAGAGGCCGTGCTGGCCGCCCAGCTCGCACGCGAGGCGTTCGGCACCGATTTCATCAAACTCGAGATTCACCCCGACCCAAAATACCTTCTGCCCGACCCCGTCGAGACACTGAAAGCCACCGAGGAACTGGCGAAAATGGGATTTATCGTGCTGCCCTACATTCAGCCCGACCCGGTGCTGTGCAAGCGGCTTGAAGATGTCGGAACCGCCGCCGTCATGCCCCTCGGCGCGCCGATAGGAACCAACAAAGGCATCGTAACCCGCGACCTTCTTGAAATAATCATCGAGGAAAGCCGCGTGCCGGTGGTGATTGACGCCGGGCTCGGGGCGCCCAGCCATGCCGCCGAAGCGATGGAGATGGGCGCGGATGCCGTGCTTGTCAACACCGCCATAGCTGTGGCGGGCGACCCGGTGGGCATGGCAGATTCATTCCGCATGGCCGTAATCGCCGGGCGCCAGGCCTATGAATGTGGACTGGGCGCGCGCAGCCGCATGGCCGTCGCAAGCAGTCCGTTGACCTCATTTCTTGATTGAACGCCATGTTTTCGGAAGTACTTGAAAAGACCGGCTGGGACGACACGACCGCCCGCATAATGGCAAAAACGGCGGCAGATGTCGAAATCGCACTGAGCAAACCCCATCTGGACCTTGAAGATTTCATGGCCCTGGTATCGCCGGCGGCGGCACCATATCTTGAACAGATGGCCGCGCTCAGCCGCATGCACACCCTGAGCCGTTTCGGCAAAACAATATCCATGTACGTGCCGATGTATATAACCAATTCGTGCACGAACTCATGCGTATACTGCGGGTTCAACCGCCACAACCCGATGCGCAGGGTCATACTGACCCCGGAGCAGATCAAGGACGAGTGCGAGGCCATCAAGCGGCTCGCCCCGTTCGACAACCTGCTGCTTGTCACCGGCGAGAATCCAAAGGTGGCAGGAGTGGAGTATCTGGAAAACGCCCTGCGCGTGTGCCGTCCGTATTTCAATAACCTTTCAATAGAGGTCATGCCCCTGAAATCGGAAGAATATCACCGCCTCACCCAATCGGGGCTCAACGGTGTTGTCTGCTTTCAGGAGACCTATCACCGCGACCGATACAAAGTCTACCACCCCGCCGGCATGAAGTCAAATTTCGAATGGCGCCTTAACGGATATGACCGCATGGGGCAGGCCGGAGTCCATAAAATCGGCATGGGCGTGCTGATAGGGCTGGAAGACTGGCGCACCGACGTAACGATGATGGCGATGCACCTCGGGTACCTGCGCAAACGCTATTGGAAGACCAAGTTCAGCGTCAACTTTCCACGGATGCGCCCCTCGGAGGGCCATTTCCAGCCAAATGTAGTGATGAGCGACCGCGAGCTTGCCCAGCTCACCTTCGCGTTCCGCATCTTCGACCACGATGTCGACATATCGTATTCGACCCGAGAACGGCCCGAGTTCCGCGACCGCATGCTCTCGCTCGGGGTGACCTCGATGAGCGCCGGTTCAAAAACAGAACCGGGCGGATACCACACATATCCGCAGGCGCTCGAACAATTCTCGGTGAGCGACAGCCGCACGCCCGCAGAAGTTGCCGAGGCAATACGCCGCGAAGGTTACGAGACGGTGTGGAAAGACTGGGACAAATGTTTCGACACCATGATTTATGCCTGACGACAGATACTCAAGACAGACAATGCTGGCCGAGATTGGCGAAGAAGGTCAGCGCAAGCTCAGAGCCACGTCAGTGCTGATAGTCGGCGCAGGCGGCCTCGGAGCGGCAGTCGCCACCTACCTCACCGGCGCCGGAGTTGGAAGAATCGGCCTCGCCGACCCCGACACGGTGTCGCTCAGCAACCTCCAGCGCCAGGTGCTCTACACCGAGGCCGAGGTAGGGCTTAAAAAAGTGGACTGCGCCCTAAAAAGGCTCAGCGCCCAGTCGGGCCACACGATGTTCGAGACCTTCCCGGAAGGGTTAACCGAGGCGAACGCCAATGAGACAGCGGGCCGGTTTGACCTGATAATGGACTGCACAGACAATTATCCGACCCGCTACCTGATTGACGACACATGTGCGGCACTCGGCAAGCCATGGATTTACGGTTCCATAGGCGAGTTCACCGGGCAGGTGGCCGTGATGAACCACCTGCGGGGCAGGCGCTATGCCGACCTTTACGACGACCGCGAGGGGCTGTGCGGGCTGCCGCGCACAGTCCGTGGCGTGCTGGGCGCCGTCCCAGGCGTGGTCGGCGCCATCCAGGCCGCGGAAGCCGTAAAACTCATCTGTGGATTCGGCGAGTTGCTTGACGGCAGATTATTCACGATTGATTTAAAGACACTTAAAACCGATATATTTGATTTTTGAATATGGGAAAAGGATTTGACGAATATGCGTCGGCCTACGACGCCTGGTTTCTGGACAACCGCAACGTGCTCTACTCGGAGGTCAACCTTGTGGCCAGCGTCCTCGGCGGCGCGGGACGCACGCTGTCGGTGGGATGCGGAAGCGGCCTATTCGAGAAGATACTGCGCGACGAGCGCGGCATCGACATCCGCGACGGCATCGAACCGTCAGAGGCTATGGCCGACATCGCCCGCAAACGCGGGCTGAACGTGACCGTCGCAACCGCCGAGGAAGCTGATTTCGGCAACGGAAAGTATGACACCATCCTGTTCAACGGCACCCCCAGCTACATAAGCGGGTTGGCCGATGTCATCAAAAAAGCCTACCGGGCCCTGACACCGGGAGGCCGTATAATATTGATTGACGTCCCAAAAGAGAGTTCATACGGACTGATGTACAACCTCGCAAAAGCCCTCGGCACGTGGGATCACCCGCTGCTTGAAGGGGTGTTTCCGCCAAATCCATATCCCATTGAATTTGTCAACGTGGCCAACTGGCGCACGACTGCCGAGAAGGTCGACATGCTGCGGGAGGCGGGATTCACCGACCTCACGTTCGCGCAAACCCTCACACGTCATCCCCTGCTGTCAGACACAGCCGAGGAACAGCCATGCGAAGGATTCGACAAAGGCGATTATGTCGCCATAACAGCCGTCAAGCCGGCATGAGCGCGCGGTGGAGTGACGGGGCCTGGACAGCGGCGGCTCCCATATATGATAAAATCCTGAGCCATCCGTTCGTAATTGAACTGGCGCGGGGTACTTTGCCACCCGAAAAATTCACGTATTACCTGCGTCAGGACAGCCTGTACCTCGACAATTACGCCCGGGTGCTGGCACATATAGCCTCGCGCCTTAACGACAAAAAACATGTCGAGGACTTCATGCGTTTCGCCATCGACGGCATCGAGGTCGAAAAAGCCATGCACGCGGTTTTTCTCGACGGCAAGTTGCCAGCCCGGGGAGAGGCAAGCCCCGCGTGCCTGCTCTATACGTCGGTGCTCGGGGCCTGCGCCACGCTGCCGGTCGAAGTCGAGGCAGCGGCAGTGCTCCCCTGCTTCTGGATTTATGAGAAAGTAGGCAAGCACATAATGGCAAGCGCCGGTGCCGGCAATCCATACCGCCAGTGGATTGACACATACGGCGACGCGACGTTCGAGGCCTCAACGCGCAGAGCCATCAAAATATGCGACGAACTGGCCGACAAGGCGTCGGCGGAAGTGAGGCAGATGATGACCGACAAATTCGTGACATGCACAAAAATGGAATGGCTGTTTTGGGACAGCGCATATAATCTTGAACAATGGAAGATATGAAAACCTACCGTCGCTGTCTCAGCATCGCAGGCAGCGACCCCAGCGGAGGCGCAGGAATCCAAGCCGATTTGAAAACCTTCTCGGCCCTCGGATGCTATGGTATGACGGCCATCGTGGCCGTCGTCGATGAGAACACAGCGGGTGTGACTGGCGTACATCCCGTGCCCGTTGATTTCGTGACCGGGCAAATCCGCTCGTGTCTTGACGACATAGGCGCCGACGCCATTAAAATCGGCATGCTGCACTCCGCCGAACTCATCCGCGCCGTGAAAGACACCCTCGAAGGGTACGGGACGCGCAACACGGTGCTCGACCCGGTCATGGTGGCCACATCGGGCGACCCGCTGCTGCAAGCCGATGCCGTCGCAACCCTGCGCGACGAACTAATCCCGTCGGTGAGGGTAATCACACCCAACATTCCCGAAGCCGAACTGCTGCTGGGCCGCACGCTGAAATCGCAGGAAGATTTGCCGGAGGCGGCCAAAGAGCTGTCGCAGGGAGGCCGCGTGTCAGTGCTGCTAAAAGCCGGCCACATGCACGACGACACCGTCGCCGACATATTCTACAACGCCGAGGACGGCTCGCTGACGGTGCTTGAATCGCCACGCACCGCCACCCGCAACACCCACGGCACGGGCTGCACGATGTCGTCGGCACTCGCGTCGTTCCTGGCCCACGGCCACGACCTCACCGAGGCCGCGCGGCTGGCCAAGGCATACATATCGCGTGCCATAACAGCCGGCGCCGGATACCGCATCGGCCATGGTCACGGGCCCGTCCACCATTTCTGCGACTGGTGGCAGTGATATTTGGCGGGGAACGGATTTTTTCGTAATTTTGCATCAAAATTCGTAAACAATCCCGCATGAAGATTTTAGTTACTGGTGCCAACGGCCAGCTCGGCCGCGAACTGCGTGAGGTGCTCGAGGCAAAACGCCCGGGCATCACAGTCTATGTCGACCGCGAAGACCTCGACATAACAGACAGGGCCGCGACCGAAGATTTCCTACGCAACGGCGACTTCACACACATAATAAATTGCGCGGCCTATACAGCCGTGGACCGCGCGGAGGAAGAAAAGCTGGAATGTGCCGCCGTCAACATCGACGGCGTCACAAACCTGGCGCGCCTCGCCGACGAGCTCGGAATAAAAATCGTCCACATATCGACCGACTATGTGTTCGACGGCCATACGTTCCAGCCATACACCGAGAGCGACAAGGTGAACCCCCTGTCGCAGTACGGCACCACCAAGCGCAAGGGCGAGACCTCGCTGCTGGGCCTTGCGCCGGAATCAATCATCATCCGCACGGGCTGGCTCTACTCGCCACACGGCAAGAACTTCGTCAAGACCATACTTGAAAAAAGCGCCTCCGAGCCGATGCTCAAAGTGGTTACCGACCAAATCGGAACTCCCACCTACGCAGCCGACCTTGCCGAGGCCATAGCCACAATCGTGTTCGCCCGCCAATGGACTCCCGGCATCATCAACTATTCCAACGAAGGAGTCGCCTCGTGGTATGACTTCGCAGTGGCAATCCAGCGGTTGGCCGGCATTAAGAACTGTCCCATCAGGCCGATTCTCACGGTGGACTACCCCACCCCGGCCCAACGCCCGCTGTATTCGGTATTGAACAAGACCCGCTTCCGGGCCACATATTCCACTCCGATTCCCCATTGGGAGGAATCGCTGGCACGCTGCCTCGCACGTATAAAACAGTAATCGCAAAATGGCCCAGATTAACGACGAAATAGCACGGCGCCGCACATTCGCAATCATCTCGCACCCCGACGCCGGCAAAACCACCCTCACCGAAAAACTTCTCCTCTTTGGCGGCGCAATCCATATCGCCGGTGCCGTCAAGTCAAACAAAATCAAGAAAACCGCGACGTCCGACTGGATGGAAATCGAGAAGCAGCGCGGCATCTCGGTGGCCACCTCAGTGATGGGGTTCAACTACGGCGACTATAAAATCAACATCCTCGACACCCCCGGTCACCAGGATTTCGCAGAGGACACCTACCGCACCCTGACGGCGGTCGATTCAGTAATCATCGTCGTCGACGTGGCCAAGGGCGTGGAGCAGCAGACCCGCAAGCTCATGGAGGTGTGCCGCATGCGCAACACCCCGGTGATAATCTTCGTCAACAAACTCGACCGCGAGGGACGCGACCCGTTCGACATCCTCGACGAGCTTGAATCCGAACTCAAAATCGGCGTGCGCCCCCTCAGCTGGCCCATCAACATTGGTGCGAAATTCAAGGGTGTATACAATATTTTCGAGCAGAGCCTCGACCTGTTCACTCCCGACAAACAGAAAGTGAGCGAGCGCGTCGAAATTGACGACGTCAACGACCCGCGCATCGACCAGGCCGTAGGCGAGGCCGACGCGGCCAAACTGCGCGAGGATCTTGAACTCATCGAGGGTGTATACCCTGAATTCAACGTGCAGGACTATCTCGACGCCCGTATCGCCCCGGTATTCTTCGGCTCGGCGCTCAACACGTTCGGCGTCAAAGAGCTACTTGACTGTTTCGTGCAGATTGCCCCCGCGCCCAAACCCGTTGAGACAATCGAGCGCACCGTCAATCCCGACGAACCCGGCTTTTCGGGCTTCGTCTTCAAAATCCATGCCAACATGGATCCCAACCACCGCTCGTGCATAGCTTTTGTGAAAATCTGCTCCGGCAAGTTCGAGCGCAACGCCTCGTACAAGCACGTACGCTCAGGCAAGATGATGAAATTCTCGGCACCGACCGCTTTCATGGCCCAGAAAAAGAATATCGTTGACGAGGCATGGCCCGGCGACATCGTGGGCATCCCCGACACCGGCAACTTCAAAATCGGCGATACCCTGACTTCTGGCGAAGAAATACATTTCAAGGGGCTGCCGAGCTTCTCGCCGGAGATGTTCAAGTATATCGAGAACACCGACCCCATGAAGTCGAAGCAACTCGAAAAGGGCATACAGCAACTAATGGACGAAGGCGTGGCCCAGCTGTTCACCAACCAGTTCAACGGCCGCAAAATCATCGGCACCGTGGGTCAGCTTCAGTTTGAAGTCATCCAATACCGTCTGCTCCATGAATACGGCGCACAATGCCGTTGGGAACCCATATCGCTGTTCAAGGCATGCTGGATTGAGAGCGACAACGAACAAGCCCTGGCCAATTTCAAGCGCCGCAAACACCAGTTCATGGCCACTGACCGCGATGGCCGCGACGTGTTCCTGGCCGACTCCAACTACGTCCTCCAGATGGCACGAACCGACTTCCCGGACATCAGATTCCATTTTACGTCTGAGTTTTAAAGATGAAAACACTGAAAGACTGCATCACGCTGATTCAAAACCATTCTTCCGAACTTCGTCAAGAGTTTGGAATCAAATCCCTGCGAATATTTGGTTCAGTAGCCCGCGGGGAGCAACGCGAAGACAGCGATGTAGACATTTGTGTTGAAATGGAACCAAAAATGTTTCTTTTGATTCGCCTGAAACGTTTTCTTGAACACATTTTGGGCTCAAGTGTTGATGTAGTTAGACTCCATAAGAATATCAATGCCTATTTAAAATCTGAAATTGACTGCGAAGGAGTTTATGTCATACGATACCATTAATCTATCATGCGATTAAATCTTAAAACCCTCACATTAGGAGCTGTGGCAACCGCCGCCCTGGCTTCGTGTTCCGGCGGAAGTCAGGACAGCGCCAGCGAGGGCAATGCCGCCCTCAACAACATCATGTCGCGTACCAGCGTGCGTGAATACACAGCCCAGCCTGTCGGCGCCGACACTGTCGAAATCCTGCTCAAAGCCGCAATGGCCGCCCCAACTGCCGCCAATGCGCGCCCTTGGAAATTCGTGGTGGTGCGCAACGAGGCCATGCGCGCCGAACTGGGCGATTCGCTGCCCAATGCCGGCGACAAACTCACCAAATCGGCCTTCGTCGTAGTAGTATGCGGCGACAGTGAAACGTTCTTCAAGCCTCAGCCCGACTTCTGGGTGCAGGATTGTTCAGCCGCTACCGAAAATCTTCTTTTAGCCGCCAATGCGGTGGGTTTGGGCGCCGTGTGGTGTGGAATCTACCCCGACATGAACCGCGTCTACGCCACGCGTCAGGTCCTCGGTCTCAGTCCTGAGCTCATCCCCCTGTGTGTCGTCCCGGTCGGACATCCGGCCAGCGCCCAGGAACCGAAGGACAAATGGAATCCCGACAACGTAATCTACAAAGACTGATTCATAAGGGCGCGATTTGCCCCTCGCCCGTTAAAAATCTATCGTGAACGAATCCGCCGAGGCGGCCACAGGCAGCCTGCGGCGGATTTTCGCTATGTTTTCAAGCGACGGGGCGGCAAGCACTATCGGGCAATCGTCCAAAGGATGTCCGATGGGCTGCCCCATTGCATCATAGACGAAAGTAAGGTGGTCGTAGGTGCCGTAATCGTCACTGCCCGAACGGTTCGCGCCAACCACCACCGCCTGGTTTTCAATCGCGCGGGCAATGAGAAGGTGGGTCCAGGCATATTCGCGGGCATTAGGCCAGTTGGACGGAATAAGCAACATGTCGTAAGGCGTCTTGCCATTGCGCGACCATACGGGGAACCGCAAGTCGTAGCACACCATCAGGGCTATGCGCCATCCCCTGAAAGTCACGACCGGCATAGGCCTGCGCCCCTGGGCAAACATGGTGGCTTCGGAGCTTAGGCAGAATAGATGGCGCTTGTCATAGAACGTTGATTTGCCGTCAGGTTCGATAAAGAAGGCTCTGTTGAAAAGCTTGCCGCCGTCCTCCACGGCCATTGAGCCACAGATGGCCGTATCATACTGGCGTGAAAGCAGTTTAAGGGTCTGCATGGCGGTGCCGTCGACACGTTCGGCCACTTGGGCGAGCAACGTTTCGTCCTGAATAAAGCCTGTTGTGAAAAGTTCCGGAAGGACCACCACATCGGGCGATGTAGGGATTTCCCTCATAAGGTTTTCGACGCGGGAGAGGTTTTCCTCAGGATCGGCCAGCTCTATGTCGAGAGCGATTACGGCCAGTTTAAGTACATCAGACATAAATCAGTGAATCAGTCGGCTGAAAATTTTTCGGGATATTTCCCTTTAAACGGTCGGTAGAAATTCTTTACGGCGCGCAGGTCGGCCTCGATGTCACCGGTTGGGATGAACACGTTTTCAATCCTCACCTCCTTGCGCGCGTAGTCAATCACCCCCAGCTGGACGGGCACGTCAGCACGCAGGGCTATGTGGAGGAAGCCGGTGTGCCACTTGGTTGTGCGGCTGCGTGTTCCCTCGGGGGTTATGGCAAGCTGCAGCCGTTGGGCCGCGTTGAATTTGGCCACCACCACGTCGGTCAGCGAAACGGTTTTATTCTTGCGCTCGACAGGTATTCCACCTATGGCACGGAAGAAACATCCGAGCGGCCAGAAAAACCATTGCGCCTTCATAAGGAAACCGGCGTCGCGGCCAACCGAGGCATAGGCGAGTTTGCCCACGACGAAGTCCCAATTGCTCGTATGCGGGGCAACGCATATCAAGCACTTGGGACTGTCGGGGACGGTTATCGAAACCTTCCACCCGAAGGTTTTAAGAAGCCATGCGGCGATGTTCATGCCTCGGGAGTGAGGAGTTTGCGCACGTCGGCAGGAACGGCTTCGTTCATCTGCTTGACGATGGCCATGGCGCGTTCGCCGAATTCCTTGCGGAGCTGGGCGTAGGCCTTGGCATTGTACTGGCGGCGGGCGGCGCGGTAGGCGGCGGGCGATTCAAAATCCTTGACGGCCTTGTCGAACGAGAAGGTTGCCTTTGCAAGGGCATCTTCCTGGAGAGCTGCGATTTCGTTCACGATTTCATTCACTTTTTTGCGGTCAACACCTTCAAAAAGATGTGATGCGAGAAGGATGTCGGAGGCGAGATCGCCGCATACGCAGCAGATGCGCTTTTTGAGTTGACGTTTGGTTGCCATTGTTGTATAATATTAAATTAGAGTTTCATAAGATATTTTTTAAGGGCGGCGTAGGTGGGCGGAAGTTTCGCCGGGACAACGCCCTTGGTCATAAAACGCGTAAGTTGCAGGGGGAGTTCGATTGCGCGTCCCGTGATGGCTGTCATTGTGTCGAGCGACTTAGCGGGATGGGCCGTTGAAAGGGCGACGTTATGCGAGCCGGCAGGAAGCGCGGCCTCGTCGATTGCGGCGAGCGCCACCGCTGTATGGGGGTCGGCCATATAGCCGGAAAGTTCGAGTTCGCGGGTGATTGCCCCGGCAATCTCGTCGTCGCTCACCGAAATGGCCGCAATGTCGCGGCGCGCCGCCTCAATATCGCCGCCATACAGCGACAGCACGCGCCAAAGATTTGTAGGATAGCCCGAGTCCATGGCCCATGCGAGCGTATGGCGCGAATTGACATTCACCTTGTCGGGAGCCAGGTCGCCTGCCATCACCCTAACGAAATCATCGTTGGCCGTGCATGCCGCAACGATTTTACCAATGGGAAGCCCCATGCGCTTGGCCATCACGGCAGCCACGAGATTGCTCAGGTTGCCGCAGGGAACGGCGACGTTAAAGTTTTCGGCATGCGTGCCCGAAGCTTTCAGGCGGGAGTATATGTGGAAAAAGAACACCACCTGTGGGAGGAGCCGGAGGATGTTGGAGGTGTTGACACATACCGGCACGAACAACGAGGAAAGCTCGCTGTCGGACACCGCCTCAACGACAAGCCGCTTGCACTGGCTTATGGTTCCGCCAACCTCGACGGCATGGATGTTGGGGCCGAGGGTTGTGAACTGGGCCTGCTGGGAGCGGGTGAGCGCTCCGCGTGGAAACAGCACCACCACATCATGATTTTTTTTCTGTGCGAAAGCGTTGGCGATTGCAGCGCCGGTGTTGCCGGTGGTGGCCACAAGATCGATATGGCGTTGGCCGTCGTTCACCGGAAAGCGAGTAATCAGTTCGGCCAAAAATCTGGCTCCGAAGTCCTTGAAGGCCAAAGTAGGGCCACCATGCAGTTCAAGCACCGACAGGCCGTCGCGCAAGTCCTTCACCGGCATCGGCACAGAGAACGTGGCATCGACCACGGCCTTAAGCCCGGCGGCATCGAAATCAGCGCCGAGCAGGGTTGTGACGACTACATAGGCTATTTCCCTCACATTCATTTCCTCGATGTTGTTGAAAAAAGCCTTTGGAAGGAGAGGAATATTTTCAGGCATGTAAAGTCCGCCGTCGGGCGCGAAACATTGCGCCACAGCGCCGCGAAGGTCGGCAGTAGACTTTCCGTGTGTGCTGATATATCTCATGCGAATTGCTTCGGATGGCAGTTTTAGGGTGCTTTTGCGCAAAGTTAACATTTATATTTGTGGTGACCTAATATTTTTGAACTTTTATTTGCCGCGGGAGGTTATAAGTCTGTCAACATATACAAGTCTGCACATTATGAAATCTATCAAAACCCTTACGTTGCTTGCTGCCGCCGCTCTCGGCACCGCTGCCGCGTATCCCTGCTCGCGTGTAGTTTTCCGCGGCGACTCCACTGATGTGGTCATGGTTGGCCGCACACTCGACTGGCGCACCCCCATCCCCACAAATATATATGTCTATCCCGCCGGAATGAAGAAAACGAGCATGCCCTCGGGTCCACGCTTTGAATGGACTTCCAAATACGGTTCGGTGCTTGCCGTCGGATATGACGGAGGCGTCACCGAAGGCATGAACGACCGCGGTCTTGCCGTCAACGGCCTTTTCTGCAAGCTCGCCGAATACAAGGAAGCCCCCGAGGGTTCGGATATGCCCGTGATGAGCATGGCGGTTTTCGTGAGCTATTTTCTTGACAATTTCGCCACGGTTGACGAAGCCGAGGCATGGCTGAAGGAAAACGAGTTCGGCATCGCCGGCAAGACGTTCGACGGAGGCACGGTGTCGCTGCTCCACTGGGCCATGACAGACCCCACCGGTAAAACACTCATCCTTGAATACGACCACAAGGAATTGAAACTTTACGCCTCGAAAGACTATCAGGTGATGACCAACGACCCGACTTTCCCGGCGATGATGTCAATCGACCACTATTGGGAACAGGTGGGAGGTCAGAACTTCCTGCCTGGCGGAGTGCGCTCGACCGACCGCTTCACCCGAGGCAACTATTTCATCCACCACGTCCCTGTAAACGGCGCCACGTCTGACGAGGCGTTGCCACGCCTGGCCACCATCATGGACAATGTGAGCGTCCCCTACGGCTATGAAGTGCCCGGCTCGCCCAACCTGTCGTCGACACAGTGGCGTTCGATTTCCGACCTCAACCGCAAGCGCTACTACTTCAAGTTCGCCGACGCCCTGGGGACATTCTATATCGACCTCGGCGACCTCCTGCTGCGCCCCGGCTCGCCGGTGCTCAAACTCGACACCAGCCACCACGCCGACTTCTTCGACTGCGTGAACAACCGCCTGAAAGAGTCCGAGCCCTTCAAACCGATGTGGTGAGCCCACCCCATAAAACAACCGCGTTGTTGATAAAATCCCTGCCGGATAATTTGCCGACGGGGATTTTTTTCGTACCTTTGAAGCCGCTATTTTTGAAACTGAACAATGAGCAAATTCGTACACCTTCACGTCCACAGTCAATACTCTCTCCTTGACGGGCAGGCGGCCATCCCGGCCATTGTCGACAAAGCCATGGCCGACGGCATGCCCGGCGTGGCAATCACCGACCATGGCGTGATGTACGGCATCAAGGAGTTCATAAACTACGTCAACAAAAAGAATAAGCCGACCCAGGGAGCCATCAAGGATGCGAAAAAACGCCTGAAAGAGCTGCAGGGCGGCGCGGAACCGGCCGAAGGCGAGAGCATCGAGGCAGTCGAGGCGCAGATAGCCGAGCTGCAGGCCAAAGTGTTCACACCCATCATAGGCTGCGAAATGTATGTGGCCGAAGGCTCGATGACCGACCGTTCGGACAAACGCGACACCGGCCGCCACCTGATCGTGCTAGCCAAAAACAAGACCGGCTACCGCAACCTCATCAAACTTGTGTCGAAAGCCTGGACCAAAGGCTTCTATTTCCACCCCCGCACCGACCACGACGAGATTGCGGCCCACCACGAGGGGCTTATAATCTGCTCGGCATGTCTGGGCGGCGAGGTGCCGCGCCTGCTGGCCCGCGGACAGGTGGAAGAGGCCGAGAAGCGCGTCAAATGGTGGAAAGACCTCATGGGCGACGATTATTACATCGAGCTCCAGCGACATAAGGCCACCGTGGCCCGCGCAAACCACGAGGTGTATGAAATACAGAAAGCCATCGAGCCAGAGCTGATACGCCTGGCCCGCAAATACGACATCAAGCTCATAGCCTCAAACGACTCCCACTTCGTCAACGAGGAGGACGCCGAGGCCCACGACCATCTCATCTGCATCTCGACCAAAGCCGACCTCAACGATGAGAAACGCATGCTCTACACAAAACAGGAGTGGTTCAAGACCACCGATGAAATGAGCAAGCTTTTCGCCGACATGCCCGAGGTTATCGAGAACACGCTCGAAATCATCGCCAAAGTCGAGACATATTCGATAGACCACGGGCCAATCATGCCGAACTATGCCATCCCCGAGGAGTTCGGCACAGAGGAGGAATACCGTCAGCGCCTCACCCACGAAGACCTTTTCAACGAGTTCACCCGAGACGAAAAAGGCAACGTGGTGATGTCGCAGGCCGACGCCGAGGCCAAAATCGAGAAACTCGGCGGATATGAGAAGCTCTACCGCATCAAGTTCGAGGCCGACTACCTGCGCAAACTCGCCTATGAAGGGGCCGAGAAGCGCTACCCCACCCCGTTTACCGAAGAAGTCACCGACCGAATAGACTTCGAACTGCACATCATGAAGACCATGGGTTTCCCGGGCTACTTCCTCATCGTGCAGGACTTCATCCGCGTCGGGCGCGAGAAACTGGGCGTCTCCATCGGCCCCGGCCGTGGTTCGGCCGCCGGCTCGGTGGTGGCCTACTGCCTGGGCATCACACAGATTGACCCGCTGAAATACGACCTGCTGTTTGAACGTTTCCTTAATCCCGACCGTATCTCCCTCCCCGATATTGACGTGGATTTCGATGACGACGGGCGCGGCAAGGTACTCAAATACGTAACCGAAAAATACGGCGAGCCAAATGTAGCCCACATCATAACATACGGCACCATGGCTGCCAAGAGCGCCATCAAGGATGTGGCGCGCGTCGAACAGCTGTCGATACCCGAGGCCAACCGCCTTACAAAGCTCATCCCGGCCCATATGCCGATGAAGAACGGCAAGGAGCTGAAACCGACGCTGGCAAACTGCTATGAATACGTGGCCGAGTTCAAGCCCGAACTCGAAAGCGCCAACCCGCTGATACGCACCACACTGCAATATGCCAGGGCGCTTGAAGGGAACGTGCGCAACACTGGCGTACATGCCTGCGGCGTGATTATATGCCGCGATGACGTGAGCGACTGGGTTCCGGTATCCACCGCCGACGACAAGGAGGAGGGCAAGCTGCTCGTAACCCAGTATGAAGGGTCGGTGATTGAGGAGACCGGCCTCATCAAGATGGACTTCCTGGGGCTGAAAACTCTGTCAATCATAAAGACAGCCGTTGCCAACATCAAGGCTCACACAGGCGAGGACGTCGACCCGGAAACAATCGACATCGAAGACCCACTGACCTATAAGCTATATGCCGCCGGACGCACCATAGGCACGTTCCAGTTTGAATCGGCCGGCATGCAGAAATACCTGCGCGAGCTGCAGCCCACCAAGTTCGAGGACCTCATCGCCATGAACGCTCTGTACCGACCGGGGCCTATGGACTACATACCCGAATTCATCGCCCGAAAGCACGGGCGGTCACCCATAGTCTACGACCTGCCCGGCATGGACCGCTATCTGCAGGACACCTACGGTGTGACCGTGTATCAGGAACAGGTCATGCTGCTGTCGCGCCTGCTGGCCAACTTTACCCGCGGCGAGAGCGACACCCTGCGAAAGGCGATGGGTAAGAAACTCATCGACAAGATGAACGCGCTGAAGACCAAATTCCTGTCGGGCGGCCAGGCCAACGGCCACGATGTCAAGACCCTCGAGAAAATCTGGGCCGACTGGGAGAAATTCGCGTCGTATGCGTTCAATAAATCACACGCCACCTGCTATTCGTGGGTAGCCTACCAGACCGGCTATCTCAAGGCCCACTATCCCGCCGAGTACATGGCGGCCGTGCTCACGCACAACCGTTCGGACTCGGCCAAGCTTACATTCTTCATGGATGAATGTAAGAGTATGGGCATCACCGTAAAAGGCCCCGATGTAAATGAATCGGTGCGTGACTTCGGCGTTACCCAAGGCGGCGACATCCGTTTCGGACTCTCGGCCATATCGGGCATCGGTGACACCGTGGTCGAGGAAATCGTGAAGGCGCGCGGCTCTGAGCCGTTTGCCGACATATACGATTTTGTCGAACGTGTGCCGTCGCAGGCCATCAACCGCCGCGTGTTTGAAAACCTGGCGCTTGCCGGTGCGTTCGACTGCTTCGCCGTTTTCAAGCGCGAGGACCTGGTCAACGACTGCGGCGGACGCCAGGGCGACTCCGTGCCCGAACAGCTCCTGCGCTACGGCGCCCTACACCAGAACAACCTGCGCAAACAGGAAGCATCCCTCTTTGACTTCGACGATGAGCAATTGAACACCGAGGCCCGTCCAAAAATACGCCCCGCAATCGAGTGGTCAAACATCAAGAAACTCGACAAAGAGCGCGAGCTGGTGGGCATGTACCTGTCGGCGCATCCCCTCGACCCGTATTATATCGAGTTGAAATACGGCACCACCTTCCCCCTCGGCGAACGTGAGGATTTCCCGAAGACCGACGGCATGGAAGTCATGTTCGGCGGGATAGTGACCGAGGTAAGCGAACGCACCACCAAATTCGGCAAACGCATGATGATTGTAAAAATCGAGGACTTCGACGCCTCGACCGAAGTGCTGATGTTCGAGGAACAGATGCGCGAGTTCGGCCATCAGATGATTGTCGGAAACCCCATAATGATCAAGGGCGTTTACAAAAAGGGCAAGTTCAACGACGAGCTGCGCTTCAACCTTCTTTCGGTCACCCCGCTCGACCGCTTCCGGGGCGCGTTGGTCAACTCGCTCACCGTCACCCTTACCGTCGACCAATGTTCGGGCGACGGAGTGGCTCCAATCCTCGACCAAGTGCAGCAGGGCGAGGGACAGCGTGTGGCACTCGCATTCGCAATCGACACGGGTATTCCCGGGCGCCCCACCAAGCTCCATCTCGGCTCGGGGAACCACATCCGCGTCAACCGCAACTTCCTCAAGAAACTCGACGAGCTTCAAATCCCCTTCACGCTCAAATACGACAAAAACGTCGCCCCGATTGTGGAGAAAACCGCATGACAACAACATTCATTTAAAAACATATTATTACCATGGCAACTGTACTTACCGACGAAAACGTCAAAGAAATCATCGCCTCAGGCAAACCCGTCGTAATCGACTTCTGGGCCACCTGGTGCGGCCCCTGCGTGGGCATGGCACCCATCATCGACAAGCTGGCCGAAGAATTTGAAGGCCGCGTGGTTGTGGGCAAATACAACGTTGACGAAGAGGGCGACCTCTCGACCGAATACCGCATCATGTCGCTTCCCACCATCCTCTTCTTCAAGGACGGCAAAAAAACCGACATCCGCCTTGCCGGTTCGCAGAAAGAGGAAGTGCTCCGCGCCAAAATCGAGGAGCTCCTTGCTAAATAAGTCACACGACACCAAATAAAGAGTCAGGGTGCGACGCCATTACAAATGGTCATCGCACCCTGACTTTTTTATGCCGTGTCACTTCATCATGGCACGGGCAAGCTCACGCTTGTCATCACGTTCCTTGATGCTCTGGCGCTTGTCGTATTCCTTTTTACCACGGGCAACCCCAATGACAAGCTTCGCGTAGCCCTTCTGGCTTATGAAAAGCCTCAGCGGCACAATAGTGAAGCCGGGGGAAGCGGTGTCCTTGCTCAGGGCAGCGATTTCCTTGCGGTTGAGCAGCAGTTTCCGGTCGCGGCGCTCGGTGTGGTTATTGTATGTTCCATAGAAATATTCGGCCACATACATGTTCTTGACCCAGACCTCGCCGTCGTTGATATAGCAGAACGTATCGACCAGCGAAGCCTTGCCCTGGCGTATTGATTTGATTTCAGTGCCGGTAAGTACAATTCCGGCGGTATATGTATCGGTGATGGCATAATCGAACGTCGCACGGCGGTTCTTTATGTTCACCTCCTTGAATTTCATTTTTTGTGCCATATCTCTTAAATTATGATTGAAAGCAACAGCCCCACGGCCCAGGGCAATACGATTAATGCAACACCCGCAAGGCCGAGAAAGTTGAGCTGGCTGTCGGCCTTGACCGACATATAGGCGTTCGATTTGAAAATTATTATCAGCGAAATCAGCGGCAGGAATTTCAGAAATGTCATCGATGCCGGCATGGCGTTCTCAAACACACGGAACAGGCAGTTGATTCCCATCATGTAGGTCACGAATACATCGACCTTCGCGGCATTGAGCGTGCCGTTGATGAAGCGCTCGGCGGTCATGTCAAGAAACAGCCTGGCGAGATACAGCGACACAAACATCGCACCGGCCACCGCAATCGCCGACAAAACGACGCTCCAGAAACCGAGATCGTGGGTGTAGAGCAAGCGCAGGAACTCTGACACAGCCGTCACTCCAAGAAAGGGGTAAAAGCCCTTTTCCTGCAGCTTGCGGGCTGGAACGCCTGATTCCGACACATCTTCCCATCCACGCGATGGAGAAAGAATCAGTTGAAACAATTGCTTGATATACAACCACATAATAAATTTACACGATAGGTGTTCAAGTTTTAAAATACAAAGTTACAAATTTTTAGTGGCATATTTTCACATAAATTCGTAAATTTGCACTCACTAATGATAACAATCTGACAATATGATACGCACAATCCTTTCGATAGCCGGCAAGCCCGGTCTCTACCGCCTGGTAAACCAGGGCCGAAACATGCTCATCGTCGAGTCGCTCGCCACCGGCAAGCGCACTCCCGCATACGCACGCGACAAAGTGATGTCGCTCGGTGACATCGCCATGTACACCACCGAGGAAGATATTCCCCTGGCCGATGTGTTCGAACTTGTAAAAGCCAAGACCGAGGGTCAGCCCGTCGACACCAAGGCCATCGGAGGTGACGCCGAACTGCGCGAGTATTTCGGCACAATCCTCACCAACTTCGACCGCGAACGCGTCCACGACTCCGACATCCGCAAGCTTTTCCAATGGTATAATACCCTCCTGGCAGCCGGCATCACAGAATTCAAGGCACCCGAGGCCGAAGAAGCAGCCGAAGAAGATAAAGCCGAATAAATCATACTGTTCCGACATACCATAGGAGGCGTCCCGACAAGACAGGGGCGCCTCCTCTTATTATAAATAATCCCGTTCACTCACTTATCCAAAAAAAGATATTTTTAAAACATTTTTCCATATTTTACTTGTTTTTTAAAACTTTTTGTCTACCTTTGCGACAGATAACCAATATTATTGTTTCCAAAAAACAGTATTTCTATGATTAAACCATTACTCGTTTCCCTCTCCCTCTCGACCGCTTTAGCGGCTGGCGCGGTGTCACCGCAGCCTCAGGTTGCACGCATCGACGCGCAGCAGTCATATATCAAGACACCTGCGAAATCCAACGTACTCAAAACCCACAAGCTGTCCAAGGCCGTGCGTTATCAGGAACTTGGTTCGGCAGACCTTTCAATCAAGCGTATTCTTGCGCCCGGCGCGTCCTCGGCCCTTGTAAATCCGCGCCTGCGCACCAGGGCTTTGTCCGCCGAACTCCCTGCGGGTACCAAACTTGCGGAGAGCTTTGAGAATCCCGGGGAAGACCCCGCATGGCTTCCCGATGGGTGGACTATGGAATCAAAAGGCTCCGCCGAGCTGACCGATGCCGAAAAGTGGGGCGTAGCACAGCAGGAAAGCCCCTGGTTTCCCGGCCCGTCGGACGGCGACTGGTATGCAGGCATCGGCTATTCCATGGTAGAACAGGATGAATGGCTAATCTCCCCGGAAATGACCCTGGACGGAATCTACCAACTGAAATTCGACGCATACTTCGACCCCGCGTTCTTCTTCAAAATGGGCGAGGAAAACGTCGACTGGGATGCTTACGCATGGATCAAGCAGGAAATCGCCTTCACCGTGCAGGTTCTCGTGCAGGAAAAGGGCGGCGAATTCGAGGTTGTGCGCGACTTTGCCCAGGAACACATGGGCGAGAGCCTCGAGGATCTCGTGATGAGCACCCCCTCAGGGCTGGAAACATTCAACGTGAACCTGGCCGAGTATGCAGGCAAGGATGTACGCATAGCTTTCCGCTATGTCGGAATAGACGGCAACACTGTTTTCCTCGACAACGTGCGTGTAGGCCTGCCTGAAATGGAACTGTCGTTCTCAGCTCCTTACAGCACACTCTACTACGGCATTGGCAAAGAGAATTGGGAATCATTCTCGCTGCGCATCGCCGTGTTCCCGGCCTTCCGCCCCATCACGTTCTTCAACACCACCTATGACGACGCCCTGTCATACACATGGATGTACTCGCACCCCGAGACCACCGAGATGGTTCCCGCCGACGGCGATGACCTCGAGATGACCTACCGCACCGACTATTCCAGCGAGTTCACCACCAACAACAACCTCTACTATCCGCCGATGCTCACCGCTACAGGCGAAGGATACTCTGACGGTTCCAAAGCTTTTGACGTGGATTACATCCAGGCCGGCGGCCACGCCTCGTTCAAGCTCAGCGACGGCGAATACCACCAGTTCAGTCTCCTGCCCTTTGATCCACAGACCTCCAAAATCGGCATAGCCACCGCGGAAATGGACTTCGGCGAAGTCGCCGCCGCCATGTTCGGCCACAGCGAGACCACCCGCAAATTCTGGACTGACTACACCTTCTATGGCGAAAACGAAGAAGGAGAATACTGCGACATCGCAGCGATCATGAACTATATCTATCCGTCAAACTCGCCCCTGGTTGTGAAAGGCGCATGGCTCAATGCCGTCGGCGAAGTAACTGATGACGCCCTGCTCACCATCACCGTCCACTCAATGACCGACGCATACGACGAAGAGGGCGAATGGATAGGCCAGACAATCGACGACACCCCAATCGCCACCGCCACCTGCAAGGGTACGGATGTCCTCGGCCGCTATCCCGGTGCGAACTCCTACCTCACCGTTCCGTTTGAGTTTGACAGCCCTGTTGCGCTTGACGAAAACATTTCGGCAGCGTACGTTATAAAAATCTCAGGCTTCAACAACGACGAATGTCCCTTCTTCGCTCCGGCCCAGTCGTGGATCCCCAATCCCGATTACCTGTGTCTCGGATGGGTGGAAAAAGAAATCTGCATGTCGGGAGTCACCCGCACCTCACTCAATCCTGTCGCCTACTATGAGAACGAGCACGGCGAAATGTATTCGGCATTCGCCATCAATCTCGACGCATGGTATCCCTGGCTCGAGGCCGATGAAGAGGAAATCCTGCTCGGCGGCGAAACCACATCGGTTGCCCTTGATTCATACCACGACGCAAGCGAGCTGAAAATCGAAGCTCCCGAATGGATCGAGGCCTCCGCAGCCGGACGTTACGGCGAAGCCGCCCTCAACCTCACCGCCGCGCCCAACACCGACGGCGAAGACCGCGAAGGCAACGTGACTGTCAGCATCCACGGTCTCGAAAAGAGCTTCAAGGTGAAGCAGCAGAAATCAGGCATCGTTTCAACAACCACTTCTGCGGCAAGTGTCAAGGACGTATTCAACGCCTCAGGCATGCGCGTCAACCCTGACAACCTCACCCCCGGCGTCTACATCATCACCCGCACTGACGGCTCAGTCAGCAAACGCATAGTCAAATAAACAAATTTAACACAAATCGCCGCGCGGGCAAACGGAGTGAACGTTTGCCCGCGCGTTTTGTTGTTATTTTTATGAGTACTGTTGCTAAGAATATCGAAAAAATCGTCCGTGTCGCCATTCCTCTCGGGGTTTCGGCGGCGTTGGTTGTGTGGCTCTTCCACAAGGTGGACCTGCATCAGATAGAGCAGATAATGAGCCAGGGGGTCGACTACCGCTTCCTGATGCTGATGATGCTCACCACCATGCTTTCATATATCATCCGTGGCATCCGCTGGGGCATACAGCTGCGGGCCGCGGGCATACCGCGCATTCCGGCGATGACCGAATGTGTTTCGATATTCGGCGCATACGCCCTCAACCTCATAATCACCTATCTGGGCGAGGCATGGCGATGCGTCTACATCTCACGGCGCGGGAAGTGCAAGCTGTCGACCGTGGTGGGCACCGATCTCGGCGACCGCGCATCGGACGGCGTCATGATTCTACTCTTCCTCGGGCTGACCCTGGTAGTGGGACGTCCATACATCGACCGCTTCCTTGACCGCTACCCCCTCGGAAAAACGATAGATCACCTGACTACAGACCCTACCCTATGGATATGGCTGGCCGTAATCATAGCGGCGCTCGCAGCCGCAGACCGCCTGCTGCGCCACACCAGCGTGGTAAAGGGCATCAACACAAGCATCAAACGCATCTGGGACGGCTTCGCGGTGCTTTTCCACATGAAGGGCACGGGATTGTATATAATCCTTACGTTCGGCATCTGGATATGCTATTTTCTGAACACCTATCTCTGCTTTTTCGCGTTCCCGTTCACGCGCGAGCTTATACAACAGCCGGGAAGCGTCGGTGGACTGCTTCCCGGACTGGTGGTGTTCGTTTTCGGCTCGTGCAGCATGGCGGTGCCGTCGAGCGGCGGTCTGGGACCATGGAACATAGCCGTGATGTTTGCGCTGACCCTTTTCGGTATCGGCCAGGCTGATGCGGTCGCCTACTCCATCGTGTGCTGGAGCTTCCAGGCAGCCATGATCATCGCCCTCGGGGTGTTCAGCGCCCTCTATATCATGATTTCGCGCCGTCGGCAAGATACCATTCATACAAGCGCCTGATGCCGTCGGGAAGTTCAACCTTGTGGCGCCAGCCGAGGGTATGTAACTTGCTCACGTCGCACAGCTTGCGCATCGTTCCGTCGGGTTTTGTCGAATCCCAGCGTATATCACCGCCGAAGCCAACAGTTTCCTTGATCATGCAGGCAAGTTCGGCGATGGTCAATTCAAGGCCGGTGCCGACGTTGATGTGTGTGTTGCGCACCTCTTTCTGCCCGGCGGCAACATCGGCGAAACTGACATTCAGCAACACATGGACCGAAGCATCGGCCATGTCCTCGCTCCACAAAAATTCACGGAGGGGCTTGCCCGAGCCCCACAGCTCGAGGCGGTCGGGATAGATGCCGAACGCGGAGAGTGCGGTGGCGATTTCGTCGTAAGACGCTGTCGAAGCATCCAGATCAGGAACCGGGCGACGGACGAGGTCACGGCGCAGGGATTCCAGATTTTTTTCAGACAGCAGTTTGGCAAGGTGCATCTTGCGCATCATTGCCGGCAGCACGTGCGAGTTCACCAAATCGAAGTTGTCGTTGGGTCCATACAGATTGGTCGGCATCACGGCGATATAGTCGGTGCCGTATTGCAAATTGAGAGACTCACACAGCTTCAGCCCGGCGATTTTAGCAATGGCGTATGGTTCGTTGGTGTATTCAAGGGGCGATGTGAGCAATGCATCCTCCTTAATGGGCTGAGGCGCCTCGCGCGGATATATGCAGGTTGAACCGAGGAACAGCAGCTTCTTAACGCCGTGGCGCCATGCTTCGCCAATGACATTTTGCTGAATCTGGAGGTTCCGGTAGATGAAATCGGCCCTATAAACAGAATTAGCCATTATACCGCCGACATGAGCCGCCGCAAGCACGACCATCTCAGGACGCTCGCGGTCGAAGAACTCACGCACAGCCACCGGGTCGAGCAAATCCAGCTCGGCATGGGTGCGGCCTATGACATTTGTGAAGCCGCGCTGTTCAAGGTTGCGCTTTATGGCCGAGCCCACCAGCCCCCGGTGGCCGGCCACATATATCTTTGTATTCTTGTCCATCGTCACGCCTTGTTTTTTCTTACCATAGACAGGTCGGCGTCGACCATTATTTCGACAAGCCGCTCGAACGAAGTGGCACGGGGATTCCATCCCAACTTCTCGCGGGCCTTTGCGGGATTGCCGAGCAACTGCTCGACCTCGGCCGGACGGAAGAAACGCGGGTCGACCTCGACAAGCACCTTGCCGGTGGCCTCGTCGATACCTTTTTCATCAAGCCCCTCGCCTTCCCAACGAAGGTTGATTCCCACGCGGGCGAAGGCCAGAGTGGTGAACTCGCGCACAGAATGGTAGTCGCCGGTTGCGATTACAAAATCGTCGGGCTCGGGTTGCTGGAGAATCAGCCACATGCACTCGACATAGTCGCGGGCATAGCCCCAGTCGCGCATGGCATTGAGGTTGCCGAGATACAGTTTTTCCTGCAATCCCTCGCTGATGCGGGCAGCCGCCAGGGTGATTTTACGGGTCACGAAGTTTTCGCCACGGCGCTCAGACTCATGGTTGAACAGGATACCGTTGGCGGTATACATCCCGTAGCTTTCACGGTAGTTCTTCATAATCCAGAACGCGTAGAGCTTGGCCACGGCATAGGGCGAGCGGGGATAGAACGGAGTTGTCTCGCTTTGGGGAACTTCCTGCACCTTTCCGAACAGCTCGGAGGTCGATGCCTGATATATGCGGCAGGTTTTCTCCATGTGGAGGATGCGAACGGCCTCCAGCAGCCTCAGCACACCGACTGCGTCTGTATCGGCCGTGTATTCCGGCACGTCAAAAGAAACCTTAACATGACTTTGTGCTGCAAGATTGTATATCTCGTCGGGGCGGACCTCAGCGATGATGCGCACAAGCGACGATGAATCGGTCATGTCGCCGTAATGCAGGTTGAGAAGGCGCCGGCGGTGCATGTCGCGCACCCATTCATCGAGATAAAGATGTTCGATACGCTCGGTGTTGAACGATGATGAACGGCGTATTATTCCATGGACCTCGTAGCCTTTCTCAAGCAGGAATTCGGCGAGAAACGACCCGTCCTGGCCGGTTATACCGGTGATTAATGCGGTAGGCATATTTTTTCTTATCTTGTTTTGTAAAGTTTTTTTGTCAATAGAAACGGCATATCGACCCGCCTCTCATATCGTTAGAGTATCAGTGGAGTGGGCGTCAGTTGCCGTTTTGAGGATTGAGCGTTGTTGTGCGTTGCTTATACAGCAGATACAGCCCGGCGACGGTGAGGACCGCGCTGATGATTACTCCCGCCGTGCCGTCGGCAGAGGCGCCGAACTGAGGTTCACCCGAGCCTGTGAAGTGCTGAAGAACCACAAACAGGCTGTTGTTGAGCGTGTGAATCAATATCGGCAGCCACAGCGAACCGCTCCACACCAGCAGATAGCCGAAGTATGCCCCGAGCAGAAGACGAGGCACAAAACCGAAGAACTGGAAGTGGACGGCGCTGAACACTATTGCCGTAATCCATATAGCGGCAGTCTGCGACATGCGGGTAGTGCCCAGGAGCCGCTGCATGGCTCCGCGGAAAAACAACTCCTCCGAGAAACCCGCCAGTACGCCAATCAGCAGGATATTCAGCAGGAGATTGGCCGGGGTGTGCCCTCCCAGCATAAGCTGCACGGTGGCTTCAGCGGCATCTTCCATGGCTCTCAGCGAGGCTTCCAGCGCGGCCATCGACTCGGGAAGATGAACCGAGGCGTTAAGTTTTATAATCCACGACATCAGCGGGGATGACACGAGCATGACGAGCACGGCGAGGAGCGTTTGACGTCCGGTAGGCGCCGTACCGATTGCAAGCAGCCTGACGGGCTGCCGCGTGACGATGAGCGCTGTAACAACCGCCGGCACAATCATCATGAATATATCCTGCACTACCACGGCGATGCGCATCATGGCAACATGCTTGCCCTCCCCGCCGATGTTCATGAGGAGGCTTGAGACGAAGCTTGTCACGACAAGTCCGACAACATAGGTGAGCAACAGCATTGCAACCCGGCGCCCGGGCGAGACAAGAAATCGTATCTGGTTCATAAACAGCCTTTCAAAATTAGAAGTGCAAATAAAAGTCACGTGTTAGAATCCTGTAATCGTCCGAGTTTAAATCCAATCTGTCGGGCGTAGGCAGGACACACGGCGCCTTGGTAAATTCCCACAGGGTGCGTGTGACGCCACGGCGCGGCGATGTGGCGACATCGGTGCGGCGTTTCAGGCTGAGCCTGGCGAAGGCAGCCTCGGCCTCTATGCACGGGGCCTGCTCCACCGGAGTTATCATGGCAAGTACTCCATCGGGAGAAAGATGGGCGGCGGCATAGCGTATCAGAGAAACCGGCGACAGGCACGAGGCATGGCGGGCTCTGGCACGGGACGCATCGGGAGCAAGCTCGCCGTTGGTGAAATACGGTGGATTACTTGCAATAAGGTCAAAAACACCGTCGACACCGTTAAAATCACCTTCGGCAACTGAAATGCGGTCGCTCCACGGAGAATTGAGGATGTTGAGCCTGAGGTCGTCCACACTGCCGGCGTCGATTTCCGAAGCGGTAATCAGGGCGTCCGCATAACGCTGGGCAAGCATCAGTGCAATCACCCCGCATCCGGCTCCAACGTCAAGCATGCGAATGGCACCCTGAGGTGCAACCGCCCAGGCGCCGACGAGTACCCCGTCAGTGCCGACACGCAACGCGCTGCGGCGGTCGTCAACTCCAAATTGCTTGAATCTGAATGTCGGACAAAAATCATTCATCGCACAAAATTACGAATTTTTTTTTTTACCTTTGTGCATCAATCCAAGTTTGCTATAAAAATTATCATGCTAATAAATTCAGCCCGTTTTTCAATATCCTGTCCCGGGGTCGCAAAATGCCCCGACGACGCCAAACGCCACGAATACGCTTTTATCGGGCGCTCCAACGTGGGCAAATCGTCCCTCATCAACATGCTCACAGGTCAAAAGTCGCTTGCCATGACGTCGGCCACTCCCGGCAAGACAATGCTAATCAACTATTTCCTTGTCAATGACAAGTGGTACATAGTCGATTTGCCCGGTTATGGCTACGCCAAACGCAGCAAGGCCGACCGCGACCGTATCGAACGCATGATACGCGACTATATCCTCGGGCGCGAACAGATGACCAACCTGTTCGTGCTCATCGACGTGCGCCACAAGCCGCAGGCCATCGACCTTGAGTTCATGCAATGGCTCGGCGAAAACGGCGTGCCTTTCTCGATTGTGTTCACCAAACTCGACAAACTGTCGCCCACGGCAGGCAAAAAGCAGATTGCGGCTTACTGCGAGGAACTGCTCGCCACCTGGGAAGAACTGCCGCCGGTTTTCGCCACTTCCAGCGAGGACAAACGGGGCCGCGACGCGCTTCTTGACTACATCGACGAATTGAACCGTCTGCCGCTCTGAGACGTTTTATCCATAGTATCAACCGAATTAAATTAAAATACTATGGACAAAGATAAAGACCAGAAACAATGCGAACAGGCCATGCGCGACTATCCCGGCATGGCAATCGATTCAGCCGATGACGAAAAGGTGACCGAACAGCGCGTCGACGCCCGCACCAAGGCGCAGAACAACAACCCGCGCAACACCGACAACGCCATGCCCGTCAACCCGGGCAAGGAATAAAATTTGCAAGTTTGCTCCATAATGTTTATCTTTGCGTTGGTTATCCAATGATACAATGATAAGTTATGGAGCAATTGACTTTTACATCTGACGAGCGGGCCCGCGTGCTCGGGGGCTACCGTTCGCTGGTGCGCCGCCTCGGTCCGCATGCCGAAGCGTCGGACTTTGCCCGTCTGCGTAAAGAAATTGCAGAGGCGGTCGACGGAGGCTATCTCCACCGCGACCGCTTCGGGTTCAATTCCGTGTGCCGCTCCCTCGACACGGCCAATGCCCTGTGCGAGCAAATAAGCCCCGACCGCAACATGGTTGCGGCCATTCTCCTGTTCAACCCATGCCGTCACGGCTTCCGCACCGTCGAGCAAATCGGCAAGGAATGGGGTGAAGACGTCATGCGGCTTGTCAACGGCCTCATCAAGGTCAGCGACCTCTATGCCAAGTCACCGTCGGTGCAATCGGAAAATTTCAGGAATCTCCTCCTCACTTTTGCCGAGGACATACGCGTGATAATCATCATGATTGTCGACCGCTTCGTGCTGATGCGGGCCATCAACCATCATCCCGACGAGGCTCACGTCAACGAAGTTGCGCTGGAAGCCAACTATCTCTATGCCCCGCTGGCCCACCGTCTCGGGCTCTACGCCATCAAGAGCGCGCTCGAAGACATGTCGCTGAAATACACCCGCCGCGACATTTACAGCCGCATAGCCCATAAACTCAATGAAACCAAAATCTCGCGCGACAAATATATCGCCGATTTCATCGCGCCGGTCAAATCGAAACTTGAAGCCGCCGGCTTGAAATTTGAGATAAAAGGCCGTACAAAGTCGATTTACTCCATCTGGAACAAGATGAAAAAGCAGAAAAACGACCTTGACGGCATCTACGACCTCTTCGCAATCCGCATCGTGCTCGATTCGGCACCTGAAAAGGAAAAAAGCGACTGCTGGATGGCATATTCTCTCATAACCGACATGTTCACGCCCAACCCGTCGCGCATGAAAGACTGGATTTCGATTCCGAAATCAAACGGATATGAGTCGCTCCACATCACCGTCTACGGCCCCGAGGAGCGTTGGGTTGAGGTGCAGATACGTACCCGCCGCATGGACCTCATCGCCGAGAAAGGTCTGGCCGCTCACTGGAAATACAAGGGCCTGAAAAGCGAGGGCAACCTGGATGCGTGGATGAACAACGTGCGCGACATTCTGGAGACCGCCGATTCAGGGCCGCTCGAACTCATGCGCAACATGCGCATGGACGTCTATGACAAGGAAGTGTTCGTGTTCACCCCCAAGGGCGACCTTTACAATCTGCCATTGGGAGCATCGCTTCTCGACTTCGCTTTCCTGATTCACACCAAACTCGGCACTCAATGCACGGGTGGCCGCGTCAACGGCAAGAACCAGAAGTTGAACTACCGCCTCACCAGCGGCGACACCGTCGAAATCCTCACCTCGCCTACCCAGCAGCCCAAGCTCGACTGGCTTAACTTTGTCGTCACGGCCAAGGCGCGCAACAAAATCAAGGTGTCGCTGAAAGAGATGGAAGGGCGCGCGGGAGAACTCGGCAAGGAGATGCTGCAGCGCCGGTGCAAGAACCGCAAGGTGGAAATTGACGAAGCGTCAGTGTCGCGCATAGCTAAAAAACTCGGATACAAGACCATCACCGAATTTTACATAGCCATTTCGTCGGAAAAGCTCGAGGTAAACGATGTCATCGAGACTTTCCTGGAAATGGAACGCAAGGCCACCGAAGGCGCCGAGCGAATATCGGCTGACACATACGTAATGCAACAGCCCGTCGAGACCGACGAACGGCAGGGCGCATCGGACGTGGTTGTCATAGGCGAAGGCATCAAGGGCATAAACTACCGGCTTGCCCGTTGCTGCAACCCTATCTACGGCGACGACGTGTTCGGTTTCATATCGGCAGAAGGCGTCATCAAGATACACCGCACCGATTGCCCCAACGCCGCCAATATCCGCGACCGTTATCCCTACCGCATCATCACGACCAGGTGGAGCGGAAAAATCGGCACCCAGTTCGGCGCCACGCTGCGCATCGTCGGCCGCGACGACATCGGCATCGTAACCAACATCACATCAATCATCAACAAAGAAAAATCCACGTTGCTGCGAAACATCTCAATCGAGAGTCACGACGGCCTTTTCCAGGGCTATGTCGTGGTCGGTATCAACGATCAGAGCTCGCTCAACCAACTCATAAAGAAACTAAAAACCGTAAAAGGCGTAAAAGATGTTCAACGTTCTTAAAACCACCGCCATTGCCGGTCTGCTGCTGACAGTGGCCGCATCTTCTTGCTCAGGCGACAAACGCGCTGAGGAAGCCCGCGGGTTGCTCGAAAATGCCCGCGCCCTCGTGACCGCCCACGACTACCCGGCTGCCATCGCCGCGCTCGACACCCTCGACAAAAAATACCGCGACTGCCTCGACGTTCGCCGCGAGGGCACCCTGGTGCGCCTCACAGCCCTGAGCGACCTGTCGCGCGACAGCCTTGCGTCGGCCGAACTTCAGTTGAGCGGCGTGCAGACTGCCGTGGCCGAACTGGCTCCACGCTTCAAAAAAATTGAGGTTGACGGCACCGGCGGCTACTATGTCGACAATGCCGCTTACACCGGTCAGGAGATGAACAAAACCGGCATACAGGCCCGCGTGGACGACGAAGGGTATTGTTTCGTGGTGGCCAACGTAGCCGGGCGCCGTATAGGACTCAACTCAATTTCGTTCGGTGATGTCTCCACCCAGCCCACCCAATCGGTTGAAGTGGAGGGTTCGGAGATAATGTCGCTCACCCAGGAAGCGGCGGCCCCCCTTGTCGAAGCGCTGGCATTGTGCCCCGACAAGACCGCGACCGTAACGCTTGTGGGGTCGAAAGGCAAGGTCAGCGCTAAGCTTGACGCGCGCCAGCTCGACGCATTCCGCGCCTCGTGGGACTATGCCCGCGCCCTCCAGCGTCAGCGCCGCCTTCTGATCAACCTGGAACGCCTCACCCGGCAGCTCCAGCGCCTTGACGATCAGCTGGCCAATTCCACCCCGGCAACTGACGAAGATGATAAACAATAATGCCTAATATTACATAAAACTGTCCCAAAAGACGATTTTAGCGCATATATAGCCTTTCTTTGGATTTTTTTTGCGAACTTTGCACCCCGAAACCCAAAGTCAAGCCTCTATCAACGTTATGGAATTCAAAGCCTGCCAGATAGCAGCCCTAATCGGGGGCACGGTCGACGGAGACCCCGAAGCAACAGTGAGCAATTTCGCCAAGATTGAAGATGCCCGCCCAGGTGACATCACTTTTTTGGCCAATCCCAAATATACCCACCACATCTATTCGACCAAGGCGTCCATCGTCCTGGTGCGTAATGATTTTGAGGCCACTGAGACCGTCAACGCCACCCTTTTACGCGTCGCCGACCCCTACGCGGTGCTATCGGTACTGCTCGAACACGCCTCACAGGCCCTAAATCCCCTGCCCACAGGCGTGGAGCAACCCTCGTTTGTAGCCGACGGGGTAACTGTCCCGGAGGATGCCTACGTCGGCGCATTCGCCTATGTTGCCCAGGGCGTCCGTATGGGTCGCGGTGTGAAAATCTATCCCCAGGCATACGTCGGGGCAAACGTGGAAATCGGTGAAGGCACCATAGTGTATCCCGGTGCGAAGATTTACCATGGCTGCAAAATCGGAGCCCGGTGCATCATCCATGCCGGTGCCGTGGTCGGTGCCGACGGATTCGGCTTCGCCCCGCTGCCCGACGGTTCATATCACAAAATCCCCCAAATCGGTATCGTGACCATAGGCGACAACGTCGAAATCGGCGCCAACACAACAATTGACCGCGCCACGATGGGTACGACTACAATCGGCGCAGGAACCAAACTCGACAACCTCATCCAGGCCGCACACAACAGCTCAATCGGCTCAAACACCGTAATAGCGGCTCAGACCGGCATAGCAGGTTCCACCAAAATCGGCGATAACTGCATGATTGGCGGCCAGGTGGGATTCGCAGGCCACATCACCGTTGGCAACCGCGTGGAAATAGGCGCTCAGTCAGGCATACCCAACAATGTCGCCGACGGCTCACGCCTGATGGGTTATCCTGCCGTGGGCGCCGGAGATTTTGCCCGGCAGGCCGTACACCTCAAGCGGCTGGGCGATTTGTTTGCCCGTGTCGCAAAGCTCGAGAAACGCTCTCTTTGACATAAACTACGAAAATAAAACCACTCATTATATGAAGCAAACCACACTCAGCACCTCTTTCACCCTCTCCGGGAAAGGTCTGCACACCGGCCGTCAGCTCACGGCAGAATTTTGTCCCGCTCCCGACAACCATGGCTACAAAATCCAGCGCATGGATCTCGAGAACGCACCCATAATCGACTGTCTCGCTGACTTTGTCGTATCGACCAACCGCGGCACCGTGCTCGGACGCGGTGATGTGACGGTCAGCACCGTTGAACATGCCATGGCTGCCCTTTACGCCTCAGGCGTCGACAACTGCCTCATCAAGGTAAACGGTCCTGAACTTCCAATCCTGGATGGCTCTGCCCAACCGTTCATCAACGCCATAGCCGCCGTCGGCACCGTTGAGCAGAAAGACGACAAAGAGTACTATGTGGTGAAGCACAAAATCGAGGTGGCTGACGAACCCTCCGGCTCAAAAATCATGATACTCCCCGACGATGAATTCAGCGTTGAGGTAAAAGTCAACTTCCATTCGCCCGTACTGGCCAACCAATATGCGTCGATGGAGCATGTAAGCGCCTTCGCCACCCAGATTGCACCGGCCCGCACATTCGTGTTCGTTCACGAAATCGAGCCCCTTCTCTCGGCCGGACTCATCAAGGGCGGCGACCTCGACAACGCCATCGTCATCTACGACCGTCCGATGGACGCCGAGCGTCTGCGCCAGATTGCCGGCATTGTCGGTGTTGAATGTCCTACCCTCTCCTCTTACGGCTACATCAATCCCTCGCCCCTCCAGTTTGAGAACGAGCCCGCCCGCCACAAACTGCTCGACGTTGTCGGCGACATCGCCCTCATCGGCCGTCCCCTCAAAGGCAAAATCATCGCCACCAAACCCGGCCACGGCATCAACACCCGCCTTGCCAAGGACATCCGCCGCGACATCAAGCGCCAGGAGGTGCAGGCGCCCGTCTATGACCCCAACAAGGAGCCGCTGATGGACAACAACGAAATCCGCAAGTATCTCCCCCACCGCTATCCCTTCCTTCTCGTCGATAAAATCATCGAGAAAGGCTCACAATACATCGTCGGCGTCAAGAACGTCACCACCAACGAGCCATTCTTCATGGGCCACTTCCCCCAGGAACCAGTGATGCCCGGCGTCCTCATGGTCGAGGCAATGGCCCAGACCGGTGGCCTGCTCGTGCTCTCGACGGTCGACGAACCCGAGCGCTACTCCACCTACTTCATGAAAATCGACAACGTGAAGTTCCGCCAGAAAGTCGTACCCGGCGACACTCTCCTTTTCCATGTCTCGTTCCTCACAGAAATGCGCCGCGGATGTGCCGTCATGAAAGGCCTCGCTTTCGTCGGCGAAAAAATTGTGTGCGAATGTGAGTTCATGGCCCAAATCATCAAAAACAAGTAAATGAAGCAACCGTTAGCATACATCCATCCTGCCGCGAAGATTGCGCCGAGCGTGGTGATTGACCCGTTTGTCACCATCGACGCCAATGTCGAAATCGGCGAAGGCACACGTATTCTTTCCGGCGCCACCATCCTTGAAGGTTCGCGCATCGGCAAGAACTGCACCATATTCCCCCACGCCGTCATCGGAGCCATTCCCCAGGACCTGAAGTTTGTAGGTGAGGAAACGCTTGCCATCATCGGCGACAACACCACCATCCGCGAGTGTGTCACAGTAAACCGTGGTACGGCTGCCAAGGGCAAGACCGTTGTCGGCTCCAACTGCCTCATAATGGCATATGCCCACGTGGCCCACGACTGCATAGTTGGCGACAACGTGATTCTTGCCAACGCCACCCAGCTTGCCGGCGAGGTGATTGTCGACAACCATGCAATCATCGGCGGTGGCACACTCGTGCATCAGTTCTGCCATCTCGGTGCGCACATCATGGTGCAGGGCGGCGCCCTCATCAACAAGGACATTCCTCCTTTCGTAAAGGCCGCCCGCGAACCAATCGCATATACCGGCATCAATTCAGTCGGGCTGCGCCGCCGCGGCTTCTCCAGCGAGACAATCCGCGAAATTCAGGAGGTATACCGCTATATCTACATGTCGAACCTCAATGTGACCGATGCCATCGAGCGTATCGAGGCTGAACTGCCGGCCACTCCCGAGCGCGACGAAATAATACAGTTCATCCGCAATTCCAAGCGAGGAATCATACGCGGATATTTCGCATAAATTCAAGCTTCCGGGGCGGAGGGTTCGTCGCTTGTCTTTCCTGTAAAGGACAAGAGGAAAGTCCGGGCAACGCAGAGCACCATACTCCCTATGGGGAGCCGGCGGAAACGTCGGAGCAAGAGTGACAGAAAACAACCGCCCGCATCTCCCGACGGGAGACGCAGGCAAGGGTGAAAAGGTGGGGTAAGAGCCCACCGGGCGCGATGGCGACATTGCGTGCCGCACTTCTTATGGGTTGCAAGGTCAAGTACACCGGCATTCAAGGGCTGCTCGTCCATTGCCGGGGGGTAGACTGCTCAGATAAATGACGGACGGTAAGGCGTACGTCGGTTACGGCCGAAACAGCGCCCCCACATAACCCGGCTTATACTCCGCCCCCGGAAGCTTTTTACTTACATCTCTATTATCACAACCCCTTAAACCTCAAATCATGTCAGACTGGTGGACGGCTCCGGCCGAGAGCGAGGACGGGCGCCTCGTTATGGTATCGGGAAGAAGCGACGTAGCAAATTTCCGAAAAAATCCCAAATTCAGCATCCGCGTTGAAGTGACGTGGCCCTACTCCGACGCCCCAGGCGCCGACATGCCATGCGATGCCGACGCTGAAACCATGGGCGACGCCACCGACAACCTTCAGGAGGTTTTTGACAAAGACCCCGTTGCCGTCATGACCGGCATATTCACCGGCGCGGGCGAACGCACATGGGTTTTCTATACCCTGTCCACAAACATTTTCCAAAAGAAATTCAACGAGGCCATGGCGCCGCTGCCTTTGCTCCCACTCAAGATTACAGCAGAGAACGATCCAAAGTGGGAAGCTTACGATGAAATGCAGGAATTTGAAGTAAAATAGCTGATGAGGCCTCGCCCCAGACTCGCACTCCCGCCATCCGCCATCATGACAATCCTGTTTTGGACTGTCACGCTGGCGTTCGGTTTTCTATATATCGTCCAACCCAAGGCATGGGATGACTACTGGTTCACACGTGACATTTTTCACAATGCCTATGACCAGAATGGATTTTACAATTTCTGGGAAGGGATCAAAGAGGGGTTTATCAAGCGTTATGCCTTCGACAACAGCCGGATGTGCAATACATTCGCCATGTTTGCATTGCTTATTCCGCGATGGATTCCGGCAGGAATAACCATGGGGGTGTTCGCAGCCGCTTATAGCCTGCTCCTCAAATTGGCCGGCATTCGCAAGGGCCAACTCAAGGCTTTTACACTTGCGACTCTATGCCTGCTGTTTTTCCCGACATGGCATGACTCATTTTTTGCTCTTGTTTACTTCTTCAACTATACGTGGGGCATGGCCATTATGTTCTTGGCCATCCATATATTTTTAGCTCCAGCACTGGTCAAACTGTACAAGGCTATTTTGCTTGGGCTGTTGCTCGGATGCTGGCATGAATCTTTTGCTGCAGCGGGATTTGTAGGAATGGTCGCCGTCCTGATTTTCAAAAAAGACATGCGGCGCCCCGACAGGTGGGCCATGACAGCCTCGGTTGCAATCGGCAGCCTCTGGCTCATTGCCTTTCCGGCATGGACATCACGCGTAAGCCGTGAGTCGGGGCTCTTTGATTCGTCTTTCACACACCTAATATTCAGCTGGGGATACTATATTTTCATGGCCGTATGGACGATTTGCTGGACTCGACGCAAATGGCGCCCCCTTGCAAAATCGCCCATAGCAATAATTACGGCTGTCGGAGGCTTCGTCGTACTGCCCGCAGTTATAGCGAGCGGCAATGGACGCGCCGCCTCGCCTGCCATGATGCTGGCCTGCGCGGGACTGCCGTTTTTGCTCACCAACATGTATCCAGCATTTTTCAACCGTCACGGACGCATCGGGGCTGTAGCCCTCACATTGATTTGGGCGCTGATTCTATCCCATCTGGCCACAGCGTGCTACTACATGGCACAACTGAACCGCAGCCACAGGATATTGATTGACCAGATTGAAAACCATCCGAGACCGGACTACACATATTTCATCCCAATCGTCGAGGAATGGCAAGCCTCACCGCTCGCCCTGCGCAAACCACCTTTCCGCCTATTTGACCTCAACGACTGCAACTGTCCCTTCATCGGAAGATATTACCGCAGCTGGACCACCAAACCGATTCCAGATGTCCTGCGTGATTATAAGGAAGGTATGGGCATTCCCCTCGAAGGAAATACAGATAGCTGGCTTTACAAGGGTTTCATAGTGGTTCCTCTACGCAACCTTAATTATCGAGGAGGTGCGGCGATAATGGACTACGGCTGGCATAAGGAATTCACACAAATATCCTACGCATACTTCCACGGATCTGACGGCAAGCCTTACGCCTACATTTTTGCCAGACGTTCGCTCCTTACCACAATCACACGTCCGCAAGTAAAAGGAATGAACATCATATAGAACCAGGGCCGACCACCGGCACAAACATCCACAGAGTAATGACACTTCACAAGCCTACTTCAAAAACCATATTCATATTGCTGTTTGCTTTCGTGGCAGCATGCTTTACATTCCTGTTCCTCACCAATCCGCTGGCAGGCGATGACATGCAATATCTCAACAACATAAGGGAAGTACTGAATATCAAAAAGGCTTCGGACGGTTTTGTTGACTATTTTATCGCAACCCTGTCGGTATGCAAACAGCGTTACTTTTGGGACGTGGCCCGTCTGGGGAACAGTCTCGGCGTAATATCGCTTGCATTTCCTTCTTGGGTAGGAGCCTTGGTGCTGTCGACATCCTTCGGCGGCATGCTGTGGCTGATGGTGCGGCTCGCCGGTCTGACGATACGCAATCTGTGGCAATTCTGCATACTGACTTTCCTGGTTGTGTTCGGAATCAACTGGGGAAACTTCATGTTCTCGATCATGTATGGATTCAACTATCCATTCGTAGCCTTTGTAATGCTGGCTGCGATAGCCCTGTTCCTGCGCGAGAAAAAAACACGATCTTGGCTTGCCTTCTTTGCCGGTATCGTCGCCGGACTTTGCCATGAATCGTTCACCATCGTGATTTTTTCCGGCGGACTGGCGGTGTTGGCCGTCCACCGCGGCATGATTCGCAAAGACCGGATGTGGTTGCTTGCCGGTGTTGGATTAGCCGGACTGTTCATCCTCACCTCCCCATCGACTTTCGTTCGGACAAACTATGTCGTAAAACATGACTTCAACTATGAAAACCTGGCCTTCGTATGGACCTACTTTGTAATGCTCGCATTGTGCATCGCATGCCTATGCCGCAAATCCACCCGCAGGCTTATAGTGAAACCCGTGGTGATATTCGCCATTATTTCTGGCGGCCTGATAGGGATTGTACTTATTTCCAACAGGGTGCGTTCGGCATTTCCGACCATGGTGCTTTCATGCATAGCCATTGTGTATCTGTTGTCTGCGCTATCAAGTAATCATAATTCCAGACAACGTATATTAACGACCTCGGCGGCTTCCACATGTTTTCTACTTGCGGCCCTGCACCTCGTGATGATATGCCATTATTCATGGATCTACTATCAGGAAGGATTTGAAGTACAGCGCAGCCTGGATCTTGACAGCCGAAATGAATATCGCCATATGGCATACGTTTCCACAACATCCCACAATCAGGCGCCGTTCTGGCATTCGGACGCCCGAATTGCTTCGGTTACCAACGGTTCCACGGATGGTATCATGGCCTAAGAATGTATTACTACACAGGTCTTTACGCACTTTTACCAAAGGAGCTTCAAGATTACAACCCATCAGATTGGCCCCCCATTCCGTCAAATAAGGACATGAGAAATGTAGGCGACGGATTCGTCACACCCTGTACCGACATTCCGCGTGGTGTTTATGTGCAGATTGAATACGACCACATATTCTCTGAGCGCGCATGGGCACAAGTCACTCCGTTCGTCAATGCAGACGGATATATTTACAACTACATAACGGTTCCACGTTCTACAATCTCCAACTGGTTGCGTAAGCCTACGAAAATTTATTTGGAAAACGAATAAGCGTGGCATCGCCACCATTTTATCATAGAGATGAAGACACAACGCTTATTGTTCTGGAGCCTTTTTACCTTAATGGCAGGGTGTTTCGCATATCTTTTCCTTGCCGATCCGCTCTCGTCAGACGACCTGTCATTTCTCGTAAACATACGTGATTACGGCGGCCTCGACGAGAATGGAGAGATAGCCGATTACTACAAAGGAATCACCCAAACATGGCTGCACCGCTACCGCTATGATGTCGCCCGCACCGGGAATTTCATAGCCATGGCAATGCTTTGCCTGCCAGCCTGGATCGCGTCCACGATTATAGCGATCTGCTTTGCCATATCCTTATGGCTCATGACGCGTTGCGCGCGCATAAAGCCATCGGATTTCCTGAAATTTGCAATGCTGGTGTTTCTGGTTGTGTTCGGCATAATGTGGGGCGACAGCATGTTTTCCATCATGTACGGATTCAATTATGTTTGTACAACCGTACTGTTTCTCACAACCATCCTATTGTTCTTGAAGAATGAGAAAAATAGACTATGGCTGGTGGCGGCAATTGGATTTTTTACAGGGACCTGGCATGAGTCATTTGCAGTCGTGTTGATTGCCGGAGGGTTTGCCACTCTGATTCTCCACCGTGACATGTGGCGCACTGACCGTTTGATACTTTTACTTTCAGTAGCCGCCGGTTCGCTTCTGACTTTCACCGCCCCAGCATTTAACCACCGTACTGCTGTATATTCGGAAAGCGGCATCTACATGATTCGGTTCCTTTACGCGTGGCCCTACATGATTTTAATACTGCTGTGCATCATCTGCCAGTTCAACAAAAAATGGCGCCGGTTGCCGTTGGAACCTATTGTGGTATTCGGCATAGTTTCCGGGGGCTTGCTGTTGATTGCGTTCCAGACAACCCGGCTGAGATGTTTTTTCCCGACTCTCGTGCTTTCGTGCATCTGCATACCGTTATTATTGGGCAGAATGTATCCGAAGCTGTTCTGTCATAAGAAGCCGGCAAGCATGATTTTCGGGTGCCTGCTTGCAATCCTCTCGGCAGTGCACATCGCAGCCGTTTGCCACACGATGAGCATCTATCGCGTCGATCTGCTCGAAAACCAACGTCAGCTTGAACGTGACGCAAGGCTCGAACAAAAACGCAGCATTTTCACGCCGATGCACTTTCATTACCAGATGACACCTCTCGCCCTGAGCCGTCCGAACAAAAGATTTGACTCGACCCTCTATACCTTTAAGTTCTACTTCCACGGAGCGAAAAGTCAGATTCCGGAAGAACTTGAGTCCTTCACATACGAATCGGCTGAACCAATCCCGTCTAACATCGACGTGCGTAGATACAAAACCCATCTTGTATCTCGTACGCCCCTCACCAAATGGGTGATTGAAGTGTTCATTAATTACGGCGACCGCCAGGAACGCACGATAGCATATACCGGCCATTTTATAGGTGCGGACGGTTATATATACTTTTTCATCTCACCTGTCAGGTCTACCATTTCAAACTTTCTGGGCGAACCCACAGCTTTGACTGTCCTGTTTCACGACAAAGAGTGAAACAGAGTCTCCCGATACGTTAATTCTGCTTAACATACCGCGCCTTTACGGGATTTTTTCGTAAATTTGTAGTATGAAATGGATAATACGTATTTTTTCGGGTTTGCTATGCTCGTGGCTATGCGCCTCGCTGGCTTCGTGCGGGCATGATTCCCCTGAACCACAGCCATCAAAGGCCTCCCGCACGGTATTGGTCTACATGGTCGCCACCAATAATCTCGGCACTGACGGAGCCGATACCGACGACCTTGCCGAGATGCAAAAGGCCGCCGATAACGGCGACCTCGGTTCGGGACGTCTGCTCGTGTATCACGCCCCCGCCGATGCATCAGCTCCCCGCCTTATCGAAATAACCGCAAAAGGGCAAACCGTGCTCAATACATACGAATCAGGCACTTCGGCAACCGCCGCACGAATGAACCTCGTGCTTGACGACATGAAAGCCCTCGCCCCGGCTGAGTCTTACGGCCTGGTGCTGTGGAGCCACGCCACCGGCTGGCTTCAGGACGGCATTGTGGAAGAAGCTGTGCAACCGCGCTCGTTCGGCTCGGATTTCGGCAAGCGCATGAACATCACCACGCTGCGCTCGGTCCTCGAAGGTCGCGGCATCGAATATGTGTATGTCGACGCCTGCTATATGGCCACGGTTGAAGTCGCATATGAACTCCGCAACGTAACAACCCACATTGTCGGAAGCGCGTCGGAACTTCCACGCGACGGGATGCCCTACGACCTCAATGTGAAACATCTCATCGGCGGAACACGCGACAACCTCGTCAAGGCTGCCACCAACACCTTTGACCTTTACAATTCAAAAGAAGACCCGCAGCTGCGCACATGCACCATGGCGGTTATCGCCACCGATGCGCTCGACGACCTTGCAGCGGCCACTGCCGGGATATACCGCCTCACCCCCCTGCCCCACCCCGGCAAGGACGTGACCAATTATCGTGGAACTGCCCGCCAGGGATATTCGATAGATTTCGGAGAATATGTCAACGCGCTTTCAACCGCGTCGTCGCTCGAGCCGTCCCTCGCCGACAGCTTCAACGCCGCCCTCGCCAGAACCGTGGTATACGCAGCCGCCACCGACAAACTGTGGGATATGTGGCCCATCCACAATCATTCGGGACTTTCGACTTACGTTTTCAACAACAGCACCGATTACAGCATCAAGGGCTACGACACGCTGGAATGGTTTGATGACGTGGTATCCCATCACCTACATTGACTATATCAGGACTGACAAATGCGATTGATTCAATTCTTACAAAACGCCATACCTGTATTGCCAGATTCAGTTCCCTCGCCGAAGGATGAACTGGGAATGTTGAAGAACCTGCCCGTTGACGAACTGCTCAACAGAATGATTTCCGGCATGGTAACGCTGGCCATCAACCTGACGATTGCCATCGTTGTGTTCTACGTCGGCAAATTCATCATCGGCAAGCTATACAACATGGTGCGCCGCATAATGCTGCAACGCAGCGTTGACTCGTCGCTCGCTACATTCGTATTGAGCTTCGTACGCATAGTGCTGTTTTTCATCCTTATCGTAATCGTCATCGGCATCCTCGGCATCGAGACCTCATCGTTCCTCGCCATCTTTGCCTCGGCCGGCGTCGCAATCGGTATGGCATTGAGCGGCACCCTCCAGAATTTTGCCGGCGGTGTGCTGATCCTGCTACTGAAACCGTACAAGGTCGGCGACTACATCGAGGCCCAGGGATATGCCGGAACCGTAAAGGAAATACAGATTTTCCACACGGTCATAGTAACTCCCGACAACAAAGCCATCATCATTCCCAACGGCGGCCTGTCGACCGGTTCGGTCAACAACTGGTCGCGTGAGGACTACCGCCGTGTCGACTGGACCATCGGCATATCGTATGGCGAGGACATAAAGACCGCCCGTGACACCATTCTTGACATAATTCGCTCGGACCCGCGCACCGTCAAACGCTACATCGAGGATGACAGGCATGAACGCGGATTCGCCGCTCCTGAAGCATCATCCGAGCCCGGCACTGACGATGCTCTCGAACCCGAACCGAAGCGCACCCTGTTCAATATTTTCAGCAGCAAACGCCGCCAGATTCACCGCCGCAACGCCGAGCGTCAGCGCAAGACCGAGGCTTTGCTGCCCAAGGTTGACCGCTCGCCATCGGTGGTGCTCGGCAACCTGGCCGACAGCGCGGTCGAGCTGAAAGCCCGCGCTTGGACCCGCACCAGCGACTACTGGGGCGTGTATCACGACGTGCTCGAAGCCATTTACAACCGGGTAAACGCACCCGGCTCGTCGCTCTCCTTCCCCTTCCCACAACTTGACGTTCACCTTTCTAATCCCGACAACAAATGACCAGCAAATGGAATTACCTGCCCCTGACTTCCGAGGAACAAAAGCTCGAGCTTGAACTCGCAAGACGATATTCAAACTGCACACCGGTGAGCGAGCTGCTGGTGCAGCGCGGCATAACATCGGTGGCCGAGGCAGAGAAATTTTTCCATCCTTCGCTGCGCGACCTTCACGACCCGTTCCTGATGCCCGACATGGACAAAGCCGTCGACCGAATAAACCGCGCGATGGGGTCAAAAGAGAAAATACTTGTCTACGGCGACTATGACGTGGACGGCACCACCGCCGTATCACTGGTCTACCGTTACCTGCAGAATTTCTATTCGGAAATTGACTTCTACATCCCCACCCGCTACGACGAGGGATACGGCATCTCCAAATCGACCATAGACCGTGCCGCCGAGGAAGACGTCAAACTCATAATCATCCTCGACTGCGGTATCAAGGCCATTGATGAAATAAAATACGCGGCCACCCGCGGAATAGATTTCATAATCTGCGACCACCATGTTCCTGACGCCGAACTTCCGCCTGCCGCCGCTATTCTCAACCCAAAGCTCGACGGCTCGACATATCCGTGCCGCCACCTGTCGGGATGCGGCGTGGGCTACAAGCTGATGCAGGCTTTCTCAATCTCCAACGGCATCAGCACCGCCGAGCTCGAATGTATGCTCGATTTGGTGGCCGTAAGCATCGCCGCCGACATCGTTCCGATGGTGGACGAAAACCGCGTTATGGCCTACATGGGCCTCAAGCGCCTCAATACAAACCCCAACCTGGGATTGCGCGCCATAATACGCACCTGTGGACTTGGAGGTAAGGAAATAACCATTTCTGACGTCATCTTCAAGATTGGACCGCGCATCAACGCTTCGGGACGCATGCAGAGCGGACGCGAGGCTGTCGAACTGCTTGTGGCCCGCGACTCAAAGGACGCTGCCCGCAAGAGCCTGGCAATAGACCAGTACAACAAAGACCGCAAGGAACTCGACAAGCGAATCACCGATGAGGCCAACGCCATCCTTGAAGAGCGCGGCGAAATGTACTCGCCCAAGAAATCCATCGTAATCTACAACAAGGACTGGCACAAAGGCATTATCGGCATCGTGGCTTCGCGCCTCACCGAACTATACTATAAGCCGTCGGTAGTGCTCACTCTGTCAAACGGGCTCGCCACTGGCTCGTCCCGTTCCGTGCAGGGCTTCGACATCTACAGGGCCATCGACTCGGTGCGCGACCTGCTTGAGAATTTCGGCGGCCATCCCTACGCTGTCGGGCTGTCGCTGAAAGAGGAAAACATCCCCGAGTTCACACGCCGTTTCGAGGAATACGTGGCCGCCCACATACTGCCCGAACAGCAGACCCCGGTGATTGACATCGATGCATTCCTCTCGTTCGCCCAGATCACACCCGAACTTGTATCGACCCTCCGCCTGTTCAATCCGTTCGGTCCCGGCAACCAGAAGCCCACATTCTGCACCCGCAACGTGAAGGATTTCGGCACGTCAATGCTCGTCGGGAAACACCTCGAGCACATCAAGCTTGAGCTGGTCGACGACACTTCGGGCAAGGTCATAAACGGCATAGCCTTCAATATGGCCCGTTATTTCGACTACATCCATGCGGGCAAGCCGTTCAACATCTGCTATACGATTGAGGAAAACACCCACCACAATGCCACATCGCCCGTTCAACTTCTCGTAAAGCAGATCCGCACATCGGGCGAGATGGAATGATATGACTCCCGCCGACGTCCTCTATAAATACTGGGGCTATGAATCGTTCCGCGAGTGTCAGCTTGAGATTATCGAGTCGGTTCTCGATGGCCGCGACACCATAGGGCTGCTTCCGACCGGGGGCGGAAAGTCCATCACCTTTCAGGTACCCGCGTTGATGCTCGACGGGGTAACCGTCGTGGTCACTCCGCTGATTTCCCTGATGAAAGATCAGGTTGACAATCTGCGTGAACGCGGCATAAAGGCAGGATGCCTAAATTCATCAATGAGCCGTGCCGAAACGCGGCTGTGCACCGACAGGCTCAACCTCGGCCTTATCAAAATCCTGTATGTGTCGCCCGAAAAGCTGGCGCGCAAGGAATTCCGGCAGCAGCTCGCCGACTGGGACATAAGGATGATTGTGGTTGACGAGGCCCACTGCATATCGCAGTGGGGCTATGATTTCAGGCCTTCGTATCTCAACCTCGTTGAACTGCGCAAACTGTTTCCATCTGCGCCGGTGCTTGCCCTGACCGCCTCGGCCACGCCCGACGTGGTGGCCGACATCGCGTCAAAGCTCGACATGAAAGCCCATGCGCTCATATCCCGCAGCTTCTCACGCGATAATATAAGCTATATCGTCAGGCACACGGACGACAAGGAAGCACAATTGCAGAATATCCTCGCAAAAACCGCAGGTTCGGCCATTGTCTACACTCGCTCGCGTCGGCGCACCGTCGAACTCGCCTCTAAAATTTCCGAATGGGGCATGCAGGCCAATTTCTATCATGCCGGGCTGGACTCACATGAAAAGACGGAACGGCAGGATGCATGGAAAAGCGGACAGAAGCGCATAATCGTCGCAACCAACGCTTTCGGGATGGGCATTGACAAGCCCGACGTGCGGCTGGTGGTGCATTACGACCTTCCGCCATCGCTCGAAGAGTATTACCAGGAAGCCGGACGCGCAGGCCGCGACGGCAAGCCTGCGTTTGCCGTCATGCTCGCGTCGCAGGCCGACAAGGCCCTGCTGAAACGCCGGCTCAACGAGGAGTTCCCGGGCCGAGAATACATTTTGATGGTTTACGAGCGGGCTTGCAATTTTCTTGAAGTTTCGGTCGGGAGAGGATACGACCGCGTGTACGAATTCAATCTAACCGCGTTCCTGCGTACGTTCGACCTCAAACCGGCACCGACATTGTCGGCATTGCGGATACTTACACGTGCCGGCGTGTTGGAGTTTTCAGAAAACTACAACTCCCGTTCGCGCGTGTATTTCCTGGCTGACAGGCGCGAACTATATGATCTGTCGCTCGACATGGTAACCGACAATGTGCTCCAGTCGCTGTTAAGAATTTGTTCGGGCGTGTTTGCCGACTATATTCCGCTCGACGAAGTGCGCATTGCCTATGCAGCCCATTGCTCGCCCCAACAGGTATATGAATCGCTGCTGTTGCTCTCACGCATGAAAGTGCTGAGCTACATTCCCAAAAGCAATCAGCCCCTGATTTATTTCCCTACATCGCGCGACGAGCCCAGGCATGTCGTGATTCCGCGGGCCGTATACGAAGAACGCCTTGCACGCGCCACAGAACGTATGGAGGCCATGCGCGACTTCGTTTTCGGCTCTCAGGAATGCCGTGTACGGCACATGTTGAGGTATTTCGGAGAATTAAATGCCGGTGACTGCGGGAAATGCGACATCTGCCGCCTGCTGAGCCACCGGCTTGATGCCAACTCTCTGGAAGCGAAAATTGACGCAGTCCTTGACCGGCTTAGCGCCGCCCACCCCGATGGCATACCGATGCCTGTTCTTAAAGAAAATTTCACCCCCGCAACGCTCCACGATGCAATCGCCAGGCTCCGCATCCGCATGGACCGCTGAGTTTAAACATTCTTAGCGATTTTAACACCACTTTCATGCCTCGGGTGGCGTTATAGTGATGTACTTGGAAGTGAAAGAACCAAGTGCTAATCCACCTTTGTACCGAGTAGTGATACTGGATACCGAGGCTCTCATAAATAAATAGTTGAAACGTCAAGTAGGCCGGAGATTCGTCCCCGGCCTACTCTGCATTCACAAAGTCGTTTCAACAATGTCCGTGTATTTCTTGTTGGATTACTAAACGACAGTTTCAACAATGACCGATATTTCAAAACCATCAAAAGGCGCTTTCCTCGTAGGAAATGGCTGCATACTCCTCGCGTCCATATTCTGGGGCGTGAACGTTTCTGTTACCAAAGCCCTTATTCCAGACTGGATGACGGCCGACGGCATAACAGCCGTCAGGCTGATTGGCGGCTGCATATTGCTGTGGGTTGTGTCACTCTTCCTTAAATGCGGTAAGATTGCGCGTCACGACTGGATTAAGTTGATTCTCGGCGGAGCTGTGGGATTGTTCGCGTTCATATTTCTATTCGTGACATCCCTACGCTATGCCAACCCAATCGACATCTCCATAATCATGACGCTGCCGCCGGTATTCGTCATCCTTATCGGTGTAATTTTCCTCGGGAGGCGTCCTTCGCTGATTGAATACGTTGGTGTCGTTGTAGCGTTCATAGGCGCATTTGTCGTCATTGTGGCGGGAAAAGGCGGCGAGAAAGGCTCGGACAACCTTTTGGGCGACATACTTGCCGTAGTGTCTACGATATGTTACGCATTCTACCTCGTCATACTCGAGAAGCCGAGCCATACCTACCGACCGGTAACAATGCTCAGGTGGGTGTTCCTGTTCGCGGCCGTGCCCGCGCTTTTCCTCCTGCCCGGAATGCAGCGCGAGGCGATACTGCATGCGGCCGAGGCAACTCCATGGCTTGAAATCGGATTCATTTTGTTATGCCCGACATTCATGGCATACTTTCTGGTGCAACCGGCAATCAAGCGCATCGGTTCCGAGCTGGTTTCGATTTACCAGTATCTGATTCCAGTATTCGCCACCATCTCGGCTGTGTTGATGAAGCTCGACACCCTGCATTGGACTCAGGTTCTCGCCATGGTCATAATAATCGGGGGAATGTTGCTCACCACCATCGGCAAACGCCGCAGGGTCAAGAAATCAACGGCGCCTGAAAGCCACGGGAACTGAGCGTCCACCAAGCAGAAATGCCAATATTGAAGGTGCGAACCGATTCATGACGAAATAGAAAATCAATGGGCACACCGTGGATAGTACAATGTTGGCAAAATAAGCGGTAATGAATCCGACCTCACTGTTGCCAAGCATTCGCAGCAACAGGCGTGAAGTATCGGACAATATGATGGCATGCATCACGAAAACGCAAAACACCGCGCCGCCTGGTATTTTATCCATAAGGCTGTCTGATTTGCATCGTTCAGCAAAAAACGTCGCACACCAGTAGGCAGCCAACACTCCGATAAAAATCTGCGATGAATGGATATAATAATGATATGAAGTCCCAAAAGTAGCCACATCAGCAACGATGAGACATAACCATCCCGCCAACAGTATATTCGACCGGCCTCGATGAGCGACCAACATTTCTGATGGATTTAATTTCTTAATTCCGAAATATGCACCGACCGAGAAGTATAAGACTCCGGATATGCTGAATACTGTGCCGTTAATCCACCATCCTGCAAGAAAACAAACACTCAACAGCAACAATGCATATTTTCCACAACTTTTCAATATATAAAAAAATACCGGCGACAACAGGACATAGATAAACAAATCCCTGAGGAACCACAATGGATAGTCTGCCGGCAGGAAGCTGGGCGTCAGCACACTCGTAAATTCGCTTACCGGAAGATTTCGGCCTATGAAGCAATCAAACGCAGTATGAAGAAAGCCGACAAAATCCATATCTCCCCGCATAAGAGGTTTTACTGTAAACCGAATCAGACAAAACGCGTTCCAGATAATATATGGCAGCAACACCGTACGGACACGGCTGCTGACCTTCTTAATGTAAATGCTTTTCTCAAACGCCGTAACATTGTAGAAAAACAAATATCCCGAGACTGCGAAATACAACGGTACGCATACACGCGTTATATCCTGTGACAATACATATTCCAAAAGCCACGACCATTTAAGTTCTGTGGCACGGAAACAGTGTATTATCACGACTCCGATTATCAGCGGAAACCGCATGATGTCAATAGTACGGCTGGTAAGGGTATTTGATGCTGTCATTTCAAAAAGGTTGCTACATTTATAATAAAGGCATGGCGCGGCTTACGGTCAAACCGTAGCCGCGCCATTATTGAGGTATTACATCATCACTGGATGAAGTACATGCTGAATGAGCTGATTGAAGTCATGTTGATGAGCGAGTCGTATACAGGGCTCAGCAGACCGAGGAAGATGATGCCGAAAAGTGCAATCCACATGCCGAGACGTTCGCTGAAAGCTGAACGGAAGTGGCCGATGGTACATTCTTCTTCGCTGATGAACATCGCCTTCACCACAAGGAGGTAGTAGTAAAGCGAAACGATTGTGTTTATCAACGCAATGAGCACGAGGACATAGATGGCGACAGAACCGCCCTGCAAAGCACCGGTAAAGATGAAGAACTTCGAGAAGAAACCGGCGAAGGGAGGAATACCGGCCAGGGAGAACATGGCAAGCATCATGGTGAAGGACAGACGCGGATTTGTCTTGTAAAGGCCGCGGTAGTCGTCCATCGACACTTTACCCGTCGCATTCTCAATAGCACCGATAACACCGAAGGCTCCGAGGTTGGAGAAAATGTAGACGAGGATGTAGAACATCATCGCTGCCATACCGAGGGTGTTGTAGGCAATCACGCCGAGCATGATGTAGCCGGCCTGAGAAATCGAGGAGAAAGCAAGGAAGCGCTTCATGTTGCGCTGGCGGATTGCGAAAAGGTTACCGATTGTGATGGTAAGGATAATCAGTGCGTAGAGCATCCATTCCCAAACCTGGGAGTAAAGAGAGCCGAACACCTGAGCCAGAATCACAAGGAAGGCAAATGCAGTCGCGCCTTTGGAAATTACCGAAAGGTAGGAAGTGACCGAAGTGGGGGCACCCTGATAAACATCGGCGGTCCAAAGGTGGAAGGGAACGAGCGACAGCTTGAATCCAACACCGGCGATCACGAACGCGAGAGCCATTACAAGGAGGGTGGGATGAGTGCCGTAGATAGCGCCGTAGATATTCTCGAAGTAGAGCGAGCCGGCGACGCCATAGACAAAGCTGAGCCCCATCATGAAGATTGCCGACGAGAACACGGCTGTGAGAATGTATTTCACGGCAGCCTCGTGGCTTTCATAACGGTTCTTGTCGAAAGCCACCATGGCAGCCAGGGGAAGCGAGGCACATTCAAGGCCGATGACGAACACGAGGAAATGACGTGCCGAAATCATGAGATACATGCCGAACAGAGTCACAAGCAGAAGTTCGTAGAACTCGCCGCGGCGCATGATCATGAACTCGCCGTTAGCCCATTTGATTGACTGAATCAACACAATCACAACACCGATATTGAGAATGTTCTTGATTGCTGCCACAACAGCCGAGGTCTCGTACATTCCGCCGAAGGCAACCACATCGGTGGTCTGGCCCAGGCAGCAATTGAGGCAACCGGCCACAGTGAGCAGGAGCATGAGCACGCTCGACACTACTGGCAAGCCCTTCTGGGCTCCGCGCGGCATGAACGTGTCATAGAGGAAAACCAGCAGGAACACGACCAATAGGCCGATTTCTTGCTTCATTGCTAAAAACTGTGAGTAATCCATTGGTTAACGTCCTTTCTTAGTTCATGCCAAGCACACTGAAAATAGCGGGCTTGAAGGTGAAGTTGATAAGATTGTTGAAGAAGTTGGGGAAGCAGCCGATACCAGCCACGCATACGATGAGGGTAACGGTAGAGAGGCGTTCCCACCAGGTGGCGTCAGTGAGCTCAAGGTGGTGCTTGTCATAGACAGGGCCGAAGAGGAGCTTACCGACAACACGGAGGATGTAGACGGCGGTGATGACAATCGAGCAGCAGGCGATGAGGGTGAATACCAGACGGAGCGAACCGGCACCCGAAAGGTAATCGGCCATACCGGCCTGGAACGAACCTACGAAAATGGTCATTTCAGCAACGAAGCCGCTGAGACCCGGCAGACCGAGGGAGGCCATACCGGCAATAACGTAGCATACCGAGAGGTAAGGCATGATCTGCATCATACCGCCCATCTTGGTGATTTCGCGGGTGTGTGTGCGACCGTAAATCATACCGATGAGGGCAAAGAAGAGGGCCGTCATAAGACCGTGGGACAACATCTGCATGATGGCACCAGTCATCGCTGTCTCATTGAGCATGAGAATGGCGAAGAGCACGAGGCCGCAGTGGCTTACCGACGAATAAGCATTGATATACTTGAGGTCGGTCTTGACACAGGCGCAGAACGCACCGTACACAACCGAGATGCCGGTCAGGATAAGGAATATCCACGACAGCTCGTGAGCAGCCTGGGGCATGGTGTAGATGGCGACACGGAAGCAACCGTAGCCACCGAGTTTCATCAGCACACCGGCGTGAAGCATCGAAACGGCAGTGGGCGCGGATGCGTGACCGTCGGGGCTCCATGTGTGGAAGGGGAACATGGCGCCGAGAACGCCGAAGCCAACGAATGCCATCGGGAAGAGGAACGACTGCCAGCCGTGGGGAATGGCGTCGTTGTGTACGATTTCAAGAAGGTTCCAAGTGAGCTGTCCGCCCTCGGGAGCCGAATGATAGTAGATGCCGATAAGGCTGAGCATGAGGAATGCCGAACCGCCCATAAGCATAAGGGTCAGTTTCATCGCCGAGTAGTTCTTGTTGCCAGAACCCCATACGCCGATAAGGAGATACATGGGGATGAGGGCGACTTCATAGAACATGAACATGGTGAACATGTCAATCGAGATGAAGAAGCCGAACACACCGGTCGACAGAAGTATCAGCCAGAGGAAGAATTCCTTGGGCTGCGCTATTTTCCACGAGGCGAAAGAACCTGCGAACACAATAATCGACGAAAGGAGGAGCATGGCGATTGAGATACCGTCGACACCCACGGCAAGGTGGATGTTGAGCGGTGCGAACCATGTCCATGAATCAACGAAGAGCATGGGATCCTCGTTGCCGGCGGCACGGATGCCGAGATACTCCATCAGAACCCAAACGGAGAGGCCGATAAGGCCGAGGGAGCCTACGACAGCCACCGCGCGGATTTGCTTGATGTTCTGGCACAACGCGAGCAGGCCGAGCATCACAAGCGGGATGACTACAAAGTAGATTAATATATTTGTAAACATGCTGAATTACTTTTTACCGTTGTGATTGGGATGGTTAAATCAGGCAGAGAACCGTGATGCCGCCAAGCAGCAGGGCACCGATGACGTATATCCAGACATACATCTGAACCTGACCGCTCTGAAGCGGACGGACAGCGCCGGAAGCCTTGTTGGTGAGATAGGCGAACGAGTCCATGGTGCCGTCGATGATGTGGCGGTCAAACCACGCGAGGGGACGGCAGATACCGTTGAAGATAATCTTATGGGTGATGAACATGTAGAGTTCGTCCCAATAGAAGCGGTGATGGCACCAGTCCCAAAGAGCAGGAACAGCGTTCTTGAACTTTGCGGGGAGCGGATTCTCCTTGCGGTACATGAGGGTAGCGAGAAGGATTGACAGCACTGCCACGATAAGGCTGACGGTTGCCACGTTCCAATCGAAATGTGCCATGAAGTCATAGGGCTCGCCGTTCCAGCTTACAAATTCGCCGAAGGGAATGAAACCGGCAACGCAAGAAACAGCAGCCAGGATGATGAGGGGCAGCGACATGGTCCAGGGCTGGTCGTGGGGAGCATGATGGCCTTCGCGCACCTTGTGTTCCTTCCACCAGAAGATGAGGTAGTAGAGACGGAACATGTAGAACGCGGTGAGACCGGCTACGAGCGACATCCATACATATACCCATACGCCATAGTTGACTGCGGCGCTCAGGATTTCATCTTTCGAGAAGAAGCCCGAGAAAGGTATGATACCGGCAATCGCAAGACAGCCGATGAGGAATGTCCAGTGGGTAATGGGCATATATTTGCGCAGGCCGTGCATCTCGGTGTAGTCATTGGAGCCGATAGCATGGATAAGCGCACCTGCACCGAGGAAGAGCAGAGCCTTGAACATGGCGTGGGTGAACAGATGGAACATCGAAGCCATGTAACCGAGGCCTTCGTGGTATTCAGGACGGGCAACACCAAGCGAAACCATCATGAAGGCAATCTGAGAGATAGTCGAGAACGCAAGAACGCGCTTGATGTCGATCTGCGCACATGCAACCATCGCGGCATAGAATGCGGTGAGTGCACCGACAACCGTGATTATCTCCAGGGCACTGGTCTCCATAAGGTAGAGGGGGAACAGGCGGGCAACAAGGTAAACGCCGGCCACAACCATGGTTGCGGCGTGGATGAGTGCCGAAACGGGAGTCGGACCTTCCATGGCGTCGGGCAGCCAGATGTGGAGGGGCATCATCGCCGATTTACCCATACCGCCCATGAATATCAGGACGAGGGCCCATGTCAGTACGGAAGCGCCCATGAACATGGGAGCCGCGCTGCTCTGGAACACGCCAAGAACGGCGGTGGGAGTAGAGAGGTCTACATGATATGTGTTGGCGATGCCTTCAACAGGAACCGAAGTAAGGTTTGTGAAGTCGAACGTGCCGGTGTAGTAAGAGAGCACGAGGATGCCGATGAGGAAGCCGAGGTCAGCGAAACGTGTGACGATAAACGCCTTTTTCGAAGCCGATACGGCCGAGTGCTTGGTGTAGTAGAAGCCGATCAGCAGATATGACGAGGCGCCCACAAGCTCCCAGAAGATATACATCTGGAAGATGTTGGTTGCCACCACAAGGCCGAGCATCGAGAAGCTGAACAGCGACAGGAAAGCGTAGAAACGCTGGAAACCTTTCTCGAACACGCCGTGATGGTCGCGCATGTAGCCGAGGCTGTAAAGATGCACCATGAAAGAGATGGTGGTGATTACCACCAGCATCATGGCCGAGATAGGATCAAGGAAGAAACCGAGGCTAATCACCAGCGAATGGGTGAACTGGAGCCAGGTTTGGTTGAACACAACATATTGCAGACGCTCGCCGGCCTCGGAAATGAACATTTCACTTCCGCTGAAGAAATATGTGAAGGCCGTGTAGTAGGCGAGCACCAGGACGGTGCCCATGCCGAGCGTTCCGAGCACACCGGCCAGCAGATGGCTCATCTTCTTGCCGCAGAGGCCCAGGAAGATGAACATGAACAACGGGATGGCCAGGATAAGAATAGGTATCGTAGGGCTCATGTCAATCAGAATTTCATGTGGTTAAGCTCGCGCACGTCGACATTTTTGACAGAGCGGAACACATTGATAATAATAGCGATGGCGAGAGCGGTTTCGGCGGCTGCGATGGCGATGGCAAAGAGGGTGAACATCATGCCTTCCATCTGGCCGGGGAAAAGGAATCGGTTGAATATCACGAAATTCATGTCAACTGAGTTGAGCATGAGTTCCAGCGAAATAAGCATCGCAATCATGTTTTTACGGGTAATGAATCCGTAAAGGCCGCAGCAGAACATTATCAGCGACGGAATAAGGTAGTAGATAGCTTTCAGTTCCATGACGCTTGATTAACGTTTGCGGGCGACAACGATGCCACCGATTATACATGCCAATAACAAAACGCTGACAGCCTCGAAGGGGAGGAGATACTGGCCGGCGCCGGTGCCCATCATGGCCTCTCCGACTTTCTGCATGTCGAGAGCTTCCATCTCAGGCTTGCCCGCGAAAAGATTGCAGCGGGTAAGGAGCGAGTAACCGGTGATGCCGAGCATGGCCAGCGAAGCAATCAGACCGAGCACGCGACGCTTGGAAGCGAGGGGCTCGGAATTGTTGCCGGGATGGGACGTGAGCAAAATCGCAAAGACGAACAGCACCACGATGCCGCCTGCATACACAGCAATCTGCACCGCACCGAGGAACTGGTAGTCGAGCATGAAATACACGACGGCGGCAGCAAAAAGAGTGAAAAGCAGATATGTGGCAGCGCGGAGAATCTTGCGGGTGGTCACGGCCAGTACCGAGAAGATTACTATTGCCAGGGTGACAATAGCATACAAGATTATACTTCCTACTGATTCCATTATATTGGTTTATTATTATATTTTTTCAATTACTTACCTTCCTCGTTCGACTTTGCAGCCTCGCGTTGGGCCTTGAGGGCCGCGGCACGCTCGAGGGCAGCACGGATTTTAGCTTCCTTCTCAGGGTCGCCCTTGGCTGCGGCAAGAGCTTTTGCGGCTGCGTCGTCGGCCTTGGGGGCTGCGGGAGCAGGAGCGGCCTCGGCTGCGGGAGCGCCGGCGGCTTTTTCGCGCTCGGCCTTGAGGGCGGCTGCCTTAGCCTTGGCGGCGGCAATCTTGGCTTCCTTCTCTGCCGCAAGCTTGGCCTTTTCTTCCTCCGTCAGCTCGGGCTCGGGCTTCTCGGGAAGATAATTGAGCTGCTTCACGAGCTTTGAACGTGTGAAAACGCTCTGTTCAAAATCGTTGGAGAAACGAAGCGCATTGGTGGGACATGTCGTCACACAAAGCTGGCAGAAAGTGCACGAGCCGAGGTCATAAATATACCTGGCGAGCTTTTTCTTCTTCGTTCCGGCCGGTGTATCGACCATTTTAGACTCGATGGTGATGGTGCCGTTGGGGCAGTTGCGCTCGCAGGTGCCACAGGCGATACATTTGTGATTACCGTCCTTATCGTAAATGAGCTCAAGAATGGCGCGGAATCGTTCGGGCCATTTGAAAGTCTCGCGGTCTTCAGGATAACGCTCGGTAATCTTGGGGGTGACAAATTCCTTGCCGGTGACCTGCATGCCTTTCAGCAGCGAGAGCACACCGGAACCCAATGATTGAAAATAGTCTTTTACACTACCCATTGATTAATGAATGTTATTGTCGTTTTGGTTTATATTCTAAAAGTATGATCAGTCTCTCACCTGACCGCCCACAATGTCGAGCAGTTCGGTGGTGATGGATTGCTGGCGCAGCTTGTTGTATTCGAGGCGCAGTTGGTCGAGAAGTTTCTTTGCGTTGTCGTTTGCGCTCTGCATGGCCATGACGCGTGCAGCCTGTTCCGAAGCCCGGTTCTCGACGAATACCTCCTGCATGAGGGCGAGGATATACATCGGAAGGACGCTGGAGAAAATCGACTGGGCGTCCGGCTCGAAGATATATGGCCGAGCCGACTCCTTAACGCCGTCAGTGCTGAACGCATCGGACGAAAGGGGCAGCAGCCTGTCGGTTGTAGCTGTCTGGCGGGCAGCGCTCTTGTAGTTCATATAAACTACATACACTGCATCGGTCGTGCCGTTGAGGAACGAATCACGCAGGCTGCCTTCAAAAGCCTTGACGGCCTCGCCTTCGCTCTTGGTGTTGACTTCGGGAACCGTGACCGTAGTTGTGGCACCCTCCATTTTTGCAACAGCCTTCGCCATTTTTTTGCCAACTGGAATGATGTCAATCCTGACGTTATCGCCATAGCGCTGGCGAATCTCGGCGAGCTGGCCGACGAGATATTTCGACAGGTTGACGTTATAGGCGCCGCAAAGGCCGTCATCACTGCCGAGCACCACTACGGTAACCCGCTGCACCTGCCTGGACTCGGTGAGCGGCGACGTGAAGGATGCGTCGGCGCTGAGCAAATTAGCGATGATTCCCTCGATGCACGACCGGTATGGCTTCAGCCGGCGCAATGCGCCTTCGGCTTTATGCATCTTGGCCGAGGATATCATCTTCATCGCGCCCGTGATCTTCTCAGAAGAGGCCACGGAGCCGATGCGTCCTTTAAGTTCTCTTAATGTTGCCATTTGGTGATGTTCGGGGCGCTGGGCCTGTTAATAAGTTCAAAATTGACCTGCCACCTGATTGGCAGCTTCGGTGAGTTTGGCGATGACATCGTCTGTGAGCTTGCCGGAGGCAATCACGTCGAGCACATCTGCCTGATATTTTGCGTGGAGCAACTGCACGAGCTGGTGTTCGAAATCAGCCACCTTGTCGAGGGGCACATTTTCGAGCAGACCGTTTACGCCGCAGAAAATCTCGGCCACTTCCTCATCTACGGGAACGGGATGGTACTGAGGCTGGATAAGGAGGCGTTCGTTCTTGCGGCCCTTGTCGATGACACGGGCAGTCACGGCGTCGATGTCGCCACCAAATTTGGTGAACGATTCCAGCTCGCGGAACTGAGCCTGGTCGATTTTCAGGGTACCGGCCACTTTCTTCATCGACTTAATCTGGGCATTACCGCCTACACGCGACACGGAGATACCCACGTTGATTGCGGGACGGATGCCGCGGTTGAACAGGGCGGTCTCAAGGTAAATCTGACCGTCGGTGATGGAGATTACGTTGGTCGGGATATATGCCGATACGTCACCGGCCTGGGTTTCGATGATAGGAAGCGCGGTGAGCGAGCCCCCACCCTTCACCATTGGCTTGAGCACGGCGGGAAGGTCGTTCATCTTTTCGGCGATTTCCTGATTGTCGATGATTTTGGCCGCACGTTCGAGCAAACGCGAGTGGAGATAGAAAATATCACCGGGATATGCCTCGCGACCCGAGGGGCGTTTGAGAATAAGCGAAATCTCACGATATGCCACGGCCTGCTTTGAAAGGTCATCGTAAACGATGAGGGCGTCGCGGCCGGTATCGCGGAAGAATTCACCGATTGCCACGCCGGCAAAAGGCGAATAGTAGCGCATGGATGCCGAGTCGGAAGCAGTTGCAGCGACAACGACGGTATAGTCCATGGCTCCGTATTTGCGCAGGGTTTCGACGAGGGCGGCCACAGACGATGCTTTCTGGCCGATGGCTACGTATATGCAGTATACGGGTTTGCCTTCCTCGAAGTTCTTGCGCTGGTTGATGATTGTGTCGATGGCGATGGCAGTCTTGCCAATCTGGCGGTCGCCGATGATGAGCTCGCGCTGGCCACGGCCTATGGGTACCATGGCGTCAACGGCCTTGATGCCTGTCTGGAGCGGCTGATTAACGGGCTGGCGGTAGATAACGCCGGGAGCCTTGCGCTCGAGCGGCAGGCGGATAAGTTTGCCGTCGATGGGACCGCGGCCGTCGATAGGTTCACCCAGCACGTTGATAACGCGGCCGAGCAGGCCTTCGCCCACGGGAATCGAAGCGATTTCGCCCGTGCGGCGCACGTTCATGCCTTCGGTAACCTTGTCAACGTTGTTGAGCAGAATTACGCCGACATTGCTTTCCTCGAGGTTGAGCGCGACGCCTTTAACGCCGTTTTCAAATTCGACGAGTTCGTTGGCGCACACATTGTCGAGTCCGTAGACGTGTGCGACACCGTCGCCGACTTCAAGCACCTTGCCTACTTCTTCAAAGCTGACGGTGGTGTTGACGCTTTCGAGTTGCTGTTTTAAAACTTCTGAAATCTCGCTTGGATTAATCATTGTGGGCTATAGCGGGGTGTGAGTGGATTTTTAGACTTGGTTAGTTGAGTAGACTGAGACGCAGCTCCTTCAATTGATTGCGCAGGGAGGCGTCGAGGCGCTCGTTGTCGATGTTCACGACAAAACCGCCGATAAGGTCGGGATTGACCGAGCTGGAGAAGTCCATCGTGCCGCCGTGGAGATTAGCCTCCACGAGAGCCTTGATGCGCTTTTCGACCGCAGGGTCGAGCGGGGCGGCCGAGACCACCTCGACACGCCGGATGTTGTTTTCCTCGCGGTAGTAGTCAACGAACGCGTGCGCAATCTCGTTGACAAGGTCGACGCGACGATTCCGTGCAAGGAGTTTAAGGAAATCGGCGAAGGTTGCATCCGCGGCGGTAGCGCCGGCGGCAGTGGTAAGGATACGGTCTTTGTCGGCCTGGACCACAAACGGATTCGCCACCGTAGCGGCAAGGTCGTGGTTTGCGTCAAACGACGATGCCAGAGTCTGCATCAGGTCGTACATGCGCTTGCCCTGATTGCGCTCGAGGGCAACCTTGTACAATGCTTTGGCGTAGCGCCGCGGAATCAGTCCTTCGTTCATTTCTTAAATCAGTTTTTGCTTTCGATTTCGTCGAGAAGCGTGTTGACAAGCTGGGTCTGAGCCTTGGAATCCTGCATCTCGTTCTTAACGACTTTCGATGCGATTTCAAGGGCAAACTCGCTGACTTGGTTGCGGAATTGGAGTTGTGCTTCTTTCTGCTGTTGTTCGATTTGCATCTTAGCGCTGTCCATCACTTTCTGCGCCTCCACCTGGGCTGCTGAGCGGGCCTGCTCGATAATTTGAGTTTTGAGCTTGTCGGCTTCGCGTAGCATGTCGGCCTGCTGGCGGCGGGCGTCGTTTATGACATCCTGCGCGCTTTCGCGGGCGTGGTCGAGCTGTTCCTTGGCGCTTTGGGCATATTCCACTCCCTTGTCGATGAGGTCGGCACGCGAGTCAACAGTCTTGAGGATGACAGGCCAGGCCCACTTCCACAGAACGAAGAAGAGGACGGCAAAGGCCACGAACATCCAGAAGATGAGGCCGAAATCAGGGGTGAATAGTTCCATGAGTTATGGCTTGGGGAAAGATGCGATTATACGAACAGAGCGAGAATACAAACGATTACGGCGAAGAGGGCCACACCTTCGATAAGGGCGGCAATCACGATCATGTTGCTTCGGATGTCGCCGGCTGCCTCGGGCTGACGGGCAATGGCTTCCATGGCGGCGCCACCGATTTTACCGATACCGATACCTGCGCCGATAGCGGCGATTGCTGCGCCGATGCTGGCGCCGATTCCGGAGAGGTTGATAGCTTGTTCAGCTACTTGGGCTAAGAGACCTAACATAATCTTTAGAGTTTTAGTGGGTTATTTTTTGTTTGTTGATTTACTTTATTTAATGTGCGGCTGCCGCTGCAACTGCTTTTTCAGCTTTTTCGGCCTTCTCTTCTTTTTCCTCTTTCTTATGCTCTTCATGCACCTGGGCAAGGGAAATGAAGATTGTCGACAGCATGGTGAACACGTAGGCCTGGATGAAGCTTACCAGCACGTCGATGAGCAGCATGAAGATTGAGAAGCCCACCGACACGACCGTGGTGGCACCACCGGCCACGGGATTCACGGCCGCAAAGATGAAGATGAGGAGCGTCAGCACCAGAACAATCATGTGACCGCCCATCATGTTGGCGAACAGACGCACAGTCAGTGCTGCCGGCTTGGTGAACATGCCGAAAATCTCGATGACCGGCATGATGGGAAGGGGAAATTTGAGCCAAAGGGGAACGTCGGGCCAAAAAATTTCTTTCCAATAATGCTTAGTGCCCCAGATGTTTGTCACGAGGAACGTGAGCACTGCCAACACGAGCGTAACGGCAATGTTGCCGGTGAGGTTCGCACCGCCGGGGAAAACCACTATCAGGCCGAGCAAGTTCATGCCGAGGATGAAGAAGAACACCGTAAGCAGATAGGGTGCGAATTTGGGAGCTTTATCGCCGAGGGTTGACTTGATAACGCCATCATAGATAAATGTCACCAATGCCTCTACGGCGCCGAGCCCCTTTCGGGGAGTTTTGAAGCCGTTTGCCTTGTGATGGCGCGCAAGCCATATCAGCAGGCATGCGACGAACACGACGGCAATGAAAAGAGCACAGACATTTTTCGTGATTGAGATGTCGAACGGACGTTCTTCCTTCCCGTTCACGATTTCGACGAGTTTTCCCTTGTGGTCGCTGTCCTTGCCTGCAATCTTGAAAATCGCATTTCCATCCTTGTATTCCTGTCCGTCAGTTACACGGGCCGACGAAAAAATATGGAGGCCGTCAGAACCGAATACAATTATAGGCAGGGGAATACGCTTGTGATGGTTGAACGGAACTTCCCAACCATATCCGTCTCCGAGGTGCTCAAAGATGATTTCCTTGGGGTCAATTTTGCCCTTTTCGCCTTCATCGCCGTGGGCCGAGGCAAATGCGCTGCCCGGCAGGACAACGGAAAGAAGGCTGAGAACCAATATGCTTATAAGTCGGGTCATGGCAATCAATATAGGCAGACTGACACTACGTTATTGTCCACATCGGCAAGGCCACCGGCGATTTCGCGGGTCTCGGTCTTGCCTTGAGCGTCGGTGAAGGTTACGGTGCCGGGCAAAAGGGTCGATACGAGCGACGCGTGGTTGCGCAGCACGGTGAACGAGCCTTTGGTGCCGGGAAGTGTCACTGCGGTGACTTCGCCTTCAAAGACGATTTCTTCTGCGGATATGATTTTAAGTGTCATGTCGGGTTAATGGCTGGGAATGTGTTTCGGATATTGTGATTACTTTACCTCGGCAAGCAGACGTTTGCCCTTTTCGATGGCTTCGTCGATTGTGCCGACATTGAGGAATGCCTGTTCGGGATACTCGTCCATTTGGCCATCAAGAATCATCTTGAAGCCGCGGATAGTCTCGCTCAGGGGCACCATCACGCCGGGAAGGCCGGTGAACTGCTCGGCAACGTGGAACGGCTGCGAAAGGAAGCGCTGGGCGCGGCGAGCGCGGGCCACCACAAGCTTGTCGTCGTCCGAGAGTTCGTCCACACCGAGAATTGCGATTATATCCTGAAGTTCGTTGTATTTCTGGAGGAGCTGCTTGACGGCCTGCGCTGTATTGTAGTGATCCTCGCCGACGATGTTGGGGTCGAGGATACGCGAGGTTGATTCCAGCGGATCCACGGCCGGATAGATACCGAGCTCGGAAATCTTACGGGAGAGCACCGTGGTTGCGTCAAGGAAGCTGAAGGTTGTTGCAGGCGCGGGGTCGGTCAAGTCATCGGCAGGAACGTAGATGGCCTGCACGGAGGTGATAGAGCCGTTCTTTGTCGAAGTGATACGTTCCTGAAGGGCACCCATTTCAGAAGCGAGGGTGGGCTGATAACCCACAGCCGACGGCATACGGCCAAGAAGGGCCGAAACCTCAGAACCTGCCTGGGTGAAACGGAAGATGTTGTCGATGAAGAGCAGCACGTCCTTACCGCCGGCACCCTGATCGCGGAACTGTTCCGCAACAGTGAGGCCTGTGAGAGCTACACGGAGACGTGCACCCGGTGGCTCGTTCATCTGACCGAACACCAGGGCTGCCTGAGAATCTTTAAGATGAGCCAGGTCAACGTCCCCGAGGTTCCATTCGCCTTTTTCCATACCCTCCTTGAACTTGTCGCCATAGCGCATAACGCCGCTCTCAATCATCTCGCGGAGGAGGTCATTACCCTCACGGGTGCGTTCGCCGACACCGGTGAACACCGAGAAGCCGTCATGTCCCTTGGCGATGTTGTTGATAAGCTCCATGATGAGCACAGTCTTACCAACGCCGGCGCCGCCGAAAAGGCCGATCTTACCGCCTTTGCTGTAAGGCTCGAGAAGGTCAATCACCTTGATGCCGGTCGAAAGGATTTCGGTGCCGATCGTAAGGTCCTCGAACTTCGGGGCGGGCTGGTGAATGGGCTTGAGATCCTTGCGGTCGAGGGCAGGAAGGTTGTCAATGGCGTTGCCGATGACGTTCATCAGGCGTCCCTTGACCTGGTCGCCGGTCGGAATGGCGATGGGATGGCCCATGTTGACCACGGGAAGTCCGCGACGGAGGCCGTCGGTAGATTCCATTGCGACACAGCGCACGGTGTCTTCGCCGATATGCTGTTCGACCTCGAGGATAAGCTCAGTGCCGTCCTCACGGTCGATTTTGAGAGCCGTGTAGATGGGAGGCAGTATCACGCCTTCGCCTTCAAAGGCCACATCGACCACAGGGCCGATAACTTGGGCTATTTTGCCGGTATTCTCGCTCATTGTGTTTTGAGGGGTATGGAGATTGTTATTTGATCTTGATTAGAAATGCCAGCCGAAGGTGATGATGCACACCATCAGGGCGAGGTTGAAGAGATTGATGGGAAGGAGATACTTCCACTCGAGCGAAAGGAGCTGGTCGATTCGCAGACGGGGGAAAGTCCACTTGAACCAAATGATGATGAACGAAAGCGCGATGGCCTTGCCGATAAACCAGATGGGAGTGGGAATATAGTCCATCACGGTGTTGAAACCGTCCCAACCGGCAATGTGGAGGGGCATCCAGCCGCCGAAGAAGAGGAGGGTTGCCACGCCTGCCACGATAAAGAGATTGAGGTATTCGGCGAGGTAGAAGAAGCCGAAGTGAATACCTGAATACTCAGTGTGATAACCGGCGGTAAGCTCACTTTCGGCCTCGGGAAGGTCAAACGGGCCGCGGTTTGTTTCTGCCGTACCGGCAATCATGTAAATTACGAATGCGATAAGCGCAGCGATGTGACCCTTTACGATGAACCAGCAGTCGGCCTGGGCAAGCACAATGTCGGTTACGCTCATGCTACCGGCGAGGCAAACCATTGTAACTACGCAAAGACCGATGGAGAGCTCATAGCTGACCATCTGCGCGCCTGAACGGAGAGCGCCGATAAGGGTGAACTTGTTGTTGGACGACCAGCCGGCCAGCAGGATGCCGAGCACGCCAATCGACGAGCAGGCAATCAGGAAGAAGATGCCGATGTTGAAGTCGATAATCTGGAGACCGTCACCCCAGGGGAGCACGGCGAAACAGAGCATCGAAGCGATAATCACCAGGTAAGGAGCCAGTGCAAACAGGAACTTGTCGATATGGTTGAGCTGGATGAGCTCCTTGATGAGAATCTTGAACATATCGGCGAAGCTCTGCAACAGGCCCCAGGGGCCTACGCGGTTCGGGCCGAGGCGGCACTGGAACGCAGCGCAAACCTTGCGCTCGAAATAGATATAGAAGAGAGCGAGCAGGGCATAGACCAGAAGAAGGCCTACGCCGATGGCAACACATTCGACCGTGGTGGTGAGCCAACCCGGAAGGAAGCTCATCAGCCAATCATGAATCGGGCCGGTCACTCTCGAGAAATCGAAGATTTTGGAATCTGCTAAATTATACATGATTAAATGCGGTTGAATGGTTTAACGGTCCATATCGGGCACGATGTAGTCGAGCGAGCCGCCGATTGTGATGAGGTCGGCGATTTTGCTGCCACGGGTGATGTGATCCACAACGGATGCGAGGGGCAGACACGGGGGCGCGATTTTGAGACGGTAGGGTTTGGTTGTGCCGTCGCTGACGAGGTAGAAACCGCAGGCGCCGCGGCAACCCTCGACAAGCTGGAACCACTCGCCCTTCTCAATCTTGAGAACTTTGGGCACCTTGACAAGGTACTCGCCGTCGGGGATGTTGTCGACAAGCTGTGCGAGAATCTTGGCGCTCTGTTCCATTTCGTCCATGCGCACCTTGAAACGGGCCATAGAATCGCCCTCTTCGCGCACGACCTCCTCGAAATCGAGTTCGGAGTAAATCGAATAGGGACGGAGCTTGCGCATGTCGCACGCCCAGCCCGAGCCACGCCCCGAAGGGCCAGTGATTGCATAAGATATGGCATCCTCACGGCTGAGATAGCCAACGCCTTCCATACGGTTCTTGGCGATGACGTTGCCGGTGAAAATCTTGTTGTACTCCTTGATGTTTTTCGGCAGGACTTCAAGCAGAGCCTTGACATCGTCGGCGAAATCGGGAGCGATGTCCTGCATGACACCACCGATGCAAGCATAGTTGAAAGTCATGCGGGCGCCGCATGTCTTCTCGAAAATATCAAGAATCTGTTCGCGCACGCGGAGAGTGTAGAACAGCATGGTGGTGGCACCGAGGTCCATGCAATAAGTGCCGATGAACAGGCAGTGCGATGCGATACGCGAAAGCTCGTCCATCATCACACGGATAACCTGGGCACGGCGCGAAATTTCGATATTGGCGGCCTTCTCGTAAAGCAGGCAGAGGCCATGGTGATAAATCTGACCCGAGAAATAGTCCAGACGGTCCATGAAGTGGAGGGTCTGGGGATATTGGAGTGTCTCGCAGAGTTTTTCCACACCGCGGTGGATGTAACCCATGTAGACATCAATTTTCTTGATGGTCTCGCCATCGACGGCGGTGCGGAAACGGAGCACACCGTGAGTTGCGGGGTGCTGCGGACCGATGTTCACCACGAAGTCGTCCTTATGGAAAACTTCATGCTCGGTTTTCACGACCTTGCCGTCCTTCTCAACATACATGGATGTGAGGTCGGTCTGGCGTTCGTTCTCAATCGAAACGGGATTGAGTTCGGGATTCTCATCATAATCCTTGCGCAGGGGATAGCCCACCCAGTCGATATTCAGGAAAAGACGGCGCATATCGGGATTGTTGATGAAGATAATGCCGAAGAAATCATAAACTTCACGTTCGTATATTTCGGCAATGCGCCACAGGTCGGCGACAGAGTGGATATAGGGATGGTCGCGGTCGGGACCGGCGGCCACGCGCACCGAGCACATGACGTTGTGCTTGGTCGACATCAGATAATAGACGCAACCGAGCGATTCCACCCAGTCCATGCCGGCGATGGTGACGAGATAGTCCATCGAGATTTCGGAATCGTCGCGGAGGAATTTTGCCAGGTCGTGCCAGCGTTCATCTGCGACGGAAATCTGCAAAGTGCCGTTGCCGTCGGTGGTGAAAGTGGCGTCGGGGAAGAGTTTGGCGGTCTTTTCCTGTATATTAGCCATAGCTTATGATTGGTTTGAGGCTTATATTTATATTATAGGTGGACGGAGAGTTTATTTCGAGTCGGGCACTACGGGATGTTCTTCAAGAAACTCGCGGCGTTTTTCCTGACGGTTGACGCCACCGAAGAATCTCTCGACCTTCACCTTGCGGGAAAGCTGCATGATGCCATAAATCATAGCCTCGGGACGAGGGGGACAGCCGGGCACGAACACGTCGACGGGCACGATGTCCTCGATGCCCTTGGCCACGTGATAGCTCTTGCGGAACGGACCGCCGGAGATGGCGCACGAACCGCACGCGATTACATATTTAGGTTCGGCAAGCTGGTCGTAGAGGCGACGGAAAACGGGAACCATGCGGTTTACGATGGTACCGGCCACCATCATGAAGTCGGCCTGACGGGGCGAGGCACGGGCTACTTCCCAGCCAAAGCGCGCCATGTCGAAACGCGCCGCTCCGAGCGACACAAATTCAATGCCGCAGCAACTGGTGGCGAAAGTGAGCGGCCAGAGCGAGTTGGAGCGCCCCCAGTTGATGAGTTTGTCGAAAGAGCCGACGATAACGTTAGTGCCGCTTTCCTGCAGCTCTTTCACGAGTTTTTCGATATACTCGTTATCCTTGAATGCCTCGTAGGGCATGCTTTTTGTTGTTACTTCCATTCCAGAGCTCCTTTCCGCCAGGCATATACGAGGCCCAGCACCAAAACACCAAAAAAGACGGCGATGCTGATGATTCCCTGAGTGCCCATGGCCTGCATGCGCACGGCCCACGGAAAGAGGAACACGGTCTCGACGTCAAACATGAGGAACAGAATTGCGAACAGGTAATAACCCACATGGAACTGCGACATGCTCTCGCCGCGGGTAGGAATACCACATTCATACGCTTCACCCTTCTGGGGATTGAACGAGCGGGGCGAAATCAGTCCGGCAATCCACATGGCGAGAGCCACGAGAGCAACGCCGGTGAGCAGGGCCGTGATGGCCAGCACTCCGCTGTTTTCGATTCCAAAGATGGCTAATGATATCATATTTGTAGTTAATATAGTTTTCATGCCAATAAGCCATAATGTGTGCCGCGCTCCGCTATCTGTTTGACAGTCTGTATAATGCCATCTGCATGCGGAGTCCGGCGCCCTGATTTACGGCCTAAATCCAAAGTTTCTGTGTGCAAAGATAGTCATTTATTTTGAATCGCCCGACATTTTGACAGAAAAAGTTTAACAAATTTTATAAGAGGTCTGAACGCTCCGTCAACATCTGCCGCACAACATTTTTCCAAACACTCATTTGCCGGCATTTTTTTGTAATTTTGCAGAATGATTCTGTACCCTAACGCAAAAATCAACCTTGGCCTCAACATTGTGGCCAAGCGTCCCGACGGCTACCACGACATCGAGACTGTGATGGTGGCCACAGACTGGCGCGACATACTTGAAATAGTACCTGCGGCGGGACCCGACACGACCCTCACCACCTACGGCCGGCCGGTCGACTGCCCGCCCGAAAAAAACCTGGTGATGAAAGCCTACCGCGCGCTTGCCGACACCATCGGAGGCCTCCCGCCCGCCGAGATATACCTGGAGAAGGTCATTCCCGACGGAGCTGGCCTCGGCGGCGGCTCAGCCGACGCGGCATTCACCCTGCTGGGGCTTAATGAAGTGTTCAATCTCGGTTTACCCGAGGATGCGCTCGCAAAAGTAGCGGCAGCGGTTGGCGCCGACTGCCCATTTTTCATCTACAACAGGCCCGCGCTCTGCACCGGCACCGGCACCGACCTGACCCACGGACTGAAAATCGACCTCGCCGACCGCACCGTGCTCATCGCCAAGCCTCGGGTAGCCGCCGTATCGACAAAAGAGGCTTATGCCGGAGTTGTCCCCTCCCCTGCCCCGCTTGCCGTAGCCGAAGCAATCGCCGCGCCAGTGGAGAATTGGCACAGATGCATGCACAACGACTTCGAGGACTCCATCTTCCCCAAACTGCCCGAAGTCAAGACCGTCAAGGACCGGCTTTACGCCGCCGGTGCCACATACGCCTCCATGAGCGGTTCGGGCGCGGCGGTGTTTGGCATATTCGATGATGCCAAAATGGCACACATTGCGGCAGAGGGCCTGACCGACTGCGATATACACATCGGAAAAGTCGGGAATTTGAACGTTTAGCCCCGGAATTTGTTATCAATTTAAAGCCGGATGGCCCCGACGGGGCTTTTTGGCAAAGTTTTTGCATAGTTAATTTGAAACACAATATTACAGTCATGACCGATAAATCCGAAAAAGATACATCCAAGCTTCACGAACAGCCCGCCGACGCCGACGAAATCCGCGACGTAATGGACGACTCAACCGCCGACACCGAGACCGCCGACATCACCGAAAGCGAGGCAGAAGGCCTGATGCAGCAGGTGCAGCAGCTGACCGAGGCGCTTGAAAAAGAGAAAAAAGACTACCTGTTTCTCCGCGCCGACTTCGACAACTACCGCAAGCGCATGCTCAAAGAGCGTGAAGAATTGCTGCGCAACGCCGCCGAAAAAGTGCTGAAAGGACTGCTCCCCATCGTCGATGATTTTGAACGCGGCCTCGAGGCCACCAAGAACGCCGACAGCGCCGACGCTGTGCGCGAAGGCATGGAGCTCATCTACAACAAACTCATCAAATACCTCGCCGACAACGGCGTAAAGCCCATGGAATCGACCGGCGCGCAGTTCGACCCCGACTTCCACGAGGCCATCGCCACCATCCCCGCCCCATCCGAAGACCTCAAGGGCAAAGTTCTCGACACCACCACCCGCGGATACATGCTCAACGACAAGGTGCTCCGCCACGCCAAAGTTGCCGTAGGCGAATAACACACATAAATAAATATTTATGGAAAACAAGCGCGACTATTACGAGGTGCTTGGCGTGAGCAAAACCGCCACCCCCGACGAAATAAAGAAGGCCTACCGCAAGATGGCCATCAAATACCACCCCGACAAGAACCCCGGCGACAAGGAAGCCGAGGAAAAATTCAAGGAGGCGGCCGAAGCATACGACGTGCTTTCCAACGAGGAAAAGCGTCAGAAATATGACCAGTTCGGCCACTCGATGGGTCCGCAGGGATTCCCCGGCGGAGGTTTCGGCGGCGGTTATGGCGGCTTCAGCAGCGGCGGCTTCACGATGGAGGACATTTTCGAACAGTTCGGCGACATATTCGGCGGACGCTTCTCGAACATGGGCGGATTTGGCGGCGCAGCTGGCAGCTCACGCGCGCGGCAGAAACAGCGTCGCGGCACCGACCTGCGCATCCGTGTGAAACTCACTCTTGATGAAATAGCCAACGGCACCACCAAAAACATCAAGATTCCCACCTTCGTCGCCGACGAGCACTGCCACGGAACCGGCGCAAAAGACGGCACGGCCTTCGCAACCTGCCAGACTTGCCACGGCACCGGCACCGTCATAGAACAGCACCAGAGCTTCCTCGGCATACAGCAGGTGGCCGCCACCTGCCCCACCTGTGAAGGAACCGGCAAGATAATAACCGAAAGCTGTCAATACTGCCACGGCGAAGGCGTCGTGCGCAAAGACGAACAGGTGTCCTTCACCATCCCCGCAGGCGCAGCCGACGGCATGACCTACACTCTTAAAGGCAAAGGCAACGCACCGCGCCACGGCGGCCAGCGAGGAAACCTGCTCGTCGTAATCGAGGAAATCAAGCATCCCGAACTCATCCGCGACGGCCAGGACATCATCTACAACCTCATGCTCGACCTGCCGACAGCCATCCTCGGCGGCTCGGTAGAAGTTCCCATCATCGGCGGACGCGCAAGGCTGAAAATCGCCCCCGGCACCCAACCCGGCAAGGTGTTGCGCATGCGCGGCAAGGGGCTGCCAAATCCCGATTACCCCTCGCAGCGCGGCGATGAACTCATCAACGTCATGGTCTACATACCCGAAAAGCTCGACGACAACGAGCGCAAGGCTATCGAAAGCCTTCAGGGCAAGCCCAACATGACGCCCGACGAAGAACAGAAAAAACGCATCTTCTCAAAGCTCAAGCACATATTCGAGCAATAAATATGATGTATTATAACGATGAAAGCCGCTCTTTTCAGCGGCTTTCATCGTTTAAGCATGTCTCTGAGCGCATCCAAGTCGTGAGGACGGGGTGCCGGAGGCGCAGGCTCTGTTGGCTGAAGCAGCAAGAGCAAAATCACCACCATCGGCAGCACAGCGACAAGTACGGCGCCAAACTGCACCCACATGTCGAAGCGCCTTCCCTCGAAATGCTTCAACACAGCCCGGCGGCGCCCATTGTGATAGACCTTCGGAATAACCAGCAGCCACACGGGCAGCCCCGAGCCAAGCGCAAAAACAGCGATAACCAGCGAAGCCGGTGCACCCAGTCCCGCCATCGCCGGAAGCCCCACTCCTCCAGGAAGCGCCACATAAAACATATACAGCAACACAAGCATCCAATCGCCGTCGAGGCGCCCGTGGGTGGTGCGCCACGACGTCTCGCCCACCCACCAGAACCAGTCGAGGACCGTGAAATAATATTTCCGCTTGAAACGTGCCATATTTTGCACAAAAATCGCCAAATGCCATCCTGATCAATGCCATCGCGCAGTTAATTAAAGTTAAAATCAAGAATGATATTTTACAAGGCAGTTGACTGTTTTTCGCAAAATGCTTCGTATATTTGCAAAAAACAAAAACACCATGTTCTTCAACAACAAAAACAACAATAAAAAAGACCGCACAAAGCCCGAACCGCAGGAGCGCGAGCCCGAATACTGGGAAAAGGCATCGTACATACATGCCATTCCCCGAAGCGGGTACGTTCTTCTCGATGAAGATATGCTTGACCGCGTGGAGGCCATTGACGGCATTGAGCTTCTCGACTCGCACCTGCCCGACGAAGACGGTCCCGGCGCAATAAAGGTAAAATACCTCGGCGAAGTATATAAGGTAGGATTCTACAAAAGTGACTTCACGCTCCCCGACATGCTCAGCCGGCAGGGATATTATTTCACCGATGAAGAAATGGCCGACATAGCCAACGCCACCTCATCCCTAACAATTTTCATGGACTTCAAGGGCGATGCTGCCACCTGCTATCATCTCCAGATAAAGCTCGCAGTCGCCATGGTGCCCGACCTGCTCGCCATCATGGACGAGAGCGCCGAGCGCCTTGTCAACGGACGCTGGGCCACGCTGGCGGCAGAGTCGTCGGTAGTGCCTGGCGCCACGTCGCTGTTCACAGTCCAGGCCGTGTCGGACGAGGGCGGCGAGGTGTGGCTGCACACCCACGGCCTCAACCGCTGCGGAGTCTACGAACTCGAAATCCTGCAATCTGACCGCGATCATTGCAATGAGCACTACAACATAATCCAAACCCTCGCCTCCTCCATGCTCACCGCCAAAGACGGTGCGCCAAAACCGACTGCCGGCATCCACATAGGCATGCTGAGCGACAACGAGCCGATAGTCGCCACTTACCTGCCGTGGACAAAGGCCATCAACGCTTACACCAACCTCGCGCTCGGCGGCATGGCCGACCGCGCCGACGGCCACAACGGCCGCACCGCCCCCGTGTTCCTGTACAGCAGCGAAGACGACATCAAAAACGGCACCATGCACAAAGTCGACAAAATAAACGACCGCATAGGCGACAATCCGCTGTTTTTCATCACCTCCGAGGAAACCTCCCGCATGAGCGCCCTTGCACGCGAACGGTTCGGGCTGGTGAAGTATATGTCTACCAAGGACTGCACCATTCTAATAAAGGTTGGATTGCTTACCGACAGCTGCCAATCGGGCGACGAACGCGAGCACATATGGTTCAAATTGCTCGAAATGGATGACAACGGCTTCAGCGCCGAACTAATTCAGGAACCATACGACGTCAAAGCAATGCACGAGGGCGACCGGGGCCATTACACAATTGATGACGTGACCGAATGGCGCATATACCTTGATGAGGGCTGCGTGACTCCCGATACGACATACCTGTTGGTTTAACCCGTCGACAGGCTAAAAAATGCCGCGGATCCCCGAAACTCACAATATTTTTGGGGATTCCGCGGATTTTTTATACCTTTGTATGCTTATAAAGCATTCAATCCGCTTACAAAAATCATAATACCCCATATCTATGAGATTCAACGTGCCCTGCAAGGCCTTCTACAACGCCGTATCGGCAGTCAGCAAGGTCATCAACGCCAAGAATTCCCTGAACATCCTTGACAACTTCCGTATCGAGTTGCGCGGCGACACCCTCACCGTCACCGGCGCCGACATGGACAACGAGCTCACATCGTCAATCAAGGTGACGGAAGCCGAAGGCGAGATGTGTTTCTGCGTCACCGCCCGCCGCCTTGTCGACCTGCTCAAGGAACTTCCCGACCAGGGCATCACGTTCAGCGTCGATGAATCAAGTTATGAGGTTGAGATTGTCTACTCGGGCGGCAAATACAATCTCGCAGCCATGAGCGGCGACGAGTATCCCACTTTCCGCGCCGATGAAGAAGCAGGCGAGCCCATCTCGTTCACAATCAACTCTGATTCGCTGGCAAAGGGACTGGAATACACCATCTTTGCCGTTGGCGACGACGACTATCGCCCGATGATGAAAGGCGTGTTCTTTGACATCACCGAGGACAACATCACTTTCGTCGCCACCGACACCCACAAACTCGTGCGCTTTATCGACAGCCGCGTCAAACCCGGCGTGAAGGGTTCGTGCATCGTGCCCGTCAAGCCCGCCACCGTCATGCGCACCGTCTTCGGCAAGGATACCGAACTGCGCTTCACAATGACCCGCAAGAGCGCCACCATCGAGAGCGAGACCGTGCGTTTCCGCTGCTCGTTCCTCAATGGCCGCTTCCCCGACTACAACCGCGTAATTCCCAAGCAGTCGCCCTTCCGCTTGATACTCGAACGCTCTGCCGCCCTCAACGCCATCCGCCGCGTGGCCGTGTTCATCGACCCGGGCTACGGTCTCGAGAAATTCAAAATCACCCCCGAGAAACTCCTCATAAAGAGCGACGACAACAACATGTGCAGCTGCGCCCGCGAAACCGTCCCCTGTTCGTTCAACGGCCCGGAGATGGTAATCGGTTTCAGCGCCCCCTTCCTCGTCGAGTTCATGAACGTCATGCCGACCGATGAGGTTTACATCGACCTCGCCGATCCCTCGCGCGCCGGCGTGTTCTCGCCCTCGGCCAACGAAGACGGCACCGACCTGGTCATGCTCCTTATGCCCATGAATGTTGAAAAATTCTAAGAGATGAAGCTTCAGCTCAAAAGACCAATCGTTTTTTTCGACCTTGAGACAACCGGCATAAACATCACCAAGGACCGCATTGTCGAAATATCCATAATAAAGGTGTCGCCGGGCCAGGAAGACAGCCCTGTGGTCAAGACCCGCCGCATCAACCCCGAGATGCACATCCCCGAGGAAGCGACCGCCGTGCACCACATCACCGACGAGGATGTGGCCAACGAGCCCACTTTCCGCCAGGTTGCCCGCTCGCTGGCCGACTTCATGCGCGGATGCGACATCGCGGGATTCAACTCCAACCGGTTTGACGTGCCTCTTCTGGACGAGGAGTTCCAGCGCGCCGGCGTGGACTTTGATTTCCACAAAGCCCGTTTTGTCGACGTGCAGACCATCTTTCACAAGATGGAACCGCGCAACCTCACCGCAGCCTACCGCTTCTATTGCGACAAGGAACTGGTGGGAGCCCACGGTGCCGCCGCCGACACCATGGCCACATTTGAGGTATTGCTCGCCCAGCTCGAACGTTACTCAGACCTTCCGGCAAACGTTGAGGAACTGGCCAAGTTCTCCTCGCAGAACAACAATGTTGACTTCATGGGACGTCTCGTGTACGACGACAACGGACGCGAAATCATCAATTTCGGCAAATACAAGGGACAGCCCGCCGCTGCCGTTCTGGCTAAGGACCAGGGGTATTACAGCTGGATTCAGCAGGGCGACTTCCCATCCGACACCAAGCGGGCATTCACCCGCATTTACCTCAACCTGCGCAAGAAATGAAAGGCAAGCACATAGTGCTCGGAATCACCGGCGGCATCGCAGCCTATAAGGCTGCCGCGCTGGTGCGGCTGTTCGTAAAGGCAGGCGCCGAGGTGCAGGTAATAATGACCCCCAACGCCCGCGAGTTCATCACGCCCGTCACGCTTTCGACCCTGAGCGGCAAGCCGGTAATCACCGAATTCTTCACGGCCAACACCGGCGAATGGCACTCGCACGTCGACCTGGGCCTCTGGGCCGATGCCTTTGTTGTGGCTCCGGCCACGGCATCCACCATCGCAAAGATGGCCAACGGCGTGGCAGACAACATGCTGGTGACGTCTTATCTGTCGACCCGCGCCCAGGTGTTTGTGGCTCCGGCGATGGACTTCGACATGATGCAGCATCCCACCACCACACGCAACATCGCCACACTCCGCGCCGACGGCTGCCGCATCATAGAGCCCGCCGAGGGAGAGCTTGCCTCGCACCTCGTCGGTAAGGGCCGCATGGAAGAACCTGAAAACATATTCCGCGAGATTGACGACTTTTTCAACCTAACGGCCGGGATGAAAGGCACGAAGCTCCTCATCACCGCCGGCCCCACCTACGAGAAAATCGACCCGGTCCGCTTCATCGGAAACTATTCCTCAGGAAAGATGGGTTATGCCATCGCCAACGAGGCTGCCGCGCGCGGTGCCGACGTGGTGCTCGTCAGCGGTCCTGTGGGTGACAGCCTGCAGGTACACCCCGGGGTTAAGCTTGTCAAAGTCGAGAGCGCCGTGCAGATGCTCGAGGCAGCCGCCGAAGCTTTCCAGGCTGCCGACATAGCCATATTGTCGGCAGCCGTTGCCGATTATCGCCCGGCCCGCGAATACGACCGTAAAATCAAACGGGAAAAAGACGGAATAGAATCGCTGGAACTTGTTAAAAATCCCGACATCGCCGCCACTCTCGGAGCCAGTAAGCACCCCGGACAGATACTGGTGGGATTCGCTCTCGAAACCGACCACGAACTCGACAACGCCGCCGAGAAGCTCCGCCGCAAGAATCTCGACATGATTGTGCTGAACTCGCTCCGCGACAAGGGCGCCGGCTTCGGAGTCACCACCAATAAGGTCAGCCTAATATATGCTGACGGACGCGAACGCACTGACTTCCCGCTGAAAACCAAGACCGAAGTGGCAGCCGACATTCTTGACGCGATTGCCACGATGAAACCATAGCACCGTGCCCTATTCTGTTGTGACACTGACAAAATAAACGGCAGCCTGCCACGTTATAATAATCATGAAAACCTACGGACGCATCATATCTTCCCTCCTCCTGCTCCTTGCCGCGCCAATCGTCAAGGGACAGGAACTGAACTGCACCGTGGAATTCAATACCGATCAGGTCAGCGGCACAAACAAATCTGTGTTCGAGACACTCCGCGAGGCTGTCAGCGATTACATGAACACCACCGTGTTCACCCCGGCCCAGTTCTCGACAAACGAGAAAATCGACTGCCGTCTGTTCTTCACCATAAAGGAACAGAGCGATGACGGCGTCATAAAAGGCGACCTGCAAATCCAGTCAAGCCGTCCGGTCTATAATTCGTCCTACACCACAACGCTCATAAACTTCAAGGACAGCAAGATAGACTTTACATATCAGGAAGGCGAGCCATTGAATTTCACCGTAAACTCGATGGAAAACCAGCTGACTGCCATATTGAATTTCTACGCCTATCTCATCCTGGCATTCGATTTCGACTCATTCGCCCCCAACGGCGGAGAGCCTTATTGGGAACGCCTTAAACAAATCGTGCAGATGGCCCAGTCGTCGGGTGAGACAGGCTGGAAAGCCTTTGAAGACACCAAGAACCGATCGGCTGTCCTGACAGCCTTCACCGAAGGACGCGGTGGAGAGGCTCTGCGCAAAATGATTTACGATTACCACCGCCTCGGCCTCGACCAGATGGCCCTGTCGGTTGACAAAGGACGCGCGTCAGTCACCGAGAGCCTGGACGCGATAAACACCGTCTACTCGCTTCAGCCTATGTCGGTGGCCCTCTCAATGTTCAAGGACGCCAAACTCGACGAACTCGTAAACGTCTACTCAAAGGCTCCCGCCGAAGAGCGCACCAAGGTATACAACCTGCTCCAGCCCATATATCCCACCGATGAGCAACAGCTTGTCAAAATCAAAAACGGACAGGAAAAATGATTACAAGCCTACGCATATCCAACTACGCCCTGATTCGTGAGCTTGAGCTTACGCCCGACCCCTCGTTCAACATCATCACAGGTGAAACAGGCTCGGGCAAGTCAATCATCATGGGCGCGCTTTCTCTTCTGCAAGGACGCCGGTCCGACGCCAAGACATTCGGAGTGCAGCTCGAGAAGTCGGCCGTGGAGGCGGAGTTTTCTCTGACACCCGAACTCGCCGCGGCTGTAAACGCCATAATTTCGGATGCCGGCGCTTCGGAAAACGAACTCTGCACGGACAAATGTGTTCTCAGGCGCGAAATCACTCCCTCGGGACGCTCTCGCGCCGCCGTGAACGGGGTGCAGGTGCAGCTTGCCGTACTCGGCTCGGTAGCCTCGCTGCTTCTCGACATCCATTCCCAACACAAGAATCTGCTGCTTGGAGAGGCTTCGTTTCAGCTTGAAGTACTCGATACCCTGGCGAAAAATGCCGAGTTGCTGACCGAATACAAGGCCATTTATGCCGACTACCGCGTTGCGTTGCAGAATTTCGCCAGAACCCGCGATGAAATAGAACGCACCCGTGCCGACGCCGACTATCTGGAATATCAGCTGAACGAGCTCGACAGCCTTGACCTTACCGAAGGTGAAGAAGAAGAACTTGAACAGCAACGCACCACACTTGCCAACGCCTCCGAGCTCAGCGAAGTCCTCACGACAGCCGCCAACGCGCTCCAATGGGACGAAGCCAACGCCTCCGACCTGCTCAGCCAGGCATTGTCGGCAATCAACGATGCCGCCGCCATTTCGGATGATTATGCAGGATTTGCCGAGAGATTGCAGTCGGTTGTCGACGAAGTTGACGACATTGCCGACGCCGTGTCGCAACAGGCCATGGGCATGCGCGACAACCCGCGTGACCTTGACGAGATTGAAAGGCGCCTGAGCCGTATCTACACACTCAAGAACAAACACCGCGTCGATTCCGTTGAAGCCCTGATAGAGATACGCGACAGCCTCAGCGAGCGCCTCGCGGCCCTCAACGACGCCGAGCATCTCCTCAAAGAACTCGAAAAGACAGCCCGCGGCCTCAAGCGAGCCGCAATGGAAAAAGCCACTGCCCTGTCGGCACGTCGAAAGACAGCCGCGTCACAGCTCATCGACGAACTTACATCGCGGGCGCGCCCCCTGGGAATGGCAAACCTCTCGGTAGACGTGCGCGTAATTTCAGGCAAGTTGAACCCCGACGGCATCGACACGGTAGAATTTCTATTCGCATTCAACAAGAACCAGGCTCCGGCGCCCATCGGCAACCGCGCCTCGGGCGGCGAAATCTCACGCGTGATGCTCGCCCTGAAATCCGTGACAGCTGAACATCAGCACCTGCCGACTATAATATTCGATGAAATAGACACCGGTGTGTCGGGCGATGTCGCCAACCGCATGGGCGAACTCATGGCACACATAAGCCGCCACATGCAGGTCCTCACAATCACCCATCTCCCCCAGGTAGCCGCCAAGGGGATGCGCCATTTCAAGGTGTTCAAACGCGACGACGACACATCCACCCGCACCTTCATCACCCAACTGACACCCGAAGAACGCCGTTCGGAACTCGCACTGATGCTGAGCGGCAACTCTGCTGACACGACGGCTCTGGCAGCTGCCGACAACCTCCTAAAACATTGATAACTATGGAAGCTAACGACTATATCTACGGCCTTCGCGCCATTATTGAAGCCATCCGCGAGGGTCGCCATATCGACAAACTCTTCATCAAGAAAGACCTTCAGGGAGAACTGGCATCCGAGCTGTTCGCCCTCATGCGTGAGCACCGCATCGTGGCCCAGCGCGTCCCTGTGGAGCGCCTCAACCGCATCACCCGCAAGAACCATCAGGGTGCAATCGCAATGCTGTCGGCTGTGGAATACCAGAATCTCGGCAATCTTGTCACCACTCTCTTTGACGACGGCATACTGCCGTTCATAGTCGTGCTCGACGGCATAACCGACGTGCGCAATTTCGGTGCCATCGCCCGTACGGCTGAATGTTGCGGTGTAAACGGGCTCGTAATAGCCGAACGCGGCAGTGTAAGCGTCGGCGGCGATGCCGTCAAGACGTCTGCCGGAGCATTGCTGTCGCTCCCCGTATGCCGTGAGCGCAATCTTGTCAATGCTGTCAAATTCCTCAAGGAAAGCGGATTCAATGTTGTGGCTGTCAGTGAAAAAGCCGACTGCAACTATACCCTCGGTAACTACGACGTACCGACAGCTCTTGTGATGGGAGCCGAAGACACAGGCATCTCTCCCGAAATAATGGCTCTTTGCGACACCCGGGTATCAATTCCCATGTTCGGCCATATCGGTTCACTGAACGTATCGGTGGCCGCGGGCGTGATGATGTATGAAGTCGTCCGCCAACGCCTCAACGCCGACCTGGAAGTAATTTAGTCAATGCACGATTCATAATGCACGATGCACGATGAAGCTAAACCAGCCACATCGTGCATCGTGCATTATGAATCGTGCATTTATCAATATTCCACTTTGTCGGTCTTGTCGCGCCATTTGTTGAAGGCGACGATGGCGTGCGAACGCATGAAGTGATCGCATTTGATTGAACGAGCCTCACGAGCGAGTTCTATCTGGTCGTAGATGAACGAATCGTCAAAGTCTATTGCCTTGGCGTCCGCCTTGGTATTGCCGAAGCAAATCCTCTTTACGCCAGCCCAATAAAGCGCGCTGAGACACATGGGGCAAGGTTCGCACGACGAATAAACCGTGCAGCCTTCCAATTTGAAATTACCGATTTTCTGGCACGCCGCACGTATAGCCGACACCTCGGCATGCGCCGTGGGGTCATTGTTGGCGGTAACGCGGTTCACGCCAGTGGCAATAACCTCGCCGTCCTTGACAATGACAGCGCCGAATGGACCGCCGCCGTTATCAACGTTCTCTACCGACAGGTCGATTGCCATCTGCATGAAGCGGGCGTCTTCGGGGGTATAGTTGTCTTCTTTATCGTGTGTCATATCAGTTATTATTTAGGAAAATGGGGAGATGGATATCAAGGGCCAAATTAACTCTGACCCCATAATTAAAAACAATTGATGGTTCAGTAAGGTTTGTGTCTACACGCAGCCGTCACATTCCGACTGGGCGTAATGGTGATGTGCGGTACACTCGGTAACACTCCGGTCTACGATCACATGGCGGTTGGCCATGGAAGCGATCGCCGTCATCTCATGAGACACAAGCAATATGGTGCACTTAGGAGCGATTTCAGCAATCAGTCGGTACATGTGGGCCTCAAAATGCTTGTCTATGTAACTTAAAGGCTCGTCAAGCACAAGCAGATGCGGACGGGAAATTATCGCCCTTCCGAGCAGGGCCCGCTGCAACTGTCCTCCCGAAAGGCGTCCGATTGGCCGGTCGGCCAAATCTTCCATCTCAATTTGGGCCAATGTCGCTTCTGTCCGCTGTTCCCTTTCCTGCGGCGAAAGGTCCTTTATGCCGAGCAAGCCCGACTTAACCACCTCCCGCACACTGACAGGAAATTCGGAGTCTATCATGTTTTTCTGAGGAAGATAACCGATGGAGGGACGATGAATTCCAAAGGTCACACTTCCAGAAGTGGGCTTAAGCAATCCGAGAATTATGCGCAGCAAAGTGGTTTTACCACCACCGTTCGGACCGGTGATGGCCACAAAATCGCCGCGACGCACCTCAAGATTGACATTGTCGAGGATGACCCTGTCGTCGCGCTTGAAGCACAGATGCTCAATTGAGATGAGAGGACGTTGTTCAGTGCTTGACAAGTTCATCGACAATAGTGTTGAGTTCCTGCTCCCACTGGTAGCTTCCCGGATTCACCGGCACAAGTTTCGCACCTATGCTTGAGCTTATGGCTTCCGCCTGGCGGGAATCATAATCGCGCTGATAGAAGAACACCTTGACGCTGTCGGCCTTGGCGCGGTCGATTATTCCACGAAGGTGGCTCATCGACACTTCCTTTGTCTCATGACCGACCGAAAGCTGTTCAAGACCATAATCGCGCGCGAAGTAACTCAGCGACGGATGCCATACCAGGAAGGCCTTGTTGGGTATGCCTGCCAGACGGCTTGCATACGCTTTGTCGAGAGAATCCAGATGGGCATCGAAAGCGGCATGACGGGCAGCATACTCCGCGGCATTCTCCGGGTCGAGCTCCTGTACGCGGCGGGCCATCACAGCCGCCATTTCGCGGGCATTTCTGACCGAGGTCCACATGTGCGGATCGGGCTCGGGCATCTCCTCCATGTCATGTGGAAGAAATGTCGAATGAGCCGAATCATGCGAATGAGTACCATAAATGGGCTTTACATTCACGGTGGTATTTACAAAAACAGTGGTATCCTTGGTTGTGAGGCGCATGTTGTCCTCAAAGGGAAGATGTCCAATTGTGAAATACGCGAGGCTGTTGTCGACATCCATACGCCGGGCGGGCGAGGGGTCGAAAGTCTCAGGATTGTCCCCATTAGGCATAAGGGCCACAATCCTGAAATTGTCGCCGACAATCTGCTCGAGCATGTATCTCTGGGGTTCGAGACTGACTGCAAGGATTGGCCTGCCGTCCTCAGCCGCCTTTTTGGTGCATGAGCCCACGACGGCTGCCATGGCACACAGCATTACCAAGCATTTACCTGTTGTCTTCATGATTCACATATATTATATCGCCACAAAGTTACAAAATATTTTCAAAACCACCACAATTTATTTTCATTTCAGCCACAAAAAGTTTTCATACAGGCTACAATATGTTGGCATTGTCCCTCGGATTTGTATTACATCTTTTTTTTCTGTATTTTTGCAGAAAAATAAAACTGACTATGGCAACACCCAAGATAGGCGATACCGTGCGTTTCCTCAACTCGGTCGGAGGCGGACGCGTCGTCAGAATAGAAGGACAGATAGCGTACGTCGACGAAGACGGCTTTGAAACTCCCGCCCTGCTGCGCGAATGTGTGGTGGTCGCTGCCGGAGAGACTTTTTATGAACGCAGCTACAAACCATCATCGCCCACGCCGGCCCCAAAGCCCGACTCGGTAAAACCCGCCCCGGCACCACAGCCACAACCTGAACTTCCGCCCGTGCGCGAGACGCCCGAAGGCGAAAAGATTAATCTGGTAATCGGTTTTGAGCCGGCCGACATCAAACGGCTGAGCGACACCTCGTTTGACGCATTTGTCGTGAACGACTCCAATTTCTGCCTGTACCTTACCGTGGCCACCCGGCCCAACGAATCTGACAAATGGACCCTGCGCTACGGCGGCATGATTGAACCGGCAATGCAGGAATTCATGTTCGAGCTGCTGCCCGAGGATTTGCCCTCCATCGACCGTATAGCCGTACGCGCCATTCCATTCAAGCGCTCGGGCGACTTTACCATGAAGCCGGCCATTAACTTCGAGCAACGGCTGGATGCGACCAAATTCGCCCGTCTACATTGCTTCGGCACCAATCCCTACTTCGACTCGCAGGTACTGGCCATAGATGTCGTGAAGGATGACGAAGTTCAGGTTCCACGCAAGGTCGATCCAGAGCAACTGCGCCGCGCCATGCAGGAAAAGGAAAGGGACGACCGCCGCAAGACACGCCCCGTTGCAAAAGTTTCAAAATCGTCAAAGGCATCCACAGCGTTGCTTGAGATAGATCTTCACGCCGCCGAACTGCTGGACGACCTGCGCGGTCTGTCACCGGCCGACATACTCAACTATCAGATTGACACCTTCCGCAAAGTAATGGACGAGAATCTGTGCAACATAGGCCGCGAAATCGTCTTCATCCACGGCAAAGGAGAGGGAGTGCTGCGGGGCGCGCTGATGAAAGAGCTAAACCACCGCTACAAGGGTCATGACGTGGCCGACGCTTCATTCCGCGAATACGGTTTCGGCGCCACAAAGGTAACCATACGCAAAATAAAATGATAATCGTGTTCTCTGGCACGGGCAATTCGCTGTTCGTGGCCCGCAATCTGTCAAAAGCTTTAGGAGACGAAATCGTGTCCCTGCCCTGGCATGGCGGTCAGTTACGGCCCGACAACGGGCGTGTCATATGGGTTATGCCAGTATATTCATGGGGAATGCCGCCAGTGGTGGCCAAATGGATGAAAACCCTGGAAATCGAGGGCGGCCACAAACTGCCACATTTCGGTGTGTTCACCTGCGGCGATGACATCGGCAACACCCATTTCCAATGGGGACGCGCAGCCGAAGACCGCGACTGGCAACCTATCGGAGAATGGTCGGTGCAGATGCCGAACACCTATGTGCTGATGAAAGGCTTTGACGTCGATTCGCCACAGCTCGCAAAGGCCAAGGTGGAGGCGTCGGTACCGCGCACTGCATCCATAGCAGCCGAGATAAAAAGGCTTTCCGACGGTTTCAATGCCGGCGGCGCCCCCGAGCCGGTTGTAGATGTTGTGCGCGGTAAATTCGCATGGATTAAGACAGCTATAATATATCCCTGGTTCAAGCGCTTCGCCATGTCGCCCGAGCCGTTTTTCTCAAACGACCGCTGCATAGGCTGCGGATTATGCGCCCGCAGCTGTCCGCTCGGCAACATCACAATGGATAACCGGCGCCCGGCATGGGGCAAAGACTGCGCCCTGTGCCTGCGTTGCTACCACATCTGTCCCCACCACGCAGTGTCATACACTACGGCAACCCGCGGAAAAGGCCAGCACAATATGTTCGACGCTTAAAAAGCCACGCCAAGACGGATTGACGCCATTGAAAGCGGAGAATATTCAGCGGTGCGCTCGTTGACAACCACATCTTTTCTTCCGACGTAGGTGTAACCGGCCAGAACATAGCTGCGGAATTTCGCACTCCGCGCAAGATTGAAGCCAACCGACACCGAAGCATAGGCGCCGCGCTGCGAGACATTCGCCGGAAGGTAGTTAAGGGCAACACCGCCACGCAAATCAAGGAAAATAAGTTTCACAAACCGGGAAAAATCAGTTCGGACAATACCGAACACCGGGTAAGTGCGGCACGAATTGCTCACCATTATGTCGGCTCCGGCGCCGACACCGGCCAGACTGAGCCATTTATATCGCAAGCCAAAATAGGCATTGAAGTCTATCGACGACATATCATGGGCGCTGAGGTCTACCGTGCTGCCAAGCTCTGCGCCCCAGGCAAAATGAACCCGCACCGGGTCTGGAACCGGAGGCTTTATATATGGCGTGGCCACCGGAAGCAAAGTAGGGATGGAGTCTGACTGTGCACAAACGCTATCCGTCACGAGCGAATCCGTTTCGGCCGATGACACATATGCCTCGGCGGGAGCTGTCGTTTCCGCAACCACAACGGCAGCGTTCACCGGCACTGTATCGACAGGCTCTACCACAACCTCCGGCACAATCACGGTGCGGCTGTAAGGCACCGAAGGCACTTCGCTCCTGACGGTGCGGGTCACACGCGACGAATCCGGCAACACCACCTCCACTGTCACATTGACCTGAAGGGTATCCGCAACGACCGTCGACGCACTCACCCCAAGCGCCGAACACAAAACCAAAAGAGCGATGGCAAAAACACGCATCATATCTTGACGAGTTTTAAGCACGCCCAACGGTCGCGTTCGGTAAAGCCCTCCGACCGCAGTCCAACTGCTTCGGCAGCCGCCTCAACAATGGGGACATCATCGTTGTAAAATCCGCTCAGCAACATCGTGCCGCCCTTTTCCAGACGCGAGGCATATGCCGCGATGTCGGCAGTGATTACATTGCGGTTGATATTGGCTATGAACACGCGCGCGGGAGCCACGTCTTCCAGAGCCGACGCATCGCCGAGTATCACTTTAATCTCATCGTGGCCGTTTATCGCAACGTTCTCAACGGCGTTGACATGTGCGAACGGATCAATCTCAATGGCCGTGACAGGACGGGCGCCGCGCATGGCCGCAAGGATTGCGAGGATTCCAGTACCAGTACCCATATCTATGACGGAACTGCCGTCAAGATCCATCGAAAGCAGCCGGTCGAGGATAAGCGAGGTGGTGGCATGATGACCGGTGCCGAACGCCATCTTTGGGTCGATGACAATATCGTAGGCCGCCTTTGGAATATCGGTGTGGAACGAGCTGTGGACCACGCATAGGTCACCCACCACGATGGGCTGGAAATAATTGCGTTCCCACTCTTCATTCCAGTCACGGCCCTCGATTACCTTGACCTGGCGGCTGATTTCACATTCAAACGGAAAATCGGCCACCGCCTCGTCAAACGCGGCCTCGTTCCAGGCGGCAACGGGGATATATGCGGTAAGCCCTGATTCATCGGGCACAAAAGATTCAAAACCGACATCGCCGAGGACGGCTGCCAGCAAATCTGTGGCGTCCGAGCCCGGCATGGGGGAGAGGTCAAGCCTCACTTCTACATAATCGTTCATTGAAATCGTCAAAACTTTGTTTGCGCAAAGTTAACGATTATTTTTGAAATAAGCCCGTTCAGGCGCCCTTTACTTCTTCTTTTTGAACAAAGGAGCCACCCGGCGCCACATCTTGACGCCCAATACAATAAAATCGGCATAACTCATTACGCTGACCACCCGGGTGAACAGCGACTTTGACAGCAATATGTTGCCCTGGCTCACGCGGGAGTATTCACGAGAGATACGTTCCTTCTCCACATCGATGCGAATCAATGCGACGGCACGGTGGTAGGCCAGTTCGTCAATGGTATAGCCTTTCCAATCTTTCTTGGCGGAATTAGCGGAGTCTGTCATGGTTGGTCATCTTCAGGCGGTTTTACAAATAGCTTCGATATGAAGCGTGTGATGGGGTCAACGAAAATTTTCTTCCGGAAGACGAAAAGCAGGATGAACAGCACCAAATAGAACGCAGCCACATAAAGATATGCGGCCGTATGGGCTATGGTGGAGGCCAGCAGATGGCCTATCCCTATCGAGATGAAAATCAGGACAATTGTACCGAAAGCCACCACGAGCGAATAAAAAGCCACCGCCGACAGAAGAATCGACAGCTTCTCGGCAGCGGTCATCCTGGCATAGTCGAGCCTGAGCGCGACCAACCGCCGTAGGGACTCAATGAGAGTCTGGGCGCTGTTTGGTTGCTGATTGTCACTCATAAATTAGCACTTATGGGATTAGAAATAGTTGAAAGTGGCGCAAATATACGAATAATCGGGCATAAGTATGTTGCACGGAGGACAAAATATAAAAAAACGGCGGGAGTTGCCAAAGAGGGTGGTCTTTTATGGGTAGGCTTTCTGTGAAAGTCTTAAAGTGCAATCTCCCGCCGATTTTTATATTTTACTTATTTTCGATTTCCGACGCGATGAGCTCTACGAACTCGTCGACATTGTCAGAAGGGATGATGCCTTTTTTCATCAGCAGCATCTTGATGCGGTAGCGGAGGTCCTCACCCTTTTCGGGGGTAAAGAGGGCGGCTGCCGCGGCGCCTACAAGGGCTCCGCCCAAAAATAGCGCTAAATTCTTCATTTTGTCTTTGTCTTTTCGGTTTCAATGGCAGCTTCGATGCGGTCGGCGAGCTGTTCAACTTCGCTTTCCTTCACGAAAGGGCAATTGTCCTTGATGAATTCCTTGATGTTTTTGCGGGTCTTCGAGCCTTTTTCAGGGGCGAACAGCAGCGCGGCTGCCGCGCCTACCACAGCGCCGCCGAGAGCGGCGAGAATCATTTCATGAGCTTTCATAGTGTCATTGATGTTTTTAACGGTTGATATTTTTGTAACTGGATATACAACATACACCAGACTGGAAAGGTTCAATCGACAGATGATTTTTCATTGTTTGGCAAAAATATCGTAACTTTGCAGTCCTTATTCACGAATTATTAACCAGCCAGAAGGTATTACTATGATTAAAGCAGTGCTTTTTGACCTTGACGGTGTCCTGGTTGACACCGAGGGCATATATACTGAGTTCTGGGGAAAGATGGATTCCATGTTCCCTACCGGAGTCGACAATTTCGCCCAGGTAATCAAGGGCAGCACCCTTTCGAAGATTCTGACCACATATTTCCCCGCTCCTGACACTCAGGAGAAAATACGCGCCATGCTCGCCGACCAGGAGCACAACATGGAATACCACCTCTTCCCCGGTGTAATGGAATTGATGGCGCAACTGAAAGAGCGCGGAATAAAAACCGCCATCGTCACATCAAGCAACCGCGAGAAGATGCGGCATCTTTTCACGCAGCTGCCCGCGCTGGAAGCCGCAATCGACACCCTTGTCACCGACGAGGACGTCACCGCGTCCAAACCCGACCCACAAGGCTACCTCCTGGCCGCAGGGCGCCTCGGCGCAGGCAAAGGCGAGTTTATCGTGGTCGAAGACTCGCTTGCAGGACTTGAGGCCGGACGTCGCTCAGGCGCAATAGTGGCCGGACTGACCACCACCAATCCACTTCATAAAGTGGAACCGATGGCCGATATTGTCGCCGACGAGATATGCCGGCTTGATGCGTCGGCTATTGCTGCCATGTAACCTCAACGGGTAACCGACAGGCATGCGCTGCCTTTTATATTGTGGGTTACAATATTTTTTACTATATTTGCACCGATTATATCTTTGATTTTATATTGATTTGTATAGAGTTCATATCCCTGATTGTGCGATGAGTAATAGACTTTCAAAACTGCTTAACGACAGTGCTTTGGTTTCAAGATTCATGGCGGCTCCCAGCCCTCGGTGGGTAGTGTTGTGCGCCGATTTGGTCATTGTCGCCCTCAGCTGCTTCATAACTTACGTATTCAGTCCTACCGCAGGCCTCGACCATCCGGGCTGGTGGTTCACCCCATTCGCTCAGGGATTGGTGGTTTTCTGTGCCTATGCCCTCATGATGCCGGTGGTTCACACCTACCGCTATATCGTGCGCCTGTCGGTGTTTGAAGACATCTACCGCGTGGTGGCGCTCGTCGTATCGTCATCGGCGCTGATGTTGCTTGCCGCCCTAAGCACATTCATGGCACTCGGCATGGCATATTTCGGAATCTGGAATATTTTCGTGGTCGCCCTGCTCGTATTCACGGGCATGGTATTCACCCGCCTCGCCATAAAATATCTTTACCGCATACTTTCAGGTAAGTCGGTGCGCCGGACGCGAGCAATCGCACTCGGCTCCACCGTCAATACATTCGCATTCGCGTCAACGCTCAATAACGAGCCTGAATGTCACTATAAGGTGGTGGCCATGCTGTCGCTGATGCCCGACTCGGTTGGCTCAACCATCAACGACATCCCGGTCCATCCCTACTCTGCCGACACAATCTCTGAAATATTTGAGAAATACGACTGCAACTGCCTCATCTTCCCCGAGGCCCAGCTCAAATTCATGCGCAGCGGCGTGGCCGACATCTTCCTCAAGAAGCACATCCACCTGCTGATGTTCTCGCAGATGAAGGAAATCGACCGCAAGACAGGTCTGGAGACTCAGGGCACGCCCACGGTGAGAAACATCAACATCGAAGACCTCCTGGGCCGCGACGTGATTCAGCCCGACACAACCGAGGTCGAGCTCCAGCTGCGCGGGCAAACCGTCATGATCACCGGCGCGGCGGGCTCAATCGGCTCGGAGATTGTCAATCAGGTGGCCTCGATGCAGGCCGCCGACATCGTGCTTGTCGACCAGGCCGAAACGCCCATGCACGAGCTGCAGCTCCAGATGGAAGCTGCGCACCCCGACATCAAGATTCACCTGTTCATCGGCGACGTTGCCAATGCGGGACGTCTCGAACAGGCCTTCATGCGCTATCGCCCCCGATATGTGTTCCACGCCGCCGCCTATAAGCACGTGCCCATGATGGAGCGCAATCCGTCCGAGGCAATACTCACCAACGTATTCGGCACCAAGAACCTGGCCGACCTGGCCATAAAATATAAGGTGGAGAAATTCGTGATGATTTCCACCGACAAGGCCGTGAACCCCACCAATATCATGGGTGCTTCAAAGCGCATAGCCGAGATTTACGTGCAAAGCCTTTTCTATCACATCCGTGGCAAATCCGACTCCAAATCCACCCGATTCATCACCACCCGCTTCGGCAACGTGCTCGGCTCAAACGGCTCGGTGATTCCCCTCTTCCGCAAACAGATTGAGCAGGGTGGCCCCATTACCGTCACCCACCGCGACATCATCCGTTATTTCATGACGATTCCCGAGGCTTGCTCACTGGTTCTCCAGGCCGGCACAATGGGCGCCGGAGGCGAGATTTTCGTATTCGACATGGGACAGCCTGTGAAAATCTATGACCTCGCCACCCGCATGATTTCGCTGTCGGGACTGCGTCCCGGCGAGGACATCGAGATTGTCGAGACCGGCCTCCGCCCCGGCGAGAAGCTCTACGAGGAACTCCTCAACGACAAGGAAATGACCATGGCCACGCGCCACAACAAAATCATGGTCGCAAAGGTTAGAATATACGACTACAACGAAGTATGCGGCCATCTTGACACCCTGCGCCAGCTCACAGAACTGGGCGAATACCACGACATCGTGGCGGAAATGAAGCGCATGGTGCCGGAATACAAGTCGAAAAACTCCCAGTGGGAATCGGTCGACAAAGAAATTTCAAAAAACGAAGTAATAACAGAAATATCACGCTGACAAATATGAAGAAAATAGCTTTCGCGGCTGCGGCCGTCTGCGCGCTCATGAGCGCCGCCCCCATGGCTACCGCCGGCAATCCCCTTGAAGCTCTCGGCGGCATTGTATCGGCCTTCACGGCCACCTCAAAATTTGAAATCGCCGACATTCAGGGCACATGGAGCTACCAGGCACCTGCCGTGAGCTTCCAGAGCGACAATGCCCTCAACAAAATCGGCGGTGTAGCAGCCTCGGCAGCAATCGAAAGCAAACTTGAACCGTATTATGAACGCCTCGGGCTCAACACCATCGTGCTCACGGTGGATGCCGACGGCAATTTCCTGATGAAAATAAAGGGTGTCTCGCTCAAAGGCACCATCACAAAAGAAAGCGACGAGGGAGCCCTTACGTTCAATTTCAGCGCTTTCGGCAAGGTGTCGCTCGGCAAAATATCTGCCCAGGCCACCAAAAGCGCGACCAACGTGCTGACCCTCACATTCGACGCGTCGAAAGCCATCGCTGTGGCCGACAAGGTCGCTTCCGTAGCCAATATCCAGACACTCAAGACCGTGTCGGATCTCCTGAAATCGTATGACGGCATCTATGCCGGCGCAAAGCTGAAAAAGACAAGCAGCAACACTGACACAGGCGCCGCATCATCAACCACAGAGAGCACAACCGATACCGGCTCATCGTCCACCTCAAAGGCTGCCGAAGCTCTCCAGAATCTCCTCAAAGGAAAAAATAAATAACCATAGGGCCCCGCAGGCCCGATTGAGCAAATAAGCTTTGACATGCCGTCAGGGTTCCGTTCGTCTATAAAACACAAAATAAAGGTGGCCCGTTTCCGCTACGGCCAGTTCACCCACCATTTCAGCAATGCCATACGCATTGGGTCAAACTGGCTTGGCGGCGCAGCAATCGTGGCGTCGTTGATGTGCCTCGTATGCCTGGTGGTGCTGATTGGCTATGACCATTCGCGGCATGACCTTGTGTTGCTTTCGCGCCTGATGCACGGCTGTCAGATTGTATTTATCGTAAAGGTACTTTATGGCCTCGTATTGCGGTTCCGCACCACTACCCGCAATACGAGGCTTTTGAAATGGATAGTGGATTCAGCTGTCCTCATCACGCTGCTCCCTTTGCTCTATCCCCATCCCGAGCATCCCTGGATTCCGTTTCTTGAACGCTTGCTGTACGGGCACCGCTTCCTATACATAGTACTCGGTGCATATTCCCTTGTCGAGATATGCTACGCTGTGATGAGGGCCACCTCGAGGCGCACCAACCCGTCGTTGCTGCTTTCGGGAAGCTTCCTGTTCTTCATAATCATAGGCTCGTTTGTGCTGATGCTTCCAAAATGCACCTATGGTTCAATATCGTACGTGGATTCATTGTTCGTCGCCACCTCGGCGGTGTGCATCACCGGCCTGACACCGGTCGACATCCCGTCGACGTTCACCCCGACTGGCATCGCGGTGCTTGCCGTGCTTTTCCAGATAGGCGGCATAGGAGTCCTTACATTCACCAGCTTCTTCGCCCTGTTCTTCAGCGGCGCCACATCGGTCTACAACCAGCTGCTCATACGCGACATGGTCTATTCCAAGACCATGAACGCCCTGCTCCCCACCCTGCTCTATATCATCGGCTTCACCCTCGCGGTCGAAGCAATCGGGGCTGTCGGGGTTTATTTCACCATTCCAGATTCGCTGGGGCTGTCGGAAACAGACAAACTTATATTCGCCGGCTTCCATTCGCTGTCGGCATTCTGCAACGCCGGTTTCTCGTGTCTGCCGCAGGGCATGGCTAATCCGGCTCTCATGACGCCCGGCCAATCATTGTATATCGTGACATGCGTGCTGATTCTTGCCGGCGCCATCGGTTTCCCGATTCTTGTAAACTTCAAAGACATAATCGTCGGTCGTATAAAGAGCCTGTGGCAAAGGATGAAGGGCCAACGTCCCGACCTGCCGCTGCATCTCTATGACCTCAACACCAAGCTTGTGCTCGCAACATCGCTGCTGATACTCGGCGTGTGCTCGGCGGCATTTTTCGTCCTCGAATACAACAACACGCTGCGGGGGATGACGCTGTGGCAAAAGGCCGTGCAATCTGTATTCAATTCCCTGATTCCGCGAAGCGCCGGATTCGCGTCGGTAAATCCGTCAGAATTCATGTCGCTCACGCTGCTCATCGTTGTGGTGCAGATGTGGATTGGCGGCGCGTCGCAGTCGCTTGCCGGCGGCGTGAAGGTCAACACCGTGGCTGCAGTGTTCCTCAACGTACGCTCGGTCATCGCGGGCCGCAAGAGAGCGTGGGCCTACGACCGCACCATATCGGTAGGGTCGGTGCGCCGCGCCAACACCGTACTCGCCCTCGCCATCGTCGCTTTCCTCGGGTTCACCGCCATCGTCATGTTCCTTGAACCGCAGATGGCTCTTAAACCGTTGATATTCGAGGTTACGTCGGCCCTGTTCACCGTGGGGTCATCGCTCGGCGTAACGGGGGAATTATGCGACCCTTCGAAAGTGACATTGTGCGTGGCCATGTTCCTGGGACGCGTAGGCATCATATCTATCCTTTCGGGATTCGTGTCGAACCGCCACGACATATCGGAACATCTTCCCGAAGAAAACATCATAATCAACTGATATTACAATAACTGACAATGCGTTACCTTATAATCGGACTCGGAATTTACGGAGCGAACCTCGCCCGCGACCTGGTGGCACAGGGTCACGAGGTGATTGGCGCTGACACATCGCGCACCACCATTGACGCCATCAAGGACTACATCACGACCGCATACGTACTCGACACCACCGAGGAAACCGCCCTCGGCGTCCTACCGCTGCGGAATGTCGATGTGGTGATTGTGGCCATTGGCGAGAATTTCGGCGCGTCTGTCAAGACAGTCGCCCTCCTGAAAAAGGCCGGAGTCAAGACAATATACGCCCGCGCCATCGACCCGCTTCACGAATCCATCCTGCAAAGCTTCAACGTGGCGCGCATCCTCCGTCCCGAGCAACGGGCGGCAATCGACCTCACTCACGAGATGGCACTCGGAGCCGAGGTTGAGTCGTTGGCAGTGAACGACGAAAATTTCATCCTGAAATTTCAAGCGCCAAAATTCTTTGTGGGACTTCAATATTCCGACCTTGAACTCGAACGCAACTACGGATTAAAACTGGTGGCCGTGACGCGCCAGATGCCAAAGACGAATGTCCTCGGGGTCGCTCACCTTGTTCCCACGATAATTGACCCGACGGTTCCGAAACAGGCCGTTACAGAAGGGGATGTACTGGTGGTTTTCGGACCAGTCAAAGGCTTCCGCTCGATGTACCGTCATCTGGAATAAGCCGTCCCTCGAACACCAATGTCGCGGGGCCAGTCATAAGCACGTGACCGGATGTTTCATCTCGGTCAATATGCAGGTCACCACCCAGCAGCCTCACAACAAGCGGAAATGATGCCAGGCCGGCATGGACAGCCGCGACCGCGGCGGCGCAGGCGCCTGTGCCGCATGCCTTCGTTTCGCCTACCCCACGCTCCCACGTGCGCTGCATAAGAACGCTGTCAGGACACAACTGCACAAACTCAACGTTAGCCTTATCGGGCCATACGGGATGACATTCGAGCCTCGGGCCCTCGGACTCAACGGGGTATTTCATGACATCTCCAACAAACGACACTATATGCGGATTACCCACCGACAGGGCTATCATCCCATAGGCCAGCGCTTCATCGCGTACCACAGCCACGCCCATGTCCACTTCTACATCCGTCACCTTACCGTCGGCACCAAGCGAAAGTTTAAGCGTTTTCACGCCGCTCATGGTCTCCACAGCCGGAGAGAGGGTGCTTACATATCCGAAGTCATGCACGAATTTTCCCGCGCACCTTATCCCGTTGCCGCACATCTGCGCCTCGGAACCGTCGGCATTGAAAATCCGCATGCGGCAATCGGCCACGACTGACGGTAGGATGGCGATGAGGCCGTCGGCACCCACCCCGCAATGCCGGTCGCAAAGTTTACGGGCCTGGCCCACGAAATCCATCCCGCGGCCATCCATGCAGTCAAGAACGACGAAATCGTTTCCCAACCCGTGCATTTTATAAAATTTCAACGGCTCCCGCATGGCACGCATACATGTTTGGCTATACGTTCCAATCCCTCGGCAAGCACACTGCGCGGCACCCCGATGTTCAGGCGGGCGAAGCCTGTTCCTTCGGCACCGAAAGTGGCGCCGTCGCTCAGCGCCACGCACGCCCCGTTGACGAGGGTGTCGCAAAGGCTGTCATGACACAGACCCACACCGCGGAAATCCATCCACAGCCCGAATCCGGCTTCTGGCTGAATGGCTTTCACACCGGGCATGTTACGGGATATGTAATCCAGCGCGAACTCTCGGTTGGACGCGATATAGTCGAGCGCACAATCAAGCCAATCTTCACATTCAGCATAAGCCGCCATGGTTGAATATATGGCGCAGATGGGAGGAGTGTCGAACTCGCTGGCCTTGAGCCATGCGAAAAAGCCGTCGCGCAGGGTCGGAGACTGAACTACCGTCCACGCACTCGCCACGCCGGGAATATTGAAGCTCTTGGAAGGCGCGCCAAGCGTTACGGTTATCTCCCGGGCCTCGTCCGAAACGGTAGCCGTCGGGATATGCCGCGCCTTGTCGAGCACCATGTCCGCATATATCTCGTCGGAAAGCAATATGACTCCGTGTCGGTGGCAGACCGCGGCAACTTCACGCAATGTATCGGCATCCCACTGAATACCGACCGGGTTGTGAGGATTGCACACAATCATCATGGCGGGACGATGGCTGGCTATGTCGCGCTCAAGCCGCTGAAGATTCATAGAATAGCGTTCACCGTCAAAATCCAACGGGCTGTTGACCACAGTGCGGCCATTGCCTTCGATAACCGAATGGAACGAATGATAGACCGGGGGCTGAATCAGAATCTTGTCGCCTGGACGGGTGAAATAATTCACGCAAAGTCCAATGCCCTTCTTTACACCAGGAATGAAATCTATCTCCTCCCTGGTCACATTCCATCCGTGGCGATGGCCCAGCCAGCCGGCAATTCCGTTCCAGAAAGCGTCGGGCGCGGTGGTGTAACCGAGCACAGGCTGTCGCACACATTCTGTCAGCGCCAGGGCGATTGGAGCCGGCGTTGCAAAATCCATATCTGCAATCCACAACGGGAGCAGATCGGTTCTTCCATATTTCTCATGCAATTCCTTGAATTTGGTTGCATCAGTTGGGCGGCGGTCTATGACCGCGTCGAAATCGAAAAAAGTACTCATTGGGCTGCAAAGTTAACAAAAACAAATTATAAAACAAACTTCGCGCCAAAACAAACGCGCAAACCGACATTTTTTTGTCGGCCCGCGCGTTTTAATTTTTTGCTGTGGTTGCAATCAGAACTCGTAGTCAACGCATGCGCGCGACTTCTTATGTCCTGCAAGCAGTCCTGCGGCGGCGACATGGGCAGGATGTTTAGCATAGACTTCGACGTCGGCCATGGTCGGAACAATGGCCGTGAGAACCACATCCCAATCCTCGGCGGGGTTTTGGTTCAGGCCCACCTCGATTGATTGCAGGGGTTCGATGACAGCAGGCAGTGCTTCAAGTGCCGCTTTAAATTTTTTGGCAACCTCCAGACGCTCTTCTGCGGTGCCATCAAGTTGAAAAGTTACAATATGCTTGACCATTTCCTTGTTGAATTTTTGGTTTAATTTTTATTCTCGAAAAGCTTATCGCTCAACAGGTTCAATGCTTTTACTTTATTTTCAGCTTTAACAAGCATGGAGATGTTGTAATTACTTCCGCCGTATGAAATCATGCGGACAGGAACGTCGCGCAGGGCATCCACGGCAAGGGCGCAGAAGTCGTTACCATTCTTCCAGTCAAGGTCGCCCACAACACAGATGATGACCATGTCGGGGTCGACAGTGACGGTGCCGAAATGCTTGAGTTCATCGACAATCGCAGCAAGATGACGGGTATTGTCAATCGTAACGGTAACGCCGACTTCCGATGTAGCCATCATGTCGATTGCAGTGCTGTACTTGTCGAATGTCTCGAAAACCTTGTGCAGGAACCCATAGGCCAGAAGCATGCGGCCCGACTTTATCTTGATGGCGGTGATGTTGTCTTTGGCTGCAACCGCCTTGATGGTGCCGTCGGGTGGGAAATTTGCGATGACGGTGCCGGGTGCCGTCGGTTCCATCGTGTTGAGCAACCTGACAGGTATGTTATGCAGTTTCGCAGGCAGAACACATGCCGGATGCAGAATCTTGGCGCCAAAATAGGCGAGTTCGGCTGCCTCCTCAAAATGCAGGCGCCCCACCGGCCATGTACGCTTCACATAACGTGGGTCGCCGGTGTGCATGCCGTCGATGTCGGTCCATATCTGAATCTCCTCGACATTGAGCACCGCCCCGATGATTGAAGCTGAATAATCGCTGCCACCGCGGCGCAGGTTATCCACCTCGCCGTATGCGTTGCGGCAGATATATCCCTGTGTGAGCCATACGTCGGCATCGGGGTCAAGTTCGATAAGGCGTCGCAGACATGTCGATATGTATTTCATGTCAGGTTCGCCGCCCTGGGCCGTACGCATGTAGTCCAGCGCCGGAAGGAGCACGCTGCGCACTCCCTGTTCTTCAAAATAGGCCTGCATCAGCGCGGTTGACATGAGCTCACCCTGGGCCAGAATCTCACGCTCGTCGGCATGGGTAAATTCCCCTTCGGTGAAACGCGAAATGTAGTTGAAAATACGTTCCAGACGCTCTGTAACCCTTGTTTTTGTAGAGTCTTCGGCGTAAAGATTGTCGACAACCTCGGCATATTTCTGGCGCAGGGCGTTTATGGTCTCCTGGGCGCCGGGTATGTTATGTTTGTGGAGGTAGTCGGAAATCTCGACAAGTGTGTTGGTTGTGCCGGACATTGCCGAAAGCACGACCACATTGCGGCCCGAAGCACGGACAAGCTTCGCGACATGGCGTATCCGTTCAGGCGTTCCGACGGATGTGCCGCCAAATTTAAGAACTTTCATCTTCGATAAAAACGATTATATAATAAGCTTCTTGGCATCGATGCGCATCACTCGGCCGGCAAAGGTGTCAAGCAGGCCAAGGTTGTGGGTTGCCATGATTACAGCGGTGCCGGCTGCCGCAATCTCGTGCAGCTGGGCCACGATCTGCATGCCTGTGTCAGGGTCGAGATTTCCCGTAGGCTCATCGGCAAGGATAAGGTCGGGCTTGTTAAGTAGAGCCCTGGCAATCACGACACGCTGTTGCTCGCCGCCCGACAGCTCGTGGGGCATTTTATACGACTTGTTCGCCATCCCCACCTGCTGAAGCGCCTCCTCGACACGGGCAGCGCGTTCATCGCGGTTTTTCCAACCCGTAGCCTCGAGCACAAATTCGAGGTTGGCATATACGCTACGGTCTGTAAGAAGCTGAAAATCCTGGAAAACGATTCCGATGCGGCGGCGCAGATGTGGAATCTGCTTGCGGCGTATCGAAAGCAGGTCATAGTCAAACACCCTGGCCTCGCCCACCTCAACGGGAACCTCGGCATACAGGGATTTGAGCAATGAGCTCTTACCCGAGCCCACTTTGCCGATAAGATATACAAACTCGCCGGGATTTACCTCGAAGCTTACGTTTTTGAGCACTACGTGCTCCTTGCGGAGAATTTCAACGTTGTTGTATTTAATTATCGACATCGGCATAAATATATTAAGGGACGACCAGCAGCAATGTTGAGCGCCCTGAGAGGTTTACTTTTGTGGAGGCCGGTACGAAGAGCGTATGGCCGCGCGGAACTTCAAGAGCATGCCCTTCACACTCCGCCTTTATGCAGCCGTCAATGCACATGACCACCGAGAAAACGTCGCTGCAAACCGTGCGGGAATCATCATCCGACAGGTTTATCTTGTCGACACTGAAAAAAGGCGAACTGATAAGCCGCTCGCCATCGGGATATGAACGGTAGTCGGATTGAACGGAATAGTCAATGGCATCACGGGCCTCGGCTATGTGAAGTTCCCTGAGGCGTCCGTCCTTGTCGCGGCGGTTATAGTCATGGATACGGTATGTTATGTCACTGGCCAGCTGAACCTCGACAAGGAAATTGCCGGCGCCAACAGCATGCACCCGACCAGCAGGAATATAAAACACATCGCCCGGATGAGTGGCAAAGGTTGCGAGCACATCCGAGATTGTGCCGTCTTTAACTCTGGATTCAAACTCGTCCGCATCAATTTCGGTTGAAAATCCAAGCGACAGCCTGGAGCCGGGCTCGGCTCCCACAATGTACCACATCTCGCTTTTTCCACGGCATCCGTGACGTGAATAAGCTATGTCGTCGCCCGGATGAACCTGAACGGAGAGGTCTCCAACCGCATCGATGTATTTTATAAGGATGGGAAACTCCCCGCCATAACGGTCGTAAATTCTCTTGCCAAGCAATTCAGAACCCATAGAGGCACAGAGTCCTGCAAAGTCAGTTCCCGCATAAGGCCCGTTGGCTACGACAGAGCCGCAGCCCTCCATGGCAGACACTTCCCAACTCTCGCCTACATGGTCGAAAGGTATGTCTATGCCCTTGAAAGCTGCGATGGACGAGCCGCCCCAAAGCACTCTTTTAAGATAAGGTTTCAGCAGAAACGGTAACATTTTGCAAAGTTAAGCAAAAAGTATTGATTATGACAAAACCAAATCAGGGATTTTTAAGCGGGTGTTGTCCGAGAGGCTTTCATATAGGTTAAGATAAGCCTGATACTTGTCGGCACGGTTAAAATTGCCGACGATATGGCTGCGGCACTCCTCAGGGGAATAACCGCCTGAAACCACTTGCATTACGGCTGTCGCCAGGCCGTCGACATCGCCACGCCGAACAAGCAGACCCGTGGCCGGCGTGATTGTTTCAGACATGCCGCCGCTGTCGTACGTCACAACCGGTGTTCCGCAAGCCTGCGCCTCAAGGTTTGTGAGCGAAAGGGTTTCGGAACTGGACGGATTCACAAACACAGACGCCCGGCGGTACCAATTATACAATCCCTCGCGCTCGTCCTCGCGGAGGTGGCCTTCGATTCCATCTGGAAGGCGGCGCAACTGCTTCGGAGAAAGGCCTACGAGTATGATTTTGTAATTGCGTGGCAGCTTGCCGCGCAATTCAATGAAATCCGAAAGGCCTTTGCGGGTCTCCCATTTTGAGGCTACACCGAGAACGACCGGTTCATCCGTTTTCTCATTATAGTGGAATTTAGGCAAGTCCACGCCGTTTTGAATTACATACACCGGGTAATCCCTCAGATAGCTTTTCCGTATCATTCCTCCAAGCCAGTCCGACACCGCCACTATATGAAGATTCCTCAACGAGGTGAAAGCGCGTCGTTTATCGTCATGATTGGCCGCCGAGCGGTCGGCAAACAATGACGCCGGATATTCATTCCTAAGCGGACAGTTTCCGCATGATGTCATCCATCGCTGACATCCGGCCATATCAAAGTAGGCGCAATGCCCCGTAAGTGGCCAGCAATCATGAAATGTCCAGACAACAGGCACGTCAGTGCGGGAAAGATACGAGAACAGAATCTCATAATTGAGATAGTATCCGTGCACATTATGCAAATGGACTACATCCGGTCCCACCTCGTCTATACGTCGTATCAAATCGGTTGTCGGCCCTGACGATGCAAGCCCGTGGCGGTCGAAAACACGCGTCATGAATCCATGCGCCATCATATCGGCACGGTTCCCGACCTTGATAAGGCGCGACGCACTCTGGGGCCTGCCGTTCATATCCCGGCCATAGGCTATATAGCTCTCCCATCCCGCATCAATTGCCATGCGGCCGAGGTTTTCAGCTATGCGTCCTGTGGAGTTCCAACCGACTGTTGTGTTGATTTGAAGAAGCGTTTTCATGATAAATAAGCCCACAAATGTACGAATTAATTTCCAATAGGACCGCATGGCAGGCTGAAAAAAACATAAAGGTGCCCATGCTCACGAGCTTCAGACGAAGCATCGCGGCGCATGGGCACCTCGTGGTTTTCAGGCCGGATTGCCGGCGTTCAAATTATCTTACCGCCACTTTTGCAGCACGGTTGCCGACAGCAATGACAGCGACGCCGGGCGATACCGAGCGAAGAACGGCGACGCCGTCGCTGATGGTGGAGGCAGCGACCGTGCGTCCGTCGAGCGAGATGAGGCGCACGGGAGTGCCGTCTTCCACAGATGCAGTTACGTATATGTCGCGGCCATCAAGACGAACGGCAAATTCATCCGCGCCATAAGCGGCGTCAGCTATACCGCCGGTGCTCTTAATCATGTTCGTGTAGAGATACAGCGACGGGAAGGATGTATTGGTCATCACGCACACGACGTCGCTGAATGCCTTCACGAAGGTGGTCACGCCATCCTCAACGGTGTATTCTTCACCGGCCTCAAGTTCCTCGCCGGAGAGTTCGCCATAATCATCGAACTCAGGCATGTCTATAAACCAGCGGTAGGTGGTGGGAACAGAGCCGACCATAGCCTGGGATGACAGGTCAACGCTACCGTCAATGCACTCGGCCTCCATAGCCGCCTGGTCAGCGTACACATACTGATAATATGTGGACTTGGCAGCCGGGAGAGTGGCGAATGTGAACTTATTGTGGTCGATCAGGAGCTGACGAAGGCGGGACATTCCGGAAACATCAATGGTCGAGAGGCTGTTGTGGCTGAGGGCCATCTGCTCCATTGCTCCAACCTTTGAAAGGTCGATTGTCTCAAGCATATTGCCGGAAAGATCAAGGAACCACAAATCGGGGTTGTCCATCACAACGTTGGCAATTTCATTGTTGCCGGCAGCTACAAGCTGGAGGGCCTGGTTGGCCGACAGGTCAAGGGATGTGAGGGCATTGTCGTTAAGCGAGAGTGAACGCAGACGGGGATAATCGGCAAACGGAACAGCCTCAAGCGCATTGTCGTCAAGATACAGTTCTTCAATATTTGCGGTCTGGGGATATTTGATCTGGTCATCGGTAAGGCCTGCACCGTTTACGCTCAGGCATATCAAGTCTGTAAGGCGCGAAGCATCCATGCTGCTCAGGGTAGCCCCCGTCATTGAGAATACGGAGAGCTTATCATCGTCAGAATATGTATAGACCTTAACATTTGCCCCCGCCACAGTTGTAGCCTCATAGAGGGTATAGGTGGTGGTGAGTAAATATTGTTCGAGGTCATATCCTTCGCCGGCCCAATCGATGTACACAGCTGTACCGTTCTTGACGGCTGTCAGCAAGAGGCTGACAGACTCACCTCCGACAGGCGTGGTGAATTCGGCGATTACATTGGTCGGCATCGCGGCAGCCTCAATGAGAGTCGTGCGGAAGGGCGTGTCGCCGCTGAACTTGGGGAACGCGGGATTGGCCATGTCACAGTAAATCTCACCGAGATCAGTGGCGATAAAACGTGCTTTACCGCCATTATCCTCTACCTGCTCGGCTGTGAGGACCGTGCCATCGGCTTTTTTCCATGTAAAGGTTGTTCCAACCCCGTCAATCTCGCGGTTCTGCGCCGAGAGGTCAGCGCCCGGGCCTTTGGAAGGCAATACGATTTCTGCCTGAGGGGCATAGTCGTAATTGGCGATGGACGGGCAATAAGGAAGGGTGGCGATGGTGAACTTATTGCCACGGAGGTCAAAATTCTCCATCACATAGGTCTCGGGCATCTGAATTTCGACAAGATCGTTGTTGCTGAGGTTAACGTTCTTGGCGGCTGTGAAATAGGCCAGATTGATGGTCGACAGCTTGTTGCCGCTGATGTCAAAGTCGAGCATGTACTCGAATTCCTTATAGTCGAACTCAACAAACTGGTTGTCGCTCAGGTCGAGGCGGGTGATTGTGCGGGTATCGTTCAGCTCGACTTCATAAAGACGGTTTCCGCTGAGATCTATGTCGGAAAGGACATTCTTTCCATAGTTTCCATTGATGCCGGCAAGAGAGAAAGTCGAGAAATTGTTATCGCTGAGGTCAAGCTTGGTGAGACAGCGGTTGTAAGAAAGGTCGACGGAATAAAGGCCGGCGCCTTTAGCGACAAGCTGACGCAGCTCGGTGGCGGCTGTGACATCAATCGAATACATGGGGACGCCATCGGTGCCAAAGGCGGTGAGCACTTCACCCTCGGGAACATATATCACCACTGAGCCATATTCCTTTTTAAGACCGGAGACATTAGGAGCGGAACCGAGAGCATCGGTTGTGACAGTGTATTCCTGGCGTACACCGTTGCCAAAATCAACATACACGGTTTTGGGAGTGGCTTCCGTCGCGCCTGAAAGGCCGAGCATCATCTGAACGGGCTGACCGTCGGCCACCGATGTGGTGAAATTCACTGCGGCTGTGGGCTGGCCGAATTCAGCTGCACTCTTCACGCGGAAACGTCCCGTGAGAAGATTCGCTTCGGGAAATGCGGTATTGCCAAACGAAACATAGACTGAATCCTGACACTCCTTGAGTAAGGTAAGCTTGCCGTCAGTAAAGTCATAGTAAGAAGCGTCGAGGGGCGATGCCTCGCCGGAAACGACATTGAATGAATACAATACGGCATCGGTCGTGGTGCCTTCCCTCAGAACTTTTGAACTGAAATCGAGCTCCGTTCCAACGGCATAAGAGCGGTCAACAGCCAGAGGCTGCTGCTGATATTCATAATCATACCACGACGAATTAGGCAACGGAAGTGTTGCGAAGTCCATATTGTTGTAGCGGATATCGAGCGTGGAGATGAGCGAATTTGCACTCACATCAAGCGAGGTGAGGTTATTGTACGCAAGGATAATGAAGTCAAGGTTGGGATTCTTGCTCAGGTCAATCGAAGTAAGGGCATTTCCGCCGGCAGCCAGATAACGCAGTTCAGGGTTGTTGCTCAGGTCGATTGACTTGAACTTTGAAACCTGATTGAGCGAACCTGACATGTGGGTGATGTAAAGCTGGCTGAGTTTCGGATTTTGGCTGAGGTCAAGTTCTGAAATGCCGCTGTCCTCGACGTTCAGCACCGAAAGCAAGGGATTCTTTGTAACGTCGATACTCTTGATGGGGCAGCTGTCAAGGCTGAGGCGCATCAGATTCGGACACTTCGTGGGGTCAAGATGCGTAAGGGTCTTGTTCGCATAGGCATCAAACGAAACCAGATTGGGATAAGTAGTGATGTCGAAATCGGGCGAGATGTAATCAACAATGTCGATTTCAAGAATCGCAAGATTGGGATGATCCGTACCAATTACCAGAGGGGTAGCCTCGGTGAAGGTGTTGTCGGTGAGATAGATTGCCGACAGCTTGGTATATTTCGACAGATCGAGGCGTTTGAGCTCGTTGTGCTGAAGGTCCACAATCTCAAGATTGGTGCAGTCGCCGAACTCAATCCAGTCAATGTAACAGCCTTCGCCGTCAAAATAGTCAATGAGCGAGGCATCACCGTAAATCTTGACGATACCCTCGGGACCAACCTGGCAGGTGACGGATGTTGCCACGATTTCCTGGCTGTCCTGGTCGAAGCTCGCGGGCTCGATTTCATACTCCACCGTGCCGTAGCCGCAGTCCACGTCGAAATAGTCGGTGGTTGTGGCACCGAGGCGGAAATGGAACGAGTTTGTCGCCCCATAGGTGTCGTAGATGTTGGTCTTGAACGTGATGATAGGCTCGTCGGCCGAAGCCGCAGCGGCGCACATCATCATAGCTCCAAGAGCCAAAGACATTTTTTTCATATTGAGATATTTAATTGGTTTATTTTACTGCGATTTTGCGCGAGTGCGAGCCATTGACGGTGAGTACATACACGCCTTTGGAGAAGGCCGAGGTGTCAAAGCTGAGTTCATCTCCGGCAACAGATTTGCGGAGGACAGTGGCGCCTGAGAGGTTGCATACGGATACCTCCATCGACTTGGCACCGGCAAGGAATACATTCCAAACAGCGCCTTGATGGCTGACCATAAGGTCGGAAGATTCGGCGGAGGCAGAAGTGACACCGGCCATGCGAAGCACCTCTTTCAGACCGGCGTAAGCATCGAATTTGCCGGCGCCCCACTGCACGGGATTGCCGCTTTCGACTTCCTCATCGCGCAGCGACGTACGAGCTATGATTCCTTTAACGTCTTCGGCTGTGAGGGTCGGATCTGCCTCGAGCCAAAGTGCGATTGCACCGGCCACAAACGGGGTGGCCATGGATGTTCCGGCGGCGGGACACCAGTAATTCGAGCGGTCGTCCTCGTCCAGGCGTGCACTGAGGGCCGCGCCCGTAACGTAATTTTCGGGATTCTCGGTATAGTAGCTCGATGTCGACGAAATGATTGAGGCACCCGGGGCGCATACATGCGGCAGGGTGCGGCCGTCTGCAAGGGTTCCGTAGGACGAGAACGGAGTCATCTTGCCGGGAGTGAAGGCGCCATTGTAGTGATAGGCATAACCGTCCATACCGCCATACACCTCGCGGGTGTTGTAGGCACCGACCACGATGGAGTTATAGCCACAGGCCATATCAGAGATGGTGCCGTCGGTCATGCCGTTGTCCCAGCCGTCCTGATCGTAGTCGTCAAGGCAGGTATAGATGCCGTCGCAATAACATTCGATGCGCTGGCCGGGCTCGCCGGTGACGATGAAACCGAGGATGTAATTGCCTTTTGCGTTTTTGCTGGCGTTGTCGACAGTGTAGTAATCCATCAGGCACATGTACTGTCCGCTATAAGTATCCACATCCCAGCCTACCCCTACATAGCCCGAGAATGCGTTTGAGAACTGAGTTGAAACCACATCGGTCGAGGATTCGTAAAAATCCGACGAGCAATGGTAGACGGGCTCGCCCTGCCCCTGTGTCTCGCCCACGGCCATGCGGTATGAGACGCGTTCGCGCTCCTTGTTGTATATCACGCCCTGCATGCTGAAAGGCTTGTCACTGTAGAAGTAGACCTGGCCGTAGCGGAGATTGCTCTGATAGGTGGGAAGCACGAATGTCTTGGCTTCGGTTTCATCCTCCGACAGGGTTTTGATCAGGGCAAGGGGAACGTCTCCTTCATTGCCTGCCGACAGCACGACGATGGCTTCTTTGGAAACCTCGTCGAGGAACTGCGCCATCAGCGACTCAGGGCTGTGGCTGCCGGTGGTGGAGCCTAACGAGAGGCTGAGCACACAGGGAGCGCCCGTCGCATAGCGATAGTTGAGAATCTGGTCAATATTTTCCGCAATCAGACGGTCGACGAGGTCACCGCAGCCAACTGCCATGTCGGCCTCGGTAGCCACGCCGTAATAGGGATTGTCAATAGTCTCGATGGTTGAAAGCTGGGTATTCTGCACCACAGCGGCATCAATCTTTCCTCGATAGCCGCCCGCGAGGATGCCCAGTGTGTGAGTGCCGTGGAAAGTTTCCTCGGTGTCAGTGGTGAAACGCCAGATATTATCGCGGTCATAACGCTCGCCGGTCCATCCGTCCGAGCTCTTGTTGTCTATATATGAATGAACGAGATAGCCTATGCGCGAACTGCCGTCATCGTTTCTGAAATTGATATGGTTGGGATCCACACCACCGTCAACGACAGCCGTAAGCACACCGGCACCCGTGTATGCGTGGTCAAGTTCAGCGCCTTCATGAATCTGTTGGACGGTCGAAAATGCCCTTGCCTGATCCATATTCGTACACAATTCCCTTGCAAGTTCAAGTGTGTGCACGCATGGAAGAGCCGCCACGCGCTCCACATCGGAGGTTGGGAGCGATACCAGGGCGATGGCACCGCGCACACTGCTGACGGTAACGCCCTCGGCTTCAAGATCGGCGCGGTCATAGCCGTCGGCAATCTTTATCATTGCAAGCGAGACATGCTCGGCGTTCGCCTGTGGAGCGGCCTTGCGCGGTCCACGCGAATTTACGGCTCCGCGCTGCTCCATGCGCTGTCTGCGCAGGAGAGCCTGGTCAGTCAGGCTCAGATAGCCGTAGCCATCGGCGGCACAGCCGAGCAGAAGAATAGCCGGAAGTAGGAGTTTTTTCATGAAATACTAATTTTATTGGGAATAGATTTATAGAAAATACAATTTTGTGCAAAGATAGCTAATTATTAAGGCGAAATCAAGAATTTTAACAAACATTTTGTAAGGAAAACTTAATCATAGGCGGACGCAGGCGATTATTAATAGCTTCTTTAAATAAAAATGAGGCCGGAAGCTATCGCGCTTCCGGCCTCATGATATGTGAGGAATGATTATTATTTCACGCTAACCTTTTCGCCACCTACGATATAGAGGCCGGCGGGGAGGGCGCGGAGGTTCTGGCGGGTGCCGACCTTGATGCCCTGGAGGTTGTATACATCAGCATTGCCGGCATTTTCGGCTTCAACAGAACCGATGCCCAATGTACCGCCGAGGAGACGAACCTCGGTGTTGCCATTTACAACAAAGCTGTAGTTTCCGTTCTCATCAGCAGGAACAACCTCATCATTGACTTTCACGCCTCCGAGGCTGCCGTCGCCGTCTATCGGTTTGATGTCAATCTGAGTACCGTCAAAGCAGGTGAGGCCCGCCATGGGATCTTCAACTGCGACAATGATGTCACGTACAATATTGGCGCTCACACCCTCGTCACATACAAAGGTTACTTCAGATTCAACGGGATCTGTGGCTACGAATGCCTTGAGGACATCACCGTCGGCGAGTTCGAGTTTAAACGAGCTTCCGCCCTCATAGATGGGAGTGCATTGTTCGCCATTGAGGAACGCGAAATTGTTTGTGGCGCTGTAGTCCTTGGAATAGAAACCGAAGTTGAAAGGATTGAAAGTGGAAGCGAACTGAACTACATTATAGCCGGTGGTCAAAGGATAAGTGGTGTATTCAGAGTTCTGAAGAGTCATATAGGAGGCAAGCTCATAGTCATTGACCCATACGACAGCAGTCTGGTCGAGCACATGCTTACCAACGGTGAAGGTATATTCAGATCCTTCGGCAACGTCATAGATGGTGGTGTTGGTGATGGGGAGTTCGTTGCCATCCTTATCGGTTATTGATTCAATATAATAACCTCCGGCTTTATTCGCCTCGAAAGAAATGTAGGTTGTTCTTTCAGAAAGAGCCAGCTCGTTGCGGCCATCTACAAGAGTGTACTGCTCTCCGCTATATGTATATCCTGCATAAAGTTTGATGCCGGCGGCCTCATTAACGTTAACCACAAAATTCACTTCGCCATAAGGACGGGCGGAAACGACAAGTTCTCCGTCGGCTTCGGCGGTGAAGGAATAGCTGCCCCACTGGCCGGTAAGTTCCTTGCCATCGAGGGTAACCTTTTCAAAGTAGTATTCAGAGTTGGTGTTGAGGATGACGTCATCGCCGGCCTGGCAGGTGAATGTGCGGCCGTCGAAATCTTCGAGCTTGGTGTAACCGATGCGTACGGCGGTGATCACATTCTCAACATCGGTGTATGTGATGTTGTAGGTGCAGGGAATGTCGGGGAACGAAGTCTCAATCTCAACTTCCATGTTGGGTTCGAGAGTGACCTCATAGTTCGACTGTGAGCCGTAGGACGTGCCATTTACCTTCACGCTGTAGATGGGCTTGCCGTAGTCGCTTTTGGCTATATACAGTTTATTTTCATAACCTACGACATAGTCAAGGGAGTTCTCACCTTCGGCAAGAGTTTCCCTGCGGTTGGAACCGCTGAAGCTCAGGTCAACCAATGACGGATCACCGATGAGGTTTATCGAGAAGGGCGCTTTCTCGGCAGTGGCAAGGTCGAGGGTAGTGATTGTATACACGTCGCCATTGGAAACATTCATTCCCTGAATCCAATAAACGCCATAGCTTTCGGTGATGGGTGTGCCATGCTGGTTAACGATTTTCGAAATTCCGAAGCCAGTGTTGGGCTTAATCTGGATTCCGGAATAGTAGTCGAGTTCAAAAGTGTTGGCGCCATTCGTGTATTCCAGTGGCTGGCGACCATCGAGAGTCATTGAAACCGCATCGGCATTGTCGATGTCGACCGTGATGGAGAGCGTCTCGGCGGAGGCTGAAACCACTGCCATAAGAGCCAGCATCAAAAGCGAGTAAATTTTTTCATAGAAAAAACTATTATTAATAATGATGATATGTGCGGGAAACGATAAAATTTAACCCGCAAGGTTTTTGAAGCATCAGTTTTTACAGCGCAAAGTTAATACATCAAGTGTCCAAATGCAAACATTTTCAAGAAAAAATACACAAAAAGTCTCGTTTTTGCTCCCCGAACATTTACAAACGTCAAATACGGCACATAGTTTATACACCCCGGAGAACCTTGCGTGGACATTGTTTGTTTTTAACACATATAAACATCCTCCTATGAAAAATTTGTTAATTCCGGCCTTGCTCATGGCCACTCCGACGGCATTCGCCCAGGCCGACAGCACATCGCTCGAAGGCAACAACGCCTCGCGTCTCGAATTCATCAAGCTTAAAGGCGACGTGAAAAAAATGGTCGAGGACGCCCGCCCATCCGAACCGGGCCTCGCCCCTACCCCGAAGTTTGCCGTCCATTCGACTGACAACAAGTTCATCATGACCATCGGCGGAGCCGTAAACATAATCGGAGGCGCCGATATTGGCAACAACCTTTATAACGCCGACGGCGGAGGCATCGACTTCACCACCGGGGCAATCCCGGTTCCGGCCGTGCGCGACCACAAGGCCGACTGGTTCATCAATCCGCTCACCTCCTATCTCGATTTCACCATCGTGGGCTTCGGCGGCACAAAGAACGCCGTTACAGCATACCTTAAGCTTGGCACCAACGGCATGAGCTCTCAAATCAAGCTAAAGCGCGCCTACATATCATGGCGCGGATTCTCGGCCGGCGAAATGCAGACGATGCTGCAGGACGGCGACGCCTGCCAGCCGCCGACAATCGACCCCGAAGGCCCTTCGGGAGAAGTTGGCACTACCACCTATCAGGTCAGCTATAAATCGCCGTCAATCGGTGGGTTCCAATGCGCCATCGGCTTGGAAATGCCATCTTACTACTCATCAAACGGCATTTACCGTGGACATGACTACGCAGACTACTACAACACTCAGACCATCTCGACCGATGTCGAGCAGATGATGCCCGACATCCCGGCATGGATTCAATATCAGTTCTCGGAAGGAAACCGACTTCGGCTTTCGGGCGTCTTCCGCCGCATCTCCTATCGTGATTTTCTGGCCGACAAGCGTCGCCACACCGTCGGAGGAGGCATAATGCTGTCGGGCAACGTGACTCCGATGGAGGCCCTGTCGTTCTGCTTCCAGGGCATCTGGGGCAAAGGCATTGCCAACTATATTCAGGACATCGCTGGCAAACCGTTGTCATACACTCCGGCCGACGGCGACCCTGGCAAGCTGATTGCCCGGCCGATGATGGGACTGGTTGTCGGAGCGACCGTCAAAGCCACCAGCAAACTGAGCTTCAACGCCATGTTCTCCGAAGCAAGGATATGGCATGTGGACGAATATGCCACCACCACAGAAACTTCCACAGATAATTACAAATATGCCCTTTATGCTGCGGCAAACTGTTTCTACGACATCACCCCCTATCTGTCGTGCGGCATAGAATATGTGTGGGGACGGCGCTGCACATGGGACCGCACATCGGCCCACGACAACCGCCTGCAAGCCCAGATACAGTTCTCTTTCTAAGTCCAGCCGACCATTTCGAGGCCATAAAAAATCCAACTTTTCGCAACATCTGCGAAAAGTTGGATTTTTACCATACTACGCATTGTAATTTTGCAACACCAGCCGTAATAAAAAAAGCCTCGGCTATTGCCGAAGCTTTTCGTAGCGGGACCGAGAATTGAACTCGGGACCTCCGGGTTATGAATCCGACGCTCTAACCAACTGAGCTATCCCGCCGTTTTGCGAGTGCAAAGTTACGGCCTTTATTTCAAACCACCAAATTTTTTAACCGATTTTTTCACATCAATTATTTAAAATGCGCAAAATCAATTTCATAGTTGTACACTGCACGGCAACTCCGGCAGGGCAAGACATGACCGTAATGGAACTCGAACAATGGCACAAGTCGCACGGCCTGGGGGCAATGGGCTATCATTTCGTAATCGGACTGGACGGTTATCTGCAATTCGGACTGCCGATTGACAAAATCGGCAAACATGTCAAAGGCCTTAACAGGTGTTCGATCGGTGTGGCATACGTCGGGGGGCGGGATGTCATGGGGAAACCGGCCGACACACGAACTGAGGCCCAAAAGGAAACCATCAAGCGCCTTATTGACTATCTCAAGGCGGAATTTCCAGAATCACGTGTCGTCGCCCACAGCGACATCGGTGGAAAAGACTGCCCGTGCTTCGACGCCGCGAAAGAACATAATTAATGCACTGCTTTAATGCACAATTCACAATGCACGATTCACAATTTGGGAGGACATGGACTGGAGGGCAATCGTGCATCGTGCATTGTGAATCGTGCATTAAAATTGTGCTTCGTGCATTGTGAATCGTGCATTGTGCACTATCTTTGCACCCGAAATGGATGATGCGATTAAAGACATAGACCTTGACAACCCCGAGTTCAAGCAAATCGAGGCGTTGATTGCCTATACCAATTCGTCAGTCTTCATGACAGGCAAAGCCGGTACAGGCAAATCCACGTTCCTGAAATATATCACGAAGACGACAAAGAAAAAATATGTGGTGCTGGCCCCTACCGGCATAGCAGCCGTAAATGTAGGCGGACAGACCCTACATTCATTTTTTCACCTGCCGTTCAAACCACTGATGCCCGACGACCCCGAATTCTCGCGGGAACGGCTCGGCAAGCGCATGAAGTATTCCAAACAGTTCGTAAAACTGCTGAGGGAACTCGATCTCATAATCATTGACGAGATTTCGATGGTGAGGGCGGATACCATCGACTTCATCGACAAACTGCTGCGCTACTATTGCCGTAACGAACGGCAGCCGTTCGGAGGCAAGCAACTGCTGATGGTGGGCGATGTTTTCCAGCTCGAGCCGGTGGTGACAACCCAGGCACGCGAGATTCTGCGAAATGCCTACTCAGGGTTCTTTTTCTTCTCGGCACGCGTCTTCACCGAGATAGACCTCGTGCCGATCGAGTTGCGCAAGGTCTACCGCCAGACCGACTCGGAATTCATCTCGATGCTCGACCGGGTGCGCGCCGGAATGCCGGAAAAGACCGACCTGATGACCATAAACGCCCGCGTCGACCGGGACGCCGTTGCCTCGGCCCGCATCGGCGGAAAGGGCGACATGACGATGACAATCGCCACACGGCGCGAGATTGTGGATTTCATAAACGAATCGCATCTGGCCGAGCTCAAATCGCCACCACTCACGTTCGAGGCCGAAGTCAAGGATGATTTCCCGGAATCATCCTACCCCACCGACCGCCTCCTCACCCTTAAAATCGGCGCGCAGGTGGTGTTCATACGCAACGACATGGACAAACGCTGGGTGAACGGCACCCTGGGGCGCGTACACACCCTGTCGGCAAATGAACTTCGCATCGAGCTGGAAAACGGCGAGATACACACCATCGAACCCGAAATGTGGGGAAACGTCGAGTATCGCTATGACGAGGAGTCGAAGGCCGTCACCGAACACCTGAAGGGTTCGTTCAAGCAATATCCCGTCAAACTCGCATGGGCGCTGACGATACACAAAAGCCAGGGCCTCACGTTCAAGAAGATAATAATAGATGTGGGACAGGGAGCGTTCACGGGCGGCCAAAGTTACGTTGCCCTGAGCCGCTGCACATCGCTTGAAGGAATAACGCTGGCATCGCCACTGCGCGAGAGCGACATCTACGTCAACGCCCACGTGCTGCGCTTTGCCAGGGAATTCAACAATCCGCGCAGGGTGAACGGAGCCATGGAATCGGCCCGCGCCGACCAGCTTTATGCCGAGGCTGCCGGCGCCTTCAACAAGGGGGATTACGCGCTGGCTGTGGAAACCTTTGCCGAGGCATCGGCGTTGCGGCCTGTCCTCGGAAACCGTACCGTCCGCAAGGCCATCACCCAAAAACTTTACGCGCTGACGGCACCACGGCGCAGGGTGGCGGAGCTGGAGGCAAGGGTGGCAGCCATGCAGGACACGCTGAACGCCCTTTCCGGAGAATTTGTCATACTCGGCCGAAACTGCCTCGACGAAGGGTGGGACGCAGACCCCGCAATAGCGAACTTCAAAAAAGCCCTGTCGCTCAATCCTCACAACTATGATGCGAAAGTGGGACTCGGACGGGCATACATCCAGAACGGTGCCCAGGAAGAAGCCATGGACCTTCTCGGCAAGGCGGCCCGCGAATATGAACGCTATGAGGCGCCATACGAGCTTGGGTCGCTGTTCCTGGCCATAGGGGATCTGTCAAACGCCCTCCACTATTTGAAAAAGGCGCAGAGAATCAATCCCAAGGCACCTGAAATCCATGACGCGCTGGCCGACGCATACGAAGTGGCGGACGACCCTGAACAGGCCGCCCGCCACCGTAATCAAGCCCGGAAGCTGAGAGGGAATTAGTTCAAATCCACCGCATAGTATTTTGCTTTGCCTGTGGGATAGTAGCCGGAGATGAACATCACCTTCTCCTCGCCGGCGGGAAGGGCACGTATGGCGTCGAAGATTTTTTCAATGTCCTCGGGCTTGGACACCTTCATGTTGTTCACCGAGGTGATGATGAAGCCATCGGATATTCCGGCTTCATGGAAGCGCCCGCTATTGTCGGTGATGCTCACCTGCACGCCACGCGAGATTTCCAGTTTCTCGAGCAGTTCGTCGGACGCTTTCTCAAATGTCGCGCCGAGAATACCCATTGCCGTTTCGGGTGTGGTGACGGATGTCTTGCCGTCGCGGTTGCGCAGGGTCACATCGACATTGGCCGTCTTGCCGTCGCGCACATAGGTGATGCGGATTCGGTCGCCGGGGCTGCATCGCGCCAGCACTTCCTGCAGGCTGCCGGTGCTTACGACTTCCGCGCCGTTGATATGGGTGATTACGTCGCCTTTGACAAGACCGGCTTCCTTAGCGGCGGTGCGGTCCTGCACCTCAGCCACGTAGATGCCGCGCGTAACGCCCTTCAATCCTTCCTTTGCGATGAATTCGGGAGAGAGTTCCACAAACGATATGCCGAGGAAAGCGCGCTGTACCGTACCGAACTGCTTAAGGTCGCCAACGACTTTTTGCACGATTGAAGTCGGGATGGCGAACGAGCATCCGGCATAGGTGCCGGTCTGGGAATAAATGGCGGTGTTTATACCGACAAGCTCGCCCGACAGATTAACCAGGGCTCCGCCCGAATTCCCGCGGTTGACGGCGGCATCGGTCTGGATATACGCCTCGATTCCGCCGCTCGACGGGCTTTGGGTGGTCGTAGAAATATTTCGGGCTTTCGCACTCACGATGCCCGAGGTCACCGTAGAGGTGAAGCCGAATGGATTGCCCACGGCGAGCACCCATTCGCCAACGTGCAGGTCCTCGCTGTTGCCCATCGGAATGACGTGCAGGTTGGGCGCGTCGATTTTTATCAGGGCAAGGTCGGTGACGGGGTCGGCGCCGACGATGGTGGCGGTGAAGTTGCGATTGTCGTTCAGGGTCACCTCGAGGCGCTCGGCACCGTCAATCACGTGATTGTTGGTGACGATGTATCCGTCATCCGAGATGATCACGCCCGAACCGAGACCGGCCTGGCGCTGTTCGGGTTCTTCCTGCTGGCGGGGCTGCTGGCGGCGGGGTTGCGACGGCACTCCGAAAAAGTACTGAAACATCGGATCGTCAAAAAATGGGTCGTATCCGCCGTTGCCGCGGTATTGCTGCTGGCGCGGAGTCACGAAACTCTTGACCGACACAACGCCGTTGACGGTCGATTCGGCAGCGTTTATGAAATCTTCCTGAGAAATCACGCGACCTGCCACCGGGGTTTGCTGGGCACATGCGGCCAGCCCGGTTCCAAATGCGAGAGAGAGGAGAATAAGCTGTTTTTGCATAGGGTTTACCTTAGTTATGATGAATTTTTGTGCAAAAATAATCAGCCGTATCCAATATCACTCTCGTTTTCGGGTTAATAAGGTTTAAATTTAAAACTATTTCGCAAAGCGGCGATGTTTTTGCAAACAATACCTTAACAGCCTTAAATTACCCTAAACACCGGCCGCGCCGCAGACGCTCACACGCAGCATCGCGGGGTCGAGATAACTTGTGGCCACCTCGGCTATGCGGTCGGGGGTGAGTTTTTCCAGCTCATCAAGCTGCATGCGGAAATAATCGGCGGGAGTGCCCACAAGCAGCCTGGTGATGTAATGGTCGAGTATGCCGAACGACGAATCCGTCGCCGAAGCCAGCGCCGACCATGCGTTAAGCCTGAGGCGGTTCAGCTCGGCGCCGCGCGGAGGATTTGAGCGCAGGTCGAGTATTTCGCGTCGGGTCTCCTCCACCACCGCTTCTACGCTGCGGGCGTCGCATTGGGCGTCTATTTCCATGTATGCGCCCTCCCGGTTGCCGAGCAGGGCTGCGTTGATGCCGTAGGTCAGGCCTTTTTCCTCGCGGATATTGCTCATGAGGCGGCTGCCGAAATAGCCACCGAGCGCCATGACGGCCAACCGCAACGCTATGTAATCGGGGTGGTTACGTCCTATGGCGGGAAGGGCCATCGACACCGCCGACTGCTTTGCGTCGGGCATCTCGTCAAAGAAACGCCCTACCCCTTCGGGCGAATACGGCTGCACCAATATCGGAGACTGCCCGGATGCCGGAAGGGATTCAAGAAACTCACGCACACGCCCGATTGTAGTTTCGTCAAAACTTCCGCCCAGAAACGCGTGCTTCCGGCATGAACACATGGACGAGTAGGCCCGGCGCACTTCCGCAGGGGTGACGGCCAGGAAATCGTCGGGCATGGCCACCCGCGATGCCGGATGCCCGGCACCTTGCATGGCCTGCCGCACACGCGTGGCGGCCCGGTATGACACCTTTGACAACTGCAACGCCCTGTTGGCCGAGGCTTTGCGCGCCGGAACGCCGACGGCCTCCTCGGGAAAATCGGCATTGGTGGCTATCTCGCCCAACACGGGGAGCAAATCGCCGAGGCGCGAATTAAGGGATATGAGGTCAAGCCCCGTGTAGTGATCGGCAGCCCGGCCGGCGAGGCGCCCGCCGTTGAAATCCACCGCATCGTCTATCTCCGCGCCAGTGAGGCCGGTTGTCGAGCCGCGCATCGCCTCGACCATAAGGCCGGGCACGCATGGATTGGTGGAATCCAGCGTACCGCCGTCCCAGAACAGCGACAGCCGTGAAATCGGCTGCTCGCCGGTATTAACGACATGGAACTCAACACCGTTTGGGAGCGTCTCGACCGTCTCGGCGGGGAGGCTGATGTGGCTGAAAGGGGTCGTGGGGGGCGCCACCGTGCGGTCAACTGCCATGGTTCACCTCCTTTATATATTGTTCGGCAGCCTCGAGGTCGGCTGGAGTGTCGATGCCGATTGTCGGACATTCGGTAATGGCGGTCTTGATTCGGTAGCCGTTTTGCAACCAACGGAGCTGTTCCAGCGACTCGGCAATCTCAAGCAATGTGCGGCGCAGCTTGACCACCTCGGCAAGCACCGGGGCACGGAAAGCATATACGCCCACATGCGTGTAATAGCACCCGAGTTTATACCACTCGGATTTTTCCCGGTCGCGCACAAAAGGCATAACGCTGCGCGAGAAATACATGGCATTCCCCGCGTTGTCGACCACAACCTTTGGAGTGTTTGGGTCGTCGGGCACGGCAAGGCCACGCTTGGCGTCAAAACGGCGTATGAGGGTGGCAATCTGTGTTGTCTCGTCATCGAAGCAACCTTTGAGCGTTTCAATCTGCGAGGGGTCGATGAACGGTTCATCGCCCTGGATGTTTATGACAACATCGGCCTGAGAGCCACTCTTTATATAGGCTTCATGGCAGCGGTCGGTCCCGCTCTTGTGGGCGGTCGACGTCATGATTGCCCTTCCGCCGAACGCTTCTACGGCCTCGAATATGCGTTCGTCGTCCGTGGCCACCACCACTTCATCAATGGCCTTGCATGCCTGGCGGTAGACCCGTTCTATCATCGTCACGCCGCCGATTTTTGCAAGCGGCTTGCCCGGAAAGCGCGTTGACGCATACCGGGCCGGTATTATTCCTATGAATTTCATCTTAGAATTTTTCGTTTTCAGGTTCGACATAGATTTGCGCCGCTTCATAGCGCACCACCTTAACGCCAGTACCGCGTTTTATGAACATACCCACCGACACCGCATCGTACACCTGGCCGTGAATCTCGACCTTACCGGCGGGACGGAGTTCCGTTGCCGCGACACCTTTCTTGCCGACAATCGACTCGGGGGCCATATCGACACCTACAAAACCGTGATGCGACGACAGCTCGGTGGTCAGCGCAGCGGCATTGCGGAGCTTTTTAGGTCCGTATTTTGACGTCAGCAAAAGCACTCCCACGCCGGCCAGACCGATGCCGACCATCAGGGTGCCTACCGGCTTGACTATCGACGACAGGCTGAATCCCTCGATTGAGTCGGGCTGCACCATTGCACCCAGCAAAGCCACAATTATGGCGAGGATACCGCCAATGCCGGCGATGCCGAATCCGGGTATCACAAATATCTCAAGAGCCAGAAGCACCACGCCGAGGATGAACAAAAGCACCACCCACGGGGCAAGCGTGCCCGTAACGACCATCGGCATGAAGTAAAGTATGGTGGCCACCGTTGCGACAGCGCCCGCAAAGCCGAGGCCGGCGGTGTGCATTTCCATGTACAGGCCACCGAGAATCAGCATTATGAGTACCGCACGCACGGCAGCCGACGCAAAGAAGCCCATCAGCACGTCGGTGAACGACGGTTGGAATTCGACAATCTGCGCATCCGGCATCCCGAGGTCGTCGAGAATCTCCCTCACCGAGGTTGCCGAGCCGTCAACCAGGCCGGCGGCGATTGCCTCCTCGGTTGTGAACGAACTGGCTTTGTCAGGATTCACCATGTCAGCCGCCAGGTCGGGATCGCGGCGCCAGCGGGCTACGCTGTCGCCGTCGACGACATATTTGCCGTGGGCGGTGGCGGTCGAGCGCATCACCGTGGTCCAGTAGCTCTGGAACTTCTGCGGCATCGGCTCACCCTGGCCGTTGACCACGGTGGCCGCGCCGATGCTTGAACCGGGGGCCATGTAGGCCGAGTCGCAGGCCAGCACAATCAGCGCGCCCGCCGAGGCAGCGTTATGGTCGACGAATGCCACGGTCGGGACAGGCAATTTAACGAGGGCCGTGCGTATTGAATCCGCCATATCGACCGCGCCGCCGTATGTGTTCAGTTTCACCACGAACAGGTCAAACGGCGGCTGCGCGCCCACCGTTTCATCAATCGCCCGGCGGGTGTGACGCCATGCGGTCGCGTCGATTTCCTCGTCTATGCTAAGCACCATGACCCGCTGGGCTTCCATCGGCAATGCCGCCACAAACAGCAGCGCGAGGAATATTAACAACTGATTGGCTTTTTTCATTTTTTCTTGCGGAAATATGATGGCGCGAGACATGCGCCGGTGAAAAGGTATATGTAATAGCTGAGTATGCGCCACACCGTTGCGATGACCAGCGCTACCGAGAGGTCTCCAATAAGGTCGCCGTAGTAGTTGGTGAACAGCCATTCGCTGACACCGCTGCCGCCGGGAGTGGGACTGATCATCAAAACCACCCACACCACGAACTGACGTCCGAACACCAGCAACCCCGAGGCCGTCGGAACGAACCCCCAGAACAGGGCATTGACAACGAAATAACGAGAGAACCACGACAGCGTAGTGGCGCCGAACACCTCGAGCCACCATCGGCGCGAGCGGGTCTTTACCCAGGCCGAGGTGGTCTTCATGTTGTCCATCATCGCCGAGGCGCCTTTCTGCCAGCGGCGCAACCATCTGCGGCTGAACAACCATACCACGGCCTTTTCGAGCCACTCGGGCCGCGCGAGTATTCCGGTGAAAAGAATGGCAGTCCACGCCACAATTCCAGCATAGACAACCCAAAACACCACTTCTACACTATTCAGAAACACTTCATGGCTTGCCATTCCCCCGAACAGCTCGTCCATAGGCAAAGCAATTACGAGCAGAGGGCAGAAGACAACAAAAAATAATTCGTCGAGAAACAATGTGGTGAGGGTCAGTGTCGTGGCTCGGCCAACCGCCACTCCCTCGCGGTTAAGATAGAATATTGCGAGGGCGCTGCCGCCGACGGCCGACGGCGTGATGGCCGAGGTGAACGCGCACATTATATCGACCCTCAGCGCCCGGCGCCACGAAAGCGCGCCGTCGGTGATGGTTCGGAAACGCCATGTAAGGCCGAAATCACGACCGGCCACGAAAACAAGGGCAAGCGCCAACGCCGCCACCGTCCGCCAGTCGAAATGCAGCCTGTGCCACGCTTCGGGGTTGAAATCCGAACAGAACATCCACGCCACAACCGCCACCCCGATCAACGCCGGAATGACCGCCCGCAACAATGTTCCTTTCAGCTCGGTTACCACCCTTTATCCCAAATTTTGGATTACATCGATGGTTTCGCGGATGGCTTCCACGGGGTCAGGAGAATCGGTTATAGTGCGGCCAACGGCCACGCCGTTGCACCCGTCGGCGAGAGCCATCGCGCAGTCGCCGGGCGTAAAATCACCCTGCGCCACCACAGGCATCTGCGAGCCGGTGGCACGGAGCCGTTCAACAAAGCGTTCGCGGTCGTCGGAGGTGAAAGCCACCGGCAAGGTCACGAAATCCACGTCGGCCGGCACGAGCGATGCCACAGCGGTCACATCGGCGGTCTCCACGCCAATCACGGCCTCGGGGCCAAGCTCCTCGCGCAGTTTGAGCGGAGTGTCGGACGGGCGCTCGGTGAAAAAGCGGGCGCTGAGCCTCACGCCGTGCAGCCCAAGGTCGCGGGCCAACTCGGGACGGTCGTCAATGGTCAGGAACACCCCGGCCTCGCGGCACATGTCGACCACATCGGGGGCGATGACCGCGCGTATTTCCTCGTCGGAAAGTTCGGGCAGGCAAAGGTCAATCCAAAGGCATCCGCCCTCGATTGCCATCTGGGCCAGTTCAGGCACTGAATAACGCTCACTCTCGGTCAATACATATTGCAACATGGCATTTTCAAGTTTTAGTTACGCAAATTTACAAATTTTACGCTCAACCGCAAAGAAAAGTTCAAAAACGATGCCATTACCACAATGGACGGGAGCGGCTTGGCGTGGTGACATGGTGTCAATCGACGTCCTCCGATGGTGCAACTTGCGGAATTGGGGGATTTTGGTTAACTTTGCGGAGAATTTTAACATCCCATAAACCAAAAATAATAATGGCAAAAATAGGTTCGGTTATGACTCCCGTCGGTCGCAAGGCTTTGCTCTTGGGCAGCGGTGAGCTTGGTAAGGAAGTTGCGATTGAGCTTCAGCGCTATGGCGTGGAGGTGATTGCCTGCGACAAATATGCCGGTGCGCCGGCGATGCAGGTTGCCCACCGCGACTATGTGTTCAACATGCTCGACGGCAAGGAACTCGCAGAGGTTGTGAAGGACGAGCGTCCCGACAACATCATCCCCGAGGTGGAGGCAATCGCCACTCCCACCCTGGTTGAACTCGAAAAGGAAGGCTATAACGTTACCCCCTCGGCCCGCGCCGCCTTCCTCACCATGAACCGCGAGGGCATCCGCCGTCTGGCCGCCGAGGAACTCGGCCTGCCCACGTCGCCCTACCGCTTTGCCGACACCTACGAGGATTTCAAGGCCGCCATCGAGACCATCGGCATCCCCTGTGTGGTGAAGCCCGTGATGAGCTCGTCGGGCCACGGCCAGACCACCATCAAGAAAGCCGAGGACATCGACCGCGCCTGGCACGAGGCCCAGGAGGGCGGACGCGCCGGCGCAGGCCGCGTTATCGTCGAGGGTTTCGTCGATTTCGACTATGAAATCACCCTGCTGACCGTGCGCTCAGTCGCCGGCACCACCTATTGCGAACCCATCGGCCACATTCAGGTCGAGGGCGACTACCGCAAATCGTGGCAGCCCCAGCCCATGACCAATGAAGCGCTTGAAAAGGCCAAGGACATCGCCAAGAAAATCACCGACGCCCTCGGCGGCCACGGCATCTTCGGCGTGGAACTGTTCATCAAGGGCAATGACGTTATTTTCAGCGAGGTATCCCCACGCCCCCACGACACCGGCATGGTCACTATGATTTCACAGGACCTCAGCGAGTTTGCCCTGCACGCGCGCGCCCTGCTCGACCTTCCCGTTCCGGCCATCCGCTTCTACGGCCCCTCGGCCTCGATGGCAATCGTGGTGGAAGGCGACACCGACAAAATCGAGATGGACAATCTCGAAGTCGTTCTTGAGGAGCCCGGCGTGCAGATCCGAATATTCGGCAAGCCCGAAATCAAGGGCCACCGCCGCATGGGCGTGATTCTCGCTACAGACGAGAGCGTCGACGCCGCCCTCGCCAAGGCTCAGCGCGCCTACGATAAGCTTAAAGTGAACGTACTCGCCCGATAATCCATGGCCGACATCAACCGCATAACCCTGATGATGAGGGTCGACGACACAGCCCGCGCCGACATCGCCCTGACCCCCGACCGCAGCTATTACCGCTTTGCCACCGACTCGTCAATCGAGGACGGCGAACTCGGCGCCATAGCCGACTTCGACGCCACGGCAGCCGCGATAGTAGATGCCGCCATGCCGCGCGACGCTGAGACTCCCCTACCCCCGGAGATGCGATTCCAACTGTTCGTCAACAACCGCCTCGCTCCCGAAGCCGCCACCGAGCAGTCCTTGCGCCGCGTCATCGCCGCCGTCTCCCCGCTTTGGCCCGAATTCTCGTTCATCGAAGGATTCAAATAACATCAATCATAAGGCATCAATTGAAAAGCGACCCGCAGCCTCCAAAATTGAGACTGCGGGGCGCTTTTTATGCCAACTATCACTACTAATGCAACAATAAAAACCAGCCCGGGCGGGATGGCGCGGGCTGGTTTGTGGCGTTTGAGGGGATTATTCTTCGTTGGCTGATTTCTCGGCGTAGTCGCGGAGGAGTTTTTCCTGAACGTCGCCGGGAACGAGCTCGTATGAGGCGAATTTCATAGTGAACGACGAGCGGCCACCTGTGATTGAGCTGAGGGCGGTGGAATAGCTTGCCATTTCCTTGAGAGGCACCTTGGCGATGATTTTCTCGAAGCCTTTCTCGCTGCTCATGCCCATGATGATGGCACGGCGTCCCTGAAGGTCACTCATAACGTCGCCCATTACATCGGCGGGCACCATTACCTCGACGTCGTAGACAGGCTCAAGCACCTTGGGATTGGCGTTGCGGAATGCCTCGGAGAAGGCGTTGCGGCCAGCAAGGCGGAAGGAGATTTCGTTGGAATCAACCGGGTGCATCTTGCCGTCGTAGATGCAGACGCGCACGTCACGGGCATACGAGCCGGTGAGGGGGCCCTGCTCCATGCGGTCCATAAGTCCCTTGACGATGGCGGGGATGAAGCGGGCGTCGATGGCACCGCCGACGATGCAGTCGCAAACAACGAGTTTGCCGCCCCATGCAAGGGGTATCTCCTGAGTGTCGCGGAGTTTCATCGTGAACTCCTGATTGCCGAATTTATATGTGGTGGGCGCGGGCATGCCTTCATAGTAAGGCTCGACGATGAGGTGAACCTCGCCAAACTGGCCCGAACCGCCGGACTGCTTCTTGTGGCGGTAGTCGGCGCGCGACGCCTTGGTGATTGTCTCGCGGTAAGGAATCTTCGGTTCCTCGAATACGATGGGAAGCTTATCGTTGTTCTCTACACGCCATTTGAGGGTGCGGAGATGGAATTCGCCCTGACCCGACAGAATGGTCTGTTTGAGTTCGCGCGACTGCTCGATAACCCAGGTGGGATCCTCCTCGTGCATACGGGTGAGAATCTGGTTGAGCTTCTCGGCGTCCGACTCGGTTACGGGGCGCACGGCGCGCTGGTATTTGGGAGCGGGATACTGGATGAAGTCAAATTCGTAGTCGCAGCCTTTCTGGTCGAGGGTATTGCCGGTGCGGACGTCCTTGAGTTTGACCGCAGCGCCTATGTCGCCGGCCTCGATGGCATCGACGGGCGTCTTAATCTGACCGCAGACACAGTTAATCTGGGCAAAGCGCTCCTTCGAGCCACGGGTAACGTTGTCGAGGTCGTCGCCGGCATGGAGCGTGCCGCTCATCACCTTGAAATAAGTTACTTCGCCAATATGAGGCTCGATGGTGGTCTTGAACACATAGAGGCTGAGGGGACCATTGGGATCGGGCTTCACCTCGTTGCCGGCTTTGTCGACGGGAGCGGGCATATCGTCAACGAAGGGCACCACATTGCCGAGGAATTCCATCATGCGGCGCACACCCATGTCCTTGGCAGCGCTGACACAGAACACAGGATATATCGAGCGGTCGATGAGGCCTTTGCGGATGCCGAGACGGAGCTCGTCCTCAGTAAGGTGTTCGGATTCAAAGAATTTCTCCATGAGCGACTCGTCGTTTTCGGCGGCAGCCTCGACGAGGGCTTTGTGGAGTTCCTGGGCACGGTCGTGTTCCTCGGCGGGAATGTCCTCTACCTTCGGAGCGCCGCCGTCGGGGCCCCAGGTAAGTTTTTTCATGATGAGCACGTCGATGATTGAGTTGAACGACGGGCCGCAGGAGAGAGGATATTGGATGGGGGTGATTTTCGAGCCGAAAATCTCGCGCATCTGCTCAACTACGTTTTCATAGTCGGCCTTTTCGCCATCAAGCTGGTTGAGGGCGAAGATTATGGGCTTGTCAAGCGAGGTGGCTGTGCGGAAAATATTCTGCGTGCCGACTTCAACGCCATACTGGCCGTTGATGACGATAACGCCGGTGTCGGTCACATTGAGGGCGGTGATTGCGTTGCCCACGAAGTCATCGGCACCAGGGCAATCAACCACATTCAGCTTCTTGCCGTTGAATTCGGCATAGAAAACTGTTGAGAAAACGGACGAACCGTATTCTTTCTCGACCGGGAAGTAGTCGCATACGGTGTTGTTTGCCTCGACGGTTCCGCGACGTTTTATAACTCCACACTCGAAGAGCATCGACTCGGCGAGTGTGGTTTTTCCGGAGCCTTTGCTTCCGAGCAAGGCTATGTTCTTGATTTCGTTCGTTTTGTAAACTTTCATGTTATTAGGGTTAGATTGAATACTATGGTTGGTTAAAGAGCATGTCTAAGATTACGGACGCAATTTAGCAATAATTATCGGAAAACTGCATAAAAAACAATATGTTTTAAAGCAGGTTTTTATAAAAACAGGAATTGCCATCCGGCCAGAGTGAGTACTCGGAGAACTCCGAGGAGCCGGATGGCAATTCCTGATTTCTAATTCTTAATTCAATCGATGTTTGAATTGAGTTCGTGCCAGTCTTTGATGGGAGGCAGCACGCCCATTTCGATTACCTCGTCGCGGAGGTGGCAGAGGTGGTGGTAGCTCTGGTCGAGTTCTTTCTTTTCGAGCTCGGTGCCCTTGACGGGATGCACGGTGACGCCGTTGCGGTCGACGGTGGTTTCCATAGCCATCATGATATGGTTATAGGTCCCGTTGTTAACGTATGTGCCGACAGGCCATGTGAAGGGTTTGCCACCCATGGCTGCGGCCACCATTTCGATGGAAAGGTACGCCGGGCTTTGGAACGAGGAACGGCCGCGCAGGTCGATGATGTTCTTGCCGCCCTGAATGACGCGCTGTTTCATCTCCTCCCATTCCTGTTCGGGAAGGGCTTTGGTGCCGATAATCTGCGAGAGGGGCTGTCCGGCGACAGTCGTCGTGGAGGCAAAAACAGCCATTTGCTCGCCGTGGCCGCCGTATGTGCGCGAATTGACAACCTCGTCGGGCGAAATCTTGAAATATTTGGCAAGCTCGTTGCGCAGACGGGTTGAGTCGAGCGCGGCGAGCGTAGAAACCTGCGAGGGTTTGAGGCCTGAGTACAGGAGGGTGATGAGGCCGGTAATGTCGGCGGGATTAAAGATGACAACCACGTGCTTCACATCGGGGCAATATTCGCGGATGTCCTTGCCAAGCTGTTCGGCGATTGCGGCGTTACCTTTAAGAAGGTCCTCGCGGGTCATACCGGCCTTACGGGCTGCGCCGCCCGACGAAACGATGTATCCCGCGCCCGTGAATGCTTCCTTAACGTCGGAAGTCGCGGTGATGTTAACACCTTTGAAACCGCACTGGCGAAGTTCTTCGGCCACACCCTCAAGACCGGGGGCGTAGGTATCGTAGAGGCAGATGTTTGGAGTAAGGCCCATCATTATTGCAGTCTGGGCCATGTTGGAGCCGATCATGCCGGCGGCGCCGACAATCACAAGTTTGTCATTTGAAAGGAATTCCATTACTTAACGTGTTTTTATGAAAGTTACACCGAGGGCTGCCCGAAAGCGGTTCCCCTCGCTTTTTGTGTAAACAATCAATTGCACGAAAAGTTTTCGGACAGAAGGTCGGCGACAACAAATGTCGAACCGCCGACAAATACCGTTGAGGCCGGCGAGGCTGCCGCCATTGCCGCCGCAAACGCATCGCCAACGGTGGCATAAGCCTCACCCTCGAGATCGGCAGCGGCACCCAGCGACCGGAGCTCAACGGCGGGGAGCGCACGGCGCACCGACGCCGAGGTGAAATAGTATCGCGCGTTGCGAGGCATCATCCCGAGAATACCTGAAACATCCTTATCGTTAACGAAGCCTATCACCATATTCAATTCGCCGGAATCCGCGATGGCCTGCAGGCGCGGACCGAGATAAGCCCAGCCGCCGGTATTGTGACCGGTGTCGCACACGACAGTCGGGGACGACTGCAGCACCGTCCACCGCCCCATCAGGCCCGTGTTTTCCAGCACGCGTTCAAATCCGCGTGCGACAGCCTCGCGTCGCAGCCCGGGGAGGAAGGCGACGGCATACAGTGCCGTATTGGCATTCTCGGGCTGGCAGTCGCCAGTGAGCGGACAGCGCAGGTCGCCCCACACGGTTCCCTTATATATATAATGTGTGCCCGTGTTCTCGACGGATTTCCACGATGGAATCTGATGGGCGAAACGTGCCAGCGAAAAACGCTCGGCTGCGGCATGGTTGAACACCTTCATGACCTCGCCTTCGGCATGGCCGATTACCACGGGAACGTTCTCCTTGATTATCCCCGCCTTTTCGCGGGCAATCTCCACCTCAGTGGCACCGAGCAGCGCCGTATGGTCGAGCGAAATATTGGTGATGACCGAAAGTTCGGGACGGATGATGTTGGTGGAGTCAAGACGGCCACCCAGCCCGACCTCCACAACAGCCCAGTCACAACCCTGACGTGCAAACCAGTCAAAAGCCATCACAGTGGTCAGTTCGAAGAACGTCGGCTCAAGGTCAAGGTTCATGGCGCGGTATCGCTCGATGAAATCAACGACTCCCTCCTCGGTAATCATCTCGCCATTGACACGGATGCGCTCACGGAAATCGACAAGATGAGGCGACGTGTACAGCCCCACCCTGTGCCCGGCTTCCATCATCACCGATGCAAGCAACGACGAGGTCGAGCCCTTTCCGTTGGTGCCCCCAACGTGGATTGATTTGAATTTCAGCTGCGGATTGCCAAAGGCGCGGCAAAGGGCGGCCACCGTCTCAAGGCCGGGTTTATAGGCTCCGGCGCCTATGTTCTGGAACATCGGCAGCTGGTTGAAAAGCCAGTCGACCGTCTGTTGGTATTTCGAGGTCATTATTGTCTGTTTACAGGTGAGCGAACGTGGTTATCAATCAGAATAATATGAACCCGGACAGGCCGGCGGCGCATATTATCCATATCGGGTGTATCTTTGTGCATAGATTGACGGCAAGTGCAATCACGGCTATTGCGACACTGACGAGGACATCGCGGGTTTCATAACCGAAATTCTCGCCGTTCATAAGGATTAGCGCAGCCGAGGCAATAAGGCCTATCACCACAGGGCGCAATCCACGGAAAATTCCCTCGATTGCGATGCTGTCGCGGTGGCGGCGAACAAAATGGCCGGCATACCGCACAAGCAGGAACGAAGGAATCACCACGACAAGAGTACAGATTAACGAACCCAGGATGCCAAGCAGCGGGGATGCCCCGGGCATGGCCTTCAACGGCGCGGCATACCCGATGTAAGTCGCCGAGTTTATGCCTATGGGGCCGGGGGTCATCTGGGAAATCGCCACTATGTCGGTGAACATCTTCTCAGTAATCCACCCCGGACTCACAATTTCATTTTCGATGAGGGCGAGCATGGCATATCCGCCGCCGAAACCGAAAAAGCCTATTTTAAGATAGCTCCAGATCAGCTTGAGGTAAATGCTCATTTCTCACCTCCTTTCCCGGCTGTGCGGCGACGCACGGTGTACAGTTGCCACCATCCCAAAAGTCCGCCAAGGACGATAAACAGGATGGGATTGGATACGACGGGCAGTTTCGACCATATCAGCAGGGCGACAACGGCTGGAATCCACGCGGTTTTCCAACCAATCTTCGCCGCCTTGGCCGATGTTATCACCGGAGCCACAATCAGGGCCACCACCGCAGGCCGGATGCCCTTGAAAATCGCCGACAGCACCTCGTTGGACGTAATCAGCTCGGGGGTGAGGAACATGGCGATGGCGAGGATTATGAGGAAACACGGAAGGATGGTGCCGAGCGCGGCCACAAGACTGCCGCGCAGTCCGCGGAGATTGTCGCCGACAGTCACCGCGATGTTTACGGCGAGGATGCCTGGCATCGACTGCGCCACGGCGAGCAGGTCGAGAAATTCCTCTTTCTCAATCCAATGATATTTGTCCACGACCTCGCGCTGGATAATCGAAATCATGGCCCAGCCGCCGCCGAAAGTGAAGGCGCCGATTTTGACGAAAGTCCAGAAAAGGGTGCCGAGCAAGCCTTTCTGCGGTGAAGCCTGAGAACCGTCAGGGGTTATGGATGTATTGGTCATAGCAGTCTTGTTGTCAAAGTTCGACCACGGTTATACCCGCTCCGCCGAAGCGCACATCCTCGTCGGCATAACGGCGGACGGCGGGAACGGTCGAGAGATACTGGCGAATGTATTGCCGCAGGGCACCGGTGCCTGTGCCGTGGAGGATGCGGACGCGCGATGCATTGAACTGGATGGCGTCGTCAATAAAATATGTAACAGCCTGCACGGCCTCGTCCACCCTCATGCCGCGCACGTCAATCTCCTGCTTGAATCGCAGCTGACGCTCGCGGGAATCGTCGGATGTGGCCACACTGACAAACGACGCTGCCTTCTGCGCTCCGCTCGACGGACGTTTCATCGTGGGCGAAAGGCGCGAGAGTTTTACGGTGGTGCGCAGATGGCCGAAAATCACCACGGCTTCCTTGCCGCGGATTTCCTCAATCTGCCCCGGCGTACCGGCGCCGTCGAGCACCACGTAATCACCCGCGGCAAGCTCTTTCTTGCCTTTTTCCGAGGTTTTTTCGGGCTTTGCAGCGCCTTTGCGTTTGGGAACCTTGGCAATCAGGGGATGGTCGGGCGACGCATCCCGCGACAGCTCCCGCTTTTCCTCGGCGAGACGTCGGCGCGCTTCAAGCGTTTGCTCGCGTTCGGCCTGTGCCTGACGGATGTCGTGGATGGTGCGTTCTATCGCGGCATTTGAGCCGTCGAGTATCTTCCTTGCCTCGGCCTTTGCGTCGGCTATAATCTCGCTGCGACGGCGACGCAGGGTTTCCGCATCGTCTTCATAGCGCTCGAGAACTTCCTCGATTTTTTTCTCCTTAAGGCGTATCTGCTGGCGCTTGTTCTCCCAGTAGCGGCGGTCGCGCGCAATATCGAGGAGATATTTGTCAAGATTCACATAGTCACTGCCAACGATTTCCGACGCGGCGCTGATGATTGATTCGGGAAGCCCCGTCTTGCGGGCAATCTCGATGGCAAATGAACTGCCGGGATGGCCTATGGCCAGCGAGAACAGCGGACGCATCTCGCGGCGGTCGTAAAGCATCGAGCCGTTGACGAGACCGGGCGTCTCCTCGGCAAATTTCTTGAGATTCTGGAAATGGGTCGTCACCACTCCCCACATTCCCCGCTCGTTGAACTCGGCAAGCAACGCCTGGGCGATCGCACCGCCTATCTGCGGCTCAGTGCCGGCGCCGAACTCATCGATTAATATCAGCGTGGCCGCATCGCCTTTGGCAAGGAAGTGGCGCATGTTGCGTAAATGAGATGAATAGGTCGACAGGTCATCCTCAATTGACTGATCGTCACCGATGTCGATGAACACTGAGTCAAAGATACCCATGTGGGAATTTTCATACACCGGCGGCAACAAGCCGCACTGGGCCATATATTGCACGATGCCAACAGTCTTTAAAGTCACCGACTTGCCGCCAGCGTTGGGACCCGATATAACAAGAATACGCTTTTCGGGCGTAAGCGTTATGTCAAGAGGGACAATCTCCTTGGACTGGCGCCGAAGGCTTTCCTGCAACACAGGGTGGCACGCATGATACCACTCCATCTCAGGCTCCCGGCTCAGATGGGGCATCGAAGCGCCTATATCGCCGGCCCACTCGGCCTTGGCGCGTATGAAGTCAAACAATCCCAGCAGCGAAAATGAATCGAGCAGCAAATCAAGATGCGGCCTTAAATCGGCAGCCACGCCTATGAGAATACGGACTTCCTCGCGGTGTTCCTCGATGCGGAGCTCGCGCAGGCGGTTGTTGGCCTCGACCACCTCGGCGGGCTCGATGAAAACGGTCTTGCCCGATGCACTCTCGTCATGGACAATACCGGGAATACGGCGTTTGTTCATCGGAGCCACAGGAATGACCAGGCGTCCGTCGCGCACCGACGCCGATGTGTCGGCGTCAAGCAGGCCATCCTTCACGGCCTGGGCTATCACACGGCGCATGGCCGAGTTGACGGCCCCGCCCATCTGGCCTATGCGCCGGCGTATGTCGGCAAGCTCAGCCGAAGCGGTGTCCTTGACATTGCCCCAGCGGTCTACCACCCGGTCGATGGCCGACGCCAGCAGAGGGAACACGTTAAGTTCCTGAGCCACTTCGTCGAGCAGTGGGAAAGGCGACACGCCCTCGGGATTGCGGCGCGTGCGGAAGAAAGCCTCTATCGAGGCCATCGTCGCAAGCGATACACCCAGGTCAACAAGTTCGGCGGCGGTGAGGTACGTGCCATCGGGGCGGATTGACTTCAGCCTCGCAGTTATGTCACGTATGCCACCCGAGGGGAAATCATCGTCGCCATGCAAAATGGCACAGAACTCCGCCACGCGTCCCAATTCGCGGGCCACGGTATCAAAATCATCCGAAAAAGCCATATCGGCCACCATACCCTCGCCCAAAGGCGACGAACATTTGGCCGCCACCATGCGCCGCACGGTGTCGAAACCAATCTTTGATTCTATGCTGTCAGGATAAATCATAATTAACGTGCAAAGTTACAAAAAATATTTTATGCGGCACATCCAACCAATCGGGCACCGGCATTGTTAATAATATAAATTAACGTAAACGAGACTGACAAAACGATTATAAAACTTCAACTAATATAACTTTATTATGAAAGCCTTTAATTTCAACTATCTCGGAACCACCCGCGCATGGTGGGTTGTTCTCGTTGTCGGCATCCTGATGGTAATCGCTGGCTTCGCGTATTGGTTCTGGCCCGAGGCAGGCTTTGCCATCGCATCGCAAATCTTCGGCTGGCTCCTTATCCTGACCGGTATCGTACAGCTTTGCGTAGCAACCGGCCCCAACCACGCCCGCGGCTGGGGATGGTGGCTTGCAGGCGGCATTATTGACATCTTCATCGGTTTCATGCTGGTGCGCAGCATCGTGCTGTCGGAAGCCGTGTTCCCCTATTTCCTCGCATTCGTATTCATCTTCTGGGGCATTGAGGCACTGATTGCAGCTTGCTATCGCGGCGGCAAATACTGGTGGCTCGGCATCATCAACGGCATCCTGCTCTGCCTCATCGGATTCTTCTTCCTTGAAGCCGGATGGATCAGCGACATGATGATGGTTTCGTTCCTCACCTCAATCGCCTTCATCTACTGGGGCTTCACCATCGCCATCGCCAGCTACGACCTTCGCCCCGTGGCAAGACAATAAACAGCTACATACTGAAAAACTGACATAAAAAACACACCCCGCCGCCCGCGACAACATCGCGGGCGGCTTTATTTCAATATGGATTACAGTTAAAAAAGCAACTTCGACTATTTTTTTAGTTGCGCGTAACTAATTTTTTAGTACCTTTGCGGCAGATACGAATGATATGTGTTGCCGCTATTTCATATTATTTCTGTTTTGCGCATGCTTACGCTACGCCTATGGAGAGACCGCCATAGCCGGATGCGTCATTGACCATACAGGCCAACCAATGGATTTTGTCAGCGTGGCCGTATCTCCGGCATCTTCTCCGAAAACATTCCTTTCGTCCACACTCACTGATGCCAACGGGCATTACCGCTTTACCACAACGTGCGATAGCGACAGCTTGATCCTAACCGCATCAGGTTTAGAAATTGCCCCGGCAATAATCCGCATACCCAATAAGCCGGGCATCTACGACATTGTTGCCGACAACAAAGCGATTGAGCTGAAAGAGGTTGTGGTAAAGTCCAAGAAAATCTATTCACAAGGAGATACCATCAATTACAATGTTGCATCGTTCCTTTCGCAGAATGATCAGGCCCTTGCAGACGTATTAAAAAAGATGCCCGGTATTACTGTGGCAGAGTCGGGTCAGGTGTCTTATCAGGGTAAGCCGATAAAGAATTTTTATATCGAGGGCTTGGATCTTATGAAAGGTCATTACGGCATTGCAACAAACAATATAGATCCAAACAATATCGCCACTGTGCAGGTATTGGAGAATCATCAGGACATCAAGGCTCTCAAAGGATTGCGCCCGGAGGAACAGGCGTCAATCAATATACGGTTGAAGGAGGGCGTGAAAGGTGTATTCAATCTGATAGCCACATTGGGCGGAGGGTATGGCGACGATATGTTGTGGAATAATTCTGCGATAGCGACTTATTTCAAACGCAACAGCCAATTTCTCGCCACTTACAAAGGCAACAATACCGGAGAGGATTTGTCGCAGGAGCTTTATTCCTTCGATAATGATTATTCACGCACATCCAACATAACCAATATGTCAATACCGTCAGCTCCCGGCATTGACAAACGGTTTTACTATTATAACCGCTCACATAGTGCGACGTTCAACAACGTATATCGTGTCGGAGATTCCGGAGAGTTTGGTATCAATGCCGCCTATCTAAACGACCGTGATTCCCGCAGGAGTTATTCATCAACAGCAAACAGATTGCCCGACGGTTCGCAAAACATAGTTGACGAGTTGATGGACGGCTTATCAAAGACAAACAAAGCATACGGCGACCTGACATATCTGAATAACGGTGACACCCGGTATCTGAAAGAGCAACTGAAATTCGATTGGTTCTCAACCGATGCCGACAGCCGGATAATGGCCGGAGCTGACAATATTTCACAAGCGACCAAGACTGAATCATTCCGTTTGTTCAACAAATTCCACATGACAAACCGCAGTTCCGAATATCGTGGATATGAGATTTATTCAACAATAAATCTGGAAAAGCGCCCCCATAGCCTGTCAGTATCACCAAATCTTTTCCCTGATCTGATACTCGGCGATGCTTTGCGTCAGAGCGTGGATTACCGTGATTTATCAACGGAAAACCGTATCGGACTGCTCTCTGCGTTCAGAATCGGTAATGTAACCCTGCATCCTACATTTTTCTTGAATTATACGCGCAATAGCCTCACGAGTGAACTGCCTGATTTCAATAACGATTTATGCCTTGACAACCTTAATACGGGTGTTAAAGCTGAAATTGCATGGCGCAACCGTAAATTTGACATATCGCTACATCTGCCAATCGGATATAAGTTTTTCAAACTCGATAACCGTTTGTCAGACATTGCGACAGATAAGAACCGTGTGCGGGTTGAACCGCAATTGGATTTATCGTACAAAATCAACAGCAGTCATAATCTCAGTGTAAAATCGTCATTGAACTATTCGACACCTTCAATTCAGAATCTCTATTCCAATAACATACTCACATCCTACCGGCAATTGTCGGCATACGATGTCGTGGGTTTATTCGAGGGGTTGAACCTGTATAATACACTTTCCTACAATTTCAAGAATGTTCTTGCCATGAGTTTTGCCAGGGTGGATTTAAGCTGGGGCAGACAGCAGCCGGATGTGCTGTACGGGGCATATTATGACGGCCTTGTGGAGCATGTCATAAGTCAGCGTACCAATGAAACATCCGATATGTTCTCTGCCGCTATCCGTGGCAGTCAGGGTTTTGATTGGCGGCGTCTGAAAATAGGGCTGTCGGCTACATACAGTCATTATGACAGCCCGTTGTTGGTGCAGAACAGTATTCTGCGCTATTCAGGAGATTCTTTCGGGTTGAATGGAGATATAAGCCTGACACCATTCAAATGGCTGTCAGTATCATACGAAGGTAAATATTATCAATCAGCATCACGTCAGAATGGTTTTGACCGTATGCCTTGGATACGTACACTTACAAACAGCGCATCGCTCGATTTCACTTTGCCGTGGGGTATAAGTATCGGAGCATCGCTATATCATTACTATAACAATTTTAACGATGGCGACAAGTCGTTTATACTGCTTAATGCAGAAGCGAGTTACGCCATAAGACGATTTACATTTACTCTTACCTGCGACAATTTACTTAACAGGAAAGACTATGTGTATTCCAATCGCACGGCACTTACCGAAACTAACTCAATATATAATATACGGCCACGCAGTGTACTGTTAAAAGTCAGATTCCGAATACTTTAATTCCCAATAATATGAAACATTTTATTTTGACAATCATCTGCACATTCATGTGCATGTCTGCATCCGCGTATGAAACGATGTCGCAACTGATTGACAAGGCAACTCCTGTCGATACCGCCAGATATAAGGTTACTTACACATTGAAATACAAGTACCATCCTGATATACAGGATTACTACGATGACACCCGTATCGTGCAAATTGGAAAGAACTGCATCAAGGATTACAGTGACATAATTCAGCACTTTGACTCTCTTGCAACCGAGCAAATACGACGCGGTGCAAACTCTTATTCAAATGTATCAGGAATGCCGTGGCCTGTCGAGCTGGTACGCCCGACGCGCGGAACATCGGCAAACCTTCGGCTGCGATTGCCACTAAACGTAAATACGTTGGTATATGCCGACTCTATCCCTACTATCAACTGGACATTTCTACCGGAAGAAAGCACGTCAATACTTGGATATGAATGCTCAAAAACTACGGGAGAGTTTGCGGGGCGCACATACACTGCGTGGTTCACATCAGAACTGCCACTTCCGTATGGCCCTTACAAATTCGGTGGATTACCCGGATTGATTCTTAAAATAGAAGATGCCGAACAGCAGTTCATCTGGGAGGCTGTCGGATTTGAACGCTCAAACGAGCCTATAATGAAATATCAATACGAGAATGCCAATGAGAAAAATTGCAGCGCCGAAGAAGCGGCCAAAACGCTTGTCCGTTATTTCAAATCACCGGTTGGATTTAACATCGCATCAATGGGAGGTGACGCGCGTAGAATACATATAGTTGGGAAAGACGGAAAAGAGGTCGATATTGATAAGGCTGCACAACAGTCAATCCCATACAAACCACTTGAAATTAAATAAACATGAAAAATCTGATAATATTCATCTTTGCACTGACATTGACAAGCTGTTCTGTCAACGCTCAGCAATCGGCTGATGCTCAAAAGCTGACACTGACAGGTAGCACGCTTCCTGCAATCCGCCATGTCAATGATATGAAAATAACAGGCGATACGCTATGGTTTGTTTATGAAACCGAAGGCGGATACGGGCAACGTTTCCTTCGCCGTGCCATAATCGACAGCAAGAACCACACCTTAAATGTCGGGCCCGAAATGGGCCACAAGGGTGATGGATACTATGTGTCATATATGCCATATCCGGTTAATAACTGTGATAGCACTTGTTTGGTCGTAAGTCAAGACGATGGTGAGATATATCGCGCAGAGAATGACAGTGTTCTATTACGGACTAAAAAATATATTTTCAGTGATGGAAGCTCTGTGCCTTTTCCATTGTCACAGTATGTTCAAGATGTATCAATGGTCGCTCCCGACAAATTTGTTTTTATCGGGCGAGAGCCAAATGGGGGCGCGCAGTATGCGCTGAAAGCAAATATCACCACGGCGCAGGTTGACACAATCAGGAGAATACAACTATCCCCGGAACTCACATCTTGGATGTCAAATGCCGGAGAACTCGCCTATTCAAGACTACACGATAGATTGGCGTTTGCATACAGGCTCCATCCGATAATTGAAATATTTGGAATGGACGGAAAGCTGGTTAAGCAAGTGCGAATTTGCGAAGACACGTTCAATCCCGCTACTCTTAACGAAGCCGATTTTGAAGACCTGAATCCACTGCATATAGTTGATATTGCAACGACCCCAAATTTCATATATGCCCTCCATTGGAATTTCAAATATGCTGATGCAGAGGATACAGCACCCACAATTTTCAAAATTGACTGGGACGGCAATATAGTTGACAGGTTGTTCAATGTGCCGATGCCTCTCTACAAGATAGCCGTCACCGACAACCACTCAATCATAGGATGGAATGGCAAGGATTTTATTCCCTTAAATTTCTAAATATAACCCACATACGCCAACCCACTTATATTACTTACCATGACTTTATTCAAAGCATTATTATTTGCAGGAGCCGCATTTGTGGCGGCGCCGTCGTTCGCATCCTTTCCCGCAGATTCGCTGACTGCATCGGCGTTGGCAGCCGCGGCCGATGGGAATCCGGAGGCGGCCATTGACCTGTTGCTCGACGCCCAGCGCGCCGACACCACCTGGCATTGCGAGCTAATAGCCGCAGGAGAGGAGCTGGAAGACTGCCGTCTGTCGCCTCGCTGGGCTGCCCTCACCGCCGAAAACGAACGGCGCACGGCCATCGCCCACCCCGAATATGACCACGCGTTGCGCCGAGAACTTCTCGACCTATATGACGCCGACCAGAATCCGAGAGGACGTCTAATTATGGCCGGAAAGCAAAATCCCGACGACCGCGAAACACTATCGAGGCTGTGGAAGGACATCCGCGAGGCCGACAGCATCAACCAGCCGCGGGCCACCGCCATGCTCGACTCTCTCGGTTGGATTCCGTCCGCCAAAGTCGGGGCAGCCGCCCAAGGGTTGTTTTTCGTGGTTCAACACGCCGATCCCGCCACCATAGGCCGCTATATCGATCTGTTTGAGAAAGCCGCACTCGCCGGTGAACTCCCCCGCAAACTCTTCGCAAAGATGAAAGACCGCAGCCTGCTATACAGCGGCCAGCCGCAAATCTACGGCACCCAGAAAGTGCGTCAGGCCGATACCGGCAAAATGATAATCTGGCGCCTGCGCGACAAAACGGAGGTCAATGCTCTGCGCCGCGAAATGGATTTGCCGCCCCTATCACCCGAAGATTTTGCCGACGCCATGGAATAAGCGGCTTATAGCCATGACACACATAATTTGCCTGTTTAAGAATTTTTATGTAGTTTTGCATTAAACTTGAACCATCACATCGAGTCTAAGCGTTATATAATCAACGATAAAAAGAAAGGCAGCTATGAAATTCCGCCGATTATCTCTCATCGCAATGCTGCTCGCAGCGACTGCCGCCACGAGCGCCATGCCATCCTCATCGTCATGGGACGAAGAGGATGACGACATCTATTACAATGCGTCGAAAGACAAATCATCAGCCACGCAGAAACAGACAAAACAGGCAGCCGGCAATTCCGGCTACTATTATACACCAAACACTATCGTCAACTATCCCGATCCGGCTGGCTACGTTCCCCAGGGCTCTGGTCTTGACATGGACGTCGATGCCTACAATCGCCGCGGCCAGTTCCTTGTGGCCGACAGCGTACCTGCCGATTCGCTCGACGCTCTTCTCGACAGCTATGCCTATACGCGCCGCATCGAAAAATTCTCGAACCCCGACATAGTGAACGGTTCGGGCAATCAAGCTCTCATAGACTCTTACTATTCACAGCCGGCAACAGACATCAATGTTTATGTAGTCAACGCCTCGCCCTGGGCAACCTGGCCCTATTCGTCATGGTACAGCCCCTGGTACAACTGGTACGGTCCCTCGTGGTCGTGGAGCTGGAACATGGGGTGGTATGACCCCTGGTATTCGTGGAGCTGGGGATGGGGACCCGGATATTGGCCCGGTTACGCCCCCGGTTGGGGACCTGCATGGGGTCCGTCATGGGGTCCCGGATGGCATCCTGCACCCGGCCCCGGACATTGGGCCGGAAACTCGACCGGCGGCTCACGCCCGCACAATCCAGCAGGTGGCTCCTCCACCATCGGACGCCGCCCCGGAGCCATCAGTGCCGGAGCCAGCGTTGCCCGACCCGGCAACATGGGAAACAACCGCTACAACGGTACCGTTTCGCCCGCCTATCCCAACTCTCGACCGGCATCGACCGGCACCTCGGGCTCCAACGGACTTAACCTCAACCGTGGCCGCAATAATTCCACATCAACTTCAACTCCATCGCGCAACTCATCGTGGGGTAACTCCACCCCGAGCCGAAACACCGGCACATACCGCAGCACCGGCGGCAGCACAACCCGCAGCACCGGCGGCGGAATGCGCACCAGCGGTGGCGGCGGTGGAACACGCGGCAGAAGGTAACAATAAAAAATCAAAGCGTTCAACTATATGAAAAAGACAATCCTCGCGGCCCTGGCAGTGGCCGCTCCCGCAATCCTGTCGGCACAAAGCGCCGTGGACGCCTACACCCTCTCGCAGACCGAAACGCGCGGAACCGCACGATTCATGTCTATGGGCGGAGCATTCACTGCCCTCGGCGGCGACCTCTCCACCCTGACGCAGAACCCTGCCGGCATAGGCGTGTACCGCCGCAGTGAAATCGGCGCCACACTCGACATCTCGCCGCGAAACATCTCGGCCAACACCGGCGACTACAACATCGGCACGTCAAAGACCAAGGTCAGCTGCAACAACTTCGGCTACATCGGCACAGTGCGCCTCGACGGGGCTCTCCGCACATTCTCGTGGGGCGCTACCTACAACCGCGTCGCTTCGTTCGACCGCACTTTCAAAGCCTATAACGGCTCATCGCCATCGTCTGTGACAGACTATATCGCGGCTTTCACAGGCAACGTGCCAGAGGCCGACCTGAGTTTCGGCGACAATGCCAACCCCTACAACCCATATTACGATTCCAACAACGACTGGCTGTCGATTCTGGCATATAATTCCTATATGATAAACCCCACTTCTACAGGCTATCAGGGATTATCGAACCGCTCGACAGTCGGCGACGCGGAATCAATCGTTCAGGAGCGTGGCTATGTTGACGAATACAACATCGACTTCGGCGGCAACGTGAGCGATGTATTCATGTGGGGCATCGGTTTCGGCATCACCGACCTGAGTTACAGCTCAACCACCTTCTATTCCGAAAGCATGTCCAACGCCACAATCGCCTCCAACGAAGGCCTCGTGAAAGGTGACGCCGGCGTATGGCTTGACAACTGGCGCGCCATATCCGGCACCGGTTTCAACATGAAGTTCGGCGTAATCGTCAAACCCATAGACATGCTGCGCATCGGTGCCGCCATCCACACCCCTACCTGGTACTCGATAAGCAACAACGCATACGCCGAAAGCCAGTACAGCTATCTCAACCCGGCTGCCGAAGAAGGCAACGGCAATCCCCTGCAAGGGTCGGAATACACCGAAGACCTCTACTACAATTTCCACATGAATTCCCCGTGGAAATTCATGGTTGGTGCCGCCGCCGTAATCGGCAATTCGGCCATCGTCAGTGTTGACTACGAACGTCAGGCCTACAATGACATCAAGGTAAGCAGCCAGAACGGCTGGGGCTCATACGCCTCCAACGACCCTGTCAACGACGACATCAAGAACTATTTCAAGGCCGCAGACATCATCCGCATAGGCGCCGAGTTCCGCGTCACCCCACGGTTCAGCCTCCGCGCCGGCTACAACTATTCGACATCCACCGCAAAAAGCGAGGTACTCGACGGAGACGTGGAAGTCTACACCGCCGGCATGAATCCCGCCTATACCCTCAACCGCGACGCTTTCGCCATCTCGTTCGGTCTCGGCTACCGCTACAAGGCATTTTACATTGACGGCGCCTACATCTACCGCAACAAGAAGTCGACCTACCACGCCTTCACCAACTATGCCGATGTAAAGGCTCCCACCGCCGACCTAACCGAAACCACCAACTCGATAGTAGTCTCGGCAGGCTTCAAGTTCTGAAATAATAAAAACAATAATCGCCTTTTTGGTAACTCCGAGCTCTCGGAGTACTCGGAGAACTCCGAGAAATTACAAAAAGGCGATTATTGTTTTTATTATTCCCCAATCATCTGGAGGAATGTATCCTCGTCAATGACGGGCACCCCGAGTTTCGTGGCTTTCTCGAGTTTGGCAGGCCCCATATTCTCCCCGGCAAGCACATAATCGGTCTTCTTAGAGATTGATCCTGAATTTTTACCGCCGTTGCGTTCGATGAGTTCCTTGTATTCATCGCGGCTATGGCGCGAGAACACACCGCTGATGACAAACGTTTTGCCGGCCAGCTTATCGCCTGCTGCCTCGGCATATCCTTCGGGCATAGCGAGCTGCACGCCGGCAGCCCTGAGACGTTCTATATTTTCGCGGTTGACGGGCGCCTCAAAATACTCTATGATGCTGCGGGCGATGCGCGGGCCAACGTCCTCGATTGATTCAAGGCGCTCGGCGCTCCATGACATCAGCTCGTCAATTGAGCCGACGGCGCGGGCAATCTTCTTGGCCGTGGTCTCGCCGACGAAAGGAATCGAAAGCGCATATACGACCCGCTCGAACGGCACCTGCTTGCTGGCTTCCACGCCGTCGATGACACGTTCGGCGCTGCGCGGACCAAAGCCCTCGATGCGCAGCAAATCATCGGCTTTCAAATCATAGAGGTCGCTGTACTGCCTGACCAGCCCGACTGCGTACAAGGCTGCGGCAGTTTCCTCGCCGATGCCGTCGATGTTCATCATACGGCGTCCTACAAAGTGCTCGATACGTCCCACAATCTGCGGGGGACAACCATACTTGTTGGGACACACCCATGCCGCCTCGCCCTCGACACGCACCAGAGCGGTTCCGCAGGCGGGGCAATGACTGACGAATCTGACCGGCGAGGCACCCGGCTCGCGGGCTGAGGTATCGACACCTGTGATTTTCGGAATTATTTCGCCGCCCTTCTCCACATAAAGCATGTCGTGCTCATGGATTCCGAGGGTATTGACTATGTCCTCATTGTGTAAGGAAGCCCGCTTTACAATCGTTCCCGAAAGCAAAACCGGTTCAAGGTTAGCGACCGGGGTGATTATGCCCATGCGGCCGACGTCAAACGAAACGAAACGCAATCGTGTAAATGCCCGCTCGGCCGGAAATTTATAGGCCACCGCCCAACGCGGCGACTTGGCGGTGAAACCGAGGTTGAGCTGCTGGCGCAGGGAATTTACCTTGAACACAAGTCCGTCGGTGGCCACCGGCAGTTCGCGCCGCGCCTTGTCCCAATGGGCAATGTATTCATCGACCTCGGCAATAGTGTGCATTCTCTTCATCGCCGAACTGACCTTAAAGCCCCAGCTGCGGGCAGCCTCCATGTTGTCATAGTGGTTGTCAAACGGGAGGTCCTCGCCCAACAGATAATACAGATAGGCGTCAAGCCCCCGGCGGGACACTTCCTTCGGGTCGAGCAACTTGAGGGTGCCTGCGCAGGCATTTCGCGGATTGGCAAAAAGCGGTTCTTCATTAAAAGCGCGCTCGGCGTTAAGGCGCTCGAACGAGGCCCAGGGCATGACTATCTCGCCGCGTATCTCAAAATGGTCGGGCCAGCCTGAGCCCTGAAGCTGCAATGGAATCGAGCGGATTGTCTTGACATTGTCGGTGACAACGTCGCCTTTCTCTCCATCGCCACGCGTAACGGCACGCACCAGGCGCCCGTGCTCATAAATCAGCGATATGCCCGAGCCGTCAAATTTCATCTCACCGACAATTTCCACATCCTGACCGGGAAGGGCCTCGCGCACACGGGTTGCCCACGCGTCCACATCGTCAATGGAATAGGTGTTGGACAATGACAGCATCGGATAAATATGCGGAGTCTGGTCGAAACCCTTCGACAGGTCGGAGCCGACACGGTGGGTTGGCGACAATGGGTCATCAAATTCAGGATGTTCGGCCTCGAGGTGCTCAAGCTCCTTGAGGAGCATGTCGAAATCATAGTCGGAAATCGACGGAGAGTTTTCGACATAGTACTTATGATTGTGGCCGTTGATTTCACGGCGAAGCTCTTCGATTCGTTGTTGGACGGGAGACATTTGTGCTGTTCGGTTTGTTTGCAATGCAAATTTAGACTATTCTTCGCAAACGGCAAACTAATGACGGCCAACGAGTGTTAAAAAGTAACGTTCAATACCTAAAAAACCATACATGAAAAATCTTTACCTACTGCTGGCGGCTGCCACTATCGGCACTGCGGCCACAACGGCACAGGTGGTGACGACATCGCCCGCGCTGGTGCAGACCGATTCCAAGAACATCGTGGTCACGTTCCATGCCGACCGCGGCAACAAAGGCCTGATGGGACTGAAGTCAACCGACAAAATCTATGCCCACACCGGTGTAATCACCTCCACGTCGTCATCGTGGCAGTACGCTCCAACCTGGGGCGACAACTCCTCGAAATATGAGCTTACGTGGGTGGCCGACAACACATGGACCCTCACCATTCCAGACATCGACGAATATTACGGCATAACCAAGCCTGACGTAACGGTGACAAAACTCGCTTTCGTTTTCCGTAACGCCAACTCATCGAAGGAAGGTAAGACCGAAACCGGCGGCGACATCTTCGTCAACGTTCTGCCTCCGGGCTTCCAGATGGAACTCACCTCCGACATGAGTGGCAAGGTGCTGACCGACGACTCGCCAGTGACGTTCACCGTCAACACCAGCCGCGACGCGGACATAGAGCTGTATTACAACTCGCCCGACAACATGATTGCGACGGTTCAGAATTCAGCCACCCTCACCGGCACCGCCGAATTCACCGCCGAAGGCAATTACACGGTTTATGCAAAGGCGACCTCGGCAGGAGAGACAATCACCCAAACACTGGAACTCACCCGAGTGGGCGACAGCGCTGAGGCTCCCTACCCCGGTGGCGAACCCCAGCTCGGAGCCGTAACCAACACCGACGGAACCGTGACGTTCTGCATCGCCGCGCCGAAAAAAAGCAGCGCGATGATAGTCGGTTCGTGGAACGGCTATGCAGTTTCATCGGACGGCGTCATGAAAAAACAGACCGTCGACGGTGTGCCGTATTTCTGGATTACCGTAAGCGGCCTCAAACCCGCCACCGACTACATCTACTACTATCTCATTGACGGTGACAAGGCCGTGGGCGACCCCTACGCCAACCTCGTCCTCGACCCGTGGAACGACCAATACATATCGTCGTCGGTATTCCCCAATATGCCAAAATACCCCTCGTCGGTTGTAAGCGGAACCCCGGTGGCGGTATATAATTCAACACTTGGCGACTACGACTGGGAAGTCACCGACTTCAAAGGTGTGCCGCAAAGCGACCTGATCATATACGAACTGCTCATCCGCGACTTTACAGGCACCGAAGGCCAGAGCCGAGGCAACGGCACCATCGCCGGCGTGCTCTCTAAACTCGACTATCTCGAGGAACTCGGCGTTAACGCCATCGAACTGCTGCCCATCATGGAATTCAACGGAAACAACTCGTGGGGATACAACACCAATTTTTATTTCGCACCTGACAAGGCATACGGCACACCCGACGACTACCGCCTCCTCATTGACGAAATCCACAAGCGCGGCATGGCCGTAATCCTCGACATAGTTTTCAACCAGAGCGACGGACTGCATCCGTGGTACATGATGTATGACATCGCCGACAATCCATTCTATAACGGCACTGCACCGCACGCATATAGTGTGCTCAACGACTGGAACCAGGACAATCCTCTCGTTCAGCGCCAGTGGAAGGACGCGCTGGTGTACTGGATGAAGGAATACAAGGTCGACGGCTTCCGCTTTGACCTCGTCAAGGGTCTCGGCGACAATGACAGCTATGGCGCGAAATACAACGCCACGACAAACACATGGAGCAGCGTGACAGATGCCAAGACCAACGCATACAACGCCTCGCGTGTGGCCCGCATGAAGGAACTCCACACCGCCATGAAGGCATACAAACCCGACGCTTATTTCATCAACGAAAACCTGGCGGGCGCCAAAGAAGAAAACGAAATGGCTGCCGACGGCGAAACCAACTGGGCCAATATCAACGAGGCTTCGTGCCAGTTCGCAATGGGTTACAGCTCAAATTCGTCGCTGAACCGATTCTATGCGCCGCTCGACAGCCGCACGTGGGGCTCGACCGTGAGCTATGCCGAGAGCCACGACGAGGAGCGCATGGCCTACAAGCAGAACAAATGGGGCGCCGAGGGCGTCAAGGGCAACATCCCCACCTCGATGCGCCGACTTGGATCCGTGGCCGCACAGATGCTTCTCGCCCCTGGTGCGCACATGATATGGCAGTTCCAGGAATTCGGCGCCGACCAAACCACCAAAGACAGCAACGGCGGCAACAACACCTCGCCCAAAAAGGTGATATGGAGCTATCTTGACAACGACAACCGCGCCGGACTGATGAAAAACTACTCCGAACTATGCCATCTCCGCGCCGATAATCCCGAAATGTTCGCCGAGGATGTCACCACCACCGTCAACTGCTCGACGTGGACATCGCGTTCGATCTCGCTGGTCAAGGGAGATAAGGAAATGTATCTTGTCGTCAATCCCGCCGTAACCGAACCGGCCACCATCCCCGTCCCCGTCGACCTGACTTCCGGCAAATACAAATTGCTGAGCTACAGCTATAATGCCGAGCCCGAAGCCACAGCGACAGGCGTGACACTCGCCGCAGGCGCTTATGCAGTATACGGCACGGCCAACATCGCCGGTGTGCGCGACGTAATCGAATCAGCCCGACCCGAAGCGGTGATTTACGGCCTCACTGGCTCCATCGTCGTCGAAGGAGAACACGATTTCGTGCAGGCCTACACCCTCGCCGGCACTCCTGTCGGCCTCACCGGCCTCGAACCCGGAGTCTACATCGTCCGCGCCGACTCCACAGTGGCCAAGGTCGTGGTTCACTGATTCCGCCCGACAACCCTTAAACAAACCACGGACATGGCGCCAACCGCCATGCCCGTGGTTTGTTTTGGAATGGCATAGAGGATGGGATTTGGATTGTATGGGTGAAATTTGTAAATTTGCGATGGAAACGCGATTGTTGCCATGAAAAGCCGTTTACTTGTTGTTTTTGCCGCAATTATAATGCTGACGAATGGCATTGCCGGACACACCGGCAATATCATCACGCGTCATTACGGCATCCCCGACGGCATGACCCATACACGTGTGCGGGATATTGTTCAGGACTCGCGTGGATATGTGTGGTTTGCGACATGGTGTGGTGTGGAGCGCTTCGACGGATATGAGTTCCGAAATTTCCGAACCTATTCAGGCGATTCCATAAAGCTTGACAACAACCGCATCGAACATATAGCTGAATCGCCCGACGGAAATATCGCGGTGGAAACCTACGGCCACCGCATATACCGCCTCGATGCAGCAACGGGGATATTCACGCCCGGTGAACGCGCCGACTCCCTGGCCCTACAGAGCCGAAACCATAAAAACCGGCCCCACCATCTTCTTGAAAATTTCTGTCGTAATGCCCGGGGAGCATACGTGGACCGAAGCGGCAACCTGTGGATTATCCGCGACTCAGGCGTGGACTACTTTTCCATAGGAAATCCGGCGTTCAATTTCATCGACAGCACCCCGATAGATTCCATCGGCGAAGACATTCACGCCGTGTACGCCGCTCCCGACGGGAAAATCTGGACTGCGTCACGCGACACCCGTGTCATGTTGTATGATTCAGACGGCACATGGCTCGGCAATCTTTCTCCAACAGGCACAATCGTTAAAAATCAGTCGGCAGGGTTCGGCAAAAAAGCCTACGCCTTCCATGCTGACAGCCTCGGCCGGATATGGATGGGAACAAAATCAAAGGAACTTGCGTTGCTTACTCCCGATGGAAGCGGCGGCTACGGCATCTCACGCTTTGCTGAGAGCGATGCGCCGGGCGGTTTGCGGTGTGCCGATATCTATACTTTCGCCACCGACCGCGAGGGTCAGCTTTGGCTCGGCACATTCGGCAACGGAGTGGCCAAAGTTACTGAATCGGCGGACGGACATCTGAACATCCATTTCCCGGATAATTATCCCGTGGAGAAAAGCGCAAGGGTGCGCAGGCTCGTCAAAGACCGGTCGGGAATGTTGATTGGCGCAACCACAAGCGGTGTCATCTCCTTCGATGCGGAGGACGGGAACCCCGACGAAATGACATTCAAGTTCACCAGTACGGAAACACACCGCAGTAACTCGCTGAGCAACGACGACATTCTTGACATCTACGCGGCAGCGGACGGCAAAATCTATTTTTCGTCCTTTTCCGGCGGCATAGACTGGCTCCAATCCGCCGATGCGCTCATGGAAGAACCCGTGCCTTTTTCAAACATGAACATCCACACCGGCCTTAATCTCAATCTGGTGCTGTCTGTGATTCAGGACAAGGACAGGAATTTTTGGGTAGTGTCGCCGGATGCCCTCTCGCTATACAGCGAAGATTGGAATTTGAAATCCATATACAACGCCACCAACCTTGGCCGAAAGGTAAGGTTCACCGAGGCACAGCCTCAACGGCTCCCCGACGGACAACTCATTTTCGGGCGCAGCGGAGGCATATTGATTGTCGACCCCGGAAAACTTGCCCAAACGACTCCGCCGCCTCTTCTAATAACCGACGTGGAGGCCGGCGGAAAGCCCGTCACGTGCTCAGACAACCGTATTTCACTGCCCGACGGCGTCCGGGACATAGCCATCCATCTAACGGCCATTGACTTCACTGGCGCTGAAAACATCGGCTATGCCTACCGGCTCGACCCCGAAGACGAATGGACCGCCATCGGGCGCAACCGGGTACTGAGGCTCAGTTCTTTGGGTGCGGGCATGACAACCGTCCAACTGCGCTCAACCGACGCCAACGGCGTATGGTGTGACAACGCCATTGCCATTGAAATAGACGTGCCGCGGACAAACTGGGAAATTGTCCAGATATGCCTAATCGTCTTCGGCATATTTTCCGCTGCGGTGCTTGCCATTTTGGGATGCGCATTGCTAATCCGGCACTACAATAGCCGTCGGCGCCTTGCATATTACATCCGATGCGCCCTCACCGATGTTGAGCCTGACGAGACCGACCTCATGGCAAAGGTTTGCCACATCATCCGGGAGAATTACGGAGACGCGGCGCTTAAAGTTGAAAGCATGGCCCAGCGGCTGAACGTGGGGCGCAACGTTCTGCGGCGCGAAGTCAAGGCACGGATTGGAATCTCGCTGGAAGACTTCCTGCGGATGGTGCGCGTGCGGGCAGCTGCCGACCTCCTGAGCGGCAGTTCTCTTACCGTCTCGGAAATAGCCTACCGCTGTGGATTCAAGTCGCCGCAGTATATGTCGATGGTGTTCAAGGAAAACATGGGCTGTACCCCCACCGAATACGCCGGACAACACCGCAAAAAGTCGTAAGTAATTAAGACATAAGGCTCGCGCTGTCAAAATTTACCCCCTATCGCGCCAATTATCACCTCCTGGCAGGGTGCATTTGCCAAATAATTTTGCAGAAAAAATCTCTTAAATCGATTTTATCATGAAAAAATTAAAGCAAATGCTATTGTCGGCGATGTGTGCGGCGCTCCCGTTGGGAATGTACGCGCAGACCCTGTTCACCTGCGGCGACAGCACCATGGCCGACTATGCCACCGACGGCTCCACTCCCACGCGCGGATGGGGTCAGTATTTCGGCACATTCTTTGACTCGGACATCACGGTAATCAACCGCGGCAAAGGCGGAATGGATGTGCAGGGATTTTATACCGGCTCGGCCTATTGGCCCACCATCAAAAAAGCGTTGAAACCCGGCGACTACGTTCTTCTGCAATTCGCCCACAACGATGAGAAGAACGGCGGTATGGACGGTCACCAGCTTTACGAATACTATATCGGAATCGGTGACTCCCAGGCAGCCGCAGCAGTGGATACCCGAGGTTCCATCCCCAACGACACATACGTCAAGACACTCCGCACCCTCGTGGAAGAAATACGGGCCGTCGACGCCATTCCCCTCTTCGCCTCATCGGTGTGCCGCATGAACTTCACCAAAGACGGTGACATCCGCCGTGCCGGCCGTCACGACCTCGGGGACAGTTTCAGCAAACTTACAGCCAACGGTCCCACCACAGGCAACAGCGTTCCCGAGGATGACCATTCAATGGACTTTCGCTGGCAGATGGAGCAGCTTGCGGCCGAACTCGACGTCCCGTTCATCGACCTCACCGAATCCTCGCGCCAGCTTTTCGTCAAATACGGCGATGCAAAAACCCACGAACTTCTTTCCGACGGCCAGGGTTCGACCCACCTTAGCGTGGCCGGTGCGGCAATGATTGCCCGCCAGTGTGCCGAAATCATGAGCGCCCAGGGTATTCTTGCCGACCATATCAACGTCAGCGACGCCGGCCTCAGCGTATCTCCGGCCTCGGGTGACCTTGGCGAGGCATATGTGGGCAACATACTTACCAAAGAATTCACCCTCACCGGCTTCGGCCTCAACCCTGAAAGCGGCAACGTAACCGTAAGTTCCGACGGCATTTTCGAGCTTTCCACCGACAAGGCACGATGGAGCCAGAGCGTGCAGCTGCCCTATGACGGCGGCACCATCATCGGCACATTCTATGTGAAGGCCTCCCTGAAAAATCCAGGCGCGCTCAACGGCACCCTCACCGCCTCGGCCAGCAATTCGACAATCGAGATTCCCGTATCGGCAAACGGACTTCCCATCCCCGGCAGCGGTGCGCTCTCGCTCGTATGGCCCCTCGAAAGCGGAAGCAACTACACCCTCGACGGCGAAGTCAAAGTAGTCGATATGTCGCTTCACGGCCTTGACCTCGTTGAATACAACAACGGCATCAACCTGGTTGCAACCGGCGGCGTATGGCCCGACGGCGACATTGACGAAAGCCCCACCCGCTATGTAGAATTCGGTCTCACCGCCCCCGAGGGCAAAGCCGTAAAGATCAGCGGCATTTCCATGGGTGTAGGCGGTATTGACACTGACGCCATGCAATGCCATGTGAGCTATTCAACCAAGCCCGGTTTCGGAGAACCTCGCACATTCTATTCCCCGGCTTCAATGGCTGCCGGAGTTGTGAATCAGGTTTCAACCAGCGACATCATCAACCTTTCTGCCGGCGAGACCCTCCTGATTCGCGTATATCCCTGGACAAAACAGCAGGTTGAGAACTCCCCCATCCGCATCTCGGGCGTGACCGTCAACGGTTATGTGTCTAATGAATCCACCGAGGCCAACGTCCTGTGGAGCCTTGACAAAGGCAAGGACAACCCCTCGGTAGGCGACACCACCAGCGATGCTTTCGCTTTCACGGGTTATTCAGTCGGCCGCGACCTTACCGCCGCCGGCACTGCCAAACCCGCCGATCGCACAGGCACCATGTATCAGCCCATGGTCAGCAACCAAAGCAGCTATACCGATGAGGCATCCGTAGAGTTCACCCTCCGCCCCAAAGCAGGAATAACCTTCCAGCCCCGCAAAGTATCATTCTACGCCACCCGAAACGGCACCAACGGCGGTACCGTGGAGGCTTCGCTTGAACTTGACGGAAAGAAAACCGTACTCGGCACCAACCTTGAGCCCATCCGCAACAACGTCGCTCCAAACGAGAAATTTTTTGAATTCGACATCGACGGCGTGGTGGTTTATAACAACACCCTGACCCTCCGCCTCGCAATCGCCGCCCTTGCCGACAACAAGACCATGACCATCCACGATGTCACCATCGAGGGCGACATATCCGGCCAGGAAATCGAAGTTCCCGCCTATACAATCACCGTTGCCCCTTCCATCGAGGAAGCAGGCTCGGTGACCATCTCTCCCAACACGGCTGTCATTGACCAGGATGTTCAGGTAACCGTCAGCGCCACCGAAAATTTCGGTTACCGCTTCACGGGCTGGAGCGCTGCCGGAAAGGTCATCTCCACCGATAATCCCTACACTTTCCTTGCCGCCAGCGATCTCAACCTTATCGCTGAATTCGACAAGCTCACAATCTATCCCCTCGCGCTCACAATCAACGGCGGTGCCAACGATTACATGATCGAGGTAACTCCCGAAGGTCATCTCATCGACGGCGTGCCCTACTATGAAAGCGGCACGGAGGTCATGCTTTCCGCACAGAGCAACCGCATCCTCGCTTTCACGAACTGGGAGGACGAGACAACCTCGGCCAACCGCGAGATCGTCATGGACGGCGCGAAGAACCTCACCGCCAACTATTCGGCTGATGATTTCATCGTCGGCTGGGACTTCCATATTGACGAACCCGGCTCGGAACGCGCCGCCGACTTCCGCGCCGAAAGCGACAACGCAGGCCTGATGTCGCTCCACAACGAGGAGGGTCAGACATCCTCGTGGCTCCCCCGCGGTGTGTCGCGTGGTGACGAGAACGGACGCACTGCCGCCCGAATCTGGAAAGTGCGCACCTCAAAACTTTTCTATGAAGCGTCCTTCTCGACCAAGGAATACACCAATATCCGCATTGCATCGGCATTGAGCTGCACATACAACACTTACAGCCGGTTCTTCGTGCAGTACAGCACCGACGGCAAGAACTACACCACTATCGGAGAAGCGGCTCCCGGCAACCGTTCCTGGACCGACACCGAATTTGCCCTCCCCGCCGACGCCGACAACCAGACCCGCGTGTATGTGCGCTGGTATCCCGACTTCGACGCGCCGCTCATCGGCAACGAAACCGACTACGACGGCCTTGCCATAACCGATGTCTACGTGCTTGCCGACAGAGCCGCCGAGGACGACAGCGAAGCTCCCGTGCTGACCGCCTCCATTCCCGCAAACGGAAGTAAAGGCGCATCTGTCAACGGTTCCATCCTGCTCACCTTCAACGAAAAAATCCAGCTTGGCACCGGCTCAGGCCTCCTCAACGGAAAGGCTCTGGCTCCCACCCTATCGGGCAAGAACGTGATATTCCGTTACACCGGCCTCGCCTACGACACCGAGTACACATTCTCACTTCCCGCAGGTGCCATCACCGACCGAAGCGGCAACCCGGCAGCAGCCGTGGAGCTCACCTTCACCACCATGGAGCGCACCCAGCCCGAAGCTCGCCTTTTCGACGCCATCGTTGACATCAACGGCACCGGCGACTACACCTCATTGCAGGCCGCCATCGACGAAGCTCCTGCCGGCCGCGTGAAACCTTGGCTGATTTTCGTGAAGAACGGCAACTACAAAGAGCATATCGACATCCCCGCCAACAAACCGTTCATCCACATCACCGGTCAGGACCGCGACAAGACCGTCGTGCTCGACGACCGCCTCTCGGGCGGTGACAACGCCGTTCACGTGAGCGTCGGAGCCACCGTAGTGGTGAACGCTAACGACTGCTTCTTCGAGAACATCACAATCGAAAACTCATACGGACACGAACAACAGAACGGCCCGCAGGCACTTGCCCTGAACACATCAGGCGACCGCACCATTTTCAACAACGTGGCCATGCTCTCCTACCAGGACACCTGGATTACTCCCGGCAAGTCGGCCTACCGCGCTTATGTCAAGAATTCACTGATTGAAGGTGCCGTCGACTTCATCTACAACAGCGGCGACATCTATGTCGAGAACACCACCCTGCTGATCACCCGCAAATCAGGCGGTTTCATCGTGGCTCCAGCTCACGCCGAGGATGTGAAATGGGGCTATGTATTCCGCGACTGCACAATCACCGCCCCCGGCAATCCGTCGGAAACCTCGGTATGGCTGGGCCGTCCCTGGCACAACTTCCCCAAGACCGTGTTCCTCAACACCCGCGCCGAGGTGACAATCCCCGCTACCGGCTGGTATGAGACAATGGGCGGCCTCCCAGTAATCTGGGCAGACTGGAACACTACCGATGCCGACGGCAACCTTGTCGACCTCTCCCAGCGACGCGACACATATTACTACACCAAAGACGGCGAAAAGGTGTACGGCACCGCCAAGAATCACCTCACCGACGAGGAAGCCGCCGAATACACGGCGTCCAACGTGCTCTCGGGCGACGATGCATGGCAGCCAACCATCAAAACCGAGGCTTGCGAAGCTCCCGAGCCCGTCGTTACTGACGGAGCCCTCGAGTGGAACGAGGTACCCTATGCCATCTGCTATATCGTGGCCGACGGCGATGAGATTCTTGACATCACCACGTCAACAGCCGCTATCCTCCCCGCACGCAACGGCAATGCCGACATCACCGTTCAGGCCGTGAACGAATTCGGCGGACTGAGCGCCAAGGGCAAGGTTGGCCAGACCAGCGGAACCGACCGAATCGAAGCCGGCGAACGCGAGGTGCTGGCAGTGTATGACCTCAGTGGCCGCAGGCTTGCCGCCCCGGCCAAGGGAATCAACATCGTACACTACCTCACAGCCGACGGGACCAGGACGGTTGAGAAAGTCCTGGTGAAATAACCCGCAGCAAACACACGGGGCATCCGCCCCACCACAATCACGCGGCCATGGCATCCCCATGGCCGCGTGTCTGTGTTTATCTCGACCCCGACATTATGCCAGTATCAATGTCTTCATCCGACATACGCTGCCGGGCATTTCCCCTTGACTTGCCGAAGTCAAGATTGAAGGAAAATTTCAAAAGGAAAACTTTAGTGAGGTTCCTGGAATACAGTGTCTGCGTATAGGGAGCAATTGCAGAGAAGTTTTCGACACTCTGCCGGTATTCTTTCTCAAAAGGATTGTAGACGCATACCGCCGCGCTCCATTTGGGTCTGTTATATCGGATTGAAAATTGATGGTTCCGCTCTCCTTTCCTCAACGTCTCACCCCACAGGTTATTGCTCACCGTGGTAAACTCGGCCATGAACGACCATTCTTTCCACGAGGCGAACAACTCCCCGTAGAAACCGAGATTGGAATGGGTATGTGTATAATGGTTCCCCTGGCTGATGAACCGCTGATAAAGGGTGGTGAACCGAACGGTCACATAGTCCTTGAACGGCTTTATAAAGAGCCACGTATGCCAATTCAACCTATGAAAACCACGTTGATTGTCCATGGTGCGGATTATCATGTCGTTTTCGGCAATATCCTGCTCCATCACCGGCTTATGGTCATAGTTGTAGATCGCGATTGAGCCGATTCCCATGAATTTGCAGAAATCCCAATTCGCCATCAGCTGAGCGCTGTAATAGGTGACAGTCTTCAGATTCGGATTGCCGCGACGAGCCTGATATGCGTCAATCTGCTGCGTAACCGAGCTAAGGTCGGCCAACGATGGCGCATACCCTGAGATCTCACCGCTGAACCTCACGAACAGTCCTTTTACCGCTCCCCACGACAAGTTCAGGCGTGGATTGAATATATATTTTTCAAGATGCCGACCGTCTTGGTCGCTGTATGTGCGCAATGCGCCCAAGGCGGCTGAGTAGTCAACACGTCGAAGTCGGGATTGGAATTCGGCATATACGTTAGTTTGAGACGAGTTCATCCGTACATCGCTGTTGCTTACGCCGGAATAAATATTTTTCATCCACTCCTGACGTTGCCGGATGCCTCCTGTAAGCTTCCCGATACCGAATTCACGTTCATATATCCCCTCTCCAAACAACGACCATTTTGTTCCGTCGATATAAGAGTTGAAAGCATCAACGGCCACCCCGTCATGACTCATCCGATAGGAATGTCGGTTACGGCTGTCAAGATATGAGCCCACCAGGTCAATATAAAGGCGTTGCTTATGCGGTAGGGAAAGTTGATAATAAATATCCAGCGAAGGCACATTCAGCCTGGTCATTGTGTTGTCATAGATGTTATACGTCACATTACCCTGATATAAAAGGCTGTTTCGGTCTGCGAACGAGTTCGGTTCATCCTTGTAATAGTTCCTCGCATTGACACTCAGCATCTGTTTGTCTCCGTCTTGCCATACATATCTCAACGATGCCTTTATCTGGTCATACTTGAAAGGAGTCTTTTCTCCGACCTCCTTGTTCGTAACCGACCTGTCCGTGAAATGATAGGTCTCCTCATTTTCACGAATCCAGTCGTTATCACGCCGTTCCCAATTGACAACAGCGTTAAACATGGACTTCTCGGTATTGTAGCGCCCGGCAAGGTTATAACCGCCCCACCCTCCGTAGTTGGCGGCTTGAGTAAAATCTCCATTGACGTTGCCTCCCGACGTGCGGTATTTGACGATATAGTTCATTACGGCCTTGACGCCTCCATATCTCATCCCGGGATTGTCAATGTACTCAACCCTTGATATGCAATTGGGATTCAGAGCGAGCACTTCTTCTGTCGTGACTTCAACACCGTTGATGCGCAACTGCACGGCATCCTGCCCGTCAATGGTCACCGTATTGTTGAGGGTACTGACAGATATGCGCGGCAAATTCAATGCAATAATCAGGTTGATACCGTTTGTTGAGGCCCTGCGCTGCCGTTCGTCAGGCGTTATTATCTGCCGGTCAATTTTTCGTATTACCTGGTCGGCCGATATGGTGATGGGATTCAGTGCCACTGCCTGTGATTCCATTCGCACAGTCTCCGTCGAGAAGCTATTCAGCGGGCGTATTTCAGTTTTATATCCCAGACAACTGAACTCCGCGACCACGCGCCCAATATCGCAGGGAATTTTAAATCGGCCGTAATCATCGGAAAAGCCATAAGTTATCACAGATGAATCGGCGGGGTTCAGCAGCATTATGGTTGCCGCTTCCACAGGCTCGTTGTCCGGCCCAATAAGTTGGCCTGAATAGGTGTAGCGGCCATGTTGCAGTGCTTCCACATAATAATGACCCTTTTTCTCAGAAAGAGCTATGGGATGCAATCCGATAATTTGACGGATGGCGCTGCTGACATTGTCAGTGTCAATTTGTGACGATGTTTTATAGTTATCAAGTTCCTTGTATATGAAAGCGATGTTGATGTCGGGGTGGTCATGGCTCAGTTGTACAAGGGCTTGAGATATTGGAGTGTTATGAAAAGTGTACGTGTATTTCCCGGCGTTGGCCGCTATGAAGCCGACCATCGCCATAATTATAATGATGATGAGTTTCATGTTCAGTCAACTAATATTTTTTTGCCGGTGATGCGAATGTCTATCTGCCCGAATGTGTTCAGTTGTTCGATTGTTTCTCTCAACGGGAGGTTCGGGTCAAATTTGTAGTAAAGATGCAACTGCGCCGTTTCCGCAGTCCTGTATTCCACAGTTACGCCATGGATCTCAGCAACCAGGTTCAGGATTTCCTCAAGAGGCGCATCTTCAAAAAGGACCGGGCTGCCCGGCACGGCGGTGGCCTCCACCACCGCTTCTGAATCCTTACTTACCGACTGATAATTTGCGCCCGCGTCGGCAACAGATGTCTCCGTTGTAATTTCACGTTCTTGCGGCTCTGGCGTAAAAGATCTTACCGCGACGGTTATCCCGATAGCGACTGCGGCAAGTGAAGTAAACGCGATGGCAGCAATTGACGCCGCGCGGCTGAGACTCCAGTGGAAACGGGATTTCGTTTTATTGTGACGGCGCGTGAATGTCTGCCATTCGGCATCAACATCCACATTGTCGTCGGCTGCGGCAAGGGCCGATTCTGTTTTGCAGAGCAGATTGTAAATTTCTTCTGACTGGGGGTCAGAGAGTATTTCTTCAATCCTTTCCGGGGTGTATTTTGCAGGATGCTCTATCAAATCAAGCACTAAGTCATACTTATCCATTCTGATTGAGTTTTTTACGGATTATTACTAATGCCTGACGAACATGTTTGTAAACGGCATTCTCGCTTATTCCTAAATTCTCAGCAACATTGGCGAAGCTCAGGCCATTTATGAATCGCAGTTCCATGATACGCCTGCACTGAGGCGTCAGTTCAGACTTTATGATTTGGTAAATTCTTGCGATGGTTTCATCATCGGGCCATTTCTCCGCATCATATTCTTCCATTTCACAGAAATATAGATTAAGGATACGGTCATGTATGCCTTTGTCCCTTATTTGGCTTAAACAACGGTTCCGAACCGATGAAAGGAGATAGGCTGTGGAGAAAAGCGCCTGATTTTTTGAGTTGAGAAGCGATTCAAACACGTCATGGACGATGTCGCGCGCCGAATCATCGTCGTGCAGAAGCGCCCTGGCCAGTCGGCGCATCTGTGGATAATTTGCTTTGAAAAGCGTCTCTATGTCGTTTCTGTTCGTCATACATTACTAAGACGCACAAAATCCAATTTACTAAACCCTCAATCCCGGGTATTTTTCAAAAAAATGCAACATCGGATATGCAAACATCGGATATAGACTATGCCAGCGACAAATACGAATCGCCCGAAGCCGCGCCAATGTCAGTAATCGTCAGCGCTTGCCAAGCATATCACATGGCCTTTATTGTATGGTATACTTTTTCGATGAAGCTTTCATAGTCATTTAGAATGACCGTGGGGCCAAATGAATCGTATTTGTGTGCGGAAAGAGTTAGAACATGGTCATGATGACGGTAATAAGTCATGTATTCTTCCTGTGTCCTTATATCAACGGTTGGGTCAGGCAGATGCACCACATATATCAATGTCTTATTCGGAGTATGGAAATAAACATTGACATCGTCTTCAGATAACTTTAAATATTTTCTGATGTTATGGTCGGAGAAAGATTCCCACTTGGATATTGTTTTGTCCTTTTTATAGTAAGGAAGCCTGTCGAGGATTATAAAAATTTGAAAATACGGACAATGGTTGCAACGGATATTTGCAGTCTCGCCCAACATATTCTCAAAATAGTTATTTGAATTTTGGGAATAGTTCTGCATGACAAATTTTACGGCTATTCCGGCGACTGCCCTGCCATTATGCTTGACTGTTATGTCGACTTTCTTGTCAGCATAACGTCCCTGCATCTCCGCTTCTTTGTCAAACATGTAGCCCTGAGACCACACCTCGTAGTCTTCACCGAGCATCTCAGCTATATCTCGGGCTATGGCCCCATGCAGCGGTTTGAGCTTGTCGTTGCTTCTTGAAGTTCCTTTGGCAAGGAAAGCCCCGAAAGATTCGGAAATGACACGCAGAAAGCTGTCATTGTCCAGCCGGTCGAATTTGAACAATTCCATTGTCTATGAGATTTTGAATTTCGTAATTGAGGAAGGCTTCCAGGTCCCTTGAATTGTAAGTATAATAACCTCCGCTTTTATATTTTTTCAATGATGAAATGTAGTTGATGAATTTATCGGTGCGCAATAAACTTTCAATAATACTGAAATCAAGATCTGAAAGCACATACAATCCGCTGTATACTCCGCTCCCGGCGGGAACCATGTTTATTTTCAGGCTTTTGACATCCTTGACAGTGGTGTTTACAGCAATTTTTAGGACAGCCACATCTTTCAATGCCTGCGTTCTGCCAAACAAATACCAATTAGGGTTAGCCTCTTCGGTCGAATCCTTAAGCAATGCCGTTTTGTTTTCAAGAAGGTATTTGGCTATTGCGGGATTGCGGAAGATATGGTCTTTGGGGCAAGGCTTACCATCGGTGTCATAAGGGAAAAAGGCACGGTACCACTTGCCCGTGGAGGCTTTTATGACGGGAATTACAAAATCCTCAAACGGGAAGTCGCCGGAGATGAATACTTTATCGGCGAGGGTGGCGAAACCGTTTTTTACCGAAACGTATTTCGGGAGAGAAGACGTCAGCATGTTCCTCAGCGACTTCAAGGCCGCATGAGTTGAGAGATAGAAGCATGAATTGATGTCAATCTCGTCAAAGGTGAGATTTTCAACATGTCTCTTGCCTGATGTGTCCGGGTCAAACACGCAATAAGAGAACGAATCGCGTTCAACGCCCTTTTGGAACAATGAGATTAGGGTGTAGGTCGTGGCCTTGAATGCCTGGAAATGCTCGAGGTCGACGAGGGAGACAAGATTATGTTTCCTGCGTATGTAATCCCGCATGACGCCGCCGGCCACACTGTTGAGCCATGAACCGGGGGTGATGTAACATAATTTTCCTCCATCCTTCAACATTTTAAAACCTTTCTCGAAGAACACAAGATAAAGGTCAGTCATACCGCCGTTTGCGAAAGAGAAAGATTTGACCGCACCATACGAGTTGTCAAGATTGTGCACCCTGACGTAAGGGGGATTGCCGACAACATAATCCATTTTGCCATCAAAAACACCGCACGAAAGCGTATCGGCATTTAAAATGTCAAAATCGGCACATTCGACACCAAGGGCAGAACAGGTGGTTTTAAGATTTTCAAGACAATTCCCGTATGCCACCTTGTCAATTTCAATCCCATGAATATAGGTGGAAATTTCACCGGGAAGCCTGGCGGGGTCTCCGTCAGTCGCCAAATAAGCCTTGACGTAGCGTGAGACAATCTCGCATAAGAAAGCACCGTCTCCACAAGAGTTGTCTATGCAATGTTTCCGCAGTATACCGGTTCCGAAATATCCGGCCTCATCCAATATGAGGTTAACTAAGTAACCTGGCGTGAACACCTGGCCGCTATGTTTGATTAAATCGGTCATTTATAGGGTGTTTAACAACAAATGTTAATGCCGGGGCGCTCTGTCTTTGAGTGATTTTGCCGTAACGATGAGGGAGTGCGCCCGTTGGCACATGACCGAAGAGGAGCGACAAAAGCGCCAGAGACAGAGCGCGCAAAGTTATTATTACATTTCGTATTCATTTTTTATATTTTGATATATACGGAGCGTTAATCCAATGGTAGCTCTGCCAACGGCAAAGTTACAAATAAAATCTGAGATTCGGATATTGCCGGTGAGATTTTAGGAAGCCCTCGCGTCGCAGGGGGTTGTGTAATCGGGCGTTTTGTATTATTTTTGCAAAGGCGTTCCAGTTCGGGACAGCTGCAATAAACACACATAATCATGATAAACGAATCCCGCCTTTCGGAAATCCTCGCCGCCGGATTGGCCGACATCAAATATCCCGCCGCACCGCGCGGCCTTTACGAGCCAGTGGAATACACCCTTGCCTCGGGGGGCAAGCGCTTGCGTCCGCTGCTGTGCCTGGCCGCCTGCCAGGCTTGCGGCGCCGAACCTGAATTTGCCGTGCAACAGGCCCTCGCCGTGGAGATGTTCCACAATTTCACCCTTATCCATGACGATGTAATGGACCGTTCGGACAAGCGCCGCGGCCGTCCCACAGTATATGCCCGCTGGGGCGACGTGCAGGCCATCCTGTCGGGCGACGCCCTGCTGACCATGGCCACTCAGAAAGCAGCCGACTGCCGCGCGGAGGTGATTAAGGAGGTTATGGAGTTGTTCAACCGCACGGCCATGGAGGTCTACGACGGACAGCAGTTCGACATGGAATTTGAGTTGCGAGACGACGTCACCGTCGACGAATACCTGCACATGATACGCCTCAAGACCTCGGTGCTGCTGGGATGCGCCTGCGGAATGGGAGCGCTGGTGGCCGGAGCGCCCGAGGAAACCCGCGCGGCCCTCTACGACTATGGCGTACACCTCGGTCTCGCCTTCCAGCTGCGCGACGACTGGCTCGACACCTTCGGCGACCCCGACATCTTCGGCAAGCCCATAGGCGGCGACATCCTCAACCGCAAGAAAACCTGGCTGTTCATCACGGCAATGAACGAGGCTCCGGCCGCCATGGCCGCCGCCCTTTCCGACAATCCCGGCGACAAGAACCTCATCGCCGCCGTAACCGACATCTACCGCTCGCTCGGGCTGTCGGAGCGCTGCGCCGCTCTGGTCGAACGCCATTGCGCAGACGCCATCGTGGCCCTATCGGGCGCCGCCATCAGCGATGAAGACCGCGAATGGTTCGCCGCCCTGGCCCGCAAACTCTCGACAAGGGATAAGTGATGATTGACACGCACACCCATCTTTACCTGCCCGAATTTGACGGCGACGACCACGGCGCCGATGCCGTGCGCCGCGCATTGGCCGTGGGCGTGGAGCACATGGTGTTTCCCAACGTCGATTTGACGACCGTCGAGCCGATGGAAGCCCTCGCCGCCCGCTTCCCGGGCCAAATATCCTGCGCCATGGGACTGCACCCCACCGAGATAGGCGAAAACTGGCGCGACGACCTGCAAAAGATTCTCACCCGTTTCGACAATCCCGGCCGCTACGTGGCCGTTGGCGAAGTCGGCATCGACCTGTACTGGGACGCCACATTCCGCCGCGAACAGATGGAGGCCTTCGCCATTCAGGTTGAGAAGGCCCGGGAGTTGGGGCTGCCCGTAATCATCCATTGCCGCGACGGCCTCGATGAAGTGCTCGAAGTTCTTGCCGGATACAGGGGCGTTCCAGCCGTTTTCCATTCGTTCGGCGGCACGGTTCAGGATGTTGAGCGCATCCGCGCCCTCGGCGACTACTGGTTCGGCATCAACGGCATCGTGACCTTCAAGAACTCAAAGCTCCGCGAGGTATTGCCCGCAATCGGGCTCGACCGCCTGTTGCTCGAAACCGACTCGCCATATCTTGCACCGGTGCCGAACCGGGGCAAACGTAACGAGAGCGCTTTCCTGCCCCACATTGCCGCCCATATCGCCCAGCATCTCGGCCTCACAACCACCCAGGTGGCTGAAGTCACCACAGCCAATGCCCGACAATTTTTCAGACTATAACAGCAGGCGGGCATCCGGAATCCTCCGAATGTCCGCCTGACTATAATTATATGGCTTTTAGAGTTTGAAGCGGAAACCTACCTGCAGGAGACCCTGGGCACCGAAGCCGAGTTCACCGAAAAGGGCGACCTTGTTGGCAATGGCAGCCTCCGCGCCCAGCGGCGAGAACTGATAGGCGAAATAGCCCTTGTTTTCCTTGTAGTTGCCGACGGCGATGTGGGTGATGTCGCAACCGAGGCCTACGTGAGCATAAAGTTTCACGATGCTGTTGCGCCAGTAATCATAGCGGCCGTTGAGCATGATGACGTGATAGTAGAGATTCGTGCCGTGGGTGTCCTTATAGGAACTCGACGAGAAGGTGTACGAAGCGCCGAGGTGGAATTTGCTCGTGACATCGAAATTCACGCCTGCAGTCACAGCGCCCCATGCAGTGTTCTGGTTGCCGCCGTTACACATATTGGTTGCATCCATCTGTGTGTAGCCGCCATAACCGATTTGTAATTCTGCACGTTGGGCCTGAGCGGTAACGGCCATGCCAAGCATCACGAAGAGTGCGGTCAAAATCTTTTTCATCTGCTAAATCTTTTTGGTAATTAACAATAGTTGAAGTTTCGTATGATTTTATAACAAGCTTGGAGCCGCTTGGTTTGAAGTCTCGGTAAAAAATCGTACCTTTGCAACATAAAGACCAACCCGATAAAAATGTTAGACGACTCACTGCTCCCACGCATACAGACCCATATCAACCGTTTTCAGGAAATCGAGACTCTTCTGGGCGACCCGGAAGTGGCCGCTGATCAGGCCCGTTTTGTGAAGCTGACCAAAGAATACAAACACCTCCGCCGGCTCGTAGACCTGATGAAACACTACGACGACGAGGTTGGAAACATCGCATTTTACGAGGAAGTCCTCGCCGAAGAAACCGATGCAGAAAGCATTGCCTCGGCCAAGGATGGCCTCGCGGCCTCGCGGGCAGAAGCCGACCGTCTCACCGAGGAGGTCAAGCTGTTTCTCGTCCCCAACGACCCGGAGGATGACAAAAACGCCATCCTTGAAATCCGCGCCGGCACAGGTGGAGACGAAGCTGCCCTCTTTGCGGGCGACCTGGCCAAGATGTATATGAAATTCTGCGAGGCAAAGGGATGGAACGTGGCCGTGACATCGACCAGCGAGGGCGCCGCCGGCGGCTACAAGGAAATCGTGATGAGCGTCAGCGGTGACGGGGTCTACGGTATCCTCAAATATGAGAGCGGCGTGCACCGCGTCCAGCGCGTGCCGTCGACCGAGACCCAGGGCCGCATCCACACATCCGCCGCCACCGTCGCCGTCCTCCCCGAGGCCGAGCCTTTCGACGTCGAAATCAACGAGGGCGAAATCAAGTGGGACACGTTCCGCTCGGGCGGCGCCGGCGGACAGAACGTCAACAAAGTTGAATCGGGCGTGCGCCTGCGCTACAAGTGGAAGAATCCAAACACCGGCGTCGAAGAGGAAATCCTCATCGAATGTACCGAGACCCGCGACCAGCCCAAGAACAAGGAGCGCGCCCTGAGCCGCCTGCGCACATTCATTTTCGACAAGGAACACCAAAAATACATTGATGACATCGCCCAAAAACGCCGCACCCTGGTGTCGACCGGCGACCGTTCGGCCAAAATCCGCACCTACAACTTCCCCCAGGGACGCGTGACCGACCACCGCATCAATTTCACAACTCACAATCTCCCAGCCGTCCTCGGCGGCGACCTCGACGAAATCCTATTCGCCCTAAGTTCAACCGAAAACGCCGAACGCCTCAAAGCGGCAGAATTCTAACAACCAAACGCTATGGCACCCCGACTCTCCCTGCAACACCTGCTCGGCTCACTGCGGACTGTCCTCAACCGCTTTCCGCTGACAGCCGCCTACGTCGCGCTGATGACACTATGGCTAATCACGCTGATATGGGAAGCGGAATCAAAGTCATTCACCCTGTCAGACAATGTCAAGGTCGCATTCAGCTACCTTTTTGGCGAAGGTATCCTCGCCGCTCTCGCCATAAAACTATGGAGTGAATACCTTTCTGCGCGGAAATGGCTGATTATTGCCCAAATAAGTGCCAACACACTTTTAGCCGCTGACTTCGTCTATCTCCTGCTCAACGCCGAGTCGCTCGGGAGTGCCGGGGCAATCGCCCGCGCCGCCGTCACGGCAGCCCTTGTCACGGCCATTTTCTTCGTACCAGCCAAGGGCAAGCGCATGCAGTGGTTCTACACCTACGCCATGTTCGGCAACGCAGTGGCGACAGCATTGATCGCCATTGCTATGAATATGGCTGTCGGCATAATATATTTTACATTCTCAGCCCTGTTCTACGAAGGTAAATTCGAGGTGTACCTGTCGCTGACGGCCATCGGCTCCTTTGCCATTCCGGCCATGTTGTTCCTCTACCGCATACCATCGCCGCGAAGCCTCGCCGAAAGCGGGGAAAGACACGCACCGGCCAGGTTCACCCTCGGCCTGGTCAGGTATCTCCTCTTTCCCCTCTCGGCAATCTATATGGGTATTCTCTATGCTTACGGACTTAAGATATTGATCACCTTGGAACTTCCACGGGGAGTGGTGTCGTGGTCGGTGACGGGAATGACCGTGGCGGCCATGTTCCTCTACTTTATGCTCGGAGCCGTGTGCCGCGACGGCAACGCCGCTTTTTTCACCAAAATCCGTAAATGGACGCCCCTCGCCATGCTGCCGCTGCTCGCCCTGATGAGTGTGGCTATCTTCCACCGCATCGGCGAATACGGCATTACCACGGCAAGGCTGTATGTGGCAACGTTCAACATCTGGTCATATGCTGCGATGGTATGGCTCCACCGCAAGGGTGAACGAGGTTTCAATGCCGTTCCTGCCTCGTTTGCCGCACTATTCCTGCTCGTGTCAGTAATTCCCGGAGCCAACTACACCACCCTCACCAACAGCTATATGCGTAGCCGCGTGATGGCTGTACTCCGCGAGGCTGGCGCCGAGCATTTCCCCATATCACGCGATGAAGCCCAGCACCTTAAAGACAAAATGAACAAAGAGGCGTGGCGAACTCTCAGCTCGCGTCTGTGCTACCTCGACTCAAAGGACGACCACTCGCAGGTGGAATCCATTGTTGATTTCCCCGTCCAGACAAGTTCATGGCAATATGACCTGCTTTTCGACGATGTCCATGTGGAAGAAGTCATCCCGGTTGAGCAGATGCATCTTCTGCGCCACGCCGGCTCATTGGAGATTCCCGAAGGTTACGACCGTGTAAAATACATAAACGGCGCGATAAAGAATGACCTTATCACCGACGCGTGGAGCAACTGCATCATCACCTACGAGAAAACCTGCACAATAAAGGCCAACATCGATTCAATCGCCGCCATCGGTGACGGTGGCGACCCGACATCGCTGAAAATGGAAATCAACGGCCTTCCGCTCGACAAAGCCGTTTTCATTCCTACGAAAATCGACCTCACCTTAGGACACGGGGAACACCAGGTAGACCTGCTGAGGGTCTACGGCTATGTGTTCTCCTGCGGAAATTGCATTAACGAAAACTAATCATCATAATTATGAAAAGAACACAACTCGTTGAAAATATCCTCGGCAAAGGCTCGTTCCTTTGCGTGGGACTTGACCCCGACCCCTCCAAGATGCCTCCTGCCCTTGCCGAAAAGGGAGCCCAGGGCATAATCGAGTTCAACAAGGCCATCATCGACGCCACCGCCCCCTATGCCGTGGCCTACAAGCCAAACCTCGCCTTTTACGAGACCATGGGACCCGACGGCATGCGCGCCTTCGAGGAAACCTGCGCCTACATCCGCGAGAAATATCCCGACCAGTTCATCATCGCCGACGCCAAGCGCGGCGACATTGGCAACACGGCCCGCATGTATGCCAAGGCATTTTTTGAACGCGCCGGCGTCGATGCCGTAACCGTAGCACCCTACATGGGCGAGGATTCCGTCAGCCCCTTCCTGGGCTTCGAGGACAAATGGGCCATCGTGCTCGCCCTGACCTCCAACAAAGGCTCGGAAGATTTCCAGATGATTCCCGACGTAAACCATGCCCGCGTGTTTGAGCGCGTGGTGAAACGCGCCCAAAAGTGGGGCTCGCCCATCAACATGATGTTCGTTGTGGGCGCCACCCGCGGCGAGCTCATCGCCGACGTGCGCCGCCTTGCCCCCCGTAGCTTCTTCCTGGTTCCCGGCGTGGGCGCCCAGGGCGGAAGCCTTGAGGAAGTCTGCAAATACGGCATGATTGACGAGGTTGGCCTGCTGGTCAACTCATCGCGCGGCATAATCCACGCGTCGGCCGGCGACGACTTTGCCGAAGCTGCCGCCGCCAAAGCCGCCAAACTCGCCGCCGAAATGCGCGACCAACTCGCCCAACGCGGAATGCTCTAAGAACTGAATCCAACATCCAAAATGCCGTCTTACCCGTTATGACGGCATTTTGGCGTTTTTACCCCGCAGATTGCGCAAGGCGCAGCCTTCAACACAATTATTGCATCTGTCGCACAGCGGAGCGTGTCTTTTTTTAAGGTTCTTTTGCCTTGATTATCGAAATTTTTCCGTAATTTTGCAACCGATAACGCCAACGTGGCGTTTCAGCTATTGAATCAAACATAACTCATTAAAATATAGCAAAATGGCAACAATCGACAATTTCAACTTCGATGGCAAGAAGGCCATCGTCCGCGTTGACTTCAATGTGCCCCTCGACGAGAACGGCAACATCACTGACGATACCCGCATCCGCGGTGCCCTCCCCACCCTCAAGAAAATCCTGAACGACAACGGTTCGCTCATCATCATGTCGCACATGGGCAAGCCCAAAGGCAAGGTGAACCCCAAAATGTCGCTCAGCCAGATTAAGGACGCCGTTGCCAAGGCCCTCGGCACCGACGTAGCTTTCGCCGAAGACTGCGCCACCGCCGACGACATGGCCGCCAACCTCAAGCCCGGCCAGGTGCTCCTGCTCGAAAACCTCCGCTTCCACCCCGAAGAAGAAGGCAAGCCCGTGGGTATCGACAAAGAAGACCCCAACTACGACGCCGCCAAGAAGGAAATGAAAGAGCGCCAGAAAGAATTTGCCAAAAAGCTCGCCTCGTATGCCGACGTTTACGTGAACGACGCATTCGGCACCGCACACCGCCGCCATGCCTCGACCGCTGTCGTGGCTGATTTCTTCGACAACGACCACAAGATGCTCGGTTACCTGATGGAGAAAGAAGTCAAGGCCGTCGACAACGTGCTCAACAACATCAACCGTCCCTTCACCGCCATCATGGGCGGCTCGAAAGTGTCGACCAAAATCGGCATCATCGAGAACCTCATGGACAAGGTTGACAACCTCATCCTCTGCGGCGGCATGACCTATACCTTCGCAAAGGCTCAGGGCGGCAACGTAGGTCTCTCGATCTGCGAGAACGACAAACTCGACCTCGCCCTCGAAATCATGAAGAAAGCCAAGGAAAAAGGCGTGAACCTCGTGCTCGGCACCGACTGCGTTGCAGCCGACGCCTTCTCCAACGACGCCAACACCCAAATCTGCTCGGCCATGGATATTCCCGAAGGCTGGGAAGGCATGGATGCCGGCCCCGAGACCCGCAAGGCTTTTGCCGACGTAATCCGCAACTCGAAGACTATCCTCTGGAACGGCCCCGCCGGCGTATTTGAATTCGACAACTTCTCTGCCGGTTCACGCGCAATCGCCGATGCCGTTGTTGAAGCCACCAAAAACGGTGCGTTCTCGCTCGTTGGCGGCGGTGACTCGGTTGCCTGCGTAAACAAGTTCGGTCTTGCCGACGAGGTATCGTACGTATCGACCGGCGGCGGCGCCCTCCTCGAGGCAATCGAAGGCAAGGTGCTCCCCGGAATCGCTGCAATCAAAGGCTAAACCTATTCTTTGATTAAAGAGTTATAAGAGTTATGGAAGTCGACTTCCATAACTCTTATTCTTATCTGCATCATTATGGACTTCTCCTGGATAAACACCCACATCAACGACGACACCGCAAAACTGCGGCTCAAATATGGCCGCGAGCGCGCAGACGAAATACTGCAAATCGAATGTCGCCGCAAGCACGGTTCAAAACTTGCCGAAACGCTTGCAGCCAACCCGGAGTTCGTATTCCCTACGGCTCTCTCTGGCGAGCAATCGACTTCAGACCGACTCGCCCGCTTCCACGCGGCACTTGTCGGACACGCCGCAAGGGTCGCCGACCTCACCGCCGGACTCGGAATCGACGCCATGGCAATGGCCTCGAAGGCCGGGAATGTGGTGGCCGTGGAGCGCGATGCCGACGTGGCCGGCGCGCTGCGCTCCAATTCTTCGTCGCTCGGCAATCTTGAAGTGGTGTGCGCCGACTGCCGCGACGTGATCGAGGCCTGGGCGCGCGACGGGATAAGTTTTGACTGCATTTTCATTGACCCCGCCCGGCGAGCCGCCGACGGCGGACGCGTCTACGCCCTCGACCAATGCGAGCCCGACGTGGTGGCCATGTTGCCTACGCTGAAGCGCATCACCCGGCGTCTTGTCATAAAAGCCTCGCCGATGCTCGACATAACCCATACACTGGGACTTCTCCCCGATGCAGCAGAGGTGATTGTCCTCGGCACCCCTACTGAATGCAAGGAACTCGACATAGTGTGCGACTTCGCCCACCCCACGGAATCCCCGCTCATACGGGCAGTGACGCTCGGAAGCAGTTTTGAATCGGTATTTGAATTTACGCGACCCCAGGATACAGCGGCCTCAGTCACCACCGCGACCCCGAAAGCCGGCGACTATGTGTTCGATCCCTACCCCGCCGTGATGAAGGCGGCTCCACTGAAAATCCTCGGCGAGCGTTTCGGCCTGAAAAAACTCGCTCCAAACACTCATCTGTGGACATCGGCGGAAGCTGTCGGCGGTTTCCCCGGCCGCACTTTCATGGTGGTCGAAGCGCTTCCATATATGTCAAAACACATCAAGCGCTACGCATCACGTTATCCCAAAGTAAGCGTGACCGCCCGCAACTTTGACATGAGCTCTGACGCCCTTCGCGCCAAACTCCGCGTAGCCGACGGTCCACTGCGCCTGTTCGCCGTCTCCACCCCCACCCAAAAACTCCTGCTGACCTGCGAGGAGGTGAACGATTGATTTTTAATCCTTCTTCTTGCTGTCAATGCCGATGCCGAAGAGGGCGAAGTCGTAGACCACGGGGTCGGCGGGACGCAGGGTGCGCAATGTGGCAGTCAGTTCTTCGACGGCGCGGCGGTCGTTCTGTTTGCGGTCGAGCAAGCCGAGCCCGCGCGACACGTTGCCGACATGCACGTCAAGCGGAATGAAAAGCTGGGACGGCTTCAGCGCCTTCCACACCCCCATATCCACTATTCCATCGTCGCGCACAAGCCAGCGCAGGGCCATATTGAACCGCTTCAACGCCGATTTGTCGAGCCCGAGCGGCAGGCAGCGGCAGTCGGCGCAGCCGCCGTTCGCATCGGCCAGCGCTCCGTTTATAGCCTCGGCAAGATGCCATGACGGCGCTTCGGCATCAGCCGCACCGCAAGCGCGCGCGAAATTCTCCAGAGTGCCATATTTTTCATATATCACACGTAGCCCCCGCAGATAGTGTTTCAAATTCCTGTTGAAAAACGTGCGGTGGATGTTGCCCTCGGGAAGTTCCTCATATCCCGCATCCATGACATAATTATATGGTTGCCAATCCATCAGTCCGAACATTTTGTTGGCGCTGCGGCAAATCATGGTACGGTTGCCCCAGGCAATCGTCGATGCAAGCAATGAGGCAATCTCGATGTCGCGCTGCCCGGAAAACATGCGTGGAAACTGAACCGGGTCGGCACTGATGAAATCAGGGCTGTTATAGCGCGCGGCCTCACGGTTGAGGAGTTCTTCCAAATCTTTTGTCATGGCTGGGAATATTATGCTTTAAAACAAGAACAGGCCGGAAGTATCCGGCCTGTCTGCTGGGGTGAGGTGTGGGGGTCGAACCCACGACCTTCGGAACCACAATCCGACGCTCTAACCAACTGAGCTAAACTCACCATGTTTCGCAATTGCAGTGCAAAGGTAGGCACTTTTTTTGAAACCGCCAAATTTTACGGCAACTTTTTTAGCATAAAATCTCAACAATGAACTTATACACGGCACATGCGTTTGATAAATTGAAATAATTACATAGTTCAAGATTATGAAATATCTCAAAACAGCATCGCTGATATTATTAACGACAACAGCAATTACAATGAGTGCAAACAAATCGTATATCTTCTACGCCGACGGCGTGGAAGAGGTTGAGGCAGTCGCAACTGTCGATGCCCTCCGCCGTGCCGGCATGGATGTGGTGACGGTATCCATCAACGAATCTCCCGAAGTCACCGGCGCAACAGGACAGAAATTAGTGGCCGACTCGGTTATTACCGAGGTCAATCCCGAAGGAGCCGAGTGGATAATAATTCCCGGCGGCGTTCCCGGCGCCCCCAACCTGCATGGCAACGCGCAGGTAAACAAGATAATCGTTGACCAATGGAACGCAGGCGGAGGTGTGGCCGCCATCTGCGCCGGCCCTGCCATAGTGGTAGCTTCCACCTGAATCCTCAAGGGCAAGAACGCCACCTGCTATCCAGGTCTTGAATCCAATCTGGAAAAAGGAGGCGCCACCTACGAAAAGAAAAACGTGGTCGTTGACGGTAAGCTAATAACTTCGGAAGGCCCCGGCACCACCCTCGAATTTGCCAAAGCCATCATCAATGCCACTCTCGGCACCCAAAAAGCCGACGAAACACTCAACAGCATGCTCGCCGGAGAATAACTCGATCCAACAGATGAAAAATAATAATGCCGCCCATCACCTGACGGGCGGCATTACTTGTATTCATTTGGCCTGAGAGCCCGGGCTCCATCCACCACCCAGGGCTTTGTAGAGGGCGGCGAGGGCGAGGTATTCGTCGCGCACTGCGTTCGAGAAACTTATCTGCGACTCGAAATAGCGGCGGTGGGCGTCGAGCACGTCAATATAGTTTATGGTTCCGCCGAAATACTGCTTGTTGGCAAGGTCAACATATTTGAGGGCCGCATCGCGCAGCTCCTTGCGTTTGACTACCGTCTGCTGCATGGCGCGGTAGGTTGTGGCGGCGTTGTTGACCTCAGTGAAGGCGGCGAGCACATCGCGTTCGTAGGCGAGGCGCGCCTGTTCGTAGGCCGCAATCGATGCCTTGTACTTGCGCTTGTTACGGCCGAAATCAAATATTGTTCCGGCTATGTTGCCGAGAAGATAAGAGAACGGCGATTCAAAAAGGTGAGCCACCTGGTCGTTCTCCCAGCCGCCGGTGATGGCGATGCGCAAGCGGGGAAACTGGTTGCTGTAAGCCACTCCGCACGCCCCCATGGCGGCCTTGAGGCGCTGCTCGCTGGCACGCAGGTCGGGGCGACGTTCAAGCAGTTGCGAAGGTAAGCCTACGGGCAAGCTGGTTGGAAGATTCTCGTCGAAAGAACCCAGGGCAACCTTGATGCGTTCGCCCGGGAAACGGCCCATGAGCAGGGTTATGGCATTCTGGGCAAGCTCAATACGGCGTTCGAGGTTTGGCACCAGGGCAGCCGTCGTGGCATATTCCACACGCGCCTGCTGATAGACGATTTCCGACGTCATGCCACCCTCGAAACGCAGCCTGGCCTTCTCGAGAGCCTCCTCGCGGGTAACGAGGGTACGCTTGACAATAGCCAGCTCGCTTTCCAGAGCCACAAGGTTGAAATAGGCCGTCGCCGCCTCTGCGGTCAGGGTCATTTCCATGGCGCGCTTGTCCTCGACCGAAGCTAAAAACTGTGCACCGCTACGTTTTTTTGCCGCGCTAAGACCACCCCACAGATCTATTTCCCAATTGAGGGTCGCCTTAAAGCTCACCTCAGTGTCGGGCACAAATTTCTTTTCATAGTAGTGGTTGGTCTCGCGGGTGGCGCCAACCACACCGTTTACGGTGGGAAGATAGTTTAGCTTGTCAACCCCGTAAAGCTGACGCAATTCCTCGACGCGCGCGGCGGATATGAGCAGGTCGCGGTTGTTGGCGAGCGTCTCGCGTATGATATAGCAGAGTGTTGAGTCAGTGTAGAAATTCCACCACTCGCGGTCGGCGATGCTGAGCGAGTCGGCATAGCCCGATACAACCTCTGCGGGCAGGTCAAGGTCGGGCTGACGCAGGTTCTTCGTGCCCGAACATGACACTGTGACCGCCGCCATGACCAGGCCGACAAATCCAATTAAATATTTCATGACTGTTTCTTTTTAGAGAATTTATGCTTGGCCCTGTCGACCATTACGAAGAAGAACGGTACAAAGACAATGCCGACGGTGATAGCCACCAACATTCCGAAGAACACACCCGTGCCGATGTCGCGGCGGGCCGCCGAGCCGGGGCCGGTTGCGAACAGCAGCGGGAGCAGGCCCAGCATGAACGCGAGCGAAGTCATTACAATCGGGCGGAATCGCAGCCTAGCGGCATGGAGGGCGGCTGTGACGGCATCCTCGCCGCTTTCAACGCCCTCCTTGGCAAACTCGACAATCAGGATGGCGTTTTTGGCCACAAGTCCGACAAGCATCACCAGACCAATCTGGAAATATATGTTGTTTTCAAGTCCGCAAATCCAGATACCCAGGTATGCGCCCACTCCTGCAATCGGCAGGGACAGGATGACAGCGATGGGCACGGTCCAGCTCTCGTAGAGGGCCGCGAGCACGAGGAACACGAACACGAAGGCAAGGCCGAGCACAAGGCCTGTGTTTCCGCTCTCATGTTTCTGTTGGTACGAAAGGCCGCTCCATTCCACGCCGACGCCATCGGGCATGTATTTGTCGACAAGCTCCTGCAATGCGTCCATGGCCTGACCGGTACTGTAGCCCGATGCAGCCTCGCCCGATATTGTGGCGGAGTTGAACATGTTGAAACGCTGGATGGTGCCGGGGCCGGTGGTGTACTTTGTCACGCCCAGCGACGTCACTGGGATCATCGCGTCACCGGCGCCGCGCACGAAGAACAGGTTGAGGTTGTTGCGGTTCTCGCGGTAAGGCGCCTCGGCCTGGATATAGACGCGGTAGATGCGGTTGAACATATTGAAGTCGTTGACATAAATCGAGCCGGTGAAAGCCTTCATGGTCGAGAATATGTCGCTGAGCGGAATACCCTGCATCTGCGCCTTGTCGCGGTCCACGTCAAAGTACAGCTGCGGAATGTCGCTCTGCAACGAGGCAGAGAGGTCGGCGAACTCGGGCATCCGCGAAGCGAGCGTCATGAGCGAGTCTGTGGCCGCCTGAAGTGCGGCATAGGTGGTTTCGCCACGTGCTTCGAGCACCATCTCGAAACCTCCCGACGAGCCGAGGCCCGGAATAATCGGGGGCGAGAACACATGGACGTCGCTCTCGGCATAAGTCGAGAACTCATCAATGATTCGGCGGCGCACCTTGTTGATGTCATGTTCCTCGCGCTCCTCCCACGGCTTCATGATTACCGTAAGGGTGGTGTGAGCCTGGTTGGTTCCCACGCGGGGCGATGAGCCAGTGACATTAAGCACATGTTCCACATCCGGATCGGCCATGAGGAAGGCCATAGCACGGTCGGTTACCTCGCGCGTGCGCTCAATCGTGGCGCCCTCGGGCAACTCGAGCTCAACCGTGAAATATCCCTGGTCCTCGGGCGACATGAAGCTGGTGGGGAGCAGACGGTTCATCATCCAGATGAACACAAGCGCGAGCCCGAACAGCACATACATGCGCCGTGGTTTGTCGAGGGCCTTGCGGATGCGTCCGCCATAGTATTTGTTTCCCTTTGAGAGCCAAAGGTCTATGTAACGGAAAAATTTGGCCTTTTTCTTCAAGCCCTCCGGCCGCAGGAGCTTCGCGCACATGACAGGCGACAGGGTGAGCGCCACGATGGTCGATATTATCACCGATACGGCGATGGTTATGGTGAACTGGCGGTAGAGCTGGCCCGTTATGCCAGGCAGGAAGCTCACTGGAACGAACACCGCGCACAGCACCAGCGACATGGCAATCAAAGCCGAACCAAGATTGGCCATAGCCTTGCGGGTGGCTTCCGGGGCGGGAATCCGCTCCTTGTTCATTATGCGGTCGACGTTCTCAACCACGACAATCGCATCGTCGACCACGATGCCGATGGCAAGGATAAGGCCGAGAAGCGTGAGCATGTTGAGCGAGAAACCGAAAATGAGCATCACGCCGAACGTGCCTATGAGCGAAATCGGCACGGCGATAATTGGAATGAGGGTGGCACGCCAGTTCTGCAACGACAGGAACACTACGAGAATCACCAGCAGGAGCGCCTCGAAGAAGGTGCGGTACACATGGTGAATCGACTCGGAAATGTAGGTGGTCATGTCGAACGGGATGTCGTAGGTGATTCCCTCGGGGAAATTGGCGCTGATTTCAACCATCGCCTCCTTGACACGCTGGGCCACGTCCATGGCGTTGGCGCCCGGCAGCATGGTGATGTTGAGCACCGCCGCCTCGCCCTGGTTGATGCCGCTCTCGGTTGAGTATGACGAAGCCTCGAGTGAAACGCGCGCGACGTCTTTCATGCGCAGGAGCGAGCCGTCAGGCTGTGCCCTTATCACGATGTCCTCAAATTCCTTAACGCTCGACAGTCGCCCGCGGGCCACGATTGGCAAAGTGCGGTCTATACCTTCATTAGGAGCCTGCCCAAGCACGCCGGCGGCTGATTCGCGGTTCTGGTCTTTCAACGCGTTCTGCAAGTCTTTCACCGTCACGCCGAGGTCGGCGAGCTTGGCCGGATCAACCCACAGCTGCATGGCGTAGTATCGGCTGCCGACACTGCTGACGCTGCCGACGCCTGGAATACGGCGCAGGATGTCGACCACGTTCAGGGTGGCATAGTTACTGAGGTAGATTTCATCGAATTTCGAGTCAGACGACTGCACCGTTATGGTCATCAGACGGGTAGCCGTCTCCTTTTCAACCGATATGCCGTTCTGCACCACTTCGGCAGGAAGGCGGCTCTCGGCTTTTTTGATTCGGTTCTGGATGTCGACTGCGGCAAGTTCGGGGTCGGTGTCGATGTCGAATGTGACACGGGCCACAAAACCACCCGAGTTCGAGCTGGTCGAGCTCATGTAAATCATGCCCGGGGTGCCGTTGAGTTCCTGCTCGATTGGAGTGGCCACAGCCTGGGTGACCGTCGTTGCGTCGGCGCCGGGATAGCTCGCAGCGATTTTCACCACAGGCGGAACAATTTGCGGGTATTGATCGACCGGCAGCAATGCCAGTCCGATGCCGCCCACAATCACGATGATTATGGATACGACAATCGAAAAGACAGGGTGGTCGAGAAAAAAGTTCTTTTTCATTCTGCGGCGTTTTTGGATGCGACACTGTCACGGGCCGATACGGGATTGACCTTCATGCCGTGGCGTACTTTATGATAACCTTCTGTAATGATGGCCTCCCCTTTGGCAAGACCGCGTTCAATTACGATGGTATTTTCCAATTCAGGGCCGGTCTCGACATAGCGGCGCTCGACCATGCTGTCGGGCTTGACCACATACACGTACGCACCACCCTTCTGAATGTCTATGGCCTTTGTTGGAACGGCAATGGCGTTGCCTATGACGTCCATAAGCAACTTCACTTTGGTGAATTCACCCGGCAGAAGTGTATGGTCGGGATTCGGCATCTCGGCGCGCACCGAGAATGTACCGGTCTTTGGGTCAACCTTCGGGTCGGCGAAGTCCACGAGGCCTTCGAGCGGATAGGCGGAGCCATCGGCGAGGGTAATCGACACAGACGGTTGCCATCCGCGCGAGCTGTCACGCTGGCCGAGGTTCACGTTACGCGATTTCGAGCGCAGGTAGTCGAGCGCCGTCATCGAGAAGTCAATTCTCACGGTGTCGCTGTTGACCACCGTCGCCAGGAGCGAGCTGCTGCCGGTGCCGACCAGCGAGCCTATGTCGGCGCGACGTTCAGATATATAGCCTGAAATCGGTGATTTGACGGTGGTGTAGCTCAGCGTAAGCTCGGCCTGGGCGAGCTCGGCCTGGCTCTCCATAACATCTGCCTTGGCGCCTTCGTAAGCGGCCTCAGCATTGTCAAGGTCAAGGCGTGAGGCGGCGTTCTGTTCATAAAGGGGGCGGATGCGGTCAAGGTCGCGCTTGGCTTTCTGCTCGGCGGCCTTAGCCTTGTTGAGTTTAGCGCGGGCTTTCTCGGCGTTCGCGCGGTAAAGCGTCGGGTCAATTATAAAAAGCGTCTCGCCTTTTTTCACAAAGGTGCCCTCGTCGAAAAGCATTTTCTCAAGGAAGCCCTCCACACGGGCGTGAACCTCGACGAACTGTTGGGCGCGGATACGGCCCACATATTCGCCGTACACGCTGACATTGTCGACCTTGACCGTGTCAACCGCCACCACAGGGACGGCAGCCGCCTGGGGCTTCTTGCGCAGCAACAGGCACAGGGCAACAACTATGGCGGCTATTATTACAGCCGCGGTTATCAGTATCTTCGGATTTTTGAGAAACCGCATCGGTTTCTTTGCTGAGGAAGTCTGCATATCGTGATGAATTGAAAGTTCTGTATTAATGCGGTTATATATGAAGCCGCAAATTTACTCAAATGTGACTATACATACAACAAATATCCGCCTTTTCGGTTCAATGCCATTTTTTATATGGTTAATGGACGCTGCAAAATTTGATATTTCGCGGAAAGTGCGTATCTTTGCGCATTACCTAACCCTAACACCCTCTATCACCTTTTCAACATGGAAAAACGCCTTATCGAGTGTGTCCCCAATTTCAGCGAGGGCCGCGACCGCGCCGTAATCGACGCAATCACAAAAGCAATTACCGATTCAGGCAACGTCAAACTTCTTGATGTCGACCCGGGTGAGGCCACCAACCGTACGGTCGTGACTTTCGTCGGCGAGCCGGAGGCCGTGGTCGAGGCTGCATTCCAGGGCATACGGCGCGCCGCCGAGCTCATCGACATGCGCAATCACCACGGTGCTCACCCCCGCATGGGCGCAACCGATGTGTGCCCGCTCATCCCAATCAGCGGTATCACCCTGGAGGAATGTGCCGAACTCGCCCGCAAGTTGGCCAAGCGTGTGGCCGACGAACTGGGTGTCCCCACCTATTGCTATGAAGCGGCTGCCTTCGTTCCCGAACGCAAGAACCTGGCGGTGTGCCGCGCCGGCGAATATGAGGCGCTTCCCGAAAAGATGAATCACGAAGGCAAGGGGCCTGACTTCGGCGACCGCCCGTTTGACGAGGCTGCAGCCCGCACCGGCGCAACCACAATCGGCGCCCGCGATTTCCTCATCGCCGTCAACTTCAACCTGAACTCCACATCGACCCGCCGCGCAAACGCCATCGCTTTTGACGTGCGCGAGAAAGGCCGTCCGATGCGCGAGGGAGGTAAAGTGACCGGCAAACCGCTCAAGGACGAGAACGGCAAGACCATCATGCAGCCCGGAACGCTGAAAGGCACCAAGGCAATCGGATGGTTCATCGACGAATATGGAATCGCTCAGGTTTCGATGAATATCACCGACATCGCCCAGACACCCCTGCATGTAGCTTTTGACGAGGTGACCCGCGCGGCTGCCGCCCGCGGAATCCGCGTCACCGGCACAGAGATTGTCGGCCTTGTTCCGAAACGCGCGTTGGTGGAGGCCGGAAAATATTTCCTGCACAAACAGCAGCGCTCATCGGGTCTTCCCGAAGCTGAAATCATACGCATGGCCGTCAAGTCAATGGGCCTTGACGAGCTCAAGCCATTCGTACCCGAAGAAAAAGTAGTTGAATACATGCTCGAAGCCGGAGAGAAAGGATCCCGCAAGCTCGTTGACATGACATGCCGCGAATTTGCCAACGAAACAGCGTCGGAATCGCCCGCCCCCGGCGGAGGCTCCATCTCGGCCTACATGGGTGCCCTCGCCGCCGCCCTCGGCACTATGGTGGCAAATCTTTCGGCACACAAGGCCGGTTGGGACGAACGGTGGAAAGAATTTTCCGACTATGCCGAACAGGGACGCCGGCTTGTCGACACCCTTACTGCCCTTGTCGATGAAGACACAGAAGCCTTCAACCGCATAATGGCCGTATTCGCCATGCCGAAGGCAACAGAAGCCGAGAAAGCCGAACGGGCCCGCGCAATGGAAGAAGCCACGCTGTATGCCACAGAAGTGCCCCTGCGCACCATGAAGGCCGCATACGCCACCTTCGACCTGCTCGAAGCCATGGCTGGCGAAGGCAACCCCAACTCGGTGAGCGACGCCGGCGTCGGCGCACTTGCTGCCGAAGCCGCCGTGGCAGGTGCCGCTCTCAACGTCCGCATCAACGCCGCCGGCCTCAAAGACCGCGCAAAAGCCGATGCGCTCACCGGCGAAGCCCACGCCATAGCCGCCGAGGCCACACGCCGCCGCAGCGAGATTCTCGCCATCGTCGACCAAAAAATCGGAGACGGAAATAATTAATTAGGAATTTGAAATTAGGAATCAAGCAATGACACTCGAGGAATTCCGAAAAGACATACAGGGCGGCATCCCCACCCCGCTGTCTGCCCCACGCGAATATGATCGCACTGTGAACCACGCGCCCCGCCGCAAGGACATCCTATCGCCCGAGGAGAAAAAACTCGCCCTGCGCAACGCCCTGCGTTATTTTCCTGCCGAACTTCACGCCGAACTGGCCCCTGAATTTGCCAAGGAACTGGCCGACTATGGCCGCATCTACATGTACCGCCTGCGCCCGCATTATGAGATGCACGCGCGCCACATCGACGAGTATCCGGCAAAAAGCCGCCAGGCTGCCGCGATAATGATGATGATTCAGAACAATCTCGACCCGGCTGTGGCCCAGCATCCCCATGAACTGATCACTTACGGCGGAAATGGCGCCGTGTTCCAAAACTGGGCGCAATATCGCCTCGCCATGCAATATCTGAGCGAAATGACCGACGAACAGACCCTCGTCATGTATTCGGGTCATCCGCTCGGCCTCTTCCCGTCCCACCCCGGCGCGCCCCGCGTGGTTGTGACCAACGGCATGGTCATTCCCAACTATTCCAAGCCCGACGACTGGGAGCGTTTCAATGCCCTGGGCGTCTCACAATATGGTCAGATGACTGCCGGCTCATACATGTATATCGGTCCGCAGGGCATCGTCCACGGCACCACCATCACGGTGCTCAACGCCGCCCGCGCCATGCGTCCCGGCGGCGACATCGCCGGCATGCTATTTGTTTCGGCCGGTCTCGGCGGCATGTCGGGCGCTCAGCCTAAGGCAGCAAAAATCTCGGGCGTTGTCAGCATCACCGCTGAAATCAACCCTGCGGCAGTCGAAAAACGCCACGCGCAGGGATGGGTTGACGAGGTTCACACTGATCTCGACGAACTCATCGACCGCGCCCTCCGCGCAATGGAAGCCAAAGAGGCGGTCTCGCTTGCCTATCAGGGCAATGTTGTCGACCTCTGGGAACGCCTCGCCGAACGCGGCGTGAAAGTTGACCTGGGCTCTGACCAGACATCGCTCCACAATCCCTGGGCAGGAGGATATTACCCCGCCGGATATTCCTATGAGGAATCCCTGAAGATGATGGCCGACGAACCCGAACGCTTCAAGGATGCCGTGCGTGCGTCGCTACGCCGTCAGGTAGACGCCATCAACAAGTTGACTGCCAACGGCATGTATTTCTTTGACTACGGCAACGCCTTCCTGCTGGAATCATCCCGCGCCGGCGCCGACATAATGGGCCCTGACGGCCAGTTCCGTTATCCCAGCTATGTGCAGGCCATCATGGGCCCGCAGTTCTTCGACTACGGCTTCGGTCCCTTCCGCTGGGTGTGCACTTCATGCAAGGAAGAAGACCTTGCCGAAAGCGACCGCATCGCCGCCGACGTGCTCGACGAAATGCTCAAGACCGCGCCCGACGACATCAAGGGACAGCTGGCCGACAACCTGCACTGGATTCGTGAAGCCGCCAAGAACCATCTGGTCGTAGGCTCGCAGGCCCGCATCCTGTATGCCGACTCTGAAGGCCGTGCCAAAATAGCCCTCGCCTTCAACAAGGCCATACGCGAAGGACGCATATCGGCTCCAATCGTGCTCGGCCGCGACCACCACGACGTAAGCGGCACCGACTCGCCCTACCGCGAGACATCCAACATCACCGACGGTTCGCAGTTCACAGCCGACATGGCCGTGCATAACGTAATCGGCGACTCGTTCCGTGGCGCCACTTGGGTATCAATCCACAACGGCGGTGGAGTCGGCTGGGGCGAGGTCATCAACGGTGGCTTCGGAATGGTTATTGACGGATCGGAAGAATGTGACCGCCGCATCCGCGAAATGCTCCTATGGGACGTCAACAACGGCATCGCCCGCCGCTCGTGGGCACGCAACAAAGGCGCCATGGACGCAATCCGCCGCGAGATGGACCGCACTCCCGGCCTGAAAGTCACGATGCCCAACCTCGTCGACGACCGAACGCTCGACAATGTTGAATTTTGAAATACAGTGATATTATAAAAATGACACATCATATTTCTTCGCAATGGCTCACCATCGAGCGAGTCAATGAAATAATCAACAGCGACTGCCAACTCGCCCTCAGCGAGGAAGCCGTGGAACGCATCACCCGCTGCCGCGAGTATCTTGACAAAAAAATGGAGACAGCCACCGAGCCAATCTACGGCATCACCACCGGTTTCGGCTCGCTCTGCAACATCTCAATCGACCGCGAACAGTTATCTACGCTCCAGAAAAACCTCGTTATGTCGCATGCGTGCAGCGTGGGCGAGCGCGTTCCGGCTGTCATCGTCAAGCTGATGCTGCTGCTCAAAATTCAGTCGCTGAGCTACGGCAACTCGGGTGTCCAGCTCGTTACCGTACAGCGCCTCATCGACTTCTACAACAACGGCATCCTGCCCAAAGTCTGCGAACAGGGCTCGCTCGGCGCCTCGGGCGACCTCGCCCCGCTGGCCAACCTCTCGCTGCCGCTGCTCGGCCTCGGCGAGGTGGAATACAAAGGACAGCTGCGCCCGTCGGCCGAAGTTCTGAAAGAATTCGGTTGGGAACCCATCGAACTGCAGTCCAAAGAGGGGCTCGCCCTGCTCAACGGCACCCAGTTCATGAGCGCCCACGGCACATGGGCCATAATCCAGGCTGAACGCCTCAGCAAACTCGCCGACAAAATCGGCGCCCTCTCGCTCGATGCCTTCGACGGACGCATTGAACCCTTCTGCGCCCCGGTCAACGAGGTACGCCACCACCGCGGGCAGATTGAGACCGCCAAAGCCGTGACCCGCTGGCTTGAAGGCAGCGAAATAATCAAGCGCCCCAAACAACATGTACAGGACCCCTACTCGTTCCGCTGCATGCCCCAGGTGCACGGCGCCGCCAAAGATACCCTCGCCTATGTCAAGAAAGTGATGGAGGAAGAGATCAATGCCCCCACCGACAATCCCACCGTATTCCCCGAGCTTGACATGATCGTGTCGGCCGGTAATTTCCACGGCGAACCGATAGCCCTGCCGATGGATTTCCTCGCGGTGGCCGTTTCGGAACTTTCCAACATATCGGAACGCCGCGTGTTCCGCCTCATCTCGGGAGCCCGCAACCTGCCTTCGTTCCTCGTGGCCAAACCGGGCCTCAACAGCGGCTTTATGATTCCCCAGTATGCCGCCGCATCAATTGTCAACCAATCCAAAGGCTATTGCTGGCCGAACAGCTGCGACTCCATCCCATCCTCGCAGGGTCAGGAAGACCACGTGTCGATGGGTTCCAACTCCGCCACCAAACTGTGCCGCGTGGTACGCAACACCGAACGCGTGCTGGCCATCGAGCTGTTCAACGCAGCCCAAGCCCTCGAATTCCGTCGTCCGGCCAAGACTTCGCCCGTGCTTGAAGAATGGGTCAAGGAATACCGCAAGGTTGTACCGTTCATCGAGAACGACCAGGTGATGTATCCCCACATCGAGGCTTCCGTAGAGTTTATCCGCAACAATCCCTGACGTATGCTCATAAAAAACATAGGGTGCCTCACAGGCATCCTGCCACAGGAAGTCGAGCGGCTGCGCGGCGAAGAAATGAACCGCCTGCAGTCGATTGAAAACGCATGGTTGCTCACTGACGGCGAACGCATTGCCGGTTTCGGGCCAATGGAGTCATGCCCGGACGCCAACGGCGAGGTCATGGACGCCATGGGCGGCATTGTCACCCCGGCTTTCTGCGACTCGCACACCCATATCGTATGGGCCGGCGACCGCTCGGGCGAGTTCATCGACAAAATCGACGGACTGAGCTACGAGGAAATTGCCGAGCGCGGCGGCGGCATCCTGAACTCCTCCGACCTGCTCAACGCCACATCGGAAGACGAGCTTTTCCACTCGGCCCTGCGACGCCTGCGTCAGATGGCCGCAATGGGTACCGGCGCCGTAGAAATAAAGACCGGTTATGGTCTGACCCTTGAGGGCGAACTGAAAATGCTCCGCGTCATCAAGCGGTTGCAACGCGAGATGCCTCAGGTGGAGATACGTTCCACCTTCCTCGGCGCTCATGCCGTCGGTCGCGCCTATGCCGGACGTCAGGGTGAATATGTCGACCATGTAATCGCCGACATGCTCCCGGCTATGGCCGGTGAGGCCGATTTCGTCGACGTGTTCTGCGACAAGGGATTCTTCACGGTCGAGGAAACCGACAGCATTCTTGCTGCCGCAAAGCCCCTGGGATTATGCCCCAAGATACACGCCAATGAACTCGACTGCTCGGGCGGCGTGCAGGTTGGTGTAAAGCACGGCGCGATGTCGGTTGACCATCTCGAACGCATCGGCGACGAAGAAATCGCCCTGCTTGCAAACTCGGACACCATCGCCACCATGCTCCCCGGCGCCTCGTTCTTCTCGGGACTGCCCTACGGACCCGCAAAGCGGGCCATCGCCGGCGGTTGTGCCGTAGCCCTCGCATCCGACTATAATCCCGGCTCGTCACCTTCCGGCTCAATGGGAATGGTTATGTCGCTGGGCTGCATCAAGATGAAACTGCGTCCCGAACAGGCCCTGAACGCCGTTACCATAAACGGCGCCGCCGCAATGGGGCTATCATCCGACTTCGGCTCAATCACCCCCGGCAAGTACGCCTCGCTGATTATCTATGCCCCCTGGGTTCCCACCCTCGCCTACATTCCCTACGCCTACACAGAGCCAAAGATCTCGACCGTAATACTGAAAGGAAAAGCTCTGGCCCAATAAGCAGGTATCTTAAATACAAAACCGCCCGGAAGATGGTAATTCCCAAACTTCCGGGCGGTTTTTGTATAACGTTAAAACCTATATCTTCACCCTTTCATCCACCCTTTCATCTTCTGGCGGCGGGTGAGATAGTCGCCGAGCCAAAGGCCCAGAAGAATGAGGGCGCAACCCATTATGCCGACAAACGATATGGCCTCGCCAAGGGCAAGAACCGATACGATGAGTGTGACAACCGGTTGCAGGTACATATAATTATTGGCCTTGATGGCACCCACTTTCTTGACGGTTTCGGACCATAGCACATAAGCGACAAGAGAAGCGCCAAGTCCAAGGAAAAGGATATTGCCGAGCAACGACCAATTTTGACAAATCTCTAAGGGATTGTATTTCGGGGGCTCGACGGTTATGAATGGCAACGCCGTCAATACACCGTAAAAGAACGTTTTACGGGTAATGAACCATACGTCATAGTTAGCGTTCAGGCGCTTCAATATCAAACTGTAAAGTGACCAGCTGAAAGCGGCCGCAAGCGCCAACAGGTCGCCGAGAGGGTTGATTTCAAGATTGAACGAACTGTTGAAAATCACACATGCAACTCCAAAGAAAGCCACCATCGAGCCGGCAATCATGCCGCTGCCAGGGCGATCAGACTTATAAAGCGCACCGACAAGAAGCGTCGTTATCAACGGGGATAGCGATGTGAGCAGCGATACATTTGAAACCAGGGTGTAGCGCAGCGCGAAATTCTCCGCAAGGAAATAAATCGAGCCCGCCAATATGCCGCAAAGGCACAGTAGCCCCTCGTCGCGCCAGTTGTTGGCAAACCAACGCTTATGCTTCAGAGCAAGAATTATAAGATAGGCGAGCGCAAAACGGTAGATATATATCTCGACCGGCTGCATCTCGGCATTGAGGAGCACCTTTGTGGACACAAAAGACACGCCCCACATGGATACGCACAACAATGCGCCCAAATGGCCGAATATCAGCGATTTATTTGATTGCAGTTTGAATTCACTCCCTGCCATTTCAGTATAGATGTTAGGTTAGTGCCACAAATTTACGGAATTTCTTTTGAATATCCGAAACATAATCCACAATAAATTTGTAATTTTGTAAAGAATTAATTGCAGTCATTCAACCAAAAAACTTAAAGACATGAGAATTTTGAAAATCTCCTGCATCGCACTCATCTGCGGCGCGGTGCTCGTAGGCCAGACAGGCTGTTCGTCAATGACCAACACCGGCAAAGGCGCCCTCATCGGCGGCGGCGGCGGCGCTGCAGCCGGAGCAGGCGTAGGCGCCCTCATCGGCGGCGGTAAAGGTGCCGGTATCGGTGCAGCCATCGGTGCAGCAGTCGGTGCAGGCGCAGGTGCCCTCATCGGTAACCGTATGGACAAACAGCAAAAACAGCTTCAGGAAGAACTCGCCAATCAGGCAAAGGTTGAAGAAACCACCGATGCCAACGGTCTCCGCGCCATCAAGGTTACTTTTGACGGCGGTATCCTCTTCGCAACCAACAGCTCGACTCTCAGCGCACAGGCCAAGACCGACCTTGCCAAGTTCGCCCAGTCTGTAATCAACAACCCCAACACCAACGTGCAGATTTACGGCTTCACCGACAACACCGGCACAATGGCCGTCAACGAACGCGTGTCGAGCGCACGTGCTGCTGCCGTTGAAAGCTATCTCGCCAACCAGGGTGTACCCGTAACCCGCCTCAGCGCACAGGGCGTGCCCATGGCCGACTATGTAGCCTCCAACGAGACTGCCGCCGGCCGCGCACAGAACCGCCGCGTAGAAATCTACATCTCTGCCGACCAGGAAATGATCCGTCAGGCCGAGGCAGGCACTCTCCAATAAAATTCACAACTCATAATTCACGATGCGCAATTCACAAAGGCCCCGTCAATCGGGTGTGAATTGAGCATCGTGAATTTTATTCGATAAACAGCAAAGTTATAAAGCCGGCAACCAGCGCAAAGGTGGCCGGCTTTTGGTATCCATGTGCGTGGGTTTCAGGAATCATTTCATCTGAAATCACGTAAAGCATCGCACCGGCGGCCATCGACATGAGCATCGGCAGCAAAGTCTCGGTGAGCGATGCCACCCAATAGCCCATGAAAACCCCGGCCATCTCAAGACCGGCGACAACCGCGGCCACGACCAGCGCCCGCCACATTTTCACGCCGGCCACAAGCAAAGGGGTGATTACCACCATGCCCTCGGGGATATTCTGCAACGCTATCGACAGCGACAGCGTTTCGGCATTGGCAAGCGACGAGCCGTCAAATGCCACGCCAGTGGCCATGCCCTCGGGTAGCTTATGGATGGCAATGGCTATGACAAATAACAGCACGCGGTTGAGCGAGGCGTTATGATGGTGTTCCTCGGCATCAAGTCCCGTAAGATTGTGAAGATGGGGAGTAACCATGTCAAGCAAGCTTATGAGCACGGCGCCGGCAGCCATGCCAAGCGCCACTTGCCACAATCCTGCATGCCCTGCCGACTCGACCGCGGGCATGGCAAGACACACGATGGCAGCTGCAAGCATCATGCCGGCACAATATCCCAGGAAAATATCGTTCCACTTGTGTGGTATCTTTTTGACTATAAAGCCCAAAGCCGAGCCAAACAGCGATGCGGCGCCCAATGTGAGCGAACTTGCTATAACGGGATGTATCATGAATGTTTCTGCACCTTTAAAATTTAACTATGCAAAAATAACAATTTGCCGCGGATTTTCGGACAAAAATTATTATATTTGCCGTATGAAAAAGTTTTTGCTGATTGCATTGTTGGCCATGCTGTGGCCGTCGGCCGTACTGGCGCTGAACCCCAAGCGTGAATTTCGCGGGGCATGGCTCCATACGGTATTCCAGGACCATTACCTCAAACGCACCACCGCCCAAAACCAGGCATACCTGCGCGAGCAACTTGACAAGCTTCAGGCCGCCGGAGTGAACGCCGTGGTCTTTCAGGTGCGCCCTCAGGCCGACTCGTTCTATGCCAGCAAACTCGAGCCTTGGAGCCGCTTTCTCACCAATGGTGGCGCCGCACCATCGCCCGCATGGGATCCCCTCGAATTCATAATCGGGGAAGCGCATGCCCGGGGAATGGAACTGCACGCATGGCTGAATCCCTATCGGGTGACTTCTTCAAAAAAGCAGACTCTTCCCAAAGGTCATATTTATCATCAACATCCCGAATGGTTCGTAAGATATGACGGCAAGTTATATTTCGATCCGGGTATTCCCGAAAGCCGCAGCTTCATCACGGCCGTGGTAATGGATATTGTTGAGCGGTATGACGTCGATGGCATACACTTCGACGACTATTTCTATCCATATCCTGTAAAAGGTGTTGAATTCCCTGATTCCAAATCGTTCGCAAAATATGGCAAGGGCATGAAGCGCGACGACTGGCGCCGCAAAAACGTTGACATGCTCATCAAAGGTCTGCACGAAAAGATTTCCACTACTAAACCGTGGGTCGTTTTCGGAATAAGCCCCTTTGGAATCTGGCGCAACAAAAAGAGCGACCCTCGTGGCTCCGACACCAACGGCCTGCAAAACTACGACGCCCTCTATGCCGATGTGCTTCTTTGGGCGGAAAAGGGATGGATTGACTACCTCATGCCCCAGCTTTACTGGGACCTCGAGCACAAACTCGCATCATACCTCACCCTTGTCGAATGGTGGAACAACAATGCTTGCGGACGGCACCTATTTGTAGGGCAGGACGTGGCGGTCACAATGAAGAAGCCCGACATAGGCGATTCTAGTGAGAACTCCCAGCTTCGCCATAAAATCAACCTTACACGTGAAGCTGAAAACATCCAGGGCAATTGCTGGTGGCCGGGCTACTCCATCACCGACAACACCGGCGGCGTGGCCGATTCACTAACCATCGACCTTCAGGCCACTGTCGCAGTCCCACCGGCCTATTCCTGGATCAGCCAAAAACGCCCGGCTTCTGTAAAGGGGCTGTCCCATAAAGACGGAAAACTGACATGGGACGCGCCTCAGATAAAAAAATCGCCCGACGACGCCGTGAAATTCGTGGTCTACCGCTTCGAACCGGGTGACGAAATAGACCTGGAAAATTCCGAAGCTATTGAGGGCGTGACATGGCGCAATGAATTTACAGCCGAAGACCCCGGCATATATGTCGTGACAGCCCTTAGCCGGGTGAATCAGGAATCCGAACCATCGAAAACTATAAAAGTCAGATGATTGGCACATATTCCATAATAATACCTGTCTACAATGGCGAGAAGTACCTGCGCGAAGCCGTTGAAAGCGCGCTGAACCAATCGTGGGCCGCTGCGCAAATCATTCTTGTAGACGATGGCTCGACCGACTCGTCGGGGAAAATCTGCGACGAGTATGCCGAACGCTATCGCCAGGTCGAGGTGATACACCGCCAGAACGGAGGCCTGTCCGTGGCCCGCAACACAGGAATTGATGCCGCGCAGACTGACTGGGTGATGTTTCTCGATGCCGACGATAAGCTGTGCCGCGACGCCGCAGCATGCCTTGCCTGCATGACCTCCGAGCCGGAAGTTGACCTTGCCATAGGGGGCTGCACGATGGAAGATTTGGAAACATGGCCTGCAATCGACTTTACAGGACAACGAACCACCGGCGCAATCGAGGCCATTGAGGAGACCCTATATCAGACCGGCACCTTACATTCTGCCTGGGGGAAGCTCCTGCGCCGCCAGTTTCTGGACGAGGTACGGTTTACCGAAGGCATACTTTACGAGGACCTCGACTTCTTTTACCGCTACTGCCTGCTGTGCCGAAAGGTTGCCATAAAGGACGATCCACTGATATATTACCGACAGCAACGCGACAGCATAATGCACATCTGGAAGCCCCAGCGTGCCGATGTGCTTGACATCACCGACAGAATCGAAGCCTTCATGGCCGAAAACTATCCCGACCTGCTGCCCGCTGCCCGCGACCGCAAGTTCAGCGCATATTACAACATATACCTGCTTGCCACAGCCAATGGCGACCGTGCGATTGCCGACCGTTGCTGGAAAATCATAAAGGAATACCGCCGTGGAGCCCTCAATGACCCCAAGGTCCGCTTCAAGAACAAAGCCGGCGCCCTACTCTCCTACCTCGGCCGCCCTGTCCTCAAAATAGCATCAAAATGGGGCGCAAAGTAATTACACTCGATTCCGTGTCCTTCCGCCATGAATGCACTCGGCTTGAAGCGATAGTGACGGAGAGCGGGTTTATACCCGACCTGATATTGTCAATACGTACGGGGGGCCTGTATGTTGGAGAAAAGATGTTCGCCGATGTGCGACACGAGTCCGTAACACTGCAACGGCCATCCACCAAGGCCAAACGTGCCACGGTAAAAAAAATAATACGCCTGCTCCCTCGACCTGTCCTCGACCTTCTTCGGATAGCCGAATCTTGGTGGCTTGAAAACAAAAAGCACACAAAACAGCCTGCATCCTTCATACTTCCGCCAATGCAGGATGCACAGAATATCCTCATCGTCGATGATGCAGTTGACAGCGGTGCTACCCTCCTCGCTGTCGTCGAAGCCGTCCGCACCGATATGCCGGGCGCAGAGGTACGTTCGGCAGTGATTACCCAAACAACGCTTTCTCCTATGATTACTCCCGACTACACATTATATAATAACCGCACGCTTATCCGTTTCCCATGGTCGATGGACGCATGATTAAACCGTCGGTCACGGTAGTTGACCTCGATGGCACACTTGTTCGCGGCAATACCCTTGAAATGTATTTGCGCACCGGAGTAGCCGAACTTATCCGCAATGGCCGCATAGACAAAGCCTTGGCAGTCGTCGCACTTGTATCTGCCCGCAAAGCCAGGATCATAAGCCACGAAGCAATGAAATACCGGGCTTTCACATTGTTGCCACGCACTGAAAAAATTCGGTTGAAAATGGCGGAAACCGTAAACGATTCCCTGAATCCCCATGTGGTATCATTCCTTGACCAACGGCGAGCAGCCGGAGATACAATTTTGCTGGCAACAGCTGCTCCTGAGTTTTATGTGCGTTGGTTTTGGGACGGGAATCTGGTTGCCTCACCTAAACACGGCCCGGACTGCAAAGGCACAGCCAAGCGTGATGCTGTCAACAGATGGCTGTCAGACCACGGAGGGAAAATCGCCTATTTTCTTACCGACCACCGCGACGATCTTCCACTTGCCAAAATCGCCGGTAACACCATCTTGATTGATCCAGACAAGAAAACACTTGGTACTTTCGATAAAAATGGAATCCGCTACACTGTCGGGACGCCGACTTCCTGAAATTTTGCGGAGGGATTAATTTTTCGTATCTTTGCGCGATGTTTGGAATAAAGCGACTCGACACGTTCATGCTGCAGCGCTTCCTGCCGCTGTTGCTTATGACTTTCTTCATCGTGTTGTTCATTGTGCTGATGCAGTTTCTGTTCCGCATGATCGACGACCTGGTGGGCAAAGGCCTCGGCTTTGACGTACTTGGTGAGCTGTTCTTCTATGCCGCCTTAACTATGGTTCCCACGGCGCTGCCGCTTGCCGTGTTGCTGGCATCGCTGATGGTTTTCGGCAATCTCGGCGAGAAGCTTGAGCTCACGGCCATGAAAGCTGCCGGAATCTCGCTGTTCCGCATCATGCGCCCCCTGATAATCCTCATGGCGGTCATTGCGGTCGGGGCCTTTTTCTTCCAGAACTACGTGCTGCCGGTCGCCCAGTCAAAGATGTGGACACTAACGTTTTCCGTCCGCCAGAAAACCCCCGAGGTTGAAATTCCCGAAAAATCGTTTTATGACGAGATTCCCGGTATGAACCTCTATATCGACCATAAGAATCCCGACACAGGCATGCTCTACGGCATGATTATCTACGACATGTCACAGGGCACCGAGAACTCACGCGTCATTCTGGCCGATTCAGGCAAGTTCAGTTTCACGGAGGACAAAACCCGCCTGTTCCTGCACCTGCACAGCGGCGAGATGTTCGAGAATCTCAGCAACAACAGCGCCATGGGTGTCGGCACAAGCGGATACATGCCTTTCCGCCGCGAGGAATTTTCAGACAAGCAGGTCTATTTCACTTTCGACGCCAACTTCAACCGCATGGACGAAAGCGGCATCCGCTCGCAATACGTCGGGCAGAACGTAAGCCAGCTGCGCCACAGCATGGACTCCCTCAGCAAGCGAGTCGACTCAATCGGTAACGTATATGCCGGCGAGCTCGTCTCCAAACCTTATGTCGGCTCGGCATCGCGTGTGATAAAAACCGATACGGCAGGCCATCGCACCTTCCCCAGGCGCAGCCCGTCGGCAATGGTGAAAGAGGCTGTCCACCGCATGGAGCCGGTGGATGTAGATTCCGTTTTCAACGCTCCATCCATTGCATTTGCAAAAACTTATGTCTCGCAAGCCATATCTGACGCCAAGCGCTCCCGACAGGAATTTGAATACCGCTCGCTGATGCTGACCGAACAGGCCAAACTGATGCGACGCCACGACATCGAGATGCAGCGCAAGTTCACACTCTCGTTCGCCGTGCTGGTGTTCTTCTTCATCGGCGCCCCGCTCGGAGCCATCATCAAGAAAGGAGGCCTCGGCACACCGTTGGTAATATCCGTCTTCCTGTTCATCATCTATTATATCTTCGACAACACTGGCTACAAAATGGCCCGCGACGGAAAAATGGAAGTGTGGGAAGGAATGTGGCTCAGTACCGTTGCATTGCTTCCGCTCGGTGTGTTTTTCACAATGAAAGCCGTCGACGACTCGGCCGTGTTCAATGCCGACGCCTACCGCCTGTTCTTCTCAAGACTCATAGGCCGTCGTCCCAAGCGGGCGCTTGAGATGAAAGAGGTTATAATGACCGAAGTGGCACCGGAACGGGCCCGCGACATGCTGTTCGCCTTCCGCGACGACCTCTCCACCAAGCGCCCCCGTGCCCTTAGGGAACCGCTGAACGCTTTGGTAGACTATCTTAGCAACTCCACCGACAAAATGGTGATTAATTTGTTGAATAATTATCCGTTCGAGCCTCGGCGACGCGACATTCCCGATATGACCGCAAACACAGAGGCGTTACTAAAAAGATTTGAAAATGATTAAGCTTGACACCATAGAAGAAGCCCTTCACGATTTCCGCGAAGGCAAGATGGTAATCGTGGTCGATGACGAGGACCGCGAAAATGAGGGCGACCTCATCGTCGCCGCCGAGAAAATCACCCCCGAGCAGGTCAACTTCATGTTGAAGAACGCCCGCGGCGTGCTCTGCGCTCCCCTCACGATGAGCCGTTGCCACGAACTCGGCCTCGACAAGCAGGTGGACGACAACACGTCGGTGCTCGGCACCCCGTTCACCGTCACAGTCGACAAACTCGAAGGTTGCTCGACCGGCGTCAGCATACACGACCGCTGCGCGACAATCCGCGCCCTCGCCGATCCAAATTCCAAGCCCGAGACCTTCGGGCGCCCGGGTCACATCAATCCCCTTTACGCCCAGGATCAAGGCGTATTGCGCCGCTCAGGCCACACTGAGGCCGCCGTTGATTTGGCACGCCTCTCGGGTCTCGAACCGGCAGCCGCCCTTATGGAAATAATGAGCGACGACGGCTCGATGGCACGACTGCCCGAACTGCGCCAACGCGCCGACGAATGGGGCATGAAACTTATCTCAATCCGCGATCTCATCGCCTACCGCCTTGAGCACGAGAAACTCGTCGAGCCGGGTGTGGAAGTGGACATGCCGACTGATTACGGTCACTTCCGCCTCATTCCCTTCCGTCAGAAAGACAACGGCCTGGAGCATATCGCAATCATCAAAGGCGACGTCAGCGGATGCGATCCCGTCCTGGTTCGCGTACACTCATCCTGCGCCACCGGCGACATTTTCGGGTCAAAACGCTGCGACTGCGGCGCCCAGCTGCACAAGTCGCTCGAAATGATTGAGAAAGAAGGCCGTGGAGCGGTGATTTACCTGAACCAGGAAGGTCGCGGAATAGGCCTTATGGATAAAATCCGCGCATACAAGCTTCAGGAAGAAGGTCTCGACACTGTCGAAGCCAACATCCACCTCGGCCACGCAGCCGACGAACGCGACTATGGCGTCGGAGCGCAGATACTCAACATGCTCGGCATCAAGAAAATGCGTCTCATGACCAACAACCCCGTCAAGCGCAAGGGGCTGGAAGGGTTCGGCCTTGAAATCGTTGAGAACGTACCCATCGAAATCACGCCCAACTGCTACAACCTCCGCTACATGTCGACAAAGAAGACCCGCATGGGCCACGATTTGCACGAAGTATAATCTATCAAAATAGGGGTGCGCCCGCAGAGGCGGGAGCTGAGAACAAACCCTTGGAACCTGATCCGGTTAGTACCGGCGTAGTGAAATTTTATGGAAAAAGTAATTTTCATGGGCATCGGCCTCGCCGCTATGCCCGCAGCCGCATTAGCGGCCGAGTCCGCAACCCCCTCGGCGGTGGACGACTCAACAGTAATTAACCTCAGGAACGTCGAGGTGGTGTCTAACCGCGCCACTGCCAAAACTCCCGTGGCGTTCAACAACGTGACCGCCAAAGAAATCGAACGCCTCAACGACGGCCGCGACATCCCGTCAATTCTCGAATTCCTCCCCTCGGTTGTTACGACGGGCGATGCCGGCGGCGGTATTGGATATTCAAGCCTGAGAGTGCGCGGCTCTGACGGCTCGCGCATCAACATCACCGCAAACGGTATCCCAATTAACGACTCTGAGAGTCACAATGTCTACTGGGTAAACATGCCCGACATCGCATCATCGCTGCGCGACATCCAGGTGCAACGAGGCGCAGGCACATCGACCAACGGCGCGGGCGCTTTCGGCGCGTCAATCAACATGATAACCGACGCGCCGAGCTACGACCCGTCGGCTGAGGTATCGGCATCCTACGGCTCATACAATGCAAACAAGGAAACGGTAAAGGTCGGTTCCGGCCTGTTCCGCGACAATTGGAGCGTCGACGCACGATTCAGCCACATCGGATCGGACGGCTACATTGACCGCGCATGGTCACAGCTATGGAGCTACATGGGCCAGTTGGCCTATACAGGCGACGCGACCACCGTACGCCTGCTGGCCTTCGGCGGAAAAGAACGCACCTACATGGCCTGGGACTATGCATCGAAAGAGGACATGGAAAAATACGGACGCCGCTATAATCCCTGTGGCCAGTACACCGCCGATGACGGCTCAATCGCCTACTATCCCGACCAGTACGACAACTTCGTGCAGCATCACCTGCAATTGCTGGTGGGGCAGACGCTCTCGCGCGACTGGCGTCTTAATGTGGCTCTCCACTACACAAAAGGCGACGGCTACTACAACCAATACAAGACAAACCGTACCCTCGCCGAGTATGGACTCTCGCCGTTTGTCAATGCCGACGGCGAAACCGTTACAAAAAGCGACCTCGTGCGACTCAAGAACAACGACAACGATTTCGGCGGTGGCATGTTCACGCTCAGTTATGCCCACGGCCGTGTCAACGCCACTCTCGGCGGTGCGGCCAACTGGCATCGCGGCAATCACTTCGGCCAGATAGGCTGGGTACGGAACTATGTCGGTCCAATCGACCCGCTGCAGCAATATTACCATAACACCGGCCGCAAATTCGACACCAACGTATATGCCAGGGCCGATGTCGACATCTGGCGCGGGCTGTCGGCCTACGGTGACCTCCAGTTCCGCCACATCCGCTACTCAATCCGTGGCGCCAGCGACAACTATGATTGGAACACCGGCGCAATGGCCGACCTTGACCTGCTCCGCAACTACAACTTCTTCAACCCCAAGGCAGGTCTTGCCTACAACAGCGGCGCCCACCGAGCCTTCGCCTCGTGGAGCGTGGCCCACAAGGAGCCTGTGCGAGACAACTTCACTGACAGCGACCCCGACCATTACCCCACCGCCGAGCGTCTTTTCGACTACGAACTCGGCTACACCTTCACCCACAAGCTGTTCACCGTCGGAGCCAACCTCTATTACATGGACTACAAGGACCAGCTGGTGGTGACCGGCCAACTCTCCGACACCGGCAACGCCCTCAGCGTCAACGTCCCCGATTCTTACCGCATGGGCATCGAGTTCCAGGGAACGCTCAGGCCGCTTTCATGGTTCGACTGGCAGTTGAACGCCACACTCTCGCGCAACCGCATCAAAAACTTCACTGAATACATCTATGAGGACGAATGGACCAATCCAATAGCCATCGACTGCGGCTCCACCCCCATTGCCTTCTCGCCCGACTTCACCCTCCACAACGCGTTCAATTTCCACGTTGCCGACTTCGAAGCCACTCTCGCCAGCCGGTATGTGTCAGACCAGTACATGAACAACGCCCGCTCGCCCGAGGCAAAGCTTGACGCCTATTTCGTGAGCGACCTCCACCTGGCCTATACGTTCCGCCACATTCCCTCGGTGAAAGCGCTTCGCATCGGTTTCACCGTTTACAATATCTTCAACGAAAAATACTGCAACAACGGCTACGCCGGTGCGGGATATTACATTGACGACAACGGCGAGCCGCAGATTTACCGCTATGCCGGGTTCGCAGCCCAGGCTCCCACAAACGTCATGGGCACGATAACACTTTCATTCTGATGGCAGACACCCTTCTCGAAATAGCCGGCCTCCTGATAGGGCTGCTCTATCTGTGGTGGGAGTACCATGCCAATCCCCGCCTGTGGATTGCATCAATCGTGATGCCGTCCATCTCTATGTGGATATATTTCCGCAACGGGCTGTATGCAGATTTCGCCATAAACATATACTACTTCATTATGGCCATCTACGGCTATGTCGTATGGACGCGCCATTCCACAAGGCCCGACAAGGCCGCGCTGCCAATCTCCCACATAAAGATGCCGCAGCTGCTCGGATGCCTGCTCGCCCTTGCCGCGCTGTGGATTGCGATTGCCTATGGATTGACGTACACCAACAGCACCGTCATTCCCTACGATTCGTTCACAACCGCGATGAGCATTGTCGCCACGTGGATGCTCGCACGTAAATACATCGAGCAATGGATTGCATGGATTTTAGTGGATATGGTGTGCGTGGGTCTGTATTTCTACAAAGGCATGTACTTTTACGGGCCGCTGTACGCCATCTATACGGTCGTGGCAGTTTTCGGATACCTTAAATGGAGAAAACTTATGAAAGCTGCATAAAAGTATACGTTGGATTTGGAAAACAATCGCTGGAATTTGCTTATTTTCCGGCGATTGTTTTTCTATTTACCAATATTTTTATAACTTTGCCGATGTGTTAGTAAACTAATTATCAATCAAATTTAAATTCTATGAAACATTTCTACACCTTTCTCATGGTGCTTGCAATGACTTTCGGCGTATCTGTTCCCTCGTGGGCCTTGTCGTTCAATGTCGAGGTAAACGACCCGGAGGCTGTGACGGTAAGCTGGGATAAGACCACCGAATATCCCGTTCCGTCAAACGGCATAGTGACCATCACGGCCGATGAAGGCGGCAGCGTTTATGTAACTCCGAAAGACGGCTATTTCATTGATCATTACATCAACTTTGATGGCAAGACCGTGACGCCCTACAATGTCAACAATCCTGTCTCAGTCTTTGTCGGAGAGTCGCGCGATGGCCTAACCCTTTCTTTCTTCGTGGAGAAATGGGAGGCCATACGCACAGCAACTGCAACCGTAAATGTCGTGAACGGCGCAGATGACTTCACCCTCACCCTCGGAAACACGGCAATACCACTCAAAGACGGTTCACAGACCATAAAGTTCTCGCCCGAAAAAGAAAGTTCATTCACCATCGCACCCAAAAGCTGGAACACCCCTATCTATGCAGTTACACTGAACGGAGTGCCGGTGGAAAGCAACAAGTATTACGTACAATACTCCGGCACGCTCACCGATGGAGCAACACTTGAGATTCAGATGACTGAGCAAACCGTGGTCAAGGAAATGGTTTCAGTCGCATTCCAGTTTGAAGACAAAGGGCAGGACGCTCTTGCTATGGTATGGAATCAAACACGTTCAGAGCGAATCACTCTCGAAGACAACAAGTGCGAGGTAGAAAAAGGCACCCGCATCCGCCTCAGCCTGAACATCGACGACTATAATATCGACCAGCTCACTGTCAACGGACAGCCCGAAACCGTCTCGCAAGACTTCGGCACATGCACATTTGAGGCTACCGAAGACATGACAGTTCTCATAAAAGCCTCTGAACCGGAATATGAAGACATCACATTCAACATCACAATTGTAAATCCCGAGGGATTGCTCCTCTATGCCGGAAGCATGCGCGACGGCCAGCGGATTGCGCTTGAAAACGGCATCCCCGCCGATGCGTTCACAATGAACGTGACATCTACCGATGATTCCGGCGCAACTGCCATCCGCACAATTGAGGTCTCAGAGGGCGAAGCCATGACGTTCACAGTTTCCATATCATCCAAAAATCCGTTTGTAACCTACACTCCCGCCGACGGTTACTACCTTGAGGCCGCCACGGGTGCAGACCTCTCTACCCCTCTGGCGTCCCCGGCCTATGCCTCAGAAGCTCCGCTCTACTTCATCCTCCGCAAAATCGAGCGCACGGCCAAAGCCGCCATATATCTCGATGGCGTTCCATCCAACTACCGCATGGCCGATGCAAACTCTCGCAACTATACCCTTGCGGAAGGCTACACCCTCATCAACTTCGACCCAAGTTTCGACAATCCTTTCAAGATTCAGCCGATTGCCGCAACTGCCTCATCAAGCTTTGTATATCTGAACGGAACTCGCGTAGCCCTCAACACAGAAAACAACGCATGGTCGGGCCTGAGCCTCACTGAGGATGCCGTCCTTAAAATTTTTGCTTCGGCACCCGCGACATATGCCATCACGTTCGAGGTGGCCGACGGCTGCTCTGCCGCCGTCACCGCCGACTACGTCACTCCATGCGGCAATCTTTCAGAACCTATCAGCGTCCTCCAGGGCACATACCTGACGATAGAACCGGCCGCAAACACCTACGTGATTGTAAACGGAACTGACGCCGAACCCGATGCCGACGGTAAGTATGCCCTCACTGCCGACCAAAACTACACCGTCAAGCTGTCGAAAAACACCGCCGGAGTTGCATCAGCAATCACAGGCGATGAAAATAACGGCAAAGTCTACAACCTGCAGGGAATCTGTGTCGGAGAGAACCTTCGGAATCTTCCCGCCGGCATCTACATCCAGGCCGGAAAGAAAGTAATCAAGAAATAAACCAATCTCGCCTGTCGGCATACACTCTTAAGCCAAAGGCCCGAATCGGCAACATTTTATGCCGGTTCGGGCCTTCGGTCGTTTGTTATGTCAAAATAAATCGCTAACTTTGGGGCATTAATACTTTTGGGAATGAAACAAAAGCTTTTTTCCATCATACTTACGTTTGCCGTCATGGCAACAGCCTCGGCCGCTCCAATTGACGAAGCGAAGAAGCTGTTCAACGAAGGCAACTATCAGGCAGCCCTTGAGATTCTCAAGCCCCTCGCCGCCAAATCGCCACGCGACGGAAACATAAACTACTGGTATGGCGCGACCCTCAATGCTCTCGACCGCCAGGACGAGGCCGTCTCAGCTCTTGAAAAGGCCGAAGCCCGCGGTGTGGCAGACGCATCATTGCTGCTGGCAAAGATTGCAACTGCGCAATATCGCCCCGACGACGCACGCGACTATTACGACACCTACCGCACACAGATGCGCAAGAACAAGAAATCGGTGCCTGAATCTGTCGAACAGGAAATCTCACGCCTGGTGCTGATGGAAAACATGTTGAGCCGTGTGGAGAAAATCGCTGTCATTGACTCGCTGGTTGTCGATGCCGACGGGTTTTTCGAACATTACCGTCTCTCGCCCGAGGCCGGACGTCTCGTTACCGGCGACATGGCCCGTATTCCCGATGCCGAAATGGCATTCGTTCCGCAGAACAACACGGAGATTCTCTATGCCCTGCCCGACTCGGCCGGTAATTTCGTACTGATGGGCGCCGGAATCCTTGATGACGGCAGCGTGGATCATCCGGCTCCGCTCGAAGGTGACGAACTGGCCGGAGGCGGCAATGCTGAATATCCTTTCCTGCTGTCTGATGGACTGACACTCTATTACGCCAACGATGGCGAAGGGTCGATCGGCGGCTATGACATTTTCCTTACACGCCGTTCTGACGACGGCTATCTCCAGCCACAGAACATCGGCATGCCTTACAACTCGCCCTACGACGACTATCTTCTCGCCATCGACGAGACCACCGGCGCCGGATGGTGGGCCACCGACCGCAACCGTATTCCCGGCAAACTCACCATCTATGTGTTCGTTCCGTCGGAAACACGCGTAAACGTTGACGAGGACGATCCCAATTTGGTCGCGCTTGCATCGCTGAGCAACATAGCCCTCACCCGCGAGCCGGGGAAAAATTACAACGACATCCTGGCCCGCATCCAGCAGCTCAATGTAAACGGCAATGTGACCAACGCCGCCATTTCGGCGGGCGGATCGTTCAAAATCCCCGTCGGTTCAAACAAGCGTATCTATACCTCGGTCTCCGACTTCGAGGCGCCGGCAGCCCGCGAGGCAATGATGCAGGCGATTGACGCCCGCGCCGAAATTTCGGGCATTGAGGAAAAGCTGGACACCCTGCGCGAGGCTTACCGCAAAGGTGACCGTTCGCAGAACGTGACCATCCTGAATCTCGAGCACCGCCTCGACGATGCCCGCCGCCGCCTCGATGAATATGTTAACCGCGCAATTGAAGCCGAACTCGGCAATGACTGACAAACGACTCTTACGTTCCTCTTATAATTCCCTAATTCAACATTGACATGGAACTTACCATAATCCTGATTTCCGCGGCGGTGATAGTGCTGCTCTGCGTGTTCTTCTACTATTGCCCGTTCTTCCTCTGGATTTCAGCAAGGGTGAGCGGTGTGAAAATATCGTTAATGCAACTTGTGCTGATGCGCATCCGTCAGGTGCCTGCATCGGTTATCGTACGCGCGCTCATCGAAGCCCACAAGGCCGGTCTGTCTGATGTGACACGCGACGATCTGGAGGCCCACTATCTTGCCGGCGGCAATCCCGAGCGTGTTGTGCATGCCCTGGTATCCGCAGCAAAAGCCAACATCCCCCTCGGATTCAAGATGGCGACCGCCATCGACCTTGCCGGCCGCGACGTATTCCAGGCCGTGCAGATGAGCGTAAACCCCAAGGTCATCGACACACCTCCCGTAACCGCCGTGGCCAAGGACGGCATCCAGCTCATCGCCAAAGCCCGCGTGACTGTCCGCGCCAACATCCGCCAGCTGGTCGGCGGCGCCGGAGAAGACACCGTGCTCGCCCGCGTCGGCGAAGGCATAGTGTCGTCGATCGGTTCGTCGGCATCCCACAAACAGGTGCTTGAAAACCCCGACTCCATATCCAAGCTCGTCCTCAGCAAGGGTCTTGATTCGGGCACAGCTTTTGAAATTCTGTCAATTGACATCGCCGACATCGACATAGGCAAGAACATCGGCGCCGTGCTGCAGATTGACCAGGCGAACGCCGACAAGAATATCGCCCAGGCCAAGGCCGAGGAACGCCGCGCCATGGCCATCGCCCGCGAACAGGAAATGAAAGCCCTCGCCCAGGAAGCCCGTGCGAAAGTTATTGAGGCCGAAACCGAACTGCCCAAGGCCATGGCTCAGGCATTCCTGAACGGCAACCTCGGAATCATGGACTATTACCGACTGAAAAACGTCGAGGCCGACACCCACATGCGCAGTTCGCTCGCCGAAGACAATCCCCTTCAATCCCCCGAGAAATAATGAATCTTAAAGAGATTATATCATCTACCGACTCTTATAATTTTCACTCACATACCCAGTTCTGCGACGGCCGCGACACCATTTCCGACATGGCGTCGGCGGCCGTCGACGGCGGTTTTACACATTTCGGTTTCTCCCCCCACTCTCCCCTGGCAATCCCGTCGCCCTGCAACATGAAGCTGTCGGATGTGGATGCCTACAAATCCCTCGTGGCCGAAGCCGACCGCCGGTATGCCTCCGCATGTCGGTTCTACACCGGCATGGAAATCGACTACCTCAATCCATCGTGGGGACCGGCCTCGCAATTGTTTGCCGACATGGGACTTGACTATGCCATAGGCTCGGTGCACTTTATCCGCAACCGCCGCGGTGAATATATCGACATTGACGGCCATTTTGACTCGTTCAAGCAAAAAATGGCGAAATACTTCGACAACGACATCCGCTATGTGGTGGAGGAATTTTACCGTGCCTCCAACGAAATGCTAGCCGCGGGAGGTTTCGACATCCTCGGACATTTCGACAAGATTGCCCACAATGCCTCGTGCTATCGCCCCGGTATTGAGGACGAAGGTTGGTATATTGACCTCGTTAACCAATATATCTCAAACATCATTGCCAGCGGAATCGTAGTCGAGATAAACACCAAGGCGCGCGAACAGCACGGGCGTTTTTTCCCCGCAGAAAGATACTGGGGGCGGCTTGTTGACGCTGGAGTACCAATCGCCGTTAACAGCGACGCCCATTACGCGACCAGGGTAAACGCCTCACGGTCCGAAGCTCTGTCCATTTTGAAATCACTGCGCAATGGCTGAGAAAATTCCACAGCTTGAACTGCTTGCTCCGGCCCGTGACGCAGAGACGGCCCTGGCTGCAATCGCCCACGGCGCAGACGCCGTCTACATCGGCGGACCGGCTTTCGGCGCCCGTGCTGCCGCCGGGAATTCCATTGCCGATATTGCCCGCGTTGTCGAAGAAGCCCATAAATTCGGAGTAAGGGTTTACGTTACCCTCAACACCATCATATATGAGCATGAACTCGATGAAGTCAAACGCACGGTTGAAAATCTGTATGCCGCCGGCGTGGACGCGCTGATTGTGCAGGACATGGCTCTGCTTGAGCTCGACCTGCCACCAATCGACCTTCACGCCAGCACCCAGACCGACGCCCGCTCGCCCGAAAAGGTGGCGATGCTGTCGGCTGCCGGCTTCTCGCAGATAGTATTGCCGCGTGAGTTTTCGCTTGACGAGATACGCAAGGCTGCCCAAGCCGCCCCGGCAAGCGACATTGAAGTTTTTGTGCATGGAGCATTGTGCGTCAGTTACAGCGGCGACTGCCATGCCGGTGCAATTCTCGCCGGCCGCAGTGCCAACCGTGGCGAATGTCCACAAATCTGCCGGCTGAAATACCAACTCACGGGTCCCGACGGAAAGCCTGTCGCCAGACTGAAAGACAACGGGCCGGCGGTCCGTCACTGGCTCTCGCTCGTCGACCTCAATCAATCGGCCAACCTTTTGCCACTGGCCGACGCCGGTGCCCGCTCGTTCAAAATCGAAGGGCGCCTCAAGCCCGTGGTCTATGTGAAAAACATCACCGCCACATACAGCGACGCCCTCGACAAAGCAATCGCCGCAAGCGGCGGACGCTATCGCCGGGCATCGTTCGGTAAAGTCGAGAAAACATTCACGGCCTTGCCATCCAAAAGCTTCAACCGAGGCTTTTCTACGGCCTTCCTCTACGGTCGGCCCAAAGGCATGATTTCCGAATACACACCCAAGTTTGCAGGAGAACCGGTCGGAACTGTCGCCGCTGTGAAGAACGGAGCATTGCTGTTGAACACCACCGTACAGCTGCACAATGGCGACGGCCTCACATTTTTCAACCGCGACCACGAACTTATCGGGTTCAGGGTAAACCGAGCCGATGGCGACAGAATTTATCCTGCTCCGGGCACAAAAAACTTACCTGAACCCGGCACCACGCTGTTCCGTAACTTCGATTCGGAATTCGAGGCTATCCTCGGGCGCCCCGACTCGGCACGCCGTACTATCGGTCTCAACATCACCATTCGCCACCTGCCCGACGGCAGAGTAGCCCTTGATGTCAGCGACGAACGCGGCAATGCCATCACCGTCACAACGTCCCAGCCGTTTTCCGACACAGCCCGCAGCCCCCAGGAGGCCATGCGCGCTGACCTCCTTTCGCGCCTGGGCGACACCATCTACCGACTCGATTCGCTCGACGACCGGCTCGGCAACCTTTTCATGCCGTCGAAAGCACTCGTGGCGTTACGGCGCCTTGCTCTTGACGCGCTCGACAGGGCATGGCGCATGCGCTATACGCGCCGGACACGCCGTAAATCCTCTCTCGGCGCAGAATCCATGAAAGGGCTCATCACCACCTATCACGACAACGTTGCAAATTCCCTGGCCGAAAAATTCTACATCCGCCATGGCGCGACAGTGGACGAAAAAGCCGCCGAAGTGGAAACACCGCGCGGCGAAGTGCGCGTGATGACAACCCGCTACTGCCTCCGCAACCAAATCGGAGCCTGCCTTATGCGTGACGACTGCGGCGACATTCCCCGTCAATTATATCTCGAAGCCCCGATAGGGCGCCTGCGGCTCGATTTCGACTGCAAAAATTGCCAAATGAAAATATACGTCAAAAAATAAAGAACAGATTATGGAAAAGACCCGAATCCTTGTCACCGGCGGAACCGGCTACATAGGTTCCCACACCACAGTTGAGCTCATCAACGCCGGTTTTGAAGTAGTAATCATCGACAACCTTTCCAACTCAAACCGCGAGGTGCTCGACGGCATCGAAGCCATCACTGGCGTGCGTCCCAACTTCGTGGAAGGCGACTGCAACGACACCGCCACCCTCCGCAAACTCTTCACAGACTATCCCGGCATAAAGGGCATCATCAACTTCGCCGCCAGCAAGGCCGTGGGCGAATCTATGGAAAAGCCCCTGCTCTACTACCGCAATAACCTCAACACGCTCATCAACCTGCTCGAGCTCATGCCCGAATTCGGCGTGAAAGGATTCGTTTTCTCATCGTCATGCACAGTTTACGGCGAGCCCGACGAGAATCCCGTAACCGAGCGTTCTCCTATTAAAACCGCCACGTCGCCCTACGGCAACACCAAGCAAATCTGCGAGGAAATCATCACCGACACCGTCAACGCCGGCTCGCCGTGGAACGCCATTATCCTGCGCTATTTCAATCCGGTTGGCGCACATCCATCTGCCCTGATTGGCGAACTCCCCAATGGAGTGCCCCAGAACCTTATCCCCTACCTCACCCAAACCGCAATCGGAATCCGCAAGGAACTCAGCGTGTTCGGAAACGACTACCCCACCCGCGACGGCTCATGCATCCGCGACTTCATCAACGTTGTCGACCTCGCCAAAGCCCATGTAATAGCCGTTAAGCGCCTGGTCGAAGAGAAAACTCTCGAACCTGTCGAAATCTTCAACCTCGGCACCGGCGACGGCGTTTCGGTGCTCGAGCTCATCAATACCTTTGAAGAAGCAACCGGCGTGAAAGTACCCCACAAAATCGTAGGGCGCCGTCCTGGCGACATCATCCAGGTATGGGCAGATCCCACCCACGCAAACACCGTGCTTGGCTGGAAAGCCGACACCCCGCTTGCCGACACCATGGTATCGGCATGGAAATGGCAGGAACATCTGCGTGAAAAGGGTGTGATGTGATTTTACGGCCAGTCATGAAGAAATTTTTGATTCTTGCGGCAATAATTGCCGGGGCGGCCACTGCCACCGCGCAGACCTCGCTCAACGAGATTGCCGAGACACCCGAAAAGGCCGGAGGCATTTATTATGCCTACCCTGTGACCGAATCGTCCAACACCCCGGCGCCGAAAGGCTACAAGCCCTTTTACATCAGCCATTACGGCCGCCACGGCTCACGCTATCTGATCAGCGACAACGATTACAAAGTTGTAATTAACCGTTTGCGCGATGCCGCCGCCAACAACGCGCTCACTCCGCTGGGCCTCGATGTCCTGGCAAGACTCGATTCCGTATGGATTGAGGCTGAGGGACGTGGCGGGGAACTCACACCCCTGGGCAACCGTCAGCACCGCGGAATCGCCGCACGTATGTACGACGCCTTCCCCGAGGTGTTCGCCGACGGAGCCCGCATGTCGGCGTCGTCGACGGTGGTGATGCGGTGCGCCCACTCTATGTTCGCGTTCATCGAAGGTCTGAAAGAAAAGAACCCCGGCCTTGAAATTCCCCGCGAGTCGGGCAACCGCAACATGTATTTCCTGAACTACCACAGTCCCGAGTCGGGGCCGTTCAGCAGCCATGAGGGGCCATGGTATCAGACGTGGAAGCGCTTCCGCGCCGAACAGACCAAACCCGAACGCCTGATGACCTCGCTGTTTTCCGACCCGGAATACGTGAGCACGTGGGTTGACCCCGTGGAAATGATGTGGCAGCTGTACTGGGTTGCCGTCGACATGCAGAACATGGAAACGCCAATCAAGTTTACCGACATCTTCACCCCACAGGAACTCTATGACCTCTGGCAGGTGTTCAATTTCAATTTCTTCGCCTGCAACTCAAGCTATGCGCCCGCGCAGGGTCATTTTACCGCCAACGCCGGCAATCTGGTGCGGGACATCGTGAAAAATGCCGACAGCTACATCGCCGCCGGCGACCACGGCGCCACACTGCGCTTCGGACATGACGGAAACATCATCCCGCTGACCGCCCTCATGCAGCTTGAAAACTGCTACACCGACGAGACCGATCCGGCAAAACTTGCCTCAGCATGGACCGATTTCAAAATTTCGCCTATGGCCTCCAACCTCCAGATTGTGTTCTTCAAGAACAAGGACGGAAAGGTGCTGGCAAAAATAATGCTCAACGAACGCGAGATTGCCCTCCCGGTTGAAACAGACTCGTTCCCCTTCTATCCTTGGGAAGCCTTGCGCGCCCATCTGATGAAGGTGTCGGAATAAGCGCCCTTGATTGCATGACCGACGGACCCCAAAGTCATTTACCAGGCTTTTGAGGTTCGTCGGCCTGCTGTTTTTTAGCATTAACCAATCCTTCAAGCTGTTCGGGTGTGAGAACTGTGTGATTGCCACCGAAATGGATCGAATTCATCTGCGCGGGTGTCAGCTCAACGGCTGATTTCAGTTTCGGTTCAGGAATTTTCTTCATGGCTTGGCAAATTTCTGAAAAATCTAAGCAGCAGGTTCAGTGAAAGCACCGCGGCGACATAAACTGCCACCAGCACGAAGGTATCAATCTTCAGCGGGAAAGCTCCATGGAAAATGCCTCCGCCAAGATAGCAGAAGAACAGCAGCCATAGGGTCGTCTGCACCCCGACACACAGCGTGCACCACCGATGGGCGCGGAAACGCTGATACCATATGCTCCACACCGTATAAGGCAGGCAACACACGTTACACAACGCCAACGACGGCCAAAGATGAGGGAACACAAGCAACGTGGCGAACGAAACGCCGAAATATCCGAACCCGACCTCGCTCCAGCTGAAAACACCGAATAGTTTCGACACTTTCAGCGACATTATCGAATCACATCCGCCCTTTTCCAGCACCCCGCAAACACGGTCAGCTGCCTTTGTGTGTATGTTCAAGGATTTCTGTAAAAGGAGATAGGAGAAATACATACCGATGCAATCGAACAATGCCACACCAACCGTAGCCCAACTGCGGTAAACGCCCCTGGTCACTATAAAATACGCTACAACCGCAAGTGCCGCTGCTGCAAGCGCATACACCGACAGGTGTCCCGCCACTTCGGCGACGCGGTGCGAACGGTAGTCAGGCTCCGCTGAATCATGATCCGGGAATGCCACGAGCACATTGCCGTTCATGGCCTGTTCAAATTCAGACAAAGGCATCGTCTGGGTCACTCCAAGAGAGTCATACGACACGATGCCTTTCACCATATCAATATCCGTCACAATCACAAACACTCCGTTCGATGCCTGGGCGAGGTAAGGAGTGGCTATACCGGCAAGTTCGCTGCGGTCCGACACAGCAAGCCCCCTGTTCGGAATTCCGTAATCCTTCAACAGGTGGGACAGACCGAACAGGGAGTTGAACGTCATGGAGCGAAACCGGCCGTCGGAATAGTCAGCCGTGTGCGGCACCCCGAGCGCCGACAGGAATCTGGTGAACAACGACCGCGCTGCCATCTGACATTATAAAAAAGACTGGACCTTCGCCAGCAGAACGTTGCCGTCGATTTCGCCGCTATGGCGCCATTTCTCCTCACCATTGCCATAGACGATGAAAGTTGGAAGCGAATTTACGTCAGCCTCAGATGCTGCTTCACGATCCTGATCAATATCGAAACGATAGGTAGGTATAGCCTCGCCGAGAAGTTCTGTTACCTGCTCAACGACAGGAGCCATACGCTGGCAATGTGGGCACCAAGTTGCGTAGAACTCTACAAGCACTACAGGTGCTGATGAAACGACTTGTTGGTAGGTCATAAGTGATAGGTATTAAATTATTTTTTACAATTTCAAATACTAAACATCCATACTGCCACAAGGGTTTAAAAAAGCTTGCACAACCAACAAATTATGCGTAACTTTGCGGCGCAAATAAAGTAACCACACCTTTAGTTAAAGATACTCCAAAGGAAATGAAATATTTTTTTAAGATGGCTGTGGGAGCCCTTCTGATAGGACTCGCAAGTTGTTCCGCGCCAAAGAAAGTGCCTTATGTTGTTGAAGCAGAGACTATTCCCCAGGAAGTCCTGTCAGAAGTTTCCACTATAACCGACCCGATTCTTGGTCCCGGCGACCTGCTTAACATTGATGTGACAGCCAGCAACATGGTGTCTGTTGCACCTTTCAACAAAGGCATGTATGTTTCGGAAAACGGCCAGATTGAGAGAATAAGCAACAATAACAATAATTCATCCGGTTCATCGACCAACGCAAACACAGCCTACTATCTTGTAAGCCCGAACGGCACCATAGACTTCCCCAGCATCGGCATTATTGATGTCACCGGCAAGACCAAAACCCAACTTGCCCAGTACATCACTGACCAGATTTACCCCAAATACATAAAGGAGCGTCCCAAGGTTGAGGTGCGCCTGATGAACTTCCGCGTTGTCGTGACAGGTGCCGTAGGTTCTCCCGGCATATACCAGTCGCCCAACGAACGCATGAATTTCTTCGAAGCCCTCGCAATGGCAGGCGACCTGAGCATACGCGGCGAACGTACCAACATAATGCTCATCCGCACCAATGCAGACGGAACCCGCGAGGTGCACCGTCTCGACATCAATGACAAGAATTTCCTGCTTTCCCCTTACTTCACCTTGCAGCAGAACGACATCATCTACGTGGTGCCCAACTCGGCCATGCGCCACGGTTCATGGCAAATCAACCCAGTCGTCACCGCCATCCTCACCTACGTCGGCGGCCTGTCATCGGTTGTTGGCCTTGTCATCAGCATCATCACCCTCTCAAAACAATAAGCCATGTCTGAAAACACCCAGCCCCAGATAGACACCTCCAGCCCTGTCGATGAAGTAGTCGACACCACCGGCCTGCTTCTTGACTTTCTGGCACATTGGAAATGGTTTGTCCTCAGCGCCGTGGCATTCCTTATCGGCGCATACTTCTACATCGCCACAATCGTGCCGATGTATCAGGTCAACGCATCCATTTATCTGAACAATTCGGAATCGCAGGCCAAAAACGCCGTGTCAACCGACCCCTACAACACGCTGGTGGCGATGAAGAATTACATCGACCAGACGGAACTTGAAATTCTCAAGAGCCGCAACAATGTGATTGACATCGTCGACTCGCTCAACATAGCCTACTCATACTGGCGCGAGGGCAACCTGCGCGACATTCCTCTGTATGGCAACAACGCCGTGGAAGCATCGCTCGATTCCGTGTCCCTTAGCAACCTGGGCGACCAAATTTCCATCACTGTTAAGAACGGCAGCGAGGATGGGACATACGATATAACCTCCGCGACCTGGGTAAACGGCGCCGAGGACAACCGCAATATCGAAAATGTCACACTTCCTTATGATCTCGAACTGCCCCTCGGAACCGTTACCCTCACCCGAGTGAGCCACATTCCCGAACTTACAGGAACTGAAAAAATCTACATCCGCAACCCTAAATCGGTTGCCGGAGCACTATCCGGGGCACTCCACATCGCGTTTGCCGAAAATGCCCCCACAATCGTGCGCATAGGATACACCACCCCTGTTATTCAGGAAGGTGTTGACGTGATAAACACCCTCATCGACTTCTACAACCGCCAGATTATCGAGGATAAAAACCGTTCGGCAATCCAGACCGAGGCCTTCATTCTTGAGCGTCTCGTCATGATTAACGACGAACTGCGCGACGTGGAACAGCGCCTGCTTGAATACCGTCAGGCCCACAACATCGCCAACCTCGACCAGCAGGTGTCGACTTCTCTTTCCACAAAAAGCAATACCGAGAGCCAGCTCGTGAATGTAGAAGCCGACATGGAGATGATCAAGGCCATCGAGAACACCGTTGCACGTGCCAATGCCTACGAACTTCTCCCCGCAGCCACAACCGACCAAGCACTTAATCAGGCTATCGAAGCCTATAACAAGAAGGTGACACAGCTAAACCGCATGTTGGAAAGCTCCACTTCCGACAACCCCGTGGTAAAGTCACTTCAGGAAGAACTGACCCGCGACAAGTCGCGCCTGTTGCTCACCATCGCGTCCGTTAAGAATGGACTCAACGTGCGGAAAGGCTCAATCAAGACCATCGAGGGACGCAGCGCAAGCCAGCTCGCCTCGCTGCCCCCGGTCGACAAAGGCCTTCAGGAAATTTTCCGCGAACAGCAGGTTAAGGTCAACATCTACACATTCCTGCTCCAGCGCCGCGAAGAAATTGCGTTGCAGAAAACTCTCGCCACTCCTACTGCCCGCCTCATCGACGATCCTGTTGGTTCCGGCCCTGTCAGCCCCAAGCCCATGTCTATCTACTTGATGGCATTGCTGCTCGGCCTGGCTCTTCCCGCCGCCATTATCTTCCTCAAACGGCTTTTCTTCCCCGTATTCAAGGATCAGGAGGAACTGCAGCGTCTCACCAACGTGCCCATCCTCGGCGAAATCTCAGCTGACACATCTAAAGAGGCCAAGCCCATTGTGGTCGGCGCCAACGTAGCCACTCCGATTGCCGAGCTATTCCGTCTGCTCCGCAACAACATCGGCTTCACGAAAAACGGCATCGACAAGAAAGTCATACTCATCACCTCGTCAATTTCGGGTGAAGGCAAGACTTTCGTAGCCACCAACCTGGCCATAACCTATGCCCTCACAGGCAAAAAGGTTGTAGTTGTCGGCATGGACATCCGCCGCCCCGTTCTGGCGCATCAGTTCGGCCTTACCAACCAGGAAGGCGTGACCACCTTCCTTTCCGGCCAGGTCAATGACATCACCAAACTCATCCACCAGAGCAAAGAAAGCGAGAACCTCTACATCCTTCCCGCCGGCCCGGTTCCCCCGAACCCCAACGAACTTCTCCTTAGCGACAACATGTCGCGCATGATGGACCAGTTGCGCAACGACTTTGACTATGTCATCCTCGACACCGCTCCCATCGGCGTGATTTCCGACTCGTTCCTCATCATCCCCCACTCCGACATCCAGCTTTACGTATCCCGTGCCGGATATTCAACCAAGAGCTGCCTTAAGGTACTCCACCAGGCCGTGCGCGACAACCGCCTGCACGATCCTTACATCGTCCTCAACGGCGTGGACATCACATCAAATTCATACACCTACCGCAAGTATGGTCATTATTACCATACCAGCAACGGCTCGTATGGATACGGATACTCCTCGGAGAACCACAAGGAAAAGAAAAAATAACGATACTTCAAACCTAATAAAAACAAGCGGCGGCACGAACCTTTTCGCGTCGCCGCTTGTTTATTTTATGTTTTGTTAACACCTGATGTTTCTAACTATTAAATTCATTCATTTATGAAAAAATTACTCGCCGAGGGTATCGGCACAATGTTTCTGGTAATTCTCGCCTGTGGCAGTGCAGTGCTCGCCGGCCCTTCAATCGGCGGCCTCGGCATCGGTCTCTGCTTCGGGCTCGTGCTTCTTTGCCTCTGCTATGCTATCGGAGGCATTTCGGGCTGTCATGTGAATCCTGCCGTATCTTTCGCAATGTTCCTTTCCGGACGCATGAAAGGTTCGGAATGTGTGGGATACATCATCGCACAGCTCATCGGCGCCACCATCGGCGCAGGCTTCCTTTACTGCCTCACCGAGATGGGCGTTGACTTCAACTACGGCGGCACGACAGCCGCATCCGGCAGCTATCTCGCCACAAACGTACTACAGCCTGGTGCCACTCCCATGATGGCCCTCCTCACCGAAGGCCTGCTCACGTTCTTCTTCGTGCTTGTCGTGCTCGGTGCCACCGATGCAAACACAGCCTTCACCAAATTCGGCGGCATCGCAATCGGCCTCGCCCTTGGCCTTGTGAACATCGTCGGTATTCCTGTTGACAACTGCTCGGTAAATCCGGCCCGCTCGTTCGGCCCCGCCGTATTCGACCCCACCGCATGGGGTGACTTCTGGATTATGCTCGCAGGCCCTGCCATCGGTGCAATCATTGCAGCTGTGGCTTGGAAGGCTCTCTCTACCCGCAGAGTCAACGTCCAGAGCGACATGGAACTTTAAGACATCTTCACGGACATACTGCGCAACCGCAAAGGCGGCCGGTATGTCCGTGCTGTATCTAATCCTATAGGAACTAAGAACACACATGAGACTTTATACCACCGCGCTATTCTGCGCTTTGGGCACATCCCTTCTGTCTGCCCACGTTGAAAAGGACACCACCGACATCATCGACCTTAAAGATGTTGTGATAACATCGCGCCGCTCGGCACATCTCAGCCAGATTGCAAAAGTCGATCTTCAAGTCAACCCTGTGAAATCGTCCCAGGAAATACTTCGCACCGTTCCAGGCCTGTTCATAGCTCAGCATGCCGGCGGAGGAAAAGCCGAGCAAATGTTCCTCCGCGGATTCGATCTTGACCACGGCACCGACATCAACCTGAGCGTCGACGGCATGCCCGTAAACATGGTCAGCCACGCACATGGTCAAGGCTACGCCGACCTTCATTTCCTTCAGCCTGAAGTGATAGAGCGCATCGACTTCGACAAGGGCAATTACGACATGACCAAAGGCGACCTTGCCAACGCCGGCTATGTTGCCTTCAAGACAAAAGACCGCATGCCCACCGAGGTCGGCGTTGAAGTCGGCATGCACCAGTTCCAGCGCTACCGCGCCTCCATCTCGCTGCTTAACAACGAACGCCAGTCGTTCTACGTTTCTTCAGCATTTTTGGCCGATGAAGGTTTCTTTGAGCACCCCCAGCATTTCAAGCGCTTCAACATCCTGGCCAAATACACCAACTGGGGCGAAAATTCCCGCTACAACATCATCGCCTCCCACTTCAATTCCTCGTGGAACGCCTCCGGGCAGATTCCTGAACGCGCCGTCGACAACGGAATGATAGGATGGTTCGGTTCGCTGGATGCAAGCGAGGGAGGCTCGACATCGCGCACCAACCTGCAATTTCTCCACCGTCTCGACCTCGCCGACGGCACCACTGTCAATTCTGACGCTTACGTCAGCTACTACACATTCAACCTCTTCTCAAACTTCACCTTCCTGCTCAACGATCCAGTCAACGGCGATGAAATCAACCAGCGCGAAAAGCGCATTATCGCCGGCGGACACACGGACGCAACCAACCATTTCCACGTCAGCGACAACAAATGGAAATGGGCCGGCGGCGTAGGATTCCGTTATGACAAAGTGGACGACATCGCCCTCTACCACACAAGGGAACGCGAACGCATCGGCACATACTCGTTGGGCGACATTGGCCAGAGCAACCTCTTTGCTTACGCCGGTCTCGAGATAAACCTCGGCGAGCACTGGATGATCAACCCCTCGGTACGCGTCGACTGGTTCCATTTCAATTACACTGACAAAACGTCCACAGAATTTTCAGATCCCGGAGTGGCCCAGGCGGCTTTCTCCCCTAAGCTCAACATAATCTACACCCCCTCTGACCGCCTTCAACTTTTCGCAAAAGCCGGCCGCGGCTTTCACTCCAACGACGCCCGTGTGGTCGTGGTCGAAAACGGCAAGGATGTGCTTCCGGCCACGACGGGCTTCGACCTCGGATTTTCATGGAAGCCGTTCGACAATCTTATGCTCCACGCTGCCGGCTGGTACCTTCACATGAACGAGGAACTCGTATATGTCGGTGATGAGGCAATTGTAGAGCCATCGGGAGCATCCCGTCGCCTCGGATTTGATTTCGGCGCACGCTATGAACCTGTCAAAGGGCTGTATATACAGGCTGACTATACCTATTCCCACGGACGCATAATTGACGAGCCGAAAGGCGCCGATTACATTCCACTCGCCCCGTGTCACACATTCCTGGGCGCCGTCACCTACGAGAAAAACGGCTGGAGCGGTTCAATCCGAGGCCGTTGGATGGGCAACCGACCCGCTAACGAGGATTACTCCCTCACGGCAAAAGGTTATTTCATCACCGACCTCAACCTTCAATACACGTTCAAGAAACGCCTCACCTTGGGTTGCGCCATCGAAAACCTCTTCGATGTGAAATGGAAAGAGGCCCAGTTTGCCACCGAAACCTTAATCCCGGGCGATTCGGAACCGATTACAGACATATGTTTCACCCCAGGCACTCCATTCTCGCTCCGAGGCTACGTAGCCTTCAAATTTTAAAGGGTGTTTAATAAAAGATATTAACTTACAGAATGAGCTGTACCACACAACTGGCACAGCTCATTTCATTTAAGTAGGTTTTGGAATTTGGATTGGCTTATAAGCTGGCCGTTCTCGAAGCAGACATTGTAAACATCACCTCCTGGAACCGCAATCTGCCCTCTGCCGTGAGGCCGCAGATACAGATCACATTCCCCGGAATAGAAACCGCCGTCAGCATAATGCAACAATCCCGAGAAGCCGATTCTCACGCCGTTCGACAGTTTTTCATTCCCCTCGAAATAGGCGCCATCGAGAAGGTCAATACGCCCTACGCTGCGATAGGTGATGGAGGGCAACACATTGTTGTAGTAAGTTTGCGCCTGTCCGTCAAAGGAGCCGAGAACGACGCCAAGGACAAGAACAAACAGCAGTACCAGAGTTCTCATTTCTTTTTTGTTAAAGTGTTAAGGATTAATAGATGCCGCCGCGGTTCCCAACATTGGCTATTTAATACGTATGGATAAAAAATAGCGCGAGAACCGTTACCAGTAACTCGCTCTAACAGTTAGAGGCCTTCGCATTGCCCATCGTAGTAGAACGAGCAACGGATACGGATACCTCATGCAAATATGCACATATTCCGCGGACTGGTGCTCACGCACCATAGCCACAGGCATTTACACATACCTACATAAGGCGCCTACCATTGCTTCAATCCTGACTACGATTGGAAAGTTGCGAAGTTTCTAACTGTCAAGAAAGAGCGCCTTAGTAAACGCTAATTGATAAAATAGTACAATAGGCAGCGTCATGTACAATCACGACTCTGCCTATTGTATTATCTACGTCTGACTGGTCCTACTTCACCGCGAATGTAATCGGGAGCGCGTAGGTTGTGGCGACGGGTTTGCCGTTCTCAGTGGCGGGGATGAAGTCAGGCATCTCGCTGACAACCCTGAGCGCCTCGGCATTGTACTCGTCAATCGAGCCGCGCATGATTTTTGCGTCACCGACCTTGCCGTTCTCGTCGATGACAAACTCCACGATCACACGGGCTTTTTCAGGGGCGTCCTTAACCTCGGGCATCTTGACATGAGTCATTATCCACGACATCATCGCTCCGTCACCACCCTTGAATTGAGGAAGGGTCATTGCGGCATCGCCCTTGGCATCGTTCAGTTCAACATATATGGCGCCGTTTGGATATGCGTCGTCGGACTTATCCACCTTCATTGATTTGATGCGCGACGGCTCTATTTTAGTAAGTTCATCAGTAGTAGCCTCCTTGCCGTCGATGAAAACGGCGGGGGAGCCTACGTAAGAATCCCGCTTTTTTGTTTCGTAGGTCGCCTCCATCACGGGCTGGTTGGGGTCAGTCGGCACGGCAACAATTTTGTCGGATTTTTCGCCCAGCACAACCGTAACGCTCTCCACCGCCTCGGGAGGAAGATTGCGGATTGAATCCATCGGAACCGTTTTGGTTTCGCGTTCTGCGGATTTTTGCGTAACTTTGCCATCGGAAAGGCTCGCGCTGTCAATTACAGCGAGGGCCGATGCCACGGCGGGAATGTCGGCAAGCACCAATACACTTGCCACCGCAGGCACCAGCGCCAGCGAGCGCCACCGGCGCCCCTTGGCTGATTTTGATTTGATCATCATAGTGATACGTTTTTTGAGATTACTGTGATTAAGGCTGTTGGCAATAGCCGGAAAACTCCTGCCGGCAGCCTTTTTTATTAGCAACATTTGATATGAGCGAGCATCCGCACCTGCGCTAAGCACCGCGGCATCGGCCTGATATTCATGAACCATGCGCAACTCCTCGTCCATAAGCCATGAGGCCGGGTTGAACCATGCGAGCACATCCACCACACGTGCCAGGGCAATGTCAATCCAATGGCGGCAGCCAATATGGCGCAATTCGTGAGTCAAAATCATATCGCCGGCCTCTTCATAATCGCGACGGCTCATCACCACGGTGCGACGGAGGCTGAACGGAGCTATCCTGGCATCAGGACTCAAGGCCAGCACATAGCCGTCGCGGCGCTCCATATCGCAACCTTTTAATATCCGCCTTACCTTTATCCATGAATATGCCGTTGAGGCCGCGACAGCAACCATTCCAGCAATCCATATTCCAAGCATTATCCTGGCCCACAGCGGCGATGACGAAGTGCCGGAAGGAGTCAGGTCGGCATTTGCCATCATAAGCTCGAGCATCTCCTGGCCGGTAAGTCCCTCTTGCGCGGGAATATCCACGGAAGGCAGGCTCACAGCCGCGGCAAGCACCACAATGACGGGCGAAAGGACATACATGGCCAACAGGAGGGTACGGTTGTAGGCATGCTGTTTTTCGCCGGATAGCAACGCCTTGTAGACCAAATACATCGCCAGCATAACCATGCTCGACCGAAATATGAAAACAAATGCGGCACCCATAATTATTTGCCCTCCCCGCCCGACTGACGTTCCACCATGTCTATAAGCTCTTTGAGTTCGTCAACGCTTATTTTTTCTTCTTTGACCAGTGCCGACACCGCATTAAGGTAGCTGTTGGAAAAATAGTTTTTTATGAAAGTGCTCAGCCGGTTGCTGCGTATGTTTTCCATCTTTGTTATGGCATGGAACCTGTGCGAACCGCTTATGACCTCATGGCCCACATGTCCTTTCTGTTCGAGAATACGCACAAGCGTGGAGACAGTGTTGAAATGCGGCTGCGGTTCGGGATATAGTGCTACCATCTCGCGCACGTACAGCGGGCCATGGCTCCACAGCATCTGCATTATCTGTTCTTCTTTCTCGGTGAGCAGTGATTTGGGTCGTCCTTTTTTCATGTCAATTCAACTATTTAATTAGTTAACATCGCAAAGGTATAACTAATTTTTTAGTATTGCAAGAAAAAACACAAAAAAATGCGCCGGGGTGCCTCACGGCCTCCCGACGCCCACTATGTCGTTTTTAATATGCTGTTTAAAGTACTTCTGTATATTAGACGCACCAAAAACAGATTTGTTACACAGTTCTGACGAAAAAACACAAAAAAGCGTCCGCGACTGCGGACGCTGACGGGTTATTGACCCAAATACGATTTTAGTAGTCGGCTCTTTTGGCCTTTGAGGCGGCGGATGGCTTTTTCTTTAATCTGACGCACACGTTCGCGGGTCAGCTCAAATTTGGCGCCAATCTCTTCAAGGGTCATTTCCTGACAGCCGATGCCGAAGAACATCTTCAATATCTCGCGCTCGCGTTCGTGAAGCTGTCGGAGGGCACGTTCCACTTCATTCGAGAGGGATTCCTGATTGAGGGATGCGTCGGCCATGGGCGAATCATCGTTGGTGAGCACGTCGAGGAGGCTGTTGTCCTCGCCTTCTACGAATGGAGCGTCTACCGAGATGTGGCGACCCGAAACCTTAAGGGTGTCCGCAATTTTCTCTACGGGCACATCAAGACTTTCGGCGAGCTCTTCGGGAGAGGGACGGCGTTCGTTTTCTTGCTCGAATTTCGACAGCGCTTTGCTGATTTTGTTGAGCGAACCTACCTGGTTGAGGGGAAGACGCACGATACGCGACTGCTCCGCAAGAGCCTGAAGGATTGATTGGCGAATCCACCAAACGGCGTAAGAGATGAACTTGAAACCACGCGTCTCATCGAATTTTCTGGCTGCCTTGATCAGGCCGAGATTGCCTTCATTGATAAGGTCGGGAAGCGTGAGGCCCTGGTTCTGGTACTGCTTCGCTACCGACACCACAAATCGAAGGTTGGCACGGGTGAGTTTTTCGAGAGCTGCCTGGTCACCCTGCTTGATGCGCTGTGCCAGTTCAACTTCCTCCTCAACCGAGATAAGCTCTTCGCGGCCAATCTCCTGGAGGTACTTGTCGAGCGAAGCGCTCTCGCGGTTGGTGATTGATTTTGTAATTTTTAGTTGTCTCATTTCTCTGTATAATACCGAATTGATGCTAAAACGTGCAAAGTTACTGATTTTTCATGATATATGCAAATTAAAAATTGCAGTATCGGGAGTTTAACGTCCCCGGCGCCGCATTAGTTGCGTATAAACGCAAAATAAGCGCCCGCAGCAGTGTTTTGCCACGGGTGCCGTAGGTATTATGCGGGATTGCAGGTTATTTCTTGCCTACGAGGGCTTCTGTGTCGCGGGCAATCATAAGTTCCTCGTCGGTGGGGATTACGCACACCTTCACCTTAGATGCCGGAGTTGAGATTACGGCTTCTTCTCCGCGCACCTTGTTGGCCTCAAGGTCAATCTCGACGCCCATGAACGCGAGCGGAGCGCATACGTCGGCACGCAGGCCGGTCTGGTTCTCACCAACGCCGCCGGTGAAGACAATGATGTCCACACCGCCCATCTCGGCGGCGTATGCTCCGATATATTTGGTGATGCGGTTCTCATACATGTCCAGGCCGAGCTTGGCACGTTCGTCGCCTGCATTTACGGCTGCCTCGATTTCGCGCATGTCGCTCGAAATCTCAGTCACGCCGGCCATACCACTTTCTTTGTTGATGATCTTCTGAAGCTGTTCGGCGGTGAGATTGTGCTTGAGCATGAGGAAGGTGAGCGCACCCGGATCGACGTCGCCCACGCGGGTACCCATCATCAGGCCCTCGGTGGGGGTCAGCCCCATCGAGGTATCGACGCTCTTGCCGTATTCAACGGCTGTGATTGAACCGCCGTTGCCCACATGACAGGTGATGATGCGCTGCTTGGTGATGTCTACGCCAAGAAACTCGCACACGCGCTGTGAAACGTAGCGGTGGCTGGTGCCGTGGAAGCCATAGCGGCGCACGCCGTCTTCCTTATAGAATTTGTAGGGAAGGGCATACATGAAGGCTTTGGCAGGCATAGTCTGGTGGAAGGCGGTGTCGAACACGCCCACCTGGGGAACATCGGGCATGAGTGCCGTGATGGCCTCGATGCCGGTCATGTTGGCGGGATTGTGAAGGGGAGCGAGGTCATAGCACTGGCGTATCATGTCCTTCACCTCGTCGTTGATGACGACGCTCTCGGTGAACTTTTCAGCGCCGTGAACCACACGGTGTCCGACGGCGTCGATTTCGCTATAGCTCTTTATGCAACCTTCATTGGGGTCGGTGAGCATGTTGAGGATGGCCTGGATTGCACCTTTATGGTCGGTTTTGCCGAGTTCGAGGATAGCCTTGGAGCCGTCGGTGCGCTTATATTTCAGGAATCCGTCGGGAAGACCGATTTTTTCCACTCCACCTTCGGCCATCGTGGCTTCGGAAGCGGTGTCGATGAGTTTGTATTTTACCGAGCTGCTGCCCGAGTTGATTACAAGTATTTTCATTGCGGTATTATTTATTGGCCTTTGCGCCGATAGCCTGGCAGCAGGTCATGATGATGGTTTTATAGATGTCTTCGGGGAAGCAGCCGCGCGAAAGGTCGCTTACGGGAGCTGCAAGGCCTTGGAGAATCGGGCCGATGGCTTCTACACCGGCGATGCGCTGCACAAGCTTGTAGGCGATGTTGCCGACTTCGAGCGAGGGGAATACGAGCACGTTCGCCTTGCCGTTGAGAAGGCTCTCGGGCGCCTTCTTGTGAGCGACCGAGGGAACGAGGGCCGCATCTGCCTGAAGCTCGCCGTCGAGGATGAGCGACGGTTCCATCTTGTGGGCGATTTCGGTGGCCTCTATAACTTTGTCGACACGCTCGTGTTTGGCCGAGCCTTTGGTCGAGAACGAGAGCATTGCAACGCGGGGTGTCACACCGGCGAGATTGCGTGCCGTCTCGGCGGCGCACACTGCAATCTGTGCAAGTTCTTCTGCCGTGGGATCGGGGACTACGGCACAGTCTGCAAACACGAGCACGCCGTCTTCGCCATAAGGAGAGCCTTCGGGGAGCAGCATAAGGAATGCGCCCGAAACCACATTTATGCCCTTGCGGGTCTTGATGACCTGAAAAGCAGCGCGGAGGACGTTGCCTGTGGTGTTCTGCGCGCCGGCAACCTCGCCGTCGGCATCGCCGGCCTTAACCATCAGGCAGGCGAGGAAAAGGGGATTTGCCGTTGTGAGGCGTGCCTGTTCCTCGGTCATGCCCTTGTGTTTGCGTAATTCAAACAGCATTGGGGCATAGCGGTCGATGACGGCTTCGTCATGAGGATTTACGATGGTGGCTTTCACGATGTGCACAAGGCTCATCTCTATGGCCATACGCTTGATTTCATCGGGGTCGCCGATGAGGATGATGTCGGCGATATCGTCGGCAATGATGCGGTCGGCGGCTTTGAGTGTGCGGCTTTCGGTACCTTCGGGCAACACGATGCGCTGGCGGTCGGCCTTTGCTTTCTTGGTGAGATTCTCGAACAAATTCATGTGTCAGGGGATTATGTCAGTTTTATATCCGCAAAATTACTAAAAATAGCAATCGGCTGCAACAAAAAATCCGCCCGTGCGGGGCGGATAATTTGTCGGTTTGGGTGGAATTCGGATTATTTTACTACGCGACGCTCTTTGATGCGGGCCTTTTTGCCGGTGAGACCGCGGAGGTAGTAAAGTTTTGCACGACGCACCTTACCATACTTGTTGATGGTGATGGAGTCGATGAAAGGCGATTCGATGGGGAAGATACGCTCAACACCGATGTTGTCGCTCATCTTGCGGACAGTGAAACGCTTTTTGGAGCCTTCACCGCTGATGCGGATAACCACACCGCGATACTGCTGGATACGTTCCTTGTTACCTTCTTTGATGCGGTAGGCAACGGTGATGGTGTCGCCGGGGCCGAATTCGGGATGCTGTTTGCCGGTAGCGAAAGCTTCTTCGGCAACTTTGATAAGATCCATTGTAAATTGTTGAATTTAAAATGTTAACATTACACGCAACATTCCCGGGCAGCCTTTGTCCCGACAGCGGTTACGTTATCGGGCGCAAAGTTACTACTTTTTCTCCACACGGCCAAAGCTTTATGTGATTTTTTCGCGTGCCTCACTCGACTGTCACTGATTTGGCGAGATTACGCGGACGATCCACATCCTTGCCCTTGTTTACAGCGATGTAGTAGGCGAGAAGCTGCAACGGAATGGACGCTACAATCGGCGTTAGACATTCTGGAACTTCGGGAATCTCTATGCAGTAGTCGGCAATGTCGTTCATGGCCGTGTTGCCTTTTGAAACAATGGCCACTACGGCGCCTTCACGGCTCTTGACCTGCTGGACGTTTGAGATTATCTTGTCGTACAGCGAATCGCTCGGCGCTATGATTACGCTCGGCATCTCGCGGTCGATGAGTGCGATGGGACCATGCTTCATTTCAGCGGCCGGATAGCCCTCGGCATGGATGTATGAGATTTCCTTGAGCTTCAGCGCCCCTTCGAGAGCGGTTGGATAGTTATACCCGCGGCCGAGATAAAGGAAATTATGCGCATAGGTGAAGATGCGCGACAGAGCCTCGACCTCAGGGGCTATTTTCAACGTTTCGGAAATCGTCTCGGGCATTTCTTTCAAGGCACGGGCGACCTCCCGCACGCGGTCGGCATTGATTACGCCGCGCAACTGCCCTATTGCCAATGCAACAAGTGTCAGTACGGTTACCTGGCCTGTAAAGGCTTTGGTGGAGGCCACCCCAATTTCGGGACCGACATGAATGTAGGTGCCTGAATCGGTGTTGCGGGGGATGGACGCGCCCACAACGTTACAGATGCCGTATACAAATGCGCCTTTCTCGCGGGCAAGTTCTATGGCCGCCAAAGTATCAGCCGTCTCGCCCGACTGACTGATTGAAATGACGATGTCCTTTTCGTTAAGCACCGGATTACCGTAACGGAACTCGGACGCATATTCAACCTCCACCGGCATACGGCAAAAGTCCTGGATTAGGCGCTTGCCGATCAGTGCGGCATGCCACGACGTTCCGCATGCCACCAGGGTGATGCGCTCTGCATTGAGGAAACGCTCGCGGTTCATGTCAATGCCCGACAGAACTACACGACTGCCGTCATCGGCAATGCGCCCGCGGACGCAGTCGCGCAAAGTCGCCGGCTGCTCGAAGATTTCCTTCAGCATGAAAGTGTCATATCCGCCTTTTTCAAGTTGTTCAAGCGACATTTTAAGCTTATGAACGTCAAAACTTGACGGCTCGTTGGAATCGATTTCCCTGATTTCAATGGGGCTGTTGCGGTTGATGATGCCTATTTCGTTATCTTTAAGATAGATTACCTTGTCAGTGAACCCAACAATCGGCGTGGCGTCAGATGCGACAAATGTCTCACCGTCGCCAACACCAATTACCAAAGGCGAACTCTTTCTTGCGACGTACATTGTGTTGGGATTCCCTTGTTCAACGACCGCAATCGCATAAGCGCCCTCAACCCTGAGAAGTGCCTCGCGGATTGCCTCGAAAAGGTCACACCCGTGGGTTTCGCGCATGTATTCGATGAATTGTACCAGTACCTCGGTGTCAGTCTCGCTTTTGAATTGGTAACCATTGTCGGTCAAGAGCTGTTTCAGCACGGAATAGTTCTCAATCGTTCCGTTGTGAACCAGGGCAATCTTGCCACTTTGCGAAAGATGGGGATGGGCATTCGTATCTGTCGGCTCGCCGTGAGTGGCCCATCGCGTATGAGCTATTCCAAGGCAACCGGAAGTATCACCGCCTTTTGCAACCTGCTCAAGATTTGATACTTTCCCACGTGCCTTATGCACTTCCAGAGAACCGTCTGCACGTACAAGCGCGACGCCCGCACTGTCATAACCTCGGTATTCCAATCTTTTCAAACCCTGTATAAGGATTTCGTAGGACCTTTCCGAGCCCATGTAACCTACTATGCCACACATAGTTTTTTCAATTGTTTAGTTAGAATAACTTGAATTTTACCTAAAAACACGACGCATCTGCGTCTGTCTGGAAACTTTTAGGCTGCAAAGTTAATAAATCGGAATAAAACTCACAAGCATGTTTTATCACTAAATTCGCAAACGACAAACTTAGAGCGCATTTAAAACCAATCCTTATAGCGCATAAAAAAAGAGCCCCGGGCGATTTCTCGTCCGGGGCTCGGATAGGGGGCGGTTACCTA
>CAJTME010000001.1 GCA_910577315.1 uncultured Muribaculaceae bacterium | reverse complement strand
TAGGTAACCGCCCCCTATCCGAGCCCCGGACGAGAAATCGCCCGGGGCTCTTTTTGTTATAAAAAATCATAAATACCCGGCCTGTGGAGCGGGGTATGGATTATTTTTCGTAAATTTGCACATTAAAACTAAAATTGATATAGATGGACGTCAAGAAAGTGCTGTATATATCGCAAGAAATCACTCCATATCTTGCCCCCGACCCCCTCTCAACCTTTGGCCGCATGCTCCCTCAGGGAATCCAGGAAAGCGGTACGGAGGTGCGTACATTCATGCCGCGCTACGGTTGCATCAACGAACGCCGCAACCAGTTGCATGAGGTCATACGCCTGTCGGGCCTCAACATTGTTATTGACGACACAGACCATCCGTTAATCATCAAGGTGGCCACTCTCCAGCCGTCGAGGATGCAGGTCTACTTCATCGACAATGATGATTATTTCCTGCGTCATACCACAGATGGTCTGGAAACCGTCACTCTCGCCCATGAGAACGACGAGCGCGCCATATTCTTCGTGCGCGGCGTTCTTGAGACCGTCAAGAAACTCCGTTGGATTCCTTCCGTCATCCATTGTACGGGCTGGATTACCGCCCTGTCGCCCCTTTACCTGCGTAAGATGTATGGTGAAGATCCCACGTTCTCCGATGCCAAAATCGTGTTCTCGCTGTTCGATGACCCGTTTGAGGGACATCTGGACGAGCGCATGTTTGCCAAGCTTGAGGAAGATGGATTCAAGGCAGAGTGGATCAAACAGCTTGCCGGCGCCCCTGTCGATTACAAGGCGCTCAACCGCATCGCCATTGACTACTCGGACGCCGTGGCCATAAGCTCGCCGAATGTCGATCCCGAATTGATTGAGTATGCCCGTCAGAGTGGCAAACCCCTTCTCGAATATCCGGGTGAAGAGAACTATGTCGAGGCCTACAAGGCTTTCTATACCTCGCTTTAAAGATTCATCAATGAAATCATTGTTATATGCGCTGTCGGCTGTATTGGCAGCTGTGTTGGCGGTGGCTTGTTCCGATAGCTCCGGCATCGGCAACTCGCTCGCCGACGAGTCGGTCACCATTGTGGTTGATTCAAACTTTACGTTGACCGGCAACTCTGTCGAAAATCCGGTTGTGCAGTCGCGTACCCTCAGCCAGCTCATCGGTGCGCTCGACGCAAAGGGATTCGGCTCAATCCGCAGCGACTTTGTCGGTCAGTTCATGCCCTCGCTTGCTCTTGACACTGTCGATATAACTTCCGAGAACATCGATTCAGTCAAGCTGTTCATGCAGATGACGCGCGGTAATTTCACCGGCGACTCGCTCGTCCCGATGGGTCTCGAAGTATTCCGTCTTAATAAAGATCTCCCATATCCGATATATTCCGATTTCGACCCGGACGGTTATTACAATTCTGCCAACCCCTATGCCTCGGGTGTCTATGTGGCGTCGACCATAAATGAGCCCGACTCTGTCAAGAAGCTCAGCATTATATATGTGGCCATGCACCTGCCTGTTGATTTTGGTCGTGAGATGTATGACGCCTATGTGAAGAATCCGGCGTCGTTCGCTGACCCAGAGGTGTTTGCCCGCGATGTTTTCAAGGGCTTCTATATCCGTTCGTCGTATGGCGCGGGACGCATCAGCGACTTCACCACAACCTCAATCCGTCTTTATTATCACCGCGAGGTTTATAATGCCGACTCGGCCCGTTATGAGACCAAATATTACGCCGGTGACTACTTCGCCGTCACCCCCGAGGTGGTTGTGAACAATAACATCCGATACAGTATCGCACCCGAACTCCGTGCGATGGTTGCCGCCGGTGACAATGTGCTCGCTGCTCCTGCCGGCTATGAGGTAGAGATGCGTTTCCCCGCTCCTGAAATAATCGCTTCCTATAATCGTCATGCCGATAAGCTCAGGGTGCTGAACACTCTCTCGATGACAATTCCGGCCGAGGAGATAACGAACAATTATGAGATAACGCCGCCGCCCTATATCCTGATGGTGCTCAAGAACAAGAAGGCAGAATTCTTTGCCGACAACTCGCTCGCCGACAATGTCACATCATTCTATGCCGCCTACAACTCCACCACCAACAGCTATAACTTCGGCAGCATGCGCAGCTATCTGCTCGATTTGCTCGCCAAGGATAAAGTTACGGAGGACGACTACACATTTGTCATGTGCCCGGTGCAGGTAAACATGGAGGCTTCGGCAAGCTCCGGCTACTACGGCACAACATCGTCGGTGGTGTCGAGCATCGTGCCATATGTTTCCAAGCCCGCGATGTGCAAAATTTTGCTCGACAAGGCAAAAATTCAGCTGACATATAGCGCCGGAAACCAGAATAATTTGTAACTTTGCAAAGTAAAATTTGACCAAGCCGCAATAGCTCAGTTGGTAGAGCATTTCATTCGTAACGAAAAGGTCGTGGGTTCGAGTCCCACTCGCGGCTCAAAGCATACTAAAAGCGACGGAAACACATCTTTCCGCCGCTTTTTTACCACCTTAACTGATTCCCATGAAACCTGTAATCCGTCCCCTGTCTCTTTTGTTTGTAATTTTCCTTGTCATGGCCTGCTCGTGCTCCCGACGAGAAGCACCCGAACACGATGTCTACGAGGTCCGTGTCAATACCTTTCTCAACCTCCGCGCTGAGCCGTCAGTCGGCGCCGCTATCGTCGGCCGCGTCGAAAACGGCGAGCATATTCAGGTGGGCGATGTTTCCGACGGCTGGGCTTCCGTTTGTGGTTCTGACGGAATCTTAGGCTATGTTTCCGCCGACTATATAGTCCTCAGGCAGCAAGGGCGCAAGGCTGCTCCTGAACCGCATGCAGACCCAGTTCCCGGGGCCGTGGAGCCCCTCCCGGCAGCCAATCAGGCGCAAACCTCAGCCACACCTGCCGCTAATGTCGATTTCCGCGACCCGGAAGGGCTCATCGGAGCCTACGAGCGGGAGATGATTTCCCGCGAGCTCGGCGCGTCGCCCGACTTCCGTTTCGTGGTGGTCACAACTCCGACCGTTGACCCCGACAGGATTTTTGACCACGCATCCGGCATCCTCGATGAACTTTCCGACGAAGCCGACGCCGACCTTTCATGGTGGCAGACCGTCAAGGCGTGGTTCGGCAACGACGCTCCGTCCGACAGTATCGTCCTGCTTTCATATATCGCCGACTGCCGCCTGTTGCAGGCCGAGAGCAACAACGTCGCCCTCAAATACATCCGCTTCTCCGAGCCTGAGACCTACTTCGCCCTTCAGGACCGCGCCCGCAGCTCCAATGCCGGCAGTTCCATTCTCGACCTCGGGCGTCTGATTGTGCGCGCCGGTCAGGAATACGCTTCCCGCAACTGGTTTGTGCGCACCCAGGTGCGTTCCGGCTCCATCTTCGACTATCTTTGTGATGAGATTATCGTACAGAACATCCTGCCCAATGATTCCTTCTGGCACAAATGGATATTCGGTTGGATATTCGCCGTGCCATTTGCCCTCGCCAATTTCTTTTTCGTCTTCACCGGCTCATGCGTGGGTGCCATGTCGCTCCTCATAGTCGTCTATCTCCTGCTGACCTACTGGATGTCGCGCGTGCTCGCGTCTGCCGGGGGACCAACGCGCCGTAAGTTATACACGCTTTATGCCATCAAGTTCCTGCGCCTGTTTTCCTGGCTCGCCGTCACCAGCCTGCTGGTCTACACACTTCCGAGCATGGAGACAATCGCCGTTATGGAACTTCACGGCTATGCACCCGTCATCATTGACAGTGCCTCCGACCTCTTCCTGCAAGACGCTATCGGCAAGAATTGGCTGACCGTTGTCCTCTTCGTGGCCGGTGGTGCCGTCGCGGGAGGATTCGATGTGGATTATTTCATGTATTCCACCCTTTCCTCCGACCGGCAGCGCCGCATTTTCAACAATACGAAAGAGCAACTTTCATCCAAACTTATCTCTACCCAAGCCGGCAAGACAGTCAGCGACCTAGAGGACGACCCGGAACCCTTTTCGACGTTGTTTGCCGAGACATTCGGCGACAGCCTTGGCAAGTCGCTCGGTGTCGCATTGCCACTGTCTTTCGTATTCAGCGGTTCGCTGCTGCTGTTCGCCATAATGTACTTATGGGCTCAGGACCTGTCGAAGGCCGTGCAATCCGGTGTCATATATTCTCAGTTCAGGCGCGCGGGGCTGTATGCCTGAGACGGAGACATGACTGACGCGGCGGGGACGGAATTTCATCCGTCCCCGCCGCGTCAGTTGTATGGTCGTTTATTTATATTCCTTGATTTCTACCGAGCCGTTGAGGGCGGCAACGCCGTTTGAGGCCAGGGCCAGCATCTCGTTCTCGCCGGGGTATACGAACACCGGGCCGAGGAACGATATATAGTCTTTCAGGCGGCTGATGACGTAGTCAGAGTGGGCGACACCGCCGGTGAACAGAATCGCGTCAACCTTGCCGTGCAGGGCCACAGCCGAGCCGCCAATCCATTTGGCGATGTTGTAAATCATGGCGTTAACCACGAGCTCGGCTTTCTTGTCGCCTTCGGCAATCGCCTTTTCGATGGCAATCATGTCGGTGGTGCCGAGGTGGGCGGCCAGGCCGGCGTTGCCGCTGATGCGGCGTTTGAGCTGCTCCTGGGTGTACTTCTGTGAATAGCACAGGTCAATGAGCTTGCCGGGAGGCAGCGAGCCGGCGCGTTCGGGCGAGAACGGGCCTTCGCCGTCGAACGCGTTGTTCACGTCGATGCAGCGGCCGTGGCGGTGGGCGCCGATTGAAATGCCGCCGCCGAGATGGGCCACGATGAGGTTGAGGTCTTCATATACCAGGCCGTGTTCGGCGGCATATCGGCGGGCGATGGCGCGCTGGTTTAGGGCATGCCAGGTGGTGATGCGGGGCATGATGGGCGAGCCCGACACGCGGGCCACGTCAATCAGTTCGTCCACAACGCCGGGGTCGGCGGTGAGGGCGCGGCAGCCGGGAATACGCTTGGCAAAGTCGTGGGCGATGCGGCAGCCCAGATTGCAGGCGTGGTTGCGCATGGGATGCTCGATTTCGGCGAGCATCACGTCGTTGACTTCATACACGCCGCCTTCAATGGGCTTGAGCAGGCCACCGCGGGCCACGATGGCGTCGAACTCAAAAGGAATACCGTTGCGTTTGAGCACTTCGAGCACGAGGTCGCGGCGATATTCAAACTGGTCGGACACCAGCACGAATGGTTTAAGGTCTTCAACCGAATGTTTGATGTTCTCGACAAACACCGGTGTGGTGTCGTCAAAAACTGCTATTTTGGTTGATGTTGAGCCGGGATTGATGGTGAGGAGTCTCATAGATGATGGGTTAGGTGAGTTTTGGATTGTCAGGGTTGTGTTTTTCCCGGTATGGATTTGCTTTTATTTTGAAGATGCGGCCAGGCAAGCCATCGCCAGGCTGCAGAGTTTCGAACGTGTGGAATCGCTGCGCGAGGGAAGCACGACGGGTGCAGAGGTGCCCATGAGCATGCCTGCGTTCAGCGAGCCGGCAAAGCAGGTGATTGTCTTGTAGAATACATTTCCTGCCTCGATGTCGGGGAAGATGAGGGCGTCAGCCTGGCCGTTGATGGGCGACACGATGCCTTTCACCTCGCCTGAATGGGCGTCGACGGCTGTCTTGACGTCCATGGGGCCGTCGACGATGGCCTCGCCGAAAGCGCCGTCGGCTGCGCGTTGGCGCAGTTCGACATAGTCGGTGGTGACGGGGAATTTAGGGCTGATTTTTTCAGAGCAGTGAATCAGCGCTATGCGCGGCGTCTCGATTCCGAACGTGCGGCACAGGCGGGCCATGTCGGCCACTATTGCCACGCGCTGGTCAAGGGTGGGGAAGGGAATCACTGCCGCGTCCGAGAAGAAGAGCAGCTTGTCGCGTCCGGGAATCTGGGCGGCGGTGGCGTGGGTGAGCACGTTGCCCTTGGGCAGCAGGCCGGCCTCCTTGTTGAGGACGGCGCGGAGCAGGTTGTCGGTGTTGATGAGGCCTTTCATCAGCACGTCGGCGCGTCCCTCGCGCACCAGCCCCACGGCCACGCGGGCCGCTTCGTCGGGATCGTCCACCTCCACCAGCTCCACGCGGTCGGCGTGGTCTGACAGCAGCGACAGATTGTTGATGACATCGGGCTTGCCCACGAGCACAAAATCGGCGAAGCCCTCGGCGAGGGCGCCTTCAACTGCCTCAAGGGTGTGGTCGTCGTGAGGACATACCACTGCCACGCGTACACGGGGACGGCTTTCGTCGGAAAGATAACCGAACAAGCTCTCAAAATCTCGGATAGATTGCATACTTTTCAGGATTTTGTGCAAATTTCGCAAAAAGTTGGGAACTGCACAAAATGTTTTACAACATGAAAACGCAGCGCTTTTATGCTGGTGGTCAAACAAAAAGACGCTATTTGCGGCAAAAGGTGCATAAATCGCCGTAAATAATGCGTAAAACTTGTAAACCTGTCAAGAAATGGGTGTCGTCGGCTTTAAATATCAGCCGTTTTTTCGGCGTCGGCAACCTGTTTCGGAGCGATATTTTTGCGCGGTTTCGCCTTCAGCGGGTCGAAACCGTTGCCATAGACGCTGCGCGCCTCCGACTGGATGATGTAGGCCGACTCATCTATGCGGCGCACGATTTCATAGATTCGGTCGGCGTCATACTGGCGGCACCACACAATCAGCATGGTGCGGTCCTCGCCGGTCCAAAAGCCCTTGCCGTCGAAAAACGTGACTCCGCGCCCCGACTCATGCGTGACCCGGTCGGCAATCTCGCGCCATTTGGGCGAGAGGATGAGGAACTGGATGGTCTGGCGGTCGGCGTTCACGATATAATTGGCTATGAACGAGTAAATCACGATTGAAGCCCAGCCGTAGATGATGGTCTGCACGCGGGTCTGCACCCTGGCGTCCATGTCGCCGTCAAACGGCAGGAAAAACGAGCATGTCACGATGGATATGTCGATTATCATCATCGTGCGCCCGATGCTGATGTTTGATTTCTTCTCGAAAATCGCGGCGACAATGTCCGTGCCGCCCGCCGAACCCTTGTGGGCGTAATACAGGCCGATGCCGATGCCGCACACCACCGCTCCCATCAGCACGCTCATCGTCGTGTCCGTCACAATCGGCGGCCGCGAGGTAAAATAGCCCTCGATGGCGCCTATCATGGCGGACAGCACCGTGGCGCCGAACACCGTCCGCACCACGAACTTCCGCCCCAGCACCCTGAACCAGCACACCAGCATCAGGATGTTGACGGCATACATCGTGAACGCCACCGGTACCAGGCCGCCCGTGCCGAAAAACACCAGCGAACTGAAACCGGCCATGCCTCCGACCACGATTTCATGTGGGAGGATGAAGACGGTGAAGCCTATGGCATAAAGAGCCATCCCCGCAATTATGATGATGTAGTCGCGGATGTCGGGATTGGAGTAGAAACGGAAGGCTTGCATGGCAGCGGAGTCGATTTAAGGTTTTCTGCGGCAAAGATACAAAAGAAAACGGAAGAACAGGTTTGCCTGCCAAGAATTTTTATGATGGAAGATTTGCCGTGTTAGTTTTTTGTATTAATTTTGCGGCATATCCGGATAAGCTGTCTCAGCGGAGAAAGCTTCGGATTGTAAACAATCAAAAAAGGCGTTCCGACGCTTTTCTGTCTCCATTCTGAACTTCGCAACTTCAATCCAGGGCAGAAACAGCAACGCGGTCAACGTCTGCGTGGTATGATATGTCCATTCAGCTGCGGCACGGGCCGTGGCGAATGACTTGTTATATCGGCGTGGGCTTTCCGTATTGCTCTTCTTCTTGGACAAGGCAATGCGAAGGCCCGGAATGGGGAAGATGAGCACGGATGGCTTCGCGCTTTTTTCATATCCAATCTAATTATTGCATGGGACTGCAGAGGCCGCTGTCCCTAATATGAAGCTATGAAAAACTTCCTATTGCTTTTCATCGCGTTGCTGGCGTTGGGAACGCCGGCGTCAAGAGCCCAAAGCCTTGGCATTACGCAAATCTCAACCGACCAGGGGTATTCAATGCTCCACTCTTCTGCCGGAGTCGTGCCCTTGATCTACTCGTTTGACCAACAAGGTCAAATCTATACAGACAATAAGATTGACTATAACGATGGGTATGACCCGGCAGCGCCCTATGAAGCCGTAATCTATGATGAGAATCTTGAGCCGATTGTTGAAATCCGTTATGACAGCGGTATATGCTACAAGTACGGACAATCCTCATATACCACTTCTCCCGCACGCCTCCAATTCTATGATCTTGGAGTTTCAACTGACCGTTCGGGCTATTTGAGTTTTACCCAGACCTTGTTCAATGATGATGAACGGTACGAGTACATTATCCCGGTGTTTGCTGAAAACTTTAAGGTTGATGGTTCCGTAAGTTATCTGCCTTGTACCGGGTTTAAGGTGGTTAATTCGGACGGACTCACCCTGTTTGAGGACAAATTTGAGAAAGACTTACAACTTGAGCGTGGAGATGTACTCTATGGCGAGGTGTATCGCCTGGGTTCACGCGATTACCTGCGGGTAGAACAAAATTATTATTCAATCGACCGCAAAACCAACAGCCTGAAAAGCATTGAGATGCCGACAGCACTGAAGGCATTTCCCGGTATAACCCGGCGTAACACCGATGTAAGACTTGATTTTGCCGCTTCTTCTGCCGAGCGTGTGCTTTCGTTGGTTGACGCCAATGGACGTGTCTTGAAATCGAGCCGCATTGCATCTGGCATAGACACCTGGAACGTTAACACAGGCTCCCTCACTTCCGGTCTTTACATCGTTACTCTCAGCGATGGTGCAACTTCGGTTGAAACGGCCAAAATCATCATCCGTTAATTAAATCCTGTACAGATAATCATAATCGGAGACTGCCGCAGAAAGGCTGTCTCCGATTTTTTTGCTTATACGGGTGAAATTTCAATCCAGGACACTGGCTTACCTGTCGTTGTAAAGGACTGAATTAGCTTTTTCACGAAAGCCGCGGGTGGACGATCTCGGCTCGTTGAATTTGCCGGAGCCGTATTTTTGTTATATGACATTAATGTCGCTGATATGACAGAAGCCACGGGTGGGGGATTTCCACTCGTGGCTTCGTTAGATTCGTATTTTCGTTTTAAATAAACCCGCGCTATCGTTTAGCGGACTGCTACCTTGAACGAGCGGTCGCCGGCGCGGACGATGTAGATGCCGGCGGTGACTTCAAAGGTTGATTCGCCGGAACCGCTGGCTACGCACGCGCCCGAGACGGTGTAGACGGCGCAGGGAGTGGCGGCGGGTGCGGTTACGCGGATTGAGCCTTCGCCTGTCATTACGCGGATGTCGGCGCCGTTTGTTGCCACGTCAGACACGCCGAGTGTCGAAGTGTTGACAACGCGGATTTCGGATGGCAGCGACACGTAGTTCACATAGTTGCGGCTGGTCGACGCCGTGACGGAGTAACCATAGTCTGACGACGGGTCGAGGTTCTCGAAACGGAGCGAGGTTTCGGAGGTCACGTCAATCGAGCAGGGAGCCATGAGGGTCTCGCCGGCCTTGAGGTCTTGGGTTATCTTGACGTCATCGACAAAGAACGATGTTCCGCTCATGTTCATGAATGCAACGATTACGCTCGACAGATCCATTGACGGGTCGGTGGGGACGTGTACCTTGGCGGTGGTGGAGCCGGCCACGGGAGTCTGGATGAGGGCCGAGGCAGTGGCCTGGGTGTCGCTGGGCGAATAAAGCACCATGACGAACACGCCCTCGGAATAAGAGTTGCCCTCCATGTCGGAGAACGAGTCAACGGTGGTCACGACGGTTGCTTCAACGTCAAATCCGTTTCCGCCGTTTCCGCTGAGGTTGAGCAGGGGAGAATAAACCAGTCCGGCGGTTCCCATCCAGTAGTTCGTGCCCTGGGTGCCGGCCATGCCTTCGGCCCATGCGGGATTGGTCGAGCACCAACCGGTGGATGCCCAGCCCTTTGCACCGAAGTCGAACGGCGATACCCAGTCCATGCCGGGATTCTGTACGGAGCCTTCGTTGATGTTGTCGAACGATTCTTCAATAACCGTCACGCCTGCCATGTCGGTCGCTGCCGAGGTGATGCGCACGCCTTCCACTTTATAAGAAGTGGCGTGGCCGAGGGGTTCCCAGTTGGCGGTGAATGCCTCGGAAGAAATGCTGGTGGGCTCGGCGGTGGTGACTTTAAGGCCTGCGATGCCGTCAACCCAGACGGTGTAGCTGCTGCCCGACACGAGGTCGCCGTCGACAGCCTGTACGTAGTAATAATAGTCGTTCTCGGGCTTGATGTCCTTGACGGCATATTCCGTGCCTTCGACATCAAGGTCGGAGATGAGGGGAGCGGTCGTGCCGCGGGTTCTGTAATGGAGGGTGAGGTCGTCGATTGCAAATGCCACCTGGCCGCGCTGGATGAGGCTCAGCCGCACCTTGTCGACATCGTCGCCGAGCGCTTCGGCGGGCATTTCATAGATGGCTCCCTGCTCGGGGACGTTGAAGTAGCCGAGATGGGCGATGTTTTCCCAGTAGTCGGTGGTGGTGTGGTGGAGTTCGACGCGGATAAGCGACATGCTGCTGTATTCGTCGTAGTAGCTTGACGGGCGCATCCAGAACGAGAGGCCGTCGAGCGGTTCGGGCAGTACTTCGCTTTCAATCATGTCACCGACTTCGTCAAACAGGATGGCCTGTGGAGCCGAGAGGACGAAGCCGGTTTCTGTGGTCATGTCGGCCTCGCCGTGCTCGCTCACCGAGATGGTCCAGCCTTCGGGATAGCCGGGATTGGCGGCGTCGATGGTATAGCCGTCCTCGGCCAGGTTGATTCCGTCGAATGACTGCACGACCTCGCCGGTGTTGATTTCGGTGGGGGCTTCGGTGCAGATGACGTTCAGGCGGTAGGCCGACGCGCCGTCGACAGCGTCCCAGCTGGCGATGAACTCGGTGGGCGATACGTTTATCGCCATGTTGACGTTAGGTGTGGCGAGGCGGTCGCGCTTGAAGTCGATGCGCACATCGTCGATCAGCATCGAGCCTTGCTCGCACTTGAACTGGAAGTAGGAAGGCTCCTCGAGTGAGGCGGCTTTGGCCACGAGGGTGTACTCGGTCCACTCGTCGGTCAGGGTGTAGTCGGCCTGGTCGTCGCCCGGGCCATAATAGTCATCGCATACGGCCACCCAGAGGCTTGCCTGTGAACCGGGCAGGTTCTTGGCCTTGAAAGTCATTGTGGCGGTGCCGCCCAGGTTCATGGGCGGTGTGGAGATGAAGCCCTGCTCGGGGTATTCGGTTTCATCATAATAGTCATAGTACATGTAGGGGGTGACGGCCACGCATCCTCCGGCGGGGTGGATGCCCTGACCGGTCCATCCCGGCTGCGCGGTCATCTCTTCGGGAATTCCGTAAGAGTTGAAATACGATATTTCATCGGCCGGAGCTGATTCGGATCCATCGGCGAATTTGGAAAAATCCTCGTTGAGAATGGTGGACGCCTGCTGGGCGCGGTGGGCCGGGGCCTCTTTCTTTACGGGAGCGGTTCCCGGCTGCCCTTTCAGGAATGGAACGGCGCCTTGCGATGCCATTGCGGTCGCGGCGATTAATGGGAATAAGTAGATTTTTTTCATGAAACGGATAATTGATTTGTGCAAAGATACGCTATAGGTCTGGATTCCGCAAGCAAAAAGATTAAATATTGGCTAACGGCGTGGAAAAGTGGTAAGTGGAACGGATTGTAACCTGCCAAAGAGGTGCCACCGGGATGAAAAAACGACGGAAAGCTGCGTCGGCACAGCTTCCCGTCGTTTATGTGGCTGGCTTCTTAGAGCTGGGTCTCGGGGGCGAGGTTTGCGCTCTCGATGTCCTTGAAGTATTTGTAGGTCTGCACCTGAAGCTCGGCGCAGGGTGCGTATCCTGTTTTGACCGTTGACGTTTTCGCGGAGTATGTCACACGGCGCGAAGAAAATTATATGAAATGGGATTGAGTACTATTGTTTTTTTCTTGTATCTTGTGTCTAAATTGATATAGTTTAGTGCGGCCCCATAGATTTAACTTACCTGCTCCCAAAAGGAGGAGCGGGATGATTGTCTCATATATGAAGAAAAGAGGCATGAACCATATCTTTTTCAAACTGTCATAGGGATGCGTAAGGGGAATGAAGCTCCGATCTATTACATGTTGACGGGTAACATATGTTATATTTGTACCTGAAAGTAGATGATGATTCGTTAGGATGACGAAAAGAAGAGATGCTATTATTAATGATATGAAAACCATCAATCCCCACTTTATACATAATGGATAAAGTAGGCATTTTTCTCTAAATCGTCTATTTGCAAGCATCCACGGGAAACCGATCATCATGCCCATGAGAGGGTAGGCTGCTATTAACCCACAAGTCGCCTCGTAAGCTGTTGCAATTATACCAAGCGAAATTCCGAACAATATACCAGTAAACATAATGGCCAAAACTCGATGTCTTACCAGGTATCTTGACAATGGTTCTATGAACTCTCGTATCTTCGTTCTCCAAATCAAAGCCGGAATAATCAATACAAGTAATGAAACGAGTCCGAATCTAAGGCAATAGGTATACGCGGGTAGAATCCATTGCGTGTATTCATCGTATGCATCTGCAAAACCAGCTGCGGCAAATGTAAATGAAGGAATTGACAATAGTAAGATTGTAGATATTTTTTTCATTTTTTAGGATAAGATAAAATTGCCATTAAATATTTGGTTAAAGTTAACCAGATATTCCCTATTATGCAAGATCATTTTTGAGCGTATTTTACCCAGGTAAGAAAAAACGACGGAAAGCTGCGTCGGCACAGCTTCCCGTCGTTTATGTGGCTGGCTTCTTATAGCTGGGTTTCGGGGGCGAGGTTTGCGCTCTCGATGTCCTTGAAGTATTTGTAGGTCTGCACCTGGAGTTCGGCGCAGGCGTCTTCGTCGGCCACGATCAGGGCCTTGGGGTGCATCTGGAGGGCTGAGATGGTCCACATCTGCGAGATGCCACCCTCGACGCCGTGGCGCAGGGCGCGGGCCTTGTTGTGGCCGTTGACGATGAGCAGCACGCTCTTGGCGGCCATGACGGTGCCGACGCCGACGGTGAGGGCTGTCTTCGGCACGAGGTCGATGTTGTTGTCGAAGAAGCGCGAGTTGGCGATGATGGTGTCCTTGGTGAGGGTTTTCATGCGGGTGCGCGAGGTGAGCGACGAGCCGGGTTCGTTGAACGCGATGTGTCCGTCGGGACCCACGCCGCCCAGGAAGAGGTCGATGCCGCCGTAGCTGGCGATTTTCTCCTCATAGCGGCGACATTCCTCGCAGGGGTCGTCGGCGTTGCCGTTGAGGATGTTGACGTTTTCGCGGAGGATGTCGATGTGGTTGAAGAAGTTGCTCCACATGAAGGTGTAGTAGCTCTGCTCGTGGTCGCGGGGAATACCGCAGTATTCGTCCATGTTGAATGTTACGACGTGCTTGAACGATACCTTGCCTTCCTTGCACAGCTTCACCAGTTCGCGGTACATGCCCAGGGGCGAGCTGCCGGTGGGGCAGCCGAGCACGAAGGGATGTTCGGCGGTGGGATTTGCTTCGTTGATGCGGGCTGCGACGTAGTTGGCTGCCCAGCGGGACACTTCATCGTAGGTGGGTTCGATTATAAGACGCATTTTTTCAGATGTTTTTAGGTGTATCGGTATGTTGATGAAGCAAAATTACGAAATAAATCGCCAAAATGAGCCATTTATGGGCGGAATTTGTTAATTTTGTGACGTTATACCTCCAAAACACGCTTTCGACGATGACATCATCCCAACTTCCAGCCCATTTTGTAATCACCATAGGACGCTCGTTCGGAGCCGGCGGCCGGGCGCTTGGCCAGATTCTGGCGAAACGCCTCGGTTTTGCATATTACGACAAGGAACTTCTCAACGAGGCCGCGGCCCGCGCCGGGCTCGACCTCTCGATTTTTGAGAAAAACGACGAGCGTGCCCCGGGATTCCTCTCGGGACTGTTGCCCATGAGCATGGGCTACAACGCGCTGGCTTGGTACACGGGACCGAATTCGGTGAGCGGCGAGTCGGTATATGGCGCCCAAAGCGATTTTATCCGCGAGATTGCGGCCAAGGGGCCCTGTGTCATCGTGGGCCGCACGGCCGATTATGTGCTGCGCGACTTTCCCGGCGCCGTCAACATCTTCCTGCATGCGCCCGAAGACGAGTGCGTCAAGCGCATCATGGCGCGCCACGACTGCAAAAAGGAGTCGGAAGCCCGCTCTATTCTGCGCAAGACCAACAAACTGCGTTCCGAGTTCTATAATTTCTATACCGACCGCACCTGGGGCGACGCCGCCACTTACGACATCACTTTCGACTCATCGCGTCTCGGGCTGGAGGCCATCGCCGACATAGTGGTGGCCTATATGGAAGCCCGGAAAAAGCAGATGGCTCAGTAAGTTGCCGGCACGGTCTTTGACAGCCACGCGAAAAGATAATCGTAGAGGGCCGTGCGCACTGCCGGCGCCGACAGCACCAGGTCGTGCAGGCCGCCGCGCACGGTGATTTCCGTCACCATTATCCCCAGTTGCCTGCCATAGCGCGAGATGTCCTCGACATCGAGCACCGCGTCGGCATGGCCGTAGGTGTCCGCCGGGTCGCCGTCGCGCACCGTGCGGTCGGAGTGCATCAGCAGTATCGGCACGGCGATGGCGGGATCGTTCTGCACGATGTCGTGGGCGGCGTCGATGGCCGCGATCCACGATGCCTCGACTGGCGGCGATACCGTCAGTTTCCAGTCCGTGTCATATTCCCACTCCCCGTCCATGCTTTTCAGCAGGCTGCGGGCATAGCTGTCGCTGTCGCCCTGGGGGATGTTCAGCTTTTTCATCAGCGGACTGAACGAGCGCACGGCCGGAATCAGGAATTTCTCCTGAAATTTCGACTGGTTCCAGTCGAGGAACGGGCTGTTGAGCACCAGCGCGCGTATGGCGGGGTCGGGGTTGGACGCCATGTAGGCCGCCGTGGTCAGGCCTCCCGTTGAGTGGCCCATCAGGATGATGTCGCGGATGCCGTCGGCCTTCATCTGCACTATGGCCGAGTCAATGTCGGCGAAATACTCGCTGATGTCGCGCAGTTCGAACATCCGCTGGCCCGGCAGAATCGACCGCCCGTACTTGCGCAGGTCGACGGCGTAGAAATCATAGCAATGGTCGGTGAACTCCCGGGCCATCTCCTTCTGGAAAAAATAATCATTGAATCCGTGGACATAGAGCACTCCGACACCTTCGGCACAGGCCGAGCGGCTGCGGACGATTGTTGAGCGCACCGGGCCTGAATAATCGTCGGGCTGTTCGACATACCGCATCTCGAATCCCTCGCCCAACACGTCGGGCTGCCACCCCGAGGCTGCCGAGGTGAATGTGGCAAGTATTGCCGCTATGATGATGTGGAGCAGGTGTAATCTCATGTTGTGATGTTTTTGTTGGCAAAGTTAATTAATTTATGCGCATGGTCGCTCACTTATGCTGAACAAAGTTTAAGGTCTTCTTGTTTGGATTGTTATAACTCTAAAAAGTCAACATTATGAAAGCAATCTATCTTCTGGCTCTCGGTGCGGTAGCCTTCACGGCATGCACCGGCAAGACTGCCACCGATACAGCGGCAACATCCACATGCGATAAAAATGAAACTTATGTCGGTGTGCTGCCTGCGGCCGACTGCGAGGGCATACGTTACACGCTCAGCCTCGATTACAGCGACGACAAGAACTGCACCGACGGCGACTATGACCTCACCGAGGTGTACCTTCAGGCAGATTCTACGGCTGTGGACGGTGTGCGCGACAGCCAGACGTTCCGCACCGAAGGCGATTTCCAGGTGAAAACCGGCACCCCCTCTGATCCATCGCAGAAATACATTGTCCTCACCCCCGACAAGGAATCGGACGCCACGGCCACTCCCCTTTACTTCCTCATCGACTCGGACAAAGCCATCACCCTTGTCGGCGCAGACCTCACAAAGGCCGACTCGCCCCTGAACTACACCCTCACCCTGAAATAACCCCCGCCATCCCATCGGATGAGCGAACGGCACTCCAAAAGCTATACACAAAACTTTTGGAGTGCCGTTCGATTTTATTTAGCAAATGGCAAAGGCGCCAAGTTCACCAAGATCTAATTTCATAGGTACGTCCATAGCCTTAAATATACGGCGCAAGGTCGTAATTGTGATGTTCCGGCCATTTTCAAGACGGGAAATCTGGGATTTTCATAGGCATTGGCTGTCATGCCATGGCTTTTGAGATTGCCCGAAAACCAACGCTGCCCAATCCTGCATCTGCATTGTTGAAAATTTCTCCGACAGATATTTCCGCTTATTCAATGGTGGGGAATATCTCGGTTATGGAACTTCTAAACCCATGGACATCATTCTCGTGTACAGTGTAGTATTTTCAAACTTATGCTTTCGAAGCTATATGGCGGCGGTAAAGTTCACAGTCCGACTCGCGCAGTACTGATTGTATGCGTCTGAACCTTTGGCCACATGTAATAGAGGCGTCTTCGCTTTGGCTGTCTTCTCTGATATGGAAGGAACCTTCGCCAACAACCGGTAGATATTCATCCCATTGTACTGGCACATTATGATAGCGGCCATCTCCACCGAATTTGCGTACATATGTTACCCGCGGTTCGGTTCGATAGCCGTAGGCTTTGACGTCAATTATCGACTCGCCGTCGCTCAGCTGTCGGCGCCCTGTCTTGAGTATGCAATCGGTGACACAGTCAGGATGCTTGAAGCGGTCGTGCCCCCAGAAGTTGGCCAGGGACTCGTGTTCCCAAAAGGAGCTTTCGGCTTTCATGTCGCGGCCATAGATGTCGTGCAACGGTCTTATCTGCTGATACATTGGCACACACAGCAGCGGAGCCATGCTAAAATAAATGGCACGGAAATACATGGCGTTTATCTTATAAAAGTCGTGTTCGGCCTTGTCGTAGTCAAAGTTGTGATACACGGAAGGATTCAAATCGAGGTTTAACTGCTGCAGATGATCGGACTCTATGGTGTTTATCATCCGGTTTTTCAGGAAGTCAAAATCATCGCCGAATGCAAAGTCATTGTCTACCATCAGGGCCATCATCGACTGTTGGGCCAAGGGTGAGAATAGCATGGCAAACTCCTGATTGTTGTTGCGGTCGCTGGTATTGAAGGCTACTTCAAAGTCTTCGTTGGTGAGCATGGCATAGTCGGCATTCTTGAGATTGCGGGCTTTGCGACGCAGTTTGTACTTCTGCCATTTGTGTGACAATGAACTTTCCTTTCCGGCAAAGCCGCTTTTGTGACGGTTGAAAATCAGATTCGGTGCAGCTGTGTTGCCATAAAATACCTGCGTTTTCTCGTCGTAAACAGGAAAAGGCTTTGATATGCTGGCATGCAAGGTTTGGGAGCAACTGACGGTCTTGGTGTTGCCATTACTGTCGCGTTTGGTTTCGGTCCAGTAGATAGTCAGCGAACCGTGGTAGGTTTTCTCGCCCCACTGCATGCGGCGGGTGCGGCAAATTATAAATGGATTGCCGTTGATCAAGCCTGAGTGTGAAAAAATCACTGAGCGGTCATCGTTGAACGAATCATCCCAATCATATACCGCCTTGAGGTCGGCAAGACGCTGGGTGGTGAAATATGGGTCGAATTCTAAGCGAGGCACAGTCTGCGTCATCATTCTTGTAAGCACGTCCCAGTCATAGAGCCGGTTAAGCGGTTCCATCTGTAGCCAAGTCTCATTGTGTAGTTGGTTGATGCGTGCTTCAAGATTATCGCGCTGATTTTTCATCTCCTTCAGTTGTGGCAGAATCTGGTTAAATAGCACAAAAATCACGATTACTGCTCCTATGGCGAATGTCATCGGTTGCCACCACTCATTATTGTAAGTTAGGCTTATGCCAACCAGACTGCTGGCAGCTGCAAGCCATAACACCGCGCGCCACACAATCAGACGGCTGATTAAGCGGCGTGTGTCGTCAAGGCTATTTTCGGCTCCGTAAAGTTCTGCGCAGGTGCGGCGGTTTTGTTCAATGTCAACGTTGGCCTCGGCGGCAAGCTCGGCAAACGTGGTTTTGGATACCTCAATGAACTTGTCTTTAAATACATTTATGTATTCGTCAAGCGGATCATAAATATCATTGACCATAGTCGGAGCTTAGAAAAATTTCTGACGGGCCATCTGACGAGATTCTTCCGAGGCGGTATACGGTATGCGGGTGGTATAGTGCTGACGGGCAGCCACAATCATTTTGGTGGGCCATGAGAAGATGTCAGTGTTCCATTGGGTTACACGACTATTGTAGACCGTACGTGCGGCGGTGATTTCGCGCTGTAGATAGTTGTTCTGCTGCATGGCATCGGCAATGGCGTTGTGGGATTTCAGTTCGGGATATGCCTCAACTTGCGGAAACAGACCGCGCGACACGGTGTTTATCTGCCGGCTGACTTCATTACGGTTCGAGTCACTGATATCGAGACCGCCACGCAGGGCGGCTACTGCGGTCATCACTTCCTTGTCGAGGTTAACTGAACGCTCAACCAAACCGACCACATTTCGCAGAATCTGAGATCTGTTTTCTAGATAATTGTCGATGTTAGAAGCCTCGGCCTGGATGCGCTGTTCGAGCTGCTGAAAATAATTGCGGGCCGATATCTTCATGAAAATGAAAACTACACCCGGTAACACACCGACCACACACCCTGCCAATGCCACCAACAATGGGTTCTCAATCCGGTCGCCCATCACTCCCACAAAAATTAACACCAGTATAGGTATGGCACACCACAATGCTATCTCAAATATGGTGGAGCCTGCGCCTACCTCAACTGGCAACTGGCGTTCGATTACATGCACATCGCGGCCTTCAAGGTTAATCGGACCAGTCATTTCGTCTAATAGATTTGCCATAGCAGATTCAATAATAAGGTTCTGTGCAAATTTAGATAAAAATTCTGAGATTTATACGCATGCAGGATAAAATTCAGTTACTGGCGAAGCCGGATTATTGAAAAATCAAGATCAGCAACAAAACTAGTCCATGAATACTTGCTCTATTATGTGATTTGGACGATTCATCCCAAAATGCTAAAAAACGATATTCGATTCTCATATATGATGATCTAAATTCCCATAAACTAGTGTTTTCAAGTTTCTTGAAAACACTTGGATTCAGTTCATAGCGTGATTTATCCATGTCTTTAAAGATACGGGCTTGCGCTTTTGCGCTCAATCCTTCCAAAAATTCAACGGCCTCGTCAAGGAGCTTTATGTCGAAATTAGGATTTTGGGAATTAATCATCATTATTTTCTTTATAACAATGCAAAGTTACTGAAAAGTTTACATATGTCGAAACTTTAATCTTAATACTTTGTGTGTATGATGGAATTCAGATGTGGCGGACGTCAAGGTAAAATTTGATTTTAGGCATTGTCAAAAGGTGTGCCTGTGTGCAAACAAATGTGCAAACAAAATGGGGGCGAAAGCTGCCATTTATGGTCGTTTGGTGATGTTTACAGGCGTTTTTTTTTGACTTTAAGGGCTTCTTAGCTATACTGGGTGGAAATTGCCAGTTCTGTAAATCGCTGTAAACTTGATAGTTGTGGTTTTGAGCGGCAAACGGGGTTCGAACCCGCGACCCTCAGCTTGGGAAGCTGATGCTCTACCGACTGAGCTACTGCCGCAAATTTTCGCGTATCTTACGCTTTTGCATGGCAAAGGTAGTCACATTTTACTAATTTTGCAAACATCATGAGCTTTTTATTGGAGAGAAATAAAAAACAGGCTGTGCCGGAAAGCACAGCCTGTTTGGAGCGGGATGCCGCGGGGACTACTTGATGTAGGTGGTGCGGTTGTTGATTATATAGAAGCCGGGCGCGAGGTTTTTAAGCTCGGCGGGGTCGGCGTCTTTCATCAGGACGATGCCGTCGATGGTGCATACGGTGACGGTTGTGTCTGTCACGGGCGATGCGAAGCCCGATACCTGGCCGTCGGTGTAGAAGCGGTAGGGGGCGGTGCGGTTGCCGTGGAGGCCCGACACGAGGGGCAGGGCGGCATGACATTCGACGATTTCATCGGTGTCGAGGTTGAGGAGGCTGAATGTCACGAGTTCGTCTTCGGTGCCGTGGACGGTCATGTAGACGTGGTCGGAGAGGCATACGCCTTCGCCTCGCTGTTCATCGCCGACAAACGCGCGGATTGCATACGAGGCGTTGAGCGGGAGGTGTGAGTCCGAGTCGCAGATGTCGCAGACGAAGTTCATGTTGTCGGGATGGTCGGCGGGCACCACATCGGTGCTGTACGCAACCGAATAGTCGGGCGTTCCGGCGAGCTCGAGGGTGAGCTGGCGGGGAGCGGCGGTGTGGTACATGTAGCCTTCGCCTGGGGTGAGGGCGCCGAGGGTGCCTTCCCAGGTGCCGAGGTTATAGACCGCAAATCCCGAATGGCCGATGATGGCGTCACCGTCCTCGGCGTTGGTGATGGCCTCGGCCGGGGAGCTGGGTTCGCTGAACGGATAGCCTATCCACGACAGGGTGGTGCCGAGGGTTACGGAGGCGGTTTCGACGCCCATCAGCTTGCCCTTGACGGCTTTCACGAATGGGTTGAGGGCTTTCACCTTGTAGGAGTTGCCGGGTTGGAGCATGTCGAAGTCGCCCTCGACGGTGCCGTTGGCGGCAACGGAGGCCTGGCCTTCGATGCCCTTGACGGCAGCAACCTTGCCGGCGAGCTCGCTGACGGGAATCGCGGTGTTGACATAATGCGACATCCAGTTCCAGCCGGAGGCGAGCGAGAGGCGGTGTTCGAAGATTTCGCGCTCGAAGTTGGCTTCGACAGCGATGGGAGAGGTTACGGTGAGCTCAATGTCGGGAGTGAGCGACGCGGTGGACTCGCCAACGGCCCAGTGGCTGAACGCATAGTCCTCGGCGGGAACGGCCTTGAACGACAGTTTGTCGCCGTGGAAATACGAACCGGCAGCCGAACCATCCACGGTGCCTTCGCCGACGATGTCGACGGTCACCTCATACGACTTGCGGGTGAAGCGGGCGGTGATGTCGAGTTCGTGGGTGGCGGTATAGGTGTAGGTGGATTCGGTAGACACAACCTCGCCGTCAAGTTCCCAACCGGCGAATTCATAGCCTTCGGCGGCGGAGGTTCCGAGGGTGACGGTCGAGCCGTAGTCAACCGATTCGGGCGCGTTGAGGCGTGCGGCGCGGCGTGCGGCGCGGCGTGCGGCAGGAGCGTCCTCGACGGGTTCGGTTACAATTTCAACCTGGCCGGCGTTCTCGGGATAGGCGGCGGTGGTGAGCGACCCCAGGCCGTCGCGGAACATAATCCATGCGGCAGACTTGCCGTTCTTGCCGTTGAAGCCTTCGGTGTCGGTCACTTCGGCGGTGGCCACGGTGAGCACGTTGTATCCGCTCGGGATGGTCTCGTTGATTTTGGCCAGGCCGAGGGTGAAGGTCTTGTTGTCGTCGGTGGCGATGGTGAGGTCGGCGAGGTCTAGTTTGCGGCCCTGCACGGCGAGGGTGACATCATCGGCGGTGAAGGTGGCCGGGTCGATGTGCTTGTTGAACATCACGCGGATTTCGTCAACAGGCTCGAACACGACTTCGCTTTCGTCGGGCTGGCCTTCAATAGCGGCCACTTCAAGCATCAGCTCGGGAGTGGGGTCGAACGTGAGCAGGTAGGTCTCGGTGGCTGTCAGCTCGTCGATGAAGTGGAGGTTGTTCTCATACAGCGGATCTTTGCCATCGCGCAGGGTGCGGTCGGTGAGCCAGAAGTTGCGCGCGTTCAGCGATGTGCCGTCGCTGGCGCGGACAACCGAGCGGAGTTCCGACATGCCGTAGGTCGGGTCGGCGATGTGGCCGTAGGTCCAGCCGGGCAGAGCGGGGGATACGGTTAGACGGTATTCAGTGGCCGAGATTTTCTCGATGGAGGCGTACTGGCATGCGTTCACGGCCTCGGACTGTCCGTTCGAGAAGTAAACCATGTCGGGGGTGTCGTCGGCGTCAGGAATGTCGTTGGTCAGGAAGGCGGCCATGCGGGAGTCTCCCTCGCCGGTCTCAAAGCTGCGGATGAGTTCGTGGATGGTGACTTCGTTGAGAAGCGAGAGGTCGGGATTGCCGTAGCTGCTGATATGGTTGGCCTCGACATTGTAGGATGTGAAGTGACCCAGCAGGGATGACTTTATCCACCATTGCGCGTAGGCGGTCGAACCGGCGGGAATGGTGCCGAATTCCGTGGCCACGCTGCCGCCGAGGGCAAGCGACTTGTCGCCTCCGTTGAGCTGGCTGCTGATGAGCTCGAACTCAATGGCCAGGCCCTTCTCGTTGTCGATGATTTCGGGCTGGTTGGTCACCATGCGCACGTCGGTGGCGTCGCCGTAGCCGACGTTGTGGATGAGCAGCGAGAACTCAGCTTCCTCGCAGGGTTCGACAGCTTCGGTGAGCGGGTCATCGCCGATGATGTCGCGCTGCATGAAGTAGGTGAGGTTGAGGTCGGGCGAGGGCTTGACGGTGAGTGCCACGGGGGTGAGGTCGCGGGTCACGGTCAGGCCGCTGAACGGGTCGGTGTAGGTGAGGGCGCCGCCAAAGCGGTAGACCTTGTCGGCGGTCGGAGCGGCATACTTGGTGGGGATGAACAGCACGGTTGCCACGCCGGTTTCCTTGGCGCCGAGGGTCCAGCCGGCGTTAAAGCTGAGTTGTCCGTCAAATCCATCGAGCGACTCGGGATTTATCTGGAACTCGTGGGATGTGGCCACGTTGCCGTCCTCGTCCGTTACGGTGAGCTCGAGTTTGACGTCGGTCATGGCGGTGGTCTCGTTGCCGTTGAACACCGAGAGGGTTCCTCGGAATGCCTGGCGGGTCATGACCATCGACTGGGTGAAGCGCAGGGTTATGCTGGCGCATACCGAGCCGCGGGCTTCCTGAAGCCGGTCGTAGCACTCGTTGTAGGCGGCGGTGTACATCTCGCCGGTCGACTCATAGCCCATCAGCGCGCTTTCAGCCTCGCAACCGAGGATGATGGCGGCATATTCCTGAACCTTGTCGATGTCTATGGCATTGCCGTTGATGCGGTTGATGAGGGCGTTGAATTCTGCGGTTGAGACTGATTCGGGTTTATAAGGTGCGAGCGCCTCTGCATTGAGCGGACCGTCTGTTGCATCTATGGCGTCGATGAGGTCGGTGACCGCTTTTCCATCGATGTCGTCGGCATACCATACGTCAGAGCCGAATATCTCGAGAAGCATGCTGTTGTAGGCTTCAATCTGACGTGTTACAATACCAACTTTACCCTGGAATTCCACAACGTAGTCAGGATAGCCGTTGGCAGCCTTTGCACGTCGCTGCGAAGTGTCGGGATACATGTCGCAGGGTTCGAGGAAATCCCACAGGCAGAGACCTGCGTTGAGCACGGCGGATGCAGGATACGGTACGGGACCTGCCGATACACAGGTAAGGGCTGTCTTTGCGGTGTAGTCACCTTTGCGGACGGAATTGGCGCAGTCTGCGGCGGCAATTACATTGCCGAGGCCAGGCACGAAGCCGGCACCGCATTTCAGAAGCTTAAGCAGGAACTGGTTCTGGCACGGTTCGCAATCGTCAACATCGGTGGTGCCGACATTGTTGTTGTCGGTCGAGGGGTAGTAAGTGGTCGGACCAATAACGCCGGTACCACCAGGGCCACCGGAGCCCCAGCCGCCACCGCCCCAGCCGCCACCGCCGGAGCCGCTGCCTGAACCGCCGCCCCATGTGGACGGGTCGTTGCTGTCGCACGAGCCTAACTGGAGGGCAATGGCATAGCGGTGCCACTTGCGGTCGGTGCCGCAGTCCCAATAATATAATGTGCCGGGTTGCCCGATACAGGGATCATTGTCGATGGAGTGGGCCCGGAGAGCGCCTGATTGGGAAGAAGGCTTGTGGGTTACTTTCACGGGAATGAGTACGCTCTGTTGCGGAGCGAGTGTGAAAGGCTCGGTGAAGGCAAGGGCCTCGAAGGTGAGGGCGGTGAAGCCTTCGGGCAGCAACAGCTGAACGTCCTGGGCGGTGATGAGGCCCTTGTTGGTGAGGGTGGCGTAGAAAATCAGCGATTCACCCTCGGCCAGCGATTTGGCCTCGATGCGCGAGGGTACGTTCAGTTCCACGACAGGAACGGGAACGCTGGTCTCGTAGTTGACGGTAGTGACAATCTCATACTCGTCCTCGACGGTGGTCTCCTCGACTTTCCAGTCTACGGTGATGGGGTCGAAGCTGAGGTTGACGGTCACGCGGGTGCCGGTGCCGGGGTCAACGAGGATGTTGTTGCGGTAGGAGGTGTGGGAGGGTGCGGTTACGCTGACGGCGTAATAGCCCTCGGGCAGTTTAACCGAGAAAAGTCCGTCGGCGTCGGTTGTGCCGGTGGCTACGGTTGCGCCGGTGGTGGGATGCGTCACGGTTACTGACGCTCCCTCAACGTGGGGCGCCTCGGCGGTGTAGTAGGTGTTTTCGTCGCAGACGTCAATGGTGAGGGTGCCTTCGGTTTCGGAAACTGGCTCGATGCTGAACGGCAGCGAGAGGCCGTCGCCGTTGGTGCAGTTGATGGCGAGGTTGCCGGTAACGGGCACGTTGAGCTGCATGGCGTCGGTGGGGGTGAAGCGCAGGATTACCGATGCCGAGTCGCCCTGTTCGAGCGATGCGATTTCGCGCGGGGTTGCCATCGACATCCACGAGGGAATCTCAACGGTTATCTTGCCTGTTGCGCCGCGGCCGGTGTTGGTGATGGTGAAGGGATAGTCGCGGGTGGCGCCCTTGATCATGGTGGTGGCGATGCGGCTTACCGATGCCTTGAGCTGGCCGGTGAGGTTGCGGCAGAAGTAGTAGATGACGCCCGAAACCGTCGCGCCCTCCGAAGTGGTTATCTCGTAGGGAATCTGCTGCCAGTCCGAACCGGGGCTTGCCGACGATGCCGCCAGCTTGACTTTCACGGCGACGCGGGCTCCCGGAGCGATTGACGAGGGACATTCGACGCTTGCGGTGCAGTTGTCGGGGACGGAAAGCAGGCGGGCGGTCATGCCGGTCAGCTCGCGTCCGCAGGGATTGGTGATGTCAAAAGTAACCTCGGATGGTTCGCCGGTGGAGAGCTGGGCTGTGACAGCCGAGTTTGAAGTGCGGCGCAGGCCGGTCACCTCAAACGAAGCCATGGGCTCGGTGAGGCCCTCGCCGGGATAGCAGGCGCCGGCGTTGAAAATACCCATCTGACCGTCGAACGGAGTATAGGGTGCCGAGAAGGCGCCGGAGGCGTCGGTTGTGGCCTCGATAGTGTGGCGGTAGCCGTCGTTGATTACGTAAATCTCAACCTTGCGTCCGTCTGTGGCTGAGCCGTTGAGGTGGCCGGTGATGGTGACGGGTTCGCCCTGGGCGTAGACGTCCTTGTCGGTCGAGAGCGACGCACGGTAAGGCGCCACGACGGTAACGCGGGCAATCTGCGAGGTGTTGTTGGTGGTGAGAAGTTCTTTCACGGCGTTGCCGTCGTTGGCCACGGCATAGATGCCATAGCCGCCGAGGGTTGACGGAAGGGTGATTTCGCGGCTCAATTCAATTGAGCTGCCCGGGGCGAGCGGAGCCTGGAGATAGGCCGTGGCTGCCGGTGTGTTTGAACTGGACAGGTAGAAACCCACCTTGGTCTGTTCGGGCAGGGGGTATGAGCCGGCGTTTTCAAGGGTGAGCGTGGCCGTCACGGTGGCGCCGGCCTCGGCTTCGGAAGCCGACAGCTCAAATGCGGTGATGCGGGCGTCGGGGAGGGTCTGGTCGCTCACCGAGAACCACAGCGAGGCTTTCGAGAAGCCCTCGGCCTCGGCGGTGATTGCGGCGTCGAAGCTGTCGTCGGTGATGTCGTTGCCCTTTGACTGGACGGTGAATGTCACGCTTGCCGCACCGGCGGGGATGGTCACGGAGGCTGGCATCTCCAGGTCGGCGGGATGGTCGTTGGTGAGCGTGACGGTGAGCGCTTCGTCAGTGGCGGTGTTGCGGCTTACGGTCACGTCCATATCGCTGCCCTCGGTCATAACCGAGCGGGTCGAACTGAGCGATAGGGTGGGGCCGTCGTTGTCGTAGACGGTGAGCGTGGCGGCTACGGCTCCGGCCGATTCGCCCTGCTGGGCGTTGCAGCTGCATGAGGCGATGTAGACGGCGGCGGTGAGCTGATAGGTGCGTTCGCCATCGACGCGATCGTTGTCGACGGGGCCGAGGTTGAACGTCACTTCGCGCACGCCGGGCGCCATCTCGACGGTTGAGCGTCCGAGATAGAGGGCGCCTTCCGAGTCATCGGAGATGCGGACGGTGATGTTGCTGTCGAAGTTGTCGAGACGTTGCAGACGGGCAGTCACGGCGAGGGGGCCGGCGGCTTCCGACACAGCGTCGGGGGTGAGGGTGAGGGCCAGCGACGGCATGTCGTTGTCGGTGAGGCCGACTATGAGCGTGCCGGAGGTATGGCGCGCTGCCGTTGCCGTGAAGGTGACAAATTCGTCCAGTTCGGGAATGTTGTCGTCAACGGTGGGGATGGTGATGGTCACTGAGGTCTGTCCGGCTGGAATCACGATGGCCGGGGGGAGTGTGAACCGCTTGGGATGGTCGCAGGTGAGTTTCACCTCAAGGTCTTCGGTGACGGCTCGCTGGGCGGTGACGGTGAGGATGAGGTTGTCGCCTTCGGCGAGGTCATCGCGTTCGGTGGCGAGGGTGAGCGAGGGATAGGTGTCGTCCTCGATTTCGATGGCGCCTTCGACGGCGGGATAGCCCTCGCCGCTTACGGTGAATTCAACGCGGGAGTTGTCGTCAATGACGCCGTTGGGGGTGAGGGTGACGTAGAAGTAGACCGACGACGAGCGGGCCGGGATGGTGACCTGCTGCGGGATTGAGAGGCGCGAATCGGCTGTGGCCTCGATGGTGCAGACGAGATTGTGGATGGTCGAGCCGCTGCGCGAGATCATGAAACGGGCCTGACGGGTGTCGGATTCGGGCAGGTAGGCGTAGGCCGGCGAGAGGATGAGCTGCTTGCCAATCGACAGCGAGCCCTCGGACGTGGCCTGGTTGTTGGCTCCGAGCGAGACGGGTTCGCCGCTGTTGCGGTTGGGGTTGAGCTTGATTGCAACCTTTGTTTCGCCTTCGAGGCCGAGTGTGGCGGGAAGTGTGACGGTAATCGAGCGCGAGTTTACGGCACCGGCTCCGAGGATGGAGTCATCGTACAGGGTGCCGAGATAGGCGGTGTTGCCGTTCTCGTCGATGAGGGTTATCTGTTCGTTCCAGCCGTCGGCGGTGGGAGCGCCGCCCACGTTTGAAACCGTCCACGACAGGGTGAGTTCCCCGCCGGGCATGATTTCGGTGGGGGAGAACGAGATGTCGCCCACGGCGAAGTCAGGCGACTGCATCACGGTGATGCTGCCCGAGGTGTAGCCGGTTGCGAGGTTTGAGCCGTCGTTGCCGGCAATCACCACTTCGGAGAGCGTGATGGGCAGCGTGTCGCCCTCGCTCATCGCCGACACAATCTGTACGGGGATGTTGAGGATGGCGCCAGTGCGGCCCGTGACGGGCGCGTTGGTGGCCGAAAATAGCATCACCATGTAGGTGTTGTAGCCCGTCTGGCGCATGGTGGCGTCGTGGGCTGCGGTGCGGTCGGTGAGGGTTATGCCTTCGGGGTCGGCTGTGAGGCCGTCGGCGAGGGTGAGTTTGAATTGCACGGCGGTGATGTCGGCGGTATTGTCGAGGTTCACCGGGATTGACACGGTTTGTCCTCCCGGCGCCGTGGTTTCGGCCAGGGACAGCGTTACCGACTGAGCCGGGGCCGCGATGGCGGCCACAAGCCATGCCATCGTTAGAAGTAGATAATGTTTAAGGTTCATAGCTTGTGGGGATTATCGGTTAAAGACCTTTGTGGCGCGGCCGTTTCTTACGATTATGTTGATGCCCTTGGTCGGAGCGGCGGTTTGGCGTCCGTAGATGTCAAACACAGCCGACTGAGCGTCGGAATCCGATACAGCCGATTCGATGCCCGATACGGAACCCTGGCCGGTGGCGGCGCGGAGTGAGCGGGCCTCGATGTCGGAGGCGCTGACGGCCACGATGTTGGCCGCCGGGTCGCAATGGCCGATGACTGTCGTGCCTTCGGCGATGGTGGAGCCGGACAGGGAATAGGCGACCATGCCGGCGGCGTCAGACGCCACGCTCATGCCTGCCACGGGAACATCCCATGTGATGTTGCCGGATGCCTTGACCTGAAGGGCGGCCACGGGTACGGCGGTTTCGAGCACAACGTCGGTGCCGCTGACATACACGCGCGTTTCGGGTGTGGAGCCGGAGTTGCGCAGCGAAGGCAAGCGCCGCGGGGCGGCCACGGCGTCGGCGCTCTGGGCAAGGAGGATGTTGACGGTGCAGACTACGTCCTGAACGTTGATTGTCCCGTCCGTATAGGTGTCGGCAGCCGAGAAGTTGAACAGATACTGCGAATAGCTGTCGAACGCGAAGTTGACGGTTGACTGGAGGTCGGCGGCGTCAACGCGGGCGTCCATGTTCGCATCAGCCGGTGCGTAAGAGAATTTCAGGCCGAAGGTGGTGCCGTAGGACACGCCGCTGGCCGACATGATAGTGAGGATGTCACCGCTCTGTCCATGGTATCCGTTTGAAGAAGTGCCTATGTAGAATTTTGAGGAGTAGGATTGCAGGTAGAGGTAGCTGCCGGTGTTGTTGTTTATGCCGTACAGCTCGAAGCCATAATCATAGCTTTGGCTTGCATGGTCGTAGAGCACGACGGAGGGTATGGAGCCGATGACAGCTTCCAGGTCGAGGTTGGTGAAGTCGAGGTCTATCTCCGTATCGAGACTCTGGTCGTTGAGCAGGAGGTTTACGTCCACGGCAACCGGCGGATAGATGTTCGATATGCAGTTGGTGGAAGCGTCCAGCGAGCGGAGGGCCGGCAAAAGTTGCGCAAGCAGTCCTATGTTCCCCGAGAAACCGTTCTGTGTCATTGTAAGGGTGGTCAGGGAAGCCGTCGATGGATAGGCGGCGGGGTTGGCCGAGATTGCGGCGGCTGCGAGGTCGAGTTTGCCCTCGAGGTTGTTGCGGTCGAGGTGCAGTTCGGCAAGTGCGGGCAGGGCGAGAATCTCGACGGGGAAGGCGCCTGTGAGGCCTTTGCCCGAAAGGTCGATGGCGGTCACGTGCTTGTCCTTAACGGTGATGCCGTCGAGGCGGTAGGCCTTTTCAGGTCCGCAGCTCATGTCCCAGGGTTCAGCCATGCCGCGGGCGGCAAGGCTTTCGGCAATCTGACACAGAACGGCCCATTCGGCATCGTCGAGGGCATAGGTGCCGAGTATCGCGTCGATGTCGGGCGCGGGACCAGTGTAGGGCGCGTGGGTCGGTGCGTCGAGGCTGCCGGTATAGGTGTAAATGTGGTTATATACGATGTCGTCGCCGGTGATGTCGGCTGTTTGCGGAGAGCCGGATGCGTTGAAAATCATGCCGTCTTCATCACCGGGGAGGATGTAGTACCAGTAGTCGCTGCCGTCAATCTTTGTCATGGCATCGCCGGGCCAGCCGTCGCCGGCCTCGCCGTCTGCGTTCCACCAGTATACGCACGGGTTTTTCCATTGGGTAGCCGAATTGTCGAAGTAGACGATGTTCGCGTCAAACACGACAGGTTCGGGGTCGCGTATGCCTGTGATTGTGAGATAGGGCATTTCAAAATAGCTGAATGTGAATGTGTACTGGCCTGCGGGCATGTGGAACATGTTGTAGTTCTGGCTCAGCACGAATTCCATTGTGGCTTCGCCGCCTTCGGGAAATTCCACTATCATAGGGGTGTCAGGGCCGAAAGTGGCTGTGAATTTTTCGGTGGCGTTGTCGATTTCCATGATGTAGAAGTCGCCCTCCGAGCAGTTGCCTGTGAAAGTCCATTGGCCGAGGTCGTTTTCGGCCATGAGGCGAGCCTCATAATCATTACCGCCGAAAATGGTGCCGTATATGCGAAAGTGGGAGCCTTCGGGGGGATCGCTGTCGATTACGCGTAGATACCCCTCGGGATTAAATTCAAAACGCGGATTGCTGACCGTCCGGCTAAGCGTAAGGTTTTCTGTTGTATTGAGAAGCTGGTAGGTGGAACCGGGCGTGACAACGCCTCCGCCCCAGTTTACTTTATCCCATGAGCCTCCGTTGATTTTGAATTGAACATCAGTGTCCCATGTGCCCGTGAGTTCGAGTACATAGAGGTCTTTCGATTCGCGGTGGAACCGATAGGCGGCATCGGCGAGAGCCCATTTGTTAAATGAACCGATGAGATAGAAATCTTCTTCGGGTTCGTCGGGGTCGATGGGCTGATTGCCTCCGTAAGGCCAGCTGTTGCCGTTGGCATCGTATGCGTACCCGTCCGTGACTTTGTCGATTGAGACGGTGAACTCGATCATCTCGCCCACTTCATTGCAGGAAATGGTTGTGACATAAACTGAGCCTGCATCGGCCGGAATTGTGGCTTCCCAATAGCCATCATCGCCTGCGACAGGCGTCATCTCGTCGCTGAATGAGAACTCAGAACCATCTTCCGTGACCGATGAGTAGTTTATGGTGGGCGCCATCTCGGTGCCGGGAGAGTAGAAATAAATATGAGGAGATGATTCGGATGTTTTTTCCTTAATTTCAATCACTATTTGTGTAACACGTAATTGTCCCGATGATGCGGTCGCAGAGAATTGAGATACACCTACTGGATCTTCCCATTCGATGCTGTTGCCAGTTTCGCCGGATATTTCTGTGACAGTTCCGCCGCACGATGATGTGAAACCAGTGGCTTTGCTGCTGCTGGACAGCAAGAAAGTGATTTTGTCAATCAGATAGCCTTCGGGGGCATCGATGGTGATTTTAGTGTTGGCGTACCATCTCAGTTCGGATGTGTAATTTTTTATGGCTGATGTGGATGATACACTTGACTCCTGATAGATAGCTGTGGCAAATTCTATGCCGTCTGCTTTAAGTGTTCCACTGATGCAGTCCTTGTATTGTCCGTCGTAGGCGTAGGTTGACTCACTGAACCCGGAGACGTCGGGAATTATCGTGTACGTGTTGCCGGGGGTAGGTTCGGGGATTTCGTATCCATCCTTTACCCAGACGTTGCCGCGTGCGATGAAGTAGAAGCCGCTTTCCTCCTCGGTTTCGGCGAAAGCGTATAACCCCAGCATACTGTCCGTTCCGAAATTCAGGGTGCCGTTTTCGAATGTGGCTGAGAGTGTTTCTGTTTGGGTAAGGGAGCCGCCGTCGTCTATATATCCTGTAATCAACGTCACGGTAATTATTGAGCCCAATATGTTTAATTCTACATCCTGTCCGTAGCATATTGTCAGTTGGCTGGTGGAGGTATCTAAGCTTGCCGGATATTGAAATGAGGCTTCGTATCCCGACAGCGAGATGTTGAATGTAGCGTAGAGGTCAGCGCCATCTTCCGACATGTTTACCTCGACAGGGGTGGTGACGGTGGTTCCGGTGCTGTAATCGTAATATGTCCATTGGTATGTGCCGCAGAGTTCGTCCAATGAAGACAGGGCCTGTGTGCGGGCGGGAGCTTTTGCCGGAGAGGAAATCGGTTTCTTGTCCGAAAGCTTTACCGGGACATCTAACTTGTGAATCTGTGGCAGTGAACCGCTGTGGCGCAGTGCCGATGCGCCGAGACAGAACAGCAGGAGTACGGCCAGGCCTAACAGCAGGCCCCACCGCGGTCGTTGCGTCGTCCGAGCACCATGTGGATTAGATTTCATGATGGTGGGATTGGTTTATGATTTTTATTAGTTATTTCTTAGGAAAACGTTTTTAGGAAAACGTTCAATTTAAGGTCTAATACGTTAATTGGCGCAAATTTAATGATTTGCGCCAATTATATTGCATCTTGTTAACTAAAATATATCTAATAAAAGTTAAGGACTATTTAGAATATGTCGCTTAGGTTGCAGGCCTGTATTTCAGGATTGCGCGGGGCCGGGAGGCGAGCTGCGCGGCCACACGGGTTATGTCGGCTGTTGTGATTCTGCGCTGGCGCGGCACGGTGTCGTTGATGTCTTCGCCGTGCATTTCGGCCATGGCGAGGTTCTGCGCTTTCGACAGGGCGTCGAAATTCGACAGGGCGAAGGTCGATTCAAAGCGGTTGAGCGTGCGTTCAAGCTCGTGGGCCGTCACGTTGCCGGGCTCGGCGAGCTGGCGCAACTGGGCGGTCAGGGCTGCCACCGCATTGTTTATGGCCTCGTCGGAGTCCTCGCAGGGACGGGCGGTGAGCATCACGAATCCCGGCCCTTCCGAACCCACGATTGATGCATCGGCCTCGATGATCGAACCGTCGCCACCGGCAATCAGGTTGCGGTAGAGGCGGCTTGAACGGCCGGCCGAAAGCAGGTCGGTGATGCAGTCGGCCACGCGATAGTCGAGAGTGCCGTACGGGTCCATGGGAATGGCTATCACGACATTGGGATAGGGGACAGCTCCGCGCATCTCGCGCTCAACGTCGGCCACGGGGAAACCGGGGTCGGGCATGCGGCGGGGAGCTATTTCGCGGCGGGGAATGTCGCCAAACCACTTTTCAACCAGCTGCCGGCCGCGCTCGTAGGGAAGGTTGCCCGATATGGCGAGCACGGCGTTGTTGGGGGCGTAGTGGGCGTAGAACCGGCGGCGTATTTCGTCGTCGGTCACCTTGGCGATATGCCCCGGCTCAATGCCTATCACCGGCCAGGAATAGGGATGCCCGGGTTGGTAGAGCATGTCCCTGAGGCCGTGCATGAGGTCGCCGAAGGGGCGGTTGAGGCATTGCTGCTTGAACTCCTCGATGACGACGTTGCGCTGGACCTCGAGCGCCTCGGGATTGAAGCTGAGGCCGAGCATGCGGTCGCTTTCGAGATGGAAAACCGTCTCGACGTTCTGTGCCGGGACGATGTCGAAGAAATTGGTGAAGTCGGCCGATGTCCAGGCATTGTTCTCGCCTCCCGCGTCCTCCAGCTCGAGGTCGAAATGGGGGATGTTGACCGAGCCGCCGAACATGAGGTGTTCGAACAGGTGAGCCACGCCGGTGAGGTCGCGGTTCTCGTCGCGGGCGCCGGTGTCATAGAGCACGTCGACGGCCACCATGACCGTCGACGGATCGTAATTGTGGATGACCCTCAGTCCGTTGGCGAGGGTGTAGCGTTGAAATTCAATCACAGCAACTTCATGGAGAGGATGCGGATGTCTTCCTTGGGGCGGTCGCTGCCGTCGGTCTCGGCTTTTTCGATTTTGTCGATGACGTCCATGCCCTCGAGCACCTCGCCGAACACGGTGTAGGCGCCGTCGAGGTGGGGAGCGCCGCCGACGGTGGAGTATGCTTCCTTCATCTCATCGGTGATTTCGATGGGATGTGCGGCCACGGTTGCCTCGGTCTGGGCGATGAGCTCTTCCTGAAGCTTTTTCAGGCCTGCCGAGTCACCCTCGGCCTGCATCTTGCGTATGTCGGCCATGTGTTCGGCTGCCAGGCCGTTGAATGTGGACTGCAGCTGCTGGTTCTTGAGCTGTGAGGCCAGGGCGTCGATCTGGGTGGGAATCATCTTGCGGCCTGTCACCACATAGAACTGCGAGCCCGACGAGCGCTTCTGGGGATTGACCTGGTCGCCCTGACGGGCAGCGGCGAGGGCTCCGCGCTTGTGGAAGTGCTTGGGGAAGATAATCTCGGCCTCGAGGGTGTAGTCGGGGCCTCCGGCGCCGAGGCGCTGGCCGGGAGCGGCGTTTTTGGAGTCGGGGTCGCCGGCCTGAATCATGAACTGGTTGATGACGCGGTGGAAGAGCGTACCGTCATAATAGCCTTCCTTGACGTGCTTGACGAAATTGTCGCGGTGGCGGGGAGTGTCGCCGTAGAGGAGGATGGTGAACGAGCCGAGGGTGGTGTTCACCTCGACTTTAACCGACGATGTGTCGGCGGGATTGAATGAGGGTTCGGTCATGGTTGTGTCGTTGGTTTGTTTTGCGGCGCCCTGTTCGGTCTTGGCCGAAGCCGAGCCGCATGCTGCAAAGGCAAAAGCCACGATTGCAGCTATGATTGCTGAAAACTTTCGCATTGGGTTGGAGGTGTAGACATTCCGCCCGGAGGTGGGTCAGAGGCTTTCGGGGTTGGGATAGAGCCGCTTGTAGATGCGGCGGAAATTGTTGTCGGTGGCTGAGAGTTCCTTGGCGCGTGCCGTGCAGTCGGGGCCGTATAGGCTCGACATCAGGTCGGACAGATAGCGGTGCTCGCGGTCCTTGTCGATGGTTGCGGCCACGAGCATGGAAATCTGCGCGGCGTATTTGTCTTTGTCGATTGCGTTGAGATACTTGGCTGCGGAGGCCGTGAACTGGCCGTTGAGGTCCACGCGCACGAGATTGTCGGTGAGTGCGGCGAGGTCGTCGTCGCAGGTCTCGATGTTGTTGGCGAGGTATTCGTATGTAAGCAATCCGTCCTGGTCGCTTTTAAGTCGTTTTGCGTCGTCTTGATTCATAATCGGATAGTAGTACAAATTATGTTTATCGGGCAAATTTACAAAATCCCCGCGTGATAAGCAGCAAAAAAGAGAAAAAATCTTTTTTTTATGTTTTTTGACATTTAGTGTTGGAAAGACGGTTAATTTGTGGTAATTTTGCGCAAAATTGTGCGCCGTGGGCAGCGGCGTACCCCTGAAAAGAACTTTTCATCAAATCTCAAATAATAACTAAATCAATCATCTCTATGTGGTTAACAAGCTCATCTATAGGACGTAAGTTCGTTATGGCCCTGACGGGTTGCGCTCTCGTCCTGTTTGTTACTTTTCATGTGCTGATGAATGCTGTAGCCCTGATTTGGCCGACTGCCTACAATCAGGTGTGCGAGTTCCTGGGCGCCAACTGGTATGCCCTGGTGGCTTCGGCCGGCCTCGCCCTGCTGTTCATCATCCACATCATCTATGCCCTGTGGCTCACCGTGCAGAACCGCGCGGCCCGCGGTGCCGACCGCTATGCAGTCAACGCCCGCCAGCCCCAGGTGGAATGGTCGTCGAAAAACATGCTCGTCCTCGGCATCGTTGTGCTGGCTTTCCTTGTGGTTCACCTTATCCAGTTCTGGGCCAAGATGCAGTGGCAGGAGCTTCGCCACGCCGACCTGAGCGTACTGCCCCAGCTTGAGGGTATTCCCGCCGCTCCGGCTCTCGGCACCCTTTTCATCGAGATGGCTTTCCGCGAATGGTACACCCCCGTCATCTACATCATCGGCTTCATCGCCCTCTGGTTCCACATGAATCACGGTTTCTGGTCGATGTTCCACACCGTGGGCTGGAACAACAACATCTGGATGCCCCGCCTGAAGAAAATCGCCTGCTGGTGGACAACCATCGTTGTCGCTCTCTTCATCGCCCAGGCCGTCGTGTTCACCGTTCACGCCCGCAATAACTACTATACCACCGATGTCGCTCTTCAGGAACAGTACGGCGAGTTCTGGAACGCCCAGGCCGACGAACTGATGGAAGAGTTCCAGGTGAACGCCAACGCCGCCATGAAAGGCCTCGAAGGCGACATGATCCGTGGCCGTCAGGCCGAACAGGAATTCGTTGCCAGCTACGGCCCCGAATTTGTGAAAAAGGCCCAGCTCATCAGCGAATCTTTCGAAAAGCAGTGTCCCGACGCTGTTCCCGGCGACGGAATGCGCATGATGAACCAAATCTCGGCCCAGTTCAGCCGCATGCTTCCCGCAGAGCCGGTTGCCGTGCCCGAAAATAACGATAACAACTAATTTCTCAGAAAGATGATAGATCCCGCTAAACTTAAAGACATGATCGATTCGAGTCCTATCATGAAGGACTTTGCCGACATCGAATCGTCGAAACTTCCTGAGTACACCATCGATTCGAAAATTCCCGAAGGGCCCGTCGCTGAGAAATGGACCAACTACAAGGCCCACCAGAAGCTCGTGAACCCCGCCAACAAGCGCCACCTTGACATCATCGTGGTCGGCACCGGCCTGGCCGGCGCATCGGCTGCCTCAACCCTCGGCGAACTCGGCTTCAACGTGCTCAACTTCTGCATCCAGGATTCGCCCCGCCGCGCCCACTCCATCGCCGCACAGGGCGGTATCAACGCTGCGAAGAACTATCAGAACGACGGTGACTCGGTTTACCGCCTGTTCTACGACACCGTCAAGGGCGGCGACTTCCGCTCGCGCGAAGCCAACGTTTACCGTCTTGCCGAGGTGTCGAACAACATCATCGACCAGTGTGTCGAACAGGGCGTTCCCTTCGCACGCGAATACGGCGGCCTTCTGGCCAACCGCTCGTTCGGCGGCGCCCAGGTGAGCCGTACTTTCTACGCCAAGGGCCAGACAGGCCAGCAGCTTCTGCTCGGCGCCTACGCCTCGCTCAACCGCCAGATCAACAAAGGCACCGTCAAGAGCTTCGTGCGCCGCGAGATGCTCGATGTAGTAATCATCGACGGCCGCGCCCGCGGTATCATCGTGCGCAACCTCATCACCGGTGAAATCGAGCGCTATGCCGCCCACGCCGTGGTTCTCGCAACCGGCGGTTATGGCCGTGCATTCTTCCTTTCGACCAACGCCATGGGTTGCAACGGCTCCGCCGCCATCCAGGCCTTCAAGAAAGGCGCCTACCTTGCCAACCTCGCCTTCACACAGATTCACCCCACCTGTATCCCCGTTCACGGCGAAGACCAGTCGAAGCTCACCCTTATGAGCGAATCGCTGCGTAACGATGGCCGCATCTGGGTTCCCAAGAAAAAAGAAGACGCCGAGGCAATCCGCGCAGGCAAGAAAAAACCCACCGATATTCCCGACGAGGACCGCGACTTCTATCTCGAACGCCGCTATCCCGCCTTCGGCAACCTCTGCCCCCGCGACATCGCATCGCGCGCAGCCAAGGAACGCTGTGACGCCGGCTATGGCGTAGGCACCGGCAACGCCGTATATCTCGACTTCAAGTATGCCATCCAGCGCCTTGGCGAGGATGTCGTGCGTGACCGCTACGGCAACCTCTTCGACATGTACCAGATGATTTCGGATGACAACCCCTACGAGACCCCGATGATGATTTTCCCCGCATCGCACTACACGATGGGCGGCATCTGGGTCGACTACGAGCTGCAGACCTCAATCAAGGGCCTCTTCGCAATCGGCGAATGTAACTTCTCGGACCACGGTGCGAACCGTCTCGGCGCTTCCGCCCTCATGCAGGGCCTGGCCGACGGCTACTTCGTTCTGCCCTACACCATGCAGAACTATCTCAGCGACCAGATCAAGGTGCCCCGCTTCACCACCGACACTCCCGAGTTTGACAAAGCCGAGAAGGACGTGCGCGACCGCATCGAGAAGCTCATGGCCATCAAGGGCACCAAGAGCCCCGATGAAATCCACAAGCGCCTCGGTCATGTGATGTGGAACCTCGTAGGCATGGGCCGCACCCTCCAGAGCCTCGTCAAGGCTGTTGACGAAATCGAGGAAGTGCGCAAGGAATTCTACTCAGACCTGCGTATCGTGGGCAACGCCGACGACCTCAACACCGAGCTCGAAAAGGCCCTCCGCCTTGAAGACTTCCTGGTAATCGCCAAGATGATGGCCATCGACGCCCTCAACCGCAACGAATCGTGCGGCGCCCACTTCCGCGAGGAATACCAGACGGCCGACGGCGAAGCCGCCCGCCGCGACGACGAGTACATGTACGTTTCGTGCTGGAAATACACCGGCGACAACGAAAAGCCCATTCTCATCAAGGAACCCCTCAAATACGAGGCCATCAAGGTTCAGACCCGCAACTACAAGTCGTAAAAAAGGAAAACAATGGAACATACTATAAGCGTAAATCTCAAAATATGGCGTCAACGCGGGCCTAAAGAGAAAGGCCAGTTCGTCAACTACCACCTCGACAATGTGTCGACCGGCAGTTCCTTCCTCGAAATGCTCGACATGCTCAACCAGCAGCTTGTCGAACAGGGAGAGGAACCCGTAGTGTTTGACAGCGACTGCCGCGAAGGCATCTGCGGCATGTGCTCGCTCTACATCAACGGTCACCCCCACGGTCCCGTGCAGGGCATCACCACCTGCCAGCTCCACATGCGCAAATTCCACGACGGCGAGACCATCACCATCGAGCCGTGGCGCTCGGCGGCCTTCCCCGTCGTACGCGACCTCATGGTCGACCGCGAGGCCTTCGACAAAATCCAGCAGGCCGGCGGCTACGTGTCGTTCAACTGTGGCGGCGCTCCCGACGCAAACGCAATTCCCATCTCGAAGGAAGTGGCCGACGTGGCCATGGACTCGGCTACCTGCATCGGCTGCGGCGCATGTGTCGCTGCCTGCAAGAACGGTTCAGCCATGCTGTTCGTTTCGGCCAAGGTGAGCCAGTTTGCCCTCCTGCCCCAGGGCCAGGTTGAGCGCAAGCGCCGCGCCCGCGCAATGGTCAAGAAAATGGACGAGCTCGGTTTCGGCAACTGCACCAACACCGGTGCTTGCGCTGCCGAATGTCCCAAGAGCATTCCCCTGAGCAACATCGCCCGCCTCAACCGCGAATATCTCAAGGCTAAATTTGCCGACTGAGAATAGAAGATAAACAACTCAAAACGGGCCTTGTGGAATTTCCACAAGGCCCGTTTTGAGTTGTTATGATGGTATTAGGATGTTATTCCAAAGCCTGTTCAGAAGGCGGCCAGGGCGACATCAGTCAGCCATATCCACAGCGGGCAGAATCCGATGAACAGGATTACCGACAGGGTCAGCGATGATGTGCCGGTGGCCACATATGTGTTGTATTCGTCGGCAATGATGATGCCCGAGAAGGCCGGCGGCAGGGCGGCGGCAACGACCAGCATCTTCAGGTTGAGCGGATCCATGTGGACCAACAATCCGAGAATCAGGACTACTGCCGGCATCATGATCATCTTCATGATAGAACCCAGTATGGCTTGCCAGTTTATTGTAAACTTGATAGCCGAGAGGGTGATACCGGCCGAGAACACGGCCATCGAGGCATTTGCCTTGGCGATGAGGTTGAACGACGGGCTCAGCTCCTTAGGCCAGGGAATTCCTACGAGAACCCACACAACGGCAAGAATCGGCGCCCAAGCGACAGGCTGCTCCAGTGCGTGAATCACGGGCTTCCATGCGCTTTCTTTTTTGGTAGAGCCGGGGTTTTGCTTTTCAAGTGAGGAATTCATCAGAGAGAGACCTACAGGAATACCAATGGCATTTACGACTATGCCAACGATAGCCACGACAAGAGCTACGGCCGGTGTTGTCCCGAAAATAGGCTCGAGGACTGCGAATCCGAGGAAGCCGATTGTCGGGGAGCCGCTGATAAGGGCCGAAACGGCTGCGTCTGCGCCTGTGTTTTTCTTGAAACAATATTTGAAAACAAAGTAGACTATCATGAAACACAGCATGATGCCTATGGTAGAGACGAGGGTCAGCTTGAGATCCTTGGCGAGGTCTTCACGCGTCGATTGGACAATCGACACGAACAGGGCTGCGGGCAACGCGTAGTCAAGTACAACTTTGTTGAACTTCTTCGCGTCCTCGCCCGAGAATGCCCCCCGCTTGCCGGAGATATAACCGGCAAGCATCACTACGATAATGGGGACAATCGCGTATAATATTACATGACTTAGACCCATGGTTGAATGTTTTTAGAACCGCCTAAACGGTGTAGTCGATTAACGGAGTTGGATTGAGATAGCCGATGTGGCCCGATTCCTTGCCCGAATCGGCGGCGAGCTGGACGTCAATCAGGGCCGGAGCCTTTGATGCAATGGCCTCCTGGAGAGCCTTGCGCAGGTCGGCGGTGTTGTCAACGCGGTAGCCTGCGGCGCCGAAGGCCTTGCCGATGAGGTCGTACTGGGCGTTGATGTCGAGGGTTGTCGGAGCGGGTGCGTCGCCTCCCGAGGGATTTACGCCGATGCCGTTGTAAATGCCGCCGTTGTTGAACACAACCACGGTGACAGGCAGTTTGTAGCGGCAGATGGTGGCGAAGTCCATGCCCGAGAATCCGAAGGCCGAGTCGCCCTCGACGGCCACGACGCTCTTGCCTGTGGAGACGGCGGCGCCTACACACGAGCCCATGCCCATGCCCATAATCGACCACGATGCGCAGTCGATGCGGTGGCGCGGAAGCGACATGTCGACCGAGTCGCGGGTGTCGTCGAGGGTGTTAGCACCTTCGTTGACGAGAATAACGTCGGGATTGGCCTCAAGGATGGGCTTGATTACCGACAGGGCTGTCCAGTGGTTCATGGGCGAGGCGGTCGAGGCGGCGGTGAGGCGGTCGCGGAACTTCGCGTTCTTTACCTTGGACTCAGCCTGGAGCGATGCAAGCCATGCCGGGTCGGCGGCCAATGCCTTTCCTTTCAGGCCGGCGAGAATCATGTCGAGCGACTGACCCATATCGCCCACGACGGGTGCGGCCACGGGTACGTTTCGGTCGATTTCGGTGGGCTCGACGTCGAGCTGGACGAACTTGACGTCCTTGCTCCATTTTCCGCGGCCAAACGACAGCATCCAGTTGATGCGGGCGCCGATTACGACAACCACGTCCGCCTGCTCCATGATGGTGGAGCGGCAGCTCAGGGCGCTGTATTCTCCGGCGTCGGGCATCAGGCCCTTGGCCATCGACATTGCCAGGTATGGAATCTTGTATGTCTCGATGAGGGTCTTGATTTTGTCATCGACCTGGGCGTAGGCCGCACCCTTGCCGAGAAGGACAGCCGGACGCTTGGCCGAGACGATAAGTTCGACGGCGCGGTCGACGGCGCTTTGGGTCGGGGCGACGGTGGATGCGACGTCGACGGGAGTGTAGAAGAGTTTCTCAGCGTCGGCGGCATTCATAATCTCGCCGAGGGCCGGGGTGGCCATGTCGATGTAGACACCGCCGGGACGGCCGCTGACGGCGGCGCGGTAGGCGCGGGCAACGGCCGACGGGATGTCCTTGGCATAGGTGCAGCGGAAAGCCGCCTTCACGAGCGGACGAGCCGTGTTGAGCTGGTCGAGCTGCTCGTATGTACCCATGTCCATGTCGACCATGGCGGGGTCGGAGGCACCCGAAATCTGAATCATCGGGTAGCAGTTGACGGTGGCGTTGGCAGTGGCCGTGAGGCCGTTCATCATGCCGAGTGAGGAAACGGTGAGCAACACTCCCGGTTTCTTGGTGAGATAGCCGTGGGTGGCGGCGGCCATGCCGGCCTGCTGCTCAAATCGGAAGCCGTAGTAATTGATGCCGACTTTCTGCATGGCGTATGCGGCCTCGGTGACGGGAATACCCACCAGGCCGTACACTTCCATCAGTCCGAGGCGTCTGAGCGACTCGGCAAGAATATACATGCCGGTCACCTGCTCCGGGAATTTCGGAGCGGTGGCGGCTGTTGTATTGTTGGTTGAAGTCATAATATTCTGTTTATCGGGTTAGGGATTACATGGCACCGTTGGCGAGAGGTTCGGTGGTGCCGTTCTTTGCGAAGGCCTCTATTTGCTCGTCGGTGTATCCGAGAGATTTGAGCACTTCGGTGGTGTTGCCGCCGAGCGAGGGTGCCGGGCCGTAGACAGGCTGATAGTTGGACATGGTGAACGGACAACCTACCGTTACAAACTCGCCGATTTCGCCGCCCTGATTGATGCGCACGAGGGTGTTGCCGTCATAAAGCGACTCATCGGTCATTATTTCCTTGGTGGAGAGTACCGGTCCGACAGGTACGCCGGCTGCTCCGAGAAGTTCCGTAACTTCGAATTTGGTCTTGTCGGCGGTCCACTGGCCGATACGTTCGTAGATGGCCTGCTTGTTGCGGTCGCGGGCATCGGCGGTGCTGAACTTCGGGTCGGTTAGCCAGTCGGTGAAGCCTGTGGCCTTGCAGAACAGCTCGAAGTCCTTTTCGCCGCGTTGAAGCACGATGTAGACATAGTTGTTGGCATCGAGTTCCGAATCATAACCTCCGGCAGGCTTGCACTTGTAGGTCCAGCCGAGGACGCCGCCGCCCTCAATGTTGCCAGAACGGGGCACGCAGTCGCCGAACTTTCCGTCGGGATATTGCGGGAACTGGGTGAGGTAGCCGATTTTATCGAGGGTGAGCTGGTCGCGGGTCTTGATGCGGCACAGGTTCAGGCATGCGTTGTGCATCGACTGATATACATAGACACCCTCGCCGGTGCGTTCGCGCTGGCACAGGGCTGCAAGCAGGCCGATGAGCAGGTGCATGCCGGTGTTGGAGTCGCCGAGGGCTGCGCCAGACTGGGTAGGGATATTATACTGGCCGTCATACCAGCCGGTGGTGGATGCCGCGGCTGCGGTCACCTGGGCGATAGGCTCGTAGGCCTTGAGGTCTTTGTATTTCGACGATTCAGGGAAGCCCTTGATGGTGCCGTAGATACATTTCGGATTGAGGGCGTGCACGGCTTCCCACGAGAACCCGAGCTTGTCCATGGCGCCGGGGTGGAGGTTCTCGACAAATATGTCGGCTTCCTTGATGAGTTTGGTCAGGATTTCCTTGCCGTCGGGCGTCTTGGCGTCGAGGGTGAGGGATTTCTTGTCGGAATTGAGCTGGAGATAATAATATGAGGGGAGATCGGGGTTGAACTGAAGTTCCTTACGGGTGGCGTCGCCTACGCCCGGACGTTCGATTTTGATTACGTCGGCGCCGAGCCATGCGAGCATTTGGGTACACGAAGGGCCGGATTGGACCTCGGTGAAGTCCACAACCTTGATTCCGCTGAGAGGGGCAGTGTTCATAGATAAAAGTGTTTTAAGAGTTATGTTTCTTGTTTCAGGAATATAAACGCCGGCCCCGCGGTAAAAGTTGCGGTGCCGGCGTTTGGTAAGAGTTTTTCAGACGCCTTTTGAATCTTCCTGAGCCGCGTCGAGCCCTTTGTTGGCGTGGAAGAAATTGGTGATGTATTTCTCGCCGAATTTTTGCAGGAGTTCCCAGAAATTCGGGACGAATAACGTACCGACCACGGCGTTGATTGCCATGCCGAAGACCACGGCGGTTCCGAGCGAGATGCGCGAAGCCGCTCCGGCGCCTGTTGCGAAAAGCATGGGCATCACCCCGAGCACGAAGGCAAGGGCGGTCATCATGATGGGACGGAAGCGCACCCTGCCCGCATCGAGGGCGGCCTGCCGGATAGTCTCGCCGGCGCGGCGGTAGTCCATGGCATATTCCACAATCAGGATGGCGTTCTTGGCCGAGAGGCCAAGCAGCAGCACTATGCCGATCTGGGTGTAGACCGATATGCTCTGTCCCATGAATATGCAGCCCACGATGGTGCCGAGTATGGCTGTCGGCATGGCGATGATGACAGCCACGGGGTCGGTGAGGCTTTCATATTGGGCGGCGAGCACGAGGAGGGTCACGATGATGGCGAGGATGAGCACGAAGGTTATGGTTGTTCCGGCCTGGGTTTCCTGATATGCCTCGCCGGTCCATGCGTAGCCGTAGTTTGTGCCGACAGCCTTGCCGACGATTTCCTCCATGGCCTTGATTCCGTCGGCCGAGCTCACCCCCTTGGCAGGTGTGGCGGTGAGAGCCGCGGTCTTATACATATTGTAGCGGCTTACGGTGGGCTCGCCCTGCGATGGTTCGACGGTGGCGAAGGTTGAGAACGGAACCATATCGCCCTGGCTGTTGCGGACGCTCAGTTTAAGGACGTCGTCGATGTGGTTGCGGGCCGAGCCCTCGGCGGCTATGTTCACCTGATAAACACGCCCGAACTCCACGAAATCGTTCACGTAAGAGCCTCCCATGAAGGCCGAGAGGGTGGAATATATGCTTTCGAGCGTAAGTCCCTGCATCTTGGCCCTGTCGCGGTCGATGTTTATGGCATACTGGGGGACGGATCCTTCATACATGGTGGTCACCGATTTGATGCGCGGGTCCTTTTCGGCTTCGGCCTGGATGGCGGTCAGAGCCTGTTTCAGCTGCGATGCGCCGAGGTTGTTGATGTCGAGCAGCTGCATCTCGAGGCCGGAGGTCATGCCGAGGCCCGGAATGGCGGGGGGATTCAGCGAGAATGCAATCGGTTCCTGCATGGAGTTGCCGATTTCGTTGGCTTTGTCAATCAGCGCGTCAATGCTCTCGTCCTTTGCCTTACGGTCGCCCCACGGTTCGAGAATCACGAACAGCGAGCCCAGGTTGGAGCTTGCGCCTCCTCCCATGAATGACATGCCGCTGATGGCCATGACATCCTTTACGCCGGGTTGCTTGAGCAGTTCAGCCGAATACCGGTTCATGATTTTGTCGGTGCGGTCGAGCGAGGCTCCGGTCGGCAGCTGGACTGACGACATGAAGTAGCCCATGTCCTCGGAGGGAATATAGCTCGTAGGCCATTTGATGAAGCCCCAGAAGGCAAGGCCGGTCAGTATGAAATATGCGGCGATGGCCACGGCGGGGCGTTTCAAGAACTGCCCGACGATTTTCATGTAGGCGTTGAGGGTGGCGCCGAAACCTTTGTTCCACCATTTGTAAAGGAGGAACTTGGTGGGCTTGGTAGGTTTGAGGAACAGCGCGCACATGGCGGGCGTGAAGGTCAGGGCGTTGAAGCCCGAGAAGGCTGTGGACACGGCTATTGTCAGTGCGAACTGTTTGTAAAGCTGCCCGGTGATGCCGCTGACCATAGCGGTGGGAATGAATACGGACAGCAGCACAAGCACCTCGCCGATAACCGGCCCCTGCAACTCAATCATGGCCTTTTCGGCAGCCTGGCGCGGGTTGAGCTTGCCCTCGTCGAGCAGACGGGAGCAGTCCTCAACCACCACTATCGCGTCATCGACCACGATGGCGATTGCAAGCACGAGGCCGAAGAGGGTCAGGGTGTTCAGGGTGAATCCCATCCATTTCATTACGGCGAGCGTGGCGATGAGCGACACAGGAATCGTAAGCATCGGGATTATGACCGCACGCCAGTTCTGGAGGAACAGCAGAATCACAATCATGACGAGCAGGGTGGTCTCGAGGAAGGTTATCAGCAGCTCGTCGATTGAGGCGGTGACAAACTCGGTGGTGTCGAGCATGATCTTGTAGTTGACGCCCGGGGGAAAATATTCTTTAAGTTCTTCAAGTTTGGCCTCGCAGGCTTTGGCCACTTCGAGAGCGTTTGCACCCGGAAGCTGGCTTATGCCTATCATGGCCGATTGCTGACCGTTGACACGGGCAACCTGGGAGTAGCTGACCGAACCGAGGTCGACGGTGGCTATGTCGCTTAGCCGCAGGATGCTGCCATCGCCGTCCGAGCGCAGGATGATGTCGGAAAACTGGTCGGCGTCCGTGAGGCGTCCCTGGGCGGTGAGGGTGTAGGTGAATGCCTCGCCCTCGGGCGCGGGCTGTGCGCCCACACTGCCCGCCGAAACCTCGATGTTCTGCGATTCAATGGCCGATTCGACATCGGCCGGCGTGATGTTGCGCTCGCGCATCTTGGCGGGGTCGAGCCATATCCTCATTGAATACTGGCCGCCGCCGAAAGCCTCAACGTCGCCCACGCCGTCGACACGCGCCAGCTGGTCGGTGAGGTTCAGGTTGGCGTAGTTGGTGAGGTACAGGGCGTCGTAGCGTTCAGGGTCATCGCTCTGGAGGGCGATGAACAGAATCTGGTTGGACGAACGGGAGGATACCGACACGCCCTGTTGCTTAACTGAGGTGGGCAGTGTGGCCTCGGCCTGCGAAATGCGGTTCTGCACTTTCACGGTGGCGATGTCGAGGTCGGTGCCTTCCTCAAATGTGACCGTAAGGGAATATGAACCGTCAGAGCCCGACGACGAGCTCATATACATCATGCCCTCCACGCCGTTGACCTGCTGCTCGATGGGTACGCCCACGGTTTCGGCCACGGTCTGTGCGTCGGCGCCGGGATACGAGGCGCTGACCATAACCGTAGGCGGAGTGATGTCGGGATACTGCGCAATCGGAAGACTGCTGAAAGTCAACGCGCCCGCCAGCACCATCGCAACGGCGATGACGATTGCAAAAATAGGGCGCTCTATGAAAAATCGGGAGAACATCTTCGTGAGTTTTGAGGAGTTATTTTGCGATGGGTTTCACGGTCATGCCGTCGCGCACCTTGAGCATGGCGGCCGTCACGTAGCGGTCGGTCGGTTTAAGGCCCGAGGTGACAATGCGCATGGAGTCGTTGGCGAGGTCTCCCACCTTAATGGGGGTATAGACAACCTTGTTTGAGTCGTTGACAACGTAGACATATTTGCCGAGCTGGTCGGTCGAGATGGAGGCGTCGCGCACGAGGATGGCCCGGGGATCGACTTTATAGGGCATCTTGATGGTGCAGTACATTCCGGCCCGCAATTCATTATACTTATTGTCGATAACTGCCTGGAGCTTGATTGTTCCGGTTGAGGCATCGACATTAGGCGCCATGTAGTCGAGGTTGGCGGTGTAGTCGTGGGGCAGTTTTTCCGAAAAATAGATGGGGATGGCCTTGTAGTCAATGAGATGGCGGTTGTTCGGGTTTTCAAACATCCGCAGGAAGGATGCGTCCTCGATGGCGAAATTGGCGATGACGTGGGCGTCGTCATATACCTTTGCAAGCGCCACCGGCGAGCCCTCGCCGCTGACGTATGCGCCGGCTGAAAATTCGTTCATGGTTATGTGGCCCGACATCGGGGCGGTGATGGTGCAGTAGCCGAGGGTGGTGCGTGCGTCGGCAAGCCGGGCCTCGGCGCTCTTGATGGCCGACCGGCTCTGGTCGCGGTTGCTGAGGGCTTCGGCCACTTCCATCTTCGACACGGCGTTGCTCTCGTAGGCCTTTGCCACGGCTGTATAGTGCTGCTCGGCATATTCGTTTTCGCTTTTGGCGGTGGCTAGGGCAGCCTCAGCCTCGTCAACGGCATTCTTGTATGAGCTTGATGCCACGGTGAACAGCACCTGGCCTTCTTTCACAAACTCGCCGGCGGTGTAGTGCTTTCCCGAGACATAGCCGTCGACACGACACATCACATCAGCGCTGCGGTCGGCGATAAGCGAGCCTGGATATTCCTTGAACACGGTCACCGAATCGGTAACGACGTTTGACACCTCAACAGGCAGCGTGTCGTCCGAGCCGGATTCCCTGGTGTCCTTTTTATGGCACGAAGCCGAGATGATGAGCAGTCCGGCAGCCATGGCCGGAAGATAATATGCGCGTTTCATATCAGAGAGTTTTATCGTGAGAGGTCGTATTGACTGAATCCGCCGCCGAGGGCTTCGTAGAGCGTGATGAGCGACGACAGGGCGTTGCCGCGGGCTGTTATGACGGAGTTGGCGTAGGTGAGCAGGTTTTGCTGGGCTGTCGCAACATCGGAATACGGCGAGAGGCCCTGGGTGTAGAGGTCGAGGGATAGTTTCAGAAATTCGTCGGCAGCGTGAAATGCCTTCTCGTAATCTTCAATCTGACGGGTGTAGTTGAGATAGGCGCTGATGGCGTTGTCAACTTCGTTGTAGGCGTTCATGACGGTGTAGTTGTAGTTGGCAATCTGTGCTTCCATTTCCTCGCGGGCTGCCATGACAGAGGCCCTGCGGGCAAAGCCGTCGAACACGGTCCAGGACAGTGTCGGTGCTATTGAATAGGTGAACCCGTTGCGGGTGAACATATCGCCGGGGCGTGGAGCGGCCACGCCGACCGAACCTTCGAGCGACAGGGTGGGCAGGAAGTCTTTCTTGGCGATGCCTACGGCTGCCGCAGCGGCGGCGAGGTCATATTCGGCGGCGACAATGTCGGGGCGGCGCCGCAGCAGTTCGGACGGGACGCCGGTGGCAATCAGCTGGCGGTAGGATGGAAAATTATCGTGGGAGGCGAGCATTTCTTCTATTTCGCCGGGATAGCGGCCCACGAGCAGGGCAAGCGAGCTGATGGCCGACTTGATGGATGTGTTCAGTGTCGGGATTGTCGCGCGGGTGCTGTAAAGCAGCGAGAGAGCCTGGTCGAGCTGGGGCTTGGCGCCGAGGCCACAATCAAATCGTGCCTTGACCAGGTTGGCGATAGAGTCCTGAGTTGAGCAGTGTTCCTCGGCAACGTCGAGCTCGGCCTGCCAAACGCGCAGCTGCACGTAGGTGGTGGCGATTTCGCCGGCCATGCTGACCATAGAGCCCACCCATTCGGCGCGCGAGGCCTTGTACTGGGCTTTCTTCTGCCTTACCGACGCGGTGACTTTTCCGAACAGGTCGATTTGCCAGCTGGCCGTGGCCTGAGCGCTCCATCGGTTGGCGCTTACGGCATCCTCGCGCGAGCGTGTATATCCGGCGCTGATACCGATTGTGGGGTAGTAGGCGGCCTTTGCGATGGTCATCTGACGGGAAGCGGCCTCCATGCGGCGGTAGGCCATGGCGAGGTCGAAGTTTGCCGATTCGCCCATGGTGATGAGCGAGTCGAGCACGGGATCATCGAATTCCTGCCACCAGCGGTCGTCGGTCGGCAGGGACTGATTGAGCGACTCGGCATATTGCCATGAGTCGGGCATCGGACGCGTCAATGCTCCGGGCGCCTCGGCTGCGGCAGAGAAGATTATGGAGAGTACGCAAACGAGCGAAAGAATACGGTGCATATAAAAAGGGTTAGATTACCTTTTTATAACCCATAATTTTTCAAAAAAGTTCTAAAATTGAAAATAAATGAAAGGAGCCACTGATTCGGTGCGAAGTTCAATTACGAGTTGGACAACAGTTAGGAAAACAATCAGTTTGATAATCCACGGGGCATGGATGAAGCGAAGGGCGGTGCGCCGCCAGAACCGCGATGGCAGGCAATGACTGATTATGATGAAGACCATCAGTATTAGCCACAGCATGCGGGCGGAAGCGAACGGCACTATATAGGCCGGGTCGAAATCGGCGAAAATGTGGCCGATGATGGCAGATGCGTCGGAGAAGGAGTCAGCGCGGAAAAACACCCACAGGGCTGCCACGAAACTCATTGTAAGCAGCCAGCTGAGTGATTTTACCGGCCACGAGTCGCCGGCGCGTCCGAGCAGCGGGCCGGTGGCCTTGTGGACGGCAAGGCCGGCGCCATGCATGGCTCCCCAGAATACGAAACGCCAGGCGGCGCCGTGCCACAGGCCGCCCACGAGCATCGTGGCGAAATTGTTGACATAAGTGCGCGCCGTGCCCCGGCGGTTGCCTCCGAGGGGAATATATACATAGTCGCGCAACCAGCTCGACAGGGATATGTGCCAGCGGTGCCAGAATTCCGTCAGGTTACGGGATTTGTAGGGGAAATCGAAGTTGCGGGCAAGGCGGAATCCCATTATCATTGCAAGACCGATGGCCATGTCGGAATATCCCGAGAAGTCGCAATATATCTGCATGGTGTAGCCTATGACACCCATAAGGGTCTCGAATCCCGAGTAGCCGGTGGGCGATTCAAAAATCAGGTCGTTGTACTGGGCTATATAGTCGGCGATTACGGCTTTTTTCACCACTCCGACTATAATCAGCCACAGCCCGAGCCACATCTCGCGTGTTGTGGCGTGGCGCGGACGTTCAATCTGCGGCAGGAAGTAGTCGGCGCGGACAATCGGACCGGCCACCAGCGCGGGAAAGAACGACAGGAAGAAGGCATATTCGAGCCAGGTGCGCGTTGGGGTCACCCGGCATTTGTAGACATCGACTATATACGATACGGACTGGAAGGTGTAGAAAGAGATGCCGACGGGAAGAATCAGGTCGAGCGGCTGGAAGTTACCTGCCACCAGGGCATTGATGTTCCAAAGAAAAAAATTGGCGTATTTGAAATAGCCGAGGATGCCGAGCGAGCATCCCAGGGAGACGCCGAGACAGCATTTCCTGACGGAGGCGGAGGTTGACGAGGCCATTATGCGCGACAGCGACCAGTCGAGCAACGAGGTTGCTGCCAGGAGTCCGACGAAAAGGCCGCTGGACTTATAATAGAAATAGAGGCTGAATGCCACCACGAAGGCGCACATCTGAAGGCGTCGTCCGTGCAGCAGGGAATAGATGGGGATGAAAATTAGGAACAGCGCCCAGAAAGTGCCGGATGAGAACAGCATCGGCTCGCCCGGCGAGTATGCCAGGAAGTGTCCGAGCCGATGTATGATGTCGGAAATCATTTATCATCGGGCGTATGGACGAACACGCGGTGGGCGCGGTCGTAGCGTTGGGGAGGAAGGTCGAAGCGTATCGGATGCGCTGAATTGGCTGGCATCCACCTGATGATTGAGTCCATCCATTCCGCGGCGGATTGCCTGGTGGGATGCGCGCCGTCTTTACCACGCTCGAAGCTCATTCCGTCGCTGAGGAAGAAAGATCCGGCAGCGGTGTTGGAGGCTATAAGGCTGTTGATGCCGGTGTCGGGACGCCAGTTGGGTGGGCCGATCCACAGATAGGGAATATTGCCTATCTCGCTGATAAGGGTGCTGACATATCGCCCGCGTTTTGCGGCTATGTCACGCACAAACAGCTCGTTGGCTCCCAAGCAGATGAATACGTAGTCGGGATTGAGGCGCCCGATATAGTGTTTGAGCTTGCCCGAGCGGCCCCATATTTCGGAGGTGGAGCTGTACCATATCACGGCATACAGCGTGTGGCCGTTGTGGCGGGCATAGGCAGCCAGGCGCGGATATAGCCCGTCGAGCATGGAGTCGCCGATGAAAAGGATGGTTTTGTTTTCGGGAGAGTAGTCGGGGTCGGGGGCTGGGGGCGTTGGATTACTGGGGTTTTCGGAAGCCTCGGAGGTCTTGGAGTTGGCGGAGAACTCTGTGGGCAAGTTTTTTTGTGGGGATAGGGTCTGCGCGATGCCTGAATCTCTCAGTTCATAGCTGCCTATGGTCACCGGCGAGAACGCCGAGAGGGCAATCACGGCCACGAGGGCGGCCGAAAGCAGGAGCCATAGGTGAAGGTAGTTGCGCCTCATGACCCTTTGACAGTTAGAGCGAAACCCTCATGTATTCGCCCTGCGGGCCGGGGCCTACGCTGTAAACCTGGAGGCCAAATCCTTCTTCGGCAGCTTTGCCATAAATGGGGTAGCCGAGTTTTTCGAACACGTCATAGCGGCTGTGGCACTGCGGGCACTCGGCTTCATTGTCCTCGTTGATGAAAACCCTTACGGATGCCTTACACTCAACGGGGCATGCGAGGTCGTAGGCCACGGGCATCGTCGCATAGGTGGTGCAGAGCAGGATGCCGCCCAGGCCTGTACCGGCGGTGGCTGGATAGGGAAAATTGGCGGGAATACGTTCCTGGATGATGAATTCCTTGTGTTGTCCGGCGCCGCTTACGCCGAATATGTCCCATTCGGCCTGGGTGCGGAACGTGAGGTTGACATAGCCCACCGGCAGGCGGTGGTTGTCGATATGGTGGCATGATAAAAGGCCACAAGCCGCCGGCAGGAGGCCGGCGGCTATGGCTATGGTGCGGATTGAAGGAGAGAGAGATTTCATGTAGTGAAGATTATGCGAGTCGCTGCATGAGCTGGCCGAACTGGTCGACGGCTTTCTGCAATGTTCCGCCCACCATTGGCTTGAGGAAGGCTGGAATCTCGACATCCATCGAGGTGGTGAGCTCAGTCTGGGTGTCGGACAGCGGTTTGATGTTTACCGACAGATTCATTGGCACTGGCGAGCCCATGGCGGTGAGGGTGACACGCTCGGGAGTGCGCTGGGTGACTTTCAGGGTGATGTCGCCCACCTGGGGCGTTTTCATCACGATGGAGTCGGGAGTGAGGGCGATATCGCCGATTTTTGCGCGCTCGTCGGCCGGAATCTGGTCAAGCACTTTCTGCATCGCCGAGAGGTCGGAGAATTTTTCGGCCACTGTGGCGGCAGGCGAGTCGACTATGGTGGGTTTTGATGTGAATGTAGCCATTTAGGATGGTTTGATTAAATGGTGTCTTTGAGGGCCGGGGTCCAGTTGGCGGGATCCTTGCGCCATTCCTGAAGGGTCTCGACGTCAGATTCCTGGATGTAGTGTGTGGCGAGGGCGGCTTCGATCATGGCATTGTAGTTGCTGAGGGCGACCAGTTTGACGCCGGCCTTGCGGAAGTTTTCTTCTGCCACGGGGAAGCCGTAGGTGAAGAGGGCGACCATTCCGACAACTTCGCCACCGGCGGCGCGGACAGCCTCGACGGCCTTGAGCGATGATTTGCCGGTCGACACGAGGTCTTCAATCACAACCACTTTCTGGCCGGGCTTGAGGTTGCCTTCGATAAGGTTTTCAAGACCGTGGTCCTTGGGGGTTGAGCGAACGTAAACGTAAGGCAGCCCGAGAACGTCGGCAACGAGCGCGCCCTGGGCGATTGCGCCTGTGGCAACACCGGCGATTACATCGACGTCCTTGAATGTCTCCATAATCGAACGGCAGAGCTCGACCTTTATGAACGAACGGATGTCGGGGTAGGAGAGGGTTTTTCTGTTGTCTGTATAGATAGGTGAATTCCAACCCGAAGCCCATGTGAAAGGATTGTCGAGTTGCAGGATTATAGCGCTGATTTTTAGCAGCTTTTCAGCGAGGAGGCGTTCAACCTTTTTCATTTTGGGAATACTGTTAGTGTTATAGCCGCAAAGGTACGAAAAAAACTTTGTATTTTCATAATTTTTAAACAGCTCTAACAATTCTGTAACATCGCGTGTTACTAAATTACTTTTACGAAATTTCAGAAGTGTATATTGCAAGTATCTAATCCTTTAAAACAATTATTTATGAGAAAGACGATGATATTGGGCTTGTTCATGGCACTGACAGCCTTTGCCGCCGTGGCCGATGCCCAAAGCGATTTCAAGACCAACATCTCGGCCTATAACCGCGAGGTTGCGGCTGGTAAGTATACCGAGGCCGCAAAATCAGCAGCCAAAGCTTCTGCCGCCTGTGTGGAAGTCAAAAATTATGAGGGCGCTTTCAATATCCTTACCAACCTTGACAAGGCGCTTGCCGCCAAGAGCATAAGCGCGGATTCGCTGCCCGAGGCGTATTACAGGATTGCGAAGGCCAAGTTTGACATTTATCAGAAACTTCACAACACAAACTCGGCCCAGAACTGGCTTGAGAAAATGATAAAATATGCCGGCATGACAGATTCAAAGAAGGTCATGGGCAGCATGCTTTTCAGTGCGGCTCAGTTCTACTATTCGATTGACCAGACATCGAAAGGCGACCAGTGCATAGCGCGGCTTATCAAACAATATGACAGCGCAAAAGATTACAAGGCGGCCGACGAGGCATACAAGAAGATAATCGACAAAGCCGTGTCGCAAGGCGATGCCGTGCTGGTCGAGCACACATACGAAAGCTATATGAAATGGTCGGATTCCATCGATGCCATCAACGCCGATTCCGAACTGGGACAGGTGAAGAAGGAATATCAGGAAAGTCAGGAGACCATTGCCGAGAAGGATAAGGCCATCCGGGGCAAGACCGGCCTGATTGCCACTTTCATAACCCTTTTTGTCATAGCGTTGGCAGCTTTGGGCGTGGGCGTGCTGTTCTATCTGCGCGTCGTGGCCAAGAACCGCAAGATGAAGAAGCATGTAGAAGAGGCCAATGAACAGAGCGCTGCCAAGAGCGCCATCCTGCATAACCTCGCCTCGACGGTCGAGCCGACTCTTGAGAAACTCCCGCAGGACAATCCGGCGGTGCAGAACCTGCGGGGATATGTGAAACGCGTGGGCGAACTCTCGGAAGTGGGCGATATAGAACCCAAATCGCCGGATACACTCGAGGATGTCGATGTTGAGTCGTTCTGCAAGGAACTTGCCGAAGATACCAAGCCCCTGCTCAAACCCAACGTGGCCTTCCATCTCGAGGTTGCCAAGGGAATGGCACGGATTGACGCCCCCGAGGTTCACAAAATCCTGATGCATTTGCTTGAAAATGCGGCCAAGTACACGCCCGAGGGCGGAAAGGTTTCGCTCACCTATAAGAAGCGCGGTGCGAAGTGCCATCAGTTCATCGTTGCCGACTCGGGTCCCGGTATCCCGGTGGAGAAACGCGAGACGCTGTTCAAGGCGTTCAGCACTCCCGGCGCTGATCTCACCGAAGGCGACGGCCTGGGACTCCCCATCTGCGCCCTGCGCGCCGAGAAACTCGGCGGCACACTCGAACTCGACGGCGACCACTCGAAAGGCGCGACATTCGTGCTGACGGTGAGAAATTAATTAGGAATTAGAAATTAGGAATTAGGAATTGCCATCCGGTTTTCTCGGAGTTCTCCGAGTTCTCCGAGCGCTCGGAGATAGCCGGATGGCAATTCCTAATTCCTAATTCCTAATTTCTAATTCTTAATCCGCCTTCCTTCCCACGAGGTCGTCGTTGTCGATTCCTTTCGACACTTTTTTGACCTGGGCGTTGAGCGAGCCGAAGCGGTAGCTGATGCTGACCATGAAGCCGTGGGAAAAATAGTTGAACGAATCGGTGCGGCCGGTGTAGTCGCCGTTTACGATGTAGCTGGTCTGATGGCGGGTGGACGGCCCAATCGGATTCATGGCAATCAGGCTTACGCTTAGGCGGTCTTCCTTGAGGAAGTTGCGGCGCAGCTGGATGTTGTAGTACATGTTGTTAATAGCGCTGGCGGTATAGTAGCCATAAACACCGTTTATGCCGGAGCCGTTGAAGAATACGCTGCCTTCGGCCCAGATCTTGAGCGGAAGCTCCTGCGACACCTGAAAGTAGCCGCGCGGCGACCAACGGTGCATCGACATTCCTTCCTGCGAGGCATACTGGTAAGTGACGCCTCCGTTAATCATCAGCCGTGTCTTGGAGCCGGGCGACCATTGCGCGAAGGCCTGGAAACCTACGTCGCGGGTGCGGCCGATGTTGGCGTAGGTGGAGTGGATTATGTTGTCGGCGTCGAGGAAGCGTACCGACGCGATGCCATTGTTGGTGAAGGCGTAGGTGGTCGAGAAATTGACATTGAATTTGGGCTTGATGAGCATGTAGGTCAGTTTCATTGACGAGCGGCGCGAGCTTGACAGATCGGCGTTGCCGTATGATTCAGTCGTGGGACCGATGGTCACAGCCGGATTCAGGTAAGAGATGCCCGGGCGGTTGATTGAGGTGGCGTAGTTGAAAGTCAGCGAGTTTGCATCGTTGATTTGCCATGAAGCCGCCGCCGAGGGCACCCAGTCGCTCAGACGGGAGGAATAGTCCGTACCCGAACCGTCGGGATAGGAGGCCTTGAGGTGGGAGTATTCCCAGCGGACGCCGCCGCGCAGGCCAACGGGGCCGATGTTGACAGAGTACTGGGCGTAGAGGGCGCCGATGTTGGTGATGTGCCTGAACTCGTTGTCGGTGGTCATCCAGTCGACGTAGTCAAATTTGTTTTTGGAGTGGTTGCGGCGGAAGATACCTTTGGCACCGACATCAACGGTGTGGCGTCCGAGCACACGGGTCCAGTCGGCCTGGAAGGTGTGTTCAATAAAGTTGAGGGTATAGTCGGAAAGGATGGAGGAATACGGCACGCGGTCAACTCCATAGCCATCGGTGTAGTCGGTCTGGCCCTCCTGCGACTGGTTGGTGTGTGACAGCAGGTAAGACAATGTGTATGTTTCGCCCTTGCGGTGGGTGTTGTGCTGCCAGTTGAAGCCTGCGTTTATGTCGAAATAGCCGTTTGAGGGGTTGTGCATTTTTTTTGTCAGCGAACCTATGGTATTACCGTTGGAATCAACAGTTGTTGTGAGGCCTGTGGCATTTGACTTGGCGTCGTACCAGTAGCCGTTGAGTTCGGCAGTGAAAAGATTCAGTGTGTCGGGCTGCCATGACCCGTCAAGCCCGAAGTAGCACATGTCGGAGGTCGATTTTGAGTCAGATTCCTCGAGCCGCGAAGTGCCGTCGGGGTATTCTGTGGTTGAGACGGATTTGTTTTTCGACATTTTTCCGTCGTAGTGCGAATATCCGCCGTAGGCCGAGAATGTGACCTTGTCGATTTCGGAGGTCAGCCACAGCGATGCCTCGGGATAGTCGTTGAGGGTGCTGTACCGGAGGTTGGCGTTGCCGAGGACGCCCTTGATGGAGGTGTTGTCCTCGGTGACGATATTGAGGATGGCCGAAGTTCCTTCGGCGTCGTAGGCAGCCCCAGGGTCGGTGATTACCTCGACACGTTTGATCATTGAGGCCGGCATGGCGCGGAAAAGGTCTTTCGCGTTGCGGCTCATCGAGTTGTTGGGGCGCCCGTTCTTGTAAATCTTGAAGTTTGTCGAGCCGTTCACCTTGATTGTGCCGTCGGCGTCGACGCTGACCATTGGCACCTTGCGCAGGATGTCGCTAACGTTGGCCGTGGGGCGCTCGGGGTCGGCCTGTACGTCATATCCGAGGCGGTCAATCTGTTTGATTACGAGTGGCTTCTGAGCCGTTACCGTGACGCCTTGCAAAACGGTTGCCGATTCGCTCAGGGTGATGTCGCCGAGGTCGGCCACGGGAGTTGCATCGCTGACGTCGAAGCTGCGCTCGGCGTCGGCCATGCCGGTGTATGACAGCACGATGCGGTAGGTGCCGGCCGAGGCGATGGTCTGGCGGATGGTGCCGTCCAGGCCTGAGATGTCGGAATATTCAGGTTTGGTGCTGTCCGTGCCGAACACGCGATATGTGACGTACGGCAATGCTTCGCCCACCGAGTCGGTGGTGAGGGCTGTCACTTCATAAGCTGAGGCGTGGAAAGATATGGCGCAGGAAAGCGCCAGGAGAGAGAAAAATCGTTGAAACATCGATTCGCAATTGATGGGTTTATAATGTCAATTATCTATGCGACATACATAAGACGCACCAGTTGCGGAAAAATTACATGGTTGCGGAGTTTTTTTGAGGCTTTTATGTTATTGGCTTGTCAGCCATAGGATTGTGTCGCGTATGGCCAGCCGGCATGCCGGGCAGAACGATTCGGCGCTGTTTGACCGCATGCGGCAATGGCGTGCCGAACGCCAGATGCCTTTGGCACGATAGCCGGCGCCTTCGACCAGCGATGCGTCGCCGCTGTCGACAAGCGGCTGCCATTTGGCCGTGAAATCGGTGAGGGTGGTTATATTCGGTTCCCATGGCTCGATGTCGGTAGGGTAGGTATCGGCGGCATAGTCCTCGTTGTCGTAGAAATACTCATCGGCAAGCCCTGCGAAGCTGTGGCCGAATTCATGCACCACGACCGGGTGGAATTTCTCGTTTGCAGCCGCGGTGAGGGTGTAGAAATTGAAGATGCCGCCCCCGCCATATTCAGCGGTGTTGGCAAGGACGATTATGTGGTGGCAGGGAGTTGAGGCGATGGCGTCGTACATTGCGTGGACGCGGGGAGATGTCAGGTATCGGTCTGAGTGAAATGTCGAGAAATGGGAACCGAACGCTGTCTCGGGCCATATACCGCGGTTTGGGACGGCGACGCCGCTCTGGCGGCTTTCGCTCTCGATTGCGATGAAGTCGAAGGCTTCAGCCATCGACGAGAACGGCTCGTGATCGAGGATGGCGTCCACGGCCTCGCGGGCGTGGGTGTGGAACAATGGCATTTCGGCCTGGGTATATCCATCGGCCAGGATGGCTACGGATATTTTTGCGCTGTCGTGGTTCTCGCCCCGGTAGATGTAGGTGTGTGGCAGGGGACGCCTGGTGGTGTAGTCGGCGATGAGCACGTCGTGCGGGTCAATCACAGTCACAGCCGAGGCCGACAGGTGCCGGCGGTTGTCGCGCAAGGAAATTGAGAGCGATGATTTTTCGCGTGGATACGGCAGCAGCACGGTTCCCTCCATGGCGCGTGGCCCGACGGAATCTCCCGATACGAGCCATTCCTGGAAAAGGGTCGAGAACGTGTGGCGGTAGAGTGTGTCGCCGGTGGTCAGGTCGGTTAAAGTCGCCTCGGCTGCACCTTCGCGCAGTGCCTCGTACAGGTGGGCGCGCCGGCCTCCCCAGCCCGAGGTCTTGGTCATTTCCCCGAACGCTATTGTCGGGCCCGATTCCGGGCTTCCCGAAATTATGAAATTGACGCGTAGTGTTGAGTCGCGGAAGCTGTCGCTGAACTGCCGGGCGCCGGCAGTCCAGGACAAACATAAAGTTAACAGTAGGGCCGCAAAATGGCGCGGCCGCAGCAAAGCTGGCATGGCGTTTACTTTCCGGCCGCGGCATTTGGCGGCCCTACGGGTATTTATGACGGATTGTTTACTTTTCTTTTTTGGGAGCGACGGGATCCTGCACGGCCATGGGACGGCGGAAAACCTGTTTGAACGAGATGAGGGTTTCGGTGCGGGCAAGGCCGAGATCCTGAATCTGATTCTGGAGGATGTCGAGCAGGTGGTCGTTGTTGCGGGCGAAGAGTTTGATGAATATGTCGTACTGGCCTGTCGTGAAGTGACATTCCACGATTTCGGGAATGCGCTGAAGTTTCTCGATTACGGAACTTACCTGGACCGGGTCGCGCAGGAAAATGCCGACATAGGCACAGGTCTCGTAGCCGATTGATTCAGGGTCAATGAGGCTTTCGGCTCCGCGGATTACACCGTTGGCATACATTCGCTGGATGCGCTGGTGGATTGCCGCGCCTGAAACGCCACATTCGCGTGCGATTTCAAGGTAGGGCTTGCGCGCGTTACCTGAAAGTAGCCGCAGAATGTTGAGGTCGAGGGTGTCGAATTGTTGACGATGCATGGTGGTAGTTTTTAGATAAAGTTATTATTCAGCTTGTTTAGTATTATGATTTGTGTAAGTCAGTTTTTATTCCCATGTGTAACGCTTGCCATGGAACAGCACTCCCCTGACGTTACGCCATGTTTGCCTCACAGGGCGGGTGAATGCCAGTGCCGGCAGCGTTAGGAATAAACGGCGGCCGTGGAGAACGTTCATTGCCGGGCGCCACAGCATGCCGGCCATAACCCAAAGGACGATTACGGTTGCCGTGCAGGCCCATCCGAAACCGTTCATAGGCGAGAGCAGAGCCCCGACCAGCGCCAACAGCGGAGCCATGAAATATGCTCCAAATCCGATAGCGCCCACAAAGCGGGGACGGCGGCGGATGAAGCGCTCGGTGAACCGGCGTCGGGCCGACCGCAGTTTGAACGCGCGGTGGCTGTTGGCTCCGGGAACCTCGACGAAGGTGTCGGGCGACAGGTCTACCACGGTGTTGTCCCTGCGGGCGATTTCGCTTATGAATATGTCATCGTCGCCGTGGCGCAGGTTGAGATGGCGCGAGAATCCCTTGTTGTTGAAGAAGAGTTCGCGGCGGTAGGCGATGTTGTGTTCGATGCCGCGCCAGGGGTGGCGGCTTATGGCGGGGCTTACCCACGCGGCCGCTTCGGCCACTGAGTCGAACGAGCGTGTGCGCGCCCCTAACGAGCTGTCCTCATACGGGTCGGGCGCGGCATAGCCCAACACCACTTCAACGCTGCCGTCGGGTGTGAAATGGCGCATGATTCCGCGCAGCCAGCGGTCAGACGGGATTCTGGCCGCAGCGGTGGTCAGCACCACCACCGGCTGGCGGGTGGCCTTGATGCCGAGCGTTATGGCCAGCTTTTTGCGGCTGAGGTTGCGGGCGCCGTCGGGTGTGGCGGTGAGATATAGGTTGCGGTGGGTGATCTGGAGGGTAGATACCGTCTCGCGCACGGCTGGCGAGTCGCCCTCGTTGACCACAATCACCTCGAAACCGGCAGGATAATCCTGGGCAAGCACCTGGGGGAGCATTACGTCAAGGTCGGCCGCTTCGTCGTTCGAGTAGACTATGACGGCCGCGTTTTCGTATGATTCGGGCTCGGGCACACTCTCCGACGCACGCATCCGGCGCCGCAACGGCAACACACGGGCGATGAAAGCCACGGCGGCAACCGCCACTGCCAGAAGCGACAGCTCGAACAGGGTCCATTGTAATGTGCTTATGTCAAACGAAAAGTCCATTCACTTTCAATTAACGGGCAAGGTAGCTTATCAGTTGTAAGTTTTAGGGCATAAAATGCACCCCCAAACTTAATGTCGATGCAAATTTAGTAAAAAACACTGATAAATTGCAAATTTTTTTCAACGGTGCTGCTTTTCTTGGAATTGTAAAAACTTTTTGCATAAAATTTTGGAGGTTTAAAAAAAGGTTGTAAATTTGCAGCGTGTTACTGTTGTACCCCCCCCCAACACCAAAACACCGCATTATTCACTCTCTTATTCACTCCTTATGAAAAGCTTTTTTGTTGCATTGCTTACAGTGCTTGTTTTCATTCTCATTCTCTAATAATTGCGCATTATGCTCCTCCTTGACGACATAACGTTCCGCTACCGCAAGGATTTCGACGCGGTTGTTGGCGTGACGGCCGAGATTGGGCCCGGTCTGTATCTGCTGCTTGGCGAGAACGGCGCGGGCAAGACCACTTTGCTGCACCTGATGTGCGGACTGCTGTTTCCGTGTTCCGGCTCGGTGACACTTGACGGGACGGATATTGACTGCCGCCGTCCGTCATCACTCTCGCGGATTTTTTTCATGTCGGACGATTTTGAATGTCCGTTTCCGACAATCAACTCCCTCGCGGCCCATCACGGAGCTTTCTACCCTACATTCAATCATGAGATGCTGTATGCCAATCTTGCCGATTTCGGACTGACGGGCAAGGAAAAGCTGCGCTCGCTGTCGCTGGGCATGCGGCGCAAGTCATATATGGCCTACGCTCTGGCGCTGGGGGTGGACATACTTCTGCTTGACGAACCCGCAAACGGAATGGACATAGACTCCAAAAAAGTGTTGCGGCGCATTATAGCGCGGTGTGTCGGCGAGGATCAGACACTGGTTGTTTCCACTCACAATATTCACGACCTCGGCACTATGTTCGACCATCTGCTGCTGATGAAAAGCGGACGCTTGAGGGTGGCCATGCCCATGTGGAAAATCACCGGGCGCGTGGCTTTCGTGTCATCATCACAGCCGGTTGACGGCGCAATATATCAGGAACCTGACGCCGGACGGTTCAAGGCCATAGTCGCCAACGAGGACGGCATCGAAACCGACATAGACCTGCCGCTGCTGTATTCGGCGGCGATGGCTCCGGTTGGAGACCTTTTCATTGATTTCATTACTAAACGAGATGAGTGACAGATTTTCGTCAGGCCGTTTCGGCTTGCTTTGGGATTTTTACCGCCCCGGTATTCTGCGCCAGTTGGGCTGGATGGCGGCCGGACTGCTGTGCCTGTATATTCTGGCCATCCTTACGAGAGCTGCCAACAGTTTTGGACTGTTCGGCCTGGTGAACACTATGATAGTGCTGCCCATTTACCTCGGGCCTCTGGTATTCGCCGTCTACCGTGACCGCTCGTTGCAAACCCTGTTGCCGGCATCCGGCATCGAGAAAGCCTTGTTCATGCTGCTCTATACGGTTATTGCCGTGCCGCTGGCCGAGGTGGTGATATGGTATGGTATCGAAGGCGTTTTCGGGGTGTTCGGAGTTGCTCCGGATGTTCTCAGGTCGTTCGATGGCAAGATAAAGGAGAGTTTCATGGAGCTTGGCATTGCGGATTATGACGTTTTCAATCCGCTGCGCTTGGCCACAGAGCTCCTTCCCGCGGTGGTATGTCTTTATGTAGTGGTGTCGTCGCGCGGCCAGCGGGTGCTGAAAGGCATCGGGGGAATAGTCGGTACGGTCGTCGCCATGGGTCTTGTCAGCGGCATCTATGGCGCGTACATGGGCTTCCGTTTCGCAAGGCTTGAATCCGATGGGATGGCCATGGAGGAAGCCGTGCGGGTAACTGTGGCCGAGGCGACTCCCACGCTGATTGCGGTAATGTCAGTTATTGTGCCGTTGCTTCTGCTTCTGGCGGTGGCAATTACCTGGCGGCGTATAACAAAAGTGCAGGTGTAATGGATTTTCACGCTGACAAACCGATATATCAACAGATTGTCGACTATGCTTTCGCCCGTGTGCTCTCGGGCGAGTGGAAGGCCGGCGAGAAAGTGCCGTCGGTGCGCGAGCTCGCGGCGCTGATGACCGTCAACACCCACACGGTTCTGAAAGCTTACGACTATCTTCAGGCGCGTGAAATTGTGACGGTGCGCCGCGGCATGGGGTACTTCCTCGCCGACGACGCGCCCGCCAAGGTCAATGACGAACGGAGGGCGGCATTCCTGTCGAACACCGCCCCCGCTTTCTTCCGCGAGATGAAGCTGCTTGGCCTCACACTCGACGAGGTTTTGGATTATATGGCCGATTAGTCAGGGTCAGTCAACCTGCGATTTTTCTTTTGCAACCATTATCAGCACGGCTTTGTCGGCCGGAATGAGGGTGGTGCGGGCCCATTTGGCAACATCGGCTGGGGTGAGGTTCTCCACCGCCTCCTTATAGGAGGAATGTGCAGCTACAGGTTACACAGATAATCGGTGAGTGTTGTCTCGGGCGGGAGGTCGATTTTCTTGCGCAGGCGGTAGCGCGCCATTTCCACCGACTTGTAGGATATGTTGATGAGCGGGGCGATTTCCTTGCTCGACAGTCCCATCTTGATGTAGCAGCACAGGCGCTTGTCGGCTGCGGTCAGGGTGGGATGGCGCTCCATCAGGCGCTTGGTGTAGTTCTCGTAAACGACATCGAAATTGCGGGTGAAGGTTTTCCAGTCGTCATCGTGGCTGATGTTCTCCTCGATAGATGCCTGTATTTTTGCCAACTGTCTTGATATTCCGGGGACGCCCGAGTCGATTCCCGGAGTTTCCTGTATCTTGGCGATTTTGGAAGCGATGTCGTTGAGAATCTCGTTTTTTCGGATGAGGTTCATGGTTGTCGAGCTGAGTTCCTGGCTTGTGTGCTTGATGTCGTGCTCGAGCTGTTCTGATTTCAGGGTGGCGATTTCGTAATCCTTCACCAACGCCTCCTGTTCGGCCTGGCGGCGCAGGTTTTCAAGTTCCTTTTCCTTGCGCTGTTCAAGCTGGCGGCGGGCGTCGCGCATCCACCGGCGCAGGAATAGGTAGCCGCCGAGAATCAGCAGCAGCGCTAAAACCGTGTAGGCGGCCTTGGCCCAGACCGTGCGGAACCACGGCGGGGCGATGCTGACCGATAGGCTTGTCTCAGTGACGGTGTCCGACTGTATGTCGTGGGCGCGGACGTGCAGTACATAATCGCCCTCGGCCAGGCGTGTGTATTCGCGTGTGGCATCATGTGAATACGGCGACCAGTCGCTGTCGTAATTTTCAAGGTATGAGCTGAATTCCACGCTGTTTGGAGTGCGGAAATCCGGGCAGGAGAATTCAAAGCGCAACGAGTTGAGGGTGAACGGCAGCCGCAGGGGGGCGCCAGCTGTTCCCGAGGGAGCCGCGCGGTAGACCAGCGAGTCGTGGTTGGCATAAACGGCTCCGATGAACGGAGCGGGTGTCCACGGGTCGTGGCTGCGGTAGTCGGTGTCGATGCTCCAGAACCCGTCCTGATTTGAAACAATCAGTTCGTTTGGACCGATGTAGTCAAGATTGAGGTAGCCGGGTATTATTTTGTCGGCGAGGGCGTTGAAGCTGGTGTGGGTGACGTTGTATTTTCCGTCGGTTCCGTATCGGGCGATGTTGAATCCCGTCGATTCTCCCACCATGAGGGCGCCGTCGGGCAATGGGGTGATGGGACCGGCGGTATTGGGTCCGAAAATTGCCGCGAGTTCGGCGTCGGGTTCGATGCGCGATGTCTTGTGATTGTAGGAGTAGAAGCCGTAGGGGGTGGCGAAAACCATGCGGCCTTTGTAGATGGTGGCGTTATTGTTGTGGTTTGACGGCAGTCCGTCGCTTTCGTCAAACAGGACACATTCGTCAAATACCTTTCTTTCCGGATCGAAATGCAGTCTGTATACGCCTTTACGCCAGTGGGGCAGCCAGATGAAGCCCCGGTTGTCCTGGATAAATCTGCCCCCGATGTCGTCATAACCCTCCACGGGACCATTGTCCTTCCACCGGCCATTCTCGCGGGTGAGGAAATGGAAGTGGCCGTAGGTCGAAGCGAGAGCCCGGTCGGGGGCGTTGCGCAGGGGCCATGCCGTGTAGGTGCCGGGGATACCGTCCACTTTCACGTGGCTCCCTGCCGAGAGCTCGAACAATCCGGCGTCGCCGCTTATGAATACTGTGGAGCCGTCATCGGTAATCGACCATATCTGCCCCTGGATTTCACGACGCAGGGCGAGTGGCGAAGGAGTGGCGTCGAAGGGGTAGGATGACGAGTACAATCCCTGATTGGTGCCGAAATACATCCGTCCGTCTTTGAGCAACGATGCATATCCCGCGCCGACGGCGTTGGAGGGGCCGATGAGGTTGGCGACCGGCGTGTTGTAGACGGCATAGTCGAGACCGTTGTCAAGGCAGAGCCACAAATTGCCGGATTTGTCGAAAGAGGCGTTCAGCACGGTGTTGTTCTGCATGCCGCTCTCTTTATTTATATAATGTGTGGCGCCTGTTGCGAAATTCTTCACAACAGCACCGCGGTTGACCGTTCCGAACACATAGTCGTTGCCGTTGGCCGCCGCGCAGAACACCTGGTTGTCTTTAAGGAATTCAGATATGTCGCTCTCAAGCGGAACCACCGCTTTTCCGTCGTACACATAGAGGCCGTCGACCGATGTTGCAATCAGAATCTCACCCCGGTCGCCGAGCGGCAATATGGCCATGACTTTCTTGCCTTCCAACGCTTCGGTGCCTGGCAGGGGGCTGAACGAGCCGTTGTGCAGGCGCGTCATGGTGCCGTCCTCGAGGGCAACGAGTATGTTGCCGCTGATGAACGCCGACTTCGATATGCGTCCTTGGGCGGGGTAGGTGGCAATGCGGGTGCCGTCGTAGCAGAACAGGTGGTAGTCGCTCTGGAACCAAACCTTGCCTTCGCGCATGAATATATTCCATATTTCGGAAAAAGCTGGGTGGCGGTCACCGAACGCAGGAAGCAGGGATATGTAGCGTAGCGCTCCAGACACCGAGTCGGGCTCGAAGAATCCGAATTCTTCGGAACCGCCTGCATATATGCGCCCCGATTCCTTGTCGAAATTCATCGAGCGCACGGTGGTGTAGTTCGACAGATGGGCTATGCGCCATCTCTCGCCGTCGAATGATAGCATGCCGTCGCGGTTTCCTACGTAAACCCGCCCGATGGAATCCTGGATGGCAGCCCAGTTCTGCGAGCCGCCGGCATATGTGTCGCGGCCGAAATTCCGTACGGGCACGAATCCCGCGCCTATGGCTGCGAGCCAGCAGGAGACGAGTGCGAGCATCAGGAATACGGGCTTTTTCATGGCGGTTGTCGATGTGTCAGATATTACACTTGCAAAGGTGCGAAAAAATATGTTGTAGGGTAGCATGTAAATATATGTTTTATAACATATTTTGTATAATTGTCAGGTTTAAAGGTACTTAATATTGAGTTGTAGGGGGCTTGTAGGGGTATGATAAAACGATTGTAGAGGTTGTATAGGGGGATAAAAATTTGCAAAAGCCTTTTTCTGTCGTAACTTTGCAGTGTCAAATCCCAATGACATATAGACCATACGAAAAACCCTAATACCGTTCATATCCATGAATAAAACCATTATTACATTCTTGTTTGTCTTGCTGAGTCTGACAGCTGTGGGTCAGGCCAAGTCGGTGACGGGCACTGTTACTTCTGCGGAAGACGGAGAGCCCCTCATCGGCGCTACTGTCAAGGTGAAGGGAGCGGCCGAGGCGGTCGTGACCGATCTTGACGGTAATTATTTAATTAATGTGGAGCCGGGTGAAGTGCTTCTGTTCTCTTACGTCGGATTCACTCCCGAGGTGCGCACCGTCGGAGCCGGAAACACAATCGACGTCGCCATGACCGTAAAGTCGGACGTGCTCGATGAACTTGTGGTGATTGGTTATGGCGCTGTTAAGAAAAGCGACCTCACCGGTTCGGTATCGAGCGTGAATTCCGACAAGCTCACCAAAACCCCGGCGGCTTCGCTTTCGAATGCGTTGCAGGGTCAGGTGGCGGGCGTGACGGTGAACTCGCTGACAGGCCGTCCCGGCGCCGGAGCCGAAGTACGCATCCGCGGTGTCGGCACCGTCAACGGCTCGTCGCCCATCTATGTGGTTGACGGTGTGATAGCCGATGACATCAACTTCCTTTCAACCAACGACATCGAACATATCGAGATTCTTAAGGACGCCTCCGCGACGGCCATCTATGGTTCGCGCGGCGCCAACGGTGTCATCATCGTGACAACCAAGAGCGGCGGCATAAATCAGCCCACACGCGTGTCGTTCAACGGCTATGTCGGCGTTCAGCAGCGCTGGAAAAAGCTCGACGTAATGAACGCCAAGGACTTTGCCGACACTTACGTAGCCATCAACGGCAACGCCTCCGCCAAAAAGATATACGCCGAACAGGGCTTCAACCAGTGGCTGTCGCTTTATCAGGGTGTGCGCAACTCCGACTACTATCCCACCGTCTACAACGCCGAGACCAACCCCGACGGCTTCGACTATTCGAAGGTCGACACCGATTGGCAGGACGAGGTTTTCCGCAACGGCATGATACAGAACTATCACCTCGCCATCGACGGCGGCAACGAGAAGCTTACCTACTCGATGAGCGGCAGCTGGTTCCAGCAGGACGGCATCATCATCGGTTCCGACTTCAGCCGTTTCACAGGCCGTCTCAACACATCGTTCCAGGCTTTCCCCTGGCTCAAGGTGGGGGAGAACATCTCGTTCATGGCATCAGTGGCCAAGAACGCCTATGAGAGCGGTGACAACAGCGAGAGCGCCGGCGCCAGCATCCTGTCGGCAGCCTTTGCCATGGCTCCCTGGGATCCCACCCACTATCCCGATGGTTCGGTGAACCGCAAGGGGAAGGACCTCAGCGGCCAGATTGCCGCGGGCTCAAACTTCAAGAACGTCGTGAACCCCTTCTCGATGGTCGAGTACTCCCACCCCAAGACCCGCAACGAGCGCTTCGTCGGCAACGCCTTCATCGAGCTCACACCCATAAAGCATTTCAACTGGCGCACCAGCTACAGTTTCGATTACCGCATCACAACCGACAAGAGCTTCATGGAAGCCTACGAGGTGTCGTCGTATGACAAGCGTGACAAAAACTTCCTCAGCTCGTCGATGGCACGCCAGTATTACTGGAACGTTGACAACATCCTCACGTGGAACCAGTCGTTCGGCAAGCACGACATCACCGCCATGGCCGGTTTCACGGTGGAAGAATACAATTACTACTCCATCGGCAACTCCGGCGCCAACATCATCAATCCCGACGAGCGCAATTGGTACCTGTCGCAGGTGACCGAAGACTTCGGCACCCCAAGCGACGGCGTGGCCCGCAACCGCCGCCAGTCATGGCTCGGCCGTGTGAACTACTCTTACGACAGCCGCTACCTGCTCACCGTCAACTTCCGCGCCGACGGTTCGAGCAAGTTCTCGGAGAACCGCTGGGGCTACTTCCCCTCGTTCGCCCTGGCCTGGCGCCTGAGCCGCGAGAAATTCATGGAGGGCCTCACCAATCTCACCGACCTCAAGATACGTCTCGGCTGGGGTAAGGTAGGCAACGACAACATCGGCAACGACGCCTTCGTGCTGAACATGTTCAACAACGGTCCGACATTCGTGGATTATGTGCTGGGCACGGGCCAGACCCTCGTCGACGGCGCAGCCGTGCTGACCTGGATCAACAACGGCGGCCACTGGGAGAACACCGAGCAATGGAGCGCCGGCGTGGACTTCTCGCTATGGAACGGCAAACTGAGCGGCTCGCTCGACGGCTTCATCCGCGACACCAACGACATGCTCATGAGCGTCAATGCCCCCGCCCATGTGGGCAACCGCTATGCCGGCATGGCCAATGTGGGCAAGGTGCGCAACAAAGGCATCGAAATCAGCCTCGAACACCGCAATAATGTGAACTCGTGGTTCAACTACTCGGTTGGCGGCAACATCTCGTTCATCGACAACAAACTGGTTGATCTCAACGGCGGCTCGCCCATCTACACCAACTACAATCAGGTGCAGGTTGTTAACCAGGGTTATCCCCTCTACTACTTCTGGGGTTACCAGTATGACGGAATCTACCGCACTGACGAGGAAGTACTCGACTACCTCACCGGCTACACCGCCGCCGACAGCCCCTTCCACGCCGGCGATGCCAAATACCGCGACAACAACGGCGACGGACGCATCGACGACAACGATCGCGTTTACCTCGGCTCGTCGATTCCCAAGGTGAACTACGGCATCAACCTGGGCGCATGGCTCAAAGACTTCGACGTACAGCTATTCTTCCAGGGCGTAGGCGGCTCGAAAATCTACAATCAGATGCGTCACCGCCTCGAAAGCAACGGCTCGACATCGGTGCTCTCGCCAATCATGACCGACGCCTGGACCGCCGATAATCCCGACGGCTCGATTCCCAATCCCCGCAACACGGTCAACTACTACGTCAGCGACCGTTTCCTCGAAAGCGGCAATTACTTCCGTCTTAAGGACCTCCAGATCGGCTACAGCCTGCCTAAGAGTATCCTTGGCTCGAAAGGCTTGAAATCCTGCCGGTTCTACGCCCAGTGCTCCAACGTGTTCACCGTCACCAAATACAAGGGCTTCGATCCCGAGGTGAGCGGAGGCGTTGACTACGGCAACTATCCCCAGAGCCGCACCTTCATCTTCGGCGTGAACCTCACCTATTGATAACCACCTTAGACCGACATCAATGAAACTCAACATAAAAAACAGCATCTATGCCGCCGGCCTTGTCGCCATGGCGGGACTCTGCACCGGCTGTAACGACTGGCTTGCCGAAGACAGCCCCGGCTCGACCAAGCTCGACGACTTCTTCACCTCCGGCACCGCCTGCATCCAGACCGTCAACGGATGCTACGCTCCGCTGGCGTGGGAATACAACAACTCGTACTTCTCCGAATGGTATATCGGCGACATCGCATCGGACGACGCCCTCAAAGGCGGTCAGAACGTGGCCGACGGAGCCGACGCCTACGACATCGACAACTTCAAGACCAACGCCAACAACACCATCGTCCTCGACTATTACCGCGCCAAATACCAGGGCATCATCCGCTGCAACCTCGCGTTGCAGAAGGTGGCCGAGTATGAACCCGACGAAACCCTCAGCGAGGAACGCAAGGACTGCCTGCTCGGCGAGGCTTATTTCCTGCGCGGATTCTATTACTTCCAGCTCGTGCGCGTATTTGGCGGCGTGCCCCTTGTCCACGACGTGCTCGACTCGTCCGACCGCTGGATTCAGCCCCGCGCCACCGCCGACGAGGTCTATGCCTCAATCATCGAGGACTTCAAGGCCGCCGAGAAGCTCCTGTATGCCAAAAACGAATATGCATCCGAAGACCTCGGCCGCGCAACCAGCGGCGCCGCAACAGCCATGCTCGCCAAAGTCTACCTTTACATGAAGGATTATGACAACGCATACTCCTGGGGCAAGAAATTCGTCGACGAATACTACACTCCCGGTCAGTACAGCCTCTGCGCCAACTATGCCGACAACTTCACCCTCGCCGGTGAGAACGGCCCCGAAAGCGTGTTCGAGATTCAGTATGCCGCCGACCCCACCAGCGACTACGGCGAGGGCTTCGGTTTCACACGCGGCACCTTCTCGACAATCCTTACCCGTCCCCGCATGAGCTCGCTCGGCTCGCAGGCAGGCTGGGGCTGGAACCATCCCACACAGAACCTTTACGACGAGTTCGAGCCCGGCGACATCCGCCGCGAGGTTTCGATCGGCACTCCCGACGATGCAGCCATGGCCGAAGTCGAGGTGACATATCTCGGTTCGCCCTACTATAACAACAAAACATCATACAGCGAGGGCGGCACATTCCCTTCGATTGACCACCACAGCCGCAGTCCGCTGAACTACCGTCTTGTACGTGCCTCGGACGTACTCCTGCTCTATGCCGAAGCTGCCCTTGAAAGCGGCAAGGACCTCAACGCCGCCAAATGGGCCCTTGAACAGGTCCGCGCCCGTGCCCGCGTCAACTCCACGACGGCAAATGCGCTGCCCGCCTTCCCCGGATACCGTGGCTATACCGACTCGCCCGAATCACTCCGCGACGCAATCCGCCACGAACGCCGCGTGGAACTGGCAATGGAAGGCCACCGATGGTTCGACCTGGTGCGATGGGGCATAGCCGCTTCGGTGATGGATAAGGATAATGGCTCATACGGACGCTCGGAAAGTACCGAGGCCCGCGCCGAGATGGCATCGTTCATCGCCGGAAAGCATGAACTCTTCCCAATTCCAGCCGAGGAAATCGCCCTCAACCCAATGGCTCAGAACCCCGGGTATTAAATAACATAAACATTGTGAAACTTCAAAATGAGGCTTGCCCTGACAGGCAGGTCAGGGGAGCCTCATCCTTTCGATAATAACTAATTAATCAACAATAACAAACCTAAAAACCTGATTATGAAAAAGTTTACTCTCATCGCAATGAGCGCCATGATGGCCGTTGCAGCCAACGCACAGTACAACGTCGATCCCTCCACCGAACTTGTTGTCAAGGGTGGCGTCAAGACCGTCGACTACATCACCCTTTCTGACGGCGCCATCGCCGATCTCGAAAAGGCCGGAGCCAAGGTCAACTACGTAGGCCCCGCCGCCGAGCTCGGCCGCAACCTCTGGTACTGGGGCGGTGCTACCGGCAACACCTTCAATCCCGGCGATGACTCATTCCCCCGCGTCGACATGGAAGAAGGTGGTTATGTATCGGTGGTTGTTTCCAACCAGGGATGGTCGGGCGCAGGCTTCGCTGTCGATTATAATGAAGCAGATCCCAACGTGCAGGGTATCGACCTGTCTCACTTCAACGACGACACCCGTTTCCACCTCGCCTACATGACGCCCACCGGCAACGGTCCCGCCTCCATCGCCCTCATCCTGCTTGACAAGAGCGAAATCGGTTCTATCCCCGCCAAAGTAGCCCTCGGTACAGCATTTGACGACAACGGCGCCATCTTCCCCACCATCGGCAACGCAATCAACGACGACTGGCAGGGTATCGACATCTCTTTCGCCGACCTCAAGAAAATCTATCCCACGTTCAAGCCCGCATGCGTTGACCACTGGAACGGCAACCTCCTCTCGTTCCTCGGCGGCGGTATTGAAGGCCAGACCATCGCTTTCGACGCCATCTATTTCTACTCCAACACAATGGCCGGCGTAGAAAGCGTTGAAGCCGACGTGGACTTTGTCGTAACCGCAAACACCATCAACGTCAACGGCGCCAACGGCATCGCCCTCTACAACCTCGGCGGCCAGCTCGTGAAAGCCACCGACGGCAGCGTTCTCGGCATCAGTTCCCTCGCCAAAGGCGTGTATGTGGCCAAGGCCGGCAACAAAGTTCAGAAAATCGTTATCCGCTAAATCCTGACACAATATAGGTACAAAAGGACCCGCGAGTCCTTTTGTACCTCTCCATCACGACACAAGCAATGAAACCGCTTTTCCCCTCACTTCTGATTCTTACGTTTGCCTCCACGGCTGCGTTTGCCTCCGAACCCCAGACCGGCTCGGGCGAGACCGACGGCTACACCCTCGTGTGGCAGGATCTGTTTGATGCCGAGACACTCAATCCCCTCCGCTGGGACATAGAGGTGAACGGCAGCGGAGGCGGAAACAACGAACTCCAATATTATACCGACCGCTCCGAGAACGTGCGTCTCGGTGACGATGGCAAAGGTAACCGATGCCTCATCCTCACAGCCAGGCGCGAGAACTATCTCGGCAAGAACTTCACCAGCGGACGGGTCAATTCAAAAAACCGCATAGCCTTCACCCACGGAAAAATAGAGGCTTCAATCAAACTGCCGTCCACCGCCAACGGCCTGTGGCCCGCGTTCTGGATGATGGGCAACGACTATGATGAGGTTGGCTGGCCCCGCTGCGGAGAAATAGACATACTTGAGATGGGACATTCCGACGGCATGGCAAATTCCACCCAGGACCGCTATTTCAACGGAGCGTGCCACTGGGGACAGGGGTGGCCCAACGCCTCATACGCCAAGTCGACCACCAAGGCATACAGCCTGCAGGACGGAGAGTTTCACCTCTACACGGTGCTGTGGGACGAAAACGCTCTCGCCATGTATGTCGATCTTGACAAGCGTCCCGTCCAGAATCCCTATTTCAAATTCGAGTGCCCGGCCGACGACCCCGACAACGAATGGAGCCCCGGCAATTATTTCCATAAAGACAACTTCATTCTTTTCAATCTTGCCGTGGGAGGCAATTTCCCCGGCATCCACAATGCCGACGGCATCACGGCTCTGAATGACGCCAATTCCAACGAGGCTTCCATGTATGTCAATTATGTAAGGATATACCAGAAAGGTCTCGACAACGAAAATACAGACTTCCTCGATGCCGGCGATGCGGCCGAAGCCGGTGTCACCGATGTCGCCGCCGAACGCCTTGACACCATCCATGTCTACGGCCGCCGCATAATATCAGACATCCCCTTGATGTCGCTGTATACCCTGGCCGGCTCGCAGGTGGCAACAACCGAAACCGGCTGCATTACCACAGATGCGCTCGCGCCGGGACTTTATCTGGCACAAAATGCCTCCTCAACAAAGAAAATCCTTGTAAAATAACATATTAACATCGGGTGCCGACACGCTCAGGCGTGGTTGACAGCACTTATTGTACCTAAACCATACCATCCCAGATATGAAAAAACTCTTTATAACAGCCGTTTTGTCGGCATGCTGCGGGGCGGGAGCCCTCGCCATGACCGAGGCGCAGATTGACAGCTGTGTCAACGACCTCGTGGGCCGCATGACCCTCGACGAGAAAATCGGCCAGCTTAACCAGCGCTCGGGATTCGGCTATGTGCCCGAAATGGCCGGACTTGTGCGCACGGGCGGCGTCGGTTCCATCCTCAACGAGACCGACCCCGAAGTGGTCAACAAGCTTCAGCGCGAGGCAGTGGAGAACAGCCGCCTCCACATCCCACTCGTTTTTGCCCGTGACGTCATCCACGGCTTCAAGACAATTTTTCCCATTCCCCTGGGACAGGCCGCGTCGTGGAATCCGGCGCTGGTTGAAGAAGGCTCCCGCATCGCCGCCGACGAGGCATCGTCGGTAGGTATCCGCTGGACTTTCTCGCCGATGGTCGACGTGGCCCGCGACCCCCGTTGGGGACGCATGGCCGAGGGCTACGGCGAGGACACATATCTCACGGCGGTGATGGGTGTCGCAGCCGTCAAAGGGTATCAGGGCGACGACCTCTCGGCTCCAAACACCATGGCGGCCTGCGCAAAACACTTTGCAGCCTACGGTGCATCGGAAAGCGGACGCGACTACAACACCACCTGGATTCCCGAGCTCCAGCTGCACGAGACATATCTACCGCCGTTCAAGGCAGCCGCCGACGCAGGCGCTGCGACGTTCATGTGTTCGTTCAACGACATCAACGGCGTCCCCTCGTCAGGCAATAAAGTGCTGTTGCGCGACATACTGCGCGATTCCTGGGGCTTTGACGGCGTTATGGTGAGCGACTGGGGCTCAATCGACCAGATGATTCCCCACGGCTTCAGCCACGACCTCCGCGAGGCCGCCCGTCAGGGCATCGAGGCCGGGGTCGACATCGACATGGAAAGCTATGCCTACTGCTCCCACCTCCGCGACCTCGTGGAAAAGGGAGAGGTTAAGGAGGCTGACCTCGACCCACTTGTTGCCAACGTGCTTCGTCTCAAATATCGTCTCGGGTTGTTTGAAAATCCCTATGTGGACATGACCACAGCTTCGCGCTTCTATGCGCCGGCGAGCCTCGACGCCGCCCGCCGCGCCGTGGAGGAAAGCGCGATATTGCTCAGCAACTCAGGTATTCTCCCCATAAAAAACTCTAAGGTTAGTAAGATTGCTGTAATTGGCCCTATGGCGGACGCTGCCTATGATCAGGCCGGAACCTGGTCGTTTGATCTTGAGAAAGATCGTTGCGTCACGCCCCTCGCGGCTCTCCGGGAAATGTATGGTAAGGAAAGCGTGATTTACGTTCCCGGCCTTGAGCACAGCCGCGACAATTCCACCAAAGGCTTTGCCGCTGCCGTCGAGGCAGCGCGCAATGCCGACGTGGTGGTATATTTCGGCGGCGAGGAAGCCGTGCTCAGCGGTGAGGCGCACTGCCGCGTCGATCTGTCGCTGCCGGGAGCACAGAGCGCACTGCTCGACGAGCTTAAATCTGCCGGCAAACCCGTCGTACTCGTCATCCAGGCAGGCCGTTCGCTGGCAATCGCCCATGAGGCCGAGACTGCCGACGCCACCGTGTTCTGCTTCCATGGAGGCACTATGACGGGCCCCGCACTGGCCAATCTCATCAGCGGCAAGGCCAACTTCTCGGGCCGCTGCCCGGTGTCGTTCCCCCGCATGAGCGGTCAGGTGCCTATCTATTACAACCGCAAGAATACCGGTCGCCCCGCTCAGGACATGACCCTCATCAATGACATCCCCCTCGAGGCCGGACAGACGTCGACCGGCTGCACCAGCTATTATCTCGATGCCGGCGACGGTCCCCTCTTTCCCTTCGGCTACGGATTGAGCTACACTACTTTCAGCTACAGCGAACCAAAACTTTCTGCCAGCCAAATCGATACGGACGGCAGCCTCAATGTGAGCTGTACCGTCACCAACACCGGTGAGGTGGAAGGCAGCGAGGTGGCCCAGCTGTATATCCGCGACCATGTGGGTTCGCTTGTGCGCCCCGTGCGCGAGCTGCGCGGTTTCGAGAAAGTGACCCTGAAACCGGGCGAAAGCCGCGAAGTGACCTTCACCCTCAATCCCGACGACCTCGCCTTCTTCATCGCTCCGGGCCGTAAGATTGTCGAACCGGGCGAGTTCAGCGTATGGGTGTCGCCCAACAGCGCCGAAGGCAATCCCGTCAAATTCAATGTAGTTGAAAATTCCCTCACTCTTGCAAAATGAAAAAGCTGATTCTTCTTGCCGCTGTCATCCTCGCCGGAGCAATGTCGCTCCAGGCCAAGAGTCCCAAGCGTGGTCTCAGTGAGGATACTTTCCAATATAAGGCGCAGCTTGCCGCAGTTGCTCCGGGCGTGAGTTGGTATTACAACTGGGGGCCGTCGGTGGGGCGCTATCTCGCCGGCGAGACGGAAATGGAGTTTGTGCCTATGTGCTGGAACGGCAATTATGATGCCGGGGCAATCCGCGCTTATGTCGGGGCACATCCCGAAGTGAAGTATCTGCTCGGCTTCAACGAGCCGAATTTCACCAAGCAGGCCAACATGACTCCTGCGGAGGCTGCCGCCAAATGGACCGAAGTCCAGGCATTGGCCGATGAACTCGGCCTGCAATTGGTGGCACCGGCACTCAACTATTCCCCGAATCCGCCATACCAGAGCCCTACGCAGTGGATGGACGAGTTCGTGGCCATCGTAGGCAAGGATGCTTTTGACTACACGGCCATCCACAGCTACGGAGGCTTCGGCGTGATGAAAGACCTCGCCACCACTTTCCATGAACGCTACGGCAAGCCCGTGTGGGTCACTGAGTTCTGCCTCTGGCCCAACGAGGGCGACCCCAACAGCTATGTGGCTCCCGACTCGCAGATTGCAGCGATGATGCAGAGTGTGGAATGGCTCGAGAAAACCGAATGGATCTACCGCTACGCATGGTTCAAGGCCATCGGCAATTCCTCGTCCGACAAAGGTCCCAATTATGGACTTCTGCTCTCCGGTAAGGGAGAGAACGAGCGCGAGCTTTCAGAGCAGGGCGAGGTCTATCTGAACCTTCCCGACTTCGATACCGAGGTTTACCATCCTGTTAATGAGACCGTTTCGTCCGCTTCATACATTGGACAGAGCGGATGTCTTCTCGGCAAATCAAACAATGTCGCCAATCCCCTTCCCATTGAAATCACCCGCTTCAACGCCGGGGCGTGGCTCGACTATCAGTTCGACGTGCCCGAGGCCGGAAAATACAATCTCGTGCTCAGTGTCTCGGGCCAGGGTGAGCCGACGCGTTTCAACCCCACCGTGGCTATATACTCGGTGAGTGCCGACGGTACGGCTTCGGAGCAACTATGCGCCCCACGCCAGTTTTCGCTTTCGGGTCAGGATGATATGTATGCCGACGAGATTTTTGCCGTGACCCTTCCTGCCGGCAAGCAGACGCTCCGCGTTGTGGACGCCAATGCCTACCAGCCCAGCGGTATCCGCATCGCAACTGTCGGATTGTACGATATGGCCGGTGTCGGCGATGTGGCGCTTGGCGACGCTGACCAGGCAGTCAATGTCTATTCGCTCCAGGGCGTGCTGCTGCGCAGCGGCGTTGAACCGTCGGCAGCCACAACCGGCCTGCCCGCAGGCATATACATCGTAGGAGATAAGAAAATAACAGTAAGATAACACTTATACCTAAAACCATTCATTATGAAAAAAATCCTTACAATCGCTACGGCTGCCGCGCTCACCGCTGTGGGCAGCATGGCAATCGAGTGGGGTTCTCTTGAGAATCTTGCCCAGGGCGCTGCCGTCACGGTGTCGTCCAAACAGGCTGACGCGGCCACCATCACCGATGGCCAGGACGGAACTTCGTGGCAGGCAATCCCCTCCACCCACAACGTTACCGTCGACTGGGCGCTCATCGACCTCGGCGACGTCAAAGAGTTCAATACCATTGAAATCAAATGGGAGGCTTCCCATCCCTCGAAATATTCTGTGTATGTTTCCGAAGAAGCCATTCCATTTGAAGTCAAGGAGGCCAATGTCAACACCGAGGAAAATCCCCTTATGATTGAGTGTGGCTTCGTCGATGCCGAGTGGCTCGCTTCTGCCACCGCTTTCTCGACCCGCGAAATCGAGGGTGAGGCCGCTTATGACGACAACATCACCAAGCAGGGCAAGGGACGTTATATCCTTGTTTATGCTGATGAATACAATGGTTTCTCACGCCAGTATGGCAGCCGCATCTTTGAGGTGAGGGTGGCCGATATTCATGGAATGGACAACGTGACCGACCTGAAGGTTTCCGAGGCTTCCGTTCTCGAAGGCAAGTCGGCTGATGTCACCGTAACCGCCGTGAACGTTCTCGGCGAGACCATGGATATTGCTTCTGTCGAAAACCTCGCCCTCGCTTGCTCGGCTCCCGACGCCGTTGAAATCAGCGGCGGCGACAACGGAGTGTTCACCGTCAAGGGACTCAAGAGCGGTGTATATACCCTGACTGCAACCGGCACTGCCGATGGTCATGACGTCAAGGGCTCAGCCTCCTTCTCTGTTATGATGGACTGGAGCGGTATCGAGAACATCGCCACCGGCAAGGAAATCAGTGGCCGTTTCATTCCCGCTGATGAAATTGAGCATCCCGTCACCATGGCTGTAGACGGCGATGAGGAAACCTATTACGAATACAACGGCGAATGGGGCGGCGGCGATGCCTGGCTGCTCGTTGACCTCGGCAAGGAATATATGGTTGAGGCTATAGGCGTTTCGTTCGGCGAGCACAGCAACGGCAAGACCAAGGTCGGCTATGCCCTCGACATCACTGCCTCGGAGGAATATCTCAAAAACACTCAGTTCAAGTGGGACAACGACAATGTACCTGCAGGCTGGACTTTCACCCCGTCGTTTGACCGCACCTCCAATTCCGTGGCTACCCACGTTTATGCCGCTCCTGTCAAGGCACGTTACATCGCCGTGCGCGACACCGACAATCCCGGTGGCAAGCCCCAGGTGAAGGAAATCTATGTGAAGGGTGAGGAATATCAGCAGCCCTACGCCGCTTCGCTGAAAGTGACCGCCGAACCCGCTGGACTTTTTGCCGGCGAGACCGCCCAGGTAAGCTGCTCTGTCCTCGACCAATACGGCGACATCTTTGAAATGGACGGTACCCCCGAAATCTCAGTGAACGGCGCCGCATATGCCGACGGTGTCATCACCGCAGGTGACAAGGGTCTCGTGGAAATTTCCGCAACTCTCGGCAGCATGTCCGCCACAACATCAATCATGGTCGCCGACATGGAAGACTATTGCATGGCAGGTGCTACCGTGACATCCGATGAATCCAAATCCATGGGACCCGAAGCCACCGACGGCGGCAAGGATCCTAAAAACCATGGCGGTCTCTACATCGTGACTGAGAATGAGTCGCAGGGCGAACACGAACACTGGATTCTCGCCGACCTCCACAAGGAATACACCCTTGACATGATCATCGCAATCTGGGAAGGCGCTTGTCCCGCCGACTATGACGTATATGTAGGCTCGACCGAGGATACGCTTGAAAAACTTTACTCGGTGGTGGGTCATACCCAAAATACATGGTACGACCGCTTCTCGGGCAAGGAAATGAAGGGAGTGCGCTACATCAAGATTGTCACCACCAAGAACGCCACCGGTTACGGTATCAAGCTCTTCGACCTCAAGGCCTACGGCACCTCCGATATGGCTTCGGTAGCTACGGAAATCACCCTTGAAGCTGACGGCGACAATATCTCGACCGACGAGACCGTGAGCCTTACAGCATCTGTACTTGACCAGTTCGGTGGCCGCATGGAGGCCGATGGCTTGAAATACATCGTCTCGAGCGACGCGTCAATCAGCGCTGACGGGAAGTTCAAGGCTGAAAAGGCAGGAAACTATGAAATTTATGCCAAGTTCGGCGACCTTGAATCTGCTCCCGTATACATTAATGTAGTTGCAGATGCAGCCAGCAAACTTGCCGGTGCAGCTTGCGAGTCGACCACAATCAACGGTGTGGATGCCGAGAAGAATCCTCTTGCAGGCGACGAGCTCCATCCCGGTCTTGACGAGGCAGTGGAAATTGTTTTTGACAAGGCTTATGACCTCACCCTCATCAAACTGCGCTGGGAGGCAGCATGTCCGTCAGACTATACTGTAATCGCGCATGACGGCAGCGGAAACACCCGTGAGATTCTCCGTGTGGAGGGTCGTTCGTTTGTGGGTGGCTTCAATCCTGTTGACCGCATTGTCCATAACGTTGCGACCACAAACGAGATGATGTCGCGTGCCAATGCCATGAACTCGACCTCGCTGTCGGGCGTGAAGAAACTCACCATCACCGCCACCGGCAAAGACCACGGATACAACCTGCGTCTCTTCGGCATCGACGCATACGGCTCTGAATCGGGAACCACATCTTCGATCAGCGGTATCATGAACGGCGATGAAAACGCTCCTGTCGATGTCTACAGTGTGTCGGGTGCCCTCATCCGCTCGAATGTTGAACCGTCCCGCGCCCTCGATGGCCTCGCCAAAGGCGTATATATCGTAGGTGGCAAGAAGGTTGTGAAGTAAATTAGTTAAGTTAGTGTAATTGGTACGGTCGCCACGCCACGTAACAGTGGCGTGGCGATTGTTCTTCATGGAATTGTTATGAAATATTTATTGTCGGCGGCCTTGGCCCTGTTCGGAATCCCGGCGCTCGCGCAGCAGCCTGTGACGGTGGGGCGGGCATCCTATGCCGCTTATCCGCCACCCTACAAGGCATCTACCGCCCAGCATCCGGGCTTCAATGCCTCGAAGATGCTGACACGCCGGATTTATGCAGACGAGACCGACCGTGCGGGTAATCCCCGTCCAATTCCCACCAACGACTGGTGGACTGACATAATCAACAATCAGTTTTCCGGGGCATTGTGGAGTTATCCTGCCATGCTCAGTACGTCGCCCGATGGTGTGACTGTGGCATATCCGAGCCATTGGAACGAAAATGGGACGGAGGTGAAGCCGGATTCATGGCTGCGTGTGCAGGGCGTACGCTTTACAGCCGCAGAGGCCCGCGCCGTCGATTGGCACGACTGGGATGTGGTGATTGAGCTGCCGTCGGTTGACGGCAATGCCAAGATGACTGCAACCCTGGTCCATGGCATGCCGTTCTCGTGGTTTGAGTTTGACGGAGTGTCGCCCGAGCTTGTATTCTCGGCAACTCCCGAGGTCGTGGACCGTGATGGCTGCGGGGCTATGGTGCGGGTTGGAACTGACCTATACGGGCTTTACTATCCCGAGGCTGCCTCTGTCGTTCTGGCGGATGGAAAGCTTCGGCTGGACGGAGCCGGATGGCTGTCGGTGGCTTTATTATCGTCAAACGAGGATTACGAGGGCTTCAAGGAATACGCGCCGTCCATTGTGAGGAGCACACGCGTAGACTGGACCTACGACGAACGCACGTCGTTGCTGTCGACGGTGTGGACGGTCGAGGCCGAGAACCTGCGCAGCCCCGGCGGTGAGGCGCCTGTGATGCAGGGTTTCCTGCCGCATGCCTATAAACATGCGGCTGTGTCGAAAGTGGATTATGGCTCCATTTCGTATCTGACGCCACGCGGCACGTTGAAGATGGCCACCGCGACCGACGGACGGTTTGAGTATGCGTACCGTTTTTCGGGTATGTTGCCATACTATGCCGCGCCGCGCGGGAACGATTGCGACGCAAACCCATACGACCCAGCCGTGATGCGCAGCCTTATCGAGAACTATGCCGACGGCGGTTCGTTCGGCTCCGATACCTACTGGGGCGGCAAGGGCCTGACCCAGATGGCGCTCAACATGACGTTTGCGAAGCAGACAGGACACGATGACCTTTACCAACGCTCCCGTGCCAAACTCAGGAATGTGCTCATCGACTGGCTGACCTACACGCCTGGCGAAGACAACAAGTTTTTCTCATATTATCCGCGTTGGGGAGGCATGTTGGGGTTTGACGTCAGCTATGACTCGGATGCGTTCAATGACCATCATTTCCATTACGGCTATTTCATATACGCGGCTGCTTTGCTTTGCATGGAAGACGCGGGTTTCGCCGCTAACTATGGCGAAATTCTGCGGATGATAGCCAAGGATTATGCCAACTGGGACCGCGACGACAGCCGTTTTCCGTTCTTGCGGACGCTTGACCCCTGGGCCGGCCATTCGTATGCCGGAGGACTCGGAGACCATGGCAATGACAACGGAAACGGACAGGAATCGTCATCGGAAGCCATGCAGGGATGGGGCGCGGTTTACATGCTTGGTGTCGCGCTCGGCGACCGGGAGATGCGTGATGCCGGCATATTCGGCTGGCTCACCGAGAGCCGCGCCACAGCCGAATACTGGTTTGACCGCGACCATATCCATCCCGGCCGACAGCATAATTACGATTACACCCTGTATCAGTCTCCCTACAACACCAATCTGACATCAAAAGGAATCGGATGGTGGACGTGGTTTTCAGGCGATCCGCTGTGGATGCATTCAATTCAATGGATGCCTGTGTCGCCGTGTCTGAACTACCTGTCGGAAGACCTCGATTTTGTGAAGTGGGATTACGAGACCATGGTTGCCGGCACGGCATATTCCTGGTTCGAGCCAAGCGGCAACGAGGCTCCGCTCGCCGACCAGTCGGTCGGCAACGTGGTGCTCTGCTACATGGAACGCTATGACCCGGAGGGAGCCGCCGCCGTATTTGACGAGGCGTGGAGACGTGGAATGGGAATAGCCAGGGGCATTGATACCGGCCATATCTCATATTTTGTCATCCACAGCCATCTCACCTACGGTGACATGGACTTTGAAGTGACAGCCGACTGTCCTACCGCAAATGCCTACCGCCTACCCGGAGGGCAGATTTCATACATGGTTTATAATCCCGACGCGGTTGAACGCAAGGTTACTTTCTTCCGCAACGGAGTGATGGAACGGACCGTTACGGCCCCAGGTGGAGTCCTGACGGTGTTTGATGCCCCCGCAGTTCCCACGTCCCTGTCAATAACTTCCGAAGCCGGCACGATTGTGCCTCCGGGCAGCCGTACCGCATTATCTGCCGTGTGCCTTGACCAATATGGAGCAACGGTTGATGCAGGAACTCCTGTGTGGTCTGTGACAGGCGATGCCATCGTGTCGGAGGACGGCGTGCTTGAAATCCCGGCATCTGCCGCCAAAGGAACGAAATTGACCGTTGGGGTGGCCCTTGGCACCATGAGTGTGGAGACTGTGCTGGAAATAAACGACGTCCCTCGACCCGTCAAGGCTGAGATAACCGGAATACCCGATTTTGTTGAGGCCGGAAGCTCCTGTGCCTTCAAGATGATGACAACCGACCAATATGGCACTGTGGCCAGTCCCGAGGCTGAGTGGACAATCATCGGCACTGACGGAGTCAAAGTCGAGGCTGAATGCGGCGAGGTGACTTTCGACCGGGCTGGAATTTACACGATTGTAGCCGAATGTGAAGGAGCCCGGGCAATCGGGGAGTTGGTTGTGTTGCCGGAACTGCCGAATGTTGCCATCGGAGCCAAAGCCATATCCAGCAGCGAGGAAAACGCAGGTACCGTCACGTCCAATGCGACCGACGGTGACCACAGCACTCGCTGGGGCTCGCGGCATACCGACAATGAATGGCTTGTCGTGGACCTTGGAGCGGACTGCCGTATATCTTCGGTAAGCATTGATTGGGAAGCTGCGTATGCCGCTGACTATGATGTTGAGGTGGCCGCTGACGGCACCCCGGACAATTGGACTCTCGTGCATGAGGAGCGCGGATTGTCCCATGCAGGCGTCGTTCGCCATGCAGCCGCCGCGACAGGCCGTTATGTACGCATAAAATGTCTGCGCCGGGCAACCTCCTACGGCTATTCCATACTTGAGGTGGAGATTGGAGGAGTCAGGGCCGACATCGCGCCCTCGGATATGGTGGGACTCGAAATAGATGCCCCCGCGCTCATGCTTGAAGGGGAGGCCTCGGCGGTGACGGCGAGGGCGTTCAACTTTGCCGGTGAGCATACCGACGTGGGCGACGTTGAATGGTCTTCAGAACCCGAAGGCCGCTTTGAGAACGGGTGTTTTATCCCCGTCACCTACGGCGTGCATACCTTGACGGCGCGTGTTGGAAAAGTGGCGGCATCGTGCGACGTGCTCGTGGAAGAGTCGGTGAAACTGACTTCCCTTGACGCCGTGCCGGCGAAGCTTTCGTTGCTTACGGGTGATGAAGGCCGGGTGGAGATAGAAGGCAAGAACCAGTTTGGTGGAATCTATCCCCTCGACAATCTGGATTTTGCCGTGAGGGTGCTTGATGCCGATGGCCGCGAGGTTTCCACTGATGAAGCCGCTTTCGACACTGCCGCCGGCATGTTCCGTGCATCCGTAAGGGGCGACTATATCATTGATTTCGGCGGAATGGCCCGGGTTGAGGCCGTCGTGCGCGATGTGGCCGAGGCCAATCTGGCAGCCGGAGGCACTGCACGTGCCTCATCTTCGCAGGGCGGCAACGTTCCGTCCAATGTGACCGACCTGAACCTTGAATCGCGTTGGGAAAGCGCCGCCGCCGACGGCGAATGGATAGCTGTTGAACTCGCCGGTACATTTATAATCGACCGGGTGGTGCTTCATTGGGAAGGCGCCTATGCCAGGGAATATGCAATCGCGGTGTCGCCCGACGGAGAAAAATGGTTTACTGTTTACTCGACCGACGACGGACAGGGTGGAACGGAAAGCGTACTGCTGCCGGATGTGCCCGCCTCGGCCATCAAGTTGCTGTGCAACCGACGTGCAACCGTCTGGGGCAACTCGTTATATGAAATTGAAGTGTACGGCAAGCGTCGGTTCGATGATGTTAATCCAGGCCCGGCACCTGTTGTGAGGGATATTGAAATCACACCTCTCAACGGAGCTGTCGAGGGTATGGTGCATGTTGACAGCTCCGCAGGCACCCCCTTCACCACCGTCAATCTCTATGGAGCTGACGGGTCGGCGTATGCGTCGGCAAGCGGGGTCGGTGAAAGTGTCGCGTTCTCTTTCTCCGGGCTCGATACTGGCACGTACACCATCGAGGCCGTTGCCGAGGACGCCTTCGGCAACATCGGCACAGAAAACCGTGAGGTGCATGTCGAGTACTCCGTGGTCGGCATCAACCTTGCCCTTGGCAAACCAGCGGTGGCCACCTCTGTCGAAAATGCCGGACTTGGAGCCAAAAATGCTGTGGACGGAAATCATGACACCCGCTGGGGCAGTGCTTTTGAAGACGGTGAGGCGCTTACGGTCGATCTCGGCTCAACATATACGATAAACAATGTACGCATATATTGGAACTCACCCGCGTTTGCCTCCCGCTACACCGTCGAGACCTCGACAGACGGAATGGCATATCAGCCGGTTCATTCGCAGGAGTCATGGAAGGGTGGGGCTGATGATGCCGTGTTCGCCCCGATTGATGCGAGATTTGTTCGCGTCACAGGTCACGAACGGGCCACAACATACGGAACAAGTATTGACGAACTTGAAGTGTATGGCACCGCGATAGTTTCGGGAGTGTCAGCGCCAGGCGTTTCCGTTGAAGAAGTGGAAGAATACTATAATCTCCAGGGCATGCGTGTCAGCCGTCCTGCACCGGGACAGCTGGTGATTGTACGGCGTGGCCTGACCACGGCAAAGGTTGTGGTACGCTGAACCGTTTTTCCTTTTCACTTCCCCCGTACATCCCCGGCAGTTATTTGCGGATGTGCGGGGGATTTATTAGTTTTGCAGAAAATTTGTGAAATCCAGCTACGCTTTAATATAATATATGGTATCAGTTGACGGACTGACAGTCGAGTTCGGTGGAACTACGCTTTTCAAAGATGTTTCGTTTGTAATCAATCCCAAAGACCGCATTGCCCTTATGGGCAAGAATGGTGCCGGCAAGAGCACGTTGCTGAAAATCCTGGCCGGTGTGCGCACTCCCACCAGGGGAGCTGTCTCGGTGCCGAAAGACTGCACGGTGTGCTACCTTCCTCAGCACATGATGACCGAGGATGGCCGCACCGTTTTTGAGGAGGCATCGCAGGCTTTCGCCCATCTGAAGGAAATGGAGGCCGAGATTGACGCGATGAACAACGAACTTGCCACCCGCACCGACTATGAAAGCGATTCATACATGGCTTTGATAGAAAAAGTGGCCACTGTCAGCGAGAAATTCTATGCCATCGACATGACCCATTTTGAGGAGGATGTCGAGAAGGCGCTGCTTGGCCTGGGATTTGAACGCTCTGATTTCAGCCGACAGACCTCGGAATTTTCAGGTGGCTGGCGCATGCGCATCGAACTGGCTAAACTGCTGTTGCAGAACCCTGATGTGCTGCTGCTCGACGAGCCCACCAACCATCTCGACATTGAATCGATTGGCTGGCTGGAAGATTTCATCATCAACAGCCCCATGGCGGTGGTCGTGATAAGCCATGACAGACGTTTCATCGACAATATAACCACCCGCACCATCGAGGTGACACTCGGGCGGATATATGACTACAAGGCGCGTTACAGCCACTACCTTGAACTGCGCAAGGAGCGCCGTCAGCAACAGCAGAAACAATATGACGACCAGCAGAAACAGATTGCCGAGGCGCGCGAGTTCATCGAACGTTTCAAGGGCACATATTCCAAGACCTATCAGGTGCAGAGCAAGGTGAAATGGCTTGAAAAGCTGGAAATAGTCGAGGTGGACGAGGAGGATACCTCGGCACTGCGCCTCAAGTTCCCTCCCTGCCCGCGCAGCGGTTCCTATCCTGTGATAGCCGAGGGCGTGGGAAAGAGTTATGACGGGGTGCCGGTGTTCTCGGGTGCGTCGTTCACCATCGAGCGTGGCGAGAAGGTTGCGTTTGCGGGCCGAAACGGCGAGGGCAAGTCGACTATGGTCAAGGCCATAATGAAAGAAATCACCCACGACGGCACCCTTACGTTGGGTCACAACGTGAAAATCGGGTATTTTGCCCAGAACAGCGCGTCGCTGCTCGACGAGGAACTGACCGTATTCCAGACCATCGACGACATCGCTGTGGGTGATGTGCGCCTCAAAATCCGCGACCTGCTCGGCGCGTTCATGTTTGGAGGCGAGGAAAACCAGAAGAAAGTCAAGGTACTGTCGGGAGGCGAGCGTGTGCGCCTTTGCATGATTAAGTTGCTGCTCGAACCCATCAACCTGCTGATTCTCGACGAGCCCACCAACCATCTTGACCTCAAGACCAAGGACATTCTCAAACAGGCATTGCGCGACTTCAACGGCACGCTTATTGTCGTTAGCCACGACCGCGATTTCCTTGATGGACTGGTGACCAAAGTTTATGAATTCGGCGGTGGCCGCGTGCGCGAGCACCTCTGTGGCATCAACGAATTTCTTGAAAAGAAAAAGGCCGAACAGCAATCCTGATACAGGAACGCCCTTGGGCGCTGACATATCCTGATTGTCTGGCCAAACCGCCCAAATCAAAACCCCGCGCACCTTGGGTGGTGCGCGGGGTTGATGCGTTCAGCCTCTAAGAGAAGGCCGAGAGCTTTATATGGTTAATCCAGATGGTTCTCGCCGATGGGCCATACTGCATAGAGGATGCGGAATCTGGTCTCGTCGTCTTTCGGGATGGTGATAGTCGTTGACGACGGGATTTTGATGAGGTGGTCGGGGTAAATCAATTCACCTTCTCCAAATAAGCCCTCCCACTTATCTTCGAAGACAAGAGGTTCGGGACTGTAATATTTATATCCTTTATATAGGGTGTCGCCATCATATTTAGGATCAAGAGCCATCGGGGCTTCCAGTTGTTCAACAATGTGGTCGCACCAGCACACGAACCCATAATCGTCTAACTGATACTGCCAGTATATATCATTTGCGGGGTCGTTCCACTCTGCCTTGATCTTGTTGTTATAGAAGTAGGGAATTTTAAACGTGGCATCATTTATTTCTCCGGTTTCCAAATTCAGATCGAACTTTGACATTATATAATAAGCGCTGCCGTTTCTGAATCGGCCGTTGAGGGCATCGAGAACAAGAGTGTAGGCATTATTGACGGGAGTATTAACAATAATGTTTTCCACCCCTCGGTGATCAGAGTCAACCCAATCTTCGACGGTAGCATCGAGTTTCACGGATGTCAGGCCGATGTGAAGCACGAAATTATACGATTTGCCGGCCTGGAACGCAAATTTGAAGGGTGCAGTTACTTCGCTTGTGATTTTGCTTTGGCCACCGGCGAGATTGGGATCCTCGGTAATGACATCAAAATTGACGGTCACCATGACGGGAATCTCTTCGTTTTCGTATTGGTCTATGACGGGAGTGGGCATCACCATCAGGAATTTATCGTCCTTGGTGAGGTTCATCACCGTGGTGGCGTTGTCGGGAGTGAGGGTGTTGTTAATGAAATCGCCGTTGTCAGCGGTGAGTGTGTAAGTGTGCGATTTGGCCACATAATTCTCCCATTCGCCGGTGCGGAGGTTGAAGTCGCCGCTATCACCAAAATCGCTTGAAGTTATCGCAACGCTGTTGATTACCACAGTCGATTTGTCAGTAAGCTTAATGTTATGCAGGTTCAGGTTCGGCTTGCCATTGGGATTGCGTTCATAATTGTCATCATCATTGCTATTTTCGCCATTAAACTCATCGATGACAGCCACGCGCTTGAAGGCTATGCGCGAGAGGGCGTGCTTGAATCGGAAATTCACCTTCTCTGCGATGGTCTGCTTGCGGATATTCATTGCATTGTTGCTGTAGAGCAGGTCGACCTGATTGTCGACGTTCTCGTCCATCTTGAACGAGAGCTTGGGGTCGCCCTTCGCGTTGTTGGCTGTGAAAGCAGTGATGCCTGTGGCTCCCGGAGTTTCAACGTAAGGAGCGTAGGCGAAGAATGATACTTCCTCCGTAGGATTGGAAGGCCAATACTTAACGGGGGAGTACTGCCACATGCCGCCTTCTTCGTCATCGCCTTTCCAGGTAACTTCCTGGTTGTACATGAAATTAGGCACATGGTTGGGTTCTGTAATGTTGTAGTCCTCAGTGCCGGTGTAGTAGGCGAACACACCGAATCCCTTTTCCTTAAGGGCGGGAAGGTCCATCACCTCGGCACGCGATTCGGGAGCCGAGGCGAGGTAGGTTCCGAACGCAACGGCATCACCGTCGGGTGCCTGATCATTGGAGCCGCTGCCGGTAAGCAGCTCTTCTTCCTGAGTGCAGCTCACTGTGGAGATTGCTGCGATGGCTGCGAAAGCCATCAGAAATTTTTTAGCTTTCATTTAATGTGATTTTTGAATTTGGATTATTTATTGAATCTGGTTTTTTGTGATTATGTTATCTTTAAGTTATGTTTATTTTTTCTTGGAGCGTAGGCCGATGTCCACATCTTCCGGCTCGTCCCAGTCTTCGACCCATACGTCGAGGCCCCAGTCGGAGTTTCCGCCCGGCGGCAGCGGCGGGTCGAGCCACAGGTCGAGCCACAGGTCGAGCTTGTCGCCACGGCGTCCCGGCGGCGGGTCGCTCTCGGCGATGAGATGTCCCACGGGGATGTTGTAGCGTAGCACGTTCTTGCCGTCGGCAAGCATGGCCTGGAATTCGAGGAAGTTTTCGGTGGGCGTTCCGCCGTGGTTTCCGGGCAGCCCGAAGCAGCGGATGTCGGCCTTCACCAGTCCGATGTCGGGCTTGGAGGAGGTGCGCGCGCGCGCCCATTCGTCGGACTCAATGGGGTGGGCCACGGTCACGGAATTATCGTTTGGCATATCTGCGGCGAGCCGTCTGCCCGACGCCATTCCGCTGATGCTTCCGCGTGCCGCTCTCAGATTGCCTATATTTTCGGTGTGGATGGTCAAGTGGATGGTGTAGATGATGTTCTTGGGGTGGAGGGTGCCGATTACCTGTTTGCCGCTCTGGGAGTGGCGCACATGGTCGGTCATGATGGTGTCGGTTGCGAGCCATTCGGGAGGCCAGGCCACATAACTGCTGCCGTCGGTGCGTCCGCCGTACCACTTGGGTTCCTCCTGCGCGGGGGCGAAAGCTTCGGCGGTCTCCACGGCATCGAGCCCGCGGAATCTGATGTAGTTGTATTCGTCCTCGGTGAGGTTGAATACGGTGGCCCAGTGGCGGCCTTCCGCCAGGTGCGGCGACACGTATGCGGTGTTGTTGTCGATGGTGTGCTGTTTCTCGCCGGTCTCGGTGTGGTGGCATATCACGGTCATGCCCGTGGGAACTGTCTTGCCATAGTCGCTCCAGTCCACGTTCAGCCGCAGATTGGATGCGGTTCCGCCGGCGGGTTCAGGGTAGAAATGGATGGTGGCGTCGCAGGATGCAAGCGCCAGGCACACGGCGGCGATGAATAGCAGTCGTAATCTCACCATTTCATCCACCTCCTTTCCTTGCGCTGGCGGTAGAATTTATAGGATATTGCAATTCCGGCGCGGGTGAGCCCCCAGTAGGTGCCGCCGCCATGCGACACCTCGGCTCCGTTGCGGCCGGTGTTGTGGTATTTTATCCATTTGTAGGAGAGGTATCCGGCGCCGATTTGCGCTTCCATGCCCCAGCGGCGGCCCTTGTCGAGGTGGAAGGCGAAGCCATAGCCGATGCCCAGGCCGAAGGCGGCGTGGTTGGGATCCTGATAGCGGTAGTCGCCGGCAAAGCTTACGTTGAAGCCTACCACAGAGGCGTGCACTCCGAAATAATGTCCGGCGCCAGCATCGCGGAGCCAATAGCGCACCTCGGGCTGCGTGGCCAGCAGGCGTATGCGCCAGCGGCGGGTTATGTCGTAAGGCGAATACCACACCGGTACGTCGAGACTCCAGCGTGGCCACAGTTCGAGTTCAAAGCCGAGATTGGCACACAGGGCGGCATCCCACAGCAGATTGGTCTTCAGGGCGAAAAAGCGCTGCCTGGATGCCGCGTGGGCGGGGATGTCAACGGCTGTGGGAACTAAATCGGGGGCAGAAGCCGGCGAGCACAGCTCGAGATGTGCAGGCGCGGGACGGCACATGCGGCTGCACAGCCAGCGGGTGTCGCAGTCCACCAATACGGAGGCGCGGCGCAGGTAGGGCAACACATTGTCGCGCATGGAGGCGTAGGGGGCGCCGCCGTCGAGGCTCTTGAGGCGTCGCTCGCGGATGTCGCCGTCGATGTGGGCAGTCCGGTCGAGGAAGCTGAGCACTGCGGCGCCGTAGGGGATGGTGCTGTCGGCGGTGAGCATGATGCGCATGCCGTCCCAATCCTCCGGGATTGTGGATATTGCGTAGATGCTGTCCGGGAACGAATAGCGTGCCTGAAGGATGGATATGAACGCGCGGGCACGGTCGGTGGCGAGGCGTACATTATTGGAGTAGAGACCTTCGGGCGATGCGGTGCCCACCACCGTGATGCGCTCCACGCGCATGCGCGGGTCGAGCACCATGGAGTCAATGCGTGCGAGCACCTGCCCGAGGACGCTGTCGTTGCCGTGGTATGTCTTGTCGAAATCGGTAAGATTGACCTTGAAGTCGATTCGTGCCTGGGCCTGTGCCGGTATGGTGAGGGTGTCGGTGCTCGCCCCGGAGGCCACGCACGTAACGGCCGAAAGCAGGGCAATAAGAATCAACACCGCCAAGCGTGCCGAAATTGCGTGGCGGGGAATGTTTGTGCATGGGTTGCATCTAAATCCTTTATAATATGCCGGTGCCGTAACATCCATTATAGAATAAAGAGTCTTATGTTTCCGGTGCGATGATTGAAATTGTATTAGGTTAGGTTAAATGGCTGGTGCCTACTTGAATAGTGGCGCAAAATTAATAGTTTTTATATAATGGAAGCAAATTTTTACCCCCCCCAATTTAGGTTTTTTAACTAAATTAAAGCTAATTAACGATAAAATAAATGTACTCCCTCTTGAAGTAACCTGCCGGTAGCGCACGAATAAATCGGCGCGGCGATTTATTCACATTTTTCCAAAACCATAAAACGAAACGGAGCGCAACCCAAAGAGTTGCACTCCGTTTATATCGATTTATCTGTTTTCAGGCAGAGGGAATTATTTGATTTCCTCGAAGTCTACATCGCTGACGTGGTCGTCTCCGCCCTGGTTGGAGGAGGCGCCGGCATCGTAGGTCTGGCCACCCTGAGCTTGCTGGGCGCCGGCCTGCTGCTGGGCGTTGAGGATGTCCTGCTGGGCCTGGCCGAACTGGGTTTCGATTTCCTTGATGGCGGGTTCGATGGCTGCGATGTCCTGATTCTTGTGGGCTTCTTTCAGCTTATCGACGGCTGCCTGGATGGATGCCTTGCGGTCGGCTGGGAGCTTGTCGCCGAGTTCGTTGAGCTGCTTTTCGGTCTGGAAGATGATGGCGTCGGCCTTGTTGAGGGTGTCGATACGTTCCTTTTCCTTGGCGTCGGCGGCTGCGTTGGCTTCGGCTTCTTCTTTCATTCGCTTGATTTCAGCGTCGGTGAGGCCGCTTGAAGCCTCGATGCGGATGCTCTGTTCCTTGCCGGTGGCTTTATCCTTGGCTGAAACGTTGAGGATACCGTTGGCGTCGATTTCGAAGGTTACCTCAATCTGCGGGATACCGCGGGGTGCGGGTGCGATGCCGTCGAGGTGGAATTTGCCGAGGAGTTTGTCGTCCTTGGCCATGGGGCGTTCGCCCTGAAGGACGTTGATTTCAACGCTGGGCTGGTTGTCGGCTGCGGTCGAGAAGGTCTCGCTCTTGCGGGTCGGGATGGTGGTGTTGGCTTCGATGAGCTTGGTCATCACGCCGCCGAGGGTTTCGATGCCGACCGACAGGGGCACTACGTCGAGAAGAAGCACGTCCTTGACGTCGCCTGAGAGGACGCCACCCTGAATTGCTGCGCCTACGGCCACCACTTCGTCGGGGTTTACGCCCTTGGAGGGAGCTTTGCCGAAGAATTTCTCGACAATCTGCTGGATTGCGGGAATACGGGTGGAACCGCCGACGAGGATTACTTCGTCAATGTCGGAGTTCTTGAGGCCTGCGTCGCGGAGGGCGTCTTCACAGGGCTTGAGGGTGCGGTGGATGAGGCTGTCGGCGAGCTGCTCGAACTTCGCGCGGGTAAGGGTTTTCACAAGGTGCTTGGGAATACCGTTTACGGGCATGATGTAGGGCAGGTTGATTTCGGTCGAGGTCGACGACGAAAGTTCAATCTTTGCCTTTTCGGCAGCTTCTTTGAGTCGCTGCATTGCCATCGGGTCGAGACGGAGGTCAACGCCTTCTTCCTTGATGAATTCGTCGGCAAGCCAGTCGATGATTACGTGGTCGAAGTCATCGCCGCCGAGGTGGGTGTCGCCGTTGGTCGACTTAACCTCGAATACACCGTCGCCGAGTTCAAGAATCGAGATATCGAAAGTACCGCCACCGAGGTCAAATACGGCGATTTTCTGATCCTTGTTGGTCTTGTCGAGGCCGTAGGCAAGGGCAGCTGCGGTAGGTTCGTTTACGATACGTTTTACAGTGAGGCCTGCGATTTCTCCGGCTTCCTTGGTTGCCTGACGCTGAGCGTCGTTGAAGTAGGCGGGCACGGTGATGACGGCTTCGCTAACGCTCTGGCCGAGGTAGTCTTCGGCGGTCTTCTTCATTTTCTGAAGAATCATTGCCGAGATTTCCTGCGGGGTGTACTGGCGGCCATCAATGTCGATGCGGGGGGTGTTGTTGTCGCCGCGGACAACCTTATAAGGTACGCGCTCGATTTCTTTCGCAACCTGGTCGTAGGTTTCGCCCATGAAGCGCTTGATCGAGTAGATGGTGCGGGTAGGGTTGGTGATGGCCTGACGCTTGGCGGGGTCGCCCACCTTGCGTTCGCCACCTTCGACGAAAGCGACAACAGAAGGAGTGGTGTTGCGGCCTTCGCTGTTGGGGATAACGACGGGTTCGTTACCTTCGAGAACTGCGACGCAGGAATTGGTGGTTCCCAGGTCGATGCCTATGATTTTTCCCATAATAGTTGAATTTTTATGTTGTGTTATATTATTTCTTTGAATTGTTAATTTAACCTTTGCTTGGTTTCATCAATCAATAAACAAATCGTGTGCCAAAATAGTTTTGGCACGGAGCAATATGGCGTTGCAAACCTTTTTAGGACGGCTTATCGCTTGAAATAAATGATGTTATGATTGATGTCGGTACGATGTGCCAAAATGGCAGACATCCAATAAAAAAGCGGGTAATAATTCGTATGTCGGCGATTTTTGCTAACTTTGCGGAAAAATTTTCAGACATGTCAAGACCGGTCAGAGTACGATTTGCGCCGTCGCCCACGGGGCCCCTCCACATCGGAGGCGTGCGCACCGCTTTATATAATTATTTGTTTGCCCGCCAGAACGGCGGCACGATGATTCTGCGCATCGAGGACACCGACTCGCAGCGTTTTGTCCCCGGAGCCGAGGATTATATCAATGAAGCCCTCGCATGGCTCGGCATCGAGATTGACGAGGGTGTGCGCGAGGGTGGCCCGTTCGGCCCCTACAAGCAGAGCGAGCGCCGCGACATTTACCGCGAGCATGTCAAGATGCTGCTTGACCGTGGTCGCGCCTACATCGCCTTCGACACTCCCGAGGAACTCGAGGCAAAGCGCGCCGAAATAGCCAATTTCCAGTATGACGCACACACGCGCGGACAGATGCGCAATTCGCTGACAATGGCCGCCGAGGAGGTGAAGCGCCTCATTGACGCCGGCGAGAAATATGTGGTCCGCTTCAAGATTGAGCCGGGCCGCGACGTGGCGGTCGATGACCTGCTGCGCGGCAAGGTGACCATCAAGAGCGACATTCTCGACGACAAGGTGCTTTACAAGAGCGCCGACGACCTGCCCACCTATCACCTGGCCAACATTGTCGATGACCACCTGATGGAGGTTTCACACGTAATCCGTGGCGAGGAATGGCTTCCATCAGCTCCGCTGCACGTGCTGCTTTACGAGGCGTTCGGCTGGGCCGACACCGCGCCCCGGTTCGTCCACCTGCCGCTGCTGCTCAAGCCCGACGGCAAGGGCAAACTCTCGAAACGCGACGGCGACCGCCTCGGTTTCCCCGTGTTCCCCCTCGAATGGCACGACCCCAAGAGCGGCGACATCTCGTCGGGATACCGCGAGAGCGGCTATCTGCCCGAGGCGGTGGTAAACTTCCTGGCGCTGCTGGGCTGGAATCCCGGCGACGACACCGAGGTGATGGACATGGACGAACTTATCAAAAAATTCTCGTTTGAACACTGCTCGCGTTCAGGCGCCAAGTTTGCGTTTGAGAAGGGCAAATGGTTCAACCACACTTATCTCCAGAATACTCCCGACGAACGCATCGCCGAGCTTTTCCGCCCGTTGATGGAAGCTGCCGGAGTCGACATGTCGAAGTTCTCAGATGAGTATGTCACAAAGGCCGTCGGCACCCTCAAAAGCCGCATAAACTTTGTGAAGGACCTCACGGAACAGGCACATTTCTATTTTGAGGCCCCGACGACTTACGCGCCCAAGGACATCAAGAAGCGCTGGAGCGCCGAAACGCCCGCGCTCATGGAACAGCTCATCGGTGTGCTCGAAGGGCTCGATGATTTCTCGGCTGCCGCCGCAGAACCCGTGGTCATGGAGTGGATAAAGAGCAACAATCTCCACATGGGCAACGTGATGAACGCCTTCCGCCTCGCCGTCGTGGGCGAGTGCAAGGGCCCGCACATGTTCGAGATTACCGAAATCATAGGAAAGGACGAGACTGTGGCCCGCCTGCGCCGCGCCATCGAGCGAATCCACGCCGATGAACCCGCTGTATAACGCCGCCATCAGCCTTTACAGTGCCGCTGCCCGCCTGGCCGCTCTCCGCTCCCCCAAGGTGAAGGAGATGCTTGCCGGACAGGCAGCGACTCTGCGTACCCTTGCCGAAGAACGCCGGCGCGTGGCTCCCGGGGGCTACGACCTGTGGCTTCACGCCGCCTCGCTCGGCGAGTTTGAACAGGGCCGCCCCCTTATGGAGCGCCTGCGCCGCGAGCATCCCGATAAGAAAATCCTGCTGACTTTTTTTTCTCCTTCGGGCTACCGGGTGCGTCATAACTACGCAGGGGCCGACACGGTGGCCTATCTTCCGTTTGACACACCTGCACGGGTATCGGCATTTTTGGATGCCGCCGCCCCTAAGATGGCAGTTTTCGTCAAGTATGAATTTTGGGGGAATTATCTGGAGCAACTTGCCAAACGAAGGATTCCCACCTATATAATATCGGCGATATTTCGACCTGGACAGCGGTTTTTCCGACCCGGAGGCGGGGCTTTCCGCCGCATGTTGGGAAATTTCACACGGCTGTATGTGCAGGATGAGCGTTCGCGCGAATTGCTTGCCGGTATAGGCATAGACCGCGTTACCGTGTCGGGTGATACCCGCTTTGATCGCGTCACTGATATTCTGCGGACAGCTAAAAACGTGCCCGTTGTCGAAAAGTTTGTTGAAAACTCAACCTTTACCCTCATCGCCGGCAGTAGCTGGGCGCCCGATGAAGATTTGTATATCCCCTGGCTTAAATCCCATCCGCGGGTTAAAGCCGTGATAGCCCCGCATGAATTTGATGATGCCCGCATAAAGCGCATTGCCGAACGTTTGGGACCGGGAGCCAGACGGTTGTCCGAACTGGCGTCGCCGGCTGATCTGAGGGGGGACGAAACGGCGCTTATCGTCGATTGCTTCGGCCTGTTGAGCAGCCTTTACCGTTATGGCTCGATGGCCTGGGTTGGCGGTGGCTTCGGTGCCGGTCTGCACAATATCAATGAGGCTGCGGTATATGGCATCCCCGTTGTTTTTGGACCAAATAACCGTAAGTTCAAGGAAGCCGCCGACATGCAGGCATGCGGCGGAGCCTTTGAGGTTACCGACCGCCGTTCGGCCGAGACTGTTCTGGACAGATTGCTCGATGACAGGGGCGCCTTGCACAAGGCCGGCGAGGCTGCCGGCAATTACATCCGGGCAAATATCGGCGCCACCGACAAGATATATCCCGATTTGTTCGGTTGAATAAATTGTTATATATTTGCAAAATAATTATCTCCTCCAATATATAATATCATGATTAAAACAGGCATCAACCTTTCGCCGCTTATCTCGGCAGACCTCATAAGGCTGCTCATAAATCATCCAGATGTTGACCTGCGCTGGGTGGCAGGCCCCAGTATGCCCGCGGAGGGCGTCTCGGCTGTTTTCGACCAGTTGCAGGGGGAAGTTGGCGAAGTGTCTGTGGATGCCGATTTCCAGGCCATAGACCTGTATATTGGAAATGACTTCCAGGGGCTTGAGAAATTCCTGAACGAACAGCCGAAGTCAAAGGCCATCGTTCTCGGCCCGCAGTTGCGACCGCTGGGCTATGACGAGGCGGTGCTTGGCGTGTGCGAATACAACCGCAAGGCTCTTGTGCGTGGTGCGCGGCTGGCTCTTCAGCCCGACATTCCAACCATACTTGGCGCGATAGCGCTGATGCCGCTTGCAAAGAACCTGATGCTGAATGCGCCGGTGGCAGGCACAATGCTGTTGCCGCAGGCGTCGATGCGCGGAGCAGGCGATTTCAGGTGTGCGGCAACCACTCTCAGCCCTGTGGCGTTCAAGCCGCTGCGCGAGCAGATTCTCGAACAGCTGCAGACCTCGTTCAATGCGCCCATCGAAATCACGGCCATCGAAAACACGACGTCACACTTTGCGTGTGCGATACTGACCGTTGACATAAAGATGGGACTTGATCAGGTGCGCCGAATCTATAAGGAATTCTATGACGACCATCGCCATATAGTCTTTCCGACCCATGCCGTTAACGAGGCCATGGTGCATGGCACCAACAAGACCGTCGTGGGCCTCGGGCATGATGGACTGGGACGACTGATTGTCACCGTAGGCTTCGATGCACGCTATAAAGGCGCCGCTGGGAATGTCCTGCACCTGCTCAACCTTCTGTTCGGACTGGACGAAAGGATCGGTTTTTGACACGCCCTCCCGTCAGAAAGTAAAGTGTCCGCGGCGCGATGCGGCGCAAAATCCACCACCCTGCGAACGCATACATAATTATTATTGCCCATATTGAAAATGCGGCAAGGATAATCTGTATATCGGATGAGGGGTTGAAGATTGATATGAGATTGTCGGAGATGAGCGATCGTCCGATGCAATGCACAAGGTAGATGAAAAATGAGGCTTCGCCGAGGGTGGCCAGAACCGGTGCAAAGCGGGTCTTGGCCAGTATTGAGGATAGGGCCAGAACCAGAACACATGCCGCAACGCATTTCACGGCAAGGTCGATATTTGCCGCAGGGTCGTACTCCATCCTTACAAGCACGCAGGCTATTATTATGACTGCCGCACCGATTGCCTGGCGAGGGGAGAAGCCAAACAACTGCCGTCCTGAGACTTTCCAGTATCCACCCAGCGAAAAGCCGAACATGGCCTGGGTAATGTTTTCTATGCCTCCGTAGCAAAAAGATGCTGCAAGCATCCATGCGCCCAACGTTGCACCAACCCAATAGATAGCCAGCCGACTTTTCAGCATCCTGTAGATCAGCGGTGAGGCCAAAGTCATAAGCAGTAATTCACGCAGGAACCATAGGGGGCCGTTAGCGGGATAGAACGCCGGATATTGGCCAATGAAAACTTCGTTGAACGAGCAAGAACGTGGTGTGCCGACCGACGGCATAAAAAGCGCGAAGAGCGGAATCAGCAATGCCGTGAACCAAGGTGATGCAAGAAAATTCCATACCACATACGGGAGGCCTATGCTGAAAAGGCGGCTTTTGACCTTTCTTGCCCAGGCTCCATCCTTTTCGTATCCGTTGAAAAACAGATAGCCGGCCAGCACAAAGAACAGCACCGTGCCGAAACCGATTGCCAATACATACATAAAGCCTATGACAGCATTGGCCGTCTGATGGTCTTCAAGCGGATGGCCGGTGGCCGCAAGGCTGTTGATGATTCCTCCGAAATGATGGACTCCCACGACCATAAGCTGGCATAGGAAGTTAGCGATGAGTAGCTTTACGGTGAATTCGGAATATGGTTGGCTTTTTATCTGCATATAAACCGGGGGAGTCATGTTACAAAGATTTTGCAAAGTTAGCCATATTTGACGGGTTTTGAGTAACTTTGCAGGCTTAAAAAATCAAAATGAACTATGAACGTCTGGTTAACGATTCTTCTGCTTGTGGTGTCAAATGTGTTCATGACCTTCGCGTGGTACGGGCATCTTAAACTGTCGGAAATGAAAGTCATCACTTCAAGTACGCCTCTTGTGGTGGTGATACTGATTTCGTGGGGCATCGCGCTGCTTGAATATTTTTTCATGGTTCCGGCCAACAGGTATGGTTTCCACGAAAATGGCGGTGCGTTCACGCTGCCCCAGCTTAAAGTAATCCAGGAGGCGATAAGCCTTGTGATTTTCGGTCTGTTTACTGTCGTGCTGTTCAAGGGCGAGAGCCTTCACTGGAATCATCTGGCGGCCTTCCTTTGCTTGGTGGCCGCGGTATATTTTGTTTTTATGGATAATTAATTTTGATGATTAAAGATAGCGCCTGGAATCCCGGAGAGATCCGGGCGTCCAGGCGCTTTCTAAATTTATGGAGGTTGATTAATAACCGAAAATGTCCTCGGTTGTGAGCATTACGACTTTGCCTAATTTGTTGAGGGCGTCCATGTCGAGGTCGGCGGGATCGCCGAGTATGCCGTAGTAGTAGGTGTTGCCTTTGGCGTTCTGCTGCTGGAATTTCACGATGTCGGCAAGGGTGAGGTTCTGAATACCTTCATACACGGCCTGACGTTCTTCCTTGTCAAGGCCGAGGCGCTTGGCGGCGAGGTATTCCCATGCGATGTCGTCCTTGATGACACGTTCTGAACGCATGCGGGCGTCGAGGGCCTGTTTGGCGAGGTCAAATGCGGCCTGCGATTCGGGCATCTCGTTGATGATGAGCAGGAAGGCGTCGATGGCGTCCTTCATCTTATCGTTCTGGGTGGCGATTTGGGTACGGTAGGTGTAAGGACGTGCCAGACGGTAGGGCTCGATGAGATATGCTCCGGCCGAGTAGGCGAGCGAGCGGCTCTCGCGCATTTCCTGGAAGACGATGGCGTTCATCGAGCCTCCGAAATATTCGTTGTAGAGTTGGGTGAGGGGCGATTTGGCCAGGTCAAATTCGCCGCCGAGATTTGCAAACATTGTCATGTAGAGCTGCTTGGCATCATAGGGGGCGATGAAGATGATGGTTTCCTCGGGTTTCACGGCGGGGTAAACTTCGGCGGTGGGCACGGGCTTGAGCGTGGCGGGGGTGTTGTGGGTGTCGTTGATGAGGGCGACGACGTCCTGTTCGGGGAGATTGCCGTAGTAGATTACTTCCTGTTCATACTCCGAAAGCTCGCGGACAGCCTTGATGAATTCTTCAGGATCCATCTTGCCGAGTTCCTCGATGGTGTATATGTTCTTGGCGGCGTTGTCGGGGCCGTAGGTCACATAGCTGGCGAGGCGCGAGAAGTTAGCCATCTGATTGGCTTTGTTATTGGCTCGCATCTGGCCGATTTGGTCAACGAGGCGGGCGTAGGCGTCCTTGTCGGCAACTGCGTTGGCGAGGAAATTCTCAAACAGGCGTACAGCCTCGGGCAGGTTCTCGCTGAGGCCGGTGATTACGAAGAATGAGCGATTGCCGCTCACCGAAATGCGGTAGGTGCAGGCAAGGTCGTAGAACTTGCGCTTGAGCTGGTCGGCGGTCATCGAGTCGGTGCCGAGCAGTTCGAAGAAGTCCTTGGCGACGGGGAGGCGCTTTTCGTTGTCGCTGCCGAAGTCGAAGGCGTAGATGAGGGTGGAGATGTCGTTGGTGGTGTTGCGGGTGTAGAGAACAGGGATGTCGTTTTTGGCCTTAAGTATGGTGATGTCCTTATTGAAATCAAGGAATACGGGTTCGATTGGCTTGACATGCGAGGCCTGAATCTCGCGCAGGAAATCCGAAGACTTGTCGCGGTTGGTGGCGATGGGGGTCAGCTCAGGTTTGGGCATCTTGACTATATTGGGGTCGTCGCCCTGGAGCTTGTAGATTGCGGCGTAGGCTTCGGGCTTGAAGTACTCGTTGGCCACGCGCACGACGTCGGCTTTGGTGATTTTGTCGAGCTGGTCGAGCTGGGCCACGAAATCGGCCCAGTCCTCGCCGTTGACGAATGCATCGACGAAGAATCCCACCCGGCTGCTGTTGTTCTCAAGATTGCGCTGAAGATTGAGCTTGAGGTTGTTGACAATGGCGGGCACGAGGTCGTCGGGGAAGTTGCCGTTGCGCAGGGAGTCAGCCTGAGCCAGCAGAAGGTCGCGCACTTCGTCAAGACTTTGACCGGGGTTCGGCATACCGATGACCATGTAGCCGCCCTGGTCGGCGAGGCCGTAGTTGCCGCAACCGGCTGTGAGCACCTTCTGCGAATTGTTGAGGTTGACGTCGATGATGCCGCAGCTGCCGTTGTGGAGCACTTCGCCGAGAACCTGCATCACGAGCTGGTCGGGATGTTTTGCCTCGGGCGTACGCCATGCCAGGTAGAGTATTTCGGCGTCCACACCCATCACCTCGACCTTGATAGGTTGGGTTATCGGAGCTTCCTTCTTGACGTTGAGGACGGGCAGATTGGGGTTGGGCTGCATGTCGCCGAAATACTTGGTGATGATGTCGACCATTTCGTCGGGATCGAAATCACCCGAGAGGCAGATGGCCATGTTGTTGGGCACATACCACTGTTTGTGGTAGTTCTTGACGTTGGTGATGGAGGGATTCTTGAGGTTCTCCTGTGTGCCGAGCACGGTTTGTGTTCCGTAGGGGTGGTTGGGGAAGAGTGCCGTGAGCATGGCCTCGGCCATCTTGCGGTTGTCCTTGGTGAGGCTCATGTTTTTCTCCTCGTAGATGGTTTCGAGCTCGGTGTGGAATCCGCGCAGCACGGGGTGCTTGAAGCGGTCGGCCTGGATGCGTGCCCAGTTTTCGATCTGGTTGGAGGGTATGTCCTCGATGTAGCTGGTCTGGTCGTAGGTGGTGTAGGCATTCGTACCGTCGGCGCCGATGGAGGCCATGAGTTTGTCGTACTCGTTGGGAATGGCTATGAGCGATGCTTCATAGCTTATGGAGTCAATCTGACGGTAGATGTTGCGGCGTTCCACCGAGTCGGTGGTGTGGCGGTAGACCTCAAAGAGGTTTTCGATTTTGTCGAGCAGGGGCTTTTCGGCCGCGTAATTTTGGGTGCCGAAAGTTTCTGTACCCTTGAACATGAGATGCTCGAAATAGTGGGCGAGGCCGGTGGTTTCGGCAGGGTCATTCTTGCCGCCGACGCGGACTGTGATGTTGGTCTGGATGCGGGGTTTGTCCTTGTTGACGCTCATGTAAATCTTGAGGCCGTTGGGCAAGGTGTAGATTTTTGCGCCCAGTGGATCGCCCTCGACGGTGCGGTAGTCATACTTCGCCGCCCATGTGCCCAGTCCCGTTGCCAGCATGGCCGCCAGCACGAGTAGGGGGAGAGAAAAACGTTTAATCATAGTGAATGATTGGGATTAAGGGTATTAAAAAGAGCACTCCGGGAACCCGGAGTGCTCGGAAAACTCGGGTTGGGAGGGTATTAATATTCGTCCCAGGCTTTTATCTCGACAGAGTCGGTCGAAAGCGAGGTGAACGCGCGGATGAATGCCGATGCCAGCCGTGCGTTGGTGAGGAGGGGGATGTTCAGGTCGATGGCCGCGCGGCGGATTTTGTAGCCGTTCGAGAGTTCGTCGGAACTGAGGTCGCGGGGAATGTTGACCACCAGGTCCACATCGTGATTGTGGAGGATGTCGAGGGCCTGGGGCTGGCGGTCGGGCTCGGAGGGCTTGAACACCTGGGTTGAGGCGATGCCGTTTTCCTGGAGGAAACGGTGGGTGCCTTCGGTGGCGTAGAGGCGGAATCCGCGGCGGTCGAGCATGCGGGCGGCTTCAAGCATGGCGGCTTTGTGCTTGGCTGTGCCGGAGCTGAGCAGGACGCCCTTGGTGGGGATGCGCTGGCCGACGGAGAGCATGGACTTCATGACGGCCTCGGAGGTCATTTCGCCGAGACAGCCAACCTCGCCGGTCGATGCCATGTCGACGCCGAGCACCGGGTCTGCGCCCTGGAGGCGCGAGAACGAGAACTGCGATGCCTTGATGCCGACATAGTCGAGGTCGAAGGCGCTCTTGGCGGGTTTCTCGACATCGAGGCCGAGCATGATGCGTGTGGCCAGGTCGATGAAGTTGATTTTCAGTACCTTCGAGACGAAGGGGAACGAACGCGAAGCGCGCAGGTTGCACTCGATGACCTTGATGTCGTTGTCCTTGGCGAGGAACTGGATGTTGAACGGTCCCGAGATGTTGAGGGCCTTGGCGATTGTCGAGCTGACCTTCTTGATGCGGCGCATTGTCTCGACGTATAGTTTCTGCGGCGGGAACTGAATGGTCGCGTCGCCGGAGTGTACGCCGGCATATTCGATGTGCTCAGAAATGGCGTATGCCTTGATTTCGCCACGCTGGGCGACGGCGTCCATCTCGATTTCCTTGGCGTCCTGAATGAATTCGGTCACCACAACGGGGTGCTGTTTCGATACGTTGGCGGCCAACTGGAGGAAGCGCACGAGTTCGTCGTTATTGGAGCAGACGTTCATCGCCGCGCCGGAGAGCACGTAGGACGGGCGCACGAGAACCGGGTAGCCGACTTCGGCCACGAACTCGTGGATGTCGTCCATCGAGGTGAGTTCGCGCCAACGGGGCTGGTCGATGCCGAGGCGGTCGAGCATGGCCGAGAATTTGTGGCGGTCTTCGGCGTTGTCGATGCTCGACGCGGAGGTGCCGAGGATGTTGACTCCGCAGCTGTCGAGGCGTGTGGCGAGGTTGTTGGGAATCTGTCCGCCCACCGAAAGGATTGTGCCGTGGGGCTGCTCGAGGTCGATGATGTCCATGACGCGCTCGAAGGTGAGCTCGTCGAAGTAGAGGCGGTCGCAGGCGTCATAGTCGGTCGACACGGTCTCGGGGTTGTAATTGATCATAACCGAGCGCCAGCCCTGTTCCTTGACGGTCATGAGGGCGTTAACCGAACACCAGTCGAATTCGACTGATGAACCGATGCGGTAGGCGCCTGAGCCCAGCACGATTACCGAGCGGTGGTCGCCGAGGTAGTCGACGTCGTTGGCCGAGCCGTTGTAGGTGAGGTAAAGATAATTGGTCATCGCCGGGTATTCGGCGGCGAGTGTGTCGATTTGCTTCACCACGGGCACGATGCCGAGCGATTTGCGGCGTGCGCGTACGTCAAGGATTGTGCGGTCGGGTTGGACCATCTTGTCTTTAAGCACCGAACGGCCAACCTGGAAGTCGCTGAAGCCTTGCTGCTTGGCCTGGCGCAGGAGTTCCTCGGGGATGGCGTCGACGGTGTCGTATGCCTCGAGCTCGCGTGCGGTCGACATTATGTTCTGCAGCTTGTAGAGGAACCAGCGGTCGATTTTTGTAAGTTCGTGTATGCGGTCCACGCTGTAGCCCTTCGTCATGGCTGAGGCGATGGCGAAGACGCGCTTGTCTGTGGGCGAGGCGAGGGCTTCGTCGAGGTCGGCTATTTTGATTTCCTTGTTTTCAACGAATCCGTGCATTCCCTGTCCGATCATGCGTAGGCCTTTCTGGAAGGCTTCTTCGAAAGTGCGGCCGATGGCCATCACTTCGCCAACCGATTTCATGGACGAGCCAATCTCGCGCTTGACGCCGTGGAACTTGCCGAGGTCCCAGCGGGGTATCTTCACCACGACATAGTCGAGGGCCGGCTCGAAGAAGGCCGAGGTGGATTGTGTCACGGAGTTCTTGAGGTCGAAGAGTCCGTAGCCGAGGCCGAGTTTTGCGGCCACGAAGGCGAGGGGATAGCCGGTGGCCTTCGATGCGAGCGCTGACGAGCGGCTCAGGCGGGCGTTGACCTCGATGACGCGGTAGTCCATCGACGAGGGGTCGTAGGCATACTGGACGTTGCACTCGCCGACGATGCCGATGTGGCGGATGATTTTGATGGCGAGCGAGCGCAGGTAGTGGTAGTCGTCGTTGCTGAGTGTCTGCGAGGGAGCCACCACGATGCTCTCGCCGGTGTGGATGCCGAGGGGGTCGAAGTTCTCCATGTTGCAGACGGTGATGCAGTTGTCGAAGCGGTCGCGGACAACCTCATATTCGACTTCCTTCCATCCCTTGAGCGATTTTTCGATGAGCACCTGGGGCGAGAAGGCGAGGGCTTTCTCGACGAGGGCGCGGAGTTCATCGGCGTTGTCGCAGAATCCGCTGCCGAGGCCGCCGAGGGCGTAGGCTGCGCGGACGATGACCGGGTAGCCGAGATCTTCGGCAATCTCAAGCGATGTTGCGACGTCGCTTGCGGCGCGGCTCTTGATGGTCTTTACGTCGATTTGGTCGAGCTTTTCGACGAAGAGCTCGCGGTCTTCGGTGTCGATGATGGCGCGGACGGGGGTGCCGAGAACCTTGACGCCGTAGCGTTCGAGGACGCCCGAGCGATAGAGTTCTACGCCGCAGTTAAGGGCGGTCTGTCCGCCGAAAGCGAGCAGGATGCCGTCGGGGCGCTCCTTCTCGATGACGCGTTCTACAAAGTCGGGGGTGACAGGGAGGAAGTATATCTTGTCGGCGAAGCCCTCCGAGGTCTGCACCGTGGCGATGTTGGGGTTGATGAGGACGGTGGTTATGCCTTCCTCTTTCATGGCTTTGAGGGCCTGCGCGCCGGAGTAGTCAAATTCGCCGGCTTCGCCGATTTTCAAGGCTCCGCTGCCCAGAAGCAGCACTTTTTTGATTGATTCGTCTTTATTCATAGTTGGTGATGCTGGTGGGGTGGGTTAGAGTAGGGCGATGAATTCATCGAAGAAGAACTCGGTATCGCGTGGGCCGCTCGATGCCTCTGGGTGGAACTGGGCCGAGAAGAAGGGCTTTGACTTGTGGCGTATTCCCTCGTTGGTGCCGTCGTTCATGTTGATGAACAGCGGCTCCCAGTCGGCGGGAAGTGTGTCGTTGTCGACGGCGAAACCATGGTTCTGCGATGTGATGTAGCATGAATTGGTGCCGGCGCGGCGCACGGGCTGGTTGTGGCTTCGGTGACCGTATTTCAGCTTGTAGGTCGATGCGCCGGCTGCCTTTGCGAGCAGCTGGTTGCCCATGCAGATGCCGCAGATGGGCTTGCCTATTTCGAGAGCCTTGCGGATGTTCGCAACGGTGGCATCGGCGAAGTCAGGATTGCCGGGGCCGTTTGAGATGAACAGGCCGTCGTAGGGGATGGTGGTGAAATCATAGTCCCAGGGCACACGGATTACGCGTACTCCGCGGGCGGCGAGGCAGCGGATGATGTTGTGCTTTATGCCGCAGTCGACGAGCACAACGCGCTTTCCGTCCTCGGGACCGTATTCCTTAACCTCGGTGCACGAAGTCTTGGCGATAAGGTTTTCGGCATTTGGGTCGTAGAAGTCTACGTCGTCATCGTTTTCAAAAACGATTTTGCCGAGCATCGAACCGCTGTCGCGCAGGTGCTTCGTGAGGGCGCGGGTGTCGATTCCGTAAAGGCCGGTGATTTTTTCCTCCTTGAGCCAGTCGGCCAGGGTGCGGTCGGCCAGCCAGTGGCTGTGTTCCCACGCGTAGTCCTGGGCTATGATGGCCTTGCAGTGGATGCGCGAGCTTTCAAAGTGTTTGCTTAAATCGGGGGAACCTCCCTGTGGCGGAACGCCGTAGTTGCCCAGCAGGGGAAAGGTGGTTACGAGTATCTGTCCTTCGTAGGACGGGTCGGTGAGGCTTTCGGGATAGCCCGTCATGGCGGTGTTGAACACAACTTCTCCCGCCGTGGGTGCCTCGTAGCCGAACGAACGGCCTTCAAATCGGGTGCCATCTTCCAGAATCAAGGTGGCGCGCTTAGTTTGTCGCATGCGATTGATCGGTTTTGAATCGTTAGCCGGCCTTTCAATACGAAAGACCACGCAAAGGTACGAAAAATCCGCCACAGAGCCTAATAAACCGCGCGAAAAAATAGATGGCGTGGCTGTCGAGCGGCAAAAGTTGGCGAAAAAGCCCATATATATTAATGTGAAATGCCTTAATAAAGGCAAAAATGCATTTTTATCGAAAAAAAACGCCGAAATATTTTGCCAGTTCAAAAATAGTGCCTAACTTTGCAACCGCAAACGGGAAACAACCGAGACCCATTGCAAGAGAAAATTGAAGATGCCTCTTTAGCTCAGTTGGCCAGAGCACGTGATTTGTAATCTCGGGGTCGTTGGTTCGAATCCGACAAGAGGCTCAAAATTGATATTCGCAAAAATCTTATATCTGAATTATAAGGGCGTGTTCCAGAGTGGCCAAATGGGGCAGACTGTAAATCTGCTGGCTCTGCCTTCGGTGGTTCGAATCCATCCGCGCCCACAACTTTTGCGGAAGTAGCTCAGTTGATAGAGCATCAGCCTTCCAAGCTGAGGGTCGCGAGTTTGAGCCTCGTCTTCCGCTCTCGAAAATATTTGCCTGTGTAGCTCAGAGGTAGAGCACTTCCTTGGTAAGGAAGAGGTCGCGGGTTCAATTCCCGCCACCGGCTCAACGAAAACAAATCGTATAGCCCCGATAGCGTCTTATCGCTACCGTGGCTAATTGTTGAGAATCAATCATTCAAAATCAAATACAAATAGCAAGTTATGGCTAAAGAGAAATTCGAAAGAACCAAACCGCATGTTAACATCGGTACTATCGGCCACGTCGACCACGGCAAGACCACTCTGACCGCCGCCATCACCACCGTGCTGGCTAAGGCCGGTCTCTCCGAAGTGAAGTCCTTCGACCAGATCGACAACGCTCCCGAAGAAAAGGAACGTGGTATCACCATCAACACCGCACACGTTGAATACGAAACCGCCAACCGCCACTATGCACACGTTGACTGCCCGGGCCACGCTGACTATGTGAAGAACATGGTTACCGGTGCTGCTCAGATGGACGGTGCTATCATCGTGGTTGCCGCAACTGACGGTCCCATGCCCCAGACCCGCGAGCACATCCTTCTCGCCCGTCAGGTGAACGTGCCCCGTATCGTTGTGTTCCTCAACAAGTGCGACATGGTCGACGACGAAGAAATGCTCGAACTCGTTGAAATGGAAATGCGCGAACTTCTCGACGCTTACGAATACGACGGCGACAACACCCCCATCATCCGCGGCTCTGCCCTCGGCGCCCTCAACGGCGAACCCGAATGGGAAGCTAAGGTTATGGAGCTCATGGAAGCCGTTGACAACTGGATTCCCCTGCCTCCCCGCGACGTCGACAAACCCTTCCTTATGCCTGTCGAAGACGTGTTCTCGATCACCGGCCGCGGTACTGTTGCTACCGGTCGTATCGAAACTGGTATCGTAAAGGTTGGCGACGAAGTTCAGATCATGGGTCTCGGCGCAGACATGAAGTCGGTTGTAACCGGTGTTGAAATGTTCCGCAAGCTCCTCGATCAGGGCGAAGCCGGTGACAACGTTGGTCTCCTCCTCCGCGGTATCGACAAGAAGGACATCCGTCGCGGTATGGTAATCTGCCACCCCGGTGTCGTTAAACCCCACGACGAATTCAAGGCTTCTGTCTACATCCTGAAGAAAGAAGAAGGCGGTCGTCACACTCCGTTCCACAACCACTACCGTCCCCAGTTCTACATCCGTACCCTCGACGTGACCGGTGAAATCACCCTCCCCGAAGGCGTAGAAATGGTAATGCCTGGTGACCACGTGGAAATCAAGGTGAAACTCATCAACCCCGTAGCATGCGACAAGGGTCTCCGCTTCGCTATCCGTGAAGGTGGCCGCACCGTAGGTTCGGGTCAGATCACCGAAATCCTCGACTAATATCCATCAAGGATAAGACATAACAACATAAAGTTGCCGGAACGTCCGGCGCTCCGGCAACTTTAAAATACACGGGAATAGCTCAGTCGGTAGAGCACTGGTCTCCAAAACCAGGTGTCGGGAGTTCGAGCCTCTCTTCCCGTGCTAATTTTTGAAAAATGAAGAAACTCCAACTGCTTACGAATATCGAGGAGTCCTATGACGAGCTTCGTTACAAGACTTCTTGGCCCACCAAGAAGCAGGTCGTTAAAAGCGCCCTGCTCGTGATGATTGCTTCCGCCATAATCGCTGTGATTATACTCATCATGGACCAGGTGGTTGACCGCTTGATGCATTTCATTTACAGCTTCTAATTCTCAAAAACCGTTCGGAAAGTGGAAAAATCAATGTCTGAATCCAAAAGAGGTTGGTACGTGTTGCGTGCCATTTCCGGTAAAGAAGCCAAGGTGAAGGAAGTTCTTGACGCACAAATCAAGAATACCGACCTTGGCAACTACTTGTTTCAAGTGTTGATTCCCACCGAAAAGGTGATGACCGTGCGCAACGGAAAAAAGATTGTCAAAGAACGCAACCTTTATTCCGGCTATGTCTTCATCGAGGCAGACCTCTGCGGCGAGGTGATTCACCAGCTCTCCAACACCACCAATGTAATTGACTTTTTGCGCGGCCGCGAGAAGGGCTCCCAGCCCGAGCGTCTCCGCCAGTCGGAAGTCATGCGCATGCTTGGTGCGGCTGACGAACTTGAAGAAACCTCCGACAGCGAAATCAACGACTACATTGTCGGTGAGACAGTGAAAGTCAACGAGGGTCCGTTCAACGGCTTCACCGGTACCATCGAAAAGGTGGACCGCGAGAAGAAGAAACTCATTGTGATGGTCAAGATTTTCGGTCGTCCGAATCCATTGGAATTGGACAATTCGCAAGTAGAGCGTGAATAATCGGCGCGAAGGTTACGCTCGCAAAGAAAATATTCATGCGCCCATAAATAAAATTTTTAATTAGTTTTTACAATGGCTAAAGAAATTGCTGGACAAATCAAATTGCAGATTAAAGGTGGAGCTGCAAACCCTTCGCCTCCCGTAGGTCCCGCCCTGGGTTCCAAGGGTATCAACATCATGGAATTTTGCAAGCAATTCAATGCCCGCACTCAAGACAAAGCCGGTAAGATTCTCCCTGTAGTAATCACTTACTACACCGACAAATCTTTCGACTTCGTTGTGAAGACTCCCCCGGTGGCTGTTCAGCTCAAGGAAGTCGCACACATCAAGTCCGGCTCCAAGGAACCCAACCGTACAAAGGTTGCCGAAATCACCTGGGAGCAAGTGCAGGCCATTGCTACCGACAAGATGCCTGACTTGAATTGCTTCACTGTCGAATCTGCTATGCGTATGGTTGCCGGTACAGCCAGAAGTATGGGTATCACCGTCAAAGGCGATTTCCCCGGTAAGTAACTTTAAACTTCAATTGAAATGAGTAAACTGACTAAAAACCAGAAGTTGGCCCTTGCGAAGATTGAAGCCGGGAAAACCTACACCTTGGCAGAAGCCGTAGAAAAGGTAAAGGAAATCACTTTCACCAAGTTCGACGCATCGTTCGACATCGACGTGCGTCTCGGCGTAGATCCCCGTAAGGCAAACCAGATGGTTCGTGGCGTGGTTACCCTCCCCCACGGCACCGGCAAAACCGTCCGTGTCCTCGTTCTCTGCACCCCCGATGCCGAAGCTGCCGCCAAGGCTGCCGGTGCCGACTATGTAGGCCTCGACGAATATATCAATAAAATCAAAGCTGGCTGGACTGACGTTGACGTCATCATCACCCAGCCTGCTATCATGGGTAAAATCGGTGCCCTCGGCCGTATCCTCGGTCCCCGTGGCCTGATGCCTAACCCCAAGAGCGGCACTGTGACCATGGACGTGGCCAAGGCTGTTGAGGAAGTTAAGAAGGGTAAAATCGACTTCAAGGTCGACAAGAATGGTATCGTTCACTCGTCGATCGGCAAGGTTTCCTTCACTCCCGAGCAGATGGCCGACAACGCCCGCGAGTTTGTCAATACCCTGATCAAGCTCAAGCCCGCCACCGCAAAGGGTACCTATATCAAGAGCATTTATCTTTCGAGCACCATGAGCCCCGGCCTCAAAGTCGACGCTAAATCGGTGGAAGCATAACCCATTAATCCGAAGAAAACATGAAAAAGGAAGATAAAGCTTTGGTTATCGAGAATATTGTCGATACCCTCAAGGAATACAGCGGCTTTTACCTTGTTGAGACTGCCGGACTGAACGCTGAGAAGACCAGCGAGCTGCGCCGTGCCTGCTTCAACGCCGGTATCAAGCTCCTCGTGGTCAAGAACACCCTCCTCCACAAAGCCCTCGAACAGCTCGACGGTGACTTCACCGAGCTCTATCCCGCTCTCAAGGAGTCGACCTCGCTGATGTGCACCAACGTCGGCAACGCTCCCGCCAAGCTCCTCAAGGACTTCGTGAAGAAAGGCGACACCCTCCCCGCCCTCAAGGCTGCCTATGTTGAAGAGACCGTTTACTTCGGTGCAGATCAGCTCGACGCCCTCGCTTCCATCAAGAGCAAGAACGAGCTCATCGCCGACGTCATCGCCCTTCTGCAGTCGCCTGCCAAGAACGTGGTATCTGCTCTTACTTCTGGCGGTACCAAGCTCCACGGCATCCTGGAGACACTCTCCAACAAAGAATAAACCCATTCAAATCAGAATCAATAACAAATAAAATAATAAAACAATGGCAGATTTAAAAGCTTTTGCTGAACAACTTGTTAACCTTACCGTTAAGGAAGTAAACGAACTCGCTCAGATCCTCAAAGAGGAATACGGCATCGAACCCGCCGCTGCTGCCGTAGCAGTTGCAGCCGGCCCCGCCGCAGGCGCTGCCGCCGCTGAAGAAAAGACCTCCTTCGACGTAGTCCTCAAGAGCGCCGGTGCCAACAAGCTCCAGGTCGTTAAGAAAGTGAAGGACGTAGCCAACCTCGGCCTCAAGGAAGCCAAGGAAATGGTTGACAACGCTCCCAGCGTAGTCAAGGAAGGCGCTACCAAGGACGAAGCCGAGGCCCTCAAGAAGGAACTCGAAGAAGCCGGCGCTGAAGTCGAACTTAAATAATATCCCTGATAATCAGGACACTGGGTTAAGAAACCTCCCGCGGGAGGATTCTTAACCCCTTTGTGTCGTATTATTCTTTGTGTTCGTAAGTTCCCAAAATACACCTTCAAACCTACAATTTCATAGATGTCAGTTTCCTCAGATAACAAACGCATTAATTTTGCTTCGGTAAAGAATCCGCTTCCTTACCCTGACTTCCTTGAGGTGCAGCTGAAGTCGTTCCAGGACTTCCTCCAGCTCGACACTCCGCCGGAAAAACGCAACAACGAAGGTCTTTTCAAGGTCTTTGCCGAAAACTTCCCGATAGCCGACACCCGGAACAACTTCGTTCTCGAGTTCCTCGACTATTACATCGACCCCCCGCGATATACCATCGAGGAATGTCTCGAGCGTGGGCTTACCTATTCGGTGCCTTTAAAGGCAAAACTGAAGCTCTATTGCACTGACCCCGACCACGAAGACTTCGCTACTGAAATTCAGGACGTGTATCTCGGCCCCATCCCCTACATGACCGAGAAGGGAACTTTCGTAATCAACGGTGCCGAGCGCGTTGTAGTGTCGCAGCTCCACCGTTCGCCGGGCGTGTTCTTCGGCCAGTCCACCCACGCCAACGGCACCAAGCTTTATTCTGCCCGTATCATACCTTTCCGCGGCTCTTGGATCGAATTTGCCACTGACATCAACAATGTCATGTACGCCTATATCGACCGCAAGAAGAAACTCCCCGTGACCACTCTCCTGCGTGCCATCGGCCTCGAAAGCGATAAGGACATCATTGAAATTTTCGGTCTTGCCGAAGAGGTAAAGGTCAACAAGGCCAACCTCAAGAAAGCCATCGGCCGCAAGCTCGCCGCGCGTGTGCTCAAGACCTGGATCGAGGACTTCGTCGACGAGGATACCGGCGAAGTTGTTTCGATTGAACGTAACGATGTGATTATCGACCGCGAGACTGTGCTCGAGGAAAAACACATCGACGAAATTCTCGAATCGGGCGTTGCAAACATCCTGCTCCACAAGGAGGATGTCAACACCTCTGACTATTCCATCATCTTCAATACCCTCCAGAAGGACCCCACCAACTCTGAGAAGGAGGCCGTGCAATTCATCTACAGACAGCTCCGCAACGCGGAGCCGCCGGATGATGCGTCGGCCCGCGAGGTTATCCAGAACCTTTTCTTCAGCGACAAGCGCTACGACCTCGGCGAAGTAGGCCGCTACCGCATCAACAAGAAACTCAACCTGGACACCTCGATGGACGTGAAGGTCCTGACCCGCGAGGACATCATCAACATCATCAAGTACCTCATCGAGCTCATCAACTCGAAGACTGACGTCGACGACATCGACCACCTTTCGAACCGTCGCGTGCGCACCGTCGGCGAGCAGCTCTACAACCAGTTCGGCGTGGGCCTCGCCCGCATGTCGCGCACCATCCGCGAACGCATGAACGTACGTGACTCGGAGGTATTCACCCCCATCGACCTCATCAACGCAAAGACCATCTCGAGCGTCATCAATACATTCTTCGGCACAAGCGCGCTGAGCCAGTTCATGGACCAAACCAACCCGCTTGCCGAAATCACCCACAAGCGCCGTATGTCGGCCCTCGGCCCCGGCGGTCTGTCGCGTGAGCGTGCAGGCTTCGAGGTGCGAGACGTGCACTATACCCACTACGGCCGTCTCTGCCCGATTGAGACCCCTGAAGGTCCTAACATCGGTCTTATCTCATCGCTCTGCGTATACGCCAAAATCAACGACCTCGGCTTCATCGAGACTCCCTACCGCAAGGTTGAGGATTCAAAAGTGAACCTCAACAACGACGAGGTGGTTTACATGACCGCCGAAATCGAGGAAGGCCGAGTAATCGCCCAGGGTAACGCGCCCCTTAACGACGATGGTTCGTTCGTACGCGACCGTGTCAAGGCCCGTCTGGACGCCGACTTCCCCGTTGTCGCACCCTCTGAGGTTGAACTCATGGACGTGGCTCCGCAGCAGATTGCATCAATCGCCGCATCACTCATTCCGTTCCTTGAACATGACGACGCCAACCGTGCGCTCATGGGATCGAACATGATGCGTCAGGCCGTTCCCCTCATGCGCAGCGAGTCGCCCATCGTGGGCACCGGCATCGAGGCCCAGCTCGCCCGCGACTCCCGCACTCAGATCATGGCTGAGGGAGCCGGTACAATCGAATATGTCGACGCAACCACCATCCGCATCCGTTATGACCGCACCGAAGACGAAGAATTCGTCGCATTCGAGGACGCTGTCAAGACTTATAATATTCCCAAGTGGCGCAAGACCAACCAGAGCATGACAATCGACCTCCGTCCTATCTGCGAGGCCGGTCAGCGTGTCCAGAAAGGCGATATTCTCACCGAAGGTTATGCCACCGAAAAAGGTGAACTCGCCCTCGGCCGCAACCTCAAAGTTGCGTTCATGCCTTGGAAGGGTTACAACTATGAGGACGCCATCGTGCTCAACGAGCGTGTCGTGCGCGACGACATCCTGACTTCGGTTCATGTCGATGAATACTCCCTCGAAGTGCGCGAGACCAAGCGCGGTATGGAGGAACTCACATCCGACATCCCCAACGTCAGCGAGGACGCCACCAAAGACCTTGACGAGCGCGGCATCATCCGCATCGGCGCGCATGTTGTGCCCGGCGACATCATGATTGGTAAAATCACCCCGAAGGGCGAATCAGATCCCACTCCCGAAGAAAAGCTGCTCCGCGCCATCTTCGGCGACAAGGCCGGCGACGTGAAGGATGCTTCGTTGAAAGCTTCTCCCTCGCTGAAAGGCGTGGTAATCGGCACCAACCTCTTCTCCCGTGCCGCCAAGAAGAAAAAATCGAAGGCCGCAAACGCCATGCTGCCCCAGCTCGACGAGGAATACGAAGAAAAGCTCAACGCCCTCCTCGAAGTGCTTATCGGCAAGCTCATGACCCTCACCGCAGGCAAGACCTCGCAGGGCGTGAAAGACTTCCTCGGCTCGGAAATCATTCCTAAGGGAACCAAGTTCACCGCCGACGTCCTCCGCGACATCAACTACGACACGGTCAACCTCTCAAAGTGGACTTCCGACCAGCACAAGAACGACCTCATCCGCCAGACAATCGTCAACTACCTCCGCAAATCGAAGGAAATCGACGCTGAACTGCGCCGCCGCAAGTTCGACATCTCGATTGGCGACGAACTGCCCTCAGGCATCATGCAGATTGCCAAGGTCTACATCGCCAAGAAGCGTAAGATTGGCGTGGGTGACAAGATGGCAGGCCGCCACGGTAACAAAGGTATCGTATCGCGCATCGTGCGTCAGGAAGACATGCCCTTCCTTGCCGACGGTACGCCGGTCGACATCTGCCTCAACCCGCTGGGTGTGCCCTCGCGTATGAACCTCGGTCAGATTTTCGAGACCGTTCTCGGTTGGGCCGGCCGCGAGCTCGGCGAGAAATTCGCCACTCCCATCTTTGACGGCGCCACTCTCGACGACCTCAACGAATGGACCGACAAGGCTGGACTGCCCCGCTACGGCAAGACCTACCTGTATGACGGCGGTACCGGCGAGCGCTTTGACCAGCCCGCTACCGTAGGCGTGATTTACATGCTCAAGCTCGGCCACATGGTTGAAGACAAGATGCACGCCCGTTCAATCGGTCCGTACTCGCTCATCACCCAGCAGCCCCTCGGCGGTAAAGCCCAGTTCGGCGGCCAGCGTTTCGGTGAGATGGAAGTTTGGGCGCTCGAAGCATTCGGCGCATCCCACATCCTCCAGGAGATTCTCACCATCAAGAGTGATGATGTCAACGGCCGCTCTAAAGCCTATGAGGCCATCGTCAAGGGCGATCCCATGCCAACCCCCGGCATCCCCGAATCGCTCAACGTGCTCCTGCACGAGCTCCGTGGCCTCGGTCTCAGCATCAATCTCGAGAACTAATCACAAAAACCGATCTATTTTTAGATACACTATATGGCTTTTAGAAAAGACAACAAACCCAAGAACGTCTTCTCCAAGATTTCCATCGGCCTCGCTTCGCCGGAGGAAATCCTGGAAAAGTCGAGCGGCGAGGTACTCAAACCCGAGACTATCAACTACCGCACCTACAAGCCCGAGCGCGACGGCCTCTTCTGCGAGCGCATTTTCGGTCCTGTCAAGGACTATGAATGTCATTGCGGCAAGTACAAGCGCATCCGCTACAAAGGCATCGTCTGCGACCGTTGCGGCGTTGAGGTTACCGAGAAAAAGGTGCGCCGCGAGCGCATGGGCCACATCAAGCTCGTCGTGCCCGTCGCCCACATCTGGTATTTCCGCTCTCTCCCCAACAAGATCGGCTACCTCCTCGGACTTCCCTCGAAGAAGCTCGATTCTGTAATCTACTACGAACGCTATATCGTCATCAATCCCGGTGCTGCCGCCGAGCAGGGTGTTGAGCGCATGCAGCTCCTTTCAGAAGAAGAATACTTCGACATCCTCGACAAGCTCCCCGCCGGCAACCAGATGCTTGAAAACGAAAATCCCGAGAAATTCGTCGCTAAGATGGGCGCAGAGGCCATCTACGAGCTTCTCAAGGACATCAAGCTTGACGAACTCTCATATCAGCTCCGTCACCAGGCCGACACCGATGGCTCGCAGCAGCGCAAGACCGAGGCCCTCAAGCGCCTTCAGGTCGTGGAATCGTTCCGCGCGTCGCGCCACCGCAACAAGCCCGAATGGATGGTGCTTGAGGCCGTACCCGTGATTCCTCCCGAACTCCGTCCCCTCGTTCCCCTGGACGGCGGACGTTTCGCCACTTCCGACCTCAACGACCTCTACCGTCGTGTGATCATCCGCAACAACCGTCTCAAGCGCCTCATCGAAATCAAGGCTCCCGACGTGATTCTCCGCAACGAGAAGCGCATGCTTCAGGAAGCCGTTGACTCGCTCCTCGACAACTCGCGCAAGTCGTCGGCCGTCAAGAGCGACGCCAACCGTCCCCTCAAGTCGCTGTCCGACTCGCTTAAGGGCAAGCAGGGCCGTTTCCGTCAGAACCTCCTCGGTAAGCGTGTCGACTACTCGGCCCGTTCGGTTATCGTCGTAGGCCCCGAACTGAAGATGCACGAATGTGGTATCCCCAAATACATGGCCGCCGAGCTCTACAAGCCTTTCGTAATCCGCAAGCTCATCGAGCGCGGCATCGTGAAGACCGTCAAGAGCGCCAAGAAAATCGTCGACCGCAAGGAACCCGTCGTTTGGGACATCCTTGAAAACGTGATGAAGGGCCATCCCGTGCTCCTCAACCGTGCCCCGACACTTCACCGTCTCGGCATCCAGGCATTCCAGCCCAAGATGATTGAAGGCAAGGCTATCCAGCTCCACCCCCTCGCATGTACGGCATTCAACGCCGACTTCGACGGTGACCAGATGGCCGTGCACCTTCCCCTCGGCAACGAAGCTATCCTTGAGGCACAGCTGCTGATGCTCGGTTCGCACAACATCCTCAACCCCGCCAACGGTGCGCCTATCACCGTGCCCTCGCAGGACATGGTGCTCGGTCTGTACTATATCACCAAGCTCCGCAAGGGCGACAAGGGCGAAGGCACCGTGTTCTACGGTCCCGAAGAAGCCCAGATTGCCTACAACGAAGGCAAGGTGACCCTCCATGCCCCCGTCACCGTCATGGTCGATGACATCGACGAGAACGGCAATCCCATCCGTCACCTCGTGGAGAATACCTCGGTTGGCCGCGTGCTCGTCAACCAGTTCGTCCCCAAGGAAATCGGTTATGTGAACACCATCCTGTCGAAAAAGAGCCTCCGCGACATCATTTCGCGCGTCATCAAGCGCTGCGGTATCCCCCGTTCGGCTCAGTTCCTCGACGACATCAAGAACCTCGGTTACCGTATGGCCTTCGAGGGCGGTCTGTCGTTCAACCTCGGTGATGTCATCATCCCCGCCGAAAAAGAGGAAATTGTGGCAGAAGGTTACCGTCAGGTGCAGGAAGTCGCCGACAACTACGCGATGGGCTTCATCACCAATACTGAACGCTACAACCAGATTATCGACATCTGGACACATGTGAACTCCAAACTCACCGAGATTCTCATGAAGCAGATGGCCGAAGCCAACCAGGGCTTCAACGCCGTATACATGATGCTTGACTCGGGTGCCCGTGGTTCAAAAGACCAGATTCGTCAGCTTGCCGGCATGCGTGGCCTTATGGCAAAACCGCAGAAAGCCGGTGCAGAAGGCGGTCAGATTATTGAAAACCCGATTTTGGCGAACTTTAAGGAGGGTCTGTCGGTACTCGAGTACTTCATCTCGACCCACGGTGCCCGTAAGGGTCTTGCCGATACCGCCCTTAAAACCGCCGACGCCGGTTACCTCACCCGCCGTCTGGTTGACGTTGCCCACGACGTCATCATCAACGAGGAGGACTGCGGCACGCTCCGTGGCCTCGTATGCCGTGAAATCAAGAACAACGACGAAGTTGTGGCATCGCTCGGCGAACGCATCCTCGGCCGTGTGTCTGTTCACGACATCATCGACCCCCGCACCGGCGAAATCATCGTCGCCGCCGGCGAGGAAATCAACGACGCCGCCGCCGACCGCATCGACGCTTCACCCATCGAATCCGTCGAAATCCGCTCGGTTCTCACCTGCGAGAGCAAGAAGGGTGTGTGCGCCAAGTGCTACGGACGCGACCTCTCCAAGAGCCGTCTGGTGCAGAAAGGCGAGGCTGTCGGCGTAATCGCCGCCCAGTCAATTGGCGAACCCGGTACACAGCTCACACTCCGTACGTTCCACGTCGGTGGTGTTGCGTCGAACGTCGCAGCCATCAACAGCGTCAAGTCGCGTTATGACGGTCACCTCGAAATCGAGGAACTCCGTACCGTAACCACCGAAGAGGTCGGCCCCAACGGCAAGCCCGTGCAGGTGGTTATCGGACGTCTTGCCGAAATGCGCGTGCTCGACCCTGTCACCAACATGATGCTCACCAACGCCAACATCCCCTATGGTTCGAAGCTCTTCTTCGACAACGGCGATGAAGTGAAGGTTGGTGATGTGATTTGCGAATGGGACCCGTTCAATGCCGTTATCGTAACCGAAATGGGCGGTAAGCTCCATTACAACAACCTTATCGAAAACATCAACTACCGCGTCGACATCGACGAGCAGTCGGGTCTTGAAGACAAGGTTATCATCGAAAGCCGCGACCGCGCGAAAGTCCCCGAGGTGCAGATTCTCGACCACAACGGTCAGGTGCTCGTAACCTACGCCCTTCCCGTGGGTGCCCACCTCATCTTCGACGACGGCGCTGACGTCAAGGTCGGCGACACCCTCGTCAAGATTCCCCGCGCAACCGGTGGTGCCGGCGATATTACCGGCGGTCTGCCCCGTGTAACCGAGCTTTTCGAAGCCCGCAACCCGTCCAACCCCGCCATTGTGTCGGAAATCGACGGCGAGGTTCACTTCGGCAAGGTAAAACGTGGTAACCGCGAAATCTCCGTAACCTCCAAGCTCGGCGAGGTCAAGAAATATCTCGTGCCCCTGTCCAAACAGATTCTCGTGCAGGAAAACGACGTGGTTCGTGCCGGTACCCCCCTCTCTGACGGTGCCATCACACCCGCCGACATCCTCAACATCATGGGTCCGACAGCCGTGCAGGAATATATCGTGAACGAGGTTCAGGATGTGTACCGCATGCAGGGTGTTAAAATCAACGACAAGCACTTTGAGGTAATCGTGCGCCAGATGATGCGCAAGGTGACTATCCTTGATCCGGGTGACACCGGCTTCCTCGAACAGCAGGTTGTTGACAAACGCGACTTCATGGACGAGAACGACCGCATCTGGGGCAAGAAAGTTGTCACTGACGCAGGTGACTCCGAAGACCTCAAGCCCGGTCAGATTATCACCGCCCGCCGTCTACGCGACGAGAATTCAGCCCTCAAGCGCCGCGACCTGCGTGTCGTGACTGTCCGCGATGCCGTGCCCGCAACCTCCGAACAGATTCTTCAGGGTATCACCCGCGCCGCCCTCCAGACCTCAAGCTTCATGTCGGCCGCTTCCTTCCAGGAAACAACCAAGGTCCTCAACGAAGCTGCCATCCAGGGCAAGACCGACACCCTCGAGGGTATGAAGGAGAACGTTATCTGCGGTCACCTCATTCCCGCCGGTACCGGCCTCCGCGAATACCAGAGCCTTGTTGTCGGCTCAACCGACGACATCGCCTATCAGCCTGAAGAGGCGGAAGTTACTGAAATCATCAACGACTGATAACTCCCTCCCGATACGAAAAGCCGGACCAGCAATGGCCCGGCTTTTCGCATTTTACCCGATTTAAGGTATTTCGGGCGTCATTATTACATGCTAACTTTGCAGCATAAAACAAAGCATGCAAGCATTATGAAAGAAACAGCAATTTTTTACGGCTCGACCTCGGGCAACTGCGAAGGCATTGCAGCCCGCATCGCCGCCACGCTCGGTGTCAACAGCTCGGCAGTGTTCACGGCTTCGGCCCTCACTCCCGACATAATCGCCAAGTACGACAACCTTATACTCGGCTCCTCCACATGGGGATGCGGTGACCTGCAGGACGAATGGTATGATGCCGTTGAGATTCTGAAATCCTCCGACCTGTCCGGTAAGACCGTAGCGGTGTTCGGTTGCGGCGACTCCGCCGGTTTCAGCACCACCTTCTGCGATGCCATGAGCGCAATTTACGAGGCCGCCAAAAGTGCAGGAGCCAACATGATTGGCGCTGTATCCACCGACGGCTATACCTTCGACGAATCCGCGTCCGTGGTCGACGGTCGTTTCGTGGGACTCGCCCTTGATGAGGACAATGAAAGCGACCTCACTGACACGCGCATCGCCGCATGGACTGATGAAATAAAGCCTCAGCTATAAGACAACACACAAATTTCCCTTACTCGTTATTTTGCTTTTACCACATAGATAATCTACAACATAAGCCATTGAACCAGCCGGACAGTGATGCCCGTCTGGTTTTTTTGTGGAAAGAAAATATATAAATGGTTCTCTTTTTGGCCGCCAAATAGTTCGTCAGTCCCTGCCGGTCGCTTGACCTCGTAAAGCTACATAAAGCCTTGTCAGCGAATGGCAAGGCTTTATGCGTATTTGATAAATCTTTTACTTAAGGGCGAAGTATTTCCAGAGGGGAGCGGCCATCAGCGACTGCTTCATTTCGTCGGCGAGGAGGAGATCGTAGACTTCCTGTTCCGACATCAGGAGTACCTGGATGTCCTCAGTGGCGTCGAGATGCTGGCCGGATAGCTTTTTCACGCCTCGGGCTATGAAGGAATAGGTGAGGTTGTCGGTGGTGCTGGTGTTGCCTGATATGACCATGTTGAGTGTCCAGTCACCGCCGCCGAACCCGGTTTCTTCCATCAGTTCGCGGCGGGCGGCTTCAATAGGTTCCTCGCCTTTTTCAGCCACGCCGGCACATAGTTCGGTAGAAACTTCCCCGAGACCGTGGCGGTATTGCCTGACCATGACGAACTGACCTTCTTCAGTGATGGCGATTACATTGACCCAGGTCGGATATTCGAGTACATAATATTCGGGGTGCACGATGCCGTTTGGCAACTCAACCCTGTCACGCCTTACCGTAAGCCATGGACGCCGGAAAAGGTACTCGCTGCCGAGCACTTTCCATTTTTTGATTTCATCGCTCATCGTATGGGACTATTTGGTGGGATGATAGGATTCGATGTGGCGGCGCTTCTTGGCGTCGAGGATTTCATCGACGGCAAAGAATATTCCGCTTTCCTCCACGTTTCCGAACTCGTCGTTGATGGCGGTGCCGAACATGTGCATTGTCGGCGACAGGCTCATGTAGGCGTTTACAAGAGGGGGGATGTTGTCGCCGTGGGCGCGCACATGGGTATTCAGGATGACATAGTCTTCCTTGAAATTCGAGCCGGTGAAGATACTGGCCATTTCCTCAGGGTCTGAGGAGTAGGGGAGCGGGGTGATGGGGCGCACCAGCCCTTCGGGGTCGGGGAAGTGCTTGTGAAGGAAATACAGGATGAGGTCGCGGCAGCGTTCAGTATAGTTCGGGTACATGGTGACCTTGCCGAAAAGATATTTTATCTCTGGGTTGATCACAGTCAGGCAGCCGAGGCCGTCCCACAGGTTGTCGAGGGCGTAAAGAGCCTTTGCGCCGGCGCGCGACGACTGGTATTCGGGGCGCACGAACGAACGGCCCAGCTCAAGGGTATATGGCAGATAATCTTTCAGGAATTTCTCGGAAAAGCGGAACATGTGGCTGGTGGCGATGCGGGGCCGTCCCTCATCGTCGGTGCGGATGTCCTTTCCGCAGATGAAGCGGTAACCGCCGAGAATGAGTTTGCTGTCGGGATCCCACACTATGAGCTGCTTGCAGGGAGGTTCCATTGTGTCGAACTCATCGATGTCGCAGTCTTTGCCCGATCCTCCACCCGCGCTGCGGAACGCGATTTCGCGCAGACGGCCGATTTCACGCATGATGTTGGGCGAATTGTGTGCGTCGATTACATATATTTCATTTCCGCCTTTATTGGTGTCGCGCAGAAAGCGCTCGGGAGTCAGTTCGGCTTCGATTAGTTCCTGGGGTACGGGATCGATTATCTTTTGGTTCATTGAATCGGAGAAGTTACATTTTATTGTTAACAACTGAGCGAGTCTACTGTTCGGCGTATCCTCGCGGTCTCGGCGCGGCTGTCGGTTGACAAATCACGACATGCCACCGGCGCGCCTACGCTGATGGTGAACGTCTTTCCTTCGGCCTTGAAAATTTCCGACGGCAGCAACGCCATCTCGATGTTGAATTTTATGCCGAGACGTTCCCGCCACCGGGCCGTGCGGTAGAATGTGGCCGAATTTTCGCCGCAAAACCGCAGGGGGACGATGTCGCGTCCGAACTCGCGGGCTTTCTGCACGAACATCTTTCGCCATTCAAGGTCGGCGACACGTCCGTCGCGGCGTCTTGAACACAGTCCTGCGGGGAAAATCAATACCGGCGCGTCGGTGGCCATGGCCTCGTCGATTGCGGCAAGCGAGCCACGGCTCTGCGCTCCGTGTTTGTTTATCGGCAGGAAAACCTCGCGCAACGGCTCCACGGCCATCAGGAGGTCGTTGACCACAAAACGCGGCTGGCACCCGTAGTGCGAGGCGATGAAGTGTATGAGGGCCATTCCGTCGAGGCCGCCGAGGGGATGGTTGCACACAAAGATTGCGCGGGGATTGACAGGAAGATTTGACGCCCCCTTCACATTCACGCTTATTCCAAGATGCTCGATTACGGCCTGGCAAAATTCAGCGCCCCGGCGCGGATATGCCACCCGCAGCATCTCGTTGAGTTTGTCCTGGCAAATAAGCCTTTCAAGACGATGGATGAGCCAACGGGGCACCCGGGCGCTTCTTTTGCCCAGGCGTGATTGAAGAACGTCTCCGACATCTATTCGGATTGGTCCTTCGGACTGCTTTTTCTCTTGATTGGTCATTTATGTTGCAAAATTAGCATATTTTCCTCACTCAGCCCCGCCAATGCCCGTTTTTTTCTGTAATTTTGCATTATGATATTGAAAAACCGTCAGTCGGCAGTCGCTTTTTTGTCAGGAATCGTAGCGGTCGCAGCATGCCTGTGCATGTGGCCAGGCGCTCGTGTTTCCTTTGTTATTCCAGCCTATATGGTTGTTATGGCCATAGTCATGGCGGTGTTTTCGGCCTGTAGGTGGCGTTCGGCTGCGGGTGCATATATCCTTTTGGCTATGGTGACGCTGTCGACGTGTGGCGTGGTGATAAACGTCAACTGGTACACGACTGTGTTCAGTACAGGCGTGGATTCGCCGGTGCTGCTTAACTGGGATGCCGCGACGGATTGGGACAGGGCATTGTATAACCTCGGACTGAGCACCGACCCGGGGCTGTTCAATTCCCGCCATCTTGCCGGCATAGCCGCAGGTCTTATGGCGGTTTTCGGGGTGGACATAACCGTGCCGATAATGTTCAACGTACTGTGCTATGGCTTAACATTGGTGGCAATGGGATCCATCGCCTATGCAATGACCTCCGACCGCCGTATTGCCCTCGGTACCCTTGTCGCCGGATCGACGATGTGCTATCTGTTCACCCAGTCGACATGGCTCATAAAGGATGTGCCGGTTACGCTCTGCATTGCTGTTATTGCCTGTATGCTCGTGCGTTGGCGCATGGATGGCTGTTCCCGATGGTGGGAATGGATGCTTCTCGCCGTGTCGATGGTTCTTCTGCTGTTCCTGCGGGCGAATTTCATGTATATGGTGGCTCTTGGCGCCGGGCTTATGGCTCTTAGACGCGATGTTCGCAGGCTTGACTGGAAATTCATCGTTGTCATAGTCGCGGCAATTCTGATGCGTATGGTATATGACCATTATTTCAATTCAGTTTCGGCCGAGGCATTGATAACTGTCGATGGAACCACCACCTTAAACCATCATAAGACTGCATCCCGTGCCTGGGACAAAATGCATCCGGGAGGTTACGAGGACTTTTCTGTTGGCCGACGGTTGCTGTTTCTGCCGGCGTCTGTCGCTGTGCAGTTTTTGATTCCTTTCCCTTGGAATTTCGGACGCGACATGATTTTCGCCCCGACAATGGTCGTGGCTCATTTCGGATATTGCTGGTATTATGCCGGCGCGCTGATTCTGTACTGGATTTTCGCGGCAGGGCGCCGCTCGCCGCGCACGATGCAGCTGTCGGCTGTATGGGGCGTTGCCATGACCGTGCTGACGGCCTGGATGTCGGCCGGACGAGTGTCGCGCTATTGCCTCCCTTATCTTCCGTTACTTTTGCCCTGCGCGGCCTTTGTGGCCGTGAAGATGTGGCGGCGACGTTCGCTGTGGGTGTGGTTGGGTGTATTCACGGCCATTCTTGTTCCAACGCTGCTGGTTTGTCATCACCTACAAATGACAGCCTCATGAAAATATCGGTTGTCACAATCACGGCTGACGGTGCCGGTGTGCTGGGTCAGACAATGGCCAGCGTCCATTCACAGACACACAAGGATATTGAGCATATCGTTGTGGACGGTTTCAGCAACGACGGCACGACGGATGTTGTGGCGGCATATCCACGCGCACGATTGTATCTGCGCGAGCGCAAGGGATTGTACGACGCCCTTAACCATGGCCTTCACCTTGCCACGGGCGATGTTGTAGGAATGGTGCATTGCGGGGATGTTTTGGCCAGTCAGAACGTCCTTGCCGAGGTGGCCGATGCGTTTGAGCGTGATCCGGAACTCGATTTCCTGTATGGCGACATGCGTTATTTCAATCCACGTTCGGGACGTAGGGGCCGAATATATCATGCCGGAAATTTTATCCCGGCGCAGCTCACGGCCGGTATGACTCCGCCGCATCCCACCCTGTATGTCCGCCGCAATGTTATTGAACGCGTGGGCGACTATGCCCTTGATTACTATATAGGGGCTGACATTGAAATGTGGATAAGGCTTTTCACTGACACGTCCCTGAAATACCGCTACCTGCCGATGGTGATGGTGGAGATGGCCACCGGGGGGCGTTCCACGAGTTTCAAGGGGCGCCTGTATATCAACAATGTGGAGAAACTCAAGGCTTTGCAGGCCCATGGGCTGCCGGCCAATCCGCTGTGCCTCGCAAAAAAATACTGGTGGGCTATACGCGATATTTTCCTTGACCTAATCCGTAGACAATGAATACTGACAATGATATGAATAAACCTCTGCCGCGGCTGTGTGTCGTGGCGCCGGGACGCGAATTTGTGCTGCCGTATATTAAGCGGGAGCTGAATGATTATGAAATCGTGACGGACGGCGATGCAGACTTTGTGGTGCATATAACCGAACCAGGCGATGCGACGCCGAAAGATGGAGCATCCGTTCTTGCATGTGCGAATATTGTTGGAACCGGCATGACCGGTTTTCCTATGGAAGTGGCACGCCGCATCGCCGCTGGCTCGTATTATCATATCGCAGGCAACGAGGCCAGGCTCTCGACTTTGCACGCCGTTGATTTGGCGAGGGCGGTGGCGCTGGTTATAGGCAAGCCCGGAGTTTATTTTGTTAACGACGGCTGTAATCCCACTTACGCTGAATTTGCCGAGGCATTGGCATGGCGCATCAAGCAGAAGCGCATACTCACACTGAAACCGTCATGGGCCCGGTGGCTTATGAACGGACGTCTGCGCCGCGCCATCACGGATGATACAACCTTCGACGGCTCGGCATTTGCATCTGATTTTAATTTCAAACCCAATTCTGTGACGGAATATCTCCGCACCCATGTCTACGATGATGAAAGTCTCTGAATTTGTGTCGCGCCTTGGCGACTCATGCAAGGCCGTTGCCAAAATCGTCCTGCTGTCGCGCCGCGCCACAGCGCCGCGCCGTTGTGAAAAAAAATCAGATAAGGTTGTAATTCTGGCCAACGGACCATCGTTGAAGACTACCATTGAGCAATATGGAGCGAAACTGTTGGAATTGCCAACGGTAGCGGTGAATTTCATGGCCAACACCCCGCAGTTCGCCGAGCTGCGTCCTGATTATTATGTGCTGGCTGACCCCCATTTTTTCCGTGGCACTGAGAACGAGAATGTCGCATCCCTGTGGAAGGCTCTGGCAACGGTGGGATGGCGCATGACATTGTGTGTGCCAGCGTCGGAACTGGCCCGCTCGCGGGACTTGCTGGCGCGGTTCGGCAACGGAAAATCACCCGAGCTGCAACTGGCAACCTTCAATTTTGTGGGCATTGAAGGATTCGATTGGCTTGAGAACATGGCCTACAGCAGCGGAAGGGCCATGCCACGGCCCAGAAATGTGCTGATTCCGGCTATAATGACGGCTATGGCAGCGGGATATAGGGAAATATACCTGACAGGAGCCGACCACTCATGGCTGGAGACGATAAGGGTCACCGATGCCAACAATGTTGTTTCGGTTCAGCCGCATTTCTACGCTGACTCAAAAACCGAGCTGAAACGTTCCGAAACGGAATATCGTGGCTATCGCCTGCACGATATTTTAAAGAGTTTCTATACTGCTTTCCGCTCTTACCATCGTCTTGCACGGTATGCAGCGACGCGGAACGTGTCCATTTACAATGCCACCCCGTCGTCGTATATCGACGCGTTTCCGCGCCGTGGGCTGTAATCAGCCATTCCTTGAATGTAAGTAGCGGGCGAGGCCGTAGATATATCGACGGCAGCCGGGGCTGTATAGCAACACCCGGTCAAACCATCCAATGTGCTTGTCGATCACGCGCACGAGGAACCCTACATATACCATTGCAAACAGGGTACCGATGCCTACAACGTTCCACAACCATTTTCCGAAAAAGAAGAAACAGCCGGCTACGGCCAGTGAAACGAGCGTTACATCAACCATAATCTTAGCCTTGGCGAACGGCATGCCGCTTACACGGCTTATTGCCACCGGCATCCCTTCTCCGGGCATTGTGACAGAGCCGCAACGTACCTCGAACGCTATTCCTATGGCCATAATCGTGCAGCCTGCGAACTGGGTTATAAGCTGCACGGGAAGCGTGTCGCAGCTCATGGTGTCAGTCAAGGCCATGTTTAGGTCGATTAGAAATCCGAACACGAGGCCCACGATGACTTGAAGCAGCTGGATGGGGCGGAATTGTTTGCCAAGCACGATTATCTGGCCGATTACGAGGATTACATTCAATATATTTGTGTATTCGCCGAGGGTCAGAGGCGGAACGAAGGCCTGACAGCCTGCAAGGGTGAATACGAGGGGTGTTGACGAGATTACACTGCTGCCGAGATTGGAGCGCACACACAATACAACGCCAAAAGTCATTATGAACAATGAGACGAGCAGCAATACGTGCTGCCATACGAATGATATAAAGGTGTTTTTGTCAGTGAATATTGAAGTTGAATGCATAGATGTTGGTTTTACAAATGCAAAGTTACAAAAAAATGCTGAACAGCTCTCGGCGCGATGGTGAGGTAAACAAGAAAAGCCGAACTTCTCAGTTCGGCTTTTCTTATGGGGTCTAACACTAAATACCTAAAACCATTTAAAAAATCCTTGTTTGTCTTTACTGAATAATCCTAAATAATAACCTTGAATCTTAGACCTAAAAATTATTTACACTGCAAAGTTACTGCCTCGTCAAGCGTTTGTCCATAGTATAGAAGCGCGATATAAATCGATTTAGTAAAAATATTTTTATAAATATCTTTATATTAGTGATTTATTGTATTTGCGATTCTGGCATAATATAACAATTAATCTAAGCGTTCTTTCCGAGATTTTGTATATTTTCCTCGAATTTGTCGCGTTCGGATGCCCGTCCCTTCAGTCGGTTGCGGTATGTGTAGACGGTGTTGAGCGAAAGTCCGAGGAACTTTGACAGCCGGTTGCTGTCGGTTACTCCAAGCCGCATGAACGCGACAATGCGGAGTTCGGGAGAAAGCTTTCCGGGTTCGGGTATCGCCATCTGTTTGTCAGGGAGCAGGAAGGCGTTTACGTCGCCAAGGAAGTTGGGGAAAATATTGAAGACGGCGGTGTCGAAGACTTCAAAGAAGCGTTCAGTCTGATCTTGCATCATTTTGCCGGATTCTATCATTTTGAGTAAGTCCTGGATTTGGTTAGCCTTTAACTTGCGGCCTACGAGGCGGTTGAAGTCTTCCAGGCCCTCAACATAAACCGAGCAAATTTCGAGCAGTTGGCTTATGTATTGGTCGCGCATGGATACGGATGCCGTCAATTTTTGATTTGCAGCGGCACGCGATGACGACACTCGCCGTCCGTGCCATATGAGCCATCCGCTGGCAGCGGCGACGGCAATCATTATTACGGAGAGTATTATAATCCATAGGTTGTGGGATTCCTCGCGTGTGCGCATTGTTTCGGCAAAAACCGACATCGGAGGCGCAATTTCGGAAATCAGCATGCGCGCGCCCGATTCTTTTAGGGCTTCTGACGATGCGGTGAGATATTCGAAGGCTTGGTCTGTGTCGCCCATCCTGAAAAGTTCGCTTCCGAGCAGCATCAGCGATGCTTCTTCGCCGTTGGCGTTAAGTGCGTCGGCTGTGGCCGAGATGGTCAGGTAGTAGAGGTATTCATCGGTCTTGTCAGGCTTGTCGCTGTAAAATGATGCAAGCATCCCGGCGATTATGGCGTATGTAGGATCGTTTGGCGACAGATTGTCAAACACTTCATTAAGTTCGCCCAAAGCCATGGTCTCTTGCCCTTTAAGGAAATGGCTCTGCGCTTGTGTGAGGCGTTTGGCCAGGGATTTTTCGTTGAACAGGACTCCGAGTGTGTCAAGGTCTGCTATAGCCCTGGCGGTGTTGTCTTCCTTGCGGAATGCGAGCGGATGGTAACGGATGGCATCTATATATATATGGCTACGTGCGGAATAAAACATTTTTTTTCCGGCCAGGTCGAGCGAGTCGGGGCAGATTGAGTCCAATGTGGCGATTGCCTCGCTGAAAAGGGCTATTTTAGGAAGCTGCTCCGCGTAGTTAATCAAAATGAGGTTCCGTAGTTTGAGATTTCCGTCCGCTTCGGCCTTTCGCCATGCCTGGTTGTAATAAAAAAGGGCAGAATCCACGTTCAAGCCGTTGTAGGCGCCGGCGATTTTACTGAGTTTCTCAGCCGATGGGGAGGCTTCGGCTGCCAATTCGCTTTTGAGCGAGTCAATGCGGGCAAGCCGTTGGCTCATCCTTGACTTGCGCAATTTCAAAGTGGTTTTCAGTGAGTCTGTGGCTGATGATAACTTTAAGGGCGTTTGCGCTGCATTCGTCTGGATGGCCAGGCAAATGATAAATGTCAGTGCTGTTAATAGTTGTTTCATGGCTATGATTAGGTTTGCGACTGCAAAATTAATGTATTTCCCTCTAAAAAGCAAGGATTATATTGTCATATTTTTCATTTTATAGCATAAGGGTCAAAATATTGCATATCAGCAGTATATATTTTGATGCGATTTATATTTTGTGAGATTTTACCGAGATTGGCTTTGGCGGGCGCCGCGATGGTAGTAATTTTGCATTGTCATCAAGAATGACATAGGACAATTAGAAAGGTTTTTAAAATATTAGGTTTGTTTCATAAACAGCATAAGGGCCGCTTCGTGAGAAGCGGCCCTTAATGTATGCGGTTAATTCAACACCTTGTTTTTAGCAGGCGCTAATCCTCGCTCTCGGAATGGTTGTGCAGAAGGGCAAGCAGACCTCGGCGGTCAAGAACGTGGATGCAGTTGGGGTTGTAGTCAATCAGTTCCTTTTGCTTCAAGTCTTCCAGAGCCGCCCGCAGGGTGGTGCGGGGAATGCCGAAAAGGCCGGTCAGGTCGCGTTGGCGACATTCAAGGCGGATGTCGAAGCTGCGTGGCTGTGTTAGGGCGCTTATCCAGAATGCGATGCGTTCGGCGATGTCACCTGTGGATACGGCCAGGATGCCTTCTACGGCTTTCTGAGCGTTCATCGACAGAAGGTTGATGTAATTGAACAGAAACACGTCGTCGCTGTGCAGGATGGTGATGTAGTCGCGTTTGTCTATCAACAGCATCCCTACGGTATCCTTGGCCTTTACAAGACCCGGATAGCTTGTGATTTTGCCAAACAGGAAATCGGGCGACACAACGTCCTGTGCCGCGAGTGACTGGCTCACCGAGAAGCGTCCGTCGGGATTGGCTATGGTGATTTCAACCGTGCCCGAGATAATGAAGGCAATCTCGGTGCATTGCTGCTCTGGGCGGAATATTGTTTCGCCCGGGAGGTATTTAAGGAAATGGAATTTTGAGGTTCCGACCGTTTTGGCCATGCGGTCTTTGCTCACCCCCTTGAACAGGGGCAATCCCATAAGGATGTCAAACATGCTGTCCATAATCGAGTGTTTTCACTATGATAAACGCTCCCGGCGGCGCTTAGTTCGTTTTTGCGCGGCCTTCTTTTTTTGTCTTGAAATAAATCTGGAGAGAGTTGATTGTGTTCTGCCATGCCACATATGCGGCCGGCGCTATGGAGGAGATGGGGTTGAGGTAGGTCGTGGCCATCCACACGGCCAGCACCGTGTTCTTTTGGCCAAGACCCTGGGCTCCTGCGATTTTGTCGCCGAATTTACGGCCTATGCGGCGCCCTATGGCAAATTGTCCGACGCATGCCAGTCCGGCGAGCAGCGCCAGCGTTATCATCTCGGGAACTCGGTCGGACGGTTCGGCCATTGCGAACGATACGGCGCGGCCAACGACCAGAATGAGGGATACGGCCCAGATGTAGAACGAGAGCGACTGGTGGTCGGCCAGGGTTTTATGGACTTTCGGGGCCACCCACATCAGCGCGAAAGCCACAAGCATCGGGCCGATTATAAGGGGGCCGACTTTGGAGATTATAATCAGGAAGGCCTGGCCGAACGAGATTTCTACCGCACTGCCCGAACTGATGAATGCGAAGAACGCCGGGCCGACGACAGCGAGTGCCAGATTGCTGAGCAGCGATATGGCGACAAGGATGGCTATGGAGCCTCCGAGCATGGCCGTGATAACCGGGGCAGCGGTGGCTGTCGGGCAAAGGATACATATCATGGTGCCCTGGGCGAGGTCATTGCTGAATGGCGCAAGGGCGAAATAGGCCGCGATGCCGCCGATTACCTGCACCCCTACAACACTCCATGTCAGGGCCGACAGCCTGAACTCGGATGGCTTGACACGGCAGAACGTGATGAGCAGCATCGTGAAGATGAGGTAAGGTGCGAGAAACTGCACTGCGCCGATAAAATTGTGAAAAAGCATGCCGCACACCATTGCGATGGGCAGCATCCACGGCTTGAGCCGTTGACGGAAAGTTGAGAAAGACATTTGTGATGAGCTTACTTTTTGCCCGTCGAGGGCTTTTTCGGCTCGTCGGCGAAGCGGTTGGGATAGGCCAGGGTGACGCGCGGACGCATCATAGCCCTTATAATCAATATAATGCCAAGAATGATGAACGGTATGCTGAGCAACTGGCCCATATTGAGGACCATGTCCTGCTCGAAGGCAACCTGTGGATTTTTGATGAATTCTATGAGAAAGCGCGGGAGGAAGATGCCGATGAAGAACACGCCGAATATGAGTCCCGGGCGTTCGCCTGCGTTTTTCTTCCAGTACATCCACATCAGTATGCCGAACAACGCGAAATAGCACAGGGCCTCGTAGAGTTGGGTGGGATGGCATGCGACACCCTCATAAAAGCGGTGCCATTCAGCAGAGCGCGGAAACATGAAGCCCCACGGCAGGGTGGTGGCGTGGCCGAAGATTTCGGAATTCATCAGGTTGCCGATGCGGATGAGGCCGCCGACGAGGGCAATGGCCACCACAAGGCGGTCGAATGTCCACAGCGGGCTGCGTTTCGAGGTGAAGATGGAAAACAGGATTACCGCGATGATGACGCCGATGGCGCCGCCGTGGCTGGCGAGGCCGCCCTCCCATGTGGCGAGTATTTTCAGCGGATGCTGCGAGTAATAGTCCCATTCATAGAAGAATACATGTCCGAGACGCGCGCCGACCACAGTGCCGGCCGCCACCCATATGAGCAGTACGCCGAGCCATTTTTCAGGTGCGCCCTCGCGTTTGAACATTCTGGCCACTATGTTGAATCCAATCCAGAAGCCGATGGCGAACATAAGGCCGTACCATCTCACCGTTACCGGCCACTCAATCAGCGTTGGGTCTGCGTTCCAGACAATGTAGTCAAGCATCTTTAATTCGGGTTAGTTTGATTAGTCGTGTTGTTTCCGGAAGTTTTTTCCGCTTTGCTGAAATATTCGCATGTGGCGCGGCGCACCTTTCCGCTGAGGGCGATGACGGCAATCATCGTCGGAATCGCCATGAGCGCGTAGAACAGGTCGCACATGCCGACCGCGGCCTCAAGCGGAACCACGGCAAACACTATCAGCGACAGGATGAAGGCGTAGACATACCATCGTCCCTTGCGGGTGCCGAAAAGGTATGACGCACAGGTCGAGCCGTAGAACGAATATGAGAACATCGACGACATGGCAAAGCAGACCACGATGAACATCAGCAAGTATTCGCCGTAGGGTATGCCGCGGCTGAAGGCGGTCATGGCCAGTGCGAGGCCCTGCACCCCCTGGGTTTCATGCACTTCGGGTACGCAGAGCAGTATGGCGAGCGCCGTGAGGGTGCAGACGAATCCCGAGTCGATGCCGGGGCCGAGCATTGCTATGAGGCCCTCGCGCACGGGGCGGTTGTTGCGCGATGCGCCGTGCATTATCGAGGCCGTGCCGATGCCGGCGTCGTTGACCAGGGCGGCGCGGCGGGCGCCTATGATGGCGATGCCTGCCAGGGCTCCGATGCCTGCCCGGAAATTGAAGGCTTCGGCGAAAATGCGCTGGAAAACGGCGGGGACGTCGCCCAGACGGGTGAGGATGATGTAGAGCACCATCACAAAGTAGACGCCTACCATGAACGGCACCATCACCGACGCAACTGTGGCGATGCGGCGGATGCCGCCGAGAATCACCACGGCAACCACGGCGGCTATCGCACAGCCGAACAGCAATTTATAGGTGGCGGCGTTCTCGAGGCCGATTATCGAACCGACCGAGCTGAGAAAGCCGCTCGATGCCACGCCTTCGGGGGTGGAGAACGTTGTCATGAAAGCCTCGGTGAGCTGGTTGGCGTTCATTATGCAAAGGGTGCCGAACATGCCGGCGATGGCGAAGAATTTTGCCAGCGGAGTCCACTTCGGGCCGAGGCCGTGGGTTATTATGTGCATCGGGCCGCCCTGGGGATTGCCCCGGTCGTCTTTGCCCTTGTACATTATTGCCAGCACCCCTTCGTGGTATTTTGTGGCCATGCCCACAAGGGCGCTGACCCACATCCAGAATATCGCGCCGGGTCCGCCCATGACCAGGGCTATTGCCACGCCGGCGATGTTGCCGAGGCCGACTGTGGCCGCGACTACGCTGGCAAGGGCCTGCACGGATGAAATCTGTCCGTTGCGGCTGTCATTTTTGGTGCGCAATTCTTTCAGCGCGGCCGGAAGACGGCGCAGCGATACGAGTCCTGATGACAGGAAGAGGTAAAGGCCGCCGCCGATGAGCAGAAAAAACAAGGGGTAGCCGCACAGGAAGTCGGCTACCGCCACGATGTATTTACCTATTGTGTCGAGCACTTGGTGGGTTTGGTTTGCGTTTGGTTGGAAACTGTTAATGAGTCAGCGCGATGTCGCTCTCCTGGGCCATTCGGCGCAGGTTGAGGATGGCATAGCGCATGCGGCCCAGGGCCGTGTTTATGCTCACGCCTGTTTTTTCGGCAATTTCCTTGAAACTCAGGTTGCGGTAGTAGCGCATCACGAGCACTTGCCGCTGGCTGAAAGGCAGAGCCTTGATCAGTCGGCGTATGTCGTCGCGTATCTGAAGTTCGACGAGTTCGTCCTCGATGGTGTCGCCTCCGAGTTCCTTGCGGTTGAGGATGTCAAAATTATCGTCATCCGTAGAGACGGTACATTCCGAACTTTCGCGGCGGAAGTGGTCGATGACCAGATTCCGTGCAATCCGGAAAATCCAGTTTGCGAATTTACCGTTCTCGGTGTAATTCCCGTTCTTGATGGTTATGATAGCCTTGACGAACGTTTCCTGAAATATATCCTCGGCCAGCTGGGCGTTGTTGCACTGCTGGGTTATGTAGCTTAGAAGGCGGCCCTGATGGCGCTGGAGCAGCACGTCAAAAGCGTCGTGGTTGCCGTTAGCGTAAGATTGCACCAACTTGTCGTCGGTGAGCTGAGCTAATGTCTGCATTTTTTTCTATTCTTTTTTTCGATTTAGAGTAGATGTGTGCAATAGGCAGATAGGGTTTTAGTTAAACGAATATGGATGCAAAATTAGCAAAAAGCAGGGAGATGTGCAATAAAAATCGCCCTGCATAGCAATTTTTAACTATCCTGATACAATAACGCCGAGTAACAGGCATTTTGGCTGTGAAAGGACGGCGGCATATATATAATGTAATGCGATAAAATAATGACGGCTGGCGCTTGTCATATCAATTTTTTTTGTAATTTTGTGGCGTAATGTGGCGTGGTACACCCTGCGCCCTCAAAATAACGCTAAAAATCAATATTATACTAACCTTATAAATCAAAGCAATGGATATTTCGCATATCGAACACATCGGCATTGCCGTTCCCAGCCTCGATGAAGCTATTCCTTTCTATGAAAACATCTTAGGCCTCAAATGCACAGCTATCGAAGAAGTCGCTGACCAGAAAGTGCGCACCGCATTCTTCAAAGTCGGCCAGACAAAAATCGAACTTCTCGAAGGCACTGACGAATTATCGGCCATTTCCAAATTCATCGCCAATAACGGCGGTCGCGGCGGCATCCAGCACATGGCTTTTGCCATCGCCGACGGCGTGCAGAATGCTCTCAACGAGGTTGAGGCCAAGGGCTGCCGTCTCATCGACAAGGCTCCCCGCCGTGGTGCCGAAGGCCTCAATATCGCCTTCCTCCACCCCAAGTCGACCGTGGGCACCCTCATCGAACTTTGCGAAGACCCCAACAAGTAATCTCCAACGCACAATAACCGTAAACTTTATATAATGAGCAATCAACTCGAAAAGGTAAAAGAGCTCATCGAGCTTCGCAACCAGGCTCGTCTCGGTGGCGGCGAAAAGGCCATCGAAAAACAACATGAGCGCGGCAAGTACACCGCCCGCGAGCGCATCGCCCAGCTCCTCGACGAAGGTTCGTTTGAGGAACTCGACATGTTCGTGCGCCACCGCTGCCACAACTTCGGCCAGGAAAAGAAATCGTTCCTCGGCGACGGCGTCGTGACCGGCTACGGCACAATCGACGGACGTCTCGTCTATGTGTTCGCACAGGACTTCACCGTGTTCGGCGGCTCGCTCTCGGAAACCATGGCCCTGAAGATCTGCAAGATCATGGACATGGCCATGAAGATGGGCGCTCCCGTCATCGGCCTCAACGACTCGGGCGGCGCCCGCATCCAGGAAGGCATCAACGCCCTTGCCGGTTACGCCGAGATCTTCCAGCGCAATATCCTTGCTTCGGGCGTAATCCCCCAGATTTCGGCAATCCTCGGCCCCTGTGCCGGTGGTGCCGTTTATTCGCCCGCCCTTACCGACTTCACCATCATGGCGAAGGGTATTTCCTACATGTTCCTCACCGGTCCGAAGGTCGTGAAGACCGTAACCGGCGAAGATGTGACCCAGGATGCGCTCGGCGGTGCCGAAGTACACTCGCAGAAGAGCGGTGTGGCACACTTCGCTGCTGAAGACGGCGAACACGCCATCAAGATCATCCGCAAGCTCTTCGGCTACATTCCCCAGAACAACCTTGAAGAGCCCCCGATGGTTGAGTGCACCGATCCCATCGACCGTCTCGAGGATTCGCTCAACGAAATCATTCCCGATTCGCCCAACCGCCCCTACGACATGTATGAGGTTATCGGCGCAATCGTCGACAACGGCGAGTTCCTTGAAGTTCAGCGCGACTATGCCAAGAACCTCATCGTGGGCTTCGCCCGCTTCAACGGCCAGAGCGTAGGCGTGGTGGCAAACCAGCCCAAGTTCCTCGCCGGCGTGCTCGACTCCAACGCCTCGCGCAAGGGCGCGCGCTTCGTCCGTTTCTGCGACGCGTTCAACATTCCCCTTGTGACCCTCGTCGACGTTCCGGGCTTCCTCCCCGGCACAGGCCAGGAATACAACGGTGTAATCCTCCACGGCGCCAAGCTTCTCTATGCCTATGGCGAAGCTACCGTGCCCAAGGTTACCGTAACCCTCCGCAAGAGCTACGGCGGCTCGCACATCGTGATGAGCTGCAAGCAGCTGCGCGGCGACATGAACTACGCATGGCCCACCGCCGAAATCGCCGTTATGGGCGGTGCAGGCGCTGTCGAAGTGCTCTATGCCAAGGAAGCCAAGGCTTCTGACGATCCCAAGAAGGTGCTCGCCGAGAAGGAAGCGGAATACAACAAGCTTTTCTGCAATCCCTACAACGCTGCCCGCTACGGTTACATCGACGACGTTATTGAACCCCGCAACACGCGTTTCCGCGTAATCCGCGCCCTCCAGCAACTCGCCACCAAGAAGGTGACCAACCCTGCCAAGAAACATGGCAACATACCTCTTTAATCTCTTAGCCTAACCCAACCAATTCAGACAAAACCGTATGAAAAAACGACTGTTTCTGATGCTGGTGGCGGCGATGGCTTGCTGCGCAGGCATGGTGGGCCAGACCCGCTCTGCCCTGCGCATCAATGAAGTCATGGTTGAGAACACCCCCGAGGGCATCGCCGATGAATATGGCGCGCACCACGGGTGGATCGAGCTTTTCAACGCAAACTTCGCGCCCATCGAGATATCGAGCATCTACCTGACCAACGATTCGACCAAGCCCACGCTCTATCCCGTGCCGCTCGGCGATGTCAACACCCGCATGCCCAAGCGCCAGCACGTGATTTTCTTTGCTGACGGCGAACCCAACAAGGGCACGTTCCACACCAACTTTGTCCTTGATCCCACCCGCGACAACTGGATCGGCATCTACGACGCCGACGGACGCACCCTCATCGACGAGGTTGTTGTGCCTGCCGGAATCAAGGCCGGCCAGAGCTGGGCACGCACCGCCGACGGTGCCGGCGAATGGGCCATCCGCACCGGTGGTGCCGATGACTACATCACCCCGTCGAGCGCCAACGTAATCAACGACACCAACCACAAAATCCAGGACTTTGCCGAACGCGACGCCAATGGCTTCGGCATGACCGTCATGGCAATGTGCATCGTGTTCTCAGCCCTTCTCGTACTCTGCCTCTGCTTCTACGGCATCGGTAAGATCAGCTCGCTGCTCTCGCGCCGCAACAAGGCCCGCGCCCACGGCAACGAAACCTCCGATCTGGCCGAAATCCGCGAGGTAGGCCACGATACCGGCGAGGAAATCGCCGCCATCGTAATGGCCCTCAACCAGCATCTCTATGCCCACGACGACGAGTCGACCATCCTCACCATCAAGAAGATGAAACGCGCCTACTCGCCCTGGAGCTCCAAGATTTACAACCTGCGCGAAGTGCCCCAGCGCCCCGTTCGCCGCTAATTTCTAAAACCTTTTGAAAAATGAAAGAATACAAATATAAAATCAACGGCAACACCTACAACGTGGCCATCGGCGACATCGAGGACAACGTGGCAAAGGTCGAGGTCAACGGTGTGCCCTATACAGTAGAACTTGAAGCCGCCAAGGCCGCTACCGTCAAGTCGGTGCAGGCTCCCCGCCCGGCTGCCGCTCCCCGCACCACCACCGGCGAGAAGGTAATCTCCAAGCCCGCCGCCACCGGCGCCGGCAACTCAGTCAAGGCTCCCCTGCCCGGTGTGGTTCTGTCCATTCCCGTCAAGGTCGGCCAGGCCGTCAAGGCTGCCGACACCGTGCTTCTGCTCGAGGCCATGAAGATGGAGAACGCCATCCACGCCGGCGTGGACGGCACCGTCAAGGAAATCCTCGTGTCGGCCGGCGACTCCGTGCTCGAAGGCAACCCCTTAATCGTCATCGAATAATCCCGCGTTCCTATGGATTTCGGTGATTTCCTACTTAAAAACCTGCGCCAGTTCTGGGAACTGACAGGTTTCGCCAATGCCGAATGGGGCAACATCATCATGCTGCTGGTGGGCCTCTTCTTCATCTGGCTTGCAATCAAGAAGAACTTCGAGCCCATGCTCCTCGTCCCCATCGGATTCGGTATCCTGATCGGCAACGTGCCTTTCAACACCGAGGCCGGTCTTGAAGTGGGCATCTACGAGCAAGGCTCCGTGCTCAACATCCTCTACAACGGCGTGAGCGCCGGCTGGTATCCCCCGCTCATCTTCCTCGGCATCGGCGCCATGACCGACTTCTCGGCCCTGATTGCCAATCCGAAGCTGATGCTTATCGGCGCGGCTGCCCAGTTCGGTATCTTCGGTGCCTACATGGTGGCCCTCGCCATCGGTTTCGCACCCGACCAGGCCGGTGCCATCGCCATCATCGGCGGTGCCGACGGCCCGACGGCCATCTTCCTGTCATCGAAGCTCGCCCCCAACCTCATGGGTGCAATCGCTGTGTCGGCCTATTCCTACATGGCTCTCGTGCCCGTGATTCAGCCCCCGTTGATGCGCCTGTTCACCACCAAGAAAGAGCGCCTCATCAAGATGAAACCCGCCCGCGCGGTGTCGCAGAACGAAAAAATCATCTTCCCCATTGTCGGAATGCTTCTCACCTGCTTTGTCGTTCCCTCGGGCCTTCCCCTGCTGGGCATGCTGTTCTTCGGCAACCTGCTGCGTGAATGTGGCGTGACAACCCGTCTGGCAAAGACTGCGTCCAACGCCCTCACCGATATCGTGACCATTCTTCTCGGCATGACCGTCGGCGCCTCGACCCAGGCATCGCAGTTCCTCACCCCGCAGACCATCTTCATCTTCTTCCTCGGCTTCATGGCTTTCGTGATAGCTTCGTCGAGCGGTGTGCTCTTCGTGAAGATTTTCAACCTGCTCCTTCCCAAGGACAAGAAAATCAATCCCCTCATCGGCAACGCCGGCGTATCGGCTGTTCCGATGTCGGCACGTATCTCGAACAACCTCGGTCTGGAATACGATCCGTCCAACTATCTGCTGATGCACGCCATGGGCCCGAATGTGGCCGGCGTTATCGGCTCGGCTGTGGCTGCCGGCGTACTGCTCGGTTTCCTTGCCTGAACATGACATTCCTCAATGAGACCTGTAGGCCGTCCCGGCCTGCGGGTCTCATTGTTTTAATGATTGTCCGGGTGCCTTTTTTAATGAACCTTTTGCCCCGCGAGGGGTTATAATATCAGTATCACCTCTCTTCATCACCGATATATTAAAGTGCCAACCTCGATTCCATATCTCTTACGTCATGATAACAAAAGAAGTCATTCAAACCCTTTACAAGAAATATCCCAACCGCGCCAAGAGCGTCGATTGTCTTGACATCGCCATGTTGTTTGACACGGTAGGTATAATGCATGACATAAATGTTGACATAGAATCCAACAAACTTATCATAGGCTCCATCGACGAGAAGTCGATTTTCAGGTCCATTCCCCTCAGCCATATCCATGCCATCGTTCCTTTTGAGGAATGGACCGCAATAGTGCTTCATTCAACAATTATATTTTTGAACAGAAAGAGCACGAAGGTGTCGATACACCTCAAGCCGCCCACACGCACTGTGGCCGACCGCCTGAAAGGGCTTTTCGGACGCGAGGATAGCTGAATTAGCGAAATAATTCGTATCTTTGCGGTGAGATTAGGTGCATCGAATAACAATGTCTAAGTCGTCACAGTCCATATCCCAGGAGCAGCAGCTCGGTCTTCGCCTTAATCCACAGCAGGTGAGGTTCGGGCGCTTGCTTGAAATGTCCGCACCGGAATATGAGGAGGAAGTGGCCAGGGCCCTCGACGAGAACCCGGCGCTGGAAGCTGTCGGCGCAGCCGATGACGCACAGCTCCACAAGGATGACGAGGGACGGGATTTCACCGAGAGCGCCGAAGAACTCCAGCGTGCCGATTACGGCTCGGACGAGGAGGTGCCGTATTACCGGCAGTTCCCCGTCAATGACATCGCGTTTTCCGCCCGCTATGAACCTGCGGCCACCGACAGCGGCTCGGCCGCGTTTCCTCCTCTTGAATCACAACTGGTGCAGTTCGACGGCATGACTCCCGCCGAGCGCGAGGCAGCAACCTACGTTATCGGCAATCTCGACTCAAACGGTTACCTTACGCGTTCAATCGAGGCCATAGCCGATGACATGGCCATGGGAGCAGGCCTTGATGTGTCGGTCCGCGACGTGGAACATGCGTGGAACTACGTGCGGCGTCTTGATCCGGCCGGCGTGGGTGCCGTTGACCTGCGCGACTGCCTGTCGCTGCAAATCGACCGTCTGATGCCTTCGGGCACAACGATGTGCGCTGCTGAAATTCTACGCGACTATTTCGACCTTTTCGCAAAGAAGCATTTCGACAAAATCAAGGAGGCGATGGATTATCCGGAGCCGATAGTCGACGATGCGGTAAGGCTTATACGGAGCCTGAATCCAAAGCCCGGCGCGCAACTCGAAACTTCGGGAGCGGACGACCGCATGCGGCACATCACCCCCGATTTCATCATCGAGACCGATGGTGCCGGCAATGTTTCGGTGGCTTTGGCCGGACGTGTTCCCGAACTTGCCATAGAGGAGACCTTTGCTCTGCCTGGCGCGAATGAAGAGGCGGAAACTTTCCTGCGGGAACGCCGTGAGTCTGCCCGCGAGTTCATTTCCATGAACCAGCGCCGGGCATCTACGCTCATGGCTGTTATGGAAGCTATCGTGAGGCTTCAGCCTGCCTATTTCAGGAGTTTCGACCGTCAGGACCTGCGGCCGATGGTGTTGCGCGACATCCGTGAGGCTACAGGCCTGGACCTCAGCGTCATCTCCCGCGCCACCGCTTCGAAATATGCCATGACCCCGGCTGGCATGGTGTCGCTGAAATCGCTGTTCAGCGAGAGCGTCAGCGACTCGGGTGACCTGTCGTCGCATACCGTTGAGTCGCGCATACGTAAACTTATATCAGGCGAGGACAAGAGCCGCCCGATGAGCGACGAGGAAATCGCCGTGGCGTTGCAGGATGACGGCCTGAACGTCGCCCGCCGCACCGTCGCCAAATATCGTGAGCGCATGGGATTTCCCGTCGCGCGTCTAAGAAAGGAATAGATTATGGAAAATACGGAACCGACCGATAAATCCCTGTCTCAGGCTCAACCAGCCCGCCGGCCGCGCTGGGCGCAGCTGCTGAGCGACTTTTTCTCGCCATTGTTGATTCCAACCTACGCCACTGCGCTCGCCATGTGGGTGACGCCGCTTCGTTCAGTGCCCGAGAGCAACCGCCTCATCGTCACGATTCTCGTTGGTGTCATAACCGGACTTATCCCGTTGCTTGCCATCGCGGTGCTGATACGTACCGGCAAGGTGAGCGACAGGGCCCTTTCGCGCCGCGACCAGCGAGCAATGCCGATGGTGATTGGCGTGGCATGCTATTTTGGAGCGGCCCTTTTTGTAGGCTCGCTCGGGGCACCGCTATGGCTCAGGATGTTTTTCTGGGGCGCGGGAGTAGCCACCATCATAGCCATGCTCATCACATTCAAATGGAAAATCAGCGCACACACCACCGCTATCGGTGGCCTGGTCGGAATGATGATGTGGTTCGCAACATCAGGGCTCGCCGACGTGAATGTCATGATAATGCTCAGTGTCGGCATTGTCCTTGCCGGAGCGATGGCCTCGGCAAGACTGGCCCTGAACCGGCACACCCTCGCGCAGACCCTCGCGGGACTTGCCCTCGGTTTCGCCTGCTGCTTCACGGCAATGTCAATTTAAAATTGAAATCCTCAATTCCTAATTTCTAATTAAAATTATGGTATCAATCATAATGGGCAGCACCTCAGATCTGCCCGTCCTCCGCAAAGCCGCTGACTTCCTCGAACAGATGGAAGTGCCTTTTGAACTGCATGCCCTCAGCGCCCACCGCACTCCCCGCGCCGTCGAGGAATTTGCCACCGGTGCCGCCGCACGCGGTGTCAAGGTCATCATTGCTGCCGCCGGTATGGCCGCTGCACTTCCCGGCGTTATTGCCGCGCTTACCACACTTCCCGTTATCGGTGTTCCCATCGACTCCACCCTCCAGGGACAGGATGCCTTGCTGTCAATCGTGATGATGCCCCCGGGCATACCTGTGGCCACCGTAGGCATCAACGCCGGCATGAACGCCGCGGTCCTGGCAGTGCGCATGCTCGCCCTTTCCGACGAAGCGCTTGCCAAACGCTATGCGGCCTGGTGCGACACCCTCAATCAGAAAATCCTCAAGGCCAACGCCGACCTTGCCGAAATAAAAGATTACAAATTCAAAGTAAATTAAGGGAAAAAGAGTTCCTAATTTCTAATTCTAAATTCCTAATTAATTTAATGTCCGCTTACAAGCGCCGCCCGGCTTCCGAGGTCAATATCGGCGGCATCCTCATAGGCGACGGTCATCCCGTGGCCGTCCAGTCCATGACCAATACACCCACCATGGACACCGCTGCTTCCGTTGCCCAAATTCTACGCATCGCCGAGGCAGGCGCCGACATCGTGCGCCTGACCGCCCAGACTCCGGCCCATTCGCGCAACCTCGGCGAAATTCGCAAGGGCGTCCGGGCCGCCGGATGCGCGATTCCGTTGGTGGCCGACATTCATTTCAACCCGGCCGCGGCGTTCGCGGCCGCCGAGGAGGTTGAAAAAGTGCGCATCAATCCCGGCAACTTTGTCGATCCGGGCCGCACTTTCGTCAAACTCGAATACACCGACGAGGAGTATGCTGCCGAACTTCAGCGCATACGCGACAAGTTCGTGCCTTTCCTCGACCTGTGCCGCACTCGCGGAGTGGCGATACGCATCGGCGTCAACCATGGCTCGCTTTCCGACCGCATCATGAGCCGCTATGGCGACACTCCCGCCGGAATGGTCGAGAGTGCCCTTGAATTTCTCCGCATATGCCGCGATGAGGACTTCAAGGATGTCGTGATTTCAATCAAGGCATCCAACGTGGTGGTGATGACCGAGACAGTGCGTCTGCTCGACAGGAAAATGGCCGAGGAGGGCATGTGTTATCCCCTCCACCTGGGCGTCACCGAAGCCGGTGACGGCGAGGACGCCCGTGTCAAGAGCGCCGTTGGCATCGGCTCGCTGCTGGCCGACGGCATCGGCGACACCATCCGCGTGTCGCTTTCCGAAGATCCTGAATGTGAGATACCCGTCGCCCGCGCAATTCTCCGCCATATCGACGCACGAAGAGATAACCCTTTGGACGGAATATCTGACGAGGACATTTCTCTGCCCGAGGCAGGAGAAGTGCCGCAGGTGCTCGGATACGACCGGCCTCTCGACACGGATGCATACGAATATGTGGTGGCGCAATATCCCCGGGTCATTGATATGGCTGTGAAAGGACTGTCGCAGGTCAAGGGTGATAAGCCGGTTGCCGCACTCGTCCATTACCCTGCGGAAATGACGCCCGACGAGGTGCAGATTGCCGCTTCGGTCGACCTCGGCTACCTGTTGCTGAAATATCCGTTGGGTGCCATAGCAATTGAGGCCGGGGCGATGCCGCGCGAGGCTCTCAGCTCATTGGCTCTAAATATCCTGCAAGCCACCCGCAAACGCATCTCCAAGACCGAATACATCGCCTGTCCCAGCTGCGGACGCACGCTTTTCGACCTCCAGAAAACTCTTGCCGAAGTCAAAGCTGCCACTAAGGCGCTCAAAGGTTTGAAAATAGGTGTTATGGGCTGCATCGTCAATGGCCCCGGCGAGATGGCCGACGCCGACTATGGTTATGTGGGCGCCGGGCCGGATCGCGTGAGCCTTTATCGAGGTAAGGAATGTGTCGAGAAAAACATCCCCGCCGCCGAGGCTCTTCCCCGCCTCATCAACCTCATTAAATCCGACGGACGCTGGCCCGATGAAGCAGACGCTTAAAGTTTCGTATCACTCGGCTCCGTCGGGCTTGCGGATGGTGCATCTGCATGTGCCGGGGTGTGCCGTGGGCTACTGCGGCGTGGCTGTGCGCGTAGGCAGCCGCGACGAGGGTGACGACCGCCGTGGTCTCGCCCACTTTGTCGAGCACACAATATTCAAGGGCACCGACCGCCGCTCTCCCTGGCATATCATCAACCGCATGGAGGCCGTCGGCGGCGAACTGAACGCCTACACCACCAAGGAAGAAACCGTCGTTTACAGCGTTTTCCCCTCCGGCAATCTGCCGCGAGCCGCCGAACTGATTTCCGACCTTATCTGCAACTCCCGCTTCCCTGACCGAGAGCTTGATAAGGAGCGTGAGGTTGTGGCCGATGAAATCGACTCCTATCTCGACACTCCGTCCGAGGCCGTGTTCGATGACTTCGAGGACCTGATGTTTGCCGGCAGCGCCCTCGGCCACAACATACTTGGCTCACGCAAGGCTCTCGACACCTTCACCTCCGATATTTGCCGCGATTACCTGCACCGCTGGTATGTTCCCTCCAACATGGTGGTGTTCTATGCCGGCAATCTTGGAGCCGACCGCGTTTTTTCGACACTCGACCGCGCGTTTGCCCCCGTCGGAGGGCCGGCGCCGGTGCGTTGCGTCGCGGTTCCCCCTGTCGTTGAGCCGTTCGATGTCCATAAGACCATCGACTCCCACCAGTGCCACACCATCGTCGGCGCAAGGGTAGGGGGACTCGATTCGCCCGAGCGTTACGCCCTTGCATTGCTGACCAATATATTAGGAGGCCCAGGCATGAATTCGCTGCTCAACGTGGCGTTGCGCGAACGGCGTGGCCTCGTTTACAGCGTCGAAGCCTCAACGGGTATATTCTCCGACTGCGGCTCACTCGCAATCTACTATGGCTGCGACCCCGACGACAATGCCCTCTGTCGGCGCCTGGTGGGCGAAACGCTGCAGTCTGTGGCCGATGGATATATGACCGACCGTCGTCTCGACCGCGCCAAAAAACAATATCTCGGCCAGCTCATAATAGGCTCAGAAAATCTGGAGAACCGAGTGCTCGGCATCGCCCGCCAGACCCTTTTCCGCGGCCATGCCGTCCCGTCCGACGAAGTGATAGAATCCATCCGCTCCGTCACTCCCGACCAAATATCCACCCTCGCCTCCACCCTCCTCCCCACCTCCACCCTAACACTGGGGCCGAGATAAAACAGGATGTCATATAAGAATGCAGCCGGGGCGAACGCCCCGGCTGCTTCATCTTTGAATCTTTATCATCTAATTTTCTATTTTCTTTATCATTATAATGCAATGATATAAGGATAAAGGGAAGCGGCCATTGAAATGAAGGAAAAGATATTCCCCCATGGCAGTTTCTTAAAAAAATTGTTTTTTTTCATAAAAAACGACTTTTTAATAAATAAAAAAATTATCTGAAATTCTAAGATGAATCTAAGTGCATGGCTCTTGCCTATGCACCCATTTTTATTGATTATTGTATTGCAACTTTTAATGTTTGACCATTAGCGGTGATGATATAAAGTCCCGGATTAAGCTTAATGATGTCGTTTGATGCGCAGTGTCTGTCGATGATTTTCGTACCGTCAACAGAGTATACAATGACATTAGTATCCGTTAGAGCCTTCACGCCGTCTGGCATGACTGCTAAGAACTTTATTTCGGTTTGCGTATCATAAACCCCGCTTACGTTGACAAAATTTTTCCAATATTCGTCGGCTTTATATGAGTCAGCAGCACCATCAGGTACAACCAATTCTGCGTTTGCATATACATTTTCGGAAAATCCTCCGCCAATTGGCGCGATGGGGTTGTTTGAGATAACTTTTTTGATGCTGTTCGTACCGCCGAAATTTGTGTACTTAAATGTCTCTGTATTCGTGGCTATCAGGGCTTCAATGGTGTTCTCACATATTTGAGATACGTTTTCGCCGAGCGAAAGGGTATTTAAGGATGTAAGTCCGTAGAATGGAGGATTGAATATATCATCAATCCATATGGTGTTATATCCGTATTCGGGCTCGCCAGATGTTCGTCTATAGTAGTACGCTAAACGAATGTTCCTGTTTATAGTTAGCTCTTTGATAGGTAAGCCTTCAAAAGCTCCGTAAAATAAACGTGTGCGGAATCCTGTACGCCTTTCATCGACGTTTGAGGGGTTGGGGTGTGGGGTAGTGGAACTAATTGATTTTAAGTTACCGTAACCGACACGGAGAGTAATATATCCATCTCCCTTATCGAATGTTAACTTTTTAAGGGATGGACACCAATTAAAAGCTCTATAACCTATTGAAGTGACTGAGCCAGGGATGTTTATGGAGGTTAAAAGGAGGCAATTATCAAAACATGAGTTAGGTATCGAGCATATCCCTTCGTTAAGTTTTAAATTAACGACGTGTGAAAGTTCAAATGCATCAGTATCGATTGCTGTGACAGCAAAATCGAAGCCATTGTATTTTATAGAGCCAGGTATCTCTATGTCTCCCTCATAATCGCCATTTTTAGGATGGATTACCATGGCGGTCATGTCTTTAGAAAGTTCGTAATATACGCCATCAACCTCAACAACGTATTCTGGTATCTCCTGTTGTTCAAATACCTTGATTTCGCAGCTTGAAGATAGATTCGTCCCATCGGTGGTAGTAGCGGTTACTTTGCAGCTGCCGGCCTTTTTTGCATACACGTATCCGTTTTCAACGGTAGCTACACTTTCGTCGTCCGACGTCCATGTAAGTTGTGTGTTACATATGTCTGCATTGGGCAGAATCTCGGTGGCGAGGTGGACTGATGCACCTTCCAGAATTGAAATGCTTTGTTTAGAAATTCTCAGGGATTGTACTGGTTCCAGACTTTTGATATTCCAAAAGTTATTCCAGATTTCTGCTGCCTGATAATCCTTGAGGGAATTCTCGGGTACATAGATTTCAGCCTTCATATATTGTCCATTGGAAAATGTCGGGTTACCGTTGAAGCAGGGAGGAACCGGCGACAAACATTTGATGACATTTAAATTAGAGCATCCTTCAAATGCAGATCCGGAGATTGTAGATACGTTTTCTGGTAACTCGATAATTTTTAGGCTTACGCACCCTTTAAAACAATTTTCGTTAATTTGAGTTAGAGAGGAGGGTAAAGTGACGGATATTAGGTTTTCATAATCCGAAAAAACACTCTCCCCAAGGGTTTTTATATTAGCGGCGATGGAAATTGAGCGCAGGTTGTAAGAACCAAAGGGGTTGCGCCCAATGTTTGTGACGGATTTAGGAATGTGAACTTCAGTTCCTGTAAAGAAGAAAAAAACATGTTCTCCTATATCTTTTATGCCATTTAAAAGGGTAAGACTGTTATAAGTTCCCTGAAATAGGTATTTTTTGCTTGGGATGATGTATTTACCACCTACGGTCAAAGATCTGATAGCCTTAGGTGGATATTGAATATCTCTAAGGATTGTTACATGTTTAAAACCTCCCCAACCGGCGTCGTGGTATTCTATTTCTAAGCAAGTTTCAGATTCTTGAATCGTAAGATTATCAGAGTCTTTGAATAACGACGGGTCGATTGACATAGCATTGGGGCCGATGGTTATATTAGTAGCACTTATTGAGGAACCCCAGTCGTCAGTAGTAGTTGATCTATCTATATATACTGAGTTAAATGGACCGCTGAAAGCGTGCTCGTAGAGTATGAGGCCTTCATCATTTCCTCCATAAATTGTGGCTCGTCCAATTCTTCCATTGAAACACCGTTTGCCAATGCTTGTTACTGAGGGTAAGATTTCGATGATGCTTTCTATTTTATTTGAATCGTCATCCTCAATATTCACTTCAAATGCATGGCTTCCCAAGGTTTGTATATTGGATCCGATAGAAATGTTCGTCAGGCTTTTACAATTGTAAAATGCTTTGTCGCCTATAGATTTAGTGGCTGTTCCGAATTTAACGCTTGAAAGTTTTTGACATCCTGAGCAAGCTTCGTCAGGGACATTGGTGATGAAGTTGCTGAATGTGATTGATGTGATGTCTGATTCTTTCGGCCAGGCGCTCATTTCAGTAACGGAGAACACCCGGTTATTATAGGTCACAGTGGAGGGAATGACAAGATTGCTGGTCATAGGTCCGCTGACGTTCCTACAGGTGAGTTCCGGAATGGAAATCACGTCATATCCGAAGCCATCTACCTCGAAATCAGCGGCCAGGACGTTCAAGAATGCCAACAGCGTCGCAATCAGCATCCCAAGTCTTGGAATGATTGGTTTCATTTGAGTTAATTTTATGTTTGTTGGTTATTAGGCAAATCAGTGCTTGGACTCATCATCTTGAGCTAAGTCGTCTTGTGTGAAACACGGCAGATTGCGATTTGCCAAGGTTTCTTTTACAGCTGCCTCACGATTGTCATCGTAGAAGATGCGCATTTGGGTGATTATTCCAGCTTTAGTCATCTTCCCGATGGCTTCAAGCATGTTGTCAACGCTCTTGCCAAACCCAGGTGCAAGAGGATTGTCAAATAAAAAGTCAAGGCTTTTCATATTATAAAATGCTCCGTAATTCCCGCCGGAGATTTAGTTTATACGCAACAAGCGTGGGAACTTTACCCGCTGCCGTCCCACCGCTGAGGCTTCTCGCATTGCCCGATAGAATAGGACGGCAACGCAGAAGCCCACGCTCACTATATGCAAAATACGGCTGAGAAAAATAAATACCATGACGGAACTTATGCCTCAGCATTGATTATACATACTCGCGGGCGTCTACCGTTGCTCCATCCTTGACTCTATCTAAGAAATTTTGCGAGAATTTCAGCGGTCAAGAATTAAGCGTCGTGTAAACGCTGTTAAATTGTCTGCTTCCCGCCCCTATCCCATGACCGGGGCTTCTGATTGGTCAGCGATTGCAAAATTATAGATTAAAATTCGTCATTGCAATAGTTTGAGTGAAAAATTAACATTCTTAAACATTGGACTTCGGCTGATTTTGTAAAGGTGATCCGCTTGACCTTGGGGTTGGAATTAGGAATTGCCATCCGGCTGGCTCGGTGTGTTCCGAGAATTCGGAGCGCTCGGAATTTTCCGAGTTCTTCGTTCCAGCCGGATGGCAATTCCTAATTTCTAATTTTAAATTCAGCTCTCGCTTTTTGCCGCTTCTTCGGCTTCGTATTTTTCCTGGGCGGCTTTCAGCTGGGCCTGGGCTTCGGGGCTATTGTCCCAGTGGAAGGGGACGAAGTCGCTCTTGGCGTTTACCCACGAGGGCTTGCGGCAGGCCAGGATGATGAACGGCAGGATTACGAAGAGGGCCACGCCACCGAACAGGACGGCGTACCAAACCGTGGTCGAACCCATCGCAATCTGGCTCGGCGGGAAGAAGCTGAGCACGAAGGCGAGCAGCGAACCGAGGAAGCCGACACCGCCGACAATCCACATCAGGCCGTTGCCCTTGGCGCCGATACGGAACGGACGTTTGGCACCTTTCATGTTGTAGCGCAGATAGATGGCTGCGGCGAACATCAGCAGGTAGGCGATGAGGTAGAGCAGAACGGTGAGCTGCGACAGAATCTGATAGAAGCTTTGAACGGTAGGCATCACAACGAACAGAAGCGATAACAGCGTAACGGCTAAGCCCTGGACGAGCAGGATGTTTTTCTGAACGCCGGCCTTGTTGGTCTTCTGGAAGAAGGGAGGCAGATAACCGGCCTGACCGACGGCGAACACGCCTTTTGAAGGACCGGCAACCCAGGTGAGCACACCGGCGAGGACGCCGAACGCAAGGGCGATGGCGATGACGGGTGTGAACCAGTTCATGTGGAATGCCTTGAAGTAGTTGTCGAAGCCTACGAGAAGGCTCTGGACGAGGTTGATGTCCTTGGCCGGAATGATGACGCCGAGGGCGTAGGTGCCGAGCACGAAGATGAGCACCGTCACGAGGGCGCCGCCGAACACGGCCTTAGGATAGTTGACCGTCGGATTCTTGATGTCGCGCACGTGCACGCCCGACATTTCCATGCCCGCATAGAACAGGAAGATGGAGGCTGCGAGAACCACATTGTCAAAGTTGGTGAGGTCGGGGAAGAAGTCGCCGTGGAAATCCATCTGAGAATGTCCGCCCATGCACAGGAACACCACGCCGCACACCACGAGGATGCCGGCCGGGATGATGGTGCCGACCATACCGCCGATTTTTGAAATTTTACCTACCCAGCCCAGTCCTTTCATCGAGATGAGGGTGGCGAGCCAGTAGATTGCAAGCACTACGGCAAGGGTGTAGTAGCGGTTGGCCGCGAGGTGTGAGTCGGCCACGTGGTCAAGACCGATGAATGCCAACGACACGGCGCCGAATGTCAGCACGGTCGGGAACCATATTGTGCTCTCGACCCATTGCAGCCATATTCCGAGAAATCCGAGCTTGCTGCCGAATGCTTCGCCTATCCAGCGGAACATACCGCCCTGCTGGTAGGGGAACATCGCGGCCAGTTCGGCTGCGACAAGCGACACAGGGATTAGAAAAACCAAGGCCGCAAACAGATAGTAGAAAGCGGAGCTCATGCCGTATTCGGCTTCGGCCGGCAATCCGCGCAACGATACGACGGCCACGATGTTCATAATCATCAGTGTGCTGACGCCCAGCTTGCCCGCCGCCTTGACGGTGGCAGCCGTGGAAGAGGTTTTTGTTGCCATAATAGTTGAAATTATAGATTGTTATTCTATTGTCACACGGTCGCCGTTCATGATGCCGAGGCCGAGTGTCTGCGTGAATTTCTTGACGGCTGCCTGAGCCTTTACCGAGTTGCCGGCGTCGTCGAGTGGAGGAGCGAAAGCCGCTATGCCGAGTACACCGGGCAGCACGCCGAGCACACCGCCCCCCACACCGCTCTTGGCCGGGATGCCGGAGGTGTAGAGCCAGTCGCCAGAGTGCTGGTAGAAACCGACGGTAGCGATGAGGGTGGTGATTTTGGGGGCGATGTCGCGTGCGAATACCTGCTTTTGGGTGACGGGATTAAGGCCGCCGTTGGCGATGGTGGCAGCCATCGCGGCGAGTTGGGACGAAGTGATGCCGAGCGAGCACTGGCGGGTGTAGAGGTCGAGGCTCATGTCGGGATCGTCGTATATGCGGTCGTAGTTTTTCAACAGCCAGGTTATAGCGCGGTTGTTGAAATTGGTGGCGCTCTCGCTCTTGTAGAGTTCGTCGATCAGCTCGGGTGCCGAACCGCACAGGTCGGTGATATTGTCGGTGATGGCTTTCCATTTGGCGTCTGAATCGCCCTTTGGGTCAATCATCGAGCATGCCGATATGGCACCGGCGTTGACAAGCGGGGTCGAGGGGTGGTCGTTCTCGAGAAGGATGGCGAAGATTGAGTTGAACGGCAGGCCGGTGGCGTCGGCGCCGATGTCCTTGAGGACTCCCGCCGGAGAGTGTTGCCTCATGGCAAGTATGGCCGTGGGAACCTTCGACACCGACTCGATGCCGAATTTATACTCCGTGTCGCCGAAGTTGTAAGCCGTGCCGTCGGGAAGCATCACGCTGAGGCCGAACAGGTTGGAATCTATATTGGCCAGATATGGGATATAGTTGGCGTTGGCGCCGCCTGTCAGTTTCGACGCATAGTCATAGGCCTGTTGTGCGGCTTCCTGTATCTGCTGTTTTGTAAGGTTGATGTCCATATTCTGCTGGTTGACAGTGAAACATAGGGAGAAAGATGTCAAGATAGACAACCGGCCGGCGCACGCCCATTGTCAGCGGTCGCCGGCCGGTGTAAGTTATCTTGTGTCAGAAGAGATTACTTTCCGGTGTGGTTGAAAGTCTTCGTTGCAAGAGGAACGTTTTTCTCCATCTGTATACGTGTGGTGGTGGGATATTCGAGGGCGTTGAGCTCGGCGACGGCAAACTTGATGTCGTTGAGGAGCTGATCGGCCATGTCACGGCTGAATCCCTGCTTGCAGAGCACGCGCATGACGACGATGTTCTGGATGTTTGCGGGCAGTGTGTAGGCCGGAACCATCCAACCCTTCTGGGCGAGCTTGTCCTGAAGGTCGAAGAGGGTCCATTTAGCCGTCTTCTGAACTTCGGGCTTCATAAGCCAGGTGAAGATAGGATTGGGCACGTCGGGCGAATAGGGCTGGAACTCGGGCATCGAGCCGACCTGCTCGTGGAGGTATTTGGCAACCTGGAGCGAGTTGTACTGCACGTTCTTGTAGCCTTCAAAGCCGAGGCGGATGAACTGGTAGTACTGGCCGAGAATCTGTGCGGCAGGACGCGAGAAGTTAAGGCCTACCTGGCTGATTTCGGCGCCGAGATAGTTGACGCTGAACGACATTACATCGGGCAGGTACTTCTTGTCTTTCCATACTACCCAGCCGAGGCCCGGGTAAACGAGGCCGAACTTGTGGCCCGAGGTGCTGATTGAGAGCACCCATTTGAGGCGGAAGTCCCATTTTACTTCCGGGAAGAGGAACGGGAGGATGAAACCGCCGGTTGCAGCATCTACGTGGATAGGAATGTCGTAGCCGGTCTTGGCGTTGTAGGCGTCGAGGGCCTTGTCAAGGGCTTCGACATCATCGTTAAGGCCAGTCCAGGTAACGCCCTGGATAGGAACGATACAGATGGTGTTCTCATCACACATCTTGAGCGCTTCCTCGGGGTCGAGGGTGGTCTTCTCGAGAGTCAGGGGCACGGTGCGCATCTCAATCTGCCACAACTGCGCGAATTTTTCCCACACGACCTGATAGCCGGTGGAAATAACGAAGTTAGGTTTGTCGTAAGGCTTGCCTTCCTTGATGCGTTTCTCACGCCATCGGATCCAGGCTGCGATACCGCCCAGCATACATGCCTCGGACGAACCGATGGCCAGGGCGCCGGTTTTCCATTTGTTGGTTTCGGGCGAGTTCCACAGATTTGCCATGATGTTGATGCACTTGCCGTTCATCACGGCGATGCGGGGATATTCCGTCTCGTCGATGTAGTTGATGTTGATGGCCTCGTTCATCAGCTTGGTGGCATATTCGTCCATGTAGGTGGTTACGAATGTGGCGAGGTTAAGTCGGGGCTGGGTCTGGGCGAAAGTTTCGTCCTTAACCATCTGATAAGCTATTTCCGGGGTGGTTGGGCCGTTCGGAATACGTTCAACAGGAGCTGCCTGAAGCATTGCGTCTGAGCCGAAGACATCGGTCTTGGCATCGCCCTTTCTGAAGTTAGGGTCGAGATTTTGGTCGAGCATGGGGAATGTGTTTAAGAGTTATAAAGTGAATTTACATAGACGGGAAAGGAAAAGTAAGTAGCAATGTGCTTAGTTGTCTCCTGTCAGTGAATAAAACAAACGCGACCCAGCGATGGTTTTGAAAATCCGAAATTTAGAAAGCGTTTAATATTATCGGTTGTCAGCCATCCTCTAAACTTAAAAAGGTTTGGCAGTGTTATAAATTCGTTAAAAACTTAAATTCCATCTTATGAACTGGATTGTAGATGTATTGCGCAGCAACCCTTCCCTGGCCGTCTTCCTGACCATAGGTATCGGTTTTTTTATCGGACAGCTTAAATATAAGTCGTTTTCGCTCGGTACCGTAACGTCGGTGCTGCTTGTCGGAGTGCTGGTGGGGCAGCTTGACATCCCCATTCCCGGCCCACTTAAGGATGTGTTTTTCCTTCTGTTTCTGTTTTCAATAGGCTATAGTGTGGGCCCACAGTTTTTCCAAGCCCTGCGAGGCGACGGTCTCAAGCAGGTTGGATTTGCCGTTGTGGTCTGCGTGCTGTGTCTGTTGGTTACATGGGGCGTTGCAGTATGCATGGGTTATAATATTGGAGAGGCCATCGGCCTGCTTGCCGGCGCGCAGACAATGTCAGCGGCCATCGGTGTCGGTACGGATACTCTCAACAGCTTGCCCGTTTCGTCTGCCGACAAACAGTCGTGGATAAGCATAATCCCTGTATGTTACGCGGTTTCGTATGTGTTCGGTACGATTGGTTCCGCCTATATCCTCGCCAACCTCGGGCCAGCGTTGCTCGGAGGCATCAAGAAAGTGAAGGCTGAGACAGCCCAACTTGAAAAGGAGATGAACCAGGGTGAGGCAAACTCAGATCCCAACTATATAAAGGCCCTGCGCCCCGTGGCTTTCAGAGCTTACAAGGCCACCGCAGATTTCTTCGCCACTCCCCGCACCGTAACCGACGTGGAAGCATATCTTGCCGCACAGGGGCGACGCCTTTTCGTGGAGCGTGTGCGCCAGGACGGCAAGGTTGTCGAGGTTACGCCCGATGTTAAGATTGCGAAAAATGACGAGATAGTCCTCAGCGGACGTCGTGAATTTATCATAGGTGATGAAAGTTGGATTGGTCCTGAAGTTTCCGATGCGGAATTGCTCGACTTTCCTGCCGAGGAACTCGAGATTACCATTTCTAAAAAGGAACTGGACGGAATGACGGTGGACGAGCTGCGCCGCCAGAAATTCATGTATGGCATCTCAATCAAAAGTATCTCGCGCGGCGGCGTAAATATCCCGGTGCTTGCCAAGATGAAAATCCGTCGTGGCGACGTCGTGACGGTTGTGGGCCTGGTACGTGAAGTAAACGCAGCTGCACCGCGCCTGGGCTATGCCGACCGGAAGTCGACCAAGACCGACCTTGTGTTTGTTGGCATCGGCATCTTCATCGGTGGTCTGCTGGGCTCGCTCGCCATCCATTTCGGAAAGGTGCCGGTGAGCCTCAGTGTCAGCGGCGGCGCCTTGATTGCAGGCCTCGTGCTGGGCTGGTTGCGCTCGAAGCACCCAACGTTCGGACGTATTCCGCGCTCGTCGGTATGGCTCATGGACAACCTTGGCCTCAACATGTTCATCGCAGTTGTAGGCATCTCGTCGGGTCCGTCGTTTGTCAGCGGACTTAAGGAAGTGGGCTTCGTGCTCTTCTTCATGGGTGTCATCGCCACCTCGCTTCCCCTTATACTCGGCATAATCATCGGTCATAAAATCTTCAAGTTCCCGGCAGCGATTAATCTCGGGTGCTGTGCCGGAAGCCGCACCACTACGGCTTCGCTTGGCGCGGTGCAGGATGCCGTGGGTAGCTCAATCCCGGCGATGGGTTATACCGTGACTTATGCAATCGGCAATACGCTGCTGATATTGTGGGGTGTGGTGATAGTGCTGCTTATGTCCTGATGAAAGTCAATTAAAAACGAATGGCGGCGTCTGCTATCAGATGCCGCCATTCGTTTTAGCGTGATTTGGAATCAATATTGCGATGCCTCGTATTTGTAAATATCTTCAAGGCGCAGGTTGAATTGCAGCGATGAATATGGCTTCAATACCGAGGAGGCTTGAGTTCCGTATCCGGCCTCGTAAGGAACGATGACCTCGCACGTGTCGCCCACATGCATCTGCTCCATTGCCACTGACCAGCCCTGAATGGTCTGGTTGCAGGCGAAGCGCTGGATGCCGGGTTTGCCGTATAGGTTTGTTGCAATTGACGAATCGAAAGTATCGCCTTCACAGGTGAGTCCCACGTATCTTACATCAACCACCGAGGTATATAGCGGCACGAGATTGTCGGCCGTTTCGGCGCGGTCGTTGAACCAGTGCATGAGCACGTAAATCGACGGATTCCATGCCGGAATCACGGTGGTGTAGTAAGGGGTACCGTCGGGATTGCGTTTGCTCTGAAGCTCCTGTACCCACGCATCGTTCTGGTCGCGCCACTTCTGGTAGTCGCCGAGGTCGATGTTGTCATCGTCATCGTCTTTTCCGCATGAGCAGAATAGCGACACGGCGGTGGCAAGAGCTATGATTGAGAAAATCTTTTTCATCTGTCAGGGGTGGGTTAGAAGCTTACTTTGGGAGCGGTGGCAGCCTCGGCATCGGCCTTGAACTGCGGTTTAACGTTGAAGCCACTCAGAGAAGCAACGAAAGATGCGGGAAATTTGCGGACTGCGACATTGTAGGTACGCACCACGTCGGTGTAGCGGCCGCGTTCGGTGGCGATACGGTTTTCGGTTCCTTCAAGCTGGGTCTGCAAATCTTCGAACTGGGTGTTGGCCTTGAGGTCGGGATATGCCTCGCGGACGGCGTTCACGTAGATGCTGAGCGCCTTGCCGAGACCCTGCTGGGCGGCGTTGTATGAGTCGAGGCTCTGTTCGGTGGCGGCGGCATCCTGTCCCTGAAGGGCGTTGGCCTTGTTGTAGGCGTCGGTCAGGCCGGCACGTGCCTGGGTCACTTTCTCGAAAGTGGAGCTTTCGTGGGCGGCATAGCCCTTGACGGTCTCAACCAGGTTGGGGATAAGGTCGAGGCGGCGCTGATACTGCACCTCAACTTTGCCCCACTGCTGCTGCACGTCCTCGTCGAGGGTGACGAAACCGTTGCGGGTGTTGACAAACCAGGCGCCGATAAGCACGATGGCGACGATGATTACGCCGACAATGATGAGAGATTTGGAAATTTTCATTTGAGAAGTATTGGCCATTGGGGCAGTTTGCGGATGTAACTGCCCCAACGGGAGGGTGAGAGTTATTTGAGTTTGCGCAGGAGAGAGTTGAGCGAAACCTCGTCGTGGATGAGACGGTGGAGGTCGGCGATGTTGACGCGGGCCTGTTCCATGGAGTCGCGGTGGCGCAGTGTGACGGTGTTGTCTTCCAGGGTCTGGTGGTCGACGGTGATGCAGAACGGTGTGCCGATTGCATCCTGACGGCGGTAGCGCTTGCCGATGGAATCCTTTTCGTCGTAGTGGGTGGAGAAGTCAAACTTGAGGTCATCGACAATCTCGCGGGCTTTTTCGGGAAGTCCGTCCTTGCGCACAAGGGGCATCACGGCGCACTTCACGGGAGCCAGGGCAGCCGGGAGGCGGAGCACCACGCGCGAGTCGCCGCCTTCGAGTTTCTGTTCCTCATAGGCCGACGAGAGCACGGAAAGGAACATACGGTCAACGCCGATTGAGGTCTCGATGACGTAGGGGGTGTAGCTTGAATTGAGTTCGGGATCGAAATACTGGATTTTCTTGCCGGAGAATTTCTCGTGTTGCGACAGGTCGAAGTCGGTGCGCGAGTGGATGCCTTCCACCTCCTTGAAGCCGAAGGGCATGAGGAACTCGATGTCGGTGGCGGCGTTGGCATAGTGGGCCAGCTTTTCGTGGTCATGATAGCGGTATTTCTCGTCGCCGAGACCGAGAGCCTTGTGCCAGCGCAGGCGCCATTCCTTCCAGTACTGGAACCATTTCATTTCGTCGCCGGGGCGTACGAAGAACTGCATTTCCATCTGCTCGAACTCGCGCATGCGGAAGATGAACTGGCGGGCAACGATTTCGTTGCGGAAAGCCTTGCCGATCTGTGCGATGCCGAAGGGGATGCGCATGCGGCCGGTCTTCTGCACGTTGAGGTAGTTGACGAAGATACCCTGGGCGGTTTCAGGACGCAGGTAGACGGTCATGGCGCCGTCGGCGGTTGAGCCCATCTCGGTCTTGAACATGAGGTTGAACTGGCGCACTTCTGTCCAGTTTTTAGTGCCGGAAATCGGGTCGACGATTTCCTCGTCGATGATTATCTGGCGCAGATCGTCGAGGTTGTTGTCGTTCATTGCCTGCGAGAAACGGTCGTGGATGGCCTCGCGGCGTGCCACGAGCTCGGCAACGCGACCGTTGGTCTGGCGGAACATGGCCTCGTCAAACGATTCGCCGAAACGCTTGCGGGCTTTCTCCACCTCCTTGTTGATTTTATCGTCGATTTTGGCGATGTGGTCTTCGATGAGCACGTCGGCGCGGTAGCGCTTCTTTGAGTCGCGGTTGTCAATCAGCGGGTCGTTGAAGGCGTCGACGTGGCCTGATGCTTTCCAGATTGTGGGGTGCATGAAAATAGCCGAGTCGATGCCCACGATGTTCTCGTGGAGCAGCGTCATGGCTTCCCACCAGTAGCGCTTGATGTTGTTTTTGAGTTCCACGCCGTTCTGGCCGTAGTCGTACACGGCCGAAAGTCCGTCGTATATTTCACTTGAAGGAAAAACGAAGCCATACTCCTTGGCATGTGCCACGATTTTCTTGAACACGTCTTCTTGTTGTGCCATAATAGCTGATATGGTTGGTTTTGAATGTTGTTACAGGGTTTAAACGTGCAAATTTACTAATTATATGTGGATTGGCAACACGGATTTGGGCAAAAAGTGCTAACTTTGCAGCCGTATTTCACAAACTGTAACAAAACCAATCAAAATATATGGCATTAAAATGCGGCATCGTTGGTTTGCCCAACGTAGGCAAATCAACCCTTTTCAACTGCCTGAGCAACGCCAAAGCTCAGTCGGCCAACTTCCCGTTCTGCACCATCGAGCCCAATGTGGGCGTAATCACCGTTCCCGACGACCGCCTCACCACGCTCGTCGAGATGTGCCAGCCCAAATCGGTGGTTCCGGCCACGGTCGAGATCGTCGACATCGCCGGTCTTGTGAAGGGCGCCTCAAAGGGCGAGGGCCTCGGCAACAAGTTCCTTGCCAATATCCGTGAGACAGACGCCATCCTGCACGTCCTGCGTTGTTTTGACGATGACAACATCACCCATGTCGACGGTTCGGTAGACCCGGTCCGCGACAAGGAGATAATTGAATATGAATTGATTCTCAAAGATCTTGAGACCGTTGACGCACGCATCGCCAAGACCCTCAAGCAGGCTCAGACTGGCGGCGACAAGGTTGCGAAGATGCAGTATGAGGTCCTGCGCCAGATCAAGGAAGCCCTCGACGCCGGCAAACCGGCACGGTCGGTGACATTCGAGACGCCCGACGAACAGAAATTCGCCCGCGAGCTGTTCCTGCTCACCTCCAAACCAGTGATGTATGTATGCAATGTCGACGATGCCTCGGCCGCTACGGGCAACGCCTATGTCGAGGCCGTTAAGAAGTCGATTGAGGGCGAGGACGCCCAGGTTCTCGTCGTGGCAGCGCAGACCGAAAGCGAGATTGCCGAGCTCGACACATGGGAAGAGCGCGCCGAGTTCCTTGCTGAAATAGGGCTGGATGAATCGGGCGTGTCGCGCCTCATCCGTGCGGCTTACGCCCTGCTTGATTTGCAGACCTATTTCACGGCCGGTCCCGATGAAGTGCGCGCCTGGACGTTCATACGGGGTTCCAAGGCGCCGAAGTGCGCCGGCATAATCCATACTGACTTTGAAAAAGGATTCATCCGTGCCGAGGTCATCAAATATGACGACTACGTGGCCCTCGGAGGCGAGCAGGGGGTGCGCGAGGCCGGCAAGATGGGCGTCGAAGGCAAGGAATATGTGGTGCAGGATGGCGACATCATGCATTTCCGCTTCAACGTGTGAGCCCTCCGGCATGAACTTATAAAAATTCCGGCCACCGCAATCGTTGCGGTGGCCGGTGGTTTTTACGGACCTCGGATTTCAGTTCAGTACGATTCCGGGCATCGAAGCCGTGGGTGCCGGACAATAGGCACGGGCAAACTGCCGCAGGAAAGCGATTGTCGAGGCTTTGGGCGAGAGGTTGGGACGGCTCTCGTTTTCAGATTCGGGTTTTCCGAGAGTTGGAGTAGAGAATTTTTTCATAGGCAAGCCTTTGGGTTTGACGGTTGTTATCAAGGTAATTAAATAAAAGGTAAGTTCGATACCTTAATAACGTCGCGTGGCGCAATATATTATATAGTCAGCCAAATTAATTCTCGGTTTTCCCAACTTTCAGTCACACCTGCGCCAATCAGGGCAGTTGAACGGGAAGGAGCGACAGCGGAGCTGTAATCAGGCCCGGTTCCCAATCGATGTGGTATTCATGCACCGGCCCGATGCTGGCGATGTTGATGAACACGAGGGCGCCGACAATGAAGAGCACTTCCAGCACTACTGCCGTGACTATGAACGCCGTGGACGCTCCCTTCGACTTGAACAGGGCGACGCATGCGGCCCATATCAGGGCGATGGCGGGAATTATGAGGGCCATGGCGAAGCAAAGCGTCCCTACGGCACCCATTACCGGGTGGACGGTGGCGTCGAAAAGGTCGAGGGCGTCGAGAATCTCGATGTTACCCCATCCCGAGAACACTATCCAGCCGCTGATTGAGAAGATGAGCAGTACCAGACCCCCTACGGCAAGTCCGACCCCCAGGATGCCCAGGAAAGCGAGGATGGCTTTGCCAAGAACGCTGAACACGGTCTGTGCCGTGTTGCCGGCGGGTGCGGGGGCATTGGGGTCGGCGGTCCCGAGGATTGTCTGGCCGACATTGTTTATTGTTACCGGGGTGCCTGTCATTTCAAGTATCTGCCTCGGGGTCCGTGCCGGAGGAATTATCATCCAGGCGATGAGATAGATTATGAGCATCGGCCAGAAGTAGGAGCACACGCACAATACGGCGTAGAGTACCCGCATTACCGTTACGTTCCAGCCGAGATATATGGCAAGGCCCGAAAGCACGCCGCCGAACACCTTGTTGCGTTCGTCGCGGTAGAGACGCTTGCGGGTGGGCTGGTCGGCCGAAAAGGGTGGGGGAGTCGCGGTGTCGCAGCGGGTGTCCTCATCAGCCGGAGTTTCGTCGGCAAAGCCGGTTGCTCCCGACAGGTCTGCCGGGCGGCCCATCTGTTCGATCACTGCATTTACGTCGGTGATGGTTATGACACGCGAGCCGTTGTCCATCAGTTCGTTGAACAGCTCGGCTATGCGGGCTTCGATGTCTGTTATTATCTCCAGGCCTTCCTGTCCGGGGAAGGCGGTACGCAGCTGGGTGAGGTAGGTGCTGAGAAGCTCGAATGCGTCCTCGTCGATGTAGAAGACGGTGCCGTTGATATTTGCGGGAAAGGCTTTTTTCATTTGGAGAGGGGTAAAAGGTTGGTTTGTTGAAGGTGGTAGATTGTGCCGGCTATTTCCTGCCATGATTCTGACAGCTGGCTCAGGAACTGCTCGCCGAGCGGTGTCAGCGAATAGTACTTGCGCGGAGGCCCAGATGTGGACTCCTGCCATTCATAGGCGAGGAGCCCGTCGTTTTTCAGCCTTGTCAGCAGTGGGTAGAGGGTGCCCTCCACCACGATTAGCCGGGCCTCTTTCAACGCTGCGATCATCTCGGAGGCGTAGGCGGGCCTGTGCCTCAGGATTAGGAGCACGCAAAACTCGAGCATGCCCTTGCGCATTTGCGATTTCAGGTTTTCGATGTTCATCTTTTGGAGTGTTGAGGAGAATGAGTTGAGAGAGAAGAATGAGTTTTACGCTGCAAAGTTAAGTACTCTGATAGTACTATGCAATGCAAAGTACTATAATTAACATTATTTTACAATTAAGGAGCTTATCCTCGCCGTTTGGATATATTATAATGTCCCACCTGGCGGGGGCTGTGGCTAAAAATTCATATTTTTTTGCATTTTGAAAAAAATTGAGTAAATTTGGGGCGAAATACGCTGCTTGCGGCGTCCTAAACTTTAATAAACGACCCTTATGGAAATGCGTGAACCTTCTTCGGCACCTAATGCGGCCGAGGAACAAACCTTACAACCGGCGCCCGCCGCAGCGAGCGCCGAAGAAAATCAGGCTTCTGAATTTGAAACTGTTGACAACACTGACCCGGAAGAGGCAGCTGAAATGGAAATGACCGAAGGCTTCCAGGCACTTACCCGCGAGGCTCTGCTCGACAAGGCGGCTGCCGTTCTTGCGAAGGACGCCTCGGAGATTTCGACCGACGACATCCGTTACCTGCGCCAGCAGTTCAACGCATTCCGCAGGGCGGCTGAAACAGGAACGGAAGAAGCGCCGCAGGACGAGCCAGTGGCTTCGGAGACCGAAGATGCCGAATTTAAGGACATCCTGAACCGTATCCGTGAGAAAAAGGCCGAATATACAGCCAAGGTAGAGGCTGAACGTGCTGAAAACCTGCGCAAGAAAGAGGCCGTCATTGCCGAGATTATCGCCCTGGCCGAGGACACTGACAACGTCAACCGCACTTTCCCGCGCTACCGCGAGCTTCAGGATGAGTTCAACGCCATCGGCGACGTACCCGCAACCGACGACACATCGGTGTGGAAACGTTTCCAGGAAGCCCGCGAACGCTATTCCGACAATCTTAAGATCAACAAGGAACTGCGCGACTATGATTTCAAGAAAAATCTTGACAGCAAGCAGCTCATTCTCGACGAATCTGAGAAACTCGTCGCTGAAGAGGATGTAATCACCGCCTACAAACGCCTTCAGGAACTTCATATAAAGTGGCGCCAGATTGGTCCGGTGGCAAAGGAATTCCGCGAGGAAATCTGGAACAAATTCAAAGCCCTGTCGGCCGAAATCAACAAACGTTACCAGGCTCATTTCGAGGAACGTAAGGCGCGCGAGGCCGAAAACGAAGCCGGAAAGACCGCAATTTGCGAAAAACTTGAGGCCATCGATATGGCATCGCTGAAGTCTTTCGCCGCTTGGGACGAGGCCACCAAGACCGTCATGGACCTCCAGCAGCAGTGGCGTGCCTTCGGCTTTGCCTCCCGCAAGATGAATAAGGCGCTTTTTGCCCGATTCAGGGCTCTATGCGACGGCTTCTTTGCCGCAAAGGCCGAATATTTCCGCTCTACCCGCGAGGAACTATCCCAGAACCTTGCCCGCAAGACAGCCCTTGCCGAACGTGCCGAGGCCCTCAAGGACTCGACCGACTGGAAAGCGGCCACTGACGAATTCGTAGCAATGCAGAAAGAATGGAAGACCATAGGCACAGTCGCCAAGAAATACAGCGACGCAGTGTGGCGCCGTTTCCAGGAAGCGTGCGATTCGTTCTTTGACGCAAAGAAAAAAGCCACATCGGGTGCCCGCAAGGAGGAAGCCGAAAATCTCCGCGCCAAGCGCGAGGTGATTGCCGAACTCGAAAAAATCACCGCTGAAACTCCCCGTGAGGAGGCTATCGCACGTCTGCGCGAGCTCCAGGACCGTTGGAAAGAAATCGGACATGTGCCTTTCCGCGATAAGGACAAGGTGTATGACGCTTACCGCGCTAAGGTGGATGCCCTGCGCGACTCGCTCGACGTGCGCCGCAACCAGGCCCGCATGGAACGCTTCACCGACAATCTCGCCGGACTTGAAGGCGACCAGCAGAAGCTCTACCGCGAGCGCGAACGCATGATGCGTGCCCTCGAAAGCCGCCGTCAGGAACTGCGCACCTACGAGAACAATCTGGGATTCCTTTCCTCAAAGAGCAAGAGCGGCGATTCGATGCTCCGCGAGTTTGAACGCAAGGCCGAGCGCCTGCGTGCCGACATCGCCGACCTTCAGGAGAAAATCAAGCTTATCGACGCGAAGTTGTAAGCAAACATATAATTCCGATGCGCGGGACGAACTTTAAAGTCCTGCGCATCGTTACCCTATTTGTTAAAACTAATAACTTCGATTCTGTGAACGCAACCAGAAGACCTTTATTTGGTAAATATGTCCGTACGGTGCTGCTGACCGTGGACTGGATATTCTTTAACTTTTTTTTCGGACTTACCTTATATCTCTTTAACGACGGAATTTTCACAACACCGTGGGCATGGCTCATGGTTAACGCCAGCTTTATTCCCGTCTTAGCCTTTGAGTCCCGCCGGTCGGTGAGCGAGTCGCGTGCAATCGAACTCGACCACGTTCTTCGCTATACCCTCAACACAATCGGCATCCATGCCCTGTTCCTGCTCTCGCTCACAACCCTTTTCGACACGCATAATCTCGGTGCTCAATTTTATGTATCGTATTATGTCATGCTCGGGGTTGCCGTGGCGCTGTGGACCTTGTTGTCGCGTCATGTAATCAAGAAATACCGCCGCCGCGGCATGAACTTTGCCAAGGTGGTGATTGTCGGCACCAACACCACCGCCAGGCGCCTGTATGAAGCGATGCACTCCGATCCGGGATATGGGTATAAGGTTCTCGGATTCTTCGACCACGAGTGGCGACAGGATTTCGAACTGCCATACTGCGGCAGCATCGACGATTTGGAGGCTTACGTCAGCGACCACGATGTCGACCAGGTGTTCTTTACCATTCCGGGTCATGACGACGTGCTGTCGCGTGTCATAAAGATTGCAGACGACAATGTGATGGAATTCTTCTATGTGCCGCAGATTTCGCGCTACATCTCCCGCGACTTCCAGATGGAGAACATCGGCGCGGTACCTGTTCTGTCGATTCGCCGCAATCCCTTGAAAAAGGCTGTCAACCGTGCCCTCAAACGTTCGTTTGACATTGCCGTTTCGTCGTTCTTCCTGCTGTTTTATCCGCTGATATACATTCCCATCGCGTTGGCAATTAAGCTGACGTCGCCAGGCCCGATATATTTCAAGCAGCAGCGTTCTGGCTATAAGGGAAAGCCGTTCGGATGCTATAAGTTCAGGACCATGCACGTCAATGTTGATTCCGATCGGGCCCAGGCCACCAAGGACGACCCGCGCAAGACCAAGCTCGGCGACTTGCTGCGCCGCACGAGTCTTGACGAGCTACCTCAGTTCATCAATGTGTTCAAGGGTGACATGAGCATAGTGGGTCCCCGTCCGCACATGCTGCGTCATACCGAGGAGTACTCAAAGCTCGTCGATCAGTACATGGTTCGCCATCTGGTCAAGCCCGGCATCACCGGCTGGGCGCAGGTGAACGGCTACCGCGGTCCCACAGACGAGCTGTGGAAGATGGAAAAGCGCGTGGAGTATGACGTGTGGTACATCGAGCACTGGACTTTCCTTCTCGACCTGAAAATCATGGCCCGCACCGTGCTCAATGCGATTCACGGCGAGGAAAACGCTTTTTAAATAATAATCGCCATCCGGCCTACGGAGCACTCCGAGTGCTCCGAGTTCTCCGATTACTCGGAGATAGCCGGATGGCGATTATTATTTATCAGGAGAGGGCCGCCTTGATGCGTGCCATGGCGTTGCGCAGGTTCTCGTCGCTGGTGGCGTAGCTGAAACGGATGTAGCCGGGGGCGCAGAATGCGGCGCCGTCGACTGTGGCAACATGCGCTTCTTCAAGCAGATACATGGCCAGGTCGCCGGAAGTCTCGATTAAACGGCCTCCGAAGCGCTTGCCCAGCACGCCTGATACTTCCGGGAACAGGTAGAACGCTCCCTGAGGTTCGTTGACCTTGAATCCGGGAATCTGAGAGGCAAGTTCGACAACCAGGTCACGGCGGCGGCGGAAGGCCGCGCACATTTCTGCCACGCAGTCCTGTGGGCCGTTGTAGGCGGCTTCGGCGGCTTTCTGGGCTATTGACGATGCGCCCGAGGTGTACTGCCCCTGGAGTTTTGATACGGCTTTGGCGATGTCGGGCGGGGCGGCGCAGTAGCCTATGCGCCAGCCGGTCATGGCGTAGGCTTTCGACACGCCGTTGATGATGATGGTTCGGTCGGCTATTTCGGGGAACGAGCCGAGCGAGGTGAACGAGCCCGTGTAATTGATGTGTTCATATATCTCATCAGCCAGGACGAGGATGCCGGGATGGCGCGCGATGACGTCGACGAGTCCCTGAAGCTCTTCCTTGGAATAGACGCTGCCAGTGGGATTCGACGGCGAACAGAGCAAAACCATGCGGGTGCGTTCGGTTATGGCAGCCTCAAGCTGAGCCGGGGTTATCTTGAAGTTGGTGTCGATTCCGGCAGGGACGAGCACGCTTTTGCCTTCGGCAAGCTTAACCATTTCCACATAGCTGACCCATGCCGGAGTGGGAATCACCACCTCATCGCCGGGATTCACCGTTGCGAGGATTACGTTGCAGAGGGCTTGTTTGGCGCCGTTGCCCACGACGATTTGCGCTGGCGAGAAGTTCAATCCGTTCTCGCGGCTGAGTTTCGCGGCAATCGCCTCGCGCAGCGAAATGAATCCCGGAACGGGCGAGTAGAAGCTGAAATTCTCATCAATAGCACGACGGGCCGCCTCCTTGATGTGGGCCGGGGTGTTGAAGTCGGGTTCGCCGACCGACAGGTTGATTACGTCTATGCCTTGTGCGCGGAGTTCGGAACTTTTCTGCGACATGGCCAGTGTCTGCGACACTGCGAGCGATTTTACGCGGTTTGATAAGAAGTCCATAGGGGTAGGTAGATTGGGGTTACTTTGGCAAAGTTAAGAAAATTCCGTGAATATTCGCGGAATATTTGTAAATTTGCCAGTAATAATATTCCAAGCATGAGAACACTTATCAATATTCTCCTTTTAGGCGCCGTGCTCCTGGTGTTTGCGGGCTGCTCGCGCCACGAGGCTGCGTCGGCACTCGATGCCGTCGGCAGCAATGCATCGTCTGTAATTGCAATGAAACCCAACGCGGTGGCAGTTTCGCTCGGAGTCACCGATGCCGGCGATGTGGCCGCCTTGTTGCCTCCGGGACGCCGCTTTGCGGATTTGCGCACGGTGCTCGCCCTCGACGGTCTCGACATGGACTGCTGGGTGTCGGCAAATTTCCGCGAAGGTGACAGGAATGTGAGCGTGATGGCAGTCCGCGACATGGACGCTCTTGACAAATCGCTCGGCAAACTCGGCTATAAGAAGGGCCAGAGCGGCGATTTTGAGGTATATTCTCCTGCCAACGCCCTCAAGGCATCGACCTCGATGTTTCTCCTTGTCGACGGTGATTACCTTTGGATGATGGAAGCCGGAGCCGCCGGGACGGCTGCATCGGAGCTGAAGGACATAAAGAAGGGCGCCACCGCACCGCTTTCCTCATGGAAGCGCGAGGCGCTTTCAGGTCCCGCGGCCATTAATGCCATCGTGGAGTACAGAAGCCACACAGCAAAGGTGGCTGTGGATTTCGACGCCAACCGCATGAACATCGATGCCGAGGGCATTGATGCAGATGGAAAATCGGCGAAATGGCTGGAGGGCGACGGCTACGGTCACCTCGGAGCTGCCGAAGCCTCCGAACTGAGCGCCGGAGCCATGCTTTCGTTCGCGGTGGCCCGCGGCGACTATTCCGATGTGCTGCGCCTTGTGTCGAAACTGGGGATTTTTGAAATCTCCCGCGCCCAGATGGCTGCGGTTTCGGCTTCGGTAGCCGGCCCTGTATGGGGCAACCTCAACATAAAATTGCCGTTGAACGGATTAGATGACATCAATGCCAACCTTTCGGTGACGGCCAAGAGCAGTGCGGCGGCAGCCCTGATGCTTATGGGCGCCAAAAGTGAGCTGTCGCGGCAGGGACTGGATGGATTCATTGAAAGCCGCGTTGACGGCGATGTGCTCAAGCTGTCTACGTCGGCTCCTGTGTCTTGCGGCAGCGTGGACGCCAAGGACGTGGACGGCTGCATTGCGTGGCTGAACCTGAACATTCCCGCCGAGGCGCTGGGGATGTTGACCGGCGCCGACCGTTGCGGCATCAAGGCTCGTGCGGCGCTGCGCGACGAGCGTTTGAATATCTCCGTGGAGTTCACCGGCAGCGATGAACCGTTCCTGTCCACGGCCATACAACTGCTTGGTAAACAATGAAACGGCTTGACAGGATTTTGCTCGATAATGTCATGCCGAGCGTGTTTGTCGGCGACGAGGACGAGTGCGCTCGCCCCTCGCAGGTATGGCGCACCAGGCTCGAGCTGGAACGCGGACAATACTACTGCGTGAATGCGTCGTCGGGTGCCGGCAAGACATCGTTCTGCTCATTCATATATGGTGTGCGCACCGACTATCAGGGCCGCATCACTTTCGACGGCGCCGACATCCGTCCATTCCGTCCCTCGGAATGGAGTCGCTTGCGTTGCAGCAATCTCGCCTACCTTCCCCAGGAGCTCGACCTGTTCGACGAACTTTCGGCACTCGACAATGTGCTGTTGAAAAACCGCCTCACCGATTTCCGCTCGGAGGCCGACATACGCTGTATGTTCGGGATGCTCGGCATAGACAACCGCATCTCCGCGCCGGCGGGACGCATGTCGGTGGGGCAGAAACAGCGTGTGGCGTTTATCCGCGCCCTCTGCCAACCCTTCGATTTCCTGATTCTCGATGAGCCGGTGAGCCATCTCGACGCCTACAACAACGGCCTTGTCGGGCAGCTCGCGGTCGAGGCGGCCCGCGAACTCGGGGCAGGGATAATATTCACCTCAGTCGGCAACGTGCTTGAATTGCCTTCACCCTACATTCCCCTGACGCTATGAACCGCCTGCTTAGAAAAAATATAAGTGCTTGGCAAATCGGCGGCTATGCCGTGGCCATGCTTGTCGGACTGGTGATTGTGCTGGTAGCGTTTCAGTTCTACCGTGATGTGGCCGGAGCATTCGGCGCGGATGGTCAGGAAGAGCTTGTGGGAGCGAGAAACCTTGTGATTTCCAAACCTGTCGGGATTAAATCCACGCTGACGGGCAAAACGCCGGGATTCTCACCCGAGGACATCGCCGACATCGAGTCGCAGCCCTGGGCCGGAAAGGTAGCCCCGTTCCAGGCGGCCGATTTCCGCGTATGGGCCGGCGTTGACTTTGGCGGACGCAACCTCAGCACCTCGCTGTTTTTTGAATCTCTGCCAGACGATGTGGTGGATGTAGACCTGTCAAAATGGACGTTCGACCCGTCGCAGCCCGAAATACCGATTTTGGTTTCAAAGGATTATCTCACATTATATAATATGGGATTCGCTCCCTCGGGAGGGATGCCGGTGGTGAGCCAGGACATGCTCGGCTCCATCCCACTGACGGTGAGGCTGAGCGGAAACGGCCGGTCGGAAGTGTTTCCAGCCAGAATCGTTAGCTTCTCCTCGTGGCTCAACACCGTGGCGGTTCCGCAGCGGTTCATGGACTGGGCCCACGGACGGTTCGGAGGTGACGACGTGCCCCAGCCGTCGCGCCTTGTCGTGGAGGTGACCGATGGCGCTGACCCGACCGTCAACGACTTCATGGCCAACCGTGGGTATGAAGTGGCGGGGCCACAGGCCGACCTTGGCCGCGCCGCATACTTCCTGCGGGTCGTGACATCGGTGATTGCAGGGGTAGGGGGCGTCATAGCGTTGCTTGCCCTCGGTATTCTGCTGCTCAGTCTGTTTCTGCTCGTGCAGAAGAACCGCCGCACAATCTCAACCCTTCTTCTGCTCGGATATTCATGCCGGGCCGTGTCTGCGGGCTATATACGCCTGCTTGCCGTTGTGAACTCTTGCGTGCTCGTCCTGGCATGTGCGGCTGTGCTGCTGGTCCGTGGCCTTTGGACGACTCCGTTGTCGGTGGTCGGGCTGGAGCCGTCGTCGGTATTTCCGACTATTGCAGCGGCTGTGGCTGTCATGCTGGTTGTCACGGCTGTCAATATTGTCGTTGTCAGGCGATTGGTCGGCGGATGTTTCCGTGCGTGACTGTTAATTTAACACTTGATTGTTAAAATGCGTAATGGCTGACATCTTCGGGGTTAAAATTTGGTAAATTGGAGAAAAATTGCTTACTTTGTCCCCGCTTAGACAAATGCCATGTGCATAGGTCCAGGCTCATGAGAAAAGCGAAAGACTGAATTGTGAAATGCAAGACGTTGACTGACACCTTGATAATCGATACCATGAACTCCCGTTTATCAAGATTAGACAGAACGCTCCGCCGGCTTCCGAGTCTGCGGCTTAATTGTGCACATTGAATTGAAATTCAATAACTTGAGATTATATAATTACTAACTTAAAAACCTTTCTTGCATGCAAAACATTTGTTTTCAAATGACACGGAAAGCGTTGCTCGCCCTCACTCTGGTGCTGGCGTGCGCCATTCCTGCATTAGCGCAAAAAATCACTGTCACCGGCACAGTGTACGAGCCTGAGGGAGAACCCGCCCTCGGCGCCAGCGTAGTGGTGCAAGGTGAGACCAACGGCGTGGTTACCGACCTTGACGGTAACTACTCGATTGTCGTTGATCCCAACGGCTCACTCGTTTTCTCCTACATCGGCTGCGAACCCCAGACCGTTGCTGTCCAGGGCCGCACCCACATCGATGTCAACCTCACCTCGAGCTCAGTTGCCCTTCAGGAAGTGGTGGCCATCGGTTACGGTACAGTGAAAAAATCCGACGCCACCGGTTCGGTAGGTATCGTTAAGCCTAACGAAATCGAAGCCGGCCTCGCATCGTCGGCCCAGGACCTCCTCGTCGGTTCAAGCCCCGGTGTTGTCGTTTCGACCGACGGCGGCAGCCCCCAAGGCGGTGCTTCAATCCAGATTCGCGGCGGTGCCTCGCTTTCAGCTACCACCGAACCCCTTATCGTGATTGACGGCGTGCCCATGGACTCCAAAGGCGTTACCGGCTCGTCCAACCCCCTCGCTCTCGTAAATCCCGAGAACATCGAGTCGATGACCATCCTTAAAGACGCATCGGCAACCGCCATCTTCGGTTCGCGCGCATCAAACGGTGTCATCATCATCACCACCAAGAAAGGTCAGAGCGGCCGTCCCCAGGTCAACTTCTCGGCCAACTTCTACGTGAACACTCCCCGCAACTACATGAACATGATGACCGGCAATGAATTTGCCGACTTCATCATCCGTACTCAGGGCGAGGGCTCGGTTCCTGCAAGCGCTCTCGGTCAGATGGTGAATGGCGAGCGTGTAATCTACAACACCGACTGGCAGAAGGAAGTGCTCCGCACATCATTCTCTCATGACTACAGCCTCTCTGTGGGCGGTACCGCAGGCTTCCTTCCCTATCGCGTCGCTGTCGGCTACACCGACAATCAGGGTATCATCCGCAACTCGGGAATGAAGCGCCTCACCGGCAGCATCAACCTCACTCCCAAGTTCTTCGACGACCTTCTCTCCATCAACGCCAACGTCAAGGGAGCCTACATCCGCAACTCCTATGACCAAGGCGCTCTTGGCGGAGCTGTTTCATTCAACCCCACGCTTCCTGTGAAGAATCCCGAAGGCAACGTGTTCAACAACTGGACAACCTATGCCAACTCGGGTAACGTCGCGGGTCCCACAACTCCCGGTACTGACATCAACACACTTCAGGCTATCAACCCCCGTTCGCTCATCGACGACTATAGCTCGAAGTCGAACGTTTACCAGAGCGTCGGCAACATCCAGTTCGACCTCAAGATGCCTTTCCTCCGCGAGCTCAGCGCCAACCTCAACCTCGGTTATGACTACAGCCACGGTGAGTGTGCCAACCTCAACAGTGCCTTCTCGCCCAATGCTTGGAAGAGCGGCTTCTCCGTTAAGGATGACAATGGCAACGTAACCAACTTCAAGGCCGGTTATGCCAACCGTGACAAGAGCCTTGACGAAAACCTCTCGCTCCTGCTTGACGTTCTCGTGAACTACAATAAGGAATTCGATGCCATCAAGTCGGCTCTCTCCGTAACTGGCGGTTACTCCTGGCAGCATTTCGATCAGAAAGGTCACTCCTTCTCGGTTGTCGATCCCGCAATCGCCAACGCCTCCGACGAAGCCCTCCGCCAGTATGCCGGATATCAGTATGCTGATACATACTATTACAAGCAGGCATATCAGCTCGTGTCGTTCTTCGGTCGTCTTAACTATACCTTCATGGACCGCTACCTCCTGACTGCTACTCTCCGTCACGACGGTACCTCGCGCTTCGGCAAAACCCACCGCTGGGGTACATATCCCGCCGTTGCTCTCGGTTGGAAGATTCTTGACGAAAGCTTCATGGAAAGCGCCCGCGGCTGGATGACCGAACTTAAGCTCCGCGGCGGTTACGGTGTCACCGGCCAGCAGGGTCTTGACAACGACTTCTATCCTTATCTCGCCAAGTACTACAATAACCTCTCGAACATGACCAACCGTTATCCCCTCAACGGCGAATATGTTCATCCCCTCAACCCCGACAAGTATAACGCTGACCTCAAGTGGGAATCTACCGCAACCTGGAACGTCGGTCTTGACTTCGGTTTCCTCAACGGTCGCATCAACGGTAGCATCGAATACTACATCCGCAAGACCTCAGACCTTCTCGTAGAGGCCAACTTCCCCGCAGGTTCAAACCTGTCCAACACCGGTATCATCAATGCCGGCGACCTCCGCAACGAAGGCTTTGAAATCAACCTCAATACCCGTCCCGTCGTTACCCAGAACTTCCGCTGGAACTCCAACATCAACGTCGCCTACAACAAGAACAAGATTACCCGCATCGCTGACGGCTACAATGGTGTGACCGGTTCGATTGACAACGGTGTGTTTGTTGAAAAGCACGAAGTCGGCTATCCCGCTTACAGCTTCTATGTTTACGAGCAGGTTTACGATAACGCAGGCAATCCCCTTGAGGGCGTTTATGTTGACCAGAACGGTGACGGCATCATCACCGACGCTGACAAGATTATGTATCACAGCATCTTCCCCGCTGTGACACTCAACTGGTCCAACACCTTCAACTTCAAGAACTGGGACTTCGGTTTCGTTCTCCGTGGCAACTTCGACAACTGGGTTTACAACAAGAACCAGGCAAACAACGTGTTCATCAACCCGACCACCTCGACTGTGCCCCTGTCGAACGTAATGGCTGACACATACCTGTTCTCTCAGGCCCGCAATACAGAGCAGCTCACCTCGAACTACTTCGTTCAGAACGCCTCGTTCGTACGTTGCGACAACATCACCCTCGGCTATACTTGGGATAACCTCCTCCACGACCAGCTCCGCCTCCGCCTCTTCGGCGCCGTGCAAAATCCCTTCGTCATCACCAAGTACAAAGGCCTCGACCCCGAAGTTTCTTACAGCAAGGGTATCGACAACAGCGTTTATCCGCGACCCATCACCTTCTCTCTCGGCGTTGTCGCCTCTTTCTAAACTCTGTTTAATCAACGAATCCGTTTAAAAGACAATATATGAAATTCACCAAATATCTGGTTCCCGGCTTCGTAGCGGTCAGCGCCATGCTCTCCACCAGCTCTTGTGTCGGCGACCTCAACGTTGAGCCCGATGATCCCAACACCATCACCGAGATCACATCCAAAGCAGACATGGAGGGCGTATTCGCCAGCATGTACTACGACCTCCTCACTGGCGACGGCCTCAACGTTTCTGACGGCGGTGCAGGCTCGTTCCTCCGCTGCCACTTCAACCTTCAGGAAATCGTGGCCGACGAATTCTTCATCTCCGACAAATGGAATGACCCCGGTTACACCGTACTCAACTTCAACACCTGGGGCAACGACAACGAATGGATCTATGCTGCTTACTCGCGTGAGAACCACCTCGCCAAGGTTGCATCGGTATTCATCCACGACCTCCATCAGTATGGTCCCCAGTGGTACAGCGATACCGAAATCGCAGCTATGGACGCCGAGGCACGTGTGCTCCGCGGTTATGCCAACTGGTGCCTTATCGACCTCTTTGGTAAAGGCCCGTGGGTGACAGAGGATTCTGAAACAGGTGCTACTCCCGAGACCTGCGATCGCGTTACTATGTTCGAACGTACCGTAGAAGACCTCACCACTCATGTTGATAACCTTATCCCCGCAGCTCAGCAGGCTTATGGCCGTATTTCACGTGAAGCCGGCTACATGCTCCTCGCCAAGCTTTATCTCAACGCCGAAGTTTACACCGGCAAGGCTATGTGGCAGGAATGTGCCAATGCCCTTCAGAAAGTGGTTGGCACCGGTCTTCAGCTCGCTCCCGAGTATAAGTATCTTTTCTGTGCCTCTAACGACAAGTATGTAGGCAACGGAGAAATCATCTGGGGCGTTCCCCAGCGCATCGGCTTCACTGAGACATGGGGTGGTACCACCTATCTTACTATCGGTGCGTATATGGAAGCTGATGGTGATGACACCCCGCTTGCAACCAAGCTGAAAGAACTGAACAACTTCGGTACTCCATGGTCGGGCCTCCGTTGCCGTCCCGAGCTCTCCAAAGCTCTTAAAGGCGACCCCCGCCGCCTCATCTACGAAGGCGACTATCAGGAAGAAATTCCCGACCTCGCTTCCTACAAGGAGAACTCCTGCGGCTATATGCTCATCAAGTACACCAACACCACCGAAGATGACTATTACAACACAGCCGCACTTAACGACCCCGACTTCAGCTATAACAATGGCTCGCAAGTATCTGACACGGATTATCCCTTGTTCCGCCTTGCCGACGCATACCTCATGCTCGCCGAATGTCAGCTCCACGGTGTCAACTGCGACGGTTTCACCTACTTCAACAAAGTACGTGAGCGTGTAGGTCTCGACCCCATCGCAGCACCCACAGCTTCCGAGATTCTCAAGGAGCGTCTTTGCGAACTCTATGCCGAAGGTCACCGTCGTTCTGACCTCATCCGCTTCAACCTCTATACCGGTTCAACCTACCTGTGGTCATGGAAGGGCGGTGAGTATACCGGCACAGGCATCGACTCCTACCGCGCCCTCTTCCCCATCCCCTACCAGTACATCGCCACCATCGGCCAGAACCCCGGCTATTGATTCTACCGGTAGCATTGACTATTCATTAATCAATTCATGAACACCCAAATGAAAAAATTCATATATCTCATGACCGGGGTAGCTCTCGCGGCCGGCGTCTCGAGCTGTGTCGACACCGAGAAGCCCGTGTTCCAGGAGCCCACTACGTTCACAGTCAACGCTCCTGCGCTCCAGAACGAGTACCTCGCAACAACCGGAGACATGGAGGATAAGTCGACCTTCGTCCTCACATGCTCGCAGCCTGACTACGGATTCGCTGCCAAGGCCAATTATAATGCCCAGATGAGCCTCACCGGCGAGTTTAAGGACGAGGTGAAGGATGAGGACGGCGCAGTCGTTACCCCCGCCACCTATGTTACCCTCGCTAACCAGGACGTCAACAATGCCGTCATGCAGCTCCGCACCTACAACCTCGCAGTCGGAATGTGCTCGCTCCTCGGCATCGACAGTGAGGAAGCCTGGGACGAATATATCGCCGATGGCGGTCAGGTTGAAGGCTTCAAGGTGTATTTCCGCGCCACATGCGAAATCGCAGGTGTTGCCGGCAGCTTCATCGCCTCCAATAACGTTGTTACCTATAATAATGTAGCCCTTAGCTATGCCGTGCCCACCGCAGGTATGATTTATATTGTCGGTGACGTAGGTGAGGTAAGCTTTGCTACTCCTGATGAGACCAATAAGGAAATCTACCAACGTGATTACGCTCTCATTGAGCCCGAAATCGGTTGCAAGATCTATGCCGGTACCTTCACCCTCCGTGCTACCGAAGAGGTTCACGCAGGCGCAACCGGTGTCGATTACACCACCCAGTTCCGCTTCTTCACCGAACTCGTAGGTTGGGACAAGCCCGCATACGAAATCGCATCGGCAGAAGGCAACTTCTATGTGGAAGACATCACCGGTGCATTCTCCGACGGTGCAAACCTCGGCTCGACCTGGACCGGCAACGGTGTCAACGGTGACGGCAACTGGGGTATCTACCTCGCCGAACCCACCGAAGTGACTATCGCTGTCAGCCTCGTTGACAAACCCAAGGTTTACATTAAGGTTGGCAAGTACGACGTGACCATCGCGCCCGACGCTTCCGGAATCAACGAACCAGTATTCAACGAACCCGAAGCGGCCGAATAATTAAGGTAACCCCAATCTCCCGGGAAAGCCGGTCCAATCCGGCGCCGGCTATCCCGGGACCTAAAAAACAATAATCAATAATTTCCAAATTAATATGAAGAAATTAGCACTTCTCTGCGGGGTTGCACTTGCCCTCGGATTCACGGCTTGCGACGACGAGCTGCCCAATCCCGAAGGTCAAAAAAATCCCCAGCTTGAAATATTTGACAGCGCCAATCTCGCTCTCTCGCAGGTTGAAAATGGTGCGGAGAAAGCCATCAATCTCCAGACTCTCGCTGATGCCGGCGAAAAGGCTGTCCTTGCCAATATCACCGAGCTTACTGATTTCCCCGCTGACTATGACCTCGTATTCAAGGTTGACATGTCGACCACTGAGGATTTCGCCAAGAGCGTGACCATCGATGTTCCAGCTGAGTTCAATGAAGAGGATAGCGTTGCCTCTGTTGCCGCTTCGACCATTAACTCGGCTATCTACGATAACTTCACCAAGGATCCTGCCCAGATTACCCTCTACACCCGCTGGGCTGCTTATGCGGTGAGCGATCTCTCGACCATGCGTCTCGGTGGCAAGGACAAACTCTATGCCGAGTACACTTACGACTTCGTTCCCTTTACCCCCGACCGCATCCTATCAACCGCCTACTCGCTCAAATATAAGGCAGCCGGTGCCGACTGGGCTTATATGGATATGACCAAGGCTGTTGAAGGCAGTGTCTATGACGACGGTCTCTTCACCGTTCAGGTAGACGTCCTCGAAGCGGGTTTCCAGTGGATGGTAATACCCACCGCCAACATCCAGAGTCAGGAAGGTCTCATTGGTGTTGAAACCGCAACAGCTGCTTCTGGCGCTCTCGTTGAGGGCGAAGGCGCTGTGGCCGGCGAGATCAACAACAACTCGCCTTACCTCATCACCATTGATGTTGTGAACATGACATACAAGGTAACCCTCGCATTTGAGCAACTTTGGGTTCCCGGTTCTGCCACTGGTACTTCTGTGAAGAGTGCTTTGAAGCTCTTTACAACGGATTATGTCACCTACGATGGTACACTCCGTCTCTACAACGACTGGTATATCTCCGCTCAGAGCACCAAGAAAGGCATCAGCTTCATGCTTGACGGGGAACAGACAGTCAGCGAGCAGGGTGTCCTCAAAGGTTCACTTGTTCAGGTTGCCAATGGCGAAGGAACAAATATGACTGCCGAGAATGGCCTCTACTACATCAAGGTAAATCTTGGCACAATGGAGTACAGCGCGACACCTATCAAGCAGATCAGCGTAATTGGAGCATTTAATGAATGGAACCTCGAAACCGCAGTTGACTTGACTCCGAACGCCCGCTTCCAGAAGTGGACCGCTAACGGAGTGAAGCTTACCGCAGGCGAGTATAAGTTCTGCGTGGATCACAGCTGGACAATCAGCTATGGTGGTCAGGCTGATGACCTCGTGCAGAACGGTGCTAACCTCATGCTTGACGAGGACGGCACGTATGATATTGAGCTTGACTTCACCAAGCAGCCCAATAAGCTTAAGATTACAAAGAAATAATTAAGGAATTATCAAACTGAGTTGAAAATGCCGGCCTCATTATTGAGACCGGCATTTTTTTTAAAATTTTATTTGAAAAAGAGTTGCAGTTTAAAAAAATATTGGTAATTTTGTGGCGTGAAAGGCTTTTGAAAAACACGCCTTTTGTATATAGCAAGATTATATCAAAACAAAACCTTAATAACTTTCACTAACTTAACAATCGAAGCATGAAAAAATTTTACGCTTTTGCAGCTGCCGCTCTCGCAGCTGTGTCAATGAACGCTCAGGTATACATCGTCGGTGACTTTGGTGGCGAAGGTGGTACCTGGACTCCCGACACCCCCGTAGCACTTGAAAAGAATGCCGCTGGCAACTGGGCCATCACTCTTGAAGTTGGCATGTTCAAGGTGTCTACCGCAGTCTATGAAGACGGCAAGCTCGATGCAGACGGCAATCCCATGGATGCATGGGCACAGTTTAACGAAGGCGCTCTCGCTCCTGCTCCCGAAGACCTTGAGGAAGGTGCAGTAGTTCTCGATGCCAGCCAGGTAGGTAAGCCTCTCGAACTTCGTCCCTGGGGTGAAAACGTTGTTCTTCCTCCCACCACTCCTACCCCCGGCACATGGACTATCGAGGTTTCTGCCGACTACACCACCATGACCCTCACCACTTCTTCCGATCTCGTAACAGGTGTTGACGCCTGCCTCATCGGTGCTATGTCTGACTGGGCATGGCTTCCCGAATGGAAAATGGAAACCGAAGATTACGAAACCTACACCATTGAACTCGGCGGTGACAAGGTTATCGACCCCAACGTAGAGTTCAAGGTTTCTGCCGACGGCTCTTGGTCGAACATCAGCTACACCGTGGGTGGTGCTATCGTGGCTGACGGCGAAGTTAACTTCTGCCAGTTTGACAAGGGTAACAACATGTTCTTCACTGAACCTTTTGAAGGCACTGTTAAGCTCGTCCTTTCGAACGGTCTCGCTCAGGAAGCTGAACTTTACTTCATCCCCAAGAGCAACGGCGTTGAAGGCGTAGAAATCGACGCAAACGCTCCCGTTGAATACTTCAACCTCCAGGGTGTACGCGTAGCTAACCCCGAAAACGGCCTCTTCATCGCTCGCCAGGGCAGCAAGACCGTCAAAGTCGTTAAGTAATTAACATCCCCCCATACCAAAAACGGACGCCCCCGGCGTCCGTTTTTTATTTTAAAACAGTAGGGGCGCAGCATGCTGCGCCCGCGCCCGGATGGAAACCGCCCGGATGGGTAAACCACCGGAATATATAACAAATTGAATATATAACAAATAAATGTGTCGTTGGCGCGGGCGCAGCATGCTGCGCCCCTACTGTCCTGGGGTTATCTTAGGCAGTCGTTGTGCCATAGAGCGACATTGTTATCTACGTATGCCATGATGTTGTCAAATGCCCTTTGGTCGCGGATGATATGGTCATGATAGCCCCGTTGCCACTTGAAATCGCTGCAAACGTTTCTTGCCTCTTTGGTGATAGCGGATTTCAATGACCTTACGGTAATGGAGAGGCGAGAGTTGTAATGGAAGTCAACCTCGTTTACGGAGTGGTTAGATGGTTTTAAACAGCCTTTTGGCTCGGAGGTGGCTGAGGAAGATATATGCAATATAAGATGGATATGATTAGGCATTACTATATAGTTCACAACTTCCACGTCCTTAACATGCGCTGGTAGATTGGTTATGTTGCTTACGGCAATTTTGCCAATAGGATGATATGTAATCATGCCATTGTTGATTTGCCCGAAAAAATGTTTTTTGTCGAGTGTGCAAATCGTTATGAAGTATAGGCCGTGGCAATAATTATGCCATTTGGCCCTATTGTTGCGGCGATTATGGAATGGCTGCATATTCATGGCTCATTTAATCAGCCTTTTTTCACTTCCCCACCCGTTTCCACAGCTTTGTGAGCCAGCCGGTGGGGGTGGTGGAGAGGTCGGAGGCGAGGGGGTCGGAGAAGGATGTGAGGGCAGGGGCTTCGCCGAATTGCTCGGGGTAGATGACGATGATGTTATTGCGCGAGAAGTTGCGCTGGAGTAGCGAGGGCATTTCGGTGACCTCGTCGGTGTGCGACACCGAGTGGGCGCGGGCGCTGATGACGATGAACAGGTCGTCGTCGAGAATCCTGCCTGTCATAAGTATCATTTCGTCGAGCGATTCGATGGTGCGGAATTCGCAGCGCACGCCGTAGTTCTCCTGATACAGCACGCCTCGGATAAGTGGCTGGACGTCGGCGTGGCAGCAGAATATCACGCGGCAGCCGAGCTGGCGTGTGAGGCGTGCGATGGCGCGAACCCAACGGCTGAATCCGGTCTCGTACTGGGCGCCGCGCGGCACGGCAACGACGATGCGTGTGACGGTGTTGAGGGGGATGTAGCAGCGTGAGATTATGACCATGCGGTTGGTGGCGCGCAGCAGTTGCTCGACTTTGAGGCCGAAGAACGAGTCGATGACCGTGGCGCGCCGGTGCATGCCGAGCACCACCTCGGTTATGTCGCGCTCGGAGATGGCGTTGAGGATGCCTGTGACGGTGTTGAGGTCGTATCGTTCGATTTTGGTCAGCTTCACGTCGGCGGCTGCGGCGGCTGTCTGTGCCGTGTCGAGCGACGCCGACGACAGGGCCTTCGCGGCGCGCGTGTTCTCGTTGCGCACGTGGATGGCATAGAAGTTGTGGATGCCGCGGTCGTTGCGCATGAGCATGCCGAGCTCGACGATTGAGGGGGCTGTGAGCGGGTTTGCGACAGCGATGAGGGTGTTGTTGGTGCGGGTGTGGCGAATCATCTCGTCGCGGTCGAGCATGCTTATTTTCAGCTTGGCCGCGCCCGAGGCCGTGATTATCGGGGCGACGGCACAGGTGACGAGGATTACGAGGATGGTGGCGTTGAGCATCACGCCCGAGAGCATGCCGAGCTGGAAGCCGAGGGTGACGACGGCAAGGGCCACGGCGGTATGCGCGGCCGTGAGGCCGAACATGACGTTGCGGCTGGGCGACGACAGGCGGTTAGCCTTCTGGGCAATGAAGGCTGGCAGCCATTTGGAAACGAGGGCCACGGCGAGCATTAGGGCGGCCACGGCAAGGGTGTCGGGATTCAGGGCCACGCGCACGTTTATCATCATGCCGACGCTGATGAGGAAGTAGGGGATGAACAGGGCGTTGCCGACAAACTCAATTGAGGTCATGAGGGGCGAGCCCATGGGAACGAAGCGGTTGAGCACAAGTCCGGCCACAAAAGCGCCGAGCACGCCTTCAAGCCCGATGAGCTGGGCCGTCCATGCCGCCAGGAACACCATGGCCAGCACGAAGACATATTGGGTGACGCGGTCGGAGTAGCGTTTGAAAAACCACCTTGTGATGCGCGGATAGAGGTACAGTATGGCCGCGGTCCATACGGCCATGCCGACCAGCAGCCAGCCCACGGCCATGGGGTTAAACGAGCCCTCGCGGCGGATGCTGACGGCGGTGGCGAGTACGAGCAGCGAGCCAACCACAGCGATTATGGTCCCGACGATGGCGATGAGGACGGCTGGGGTCTTGGTGATGCCGAAGCGGGCGGCAACGGGGTAGGAAATCAGGGTGTGGGCGGCATACATGGCCCCGAGCAGCAGCGAGGTGGTGAGGTCGAGCCTCAGCACCGTCACGCTGGTTATCACCCCTAAGACAAGCGGGATGGCGAGGGTGAGCACGCCGAACAGCAGTCCGCGCCTGAGGTTGAGCCTCAGGTGGAACATGTCGATTTCCAGGCCGGCGAGGAACATGAGGTAGAGCAGTCCCACCTGGCCGAAGATGGCGAAACTTGAATCGTCCTGAAGCACGTCGAAGCCGTGGGGGCCTATGACCACCCCGGCAACAATCATGCCGATGATATGGGGAATCTTGAGCCGGTTGAGCAGCAGCGGCGCGAGCAAAATAATCACCAGCACGATAAAGAATATCGGGATGGGCTGGGTTACAAGCGCGGCCGGGAGCATGGGCTAAGATATTGTCAAGGGGTCAATCCATCTGTGAGTTTCGCGCGTTGTGAATCCATTCAAGAATCTGCACGGCATTGAGGGCGGCGCCTTTGAGCAGCTGGTCGCTGACGGTCCAGAACGAAAGCCCGGGGCCGGCGAGGTCGCGGCGCACGCGGCCTACGTAGACGGGATATTCACCGGCCAGATGCAGCGGCATGGGATATTCGAGGCGCCCGGGATTGTCGATGAGGGTGACGCCGGGAGCGGTACGGAAAGCCTCGCGGGCTTCCTCGACACTGACGGGGCGCTCGGTTTCAACCCAGATTGCCTCGCTGTGGGCGCGCATCACGGGAACGCGGACGCAGGTGGCGCTGACCTCGATTGAGGGCGAGTGCATTATCTTGCGGGTCTCGTTGAACATTTTCATTTCCTCGCGGGTGTAGCCGTTGTCGGTGAACACGTCGATGTGGGGAATGACGTTGAAGGCGAGCTGGTGGGCGAAACGTTCCACCTTGGGTTCGCGTCTGGCGGCGATGTCGCGGTGTTGCTGTTCAAGCTCGTCCATGGCGGCCGCTCCGGCGCCGCTCGCGGCCTGATATGTGGCCACATGCACCCGTTTCACCGGCGAAATGCGGTTGATGGGGTTGAGGGCTACGAGCATCTGTATGGTGGTGCAGTTGGGATTGGCGATTATGCGACGCGGGGCATCAAGGGCGTCGTCGCCGTTGATTTCAGGCACGACAAGGGGCACGTCGTCGTCCATGCGGAACGCGCTCGAATTGTCAATCATAATGGTGCCGTGGGCGGTGATTACGTCGGCGAAGTCGCGCGACACCGAGGCTCCGGCCGATACCAGAGCATAGTCAACGCCGTTAAAATCGCTTTGGCGTGTAAGTTCTTCGACTTCTATTTCCCTGCCTCGGAAATTCATTTTCGAGCCGGCGCTGCGGGCCGAGCCGAAGAGTCGCAGATTGTCGACGGGGAGGGCACCCCCCTCGAGTACTTTCAAGATTTCACGGCCGACAGCTCCGCCGGCCCCGACAATTGCAATGTTCATTTCAATATTCCGTTAAATTTGTGCAAAGTTACGACATTTGAACGGAATAACAAGCGAAAAGTTGCCGAAAGCTCTCATTCCACCCTGAACAGGGAGAAGTTGACCGAGCCGTAGGTGCGGTGGTCGATGAATCCAGGCAAGCTGCTGAAATCGTGGGTCTTGTTGTGCTCCACAATCACGAGCGTGCCAGGCTTTACGGCGCCGCTCGACAGGATTTTGCTGGGAATTTCGGCAAAGCCCGGCATGTCGTAGGGAGGATCGGCGAAGACGATGTCGAAGGCCTCGGTCGCCGAGGCGAGGTAGCGCAGGGCATCGCCCTTGATGAGGGTGATGTTGTTGTCGCCGAGCTGTTGGATAACCTTGCGGATGAAATTGTATTGGGTGTTGGCTTTCTCGATGGCTGTCACGCGGGCACATTCGCGCGAGAGGAATTCGATTGACACAGCGCCTGTGCCGGCGAAAAGGTCAAGAGCGGTCAGGCCCTCAAGGTCGACGAGGTTCTCGATTACGTTGAAGATGTTCTCGCGGGCGAAATCGGTGGTGGGACGGGCCGTTATGTTTGTCGGCACGTCAAAGCGTCGGCGGCCGTATTTGCCTCGGATTATTCGCATAAGGGTAAGATTACGAGTGGAAATGACGCTTTTAGCGCGTTAGGGTCGCCATGATAGGCGGCCGACGGGAAAATGGCTGGCATCACATAATTGATGAAACGGCGCAGCATAGGGGTGAGTGATGAGCGGCGGTCTGAGTCGCCGGCAATCATCAGTTCGGAGGTCTGCGGGTCGAGCCCGGCGGTGCGTCCGATGGCGAGGATGAAGTAAGCCGCGTTTTCAGCTGTCGGGGCCTCGATGGTGTTGGCCGCCACGAGGCCGATGTTGTCATAGACGAGGATGTCGAGCGACGCGCCGTCGAGATTTACATACATCTTTGATGAATTTCCCAGACGGCTTTTGTGGGTGAAATACTGTCCGAGAGCCGAAAGTACGTGGCGTGGCGCCGAGCTGTCGTAGGTGCGGGCCAGGAAATTGGCCACGCCCTTGTCAAGGAGAAACACCACAGCGTTGCGGCTGTCTAGTGCCGAAACGCAGGGCGTGAACTGGCCGTCGCCGGGAGGGAAAATCTCGCATAGCGATTCAACGGCATCTGGGTCGCCGGCGACTTCGGGCGGCAGAATGAAGAAACGCCGTGTGCGCACGACTATGTCGGTTTTTCCGAACGGAGCCAATAACAGAGGATTTGCATATATCACCTCCTCGACCGCGGCTGCCGTTGAGGATGCAGCGGGGTCGAACGGCAACCTCGCGCTCACGATGGGGGCGTCGCCCACGATTTTGTGGGCGAGCACGTCGACAGAACCGTCGCCAATGAGCAGCGACAGCCGCCATAGCGATGCGTCATCGACAAGGTCTTTCGTGAGAGGTGCTTTTGCCATTTTGAGATGCAAAGGTAGGAAAAAATTCCCACTTATCGGGCAAACCGTATTTTTGAACTGCCGTTTTCCTGGCCGCAATAAGTTGCGCAGAGTGCCTTGCAGGCTTTTTCGTGTGTAATGCGGGTATAGAGCAGCACGATGTTGAACACAGTTATCTCAATGATGAAATATACCCAGGGAAAACCGGCGATTATACATCCGAACAGGCAGATGCTGCGCCAGTTGAATGTCATGAAATTTTCCCATTTGCACAGGGGGCGGCTGTGGCGGAGGAAATCCTCGCGGAGCCTATGGAAGGCGTTGCTGTCCGTGTCCATGCCTTTTACGGCTGTTTTCAGCCGTTGGAACTCAGGCGTCTGCCGTTCCTGGGCGGTGGTGTAGCCAAGATATACCATCGCGGGGAGGGCCTGCGCATACTTGCGCGAAGCCATCAGGTTGTTGAGCTTTTCGCGTATTGGTTCGGACGAATCAATTTCGCTGCCCCCACTGCCCTTGAGGAAGAAAAGATGCGCCTGGCGGTAATAGTCGGCAAGGGCGGCCTGACGGGCGTGGCACAGCCCGGCCACGGCGGCGAGAATCCACACCAGGGCCGGATGGATTGTGAAAAATTCGGTGTCGCGCACAGCCCTGAGGCATATCGCAATGTAGATTGACACGAACCACACGTCGCCGGCGGCGCCGTCGAGGATGCGGCCCAGCGGGGAATATTGCTTTGTAAGGCGGGCGAGCTGACCATCGGCGCTGTCATAGGTATTTGCCCATATGAGCAGCCCGATGCCAATGAGGTTTATGTAAATGTCGGCGGGGTAGAAGCAAAACGCCGCGCCGATTCCGAGAAATATCGATGCTATGGTTACGGCATTGGGATGTACGCCGAGACGGCGGAAAAGGCAGGCCCAGGCATAGCCAAGCGGCCGGTAAAAGGCGAGGTCGATATGTTCTTCGGTATCAGACGATTTCAGTGTGGAGCGATATTCCTCCTTGATTTTTTCAAACATGGCAGTGGAGAGTTATTTTGACATTTCGGTCAGGAAGCTGTTGGCCGACGAAAGGTCGTGGAGGTTGTCTACGTCGAAGGCGCACGAGAACTCAAAAGGCTTTACCTGGATTGGCGTCATCGTGGCAAGGGTGCGTTGGAAGTCGCTGAGCGATTCAGGGTAGTGGCCTGATTCCCTTACGGCCTGCATGGCGTGGGACGACAGGCCGTAGAGTCCTGCCGACACAATCGCACCCTCGGCAAAAGGTTCGCCGCCGTATCGGTAGTCGATGATGTCGCCGTCGGGACCTATGCGGGCATAGAGGGGGCTTTCATCGTCTATATAGCGTGTCAGGCCCATCAGCACCTCGTCCTTTCCCATAGCGTTCACCCGGCTTACATAGTCGCGGAATTCTTCAATAGGAAAAATTGCATCGACAGTCATGGCCACGAATTCGCCTTCGATACCGTCGGCTGCGCAGCATAGGCTTTCGTAGGAGTTTTCAGTGATAATCGGACGTATTGACAGACAGGGATATTTTTCCCTGAGGCTTTCAAGGTAAGGGATGAATCCTTCCATCCTCGGATTTGCAGCGACATTAACCGTTTCTGCGCCACATTCGGCAAGGATGGAGATAAGGCGTCCAATCATGGGCTGGCCCATTATTTCAACCATTGGTTTCGGTGTGGCGACGCCTTCTTTCGTGAAGCGGGAACCATGACCGCCGGCCAGTATTGCGTATTTCATTGTTTTATATGTGTTTATCGGTTTGTTCGGTTGGGGATAGGAGTAAAATCGCGTCAATTGCCAGGGCAAGAAGCAGCAAGGCGCGTGACACACGGGGAGATATGCCCGACAGGAGCCCTGCGATGATGAATCCGGCGCCGAGAACGGTCAGCAGCACGCTGTGGCGTGTGTGGGCCGATGGACTTTCAAACATCAACTTTACATAGCTGAGCATCGCCGTGAACGATATTATCGCCGGGAGAACGCCGAAATGGCGCAGGCTCAGGAACGTAATCACGCTCCATAACAACAGCATGACGTACTTCTCTAAATGTTGTACGGCAAAATCAGGGAGGCGTCCGGCTGCGAACACCATAATTCCCGAGAGGGTCATGGCTGGCGCGAGCGAATCGTCCGTATCGGCCAGGGAAGCCGCCGCCAGTAAAGCCGCAGACATCAGGCAAAGCAAAAATTTCAATAGCGAGGGATACATCCGTTTCTTACGGGCCAATCCTCCTTTCCCGCCGTTGGTGAGCATGAATAAAAAAAGGTGTGAGGATTGCAGTGAAATCTTATCCCGTATTCAGGTCTTGGCTTACCTACTCAGCAGGAAGAGATGACAGCCCCACACCATTCGCATATACCATGCCCGTGAAGGGCGAGTACAGCCAACGATGCAGGTGTCATTGTTGATTCTATCCTTGCTGAGTTTCAGACGGCCAAGTTTGAATACGTAAGATAAAATTCTATGACACCTTTTCGACGGTTTGCATCCGTCTAACAAAGTCAGATGAACCTGACCGGGGCTGTCTCTACAGCCTTGAAGCCAGATTCATCTGCAAATTTACGTTGTAATTTTCAAATGTGCAAGCCTTTTTAGAAGAGCTTGTCGGGATAGACGCCGTCGGCGTGGAGGCGGGCGAGCTGGTCAACGACACCCTGGCGGTCGTCGGCATAGGTTACGCCGAACCACGACGAGGTCGTGTCGAGCACTTTCACCGTGGCTTCGCCGTTGTGGATGAGGGCGTTGACAGCCGAGGGAATGTAGTATTCACCTTTGAGCGGGTCGGGATTGGCGTCGAGGAACTTGCAGAACTCGCGCTTTGAGTAGTCGAAATAGTCGGGTGTGAATCCCCAGAAGTTCATCGACACGGGCGTTTCGGGAGCGAGCCGGTGTTCGGCTCCGTCCTCTTCAAAAGCGACGTCGTGGTTTGCGTCGAAATAAATTTTGGTGCGTTCAACCACGTCGGCGAGGTGTCCGTCTTTTACGGTGCATACGCCGCGCGACACCGAACCGTTCTCGGTCATGGTGTTGGCAACGCGGAATCCAACCATGCAATAATCTCCCTTGCGGTCGCGGGGACGGGCAAGTTCTTCGGCGATTACGCGGAAGGCATCGGTGCCGTAATAGTCGTCGGCGTTGATTACGGCGAAAGGTTCGTTGATTACGTCGGCGCCCATCAGTACGGCATGGTTGGTGCCCCAGGGCTTTACGCGGTCGGGATGTACGCTATAACCCTCGGGCAGCTTGTCAAGCCCTTGGAAAACGACTTCAACAGGAATGTGGCCTTCATATTTCGAGAGGATTTTCTCGCGGAAATCTTTCTCAAAGTCCTTGCGGATGACAAACACGACCTTGCCGAATCCGGCGCGGAGGGCGTCGTAGATTGAATAGTCCATTATTGTTTCGCCGTGGGGGCCGAGGCCGTCAAGCTGCTTGAGGCCTCCGTAGCGGCTGCCCATGCCGGCAGCGAGAACGAAAAGGGTGGGTTTTACTGACATATTATAAACTTAAATTTTATAGTGCGGCGGTAGATTTGTCCGGGACGCACTATCTGGTCGGGGAAATTCGGTTGATTGGGGGCATCGGGCAGTCCCTGGCACTCTATGGCAACGGCATCGTAGTCGTGCAGTTCGCGGCCGCCTTTTCCGAGGGGAGAGCCTGTGAGCCAGTTGCCCGTATATACCTGCGCGCCAGGTTGGTCGGTCGAAATCTCGACGGCGATTCTGCTGAGGGGGCTTTCGAGCCGTGCGGCGACTGAGTCGGGGTCGGGATTGTCGAACACCCAGCAGTGGTCATATCCTTTTCCGAAGCGCAGCGCCTCGAAATCGGCGTCGATGTCGCGCCCCACGCGCTTGGGCGACGTGAAGTCCATCGGCGTACCTTCGACAGGTGCCATTTCGCCTGTTGGCGCGAGTGAATCGTCGGTCGGAATCCAGCGCGAGGCTGCCAGACGCAATATGTGGTCACGACCCGAACCACGGTCAGTTCCGTGAAGATTGAAATAGGTGTGGTTGGTAAGGTTGACCGGGGTGGGGGCGTCGGCGGTGGCGCGGTAGCCGATTAGCAGCTCGTTGCCGTCAGTCCATTCGTATGTCGCTTCGGCATGCAGGTTGCCGGGATAGCCTTCGTCGCCGTCTCCCGAACGGAGCGTGAAGCGCATGGAACTGTCGTTGACACGCTCGGCATCCCAGATGAGGTTGTGGAAGCCGCCGTTTCCGCCGTGCAGGTGGTTGGGGCCGCAATTGCAGTCGAGGCGATATTCGCGTCCTTCAAGGGAAAAGCGTCCGCGGGCAATGCGGTTGGCATAGCGGCCCGGAGTCTTGCCCATGCATGGGCCGTCGCCGAAGTATGACTCGATGTCGTCATATCCGAGCACGACGTCGCGCAGGTTGCCGTCGGCGTCGGGGACGTTGATTGCCAGTATGCCGGCTCCGATGTTTGAGAGCACCACAGAGGCGCCTGATGCGTTGGTTATGGTCGCTATGGTCACTTCGCCGCGCGACGTTTTGTGTCGGGATATTGTCAAAGACATTGTTGCAGGTAATTAGAGGTGCAAAATTACGAAAAATTTCGTGAATATGCAGAAAAAGGGTATCTTTGTACTATGAATTGCACGTCAGACTTGCGCCGTGAGGCTTTGGCGCTGTTGAAGAAATTTTATGGTTATCAGGCTTTCCGGCCGGGGCAGTTTGAGATTATCGAGGCTGTCGCGGCGGGAAATGACGTCGTGGTGCTGATGCCGACTGGCGGCGGCAAGTCGCTGTGCTACCAGCTGCCGGCCATGATGAAAGAGGGGTGCGCCGTTGTGGTTTCGCCGCTCATCGCCCTTATGGAAGACCAGACATCGGCGCTTGTGGCAAACGGAATACCTGCCGCCGCCATCCACTCCAACCGCGACGAGACTGCCAACCGCGAGATAATAGAAGCCGCCTATCGGGGGAGAATCAAGCTGCTGTATGTGTCGCCCGAGCGCCTGCTGGCCGACCTCGACACGTGGGTGAGCCATCTTCCCGTAAGCTTGTTTGCCATCGACGAGGCTCACTGCATATCCCAATGGGGCCACGATTTCAGGCCTGTATATACCCAACTGTCGGTGCTTAAACAGCGGTTTCCGTCTGTGCCGGTTATGGCATTGACCGCCACGGCCGACCGCCTTACCCGCGACGACATCATCACCCAGCTCGGCATGGAGAATCCCCTGCGGTGGGTAGGGTCGTTCAGCCGCCCCAACCTCTCGCTGCGGGTGGTGCAGGGTGCGTCAAAGAAACAGAGGGTCGCAACCGTGGCCCAGATGATACGGCGCTATCCCAATGACTCGGGCATAGTCTACGCGCTGTCGCGCAAGGGAGCCGAGGACATGCACGCCACTCTGTGTGCCCAGGGGTTCCGCTCGGTTGTCTATCACGCCGGACTGAGTGCCGATGAGCGTGCGAGGGCCCAGCGTTCGTTCACCAACGGCGACGTGCAGGTTGTGTGCGCGACAATCGCTTTTGGCATGGGCATAGACAAGAGCAACATCCGTTGGGTGGTGCACAACAATCTGCCCGGTAATATTGAGAGCTACTATCAGGAAATAGGCCGCGCCGGCCGCGATGGACTTCCCGCCGAGACTGTGCTGTTCTATTCATACCAGGACATAATCATGAGGCGCCATTTCATAGAGGAATCCGGGCGCCCGCTGGTGGCCACGGAGAAACTCGACCTGATGCAGAAATACGCCGAGTCGACCATCTGCCGCCGCCGTATACTGTTGAGTTATTTCGGTGAGACGGCCGAGTGTGACTGCGGTAACTGCGACGTATGTCTTGACCCGCCTTCAAGATTCGACGGCACGGTGCTGGCGCAGAAAGCCGGCAGTGCGATAATCCGCACGGGCCAGGAAGTAGGTATAATGACGTTGACGGATATTCTGCGCGGCTCGGTGCGCGCGGAAATACGGCAGAAGGGCTTCGACCGTATAAAGACATTTGGAGCAGGTCACGACCTTCCTGCGCCTGCATGGACGGCATATATAGGGCAGATGATTCAGCTCGGCCTGTTTGAAATCGCATTTGATGAGGCGAACCACCTTAAAGTCACACCATACGGCATGCGTGCTATCCGAGGCGAGATAAAGGTGGAGCTGTCGACCTTTACGCCATACACCCACACTCCCCGCAAGCAGGTGCCCAAGGAGCCGCCGACGCCGGTTGATCCCGTTCAGCAGCTTTTCGAGCAGCTCAAGGCTGTGCGCAAGGCCGTCGCCGCCAAGGCCCAGGTGCCGGCTTATGTGGTGTTCAGCGATGCGTCGCTGCTCGACATGGCCCAGAAAAGGCCGTCGAGCATGGAGGAATTCATGAAGGTGAGCGGTGTAGGTGAGCGCAAGGGCGTGCGCTACGGCAAGCGTTTCATAAGCGCCATCCGCAAGTTTGAAGGCATGAGCGCCTCGATGCCGCAAGGCACGTCTGTAAAGGAAACCCTCATCCTGCATAATGCTGGTGTCGGTCTCGGGGAAATCGCCGAAATAAAGGGCATCTCGGTGGAAACCGTGCGCTCGCATATCGCGCAGCTCATTGATGAAGATATGGTCACGACCTTCGGCAACTATATATCCCGCACCGAATACGAAGACATTGCACGCACCCTGGCATCCGACCCCGAGGGCAAAACGCTGCGCGAAAAATATTCATTCGGCATGATAAGCCTCGCAAAGGCCATCATGGCATATCACCAACGTGCAAAATAAACAAAATGGCAGACAATTATCTGGAAAAAAGAATGGAAGACTATGCCCGCGGGCGCCTGGCCGGTTCAAAGGCGCGTCCGGGACGCCGCAGCGGAGTGGCATCGGTGAAATATCCCGCACAGGGCGTTGCTGTTGTTGGCGCGGGCGACGGGCGTTCACGGGCTGTAATCAGGATGTTGGTTGAGAGCGGCAACCGGGTTGCGTTCACATGCCCGGATTCAAAGACCGGCACAGCGATGGCGCAGGAATGTGGCGGACGCTTCTATCCCACCGGTGCAGATGCGATGGCCGCGGACCTTTCAGCGCGTGGAGAAGGAGTGGACACCGTGATATGTTTCACCGGGACAGATAAGGAAAACTGCCCGGCGTTTTCAGGCGCCAGGCAGTATGTATTTATAACGGACGGTGAGGTTGAGTGCGATGGAATCGTTTTGGTCGGTGGCACGCCTGAGGCGGTCGCCATGATGGTTTTCGCCATCGTCCATCCGCATGTGACCCTTCTTCCGCAGACAATATGTCTTTGATTGTCAATCAGCAATACATCGCCTCGATTACCTGGGCGTAGTGGTTGTTGATGACCGGGCGGCGGAGCTTGAGGGTGTTGGTGAGTTCTCCGTTTTCAATTGTGAATTCGCGGGGCAGCAGGGTAAAGCGCTTGATTTTCTCAAAGCCGGCCAATCCTCGCTGCAGGCGCTCGATGCGTTCGGCGAAGAACTTGCGGATTTCGCTGTTGTTCACCAAGTCTTCAACACTGCGGAATGAAATTTGATGGCGTCGGGCATATTCTTTCAGGGCTTCGAATGCCGGTATGATTATGGCGGAGACATATTTGCGGTTGTCGCCGATGACGGCCACCTGCTCTATATAGCGGTCTTCGCCGAGGCGGCTCTCGATGGCTTGCGGAGCTATGTATTTGCCGTTTGAGGTCTTGAAAAGATCCTTGATGCGCTCGGTCAACACGATGGCTCCTTCCGAGTCGATGTAGCCGGCATCGCCGGTGCGGAACCATCCGTCGGGAGTGAAGGCTTTGGCGGTGTCCTCGGGGCGGTTGTAATAGCCGCTCATCACGGTGGGACCGCTCACCTGAATCTCGTTCTGTTCGCCGATGCGAACTTTCACGTGGGGAATGGGTGTGCCCACGGTTCCTACCTGGTAATCGACCTCGGGATAGCAAGACACGGTGGCCGTGGTCTCGCTCAGACCGTAGCCTATGACGATATTTACACCAATCGACAGGAAGAACTCGACGATGTTGGCCGAGAGCGGAGCGCCGGCGGTGGGGAATATGTTGCCGTTCTCGACACCCATGGCGCGGCGTATGGTGCTGAGTACCTTGCTGTCGAAGAATCTGTATTGCAGTTCAAGCAGCATCGGGGCACGTTTGCCGAGTCGTTTGTAGCGCAGGTTGCGTTCCGCGCCGACGCGCAGGGCTTTCAATATCATCTTTTTGCGGAATCCCGATGCGCGGGACATCTTGTCCTGTATGGCAGCATAGGCTTTCTCCCAGAAGCGGGGGACGCTGCACATCACCGTGGGACGCACTTCCTTGATTGCATCCTGGATTTCCTTCGGGTTGGGATTGATGTCGACCAAAATACCGCGGTAAAGGCAGAAATAGGTCCACGCCTTCTCAAATATATGGCTCAGGGGCAGGAATGAAAGCGAGCGGTCGGCCTCGGAAAGCATCGTGAGATAGTCACGGTGGATTTTCAGGCAGGCGTTGAAGCAGCTGTGGGGCAACATGGCGCCTTTGGGTTCGCCGGTTGTGCCGGAGGTGTAGATGAGGGTGGCGAGGTCCGTGTCGGCAGCCTCGGCTGTACGTCGGTCCACTTCCTGACGGCACATCTCGGATGCGGCAGCCCCCAGGGCGAGGAGAGAGGCGAATGTCATGGATGACTTGTCGGAGGCGGGAATTTCCACATCGTCGCCATACACGATGACACGTTCAAGGGTGGGACATTTACCCACAAGTGAATGAAGGGTGTCGTATTGCTTACGGTCGCCCGCGAAAGCGATGCGGGCACCCGAGTCGTTTATGATATATTCAACCTGTTCTGGGCTGCTGGTGGCATAGAGGGCCACGGGAACTGCCCGGTTGCGGTAAGCGGCAAAGTCGGTGATGAGCATCTGGGGGCAATTGGCCGAGAAAACGGCAATCATCTCAGATGGTTTTAGGCCCAGGGTCTCAAGGGCGTAGGCTGCGTGGTCGATGTCAGCCGAGAAGTCGGCCCACCGGCGTTCGCTCCATTGGCCGGGGGCCGTGCGGAAGCGGTATGCGGTTTTGTCGGGCGAAATGCGACGTCGTTCAGCAGCCAAGTTTGTCAGTATATTAGCCATAAATAGGGTCTAAAATGTTCGCGTGTCAGCAAAAAATTAGTGCAAAGGTAAGCTGTTTGACCTTAAAAATATAACAAAGGGTGGTGCAAAACGACGTGCGGTTAACAATTATTGACACATTGCACAAAACTTGTATATAAAACTTAAAATGGCGGACTATGGCAAATATTGATGGAATTTTTATAACTTTGTGCCAAACTAACCCTTGTAAACCATGAAATTATCTAAAACAACAGCGTTGATTCTGGCGCTGGCGACCGGTTGCACAGCTGCGGCCAATACGGTTGTGGAATGGTCAACCCTCGGCAACGTGACTGATTCGGCCGGAAACAATTCATATACTCAGAGATTTGTGGTGAAAGGCGATACTGATTTCGCCCGCCTCGCCTTCAATCAGTTTGCAAGAAAGATGCAGCCGGTTAATCCTGCCGACACGCTTGTGGAGATTGTGCCGGGATATTATGCCGTGGCATCGCCACGTTTCGCGTCGGCTGCCGGTCAGCCTGTCACAGTTGACATCACAACCCGCGGCGCGTTGCAGAACATATGCTATGGTCCTGACGGTGTTCATGTCGTGAAAGCCGACGGTACGACCGCTCCAGTCGAATTGGTCAAGGCTGACATTACGGCCTCGCCGTCGCTCTACTCAACCGCGAAAAGCGACCGCATGCCCTACGGCGACATTATTTTTGATAAGAACGCCTCGCGCGGGGCCGTGGCTCTCGACCACTACGACATCGTGCCATCGTTGAAAAAGGTTGAGAAACTTGGTTTTGACATTCCACCAACCAGCTATGAACTGGAATTTGTAAAGACCGACAATCCCACGCCCGACTGGTTCCGCGCAACGGTGCGGAGCTCGAAAGTGACCGTAGAGACCAACAATCCCGACCTCGCTGCCGAGCGTCTGTCGCGTGTGCTTCTGTCCGACAAGCCTGTGCCGGCAGCGGTGATTGAGGACTGGCCCGACTTTCCCTATCGTGGATTGATGATTGACATTGCCCGCAACTACCAGACGCCCGATGAAATGCGCCGTGTCATAGACTTGATGGACCGCTACGGACTCAATCACCTTCATTTCCATATAACTGACGACGAGGCATGGAGGCTTGAAATTCCCGGCCTGCCTGAGTTGACAAAACTTGGTGGTCACCGCGGCTATACCCTCGACAGCAGCGAATTTCTCCCGCAGATATTTACCGGCAACGGCGATCCGGCTGCGTTGGGCGGAACCGCCAACGGTTATTTAACGCGGGAGGACTTCATCGACTTGCTTAGATATGCCGAGGCTCGTGGGGTGAAGGTGATTCCTGAAATAGAATCGCCTGGCCATGCGCGGGCAGCCATCTACGCAATGGAGAAGCGGTGGCGGGACACCGGCGATGACACTTACCGTCTGGCCGATTCTGATGATAAGTCGGAATATACATCGGCCCAGGCTTTTCATGACAATGTGATGAACCTTGCGATGCCCGGTCCGCTGAATTTCATGGAAAAAGTGGGTGCGGAAATAAAAGCCATGTACGATGAAGCCGGCGTGCAACTTCCTGCCATCCATATCGGTGGCGATGAGGTGGCCCAAGGTGCCTGGAAAGAATCTCCCATCGCCCGCAAGTACATGAAAAAGCATGGAATAAAAAACGAACGCGACCTTCACCTTATTTATATAAAGGAACTGGTGGAGCGTTACGCTAAACTCGGTATTCCCGTGTCGGGCTGGCAGGAAATAGCAGTGGGACATTCCGACGAGTTCAATGCCAGCGTGCGTCCGCACGTGTATAGTGTCAATTGCTGGAGTACGCTCGGACCGCAGAGTTCCATAACGCGGCAGTCGGCCGAGGGTGGTTATCCAACCGTTCTCAGCAATGTTGACCATTTTTATCTTGACATGTGCTATAACTATCATCCCTATGAACGCGGACTCACATGGGGCGGAACGGTGGATGAATTTGACGCGCTGCACGGCTATCCCCGCCGCCTTTGCGATGTGGACAGCGCGGCGTTCCGCAACATAAAGGGAATTTCGGGTCAGGTATTCGCCGAAACAATGCGGTCGGGCGAGATGCTTGAAAGTTTTCTGTTGCCCAAGATGCTCGGACTGGCCGAACGGGCATGGAACGCTGATTCAACCTATACTGACGCGAAGTTCAATACCGTAATAGCCGTAAAGGAGGTGCCGGCATGGCTGCTGCGCGGATATAATTTCCATCTGTCGCAGCCCGGCATACGCATCGCCGACGGAATGGTGGAGATGAACACTCCGTATGACAGCCGTCTGCTTCCTGTAATCGTGCGTTATACGCTTGACGGTAGCGAACCCACCGCCGACTCGCCTCTTTACCGCGAGCCTTTTGCGGCTCCTGCGGCGGGACAGATAAGGGCGAAGGCTTTCCTGAACCTCGCCCGTAATCCGAAAGAATCGCTGACGAGCATCCTGATTGTAAAGTGATACGCCCCCTATAATGTCGATAGCGCGGCCTGAAAATATGGCCGCGCATGGTCGGCAGGGCTGACCACGGCTTTGTCCCATACAATCAGGTCGATGTCGATAGGCATTACTCCGCTTGATTTTGATTCGGGCAGCCGGCCGCCGAGGCGTTCGAAGTGCGACAGGCAACGGCTGAACTCGTCAAGGGAAAGTTCGGTGAGGCAGCGGACGGCGACATTGAGATATTCGCCTCCACGCCCGCTGATGTCGGGCGAGAAACATTCGCCTGACCGCGATTCAATTCTTGCGACAGTCGCCAGACGGCTTACTGCCTCTTCCACGGCCTGCCGCCGACATGGGGTGTTGCTTCCTAAACAGAGTATTGCCTCGTGGGTCATACGTCCTTGATGGATAGCGCAATGCGGTGTCTGTCAAGGTCTATGTCAATGACCTTGACACGCAGAATTTGGTTGATTTTCACAACATCGGCCGGATTAGCCACGCGCTTGGCCGCCATCTGCGATACGTGCAGGAGGCCGTTTTCCTTTATGCCTATGTCTATGAAGGCGCCGAAAGCGGTGATGTTGTTCACTTTTCCGGGCAGTACCATACCGACGGCGAGGTCGTCGATGGTGCGGATTGTGGCGTCGAACTCTACGTTTTCCGCCTCCATACGTGGGTCGCGGCCCGGCTTGCGCAGCTCGGCGATGATGTCTGACACGGTTTCGGCTCCGAATTCGGCATATCTGGTCGGGTCAATCTTGTCGATTGTGTCGTTATCGGCCACCAAAGCGGCTGTCGATAGCCCGAGGTCGGCGGCCATGCGCTCGACGATGTGATATGATTCCGGGTGTATGCCGGTGTTGTCGAGCGGATTGGAAGATTCGGGTACCCGCAGGAAGCCGGCGGCCTGCTCGAAAATCTTAGCGCCGAGGCGCGGGACTTTCAGCAACGCCTTGCGCGATGGAAATGCGCCATTGACGGTGCGGAAATCCACGATTTTTGCAGCCATAGCTTTTCCTATGCCCGATATGTAGGCCAATAGCTGTGGGGAAGCGGTGTTGAGGTCAACGCCTACAAGATTCACACAGCTCATGACGGTGAAGTCGAGGGCGTCGCGCAGCGAACTTTGGTCTACATCGTGCTGGTATTGTCCCACTCCGATTGATTTCGGGTCGATTTTCACCAGTTCGGCCAACGGGTCGATGAGGCGACGCCCGATTGATACGGCGCCGCGTACGGTGACATCCTTGTCGGGAAACTCCTCGCGCGCCAGCTCGGAGGCAGAGTAAACCGACGCTCCGTTCTCGCTCACAATGAATACCTCGGTGAAGTCGGCTATGCCCGATGAGCGAAGGAAGGCCTCGGTCTCGCGGCTGGCCGTGCGGTCGCCGAGGGCTATGGCGTCAAGCTCGTGCTCGTCTATGAGTGCCATCAGGGAGCGCATGGCGCCCACGGTGTCGTTGCGTGGCTCGTTGGGATATATGACGGTGTCGGCCAGCAGGGTTCCGCTTTCATCTATGGCCACAACCTTGCAGCCGGTGCGGAAGCCCGGGTCAATGGCCAGGATACGGCGTCCGCGCAGTGGCGCGGCGAGCAGCAGTTGCCGCAGGTTGTCGGAAAACAGGGCGATTGCCGACGAGTCGGCCCGCTCCTTCCATTCCGAGGCCATTTCCGTCTCAATAGACGGGCGCAGGAGGCGCTTGTAGCCGTCGGCCACGGCGTTTTCCACAACCTTGCGGGATGCGGGCGCGGATTCTGAGGGCACGAACCATGAGCATATTCCGCCGATTGCAGCTGTATCATCGGTCTTGACACACACTTTAAGCACGCCTTCGGCCTCCCCGCGGCGCAGGGCGAGGTACTGGTGGGAGGCGATGTTGCGCAGGTTGTGTGAGAAGTTTGCATAATTGCGGTAGACGGCGGCGTCGGCTTCCTTACCCTTGACAATCGAAGCTGTGATTACAGCCTCGCGGCGCATGCGGCCACGCAGGCCGTTGCGGGCGCGCGGCGATTCGCTGACCCATTCGGCTATGATGTCGGATGCTCCGGCAATGGCGTCTGATTCCGTCTCGACATCCTTGCCGGTGAAGCGTGCGGCGGCACTTTCAACGTCAGCCAGGCCTTTGCGTGACATAAGCATTTTTGCCAGTGGCTCCAGGCCGCGTTCGCGTGCGATGGTGGCTCGGGTCCGGCGGCGCGGACGGAAAGGGAGATAAATATCTTCGAGCGCCGCCATCGTGGCCGCTTCCTCGATTTTCTTTGTAAGTTCGGGAGTGAGTTTACCTTGCTGATCGATTGTGTCGAGTATGGTTGCGCGGCGGTCTTCGAGCAGCTGCAGGCGGGCGATTTCGTTTTCGATGTTGCGTATCGCCGTCTCGTCAAGATTGCCGGTCACTTCCTTGCGGTAACGCGATATGAACGGAATTGTGTCGCCTTGGGCGAGCAGGCGCGCGGTGGCGCGGACATGGTTCAGGGGAAGGTTGAGTGTCGCGGCGACAGAGGCGAGAATATCCATTTTTCCAATGAGGAGTTGAGGGATGCCGGGGCTTAATTGCCGTTTTCCAGCGTGATTAGTGTTATTTCAGGTGTGGCTCCGATTCGGGCGGGCATACCTACCTCGCCGAGGCCGATATTTACGTAAAGATGGCGCCCGAGCGAATCCGGGTAAAGACCGCCCCAGGTTGAATAGCGGAACGAGGCCGGCGACAGTCCGAACAATTCGATCTGCATGGCATGCGTGTGGCCCGAAAGGGTGAGGGCTACGTTCGTTTCAGGTCGTCCGGCGATGGAATCGGTCCAGTGGGCCGGATTATGGGTCATGAGAATTTTCACGGCGTCATCCGACAGGTCGGGATAGGCACGGGAAAGGTCACCGTAGACGGTAAATGGCGGATCTCCGATATTCTCCACACCGATAAGGACGATTGAATCGGAGTCGCGCGATAGGATTGTATGGTCGTTGTTTAACATTCGCCAGCCCATAGCATATTGCAGGTCCTGAAGGTGGGCTATGTCGGCCTGTTTTGCAAGTGGGGATTCCCAGCTGTAATAATCGCCATAGTCGTGGTTTCCCATTATGCTCCACACGCCGTCGGGGGCATGGAGTTGAGCCAGGACGCCGGTGAATGGCTGGAGCTCGGTGGAATGGCGGTTGACGATGTCGCCGGTAAAGAGGATTATGTCGGGTTGGAGGGCGTTTACTTTTTCCACCACCTTTTCGAGAAATCGGGTGTCATGACCGTAAGAGCCTGTGTGCATGTCTGAAATCTGAACGATGCGGTAGCCGTCGTATGACGCCGGCAGGTCTTTTATGGGCACATTGACTTCGCGCACGTCGATGTTGTAGCGGTTGAACAGGGCTCCCCACCACATCATTCCAAACAGAATGACAGCGACGGTCGCGCCTGTCCATCCGATGCCGCGCAGACGGCGGCGACATAACCAACCGAGTGCTTGCTGCACGAGTGCGAACACCGCAAACACGCATTTCGGGATGTATACCGACAGGTAGGTGAAAAGGGTCCACATCAGGAAGGCAAGGCCCGAATCGTCGGCACTTTTCTTCGGAAGAACGGTGACGGCGAGGAGGCCGCCCGTGAGCACTACCGACACGATGACATAGACCCAGCACCATCCACGGGGAGTGCGGGCATGGCGAACCCGCCGGTAGATGTAAAAGTCAATCAGCAGTCCTATAATTAGGACAATGAGCACGGGAAGGAGAGGGACACGCATTTTATTCTTCGCAGGTACCGCCTGCGGCAAGCTGGTTTTTGAGCGGGTTGGCGTACATTGTCAGCATCATCGAACGCATGAAATCGCGCTCGTCGGATGTGACGTCGGGCACATCCACTTTGTCGAGCTGGCCGTTGATGTAGCGGTCAAATTCCGCCATGTCGTCGGCTGTGTAGAACGCGCTGAAACGGTCGGTGCCGTTCACCTCGTCGAAAGCGATGTAGTTGCAGGGGAAGAGGCGGTAGCCGCAATGGATGGCACGGTCGATGAGGCGGCATGATTCGCGCACCACTTCAAGGCGAGAGTCTCCGCTGAAACGTTCCAGGTCGGGATTGATGCAGCGGCCGATGCGCATGTGCACGCGTCCTTTGTATTTCATGATGCCGGTCTCCATGCTGAAAAGGTCGTCGCGCTGGCTTTTCTTGAATTGCGGGTCGCGGCGTTTGAGCAGGAATTCGCGGGCCTTGAGATAGTCGTTGGGGTCAAATTCGTATGAGATGGAGACGGGCAATAGCTTGGCGCCGAGTATGTTGTCCTTGGTGCCGTTGTCTTTCGGAGCCAGTCCAATCATCTTTATGAGGCTTTCCTGGGTGAGGTCGTTGGAGTCTTTCGCACGGCCTTCACGCTGGGCAATCCATACGGATTCGTGGCGTTCGTTGATAACGTAGTGGATGTAGGCCGACAGGTGCCGTGCGGCATCAAGAGCCTCGACCATGCGTACATCGCGCTTGACAATGAAGCTGCGGTTGAGCTTGACAAGGTCTGTAATCCAGTCGTAGATTAGCAGGTTATTGCCGATGGCCACCTGGGTTATCGGCATGCGCTTGCGGATGAAACAAAGGTTGAGGAACGATGCGTCGAGGACAATGTCGCGGTGGTTGGTGATGAAAGTGTAGCTTTCGCCAGGCGCGATGTTTTCCACTCCGTCGCAGCTCAGACCGGCAGTTGTGGTCTTTACGAGCATTTCGAGGAAGGGTCCCATAACTGAGTATTGGAAATCGTCCTGATTGTTTATTTTAAGCAGGTTCTCGCAGAACTGCGGGTAATCTACATCGGGCATGACATACCGCACGGCATGTTCAAATCCGGGTTCGTGGACGAGAGCCGCGAGTTTCTCGCGGTATTGGCCGTCGTCGTAGGGGGCTATATCTTCAAATTCCGCCGGCAGAGCAGGGGGAAGGTTTGTATTGTGAGGTGTTGTCATATCATTAGGGCATAATATCACGCTTCAAAGTTACAACAAATTCCCAATACAGCAAAATGGGGAATTAAGTTAAATTATGTTGATATGAAGGCTGTTTCCGGCCAATTCATTGACTGACTTTTGGTTTGATTGGATTTTTGGCCTTTTCCGAGATGTGCGGATGTGAAAATCCTGCATTTCAAAGAAAAAATAAAAGAACCCGCGGATGGTGTTTTTCGTTTTATTTATATTAACTTTGTGGGTGAAATCTTTCTGGTCCGATGTGCGGCCCGCGCCCTATTCTAATTCCGCAGTTATGTTCAACTTCTTTTCACGCAAACGAGAGCCTCAAAAATTGTTTTTCAAAACCGACATCCATTGTCATGTACTTCCCGGTATTGACGACGGCTCGCCGGATGTTGATACTTCCGTGGAATTGATAGAGCGCATGCAGAAATGGGGCATCGAACGCATCTTAGCGTCGCCGCACATTACATTCGGCACCTTTGAGAACACCGCCGAGATTATGGACGGAGCAATGGCTCAGTTGCAGTCGCGCCTGACGGAACTGGGCAATCCTCTGCGGCTCAGCCATTCAGCCGAGAACCGCGTGGACGACTTGTTCATGGAGAATTTTGCGGCGGGAAAACTCATCACTTTGCCCGGCAACAGGCTGTTGGTTGAAAACTCGTTCATACAGGAGCCGTGGAATCTCGACCAGTTGCTGTTTGACTTGCAGGTTAAGGGTTTCCGTCCCATAATGGTTCATCCCGAGCGCTATTCGTACTATTATGGCCACAAGGAACGCTACAAGGCCATACATGAGGCAGGAACCGCCTTCCAGATTAACCTTCTGAGCCTCGCCGGTCACTATGGCAAGGATGAAAAACGCATTGCCGAATATCTTATCGAACAGGGTATGGTCGACTATATCGGTTCGGATCTGCACCGTGACTCGCATGCCGATTCAATCGACAGGTATCTGGCGTCGAAAGACTACGAACGGCATCGTGCGGCACTGGAAGGCCGGATTCACAACGATGAAATTTAATGATTTACCTGGTTGATTGCAATTAGTTGGAAATCAATGTTTTGTGCGGGGGGGGGTAGGCTTTTTGCACCCACTCATGGCGTATATGTCATCATACAGGCCCTCAACTGCATCCACCGGAAGGCTGTCGATACCTATGGCAGCCTTGATTTTTGAATTGGATACGATGTAGCTTTCCGTAAGTTTTTTCAGGCGGGTTGAGTTTAGCGGAAGTGGGAGAGCGTCGCCGATGCGCGCGAGCATATAAATCATGCCGGGGCTTATCCTGTGAATGTGGGCTTTGCGTCCCAGCACCTCGCAGATTATCTTTATCAGGCGATTGGTCGACACAAGCGAGTCATCGCATATGTTGTATGTGCCGGATTCTATGTTGCCTTCCAAAAGATTGTGCATGATGAACAGCAGGTTGTCCATTGAAAGGAACGACCTTAGGTTATCGTATGCTCCCAGTGGCCAATGACGGAAATGTTTCACGAGGTCGAACAGTTGCTGCATGTTGCCTTTCATTCCTCGCCCGTGGATTAGGGTGGGACGCAGGATATAGACATTCTTTCCGGGAGCCGGAGTGTGGGAGAGAATGTAATTCTCGGCCTTGAGCTTGCTTTTTCCGTATGAATCGCCGGGAGTCGGAATCATGTCTTCCGTCAAGACTCCGAGGAGTGTGTCGGCGGCGGCTTTTACAGAACTGAAGAATATGAATTTTGAGGCGCCGCTTGAACGGAAATATTCATATACTTTTTCGGTGAGGCCTGTGTTTACTTCAAAATACTCGGCCTCGGTCACGTTATGTCCCGATGTATGGGCTATGCCGGCAAGATGGATTATTGCGTCTACCGTGGGAAGCGAACCGTCATCGAGGGCGCTCCATGGAAATATCTTTTTTACGCCGGGGACGGCCTCCATGGAAGAGCATAGGCCGTATAGCTCGTGAGTTCCGCAGAGGTCCTCGACAAGATTTGAACCAACGAATCCGTGAATGCCGGTTATGAGTATTCTCATGGTATAGGTTTGACGCATTTGAAGTTAAAAACAACGGACAAACGAGGCGTCGCGTTTGTCCGTTGTCGTATGGGGGATATTAGCAGCTCAGGGCGGCGTTGGTCTTGTGGACAGCCTCGGCGCTCTTGCGGAAGGCTTCCTTCTCGGCTTCGTTGAGGTCAAATTCAACGATCTTTTCGATGCCGTTCTTGCCGAGTATGCAGGGAACACCGATGCAGAGGTCCTTTTCGCCGTATTCGCCGTCGAGAAGGGCTGAGCAGCTGATGAGTTTCTTCTGGTCGTGGAGCACGGCGCCTACAACCTGTGCTGCGGCTGCGCCGGGAGCATACCATGCCGAGGTGCCGAGGAGTTTGGTGAGGGTTGCACCGCCAACCATGGTGTCGGCAGCCACTTTCTCGAGCTGTTCTGCGGGCAGAAGGGTCGATGCGGGGAGGCCGCGGTATGCAGCGAAGCGGGTGAGGGGAATCATGGTGGTGTCGCCGTGGCCGCCGATTACGATGCCTTCAACTTCGGTGGCGTTGGCACCGAGTGCGAGGCTCAGGAAATATTTGAAGCGGGCGCTGTCGAGAGCACCGCCCATGCCGATGATGCGGTTCTTGGGCAGGTTGGTGGCCTTGTGGATAAGGTAGGTCATGGTGTCCATGGGGTTGGACACGCAGAGGATGATTGCGTTGGGAGAGTGCTTGAGCACGTTGTCGGTTACAGACTTAACGATGCCGGCGTTTACGCCGATAAGTTCCTCGCGGGTCATGCCGGGCTTGCGGGGAATACCCGAGGTGATGACAACGACGTCTGAGTTTTCGGTCATGGCGTAGTCGTTGGTAACACCGTAGAGACGGGTGTTGGTGCCGAGGATGTTGGCGGTCTGCATGATGTCCATGGCCTTGCCTTCAGCAACGCCTTCTTTGATGTCGAGGAGAACGACTTCGTCGGCAACCTGGTTGGTTACCAGAACGTTTGCACAAGTTGCGCCTACATTGCCGGCGCCAATTACTGAAACTTTTGACATAAGGATAGGTATAAAGAATGTTTACGTTAGTTGTCGGGACGGCCGCCACGGAGGCAACCGCAGCGCAAATTTAGCTAATTATTTCGATAAAAGCTATTTTTGGCCGATTTTTTTCTCGGCCTGTTCGGCATAGGCTCTCCATCGTTCGATGAGCGCCTGCATATCGTGAGGCACGGGAGCCGAGAAATCCATTTCCTCGCCGGTTTCGGGATGGCGGAATCCGAGAGTGCGGGCATGCAGGGCCTGACGGGGACATATTTCCATACATCCGTGTACGAATGCCTTGTAGGCCGCCGATGGAATTCCCCGCAACACCTGATCGCCTCCGTAGCGGGCGTCGTTGAAGAGCGGATGGCCTATGTGGCGCATGTGGACGCGAATCTGATGGGTGCGGCCGGTTTCGAGCACGCATTTCACCACCGACACGTGGCCGAGCGGTTCGACAGTGTGGTAGTGGGTGACGGCATGTTTTCCCTGGTCGCCGTCGGGAAAAACGGCCATTTGCAAACGGTCGCGCAGCGAACGCCCGATGTTTCCCTCGATGCGGCCGTCGGCAGGTTCGGGACGTCCCCACACCACGGCCACGTATTCGCGGCGGGTGGTTTTGTTGAAGAACTGGCGCCCGAGGTCGGTTTTTGCATCGGGGGTCTTGGCCACAACGAGCAGTCCCGAGGTGTCTTTGTCGATGCGGTGGACCAGGCCCATGCGCGGGTCTTTCACATCGTAATCGGGATTGTCCTTGAAATGCCATGCCAGGGCGTTGACCAGCGTGCCTGAGTAGTTGCCATGGCCGGGATGGACCACCAATCCGGCAGGTTTGTTGACCACCAGGACGTAATCGTCCTCATAGACGATGTCGAGCGGGATATTTTCGGCGATGACTTCAAATTCATATCGCGGACGGTCCATGACCACCTGAACAACATCGCCGGGTTTTACGCGGTAGTTGCTCTTGACGGCTTTTCCGTTGACGATGATGCACCCTGCTTCGGCAGCCTGCTGCACCCGGTTGCGCGATGATTTCTGCAGACGTTCGACGAGGAATTTGTCGACACGCAACAATGCCTGTCCAGGGTCGGCGACGAAACGGAAATGCTCGTAAAGCTCGCGTTCGTTGTCTCCGTCGATTATTACCACCGGTTCGGGCGTGTCGAGTTCCTCGCCGGTATAGTTTTCGTCATCAATCATATATCGTCGTCGTCAAATGTTGAGTAATCGCTCAGGTCGTCGGCGATGGCTTGCTCAGACGAAATCGAGTCGGATGGAACATCTTCTTCGGCCGGGGGCGTGTAGGCGCCTACTTCAAGCACAACCGAGGCGTCGACGGGTACGACCGAGCCAACACCCAGCGGACGGCCGTTGGCATGGGCGCCTTCGACAAGATCGGGATATTCAGACGGCACGTTTACGAAACGTATGCCGGTGATGCCGAGTGCGTTGAGATATGATACGGCCTGACGTACAGATACCCCGGTAACGGGCATGGCAAGCGTGACGTGTTTGGGCGAAAACGCCGTGACGGTGACATATACGCTGCGGCCGCTTTTCACCTGGGAGCCGGCTTTGGGCCACGATTCTACAATTGTGCCGGGAGGGATTGATGTGTCGTAGATTGAGTCTGAGATTTCAATCGAAAGGTTTGCCGCGCGGAGTTTCTCGGCGGCTTCGCGGTAGCTGAGATGCTTTACCTGGGGGACGGTGGCATTGTCGCCGTGGTTGGTCCACACGTTAAGGAACAGCATCGCGGCCCATGCCAGGACCAATGCACACACAAACATTGCAATCAAGGCCCACCATAGGGGGTGATTGCGGCGGAAAGTGTTCACTTTCCCAAATATGGATGATTTTTCAGGCATGTCAAACAGGTGGTGAGTTTATGGTAACTGTGATGCAAAGTTAAGGAGAAAAAGCGGAGCAACCTCATTTTATCATATTAAAAAGTGGAAAATCGCGCGATTTTGTATGTGAACCTGCGCGATTTTCCACTTTTGTGGCGGACGGAAGAGGTTATTTCTTGTATTCTTTGTCGATTTTGGGAGCCGTCTTGCGGTAGTTGGGCATGCACTGGCCGGTGCGGGCGCCGATGTAGGTCGGGTCGGAGATGAAGAACTGGCGGGAATTATGGGTGTAGTTGTCACCGCCGATGGGTTCGGACAGGCAGACCGACGCACTTTCGTGACCGGGGTAGGCGATGAGGTGGTTCTCTACGCCGAGCACGTTCCAAAGCAGGTAGGTGTAGAAAATCGAGCGGTCCTCGCAGTCGCATTTCGCATAGTGAAGCATTTCCTCGAAGAAATAGGGCTTCTCGAATCCGTGGAAAGCATCGTCGGTGGCGTAGCGGAATGCCGACTGGGTGAAGCGGAGCAGGGCGTTGACGGCCTCAAGCTCGCTTTTGCCGGCAAGCTGGCTCTTGAACTGTTTGACGATGTCGGCGCGTGTCTGAGGCGATACGACCGAGGTGGCGAAATCTTCGGTGGCCATCTGGGGGTATTTGTAGAGCACGGGCATGAGGTTTTCGTTGTAAGTGCCGGTGATGTGCAGCTGGCCTTGCTGAAGATCGAATTCTTTCATCTTCTCGGGCAGCCGCAGGTCGTTGATGATGAGGTCAACGTTGCGGCCGAGGTCACGATCGGTTGGCAGGATGCAGGTGGAGATGAAACCCTTGGGCGTGTTGGACAGGTCATCGCTGTCCATCGGGAATACATAATAGGGCTTTCCGTTAAGGGTGAGGTAGTTGCGTGCGTATACCTTTTGGTTGAAAGGCAGAAGCATCAGCGGGGTGCCGCCTTCGTCGAGGGCGATGCGGACGTCGCAGCCCATGTTCAGCATCACGAAGTGGACGAGCGACATCTGAGAGGTGGGATGCACGTCGGGATAGCGGGCCTGGACGTAAGCTTTGAGCACGTCGTAGATGAGATAGTCGTTGAGGTTATGACGGTCGGCGAGTTCTTCAAAGCCTTTGACAAGATTTTCGGCCTTTGATTCCTTGAGTTCGCGCCATTGTTCAGCAAAATCGGCGGTGGACGAGAGGCGGCTGCGCAGCTTCACAGGCGTGTCGTTGACCGTGAGCTCCATGCCGCGGTAAGGAATCTTGAAGCCGGCGGCCTTGGATGCGGGCGTTGCTGGGACAGCGGGCTTGGTTTCCGGTTTGGGAGTGGTGGCCGGAACGCTTGGAGCCGGTGTCGCAGGAGTTGTGGGAACCGAAGGTTGGGGCTTAGGTTCAGGTTTTGCCTCAGGCTTTGTTTCGGGTTTAGGCTCGGGCTTGGCGGGCGTGGTGGGCGTTGCGGGCTTTGGCTGGGGTGTCGGGGTGGGTGTGGATGGTTTGGCCGGAGTTGTAGGGGTGGAAGGCTTGGGAGTCTTCGGCTTTTTCTCGGGCTTCGGCTCGGGTTTAGGCTTTACGTTGTCGGCCACGACCACCGGGGCCGGAATCTTTTCTTCGGGCCAGTCGTTGGGATTGAGTACGGGGTCGGGAGTCGGCATCGACTCTATGGTCGGAACGTCGGTGGGTTTTGGTTTTGAGAATTTGGTCTCTCCCTTAAACTGCTCGAAGCTCCCCCATGTGGCGTCAAGAAAACGGTCATAGTCCTCTATAATCGACTTGCGGAATTGCTGATAGTCGTCGAACATCTGTTTTCTGAAATTCTGGAAGGAATCCTGTTGAGTTTGGGCCGACAGGGAGACAAGCGATGCGGCAACGAAAAGTGATAGTGATAGTCTGCGCTTCATCGTGGCGTTTATGGGTTTAGGGAGATTATTTTAAATGCAGGGCCGCGGGTTATTTGCGGCCCTGCTTTTTAGAATTGAGGATTATTGATCGAAGCCGGCGCGGACAAATTCAGAGATTTTGTCGGCGTGTTTCTGAGCGGCTTCGCTTTCCTTGGTTGCGTTTTCAAAAGCGCGGATGCGGGCCTTGGAAGCGGCGTCCTCGCTGATGATGTAGAACGACTGAACCTCGAAGGTGCCGTCGGCGTTGGTGCGGATGAGCGAGAAGCTCTGCTTCATTTCGCCGCGGATTTCCTTTTCAACGAGGCGTTCGTAGGCGGCATAGAAGTTTTCAAACTCCTTATCGGTGTCCACACCAGAACCGGCCATGTCGGTGAGGGCGCGGCCCTTTACGGCTGAACCAGCTTCCTGGGCGTAGTTGATGCAGGCGGCGTTGGTTGCCATCTGCTGGCCGATGTTCTTAGACTTGGTGCGGGTGGAGATACCAACGATTTCCTTGCCGTCGGCGCCGAGGGCGTCGAGTTCGGTCCAGTGGCTGAGGAGGGCCACCTCAAGGCTGCGCGAGCTGCCGAGGAGCGACCATTGTTCCTTTTTGAGGCGCTTCATAACCTCTTTGCGTTCTTTTTCCTTTGCTTTTTTAAGCTGTTTGGCGGGGTCGGCAGCGTAAGCTGCGGGCAGGATGAAGAGCACTGCCAGGAGAATAGCCAATACTTTTTTCATAGCTGTTTGGTTTAAAAAGTGAATATTGATGTTTATAAATGTTTAGACTTTTAAGTCAGTCAAGGGTTTAATTTTTCTCGATTACAAGGTGCATGACCTTCATTCCCATCTTCGGGTCGCGCTTGCGGCAGTTCACGAGCCATTTCTGGAAATCGGCGTGGGCCAGCATGCGCGGCTGCAGGTCTTTTCCGGCGCGGTCGAGGGCTTTGGTGAACGGCTGTGGCGAGAAAATCACGTAGCAGTGGTTGTGCTCGACAGCGTTGCCGTCGCTGAGGGTCATCAGAAGTTCGTCGGGCTCGCCGAAGGCCTTGTCGGCCTTCTTTGCGTCGAAAAACACGTAGTCGCGGTCGCGCTTTACCCGGATGACGCCGTCAGTGGAGTTGGAGTAGGGCAGCAGCGAGTAGGCGGTGTTGGAATCGTCCACGAGATAGATAAGCACGTAGCCGTCGACCGGTGCACGGAACAGCACTTTCATCTCATCGCCTTCGCGGAAGCGGGTGTCGGCAAAGCGTTCTTCGTTGCCGTTGCGCAGCACTTTGGCGTCGAATTCCACCGCCACGTTCGATATTTTGCGGGCTTTGCCCTTGATGCGGCATGTCACGACGGGGAGGTTGTCGTTGCCGTAGCCTATTTCATATTTGGGCTCGCCTTCGTCGGCAATCCACTCGCCGTTGACTTCGGTTGAATTGAGCATGTTGAAATATGTGCTCTCGGTGTTGCCTGACACAATGTCGCGCTGGTAGATGTCCTGGCTCACGTTTGTGCCGAATTCCTTGGCGAGGGCGGCGATGCGGGCCTGTTCGAGGGCATAGCGCTTGCAGTCGTTGAGCGAGTGTGACGACTCGCCGTAGAACACGCTCACGCCCTCGACGGTCTTGATGTCGTCGGCATGCACGGCGGTGGCCGCAAGCATGAACAGGGTGATTATGATGGTGCGTAGTTTCATGTTTTACCGTAGTTTCAGTGATGACAGTTTGGCCTGCATCGAGGGGGATGCGTTGAGCGTGGGGGTCTGCGGCTTTTTGTTTACGGCGTTCGACTGTTCGCGCACGTTCTTTATTACATAGTCGCTGAGTTCGCGCAGGGTTGCGTTGCCTTTCGATTCCTGAAGTTTCTTGAGCAGGAAGTAGGTGAACATGCCGTGGTTCTTTGCCTTGTAAGGCATGGCGGTTTCCTGGCCGGAGGTGGCTGAGAGGACAAACATGTTGCCCTGGGGCTGGGTTTCCTTTGGTTTGATTGCCACGCCGCGTGCTGCCATGAGCATGCCTTCGCCGCGCTGTGCGCCGCTGAAGCATGCGTCGAGGAATACCATGACGTTTGTGGCGTTCATCTCGTCAAGCTCCTTATAGAGGCGGCTCAGGGCGAAGCAGGTCTCGGAAATCTGCGCGTCGCCGTCGACCGGCAGAAGGAAGGCGTCCTTGGTGGCCTCGTCCGGCATGCCGTGGCCGGCATAATAGACAATGACATTCACATCGTTGTTTGACGCGTTGAGTGCTCCGACCATGTTGCGGAGGTCGGCCATGGCGCGTTGCACTACGCCGAGCGAGGCGTCGGAATAACGGCGGATACGTGTTTTCGGAATACCGAGTGTTTTTTCGCAGTATTCGGCAAACACCTCGCCATCGTGGAGGGCCGATGCCACCGGGGCGACAAACTGGTAGTTCTCGTTGGCTATTATGAGAGCCACGGTGTTGTCGTTGGCTCGTTTTACGAGGGGGATGTTCTCGTCGACGTCGCTCTTGAATGTGATTGTGCCCGATTTGGTTGCTGGGGCGGATTGTGTTGATGTCTGAGCTATCTCGCGGTCGGCGGCGCGCTTGGCGGCGATGATGGTGGTGAAGTCAACATCTGGATCATAGAAAGTATAGTCGCGGGCGTCGTCGGCATCATATGTGTAGCTCTTTCCGTTGGGGGTCGAGAACGTGATGGAGGCAAGATAGGGCTGGTCGTTGCGGATGATGAAGCGGGGGGCGCGCAGGCTTACGCTGCTCCATGTCGATTCGAACATCTGGGCCTCGTTGTTCTTGATGGGGACGGGCACGGTTATGTCGCCGAACGACGAGGTAATAAGGTAGGTCTCGTGGTCGGGGTCGTAGCGCTGCAGATTCAGGTCGCTGATGCGCATGAGCTTGGCGTATTTGTCGAGATATGCCGTTTCGGCCTCGCGGCAAAGGCGTTCGTATTCCGCGGCGATGTTTTCCTGGGTCACGCGTTGATTGTATGCTTCGAGTTTCTCGAAGGTACCGCGTGCGCTCCATTGGGCGAGGCCATCGGATACATACCCGCCTGCAAAATCCTTGTATGACGGTATTTCGCCGGCAGATGTTACGTCCGGACGACCGATATTAGGACCGCCGTTGTCGGCAAATTCAATCATCGACGGCATGGCCATCTCGCGCTGGGCGCGGTGCCCGAGGGCGCGCAGACGGTTGTTGGTCTCGGCGAATTTTTCCTTATTGTCAACGCAGCCGTAGCATACGGCAAGTGCCTCGAGGTATTTTACGGCGGAGGGATCATTGGCCATGATTACTTCCATGCGCTGGGATGCCTCGTTGAAATAAGAGTTGCTCTGGCGCTTGGCTCGCTTGGCAGCCTTTTCCTCTTCTTCCATGATTGCCTGGTTGTAATAGAATACACCGAGGTTGAAGTAGCACAGGGCGAGATGTTTGTGGATGGAGAGGTTGTTGGGCTTCATCATGTCGAGGCGCTGGAACACTTCGAGCGCGTTCTTGTATTCGTTCTGGTCCTCGTAGAGCTGTCCCTGGATGAGGAGCAGTTGCTCGTCGTCGGGTTTCTGAAGCAAAGCCTTGTCGAGGAAGGGCTGGAGCATGTCGCCGCGTTTGCCGTTGATGCAGCATTGGATGCCGTGGGTGAGCATGTGGTAGTTGGTGGGATACAGCACCATGGCTTCGCTCATGGCTTTCACTCCGCGTTCATACTGCCCCGAGTTCAGACATGCCTGGCCGAGGAACATGTAGACCTGCTCGCGCTGGCGGTCGTCGTCGGTCGAAAGGTACTGGTCGAAATATTTGATTGCGCGATCAAAATCCTTGTTGTTGTAGGACGATGACGCGGCGATGTAGGCCAGTGTGGCGTAAGTTGATTTGTCGCGCTGAAACTCCATTCCCTCCATGCAGGGCAGGGTGTGAAGGTCGATGTAGGCGCGGGCAAAGCCGGCAAGCTCTTCGGGGCGGTTCTGTTTGGAATAGTAGAAGGCGCCTTCTAGCAGTTCGGGGCGGACGTCGATCAGCACGGCCTTGGATGTCTCGGCTGCCGGGTAGGCGGGAAGTGAATCAATCACCTGAAGGTTGGTGGTATAGGCAAGCATCACTTGAGGATAGAAATCGGCTTCGTCCGAGCCGTCGAAGCGCAGCTGTCTCAGCCGTGCGTAGCTCTCGCGGGCGGGATTGGTGATGCGGGCGATGCGTTCGAGCCGTCGCACCTCGAGAATCGAATCGCGCACGGCGGGATCGAGTTCGTCAAGATTGTCGGCGGCTGCCGGGGCGTCAAGTGTAAGTCCCGGCATTGTCATCATGTCCTGAGGTTCGCCACCCGCGTAGGCTGCCGCTCCTGTGAGCGACAGTCCCGCGAGCAGGTATAGAAGGGTGTTGCGGTTCATATTTGTGATAATGAATTATTCAAAATCTTTTTGTGAGGAGAGAGGGTGAGTCAGAACACATCCACGAAGGTGAACTCGACGGTGATGCGGCGGAAAGCCGAGCCGCGGTCCTCGCTGACGTCGATTATGTAGTTGTAGTCGGCGTTCATGCGGTTGAGGTTCTGTACGTTGTTCTGGAGGAAGTTGCGCACGCCGGCTGCGCGGAGCAGGGCGAGCTGGGGATTTTCCTTGATGCCGGTCTTGGAGGTGACGGTTATGCCGGTGAGCTGTCCGTTCTGGCGCACGGGCTCGTCCTCGAAGTCACCGTATGCGCCGTCGTAGGCTATGGTGCGGATGATGGGAGTTGCGTCGGCGGTGCCGTAGATGTTCACGCGCAGTTTCTTGCCGTCTTTGATATACTGGGCAAAGTCGCCTTCAAAGGCTTCCTTGACGATTGCCAGCATGGACGATGCGGCGCCGGATTCGTCGACATGGTATTTGCCGGGGCCGAAGTCTTCCACAACTGAAAATTCGGGCTCAACCTCATATGAGAACTTCACCTCGTAGTTGAGGATGCGGTTGCCGTTTGCGTCGTATTCGGGGCTGACTTTCGAGTCGACGGTGATGTTGGTGTGATCTGAGATGACATTCTGCGACTTGGCCTCTTCAATCACCTGCTGGCGGATTTCCTGAAGCTTCATCTCCTCCATCTGCTGTTGCTGGATGATTTCGAGCGACACAACGTTGTCGTCACCTTCCATGAACGAGAGGGGACGGCGCTCAAGGTTGTCGAAGAGGTAGCTCTTGCCGTTGGCCTTGTTGTAGACTTTGGCGTATATGAGCTCGAAGTTGTCGTTGGGCATGATGCCGTATTTGGCGTCGGAGAACTGGAGGTCGTCGCCGTTGGTGAAGCTGCCGAGGTCGGTTTCGGGCACGGGCAGCAGAATCGACGGCATGTTGGTGAAGTCCACTTCGAGCAGCTGGTTGGCGCGGTCATACTTGCCGAGGGTAACGGCCGACATCGACAGCAGGTTGTTGGCGAGGTTGGTCGAGATTTCATCCTCGAAAAGGCGTTGCTGGGCGGCGCGGGTCTTGTCGTTGACACGGGCCTGGTAGTCGGCCATGGATTCGCCCGGCATCATCTTGAGCCACTCGTTCATGCGTTCGGCAACCTCGTCGGCCATCAGTTTGCCGTAGTAGGGCTCGAGGCCATACATGCGCTTGGCGTTCACGCCATCGGCGACGTTGTAGGCCATCAGGGTGTTGCCTTGGGCATCGGGGAGGAAAAGAAGGTCGGAGAGCACACCGCCGGGAACGTCGACGATGTCACGTTCGTTTTCGCGCAGGAGGTTGATTACTTCAATCACGTTGGGCGAGGTGGCGACAGCGACATATTTGCCATCGAAGTTGAAAGCGGCGGCAAGAGCCTGCCCGAGGTCGTCGACGGTCTGCTTGAGCGAGAAGTTGCGGGTGTCGTAAATGGTGAGGAGGCCGTCATCGGTGAGGATGCCGAACATGGAGCTGTCTTCCGAGAAGATGATGCCGTTGACGGTTTCGTCAAGGCGCCAGGCCTTGCGCTCGTTGCCTTCCTCAAAGTTGAAGACCTTGACGTTGTGGCCATCGGTCATGGCAAGATAGTAGCCGTTGGGGCTCATCAGCATGACAGTGGGAGTAATGCCGGCCTTGATACGGTTTATGGGTTTCCGTTCCTTAGGGTCGAGCTTGTAGACGATTGCGCTGTCGGTCGCCAGAATCATCATGCGGGCATCGGGCGTATAGGCGAAAGCGCTGGGATTTCCAAGCCGTTTGGTCTTGAATTTGTCGAGGCGTTTGTTTTCCTCACGGGGGTCGAAGAGGGCGGCCTCGGTACGGCCTTTTTTGTCGCGGGTGATTGCGGCGAAGTTCACGCCCGAGGGATTGAATACAATCTGGGTGATGGGGTTGCCGACGTCGGCTACCTGATGTCCCTGAAGAGTGAGCACCTTGGAGTCAAGATAGGGATAGAGGGTGAGCGAATAGCGCGACATGCCCTCGGGAGTGCCTTGTTTAAGCTTGAACTGGTACTCGCTTTTGGTGCGCTGCTGGGGCGCGTCGTCGGTTTTCTTCTTGGCGGCGTAGGTGTTGCCGGCGGCCATGGCTGCAATCAGGGCGATCATTGCGCAACGGCTTGCTGGGCGAAGGTAAGGAAACTTCATTCGGATATGATTAAGGATTGGTAATTAGACTTTGGTATTCAGAGAACCCGGAGGTATACCGGGAGGGTTTGGTCAACTTTCAGTTCCTGACGTATGTTTGATTCGCCGGTTGCAGAAATAAGGTCGTCGACGTCAAACTTGCAGTGGGCTACTACGATGAAATGTCGGTCGTTGCTGTCAAGTCCGTCGGGATGCTCGCGTGAAAGGGCCTGGCCGGGCAGCAGAACGTAGCAGCCGGTGGGCTGGCCGAGCTCCGACAGGGAGATTTCGGTCGGGGCCGTTCCTGCGACTTTTAGGACGTTGAAATAAATGGGAAATCCCACGGTGTTCTCGATTCTGAACTGAAGGCCGCTCTCGCCCAGGGGGCTTTGCGCGCAGGGTACTGGCAATTCCGAGGTGGCAGTGGCGGCGGGAAGGGCCGACAGCACGTTTACGGCCATCTGGCGCGGATCCACCGACAGGCTTCCGCCCTCGGGATCGTAGGCCATCATGGAGCGTTTGATGGCGCCCTCGGTGTATTGGCGGGCGTTGGTGGCGGGCGACGGGTTGAAACGGACCTGTTTGTTGATGGCCGACGCCGTCTTTCCGGCAGATGAGCGAGCGCTCATCATCACGCTCATGACCGAGGCCCTTCCGGCTTTGGAAGAAGCGTAGATTTCTTTGGTCATGGCGTTGTGAATCTCAATTTTCGCGCCTTCCGAGATGATGAGATCGTCGTTGGCCGACAGCTTCATGCCTTTGGTCACGGGCGATTCGACAGATCCTTTCACCACCGTCACGTTGCCTTCGACTGAGTGGACGGTATAGTTTGCACTGGCGACAAAGGCCGTCAGTACAAGTATAAGGGTCATTATGTATTTGCGGAAAACCATACGGTATTGGTATTTGATATGAGGTTGGGGAGATGATTGCTAATTTGTGGTGGGGCGTCTTATTTTCCTGAAAGACCGATATTTTTCAACGCACCAGTCTGAGATGGCGGCGAAGCCGTTCCAGATGTCGCAGGCGAATATTCCGAAAGTCAGCATCAGCAGGGCATAGCTGAAATCCATCACGACGTTGTGAATAAGGAACATATAGTAGCCTATCTGTACGGTTGCGTAGAGGAGTCCTACCTGAAGGATGCGCAGTACGAGGCCTTTTATTCGGACGGTCAGTGAAAGATGAGTGAACACGACGAGATAGCACAGCAGGAAGCCGAAGAGCCATTGCAGCCATCGCGGCGTGGAGGTCATGTATGCACGGTCGAGCACGGTCGCCAGGGAATTTGCGTGAATGAAGATGCCGGCCATCATTGAGTTGACCGGGGTGGGATGGAGGTCGCCCTTTTCGTGAAGGGCACCGAGCAGTACGACGCGTCCGGCAAGCTCTTCGGCATGGTCGATGAGCTCGGATGGTTCGTAACAGCGGAAGCGGCGCGAGTGGTAGTTTATTACTTCAAGCTTGTTGCCGCGCTGTTCAAGCTCGGCGGCCGCGTCGGGGTCGGCGATGCGGGCCAGGGCGAGCGAGAAAGACGGAAGGCTGCCTGCGTCGCGGGTGGGGAAGACGGTGCGGAACTCGCGGATGGTGCTGTTGGCGTATTTTGAGGGCAACGCGGAACTGGCAAATCCATCATCGCCCGGACGGTAGAAGTAGGAATATCCGCCCAGGGCAAATGAGTCGCTTCCCTGAACGGGCACCAGATTTATGGGCTGGACCAGCGCCGGGGTCATGGAGATGGCTTCCAACAGCAGGGAATCGCCCTCGCGCCTGTCCTCGAAAGTGACATCGAGCCCCACGGCTTTCGGGCCGCAGAGTGAAATCATGTTGAGCAGCCCAGCAATCTCGGCTCGGTCAGAGTTGTCGAGGTTGACGATGACAATATTGTCGTCGAGATGGGCGAGGTCGCGTCCGTCGGCAACGATATTGTAGAAATCCGATATGGTAAAGTCATTTTTCTCAGGCGAGGAAAACAATGCGGCAGTGGATGCTGAAAAAGGTTGAATCAGCACCATCGACAGTACAAAAGCGAAAAGGCTTATGCAGACGGCTTTTACAGGTTTTGAGAGCTGCATTGTAAATAACTTCGGCTAAGGTATCCCCATAGCCCCAATTTTGTGCAAAGATAAGTAAAATGCAGGTAATAATGCAGCAAGCTGATGTTAAAAAGTGTAAATATGGATGTTGTTTGTCAGCTGTTTACCGCGTTTTCTTTTGCGACTTCAATGGCCTTTTCGAGCATTGTGTCAATGCCGTCGAGGGCGGCCTCGGGATCGAGGTCGACGTGGATGTCGGGCTCGATACCGTTTTCGGTCAGGTGCATTACCGAATCGTAGATTGGCGAACCTGAGAAGCGCACGGCCCAGCCGCATGGTATTTCCGAGCTGAACGGCATGCCCGAGCCGCCGCCGGTGCGGTCGCCGACAAGGGTTACCTGGGGTAACGCGGACATGAACGAGACGAAATTATTGGCCGCGCTGAAGCAGGAGCGGTTGGTCAGTATCACCACCGACTTGTCCCAACCGATGCGCATCGGGTCAATCGGGTCGTAGTAGTAAGGGTAGGGGTCGGAAAAATCTCCGTGGCCGCTGCCGCTTTTGTGTGTTATGTATCCCGCGAGGGTGCGGCTTTTGATGAAGCGCCGGCAGAATGTCTCGACATCGGCCAGGCTGCCGCCGCCGTTGTCACGGATGTCGATAATGAGGGATTTGCAGGGCGAGAGCAGGGCGAAGGCCCAGTCGAGGGTGGTTTCTCCCACTCCGTACGAGAAGCTGCCGTAGCGCATGTAGCCTATGCTGTCGGGCAGCATGGCATAGGTGATTCCGCCGCGTGTGAGGCCGCCGAAATGCAGGTAGTGTTCTTCGACGAGACGGCTGTCGTAATTCTGTGGATAATCGCTCCACCAGTTTTTGTAATAGGATGTGGCGAAGGGGGTTGTGAGGTTCACATGGCCGTCACGGAGCTCGTCGAGCATGGCGGTGCAGATGACATATAGCTCGGTGACATTGGTCTGCGGCGTCACCATGGGACGGTAGACGGAATAGACCGAATCCCAGTCGATGCCTTTTTCCTGGAAAAAGCAGTAATGGGAGTCGAGCACTTCCCACAGGGCGTCGAAATTGCCGGGGGCGTCGTTGTCCCAGTTGTCGATGCTGTGGCACCCGGCGAGGGCAATGGCGCCAAGAAGGATGGAAAGCAGGCGTTTCATTGATAGAGGGAAGAGATTATGGCGGCATCGGGAGTGCGGGATGAACCTGAGCGCAGCGACAGCCATTCGGTGGCTATGCCGATGACAAAGGAGTGGGTGATGTCGCGTGTCACGATGCCGGATGTTTTGGTGGAGAACACCTCACAACGGTAGCCGAGCCGCAGGGTTGTGGCGCCGAAACGCAGGTCGGCGGTCAACAGGTTGTCGAGGCGGAAGAAGTTGCCGGGCCAGGCGGAGTGGGCCAGGCCTTTGTGATTTCCGAGCCAGATTTCGTAATAGAGTTCGTCATAGTCAGGCGAGAAAAAGACGCCTGTGAGGGGGATGGTGGGCTGGTAGCGCAGGGTGACGGGGAGGCGCCCTATGCGGCCGTTCCACACGGCCATGCCGGTGGCGCCGATGGTGACCGATGCGCGGGCTGATGCAGGGTTGTTGCTGTTGCGCATGAGGTAGAGCACGCCGATGTCGGCGCCGACATTGCCGCCGGCGGCGATGGTGAAGCCGTGGGGCAGGGAAGTGCGCCACATCATGCTCCATGACGGACGCAGGCCGATTTGCCACATTTCGGCGTTACCGGCAGGATTGAGCGAGCGGGATAGGTCCGCCCTGGCGTCGAGGCGCATGACCCACCGGCGGGGATTGAAGCGCATGGCCTGCATGCGTTCATATCCCAGGCCCAAGTTCCAGCCCGAGTAGCGCAGCGGCGTCAGGTATGTGTCGCACAGGTGAGCCGAGCCGGCTTCGAAGGTGTAGGCTGACAATACAGGCCTCACCGTGTCCTGCTGTGCGGTGGCGGTGTTTGCCGCAGCGAGGGCTACGGCGATGATGAGGGCTTTAAAGGTCTTCATCGTCAAACATGCGTTGCTGGCCTGTTATTTCATCGCGCAGTTCATCATCGCTCTGGTCGGGGATGACGCTGGCTTCTGACTCGGCAGGGTCGGACTGTTCGGAGACGCCGGAGGCATCGGCAGCTTCCAGTTCGATTTCCTTGGGTTCGAGTTCCTCGACCGACGCGATTGCCCATGTCGTGAGACGCTTGCCGCGGGCCTTGAACGACTTGGTGCCGATGAATTCGGCGGCATCCACCTCCATTGGATCGCGGAAGTCGTCGGGGGCGCCGAACACAACCCGGAACATGGCGCCTGCTGAGTCGCTGAGGGCGATGAGAGTTGACTTTTCGTTGTCGGTGAGGTATCGCTGGCGGCGCGCCGATGGCTCGAACTTGAAGCGCTTGATGTAGGGATAGCCCTGGTCGGCGTCGTTGAGGATGGCCGTCCATACCTTCGACGGGTCGAATTTCTCGATGCGCAGTATGTTGTCGTCGTAGTGGTTGGTGGCCTGGAATGAAGTTGTGTAAAATTCGCCAGTGCGGGTGATTACGAGCACGAGGTCGTCACCGAGAAATTCGCCGAGGTAGTCGCCTCGACCCTCGTAGTTGAGCCTTAGCACGTCGGGGTCGAACCACACCTGCAGGCCACCGAGGGTCGACACGCCGCGGCTCTTGAGTGTGAAGCGCTGCACTTCGTTGCGGGTGACGATATTGCCCATGGCGCCACGGCCTTTTGGCTTTATGTCGGCGAAATCGACGTCAATCTGTAGCTTTTTGAGGCCGCGTTTCGGTTTGAGCACAACCTTGACAGTCTCGGCCTCGCCGTTGGGGTTGGCCGAGAACCACACGATGCGTGAACCGGCCGGCGCCGGGTCGCCGGGGATGAGGTTATATTCCTTGTCGCGTGTCAGGCCGGTGATGGCGCAGCGTTTCATCATGTAGGTGCCGCCCTTGCCGAGCTGGTAGATGATGTTGTAGATGGTGCGCAGATCGTTTTTCTTGAACACGTTGACATACAGCACGCCTTTGTCGACAAAGAGCTTGTCCTGCACCTTGACTATTTTGTAGCGTCCGTCCTTGTAGACGATGATTATGTCGTCGATGTCCGAGCAGTTGCATACGAATTCGGCGTTCTCGTCGCGTTTTAGCGCCGTGCCGATGAAACCCTCGTCACGGTTGATGTATAGTTTTTCGGTGGCTTCGGCCACAGTGGCGGCCTGGATGGAGTCGAAGCCGCGCACGACGGTGCGGCGCGGATATGCGTGACCGTATTTTTCTTTGAGGGCCGTGTACCAGTCGATAGCATAGCCGACGATGTTGGCGAGATGGCCGAGCTTTTCCTCAATTTTTTCCTTGAGCTCAGCAATCTTGCGGTCGGCGTCCGACACGTTGAAGCGCAGGATGCGTTTCATCTTGATTTCGAGCAGCCGCAGGATGTCGTCATCGTTCAGTTCGCGGGTGAATTGGGCGGTGAACGGTTCCAGGCGCCGGTATATGTGGGCTTTTGCCGCATCGAGGTCTTTCGCTTCCTCGTATTCCTTGTCCTTGTAAATTCGTTCTTCGATGAAAATGCGCTCGAGCGATGCGAAAAGCAATTGTTCGCGCAGTTCGCCGAGTTCTATCTCGAGCTCGGCTTTAAGGATGGCGACAGTGCGGTCGGCCGAGTGGCGCAGCACGTCGCTGACCCCGAGGAATTCCGGCTTGTCGCCCACGATGACGCAACAGTTGGGCGAGATTGACACCTCGCAGTCGGTGAAAGCGTAAAGGGCGTCGATGGCCTTGTCGGACGAGGTGCCCGGCAGCAGGTGAACCACGATGCGGGCATGCTCGGAGGTGTTGTCGTCGACGCGCCGAATCTTGATCTTACCTTTTTCAAATGCCTTGAGAATCGAGTCGATGACGGCGCCGGTTGTGCGGCCGAACGGAATTTCGGTGATGGCGAGGGTGCGGTTATCGACTTTCTCGATTTTGGCGCGCACCTTGAGTGCGCCGCCGCGCTTGCCGTCGTTGTAGCGCGCCACGTCGATGAAACCGCCCGTGACGAAGTCGGGCAGCAGGGTGAAGCTCTCGCCGCGCAGATATGCGACTGATGCGTCGATAAGTTCGTTGAAGTTGTGGGGGAGGATTTTGGATGACAGGCCTACGGCTATGCCTTCGGCGCCCTGGGCCAGGAGCAGCGGGAATTTCGACGGCAAGGTCACGGGTTCTTTCTTGCGGCCGTCATAGCTGAGGGTCCATTCCGTCACCTTGGGATTGTAGAGTGTGTCGAGGGCGAAGTGCGACAGGCGGGCCTCGATGTAACGCCCTGCGGCGGCCGAGGCGCCGGTGAGTATGTTGCCCCAGTTGCCCTGCGTCTCGACAAGGAGGTCTTTCTGGCCGAGCTGGACGAGGGCGTCGTTGATTGATGCGTCGCCGTGGGGGTGATACTGCATGGTGTTGCCCACGATGTTGGCCACTTTGTTGAAACGTCCGTCGTCGAGGGTTTTCATTGAGTGGAGGATGCGGCGCTGCACGGGCTTGAGACCGTCCTCGATGTTGGGCACGGCACGCTCGAGAATCACGTATGAGGCATAGTCCAGAAACCATGTCTGGAACATGCCGCTGAGGCGGTGTTTCACCACATCCTTGGGGTCGCAGTATGGCTTGGCCGGAAGCTTATTCCCGGCGGCGCCGTCGGCAGGGTCGTTGTTTACAATATCGTCGCTCACTGGTCAGGGTAAATTAGAGGCATTTAAGGTAATATTCCCCAAAGTTACAAAAAAATCGCCAAACGTCGCAAATAAAAATTACCGCCAGGTGGCGCATCAGCCACCTGGCGGTAATTTTTATTCGGTCAGTTGTAATTACCAACCGGGGTTCTGATTGAGTTCAGTGTTGAGTGAGCACTGGTCGGAGGGCAGGGGATAGAAGTAATATTTATCCTCGAATGTGCGGCCAGTACCATAAGTGCAGTTCAGGTAATTGCCAGTGAGTGCGCTGCCGGCGACAGGCGAGTTGGAAACGTTGGCGCCTTGGGCAATCTTGGGATTCTTAGTGGTGTCGAGTTTGTCGAGCTGGTGCCAGCGGATGAGGTCCCAGTAGCGGATGTCATCGTCCATCATGAGCTCGCAGCGGCGGCAGCGGCGTACTTCCCAAATAAGGGAGGACACGTTCATGTTGTTGGCGGGGTCATTCATGCCTTCAAGCCAAGCTTTGTTAAGTTTGGAGGTGTCGATACCGGCGCGGTCCCAAAGGGGCTTGATGTATTTGGTGACATCTGCATCGCCCAGGGTTCCGAGCTCGGCCTTGGCTTCTGCCACACCGATGTAAACGCGGGCACCCCAGAAGAGCGGTGCGCAGACATAGTTCTTGTTGGCCTGGTTGACATCGGCTTCGGGAACGGTGAAGTTGTTGTACTTCGATACGCCATAGCCGGTCATTGACCACATTGCGGCGGTGTTGGGACCGGTGAAGGTCATACCGGGCATGAGCACGTGGTCATAGGTGGTCATGGCAAGGCGCTGGTCGCGTACGGCAAGGAGGTTGGCGATGCTGAGGCCACCGTCTTCGGGCACACCGAGGTCGGTTTTGTCGAGGGTGGTGCTGGCGGCAGGACGTCCGTCGAGGAACAGGAAGCTTTCGAATGCGTCGCGGGTTATACCGGCCACGCCGTCAGAAGCGGAGCTGTAATCGCAGAGCGAGTGCATGAAGACACCCTGAACATAGTTCTTGCAGAAGATGATTTCAGGATTGGACGCGAGGGCTTTGTAGCCACCACCGTCAACATTGAATGCCTTGTAGAGGCTGGTGTAATCATCGCAGATGGTGTACTTGGCTGCAAGTGCTTCACCGGCCTTCACGGCTTCCTCGAAATATTTCTTGGAGCGGGCGGCATCGTTCTTATGGTATTTGGCATACGCGCCTTCAAAGAGGCATACTTCAAGTTTCACAGCCTTTGCGAGGTCCTGGGAGAACGTGGTGGCTGAGCTTGTGGCTGCCATGTGGGCGGCGGCATAGTCGAGATCCTCGAGGATGAAGTCAACGACTTCATTACGGGGAGTGCGTGGTCCGAAGAGTTCAGCCTCGTTGGTGGGATCAAGAACAATCTTGATCAGGGGCACATCGCCATAGCGGCGGACGAGGTTGAAGTAGTTGCGGGCGCGGTGCAGGCGGGCGATTGCGGTGAAGTTCTCGATGTCGGCAGTCGACATAGTGCTTTTTGCGACATTTTCGATGACTTCGTTCGCACCACGGATTTCCTCGTAGGGGGCGTTCCACGAGCTGGATGATGCCGGAACGGAGGTGAAGGTCCAGTTTGTGAAAGAGCGGCGTCCGCACTGGTCATCCGAGAGGGTCGAGAAATAGAACGTGCCATTTGTGGATGAGCGGTCTCCATAGCCGGCATAGTCGTTCAGGAAACGGTTGACCTGATTCTGAACGTTTACGGGATTGTTCCAGAACTCGTCGTTGGCGGTTTGTTCTGAAAGCGGGAATCGGTTGTCGTTGAGGAAGTCGTCGCAACCGGTCAACGACATCGCAGCAAGGGCAAGGGTCCCTAAGATATATGATTTTTTCATTTAAGTCGGTATTAAGAAGTTAGAGGGTGACTTGAACGCCGAATGAGAAGATGCGCTGCATGGGGATTGTACGTCCGAATGATGCCACGCCGTCGTTGTAGCCCTGGGAGGTTGAACCAGCCGAGCTGACCATTTCGGGATCGAGCTGATATTTTTTCGCACCGTTGTAGAGGAAGCAGAGGTTGTCTGCCGAGAAGTAGATGCGGGCTTTCTGGATGAGAGCCTTGCGGGTGATTTCAGCGGGGAGGGTATAGCCCACGGTGAGGTTCTTGAGACGCAGGTAGGCCATGTTCATCAGGTAACGGCTCTGGGGATAGTAGTTGTAGCAGCCGTTGCCGATGTTACCCACGTTACCGGCGCCACCGGCACCTGAGTACAGGCGTGCGTAGTGGTTGTCGTCAGAGATGACGGCGTTGGTGATTTTACCGTAGTCGGGGCTGGTGTTGTCCTCGTTGAAGGATATCTGGTTGTAGTTGTCGGTCAGGTTGGTGAAGGTACCGAGCGAGCTCTGGGCCATAGGAATGATGGTAGAGCCGGTAGCCCACATGTTGCGCTTGCCAACGCCCTGGAAGAAGAGGTCGAGGTCGAATCCTTTCCAAGCACCGCCAAGGCGGAACGAGTATTCGTAACGGGGAAGTGCATTGCCGATAACCTTGAGGTCGCCGTGGTTCTTGATGGAGCCTACTGCGACGGGTTTGCCGTCAGCGTCGACCATGTTGGGATCGCCGTTGTTGATTTTGCCATCGCCGTTCTGGTCCACGAAGCGGACGTCGCCGGGGCCATAGCTGAAGTCACCTGTCTGGAGAGACGACTGGTCAGCCACACCCTTGTTGGGAACGTATGTGCCGCGGGTGTAGGTAATGGAGCCATCGTCTCCTACGACCTGTGAGCCGGGAACGAAGGTGAAGTCGTCCATGGTGAAGAAGCCCTGGGTTTCAAAGCCCCAGATGTCGCCGAAGTACTGGCCTTCGGTGTAGTTGCCGAGGGTGGGCAGGTAAGTGTAGATGAGTTGGTTGGGGTTGTTCCACTTGGTGATTTTGGTGCGGGCGTCACCGATGTTGAATGTTGCGTAAACGTCGGCGTCACCGAAGCTGTGGTTCCAGTTGATTGAGAGTTCCCAACCGTTGGTGCGGAGCGAACCAGCGTTGCCGTAAGGTGTGCCGGTGCCGAGCACTGCGGGAAGCTGGGATGTCGGGCCGAGCATGTCCTTGGTGTCGCGCTGATACCAGTCAAAGCCTACGTTGATGCTGTTGTCGAGGAAGCCGAGGTCGATGCCGACGTCGGTGGTTACGATGCGTTCCCAGGTAAGAGTGCTTGACACGAGGGTAGGCATGTCGTACATGGTGACTAACTGATTGCCGTTTACCCAGTTGGTATAACCTGTGGCGCTTGTGTTTGCGATACGGCTGACGGTCGAGAGGAACATGTTGTCACCCACTGCTTCGTTGCCGATGTGACCGTAGGAAGCACGGAGCTTACCGTTGCTCCACCAGCTCTTGAGCGGCTCGAAGTAGTTTTCTTCGGAGAAGCGGTAGCCGAGCGAACCGGAGGGGAAGAATGCCCACTGGTCATTGGCGGAGAAGCGGCTCGAACCGTCGTAGCGTCCGTTCAACTCAACGAGGTAGATGCCCTTGTAGTCGTAGTTGATACGTCCGAAGAAACCGGTGGTGGCGCGGTGGGTGTGGGTGCCGCTGGTCGTGTAGTTGTCGCTGTTGGTGAGGTTGATGTTGGGAAGATTGTCGTCCACGAGGCCGTTGCGGCGTGCGTAGAAGTAGCGGTATTCTTCCTGTTCGGCCGACCAACCGAGCATAACCTTGAGGTTGTGCGCCTCGTTGAAGGTGACATCGTAGGTGCCGAATACGTTGGCAGCCCACATGCTGTCCTTATAGTTGCTTTGTGCGGCGTATGAAGTTGACTGGGTGTAAGGCTGGTAGTACGCGATGCCGTGAGCACCGGGGAACCAGTTGTCCCAAAGTTCGTATGGAACACCTGCCGAGTCGCTGTTTTGGTTGCGCAGGCTGTAGGTGAAGTCGGTCTGGAGCGTGAATCCCTTGAACGGATTGAACGTCATGTAGGCCTGCATGCGGGTGTTGGTGGTGGTAGTCTTGTCCTTGTGGCTTTCCTCACGGATACCGATGGTGTTGCGGAAAGTGAGGGGGTTGCCTTCTTCATCATAGATGTAGCCGTAGTTTTCCCAGAATCCCGGCCAACGCCACATATACTGGTAGGGGTTACGGGCTTCGTTGGGGGCGATATATTCGCGGTCGGTGAAGCTGAAGCGGGCGCCTGCTTTCCACCAGTCGAAAATCTGAGTTGATACAGAAGCGTTGGCCATGTAGCGCTTGAGCTGGTCGGGGCTGTATTTCAGCAGGCCTTCCTTAGCGTCGTAGCCAAACGAGAGACGGTACTGGGTCTTGCCCGAGCTGCCTTCGAGGCTGACATTGTGTTTCTGAGTGGGGGCTGCCTGGAAGAGGGTCTTGGCGACATCCCAGTCGGCATAGCTCAGATAGCGTGACGAGCGCAGGGGGCTGGTGGAGATGCCGGGACCGGCGGGAAGGGTGGTTGCGCCATCGGGAATCACCCAGTAGTCACCGACGTTATCCCAGCTTTGGAATGGATGAAGCTCGACCATGTTGGTGTAGGGCTTGCCTCCATGCTGTTGCTGCCAGCGTTCTGCAAACGGAAGGACTTCATCGTAGTACATCGAGAATATCTCCTGGTCGCGGCCGGGACGGGTATCGGCTATGGCTACGCGGAGGTTGTCGACTGTATTGCTGAATTCGGGCAGGACAGTAGCGCGGCCCCAGCCGAAGTTGTTGGTGTAGTTGACAGATACACGGTCGGTCTTGCCGGCATCTTTGGTGGTCACGAGGATTACGCCGAATGCAGCGCGTGAACCATAAATGGCGCTTGATGAAGCGTCTTTGAGGACTGAAATGTCCTGGATGTCCTCGGGATTGAGGAAGCTCATGTCTTCGACAGGCACACCGTCAACAACGATGAGCGGTGCGGAGTTGTGGCTGTTGGACAGCGTACCGACGCCGCGGATGTTAATTGTCGGATTGCCTTCGATGCTGCCGTTGGCCGATGTGATGGTCAGGCCGGGGACGGCGCCCTGAAGGGCTTTGGCTACGTCAGTAGCAGGGCGTGAATCCATGGTGCGGGCAACGTCGACAGTTGCGACGGCGCCGGTGAGGTTGGCTTTTTTCTGTGTGCCGTAGCCGATGGCGACGAGTTCGTTGAGCTGCTCGGTTGTGGGCTGCATGTAGACCATCATGCCCTGTTTGGCGGCCATTTCAACAGGCTTGTAGCCCACGTAGCTGATGCGGAGCATTGAGCCGGCGGGCACGCGCAGTGTGAAGTTGCCGTCGAAGTCGGTTGCGGCAGCATTGCCTTGCACACCCTTTTGAACAACGCTGGCGCCGATGACGGGCTCGTTGTTCTCATCGAGGACGGTACCTGTGATGGTAACGACCGATTGACTTTGCGATTGAGGCTCGGGGGCGGCGAACGCGGCGAAATTGCCGGTCAACGGCATCCCACAGGCCAAAAGCAGAGTCGCAAACAGATGTTTTCTCATAAATTGTAAAGTAGGTGGGTTAGTGATTGTTATTGCGTGTATATTTTGTTTAGAATTAGCTTAAAGATTTCAGGGTTAGGTAGATAAGTCTTTTCAGATTAATGTAGCAGACGGTGTCGTTTAAAGATTTTTTAAATGTTTGTGGTGAAAACTGTGTTTATCTGGCGCCAAATTTAAACATTATTTTTGAAATTTCGATACAAAATAGCTAATATTAACATAATGTTTTACAACATATTTTCACAAAAACGCGGGGCGGCCACACTGGCCGCCCCGCGTTCAGGGAGATAATTTCATTCAGGATTTACCATCCGGGGTTCTGTTTGAGGTTCGGGTTGAGGGCAATCTGACCCGAGCCGAGGGGCGCGAGATATTCGCGTTCGCTGAATTTGCGCGAGTAGTCGGGGAAAGAGCAAATATAACCGTCCACGTTGGAGATGGGATGGTCGGCGAGGGCCGGAGTGGCGTTGGCGCCCAGATTTATGTTGGGGTGCTGGGTGGTGTCGAGAAGGTCGAGGTTGTGCCAGCGCACGAGATCCCAGTAACGGAAGCCGTCAAACATGAGTTCGCAACGGCGGCAGCGGCGGATTTCCCACAGCAGGCTCGATACGCCCATGTTGTTTGCGGGGTCGTTCATGGCCGAGAGCGAAGCGACGGTCTGGGTGGGCAGTCCGGCACGGGCATAGAGCTTGTTGAGTGTCTTGTTCATGTCGGTGTCGTCGAGTTTTCCGAGTTCGGCACGGGCCTCGGCGTAGTCCAGCGCTACTTTTGACAGCCAGAAAAGCGGAGCGTTGACATAGCTCTGATAGTCGGTCACACAATAATAATACTCCATGAGGGGATTGATGAACTTGCGCACACCGTAGCCCGAGAGCGATTGCATGGGGTCGGAGTTGTTGCGGCTCCAGGTGAAGTTATTGTAGTAGACATAGGGGTCGATCTGAGCGGCGAGTCGCTTGTCGCGCACGTCGAGCAGATTCTGGATTGACAGACCTGTTGCGTCCATCACGCCCATGTCTGTGGCATTTTCAGTTGTGGAGGCCTTGGGCTTGCCGTCGAGGAAAAGGTAGGCGTCGAAGGCGTCTTTTGTCATGCCGCAGATGTTGGTGGCGGTGGATGTGTATTTGCACAGCGAGTGGCCGTTGATACTCTTCACGTAGGGTTTGAGCAGGATGACTTCAGGATTGCTCAAGAGGCCAATCATGCCGTCGGCGGCGTCCATTGTGGAGTTGTAGATGGATGCGTAATCGTCGGTGTAGCTGTAAGAGGCGATAATCGGTGTGGCAGCCTTGACGGTTTCTTCGTAGAACTTCTTGGCGCGGGCTTCGTCCTTCTGATGATAGCGGGCATAAGAGGCTTCGTAAAGGCAGATTTCGGTCTTGATTGCGTTTGCGAGGTCTACGCTCCATTTGATTTTGTTGGATTGCTCGGAGATGTTGTTTATTGCAAAATCAAGATCTTCGAGCACGAAGTCCATCACTTCGTTACGGGGGGTGCGTCCCGCGTAAAGTTCGGGGCTGTTTACATCGAGCACGGTGGTAACCAGGGGAACGTCGCCGAGGTTACGCACGAGGTCGTAGTACTGATAGGCGCGGTTGAGTCTTGCCTGGGCGAGGAAGTTGTTCTTCTTGGCCTCGGCAAGGTTGCTTATTGATACGTTCTGTATGATGATGTTGGCGCGGCGGATTGCTGTGTAGGAAGCGCTCCATACGCTGTTTGAGGTGGGCACCTGGAGATAGTTCCAGTCGGCGAAGTTCACAGAGCCGGAAGCGATCTTACCGATTTGGTCGTCGTTGAGCGACTGATAGTAGAATGTTCCGTTCCAAGATGCGCCGTTGCCGTATCCCATGAAATATTCATAGAAGTAGTCGATTTCGCCCTGGACGTTGATTTCGTTTTCCCAGAAGGCAGGGTTGTCGGTCTGCTGGTCGGTCGGGAAACGGTGTTCGTCGAGGAAGTGGTCACAGCTTGCCATCGACACGCCGGTGGCAAACATAAGGCCGTATATGATTGATTTTTTCATTATCAGGTTAGATTTAGATTGTTACTTGGATGCCGAAGGAGAATGTACGCATCATGGGAGCGGTGCGTCCGAATGTTGCGATACCGTTGGCGCTGCCTTGTCCGCCGTCGCCGGTTGCGAGTTCGGGGTCAAGTTTGAACTTGCCGGCGCCATTGTGGAGGAACGCGAGGTTTTCGGCCGAGAAGTAGATGCGGGCCTTCTGGATGTAAGCTTTCTGGGTGATGTTGGCCGGGATAGTGTAGCCGAAAGTTACGTTCTTAAGGCGCAGGTAAGACATATCGGTCAGGTAGCGGTTGGAGGGATAGAAGTTGTAGCGGCCCTGTCCGAAAATCTGGTTGTATGTGCCGCTGAAGCCGAAGGCGGTGGCGAACACGTTGGGATAGAGGTTGTCCTGATTGATTTCGTAACCGACAATCTGGTGGTTGTCGTCGAATATGTATTGGTTGGCGTCGAGCTGGTGCTCGAAGATGCCCGTGTTGGTCTGTGCGAAGGGGATTACGGTTGAGCCGCAGAACCACATGCTGCGTTTGCCAACGCCCTGGAAGAAGAGGTCGAGGTCAAAGCCTTTCCATGCGCCGCCCAGACGGAAAGAGTATTCGTAGCGGGGCAGCATGTTGCCGATAACCTTTGCGTCGCCGTGGTTTCTTACCGACATGATGGGGATGAGCTCGCCGTTTTCGTCGCGCATGTTTTCGTCGCCTGCATTGATGACGCCGTCACCGTTGAGGTCCTTGAACTTGACGTCGCCGGGGCCATAGATGAATGCGGAGTTTGTCTGGAGGGGGGTCTGGTCAGCGATGCCGGGGGCATAGATCCATTGGCGGCCATCCTTGCCGGTGAAGTCGGATTCTTCGAAGTAACGGTCGAATTCAAAGCCCCAGATGTCGCCTACGTATTGTCCTTCGTAGTAGCGTCCGCGGTCGAAGTTGCCGGGAATCGACTGATAGATTTTATCGGTGTTGACCCAGTCAGTGATTTTTGTGCGGGCATCGCCGATGTTGGCGGTGACGAATACGTCTGCATCGCCGAAGCTGTGGTTCCAGCCGAGTTGGATTTCCCAACCGTTGGTGCGCATGCGGCCGGAGTTGGTGAGGGGAGCCGTGGCACCCAATACCTGAGGAAGTTCCTGGCCGTAGGCAAGCATGTCGCGGGTTTCACGGGAATACCAGTCGAAGTTGACGTTGAGCGCATTGTTGAAGAAGCCGAGGTCAACACCCACGTCGGTGGTTCCGATACGTTCCCATGTCAGGTCTTTGGAGACGAGCGAAGGTATGCTCATTTCGGTGATTTTTGTGCCCTGGGCGTCGGCAAGCCAGGTTACTTTGTCTGAAGCGATGCGGGAAATGGTGGAGAGGAAGAGATAGTCCCCTACGGCTTCATTGCCGAGTTCGCCGTATGATGCGCGGATCTTACCGTTGCTCCACCAGCTTTTGAGGGGTTCGAAATACGACTCTTCCGAGAAGCGGTAGCCTGCCGAGAAAGAGGGGAAGAAAGCCCATTGGTCGTGGGCGGGGAAGCGGGATGAACCGTCATATCGTCCGTTGACTTCGAGAAGGTAGATGCCTTTGTAGTCGTAGTTGATACGTCCGAAGAAACCTGCGGTTGCACGGTCGTTGTTGGAACCGGTGATGTTGTAGTTTCCGTTACCACCGTCGGTCAGGGCGAAGTTGGGCAGGTTGTAGTCGATGAGACCGCGCTTGAGTGCGAGTACATAATCGATTTCCTGCTGTTCGGCGCTGGCACCGAGCATAACCTTGAGGTTGTGGTCGTTGTTGAAGGTCTTTTCGTAAGTGCCGAACACGTTCATTGTCCACATGTCGTTGTCCGTGTCCTCATAGCGGGCGAATGTAGCGGGCTGCATCACGTTGGTGTAGTCGGTGAATGCGTCGGCGCTCCATGTGTTGTAGACGGTGTAGGGGGTATAGGCGGCCTTGGTGCGCGATGTGCGGATGTCGTATGTGAAGTCTGCCTGAAGGGTAAGTCCCTCGATAATCTTGGCCTGCAGCCAGCCTTGCAGACGGGTCTGACGGCTGACGGTCTTGTCGGTGTGGGCGAGGGTGCGGTTGGAGATGTCGTTTCGGAATCCGACCTGTTCGCCGTTTTCGTTATATACGTAACCGTAAGTCTCGAAGAACGACGGCCAGCGCCAGAAATACTGGTAGGAGTTACGCGAGAGGTTGGGCTCGGTGTACTCGCGCTGGGTGAAGTTGATGCGGGCGCCGGCCTTCAGCCACGAGAACACTTGCGTGGTGATGTTGGCGTTGACCATGTAACGGTGCATCTTTTCGGGGTTGTATTTCAGCGCTCCCTGTTTTGCATCGTAGCCGAACGAAAGACGGTATTGGGTCTTTCCGCTGGTACCTTCGAGCGTTACATTGTGTTTCTGGGAGGGAACCGCATTGTTGTAAAGCAGTTTGTTGATGTCCCATTCGGCATAGCGGAGCCACTGGCCATTGGGGAGCACGACGTAGTCGCCCACGTTGTCCCAGCTTTGGAATGGCTTGAGTTCGCGGTAGTCTGTATAGGGTTTGCCGCCGTGCTGAGTCTGCCATGCCTGTGCGTAGGGCAGGAGGTCTGCATAGTTGAGGCCGCCGACTTCGGTGGTGAGGCTGCCTGCGCCAGCATAGGCCGATGCCAGCGATTGCTCAATCTGGTCGACTGTGTTGGCGAAATGAGGAAGAATTGTGGCCTGGCTCCAGGCGAAGTTGTTGTTGTATGATACGGAAACGTGGTCTTTTGTCGACGCGCTCTTCGTGGTGATGAGGATTACGCCGAATGATGCGCGGGAGCCATATACTGCTGCCGACGAGGCATCCTTAAGAACGGAAATATCCTGAATGTCCTCGGGGTTGACGAAGTTGAGGTTGTCGACAGGCACACCGTCCACCACGATGAGAGGATTGGATTCCTGGTTGTTTGACAGGGTGCCGAGACCGCGGACGCGGATGGTGGCGTCTTCCGAGATGTTACCGCTGAGGGTGGTTATGGTAAGACCCGGCACGGCGCCCTGGAGGGCCTTGGTTACATCCTGCACGGGGCGGGAGTCCATGGTGCGGGCCACGTCGACGGTGGCGACAGCGCCGGTGAGGTTGGCTTTTTTCTGTGTGCCGTAACCGATGGCGACGAGTTCGTTGAGCTGCTCGGTCGTGGGCTGCATGTATACCATCATGCCCTGTTTGGCGGCCATTTCAACAGGCTTGTAGCCTACGTAGCTGATGCGGAGGGTGGTTCCGACCGGAACGCGGATTGCAAAATTTCCGTCGAAGTCGGTGGCTGCGGCATTGGCCTGCACACCCTTTTGAACAACGCTGGCGCCGATTACGGGCTCGTTGTTTTCATCAAGGACGGTACCGGTGATGGTAACGACCGATTGGCTTTGCGATTGGGGTTCGGGAGCGGCGAACGCGGCGAAATTGCCGGTCAGCGGCATTCCACAGGCCAAAAGCAGAGTCACAAACAGATGTTTTCTCATAAAATTTGGAGTGTGATTTTTAATTGCTGTCCAGGCCCGACACCGTGTGGGCATGGCGGAAGCAGGTAGTTGATTGGTAAAAGTTAGTTTTTTTAGTTTTATAAAAATTGAGTATTGGTGTTTAAGGTTTGTTTGAAAGGTCTTAGATTCAGAGAATTAGGTGTTTTTCTTTAAGGTATTTTTAAGGTTTGAACATTTTAATTCAGTTTTCACGGTTCAAAATTATGTAAATTTTTGCAGTTTTTCATCGTATTAACAAACATTAACCCAACTCGTGTTAATAACATAGCCCGGTTGGATAAAGACGACAGAAAACTTTTTGCGGATTTGGGATATGCCTTTTGAGGATAATTGCTATCTTTGTGGCGTAATTACACACATATATTATAATAATGAAGAAACTCGTGCTCGCCGCCCTTGTTGTGCTGACCTCCCTTGGGGCCTCAGCCCAGATGGTGCGCGGCGAAAAGTCGCTCGGCCCCAAGTTGGGCTACGTCTCCCACAACAAGTCGGCGGTTGCCGGTCTTGTATTCCAGTATGCCCTTTCGTCCAAGTTCCGTCTGTCGCCCGAAATCGGGTGTGCGTTCCGGCATCACAACGAGGATGCGCTGCTTGTCGACCTCAACCTTCACATGCCGTTCAACATCGGCGCGGGCAATATGGTGGACCTTTACCCCCTGGCTGGTCTGGCGTTCAATTCATGGGCTACCCACATGGTTGCGCCGGAACTGGATGAGGCCGACGTCACCACCCACATCAACCGTTTCGGTGCCAATCTCGGCGCCGGATTTGACCTGCGGTGTTCCTCGACGCTCAAGGTCAATATCGAAGCCAAATACACTTTCATAAAATCATATTCGTCGGTTGTGCTGACGGCCGGCATCTGCTATGTATTCTGATGGAACAGAATGTAACGATTCTCGGAATTGAGTCGAGCTGCGACGACACCTCGGCGGCAGTCGTCCGCGACGGAATCCTCCTCAGCAACGTCATTGCCTCGCAAAGCGTCCACGAGGAATACGGCGGAGTGGTGCCTGAGCTGGCCTCGCGTGCCCATCAGCAGAACATCGTGCCTGTTGTGGACGCTGCAATCCGCCGCGCCGGCATTTCAAAGGGCGACCTGAGCGCCATAGCTTTCACCCGCGGCCCGGGACTGTTGGGCTCCCTGTTGGTAGGCACGAGTTTCGCAAAGGGACTTTCGCTGGGACTGCGCATTCCCATTGTTGATGTGAATCATCTTCATGGCCATGTGCTCAGCCATTTCGTGCGTCGTGCGCCAGAGGATGAGGTACCGGCCTACCCGTTCCTGTGCCTGCTCATTTCGGGTGGCAACAGCCAGATTATCCTGGTGAGGAACTATAATGACATGGAAATACTCGGACGCACCATCGACGATGCTGCCGGCGAGGCATTTGACAAGTGCGCCAAGACCATGGGGCTGCCATATCCGGGCGGTCCGCACATCGACCGTCTGGCAGCCCAGGGCAATCCGAAAGCATTCAAATTTGCCAAACCTCACATTCCGGGGCTCGATTACAGTTTCAGCGGCTTGAAAACGTCGTTCCTCTACACGCTGCGCGACGCCCGCAAGCTCGATCCTGATTTCATCGGGAAAAATCTGCCCGACCTGGCGGCATCGCTCCAAGCCACGATAATCGAGATACTGATTGACAAGCTTGCCAAGGCCGTTGAGCAGACCGGCGTGACAACGGTTGCAATCGGCGGAGGCGTTTCGGCCAATTCGGGCGTGCGCGCCGCAGTGGCCGATTTCTGTGCCTCGCGGGGATTGAAAGCGTTCATCCCCGAGCGTGCTTTCACAACCGACAATGCCGCGATGGTGGCGATGGCCGGGTATTTCAAATACCTCGACAGGCAGTTCTGCACTTACGACGAGGTGCCTTATGCAAGAGTCAGCGTATGAGACTTTCAATAATAGTAATAGGCGATGAAATCCTGATAGGACAGGTGACCGACACCAATTCGGGTGCCGTCGCCCGTATGTTTGGCCCTATGGGCTGGACCGTCCGTAACATCTATACCATCGGCGACGGTTACGACGAGATTTTTGAGACCGTCAACCGCGCGATGGACGAATCCGACCTGGTGATAACCACCGGCGGCCTCGGTCCCACGAAAGACGACATCACCAAGGGCGTGATGACCGACATATTCGGCGGAGAACTCATCCACGACCCTGCCGTGACGGAAAATATCCACGAAGTGTTCAGCAAACGCGGCCTGAAAATGAATCCGCTCACCGAGGCCCAGGCGATGGTGCCGTCGAGCTGCCGTGTGGTGCAGAACCGTTTCGGCACCGCGCCGGTGATGTGGTTTGAACGTGGCGGAAAGGTGCTGGTGTCTATGCCCGGTGTGCCGTTTGAAACCGAGGGGATGCTACCCGAGGTTGCGCGCCTCGTCAAGGAACGTTTCCATGCCGACGAGACTTTGCTTCACCATTCGTTGATGGTGGCCGGTATCACGGAATCGGCCCTCGCACAGCATCTCGCCGACTTTGAGGACTCGCTCGGCCAAGGACTTCATCTCGCCTATCTGCCCACCCCGGGGCTGATAAGGCTGCGTTTGGACGGACGTGGAATGGACGGCTCCGGCATAGAACTGCGCTTTGACGAGGCGGTGAACAGACTTAAATCCCGGCTCGGCGACCTGATGATATACGATGGCGATGCGGCGGCGGCCGAGATTCTGTTGCGGAAACTTGCCGACAGAAAACTCACGGTGGCAACTGCCGAAAGCTGCACCGGCGGCAACATAGCCCACCGTCTCACATCCATACCCGGCTCGTCGGAATCTTTCCTCGGAGGTGTGGTAAGCTATGCCAACGAGGTCAAGAGCGGTGTGCTCGGCGTCAATCCTGCCGACATCGAGGCACATGGCGCCGTGAGCCGTGAAGTGGTCGAGCAGATGGCGGTCGGTGCCTGCCGCGCGACCGGCGCGAGATGCTCCATGGCCACCAGCGGCATAGCCGGTCCCGGAGGAGGCTCGGACGACAAGCCTGTCGGGACGGTATGGATGGCATGGGCCGTGGACGGACATGTGGAATCACGTGTGTTTCACTTCCCCGGAAACCGCTCGCGTGTAATCGACCGTGCCACTACCGAGGCTTTGCTCGGCTTGCTGGCCATGATAAAGTAAACAAGCAATCATTTCTCATACTAATACCATCGAAATGAACAAAATCCTTGAAAAAGAATACTTTTCCGAGCGGGTGGTTCGCCTGGAAGTTGAGGCTCCGCTGATTGCGAGGTCACGCCGTCCGGGACATTTTGTCATCGTCATTCCCGACGCCAAGGGCGAGCGTATCCCGCTCACCATCGCCGACTCGGACCGCGAGCGCGGAACCATCACGCTGGTGGTGCAGGCCGTGGGTTCCTCCACCGAAAAAATATGCTCGCTGGAGGCCGGTGACTATCTTCATGACGTTGTCGGGCCTCTCGGGCAGACAACGCGCATAGAAAAGGTCGGCACGGTTGTATGTTGCGGCGGCGGCGTTGGTGTAGCGCCCCTTCTGCCGATAATCAAGGCCATGAAGGAAGCCGGCAACCGCGTGGTGTCGGTCTTGGCTGCCCGTACGAAAGATTTGATTATACTTGAAAAGCAGGTGGCCGAATATTCCGACGAGGTGATTATCATGACCGACGACGGTTCGTACGGCCAGCAAGGCCTGGTGACGCAAGGCGTTGAACAGGTGTTGCTGCGCGAGCCCGTGGGCGAAGTGGTCACCATCGGTCCCGCCATAATGATGAAATTCGTGGCTTTGCTCACCAAGAAATACAATGTGCCCACACAATGCTCGCTCAACACCATAATGGTCGACGGCACGGGCATGTGCGGGGCCTGCCGCATCACGGTTGGCGGCAAGGTTCGCTTCGTGTGTGTCGACGGCCCGGAGTTTGACGCCCATCAGGTTGATTTCGACGAGATGCTGATGCGCCTCAAGGCCTATAACTGAGCCATACGTGAAAGCCTAAATCCCTAATTTCAGATTTATAATTCCTAATTAAAATAGGATATGACCGCATTATCCGTAAAAGAGCGGGTCGCCATACCCAGGGCCACGATGCCCATGCTTGACCCGGCTTACCGCATACATACATCCGAAGAAGTGAACCTCGGGCTGTCGCAGGAACAGGCGATGGTCGAGGCAAGCCGCTGTCTTGACTGCCGTGACCCGCAATGTGTCACCGGCTGCCCGGTTGGCATTGACATTCCAGGATTCATACGCGAAATCCAGCAGGGCAATGCCGCAGCCGCGGCAGCCGTGCTGCGCAAGACCAGCGCTTTGCCTGCCGTCTGTGGCCGCGTGTGTCCCCAGGAACGCCAGTGTGAGTCGAAGTGCATATATAACAAAATGAAGAAGCCGCCGGTGGCCATCGGTTGGCTTGAACGTTTTGCCGCCGATGCAGAACGGCTGGCGGCCAACCGTCCCGAGCCGGAACGCCTCGCGCCCAACGGCATGAAGATAGCCGTGGCCGGTTCGGGGCCGTGCGCCCTTTCATTTGCCGGCGACATGGCCAAAAAGGGTTATGAAGTCACCGTTTACGAAGCCCTTCACGAAATCGGAGGAGTGTTGAAATACGGAATACCCGAGTTCCGTCTGCCGAACTCGGTTGTCGATGCCGAGCTTGACGCGCTGCAGGCACTCGGGGTTAAGTTCATCCCCGACACCATTGTCGGCAAAACTCTCAGCTATGATGACCTGCTTGCCGCCGGATTCAACGGAATCTTCGTGGCTTCGGGTGCCGGACTGCCCCGCTTTATGGGCATCCCCGGTGAAAACTACATCAACATCCTGTCGAGCAACGAATACCTGACCCGAATTAACCTCATGCACGCCGGAACTCCCGGCTATGCCACCCCGGTGCCGCGCGGTGCCCGTGTGGCTGTGATAGGCGGTGGCAACACGGCCATGGATTCTGTCCGCACCGCCTTGCGCATGGGCGCTGAAAAGGCGTTCCTTGTCTACCGCCGCAGCGAGGACGAGATGCCGGCCCGCCGCGAGGAAATTGAGCATGCCAAGGAAGAAGGGGTGGAGCTGATGACGCTATCCAATCCCGTTGAATATCTTGCAGACGAGCGGGGACACGTACGCGCTATGCGTGTGCAGCGCATGCAGCTCGGCGAACCCGATGAGAGCGGACGCCGCAGTCCAGTCCCCATCGAGGGCGCGATTGACGAGATTCCGGTAGATGTTGTGGTGGTGAGTGTCGGCGTGTCGCCCAATCCGCTCATACCCAACTCAATCGACGGGCTCGAAGTTACCCGCAAGGGGACGATTGCCGTCGATGAAAACCTTCACAGCTCAATCCCTGCGATTTTTGCAGGTGGCGACATCGTGCGCGGTGGCGCCACCGTAATTCTCGCCATGGGCGACGGACGCCGCGCGGCTGCCGCGATGGATGAATTTTTGAAAAACACCAATTGATTCTTTTATACAATGAAGAAATTAGCAACTATTTTAGCTTTGTCGCTGCCGTTGGCAGCGGGTGCCACCACGCCTCTGTGGCTGCGCGACATAAAGATTTCGCCCGACGGCTCGACGGTAGCCTTCTGTTACAAGGGCGACATCTACACCGTGCCGGCCACCGGCGGCCAGGCCACCAGGCTCACAGCTACCGAAGCTTATGAAAATGTGCCGGTATGGAGTCCCGACGGCACAAAAATCGCATACGCCAGCGACCGCAACGGCAATTTCGACGTGTATGTCGTCGACGCGAAAGGCGGAACGCCCAAGCGCCTCACTTTCAACTCGGCGAACGAACTTCCCGAGTCGTTCACGCCCGATGGAAAGTCGGTGCTGTTCTCGGCTGCCATCCAGGCTCCTGCTGAAAGCGCCATGTTCCCCTCGGGCCGCATGACACAGGTATATTCAGTGCCGGTTGCGGGAGGCGCGGCCACCCAGGTGCTCGGCACCCCCGCGCGTTTCATCTCGTGGCTTCCCGACGGAAAATCGTTTCTGTACGAGGATGTGAAAGGCTTTGAAAGCGAATGGCGCAAGCACCACACGTCGTCAGTCACACGCGACATCTGGCTGCTCGGCCCCGACGGGAAACACACCAACCTTACCATGCGTGGCGGCGAGGACCTGAATCCTGTTGCGGTTGACGCAGATAAGTTCCTGTTCCTGAGCGAGCGCGACGGCAAAACAATCAATGTCTACGAAGCGTCAGTGTCCAATCCCTCATCGGCCAAAGCGCTGACCGATTTCAAGACACATCCCGTGCGCTTCCTCTCCCGTGCCAATTCCGGCAAGCTCGCGTTTGGATATGACGGTGAAATTTACACCATGGCTCCCGGACAGAAGCCGGTGAAACTTCTCGTCGATGTCGTGGACGATGCGACTCCCGATGTGGTCAAGATGCCCGTAGGAAAGAACATATCGTCGGCCTCGGTAAGCCCCGATGGAAAGAGCATTGCTTTCACATGGCGCGGCAATGTGTTCGTGACATCAACCGACTACACGACCACCCGTCAGGTCACCACTACCCCCGAGGCTGAGGACGATGTGGTATGGAGCAACGATGGCAAGGCCCTCTATTATACTTCCGAGCGCGACGGACTTTACAACATCTACAAAGCCACAATGGCGCGCCCGGACGATGAACCCGACTTTGCCCACGCCACGACTTTCAAGGAGGAAAAGGTGTTTTCGACTGACAAACACGAGCGCGCCATGCCGAAGGTAAGCCCCGACGGCAAGAAGCTCGCGTTTATCCTCGACCGCAATATCCTCGCGGTAAAGGATCTTGACAGCGGTAAGGTAAAAAAACTCACCGACGGTTCGACCTACCGCCACCGCAACGGCGGCTTCCCATACACATGGAGCCCTGATTCAAAATGGATTGCGCTCGAAATCATTGACCGCAAGCATGACCCTTACACAGACGTGGCAATCATAAACGTAGAGGACGGTTCAATGACCAACCTCACCAATTCGGGCTACTTTGACCAAACGCCCAGGTGGGTGATGGGTGGCAAGGCCCTTATGTTCCTGAGCGAGCGTTACGGCATGCGCAATCACGCTTCGTGGGGCTCGCAGATGGATGTGATGCTCGTGTTCATGAACCAGGAAGCCTACGATGAGTGGCAGCTTTCAAAAGAAGACCTCGAAATTGCCAAAAATGCGGCTAAGAACGACGAAAAGAAGGATGACAAGAAAGACGATAAGAAAAAGGACGACAAAAAATCGGCTAAGGATGACGATGCCGACGCCATGACCGTCGAACTGGCAGGGATAACCGACCGCATCGTGCGTGTCACTCCTCAGTCGACCTATCTTAACGACGCTATCCTCACCGCCGATGGCGAGACTGTCTACTATCTTTCCGATGACCCGGCTGACGGCTCGCAGCTATGGAAATATTCACCCCGCGAGGAAGAGCACAAACTGGTGACCACCGTTGCCGGCATGCCGCAGTTCGACTCCGACAAAGACTCCAAAACCCTTTTCCTCATCGGCTTGTCGATGAAAAAACTTGATCCGGCGTCCGCCAAACTTACTCCCATCAGCTATTCGGCCACGATGCCACTTGATTTGGGCGCCGAACGTGAGTATATGTTCGACAATATGGCCCGTGAGGAGGCTGCCCGTTTCTATGTGGAGGACATGCACGGTGTGGACTGGCCCGCAATGACCAAGGCATACCGTCGCTTCCTGCCCCATATAAACAACAACTATGACTTCGCCGAAATGCTCAGCGAAATTCTGGGCGAGCTGAACGTCAGCCACACCGGCGGTCGCTATTCGGGCGCTTCGTCCTCGCAGGCCGACCGTACGGCATCGCTGGGCTTGCTTTACGACCTCAATTATTCAGGCTCCGGCCTGAAAGTCAGCGAGGTCGTGGCAAAAGGGCCTTTCGCCACTGCCAAATCGAAGGTCGCCCCCGGTGTGATAGTGGAGAAAATCAACGGCACCGAGATTACCCCCGATACCGATGTGGCCGTGCTTTTGACCGACCTCGCCGGCAAGAGCACGCTTGTCTCGCTCTACGACCCTGCGGCCAAGACACGATGGGACGAGGTCGTGAAGCCTGTCAGCGTGGGGCGCATAAGTTCGCTTCTGTATGACCGTTGGGTCAAGCAGCGCGCCGCCGATGTCGACCGCATGTCGAACGGCCGCCTCGGCTACGTGCACATTTCGTCGATGGACGATGGCTCGTTCCGCAAGGTTTATTCCGACCTCCTCGGTAAATATAACGACCGCGAGGGTGTTGTCATAGACATCCGCTGGAACGGCGGCGGCCGTCTGCACGAGGACATCGAGGTGCTTTTCTCCGGCGAGAAATATTTCACCCAGGAAGTGCGTGGTGTCGAAACCTGCGACATGCCTTCGCGCCGATGGAACAAACCGTCAATCATGCTCATGGCCGAGCCATGTTACTCGAACGCTCACGGAACCCCCTGGGTCTACAAGCACAAGGGAATAGGCAAACTGGTCGGCATGCCCGTGCCGGGAACCATGACATCTGTCAACTGGGTCCGTATGATTGACCCCTCGCTGGTGTTCGGTATTCCTGTGATAGGCTATCGCCTGCCTGATGGCTCATTTCTTGAAAACCAGCAGCTTGAGCCTGATGTGAAGGTCGCAAATGATCCCGCCACCATCGTTAAAGGCGAGGACATCCAGCTCCGCACCGCTGTCGAGGAACTCCTGAAGGAAATTGACGCCAAGAAAAAGTAAAGATTTCAGCTATACATTTTAATATGAGCGAAGGCCGGGATTCGACGTCCCGGCCTTCGCTTTTACTGATTGTTGAAAACTATCTGTTTGCGCAACAAAAAATTCTGCATGGCGTTCAATCATAAAACATACAGCCATGTCGACACGATTTGAACCCAAGCCCACTTTTGGTGTGATTCGCTTCCTGATTATTGTTTTCGGGGTGGCGCTGGTGGTATTGTTTGCCCTGAGCCCATATGTTTACTCGGCATTTCCGGCTTATGGAAATGAGAGGGAAAGCAGCGGGCATGCGCAAAAGATCTTTGATTATTACGATCCGATTTTCGTGGATCATATCGTTCTCGGCAGCCCGATGCACGGGCTTTAAGCTCACTGGCGCGAGTTGCGGATAATCTTCGCCACAAGGTCGGGTTCGAATCCACGGGATACAGCGTGGCGGAATAGTTTCGTTCGTCCCTCGTAGGTGTCGGGTTCTTCAATCGAACGGCGTTTTGTGGCAAGCACCGCCGCAAGGACAGCCTCATATTTTTCTTCATCAATCTCGTCGAGGACATCGTTTATGATGTCGCGGTCGACACGCTTCTGATAAAGTGAGAGCGCCACCTTGCGTTTGCCCCAGCGTGAATACTCTATTTTGTCGCGGGCAAATGCACGGGCAAAACGTTCATCGTCGATAAAGCGTGAATCAATCATCCGTTCAACGATTCTGTCGGCTTCATCGGGGTATATTCCCCAACGGATGAGGCGTTCGCGGATTTCGCCGGACGAATAGTCGGCGCGGGCGCAAAGTTCTTCGGCGCGTACCTGGGCGGCATCGGGGGTGAGGGGACGTTTAGCTCGCATGGGTGCCAAGTGCAAAGCGGTTCTTGCCGAACGAGTCACGGCTGATTTCGCAATTGAAACCGCAGGATTCCATCATTGATTTGAGCTCTTCGGCAAAGCGCGGATTTATTTCAAATGCCAGCAGGCCACCATCGTCAAGGTTTGATTTTGCATAGGCGGTGATGGCTGTGTAGAAACGCAATGGGGCAGAGTCGGGTACAAACAGGGCCGAGCCCGGCTCAAAGTCCTTCACCCGGCGTTCCATTGACGGGCGCTCGCTTTCAGCAATGTATGGCGGGTTGCTGACTATGATGTCGTAGGTTGCCGCCGGGGCTGAAAATATGTCCTGGACATGGAAATCAACTTTGGCGCCCAGTTTTATTGCATTTTCCGAGGCCACGGCTATGGCTTCGGCGCTGATGTCGATTCCTTCGACGTCGGCAAACGGCAGTGCGCGGCTAAGCGCGAGCGCGATGCAGCCGCTGCCGGTGCCGATGTCGAGTACCCGCAGGTCCGGACGGTTTTTACATCGGTCGGTGATGATGTCGACAAGTTCGGCCGTCTCGGGTCGCGGGATGAGTGTTGCAGGGGTGACTTTGAGCTCCATGCCCATGAAACGGGCCGAACCTAACACATATTGTGGCGGTTCTCCCGCGGCTATACGGCTTATGAAGCGGCGGTAGCGGGCCACGGTTTCAGGTTCGAGCACCCGGTCACCGCGTGTGAACAGCGTGGTTGGAGTGGCGTGCAGGTCATCTTCCAGCAGCATCCTTGCCGTGGCCTTTGCTTCGCCCTGGCCGAGTGCCGGAGTTAAGTCCGAAATGATGAGTGAATTGAGCTCGGAGAGGGTCATGGAGAATCAGTTCTTTTCCTCTGTGTCCTCCGGATCGTTGACTCCGTAGTCAAATTCCGCGTCATCATAGTCGAAATCCTCACCCCATGCGTCGGGCGAGATTTCCTGAAGGTCCTCGGCCTCGGCTTCTTCTTCCTCAGGTGTCGGGACATACTGGAAGATGAATTCATCTTCCTCGCGCACGCGGTGGTGCTCGTCAAGGTCGCGGTGGGCGGCGTCTGAGGCGGTGATGCGGTTGCTGTCGTCTGTGATGGCGCGCCACAGCACGTCTTTCAGTTCGGTTATGCCCTGGCCGGTGACCGATGAGATGAACACATGAGGTATTCCGTCGGGAAGGGTTTTATTGATTTCCTCGATGAGTTCGTCGTCGAGCATGTCGCTCTTCGAGATGGCGAGTATGCGGTGCTTGTCGAGCAGCTGGGGGTTAAATTGGGCAAGCTCGTTGAGCAGGATTTCATATTCCTTGGCGATGTCGTCGGCATCGGCGGGCACCATGAACAGCAGCACGGCGTTACGTTCGATGTGGCGGAGGAATCGCAGTCCGAGTCCCTTGCCCTCGCTGGCGCCCTCGATTATGCCCGGAATGTCGGCCATGACGAACGAGCGGTTGTCGCGGTAGCTCACGATGCCTAGCTGGGGCTCCATTGTTGTGAAGGGATAGTCGGCGATTTTGGGCTTGGCCGCCGAAACAGCTGACAGCAGGGTGGATTTTCCTGCGTTGGGGAAACCGACGAGGCCTACATCGGCGAGGACTTTAAGCTCGAGGATGATGGACTTCTCGATTGCGGGTTCACCTGGCTGGGCATAGCGGGGCGTGCGGTTGGTCGATGACTTGAAGTGCCAGTTGCCGAGCCCTCCACGTCCTCCGCGCAGCAGTTTGAGTTCCTGACCGTCGTAGGTGACTTCTGCGAGATACTGGCCTGTTTCGGCATCGAAAACGACAGTGCCGCAGGGAACGTCTATTATGACATCGTCACCGTCCTTGCCGAACGAGCGTCCACCCGAGCCGCTCTGGCCGTTGCCGGCAAACACATGGCGGTTGTATTTGAGGGGAAGGAGGGTCCACATGTGTGAGTTGCCGCGCAGGATTATGTGACCGCCACGACCGCCGTCGCCGCCGTCGGGTCCGCCTTTCGGCACATATTTTGCGCGGTAGAAATGGCGCGAGCCTGCGCCGCCCTTTCCCGAGCGGCAAAGTATCTTGACGTAGTCTATGAAATTGGAGTCTGCCATGATGGAGTGTGTTTTTGTTAATTTACGGAGAGATTGTTGTGGTGGCGCATCAGTTCGGCGGCCTGACGGAAGTCGGTGGGCGAACCCACGTCTATCCATGTTCCCTTGATGGGATAGTAGGCGACATTGCCTCCGGCGGCAATCACGCGCTCGATGAGGTCGGTGGCGTCGGTGCGGGTGTCGGGTTGCAGCGTGCGCAGCACTGAGTTCCTGAACATATATATGCCGGCGTTGGCATAGTATGAATATGAAGGCTTCTCGGCCAGGCCTGTGACGCGCTCGCCGTCGAGTGTGAGGATGGCGAAAGGCACGGCCACCTGATAGGGGACGACGGCGATGGTGATGTCGGCGCGGCTCCCGGCATGTTTAAGGTATAGTTCCTCGAACGAGATGGTGGTGAGCAAATCCGAGTTCATCACGATGGTCGAGCCGTCGGCGGGGAGGCTTACGAGCGTTGCAGCGCCGATGGTGCCGAGAGGATTTTCCTCTTTGACACATTTTACATGCACGCCGGCCACCGGATTGGCGAAATGGTCGGCTATCTGGTCGGCGAGATAACGGGTGGTCACCGTGATGTCGTTCACGCCTACGGCAGCCAGGGCCTCGATATTGTAGTCAATTATGGCCTTCCCCTCGATTTCGAGCAGTGGCTTGGGGGTGTTGAGGGTCAGCGGGCGCAGACGTTCGCCTTTTCCACCGGCCATTAGGATTGCTCCCACCGGCAGGCGAGTGCGGGTGGCATGCAGGTCGATAATCTCCTGAATCTTGCCTTCATCGTCAAGGCGGGGAACCAGCGTTATCCCGCTTTCGCGCCATTGGCGCAGGGTGGCGACGGCGTGAGCGTTGTCGGGCCGCAGTGCCTTGAAGTCATGCCGGGCCGCGCGGGCGACCGGGGCGTCAAGTCCGAGTCCGGCAAGCAGTCCGCGGCGTATGTCACCGTCGGTTAGCGAGCCTGTCAGTTTTCCTGATTCATCGACCGCGAATAGCGTCATTGAGCCGCCGGGCAGCGTGTTCAGCCTGTCCAGAGCCTTGATTAGGGTGGCGGATTCGGATATTATATGTGACTTCATTACACATTAAACATTAGCCGTTGCACATTAGTTTGATTACAGCCTCGGCCATCAGCCAGTCGGCGGGGGTGTCGAGGTCGATTGAGCGGTCGGCGGGCATGGGTGATGGGACGCGCCGGGGAAAGGCTCCGAGCGGCATGCGCCGGATTGAGCCTGGGTTTATGACATATACGGCTCCGTTGTATTCCCACGCCGGAGGAGCGTCCTGTCGGCGTGTGATGAGGCCGTCGCCTTTCGATACGTGAAGATAGCCGGTTGCGGGGTCGGCCTCGAAGCAATTGTAATATGGATTGGCCGATGCTTCCTTAACGCTGACCACCATGTCGACCTCGGGAGAGTACAACGCGAGAGCCGAATGGATGTCGGTTGCAGTGCGGAATGGTGAGGTCGGTTGCAGCAGCACCACGCAATCGTAGTCAATACCACGGCTGTCGGCCCAGTCCATCGCGTCGAGTATCACCTCGCGGCTGCCGGCTGTGTCGGTGGCAAGGTGGGCTGGGCGGGTATATGGGACTTCGAGACCGAGAGCTCGGGCGGTGTCGGCAATCTCGGCATCGTCGGTAGAGAGGATGATATGGCTGTCGGGCGCGCCGGCCTGACGGGCGGCGTCGATGGAGTAGGCTATCAGTGGCCTTCCGCCGAGGGGCTTTATGTTCTTGCGGGGGATGCCTTTGCTGCCCCCGCGGGCCGGGATTATGTATAGGGGCTTCATGGCAGGTCGTGGAACTTTTTTGGCGCGACGGGGAGCGAGTTTACGAAATTGAGGATTGCTTCGAGCGAAAGCTGAAGTGTGTCGGGCTTGAAATACGGATTTTCTCCGTTCCTTGCTTCTGTAACGAATGCCGGGTCAAGAGCCTTGTCGACTGCGCGGCATATAGATGGTGTGTCGTCGGCACAGTCAATCACAAGGGGGGAATGGAGGCGTCCGCGCTGGCGCATGCCGATGTTGACGGCGGGGGTGCCGGCGGCCGGAACCTCGATTATCGCGCTTGATGAATTTCCGATTACGAAAGCTGCCTCGCGGATGGCCGAGAGGTATCGTCTCATGCCAAGCGATTTGACGAGGGTGACATGACGGGGATTGGCCTCGGCATACGATTCGATTTCGCGGATGATAGCTTCCGAGCCGGTGTCGTTGTTGGGGTAGGTGATGATGACGTTCAAGCCGGCACAGTGGTCGAGGGCGTCGAGCATTGCGCGGCAGCGTATTTCAGGATTGACCGGGTCGAGGGTTGCAGGATGGAAAGTCGCCACCGCAAATGGCGTGGCGTGGTCGATGCCGAGGTCGTCGCAGAGTTCCTTGCGGCTCATGAGGGGTTGGTTCATCATGTTCCATACGCCCAGTGAACCTGTGTTTATCACGCGCGACGGATGCTCGCCCAACTGAATCACGCGGCGGCGGTATGGCTCGGCCGACACCAGGTGGAGCGTTGCGAGTTTTGATATGGCGTGGCGCAGCGAGTCATCAATTGCGCCTTCCGATATTTCTCCTCCGGAAATATGGATGACGGGAATCCGCATCACGGCGGCTGCCGAGGCGACGGCAAGCATTTCATAGCGGTCGCCGAGGATGACGAGCGCGTCGGGCCGAAGTTTGGCCAGCGCCTTGGCGGTGCCGCTCAGGCACAAGCCCATTGCGATGGCGCGCGCGGTGTCGCCGGCGCCGTCTGCGTCGGGCATTTCCACGCGGGCATCGACGGTGAATCCGTCGGAGATGATTTCATCGACGGTGTGCCCGTAGGCTTCAAGCAGGTGCATGTTGGTGGCGAGCACCTGCAACCTTATCAGGCCGCAGTCGCGCAGAGCCGCTGCCAGAGGCTTGAGTATGCCCCAGTCGGCCCGGGTGCTCGTGGCTATGCACACTGTTTTCATTACATCACATTGAGCACCTGCTCCTTGATCTGTTCGAGAATGTCTTTCATCTTCACCACGATGCGCTGCATGTCGGCGTGGTTGCTTTTTGAGCCGAGGGTGTTGATTTCGCGGCCCATTTCCTGCGAGATGAAACCGAGCTTTTTGCCCTGGCCGGCGGGGCCCTCCATGGTTTCGAGGAAGTAGCGCAGGTGTTGGGCAAGGCGCTGGCGTTCCTCGTTGACGTCGAGTTTCTCGATATAGAAAATCATTTCCTGTTCAAGGCGTCCCTTGTCGTATTCGGCAACGGGGATTTTGGCGAGGCCTTCCTCGATGCGGGCGCGGATTTTGGGGACGCGCTCCGCCTCATATGGGGCGATTTCTTCGAGCAGGGATGCTATGGCTTCGATGCGCGGGGCAAAAAACTCTTCAAGGCGTTTGCCTTCGGCGCGCCGGTGGTCCATGAGGGCGGCAACGGCTGCGCGGGCTGCTTCGAGCACGGCGGCCTGTACCTCGGGCGATGCGTCCTCGTCGCTTTCGGTAACGGTCACGTCGGGGAAGCGCATCAGGGTGGTGAGCCAATCGGAAGGTTCGGGGATTCCGAGTTCCTTTACGGCCTGTTCAATCTGGGCTTTATATACTTGTAGGGCGGGAATGTTGAGCTTTACCTGAGTGTCTGCGCCCGGAAGGGTCTCGACGGTCATGGTCAGGTCGACCTTTCCCCGCTGCAATTCATGGGCTATGATATTGCGCACTTCCAGCTCCATCGAGCGCAGGGCCGACGGCACGCGGGCGTTCACGTCCAGCTGCTTGGAGTTGAGCGATTTTATTTCGACGGAGAATTTTTTGTTAAGAGCCTCGGCAGAAGCCTTGCCGAAACCCGTCATTGACAAAAGCATGCGGTTATGTTTTTACGATTAATGCGCAAATTTAGTAAAAAAATGTGAAATGTGAAAATGTGTTGTCGTGTTTGGTTCGGGTTGGGTGCTGAGCATTTAGTCACAGTATGTCAGAATGGTTTGGTAAATAAGTGATGTCAGTACGGAATGATGGGTATTTCTCAGTGGTAAATGTCAGATTTATAATCTATTGCAAAAATCGTACACGAAAATCGTACAATAATACATGCCCATAGCACGGTTTTGCCGACGCTTTTTGGACAAGCCGGCTATACCGATGTCGGGCTCGACCCGATGCCAATGCGTAACTTTGCACTGACAAATATAAACCGTTATAAACATTAGGCATTATGAAAAAATCAATTGTTTACAAAGCTATGGCTCTGATGACAGCTATGGCTATGAGTGTGTCGCTTGCTTCATGCGGCGATGATGATAAAGACGGCGATGATCCTATCGCTGACAACTCCGTTTCGAAAGTCGTAATAAGCTATAATGTGAGCCTGGCCGACACTTGGTACACATTTTATGACGTGCAGGTGACCTATGCCAATGTAGGCGGCACGGAGGTTACGGAGAGCATCGATATGGATTGGAACTACACCATGACGCTGACGGATGTGGAATTTCCCACCCATTATGCCTGCAAAGTTGTGGCCAAGCCCAAGGCTGATGCTCCAGCGCCCGAAGCTGATGAGATGTACCGTCTTGACACAGACATCACCTGCTCGGTGAAAGGTTATGCCGCAGACGGCAGCGCGATGGCCTTCGGCGACTCTGACCAGAGCAAGAGGAGCGCTCAGACCAAAGGCTCGTCGCTTGCAGGCACCCTTGACAAGGAGCATCCCTTGATCAACTTCGTTTACAACGTGAAGTGATGAACTGAAACAACATGGATATATTGCGAAAAATAGCCTCCGCAGCAGTTTTCGTCGCACTTATGTGCGGCGTAGCTGCCTGTGAGGACGACGAGCCTGTCATGCCCGTGCCGGAACCGGATGTCCCGGTCGAGGTGAAGGGACTGCCCACTGAGGACGTTATCCTGACCCGTCTTCAAGGCAATGTGGCCATGATGGGAACGCAGTTTGATGACATAACGGAGCGCGTTCTTGCCCGTGCGTCAAGTGTGACCCAAATCGGGTCGAGTTTACTTGGCATTCCGCCCGAGACCGACTTTCTTTTCATTGATGCCGCCACCCTCTCCGGATATATGGAAAATTTTGAGGCCAATATTGATGAGCTCAGTTTACTGCGAGCCCGTTATATGGCCGGATTGACTGTATGTCTCCACGAACCCAACGACCTGTACGCCATAGAGATGATGATATATCTCGACCTCCTTGACATGATTTCCGAGGAAGACGGAAACATCGATGTCACCGCTATGGCGGCCGACGTCAAGAGTCGGGCTCGCCAGTCGCTCCGCGAGCGGCGAGGCGTAGGCCGCGAATCACGCGCAGGCGGTTACGGCGACCCCGATGCCACTTGCGACCTTTGGGTGATACGCCGTGGCGGACACGAACTCTACATTCCTGACCTTCACAAGGAAGGGGCGGCCTACACCGTCGGCATGGGCATAATTGAGAACGAGGGCGAGGAAAACGAGTCGCGCCGCGATTCCACTCTCACTTTCATCCCTGCCGAGCCGACAGCCTATCAGTATGGCCTGTTTGCCGAGTATGCCGTCGAATGGCTCAACGAGACCGAGAAAACGGTTGTGGCCAAAGCCCGCAAAATCTTTTCACGCGCCGAGATGGACTATGACGAAGTGGCATCGGACACACACCTCATCAACGCCACCGGCAACTGGGATTGGGCCAAAGTCGATGGATGGAATTGGACTGCGCCGTCTTCAAGCCAGCCGCTGGTAATGCCCATCAGGGTGAGAGTGTGGGTCACAGCCGCCTACAACTTCTCCCAGGACCAGGATTACTACCATATCGTAACCGAGGAGGATTGTAATGCCAAAGGCCTCAATTTCGGATATATAACCTGGCCGGAGTTGAAGGACTTCCACACCTACTACGGCACCCAGATGACTCCGAGCGCTGCCGGCGCTACTTTCCGCAATATGACTGTCTGCACCCGCTGGCCCTATGATGACTATAAGCTTCTCGACGAATGGAATATGCTGCCCAATGAAGGTGCGGCGGAATCTACCACCGAGACCGTCTCGGGATGGCAGCTCAACTCGGACGTGAGCTTCGGCAAGGGCGTCACCGGCAAATTCAGCGGCAGCTATACCAACAAGACCACTGTATCGTCGGTTAACAAAGACGTGCATGTGGTTATGTCCTCCGACCAGTCAATCGACGGACATTCCAACTGGATTAAATGGGATTACACCTTCGCCAACCAAATCAGTCTCAGCAAAAACGGATTGCATACCGATGTGAAATACACGCCCGTCGACACGAGCGCCACTTCTGTCTCGCGCAAGTCCCAGCACCAGTCGTGGAACTGGGTTGTGGACAAGACCTCCAAGCGTGGTGCCGTGCCCTTCGTGGTACCGCTGAAATTCCAAAGTGTCGGTTACCGTTGCGTAATGGCGACCAAGCTGTTTTCCTACTCAATGTCATCAAGTTTTACTTCGGTGGACCTGACTACCGTGGAGCCTGAATTTGCTCTCAGCGAGCGCACCTACAACATAACCCTCCCGGTGCCGGAGCGCGTTAGGAAAAAATTCACTCTCGAAGTTGAGAACATCTGGAACGAGTCGGAGTACAGCGACCTTGAAAAGAACCTTAACCGCAGCTCTAATTTCAAGGCATTGGCCACTAAACTTTCAAAGGTCGGCGACGATGACAACCCGGTGTGGCCGGCAGGCATAACCGAGGCAAGCCTTGAAAAGAAACTCAGCTACGAGTGGTATCAGGTTGCGAAAGACATTCTTGTCAGCTCAAAGCACCCCGGGCTGTCTAACACCTACCGTTTCAGGGTACGCGACGACAACGGAAAGCTGCTGCCTATGTACACCACTGCCGGCAAGAACGGCAAAATAGTGGGCACTTACCTGGAAATCTCCCCCGAGGGCAATTTCGTGTCATACGGTGATGAAGTCCCCGATTATGCGAAGGGCGATGCGTTCATTGTTCAATACGAAGGCGGCTCATTGATTTTCAAGGTGACGAATCCAGGCAAAGAATGTGAGCTGGAGACCGTTGCCGAAGACTACAAGGGCCCGCTAAATATTCCGTCGGAAATTCAGGGCCTTACGGTTACTTCCATTGGCAGCAGTGCCGTAGACTGGGGGCATCAGGGGCTGATTACTGAACTGAGTGTCCCCGGCTCCGTGAAGGTAGTCCCGACGTTCGCGTTCTACCATCTCAAGACCATCAACAAGGCTGTATTTGGAGAAGGATTCGAGAAACTTGAAATGGGCGCATTCTCTTTCGCCGCCAGAGAGGTATATTTCCCGACAACATTCAGGGAATATGGTCTGGTTTGTTTCTGTTGGCAACCCGATGTAATCCACTTTGCCGGTACTACCCCGCCCGAATGTGATTCTGATAAAGTTACAAAATGGAACTCATTGGGCGATTTTGAGAACACGGTGGTTAAAGTGCCGTCATCGGCTTTGGAAACCTACCGTAAACATCCTGTGTGGGGGCTTTACAAAAAGCTCCAGGCAGAATAAATGTAATAATGTGCGTTTGTCGCGGCGGCCATATATCAAATTTTGGTGCGCCGCGATTTTTTAACTAAATTTGCCGATATGAAGACGAAAATAATATTGTTACTATCAATCATACAGGCTTTTGCCGTGCTTGGGAAGCCGATGCAACTGCCCGACAGCCTTTTGACGGAAGCACATATACGTTCGCTGTTGGTGGAAGCTCCCGACAGCGCCCTGACGCTGATTGACGCAGCCGTGGCGGCTCCCGAGCCGCTCGCCGATTTCCGCGCCGAACTGCTGCGCTCGCTCGCCTACCACGAGCTGCATCTCAATTCATTGCAGGAACGCCATGCGCGGCTCGCACTCGAATGTGACTCCATTGTCGCCGCGCCCAAACTCCGCCTCAATGCCTTGACCCTCCTTGCCGAAGCTGAGGAGCTCAACGGACGATACCGTCAGGCAATCGCCACGTGGACCGAAGCGCTCGCCCTGGCCCGTGGCGAAGGAAACCGCCCGGCCGAGATGCTGACGTTGGCGTCCATGGCGAAGACATTCTTTGCGATGGGTGACCGGACTGAGGGATTCCGCTATCTTGACGAAGTGATTTCGGGCGGTGAGAAATCCGACAATGTGCGCGAGCTCGCCAACGTGTCGTATGCTCTCGGCGTGAAGGTGCTGGAACTCTATGCGGACGACCGTTATGACGAGGCCGTGGCAGAAGGCTGGCGCCGCATGCGTCTGGTCGGCAAGATAGAAGCTGTGGGTGGCTGTCCCCCGGGCTATCCCGACCAGCAGCGGGCATATACTTGGGCGCGGCTTGCCTCATCGAGCCTGAAATCCGGAGACCGGGCCGCGGCGGAGGAGGCTTACAGAGGTTTTAATTCCACGGATTTCGGCAAAACCGTGCAGGGGGCTGTCGCCATTGTAGACTATCTGCTCGATACACATCGCTGGACGGAAATTCTTGCCGTAACCACGCCGTATGCCTCGCTTTTTGAAGGACCTGATACAATCAGTGACGGCTTCCGAAGCGTTCTTGTTTCGCAGGCGGCGGCTTTGCGTGGTCTTGGTCGTGCGGATGAGGCTTATGTAACCCTCCGACGCGCAATGGTTGTGAACGACAGCCTTACGGCCCGGGAAAAAGCCCGCGGTGTGCGCGAAATGGCAGCCATGTTCAATATGGTGGAAAAGGAGCGCGAACTTGCCTCGGCCACCGCTGCCGCGCAACGACGCCGCGACTGGCTGGTGGCCGGCGCGGCTCTCCTGGTTCTGTTGATTATTATTGCCGGTCTGTTATGGCGCAACTGGCGCAGCAGTTCGCGGCGTCATAAACTGGCGGCGGAGCGTGTTGGCGAACTTGAGGAAGAACGTCAGGCGCTGACAAGCCGTATAGACACGATGGTTTCTACACCGGTGAACTATCTGGATGAAAAGGAGCGCTTTGCCGCGCTGGAAACATTGGTGAGGGAGCGTCGTCTGTTTCTCGACCCGGGATGCGACAGGAAGATGCTCGCGTCCGAAGCGGGAATGACACAACAGCAGATTGTTGCGCTCATCCGCCGTTATACAGGCGACTCGGCGGGGAGCTGGCTAACGAAACTCAAAATGGAATATGCTGTTGAGCTGATGGAGCGCAATCCCGAGTGGACCATGGAAGCAATCTCGCAGGAACTTGGCTATGCGTCGCGCAGCACGTTCTACCAGAATTTTAATAAATATTACGGCATGACCCCCGCCGAATATCATCAGAAGAATATCCCTAACCAGTGATTCCAACATTGAATGGAAAGAGTTCGGTCCCGCTCCGGACTCTTTCTTTTTTCGGGAATTATCGTGCCAGCGACAGGTTCATCGACAGGCCGTAGGAGGTGTTGGTGGTGGGATAGGAGGATGTGGTTACGACCGGGTTGTTGACCTGATGGTCGAAGTAGGCCGACACGGTCACACGCTTCGACAGGATGTACGAGGCCGTGAAGTTGATGTTGAATGTATTCGTGCCGGATGTGGGCTGGGTGTAGTTGCCCTCGATGCGGCGTATCAGGGCCTGGTTGTGGTTGAGGCCGACCTCGGCGTTGAGGGTGAGGTCGTTGGAAATACCCTGTTGCGAGCCTTTCATCTTCAATACCGTGTTGAAGCCCACAATCTTGTATCCTGCGCCGAATTTGAGACTGCGGGTAGTGGCCTCGACCACCTGTCCGGCAGATGAGTTGAGCGTAAGGGTGCGCTGGTCGCGGTATTCGGCGTTGAGCTGGAGCTCGTTTTTAAGGGTGACGTTCACGCCGATGAGGGGGGCGAAACGCTCGGTTAGGGTTACTGACGAAATATTGAACGGCGAGGAGGGGATGGGATTGCCTGTTATTTCGTCGAGGGTAAAACCGAGGTTTGTGCCGTCAACGCTGACCCAGTTTAGGAACGATGAGTAGGAGCCCACGGCATAGGTGCACTGGTAGGCGTGGCTGAGGGTGAAGCTCTTGAAGATGTTGCGCAGGTTGCCGAGGTTGATGAGACCGTCGTAGGTGATGCGCCAGTTGGGAAGGACGGCTGAGAACGACGGGAACGGCGAGAGCCACTGGCGCGAGGGATTGCGGCCGGTGTACGCGGCTACGAAAGCCGGAATGAGGACATCGGATGAAGTCTCGCTGACGCCGCCTACCTCGGGGTCGAACGGCATGCCGGCCTGGGGCAGGTCGCGCATGAAGCCGCCGTCGGGATAGTCGTGGCCGTAATACTGGTTTTCGACACGTCCGCGCATGGTGTGTATGTTGTCGAGGAAGGTATTGAACGGCGCGGAATCATAGCCGGTGTCGGCCTTGGACGAGGACAGGGCAGTTGCGATGGCGCACGAGGTCATGGTGAACGAGCCGGAATAGGCCGTGGGCATGTCGGCATACATGAACTGCGTCTGGGTGTTGCGGTTATCGGTGCGGTTGAAAGTGAGCTGGATTTTCAGTCCCTTGGCAATCTCGAAGTTTGCTTCAAGGTTGAGTTCGTTGGTGCGGGCCAGGATGGCCGGGGATGTCTGTCCGTCGTCGGTGATGAGCCAACCGCGGTCGAGGGCTTTCTGCAAATAGTCGTCGCCCTCGAAGCCGAATGCGAACCCGAGGCCGGGAGCCATGGGACCCCAGGATTTGGTCTGGCCGAACACATTGCCGATTTCAGGGGCGAAAAGCGGCAGGTTCATGGTGCGCGTGTTTCGGTAGCGGAAAGATATGTTGCGTGTCGAGAGCACTCCGCGCAGGGCATACTCACCGATTTCGCGCCATAGGCTCTTTTCCTCCTTGAGGACTTCGATGATGGTGAATTTGAGGGTCTTGTCGCCCTTGGTGAGCACCTCGACCGAATTGTCGTCCTTGACCTTGGTCTGCACCGCTACGGGCGTGCCGTCCTGTTGGGCGGCTGTCACCTTGATTTTCTTCGTGCGCAGGTTGTGCTTGATGATGAGTTCGGTGGAGTCGTTGGGCAGGGCGTATGAACGCTCGAACTTCTTTGGCTTGCGGGCGGCGGTGTTGGTTTTGCGGGTGTTGGCGAAACGTTTAGTGACTTCCTTGAAGATGGGAATCTTGTTGTAGAAAGTCTCGAAGTTGACACGCGCGTCGGCGTTCCACGAAGCCTGGTTGGCAATGGAGTTGCCGAGCTTGACACCATCGACTGTGGCGCCACGCTCCCACTGATAGGTCGAGTTGTAGGTGAGCGAGCCCGACAGGAAGTCAATCACCGGGATTTTCGAGAAGGGAGCCTTGTACTGGGCCGTGAAAGTCTGGTTGTAGCTCCACGGGGTGCCGAGCGAGAGGATTGACTGCCATACGGTGTCTTTCCATTCGCGGTACTTGTCGGGGAACAGGCGCTTGTTGACGGCGCCGACGGTTTCCTCGATGCGTGCCGAAGTGTTGGAGTTGAACGAGAGCGAGATGCTCTTGGTGAGGTTCCACGTCAGGGACAGCTGGCGGTCCCACAGGAAGTTTTTCGATACCGACACCGGCAGCTGGAACATCACGTCGGTCTCCGAGCGGGTCTGCTGTTCGTAGTAGTAGCGGCTCATGTTGGTGAGGAACGAGATGTTGTTGGGCAGCCATTGCAGTTCCCAGTCCTTGAAGAATTTCAGGCTCTTGTTTTTCGATGTGATGAACGAGAAGGGTTTGAACGGCTTGATGAACGGCGAGTAGGTGTAGGCCAGCGAGCCGCGGTAGTCGTTGGTGTATTCGTATTCAGTGGTGGGGTTGGACTTCGACTGCTTGGTGAAAGAGAAGTTGACGGTGAAGTTGGCCGGATCCCAGGGCATGGGATTCTTGCTCTGCACATCGAACTTCACGCCCGAGAGCGAGAAATTCTGAATGGTGGTGCGGTCGACGGCATAGTCGGTGATTGAGTCACGCTCTTCCTTGGTGGCGCAGTTGTCGAGGGCGTCCTTGAGAAGCACGTCCTGGTCGAGAGGATTGTATTTGGGCGATGTCTTTTCCTTGCTGACCGAATAGTAGATGGGGGCCTTGAGCTTTGCGCCGGCGGGCAGGAAACGGCCCAGGTCAGCCTGGACGGCAACGTTGTATTGCTCGTAGTCGTCGAGACGGCGTTCGTTCAGGCTTTGGTCCACGCCGCCGAAGCCGGCTGTCTCGACGTGGGCGCCGAAGTTTACTGTGGCGATGTCCGACAGGTTGAGAGTGGCGTTGGCTTTCGCGGCCCAACCGCCCGACTCGTTGAAGTCGGTGACTTTAAGTTCGTTGACCCATACTACACCGTCTTTGGTGGTGGCGGAATGGTTGCGGACACCGATAAGCATCACGCGCACGTCGCTCAGCGACGGGTTGCCGAGAACCGAGATTGTGTTCTGCGTATTGTCAGGGTCGCGGCCCGAGTACACCACGGCATATCCAACGCCCGCCTGCTCGTCGCGCTTGGCGGCGTTGCGTTCCAGTTTAAGGTCGACAAGGCTCTGGAGGTTGAAGTCGAGATAGTTGGCGAGCGGCCACACCTTTGCGCGGTCGGTGGGATTGTCGTTGTAGTGACCGTGGGGGGTGAGCTGCAGGGGCACCTCGTATTCGTAGTAGTTGTTCTTGACGTCGGTGCCGAGGCGGATGAACACAGACAGGTCGCCCGAGCGCAGCGAGGTGAGGTCGTCGATGAGACTTTCGGCGTGCACCCACATCTGCATGCGCTTGTAGTTGCGCAGGTCCTGCTGGGTGTTGCGGTACACGCCGCGCGCGTCACCGGCTTCAAGGCCTGTGACCTTGAGCGACATAGACTGTTCATTGAGCTGCACAATCTGGCTCTGGCCGGGGTCGGTGATTCGGGTTACACCGGGAGGGAGCACATAATTGACCGGCTCGCGCCCTGCGTTTTCCTCGATGTTCACCACTGATATGTCAAGTTGGCCCGCGGCGGGAGCGTCGCCGCGGAGGTTGAGGTTGAACTTGTAGGGGCGCCATTCGCCGCGGACGAGTTCCAGGGTTGCGAAACGCAGGTGCGTGACCTTTTTGAAGCCCGTCATAAACATGCGGGCGAAGCGGATGGTGGAGAAGTCCTTTATGGAACCTACCACACGCTCGTAGTCCTGCAGGGGTATCTTGAACTGGTACCACTCGACGGTCAGGTTGGAGTCGTTGCGGGTGCGCACGACTGTCTCCTGTTTGTCTGTGATGTAGTTCTTGCCCACCACCAGGTCTTCGGGGCGGATTGAGACCTTGTACTGGAAGTAGCGTTCGTATTCGTTCAGGGTGTTGTCCTGGTTTATGTCCTCAACGTCGGGGGTTGCGCGGGAGGTCTGATAGAGCGGGTCGGGAGCGTCTTCTGCCGACAGCGAGTTGCCTTCGAGACCGTTGTAGCGTTTGTAGCGTTCGAGGATGCCGAGACGCTCCTCGTCGTAGTCATAACCTCGGTAGAAGTGGTAGTTGTCGCCTGCCGGGTCGTTGAACGGCGAAAATTCGTCCTGCTCCATGCGGGCGATGGTCTCTGACGACAGGCGCTGTTTCAGCTTGTCGAGATAGTCGGAATAGGAGGGGAAAACGAACTCGTCGTCGTTAGGCAGACCATCCAGGCCGACGTCCTGGGCCTTGCGGGCGCCAGTGGCGTTGTCAAACGAGTATGTGAGCGAGTTCTGCGACGACACGCGTCCCCATGCGGTTTCCTGTAAATACTGGTCGTTGCCGTCATAGGGGATGCCGTTTTCGTAGCTTTTGAGACCGTCCTTGAGGATGTCTTCGGAAATTTCACCGAAATTCAGGTAAAGGTCGCCGCCCTCATAGTTGGGGTTGTTCGGGTCGAGGAAGGGATTGAGCAGCCAGAACTGCACGTATTCGATGTTGGACTGTTCAAAGTTGGTGTTGTCGAGCTTGCGCATGATTCCGCCCCAACGCTTCTCGGGATTGAGCAGGTTGCCTTCGGCATCGATGTTCTCGGCATCAAGGTTGTAGGGGCCGCGCTCGGTTGGGTAGAACGAGAGGTTGAGGGTCTGGATGGTTGACGATTCGCCGTAGTTGAGCTCGCGGCCGGGGAAAATCTCGTATGAGTCCACTTCGCGCACATACGGGTTGGAAAGCTGCGCGAGGTCGCTCTTGATGTAGCTCGGCGCCAGCGATGAGTTGCGCGATGTGAACATGCGGTCGATATAGTACCAGTTGAGCAGGGCTCGGTTTTTGCCATAGTCCACGTTGTTGCTCAGGGCAGCCTCGGGGAATAGGGCGTCCTTTGAATTGTCGTAGGGCGTGGAGGCGAGGAACCACGAGTAGGGCGAACGCAGGTCTATACCGGTCTGTGTCTGCTCGAAGTCGTCAACATAGCTTGATCCCTTGTTGGAACCGCTTTTCTGGGCGTGCGGCAACAGCTGGGCGTATTCGGCCGTGAGGCTGAGATGGGAGGGCTGGGTGGCGGTTACCGTCGGAATCTTGTTGATGAGGTTGGTCAGCCACATGAAGTCCTTGTTGTAACTGAGGTTGAGACCGACCATGGTGTTGTTAACGATTTCGTCGCCGATGTTCACTTTCTCGGTCAGCGCTTTTTCAGAAAAGTGTAGTATTGTGGCGCCGAGATTGAAGTCCTTGTTGAACTGATACTGCATGTCGAGCCCGAGCAGCGTTTTCCGCTGCATGGAGAAGAGCGACTGGTTCTCGAGGGTGACTGATATGCTCTGTCCCGAGTCGATGATTGACTGGTTGGTGATGGTGACTATGCCCATCGAATAATCGACTGTGTAGTCGGAGTTTTCCGTGAGCGTGACGCCGCCGGCTGTAACGATCACAGAGCCTCGCGGCACGTTCATTGCGTTGAGGCGTATCTGCGAGCCTGCCGATGCCTGGTATTCGCCGGTGAGGATGAATTTGTTCTTGTCGGCAAACTGTTTTGCGACGGTCAGGGTGGAGTCGTAGAGTTCCTCATAGACATATTGTTCGGCCAGCGTCGGGTTGTTGATTTTCTTGCGGAGATGGGCGCCGAACGGCTCCACTACCGGGAATATGACCTTGCCCTGGGATGAGAGGATGGTGTAGCCCTCGATGAAGTCGAAGAAACCGTCGGGGTTTGACTGCTCGTTCGAGTCTATGCGGTCGAGGTTCATCACTTGGAGCAGCGACTGGTTGTTGAGGCCCGGCACGGGGAGATAGTTGATTTGTGTGCCGGTGGTGTCGCTGAGGTATTTGATGTTGAGCTTGAAGTTGTTTTTCTGTATCTGATAGCCACCGAGGGCATATACGTTTTTCATCATCAGGTCCCACATGGGCTGCTCGGTGGATGCTGTGGTGGATTTGAGCATCTTTACGTAGAGGCTCTGGTCGGTGGTGGTGATGTCGGATGAAAATTCGCCCACCTGATATACCTGGCCACGGTAGGTGTACTCGAAGGCCACGGCGAGTACCTCGTCGGCGTTGAGCGCGCTTTTTATCGAGATGTAGCCGAGGGTGGAGTTGAGTGTGTATTCTGACGATGACAGCAAACGGGCGCTCTCAACCTTCTCAAACGCCGTACCGCCGACGATGCCGTAGGGCTGGAGTGGTTCGAGGGCCTGGGTTACGGTGCTGATGTTGCGGGCGCCGGGATAGTCTGATTTGATTACGCTCAAAAGGTTGTTGGAGGCGTTGGCGGGGTTGGGAAGGGCCGGATTGGGAGTCCAGTAGCTGCTCGACAGCACGCTGCTCTCGCCGAGGTCCTGAAAGGCTACAAGATTTCGCGCCTGTTCATATTTGCCGCTTTTATTGGTGACCCAAACTTCAATGCGGGTGATGTTTATGCCCGATGACACAAACGGTAGCTTGGACGCGAATTCGTCGTAGTTGTCGCGGAAATATTGGGCGAGGAAATAGTGGCGGTTCTGGTCGTATTCGTCGGCATTGACCGAGAAGGCTGTGGTCTGCACGCCGCCCTTGGTGTTTACGGTTTTCGATTCGGAGTTTTGCTGCGATACGAGGCCGGTAACGGTGAGTTTGCCGAACTGAAGTTTGGCCTTCACGCCGAACAGGGCTGTCGAGCCTCGTATGAGCGACGAACCGGTTGTCATCGACACGTTGCCCGCTTCGATTGCCTTCACGATGTCGTCCTCCTTGCCTTCGTAGGCCAGCTTTATGTTTTTCGAGTCGAAATCAAAGGTGGCGTCGGTGTTGTACGTCATGTTGAAATTCAGGCGGTCGCCGACGCTGGCGCCGATGGTGGCCTGGATTTTCTGGTCGAAATCAAAGTATGTCTTCCGGCGAGAGTTGATGGAGAGCGACGGATTGTCGGTGAAGTTGCTCTTGATGCCCATGTTGAGCTGTACAGAGCCCTGAGTCTTGAGCGACACGCCGCCCGGGCCGAAAATCTTTTCAAGCGGACCGAGCGCGAAGTTCATGTCGAATATGTTGAAGGGCTGCTTCTCGTTGTCGGTGATGAGGCCGAGATTGCGCTCGCGGTAATATTGCTGCATTGAACGGCGCAGTTGCCAGTCATTGTACTGCTGGGCAGTCATCAGGAAGGGCGTGGCGATGTCAATGTCGCCCATTTTGGTGCGCACGATGTAACACCCCGTGGCAGGGTCATATTCTGCCTCGGTGCGGATGTTCGACGGATTGGCAAGGTCATAGGCGAGTTCATCGCTCATGAGGTCCTCGTAGCTCTGCGGCACGGTCTGCTGCACAGGGAAAGGCAGCATGATGGAATCGGCGGGATTGACTGGTGGAGGGGGAGGGTAGGCCGAGGGGGGCGGGGGAGTTATTTCAGGGTTATAATACTGGCCCCATGCAAGGAAAGGCACAACGACCAAAAGGCCCGCGATGACCACCAGGGCCGACGCGCGCCAAAGTCGCAGATGTCTTTTATTATCTTGTTGAGTGCCTGTTGCTTTTCCCATTAATGATTGATGGCCGGCGCAGCTTTACATCATTGCCATGGCCTTCTTGACCGCGCCTTCAACCGACAGGGTCGGGTCGGCGTCGAAAAGCTTCTTTAGCGCTTTTTGCGACGCCTGGCGCTGGAAGCCGAGAATCACCAGTGCTTCAAGGGCTTCGTCGAAGGCCGGAGTTGTGACTGCTGCCGGCTGCTCTAATAACGCAGAGGGGTCGGCTTTTATTTTATCTTTGAGGTCTACAATTATACGTTCGGCGGTTTTGGCTCCTATACCTTTAACACTTTTTAAGCGTTTGGCGTCGCCGCCGGCAATCACTCCACGCAAGTCGGCTGCCGGAATTGCCGATAAAATCAGCCTTGCCGACCCGGCCCCAACTCCCGATACCCCGACGAGGGCGCGGAACAATTCGCGTTCGTCCTCATCGATGAAACCGTATAGCACCCAGGCGTCATCACGGATTGATTCATGCACGAGCAAGCGCGTCTCGGCTGCATGCTCAAGTTTTGTGAAAGTCGGCAGGGTTATGTTCAACAGGTACCCAACACCGCCGGCGGTTTCAACCGTTACCGCGGCGGGATTGATGGCCGTGATGGCTCCTTTTATTGATTCAATCATGTTTCACTGGGTTAAATTCGCTTAATCCTCGGCGTGGAACTCGACCAGGCCGGGCAGGGAATTCGGTATTATCTTTGAAATTTTGACTCCGAAGTCGAGGGCGGCGCGCTCGAGAATAGCGCGGAAGGTCATGGCCGTCGAACCGACGAAACATACTGGGTTGTTGCGATAGTCGTATGCGGCGATGTTGCGTGCGAAAAAGCGGGTGAAACCCTCGTAGATAAGATTGTAGACATATGAATTGTCGACATGCTCGGCCAGGAACGCGGCGTACTTTGCCAGCGCCCTTGACGGCAGTGAATTTGTGTAGACCTCGTCCATTAGCATGTTGTGTGTCACGCTGTAGCGCTCGAAAAAGGCCTGGGTGAGATTTTTCGGAGCAATGCCTTTCAGCATGTCGGCGATGAACAGCTTGCCCAGGTAAGCGTTTGAGCCTTCATCACCAAGCACATAGCCGAGTGGGGGGACATTCTTGACGATTTCATGGCCGTCGTAAAGACACGAATTGGACCCCGTGCCGAGTATGCAGGCCAGTCCCGGCTGGCGCACCAGCAGACCGCGGGCCGCTCCCAGTAGGTCACTCTCAACCGTCACCGGCGTGCGGAACTGCGCCACCAGCGACGATTCCATTATTTTTGTCTTTTCCTTGTTGGCGCAGCCAGCACCGTAGAAATACACATGATCCCACCGGCGGCGGAAAAAAGCCTCCGGGAGTTCAAGGCGTATGCTGTGGCTGAGTTCGCGTCTCGACTGGAAATACGGATTGAGGCCCGTCGTGAACGCGTGCTCCACTATCTTATCCCCGTCGACAACCGCCCACTCCGTGCGCGTGCTGCTGCTTTCTGCGATGACTTTCATATATCAGTTGTATTGCTTTTGTTGTTTTCTAAAATGGTAAATCGACTCCGTAATCAGTAATCGGTTCACGAAGGAATGATTCGCGTTCAGTGGCTATGTGCAAATCTGAGAGTTTTCTTGCATAACTCGATCGTATGCCTTCATTGTCAAGTTCAATTCTGCGAAAGTAGCTGAGGTTAACATATTCCAGTTCTTTCTCAATTCCAAGGTAGCGCCGCCCGCAGAGATTGGCTGCAATTCCTGTGGTTGACGAACCAGCAAAAGGATCCAAAATCCAGTCGCCGGCAGACGTCGAGGCCAATATAATGCGCGTCAACACTGATAGTGGTTTTTGAGTGGGGTGTTTACCGCATGACTTTTCCCAACGTGCAATTGCCGGAAATCTCCAGACATCCGTCATCTGTTTTCCACCGTTAATCATCCTCATCAGCTCATAATTGTATTTATGGGGAGTTTTACTGGATTTTCGAGCCCAGATGATAAATTCAGTCGAATGAGTGAAATAACGTCGTGAGATGTTTGGAGGAGGATTGCTTTTAGCCCATGTTATTACATTAAGGATTTTGAAATCCAGTTCGGTAAGAGTTTTCGCTACGGAAAATATATTGTGATATGTGCCTGAAATCCAAATGGAACCGTTTTCCTTAAGTTTATTCCTGCATAGAGTCAGCCATAACTTGTTGAATTCATCGATTGACCACGTTGAATCTAATTTGTCCCATTCTCCTTTGTTGACGCATACTATTTTCCCTGCGTGGACACTTATTCCACCATTTGATAAGAAATATGGGGGATCTGCAAAAATCAAATCGAATTTAAAATCGAAACGACTGAGCAAGTCAGTGCAGTCACCATGTAGGATGGTGAAAGCTCGGTCGTTAGATTTGAAATATGGAATGATGTTTGCGGACATTATCCTTTACATGAGTCTATGAAATCATAAATTGTTGTCAGGTTGTAGATGCGTGGTATGTGCAAAAATGCTTCTTCAAGTTTATTTTTTGCCTTATGCCATCCGTGCCCGTCCGTAATCCATATGAATTCATACCCGGGCACACTATTTATCTTAGGACCAATGTTTGTGTAGGAACGGGCGGTCTCGTTGGGCTTTGAGCCTCCTCCTGAATAAAAATTGGCTTCAACCAGATAGGTGGTTTCTGGAGTATGGACTACGAAGTCGAACCGTTTTTCATCCGTCCCGAGTGCCCTGACAATGTCGGGGAAACGTTTTGAGGGAACTTCTCGTTCAAAGTTAAGATTATTGACATGGAATAGTTCTCCGACAATGCGTTCCATTATGTGCCCACTCCGATTTTTGCGCGCGTTGGTATCAAGTCCAACTTCAACGCCATAGACATAATCCACCAAGTTAGTGACCTGCTGGGACTGGAAAACGTTACTTAGCCCGGTGGCATTAAGAAACTCCACAACTGATTCTGGGGATTTGAAATAATCAGACAGCAATACGAGGTTTCCGTTCTCATCCACACATTTCTTTTTGTCCTTATCGCGTACTGCAATTAATATGTTTAGCACGGAGAATACTTTGGAATTCTCATCCCAAAGTAATTTAACGGCTGCTGGAATATCTGGCTTGCCAATAAGGTAATTAAGCTGATTAAGCTTGATCGAGATGGCAGCCACATTCTTGTCTACTTTTGGGAAATCTACGAAATCGCATAGCGAAAAATGAGTTTCTTTAAGTTGGCCAATAAATTCTTCAAAACGTTTTTTCATGGATATATTTTTATTGATTTGGCTTAGCCTTTATGTCGTTGTAATTGTATATAAGCAATTCAGTAATGGCGTTCCTCTTTTGTGGATTGGAGTTTATAGACCGTTTTGCCGAGACTCTTTCGATATGGAAACCTTGGTACAAGTTGTCGAGGAAATCATCGCCATTATGAGTTTTCCCATCAGAATTGCTCAGCATGACATGGTTGCCATCTTCATGCATTACGCAGAAGAACTCTTTGAGTCTCGTCTGTTCCTTGTCGTCGAAGGCTTCTTTTACGTAGGTGTTAAAGTTGGATGTGGCATCTAACGGACGGTAGGGAGGATCAAGATATATCAGTGTGTAACCGCCTGCATATCTTGCGGTCTGTGCAAAATCTCCTTGTAATATCTCGACTCTTTTTAATAGTTCGCTGTCCATGAGCAGCAGCCTTTTATCGCAAATTGTGGGTCGGGCGTATCTGCCAAAAGGAACATTGAACTGTCCTTTTGAATTTTCACGGTAGAGGCCGTTGAAGCATGTGCGGTTCAAAAATATCATATGGGCCGCTTCTTCTACCGGCGTCAATGCGGATTGATTGAACTTATTGCGGATTCCGAGAAAAAAATCTCTTTGGCCATCAATAGATTCAATTTTATAAAAATCATGTTGTGTATCTTCCAACAATTCGATAAGTTCTCCGGGTAAATCGCGGATGACTTTGTATGTTGTGATTAAATGAGGATTGATGTCATTAACGACTGCACGTTTAATGTTGGAATAAGTACGGAGCATATAAAAAAGCATGGCGCCTCCCCCGACAAAAGGCTCGATGTAGGTAGCATTTTGCTGGGTAGGAAAGACCTTTGGCAGGAAGCAGTCGAGCGTTGGCAATAACTGGGTCTTACCGCCAGCCCATTTCAAGAATGGTTTTGCCTGGATGATCCTATGCTCTGTCATAACAAAGAGTGTATATTACTTGTGCAAAATTACAAAAAATGTGGATATGTGCCAAATTGTCGGGAGTGGTCGGGAGTGGGAGGAGGTTAATTATGGCCGGAATGACTTTTTTGTTTGTCATTAGAGAAATTTTATTAATTTTGCGGGTAGAAAAAGATTGACAATGGCAGTAATTCTCAATATTGACACTACGACCTCGGTTTGTTCGGCGGCTTTGACTGCCGAAGGAATGATTCTTTGTCACGCCGAGGACTTTGAGGGGCGCAACCATGCCGCCCTGTTGAGCGGTTTTATCAAGAAGTGCCTGGACTTCGCCGCGGACAAAGAGCTGAAGCTCGATGCGGTGGCAGTGAGCATGGGCCCTGGCAGCTACACCGGCCTCAGGATAGGCCTCAGCGAGGCCAAAGGGCTCGCATACGCACTTGATATACCGCTTATAGGCGTCAATACTCTTGAATTGATGGCCACAAGGGTGATGTTTTCGACAGACTCAGTCGCCCCAGACTCGATTCTCGTTCCGATGATAGATGCGCGCCGTATGGAAGTGTTCACGGCGGCTTATGATTTCGGATTGCAGGAGATGATGAAGCCCGGCCCGCTGATTCTTGACGAGAACGCATATTCCGACCTTATCGCCACGGGCCGCCCGGTACTGCTTTTCGGCGACGGCTCTGATAAGGCCAAGGCTGTGATTGATGCCCCCAATGTAACGTTCGTGCCTGACGTGGTTCCACTTGCAGTGGATATGGTCGCGCTTGCCGAACGCGACTATGCGCGTCGGGCGTTCATTGACCTGGCATATTCAACACCCCTCTACCTGAAAGAATTTCAGGCTACAAAACCCAAACCGATGCTATGAATGTCGCAGACGAATCAGTAAAGGCCGACATACGCGCGGCTGTCGATGTGATGCGCCGGGGCGGCGTGATACTCTATCCTACCGATACCATCTGGGGGCTGGGGTGCGATGCCCGCAACGGTAATGCTGTAAAGCGTGTTTACGAGATAAAGCGGCGAACCGATTCAAAGGCCCTCATCACACTGGTCGACTCCCTGCCGATGCTTGACGCTACCGTCGAGGATGTACCCGAGGTGGCCGAGCAATTGATAGAAGCCGCCGTGGAGCCGGTTACCATCATCTATGACAGGGGGCGCAATGTGGCTCCCGAGCTTCTGGCAGATGACGGCAGCCTGGGGGTGCGCCTGACCCGCGAGCCTTTCTCGGCCGCCCTTTGCCGGGCGTTCCGTGGCCCAGTGGTTTCCACTTCGGCCAATATCAGCGGAGAACCGGCCCCGCTCGATTTTGCATCGATACCTGACGAGATAAAAGCCGCTGTGGACTACGTGTGCCTGTCGCGCCGCGACGAGGCCCCGGCCGCCAAAGCCTCGTCAATCATAAAAATATCGGCAGGAGGACTGTTCAAAATAATAAGAAAGTAGACCGCATGACGCCCACCGCCCGAATGAGGACAGCCTACGTGGCAAGCGACCTTGTGTTGTCGTTTGTCGGGATGGTGGTGTATAGTGTCATCAAATACTGGATAATGCCCGACGGATACGAGCCACGTGATTTGGATGAATGGCTGCTTCACGACGGAAACATCCTGCTCGGGAACTTCCTGTTTCCGATAATGCAGGTCGGGCTGTCGGCTCTGTCAGGCTATTATAACAATGTGCTGGTCAAGAGCCGCCTTGACGACCTGTGGAATTCAGGCGCGGTGGCGCTGGTGGGAACATTCATAATCTACTTCCTTACCCTTATCAACGACTATATTCCGGGCCGCATCCATACCTATGAGTTGATACTCTTCCTGTGGGGATGCCTGTTCTTCCCAATGTATATCGGCCGTACTGTCCTGACGTTGGCCCAGCGCAATCAGCTTCGGCGCGGTCACGGCTGCTACCGGGCATTGATAGTTGGCTCGCAGGAAAGCTCGTCGCGTCTGCGCGAGCGCATGAGGCCAAAGAGCGACCGCTCCATAGCCATGTTCAATGTGCTCGGCCGCATCGACCCGGACTCGACGCAGTCGGCCATACGGCGTGAGATTGCCGAAAAGCGGCCGCAGGCGTTGCTGGTGACTCCGCATCCCGGGGGCATGCAGGCGACTGTCGATATGATTGAGCGCCTCTACCGCACCGAACTTGACCTTTACCTCACCCCCGAACTGTATCAGCAGATAACGGCACGTCCGCGAATGACAAATGTCGTGAGCGAACCTCTGATCAACATCACAAACGCCAACGTTCCCCCCTCTGTGTCCAACATGAAGCGAGTGGCCGACGTGATTGTGTCGTCGCTGGCCCTGGTGGTGCTGTCGCCGGTGCTCGCTGCCATCGCCGTCGCAATCAAACGCGATTCCGACGGCCCGGTGTTCTATACCCAGGAGCGCGTGGGCTATCACAAACGAAAGTTCAGGATATTGAAATTCCGCACAATGCGTTCTGACGCCGAGGCTGCAGGACCGGCCCTGAGCGTTGAGGACGACCCACGCATAACCCGGGTGGGGCGCGTATTGCGCAAATACAGGCTTGACGAGCTGCCCCAGTTCTGGAATGTGATCAAGGGCGACATGTCGCTGGTAGGCCCCCGTCCCGAGCGCGAATACTACGTCAACCAGATTGTCGAGCGAGTGCCATATTACTCGCTCATCCACCAGGTGCGCCCGGGCATTACGTCGTGGGGCATGGTAAAATACGGCTATGCCTCGAATGTCGACGAGATGATAGAGCGCCTGGCTTATGACCTCATATATATAGAGAATGTATCGTTTGGGGTCGATTTGAAAATATTGTTCCATACGGTAAGCACGGTGGTCACCGGCAAGGGCCTGTGATTTTCCAAGGTAAAAAGTAAACATGACTCAGAAGTATATCCACAACAACCGCTTTCACGACCTTTTCATGCGATTTCTCGTGTGGCGGGAACATCACATATCCGAGCGTACGTTCCTTATTTTTCTCGCTCTGTTGGTGGGTGTGTTCGGCGGACTGGCGGCCCAGCTGCTTAAGTTCCTCATACATACCATATCGGGAGCGCTGACAGCCCACATCGACATCCATTCGGGCAATTATCTATATATTTTGCTTCCTACGTTGGGTGTGGTGATTACCGCCTTCTATGTAAGGTTCATGGTGAAGGACAACATCAGCCACGGCGTGACGAGGGTGCTCTGGGCCATCTCGCAGAACAAGAGCCGCCTGAAACGCCATAACATGTATACTTCGCTGCTGGCATCATCCGTCACCATCGGTTTCGGTGGGTCGGTCGGAGCCGAGGGCCCTATCGTATATACAGGCTCGGCCATTGGGTCTAATCTCGGCTCGGCATTCCGCATGTCGCCCAAGGTGCTGATGATTCTTGTGGGATGCGGAGCCGCCGCGGGCATCGCCGGCATATTCAAGGCCCCGATAGCTGGCATGCTTTTCACCCTTGAGGTGCTGATGCTGGATTTGACCACCGTGTCGGTCATGCCGTTGCTAATATCGGCCATCACATCGGCCACCATCGCCTACATGTATACCGGATATTCGTTTGAGTTCTTCTTCGTTCAGGGCGATGACTTCATCACCGCTAAAATTCCGCTCGTCATCCTGCTCGGGATCGTGTGTGGACTTGCATCGCTCTATTTTACAAGAGTAATGAACATGATGGAGAACTTTTTCGGCCGTTTCAACGGGCGCCCATGGCTTAAGACCCTAATAGGCTGCGTCATCCTGTCGGGGCTTGTGTTCCTCTTCCCGCCGCTTTACGGCGAGGGCTATGATTCCATCATGGGGCTTTTGGCCGGAGATGCTCGTTCGATAGTCGATGGCTCTATATTCTATGGCGACGGCTCCCACACATGGTTCATAATCCTGTTCATCGCGCTCATCATTCTCACCAAGGCTTTTGCCACCTCGGCCACCAACGGTGCAGGCGGTGTTGGCGGCACGTTCGCTCCGTCGCTGTATGTGGGGTGCATGGTCGGGTTCCTGTTCGCCTACATATTCAATATGATGGGATTCGATCTTGTCGTATCCAACAAGAACTTCGCCCTCATCGGTATGGCTGGGGTGATGTCGGGGGTCATGCACGCCCCGCTGATGGCAATCTTCCTAACCGCTGAACTTACCGGCGGCTACAATCTGTTCCTGCCGCTTCTGATTGTTTCGACTATCTCTTACGGAACCATAAAGATTTTCGAGCCGTATTCAATCTACACCATGCGCCTTGCCAAGCAGGGCAAGCTGCTCACCCACGAAAAGGACAAGGCAGTGCTGACATTGCTGAAAATGGACTCTGTGATCGAGACCGAGTTCCTCAGCGTACGGCCCGAGATGACGTTGAAAGAAATGGTCGATGTCATATCAAAGAGCAACCGCAATCTCTTCCCTGTGCTGAATGGCGCCGGAGAATTGCAGGGTGTCGTTCAGCTCGACGACATCCGCAACATAATGTTCCGTCCCGATTTATACCGCAAGATGAACGTGGCGTCGTTCATGACGATGCCCCCGGCAAAAATCATAATAGGCGAGCGCATGGACTCGGTGATGCATAAATTCGATTCGACCGGGGCGTGGAATCTCCCCGTTGTCGATGAATCCGGCCATTATTACGGGTTTATTTCCAAGAGCAAGATTTTCAATTCTTACCGGCGCGTGCTGAGGCATTACTGCGATGACTGAACGACACTGCGGGGACGCACATCTGTGCGCCCCCGCAGGTCAGGGAGATTGGAGAACTACAAATATTCAGTAATCAATTGGCCTGGGCGGCATTGGTTGCGCCGGCCTGTGTCTTGCGAGCCTGTTTCATCTTTTCGTTACGGCCGTTTTTGCTTCGGTCGCGCTTCATGGCGTGAACCTTGGCCTGCCCCTTGCGCATCTGCGCCTTTGCACCGGGCAGCTGGGCGTTTTCTACCACGATGTTCTCAAGGAACACGACATACTGGTCGGGAGTAAGGATGTTCTTCACGCCTTTCACATAGTCGCGGCGAGCCTGGCGACGGTTTGCGCGGGCGGTTGAATCATTGCGGTTGGCTTTCTGCGCGCCGGTGTTGTTGAGGACTTCGAGGCCGGCTTTCTGGGCGTCGGTGAGCTGTATTCCGTCAAAAGCATCCATGCGCTGGAACTCGCGTGCGGCTTTGGCCTGTCTGCTGTTATTATTGGTGCATGAGCCTTTCTGGCCGTTGGTGCATTGCTGGGTTTGGGTTGCAGCGGTATTGTTGGTCTGGGCCATTGCAGGAATTCCGCACAGGGCGGCGATGGCGATGGCCACGGTCAAAATTTTCTTCTTCATAATGGTTCAGTTTTAGTTTTTCGGTGTATGTGTTGTTTTCGTCTTGTTTCGTAATTAAGACGCCCGAAATACATCAAAGTTTAATTGAATCCGAGACTTTAACCGCACTTAACAATTGACCTCCAAAGTGTTAACCAATATTTAGGGAGCCGTATCGTCCCTTTCCACCCTTTAAGGATGTAAAAGAGTGCCTCTTTCATTCCTTTGCTGGGGGCCTGCGCGCCAGGGGCAGATTTCTGATTGCAATTTTTCAGGAACGACTGCATGCAGCGTATCTCGATATTTCATGTGAGATTATTTTTATTGTGGAACGGCTACTTTTTTGTATCTTTGTGCGTTATTTCTATTAAAGCACATTCAAGGTATATATACGCATGATCCCACTGCGGTTTTTCTGTGGAGTTAGCATGCATGGATTCGTTATGGAAGAAAAAAAGAAAAAATTAGTAATCATCGGCGGCGGCTTCGGCGGCCTCAATCTTGCCAAGTATCTTGACAAGAAAAAATGGGATGTTACCCTCGTTGACAAGCAGAACTATCACAGTTTTGCGCCCTTGTTCTATCAAGTGGCCTCGGCAAGTCTTGAACCTGCGGGAATCACTTTCCCGCTGAGGCGCGAGATGCGCAAGCGCCGCACACGCGGCTGTCAGTACACAATGGGTACCGTGTCGGTAATCGACGTGAGCCGCAAGCAGATTCTCACCGAGTTTGAGACCATTCCTTATGATACCCTTGTCATAGCTGCCGGCGCCACTAACAATTTCTTTGGAATTCCCGGCCTCGACCAGCGTGTTTACACCATAAAAAGTGCGCCCGAGAGCATCCGCGCGCGCAATGCAGTGCTTTACAACCTCGAGCGTGCCAGCCAGTGTGAAGATGAACACGAACGCCGCAAGTTGCTGACGTTTGCCGTTGTGGGCGGCGGCCCGACTGGTGTGGAAATCGCCGGTGCGCTCGGCGAGATGAAGCGCTGGACAATCATCCGTGACTATCCCCGCATCAAGCCCGAAGAGGTGAATGTGGTGCTGTATGAAGGCACCGACAAATTGCTGCGCACCATGAGCGAGGAATCATCGAAAGATGCTCTCAAGGCTCTTGAGCAACTCATGGTGGACGTGCGCCTCGGCAAGACGATGAAAGCATATGAAGACGGAGTACTGAAATTCTCCGACGGCGAGACACTTGAAACCAATGTCGTCATATGGACTGCCGGAATCACAGGTCAGCCCTTCACCATGGTCGGAACCGACGTTAAACCTGGTCCCGGCGGACGTTTCCAGGTTGATGAATTCAACCGTGTGAAAGGTCTTGATGATGTATATGCCATCGGTGACATCAGCTGCCATGTCGACAACCGTTTTCCCCGCGGCTGTCCCCAGCTCGCCCAACCGGCAATTCAGCAGGGTCGCACTCTGGCGAAAAATCTCAATGCCGACGCTCCGCACATCCCGTTCAGCTACAAGGACAAGGGCTCGATGGCAACCATAGGACGCAACCGTGCGGTGGTTGATATGGGTAAACTGCATTTCGACGGCTGGTTCGCATGGATTACATGGCTTGCGGTCCATCTCGTCACCCTGCTCGGCATGCGCAACAAGTTTGTGGTGCTGCTGAACTGGATATGGAACTATTTCGGATTCTCCACGTCGTTGCGTCTCATCCTCAAGCCCACACCGCTCCCCAAAACTCCCGTCACCCCTCCGCCGGCTGTGCCCGAGCCTCTTGTGCCGCCGGTAAAATAACACCCGCTTATGAACAAGAACGATTTCAGACGCCTATTCCGCGAGGCCTTCACCACCGACGACAAATGGCTCGACTGGTTCATGGCCGAAGTGTATGACGAGACCGACGTACTGGCCGAGGAAGTCGACGGCAAGCCGGTGGCGACGCTGCTGTCGAGCCGCTATCCCATGGAATTTCATGGAGCCGAACTTCCGCTGGCCTATCTTTCGTGCGTCGCCACGGCCAAGAGCGAGCGTGGCAAGGGTCACATGCACCGCCTCATGGTTAAGGCGCTGAAAGAGTCGTATGAGCGTGGTGATGCTTTCGCAGCCTTGATTCCGGCCGAACGCCGGCTGTATTTCTTTTACGATAAGTTCGGATTTGCCACCGTGTTCTATGCCGATGAACTTCGCTACACCGCCCTCCATGCTTTCGTGCTCGGCGAGGAGTTCTCGACTGTGGAGCCGTCGTTTGATATGTTCAGCCGGTTGGAAGCTTTGCGCATGGGCAGCGTGCGTCATTCCGGGGAACGTTTCACCCAGATTCTCGCCGACATGAAACTTGACAACGGGGTGGTGAGGGCCGTGACAGACGGCAACGGAGGCGAGGCCATTGCGTTCGCCCAGGTCGGTGATGAGGTCAAGGTGATTGAATTGCTGTCGTCGTCCGAGGCTGCTGCCGAGGCTGCGTTGGCGTATGTGCGGATGGAAACGCCTGAGAAAGCTTTCGTGGTATGGGCTGAGCCGACAGGCCGCAAGGCTTCGCTGCGTTCGCGCGGCATGCTGCGCATCATAAATGCCGAAGTGGTTCTTGCTGCCCTGGCTGCTTCAAATCAGAAAATCGACCAGGTAATACGTGTGCATGACCCGGTTATTGCGGCAAACAACGGTGTGTTTGTGCTGCGCAAGGGGCAGTGCACCCGCGCCTCAGTGCCGGTGAAGAAATACGCGCTCGATGTGTCGGTCGATGTATTGGCCAGGGTGATTTTCTCATCCCCTGAAATCGGAGATGTGTTTGAACTTCCCACGCGCCGTCCCTTCATATCCCTTATGCTTGACTGAACGGCCCGGAAGGGGGTGTGTCGTTAAACGTTTGGATGCTTTTTGCAGATTTATCATTTTTTATTTGCAATTTTCAGTTGATAATTGTTATCTTCGCATCATGAAACCGCGAGTGTGCGGCGCCACAACTTGACAACGAACTTAAAAACGACATAACTATATGATTTTCAACTTCAGAATCGTGTCGGACGGAGCTGAGACATTCAAGCGCGAGATTAAAATTGACGCGCAGGCTACCTTTCTCGACCTAAAAAATGCGATTTGTGATTCCGTCGGCTATGACAAGACGATGATGGACTCATTTTTCATTTGCGACGACGGCTGGGAAAAGCGCAAGGAAATAACTTATGAGGACATGGATCTTGATTCCGATCAGGAGGCGTGGCTGATGGATGATGCTGTCCTTGAGGATTTTATCGATGACGAAGGCCAGAAGTTGCTGTTTGTGTTCGATTATATGACCGACAGGGCCATGTTTATGGAAATGACCGAGATGATTCCCGGCAAGACATTGAAAGACCCCGTCTGCACGCTCTCGCTCGGACAGGCTCCCAAACAGACCGTGGACATGGACGAGTTTGACGCCCAGGTTGATGCCAAGGCCGCGAAGGCTATTCCGTCGGCTGAAGATCTCGACGAGGAGTTCTATGGTTCGGACGCATACAATCCCGACGAGTTTGAAGCCGAGGGCTTTGATGAAATGGACTTCAATTGAATCCTCCATACATTTATCTGTACCAAAGGGCATGAAGACCTCAGGTTCGTGGGGCCGTGTCCCTTTGTAGTTTTGTAGTGTACTGTAATATATCGTTATGTCAACCAATTATGTAAACATTGACCTCCTCAAGGAGAAGGTGCTCGCCGGCGGCGAACTGACCGAGGATGAAGTCTACTCGCTTTGCGATGTGCCTTCGCATGAATTGCGGGAGGCCGCAGCAGAGGTCACCGCTAAATTCTGTCCCCGCCAATTTGATTCATGCTCGATAATAAATGCCCGCTCGGGCAAATGCTCTGAAAATTGCAAGTGGTGCGCCCAGTCGGCCCATTATTCCACCGGGTGTCATTCATATCCGATGGTGGACCATGACGAGTGCATGCATGCCGCCCGGCTTAACCATTCGCAGGGTGTGCGCCGCTTCTCGCTCGTGGCCAGCGGAAGGGCGGTCAAGGGCGAGGCCCTCAGGCAAATGACTGCCGTGCTGCGCGAGATAAAGGATGAAGTCGGTATTTTCACATGCGCTTCGCTCGGCTTGCTTAATGCAGAGGAGATGCGGCAGCTGTATGATTCAGGCGTACGCCGCTATCACTGCAATCTCGAGACGGCACCATCGCATTTCGCCACCCTATGCACTACCCACACCATCGAGGACAAACTCCGCACCATATCGTATGCCCACGAACTTGGAATGGAAGTCTGCTCGGGCGGTATCATCGGCATGGGGGAAACCGTGCGCCAGCGAGCCGAGTTCGCACTGGTGCTCAGAAAGGCGCGCCCTGAGTCTATTCCCGTCAACATTCTTTCGCCCATAAAAGGTACTCCTCTGGAGAGCACTCCGCTGATTACCGACGATGAAATCCTTGACGCAATCGCAATAATGCGTCTTGCCCACCCGAAAGTCACGCTGCGCTTTGCCGGGGGCCGGGCGCGCCTCAGCCGCCACGTGCAGCTGGAGGCCATGCGCATCGGTATCAACGGCGCCACTGTCGGTGACCTGCTCACTACAATCGGTTCTACTGTAGACGAAGACAAAGACCTTACCCGCGAGGCTGGATATGAATTTTGAACTTACCAAAGCCCGACGTAAGGAAATCGCCTCGCTTGCCGAGGCCAAAGGACGTCGCCGGCAGGGCGCTTTCATGGCCGAGGGCACCAAATGTGTCCTTGACACGCTGGGCGCGTTCAAGCTGAGGCTGCTTGCCGCTACAGAAGCATGGCTCGCGGCGCATGATGTCGATGGCCCGGTAGTGGCGGTCAACCGCGGTATGCTGGGCGAGATGAGTTCAATGTCGCTTGCCCCCGATGTGATAGCCGTGTATGAACTTCCCGACGATTACGTGTTTGATCCGGAACTGCCTGCCGGGAATCTTGTCATTGCCCTTGACCGAGTGCAGGATCCAGGCAATCTCGGCACCATAATCCGCACAGCCGACTGGATGGGTATAACCACAATCCTGGCTTCGGCTGATACTGTCGACTGCTTTAACCCCAAGGTGGTGCAGGCCACCATGGGTGCGATTTCCCGGGTTAAGGTCATATATGGAAACCTGCCCGAAATGCTGGAGGCCGTTGGCAAGGAAGTGCCTGTCTATGGGACATTCCTTGACGGGGAAAACATCTACCGGCAGCCTTTGTCGGATAACGGAGTGATCGTTATGGGTAACGAGGGCAGTGGAATTTCGGCAGAAGTGGCTGCTGCCGTGACCCGCCGTTTGTTCATTCCGTCGTATCCTCCCGGTCGCGCGACGTCTGAATCGCTCAACGTGGCCACCGCCACGGCAATAACCCTCTCTCAATTCCGCTCACGCTTCTATGGCCAAGACTAAATATAAATCCGTGTGGCTGTGCAACCAGTGCGGCAACGAATCGCTGCGCTGGGAGGGCCGGTGTCCGGCCTGTGGGGCATGGAACTCAATGGTCGAGGAAAAAGTGGCCTCAACGCCGTCGCGTTCGCCGTCGCCGGTGGCCGGGTCAGGCAAGTCAGTGGCTCAGCCGCTGAATGCAATCGCCACTTCCGATCTTCCCAGAATAAAGATGCCGTCGGGCGAGCTCAACAGGGTGCTGGGCGGTGGCCTGGTGCCGGGCGCGATGGTTCTTATCGGCGGTGAGCCGGGAGTTGGCAAATCTACCCTTGTGCTGCAGAACCTGCTTGCAATAAAGACCAAAACCATCCTTTACGCCTCGGGCGAGGAAAGCGCCATGCAGCTGAAACTGAGGGCTGACCGCATTGGCCGTGGGTCGGACAACCTGTTCATTGTGTGCGATACATCGCTCGAAGGCATATTCAAGCATATAGAAGACATTCAACCGGGTATCCTTGTCATCGACTCAATCCAGACCATCGCCTCGGATGCCCTCGACTCGTCGGCCGGAAGTGTGAGCCAGGTGCGCGAATGTGCGGCCCAGTTGTTGAAATATGCCAAGGATTCAGGCGTACCTGTGCTGCTGATTGGCCATATCACCAAAGAGGGTTCCCTTGCCGGTCCGAAAGTACTTGAGCATATTGTTGATGCAGTACTTCAGTTCGAGGGCGACCGACAGTACATGTTCCGCATACTCCGCGCCATAAAGAACCGCTTCGGTTCCACCTCCGAACTTGGAATTTATGAAATGGGCCAGCGGGGACTGCGTGAGGTCGTCAATCCCTCCGAACTCCTGCTCAGTACCACTGATGAAGCGTTGAGCGGTGTGGCCATAGGCGTTACCATCGAAGGCGCCAGGCCGTTCCTGATTGAGGTACAGGCACTGGTGAGCACGGCTGCATACGGTACTCCCCAGCGCTCCGTCACTGGCTTCGACTCCAAGCGGATGAACATGCTGCTTGCCGTATTGGAAAAACGTGTGGGTTTCAAGCTTGCCGCGAAAGACGTGTTTCTCAACATCGCGGGAGGTCTTAAAGTAAATGACCCCGCGCTTGACCTGCCGGTGATATGCGCGATTCTGTCGAGCAATTTCGACACTCCCGTGCCGCACACAACCTGCATGGCCGGCGAGGTGGGCCTTTCGGGCGAGATACGCCCCGTCGCACGCCTCGAGCAGCGCATCGCCGAAGCACAGAAACTTGGCATGGAGCGGATACTTGTTCCAAAAGGAAATCTGAAGGGTGTCGATACCTCGCGTTTTACCATAAAGATTATTGAAGTGTCGCGGGTTGAAGAAGCATTCCGCACGCTCTTTGCCTGATATAAAACATTCCGTCCGGCAGTGCGGGAAAATTGTTTCCCCGTGCTGACGGACGGAATGTGGTATATTCAGCCTGTTAGTTCTGGTAGATGTAGCGCTTTATCGAGCGTTTCGGAGTCTTTTCAAATTCCTCGTGGAAGATTTTTACGCCTGAAATCTGGCTGTAGGCCGGGAGATCGGCGTTGAGTGCCTTGGTGTTTTTCTCCATGAGTTCTTCGATTTGCGGGTCTCCGATTCCGGCGTTGTGCGCCGCGTCAAAATCAGGATAGATCAGCGCCACGAGCTTGCCGTCTTTTTCCACCACGAGCGACTCGGTGACGTAAGGCAGATTATTGATTTTCTGCTCAATCTCCTCGGGGTAGATGTTCTGTCCCGACGGACCGAGAATCATGCTCTTGTCGCGTCCGCGGATGTAGAAATAACCGTCGGCATCGCGCTGGCAGATGTCGCCGGTATTGAACCATCCGTCTTTGAACGACGAGGTTGTGGCTTCGTCGTTCTTGTAGTAGCCTTTGGTGACATTATCGCCCTTTACCCATAAGAGCCCGGGGGTTACTGCCGGGTCTGGTGAATCAATGCGGGCCTCCATGCGGTCGACGATTTTGCCGCATGAACCCGGGCGCTGTTCATCCCACTTGGCGTATGTGATGAGGGGGGCGCACTCAGTCATGCCGTAGCCGACGGTGAACGGGAACTTGATTTTACGCAGGAAGGCATCGACATCGGCGTTGAGTGCCGCGCCGCCTATGACGAGCTGGTGCAGGTTGCCGCCGAATACGTCCATCAGCTTGGCGCGTATTTTCTCAAGGATTTTCTCGTTTACCACCGGTGTGTGGAGCAGCAGTCGCATCACAGGTTTCTGGAGGGTGGGGAACACGCGAGTCTTTATGATTTTCTCAATTACCAGGGGCACGGTGATGATGAGCTTGGGCCGGACAGAAGCAAACGCCTCCAGAATGATTTTCGGAGAAGGAGTGCGCGTAAGGAAATTGATGTGGCATCCCTTGGTGAACGGGAAAAGCAGCTCCACACACAATCCGTACATGTGGGCCAGCGGCAGCATGCATATCATACCGTCGCCGGGGCAGAAAAACGGAATGTTGTCGATTGCGAAGCGCACGTTGCTCCATATGTTGCGGTAAGTGAGCATGACGCCTTTCGAAAAGCCGGTTGAGCCCGAAGTGTAATTTATTACAGCAAGCTCGTCCATTAACTTCGGCTCTTTGTATTTTACATCCTCGGGGGTGAAGCGTTCGGGGTAGGCTTCGCCGAACAGGCGGTTCAGGGTCTTGCGCGCTTCGGTCAGTTTTTTTGACCTTGACAACAGCAGCGAATAGTCGCTTATCAAGAGCGCACCGTCCAGCCCCGGGAGTGCCTCCGGGTCGAGGTTTTCCCATATGGATGAATCGACGAAAAGCAGTTTGGCGTCGGAATGGCACACGAGATGATGGACGTTGTCCGGCTTGAACTCGTGCAGGATGGGTACGGAAACGGTGCCGTATGTGAGCGAGGCAAGGAACGCGATGGCCCATTGCGAGCAGTTTTTGCCGCATAGGGCTATCTTATCGCCGGGCTTGAGTCCCGATTTTTCAAAAAGTATATGAAGCTTTGCAATCTTGCGGGCTACGTCGCGGTATTCAAATTCAACGCCGTGGAGGTCACTTAGGGCCGGATGCTCCCAGTTTTTTCGCACGGAACATTCGACCAATGAGATGATTGAATCAGGGTTGGCGGTATAAGATTCTTGTTTCATGTCGGAATTGATAAGGCTGCAAATTTAATAAAAAGTTTTTAAAGACAAGTAGAAACGTCCAAAAAATCGCCGATACGACCAATTGAATAACAATCTGCGGCTTCTGAGTGTTTGGCGGTTGAAAAATAGCAAGGCCTTTTTTACAATGAAATTTTGGGGTTATCGGAATTATTCGTAACTTTGCACCGCTATCCACGTTATGCTCGAATGGTGTAATGGTAGCCACGAGGGACTTAAAATCCCTTGGTCATTGCGACCGTGCGGGTTCGAGTCCCGCTTCGAGCACTAATTATGAAAATTGAATATACACCTGTCGGCACATGCAGCCGTCTTGTAGAAATTGAAGTGAACGACGGCGTTGTCGTCGATTTGCACGTTACGGGCGGTTGCCACGGCAATCTTCAGGGCATCGCGGCTTTATGCCGTGGACGCCGGGTTGAAGACGTTGCCAGTGCGTTGCGTGGCATACGTTGCGGTCATAAGGCCACATCCTGTCCCGACCAGATTGCCAAGGCTCTGGATTCAATTGGATAAGAAATTTTATGTGATAAAAAAACAGGCTTCGCTTTGCGTCGCCTGTTTTTTTGTGCCGTGGCTCTTGCAGATTGGCCTGGGGCGGAAAATACAAAAAGCCGGAAGTAATAACTCCCGGCTTTTTAATGGATTTACGAATCGTGCAGATTAGCGGATAACCACTTTGAGGGTCTGGGCGTTGCCTTGATTGTCGGTGGCGGTGGCAACGTAGATGCCGCGTGCCAGACGGTCGGTGGCGACGAAGTTCTCGCCAGCTCCCATCAGGATGCCGGCAGCATTGTAAAGGGCGATGCGGCAGCCTTCGGCGTGGATGCCGGCAGCATCAACGCGGATAAGGGTGGAAGCCTCGGGAGTGAGGATGTCCTGGACGCCGTTGACGGCTTCGGTAACGGTTACCGAGCACTTGGCGCCGCAAATTTCGATTTCAGTGACACCGACCTTAAGGGCTTCGAATTCAACCACGAGGGTGTTGTTGTAGAACGAGGTCTTGCCGGTCATGGCGGCGATGGATTCGTCGCAGGTGAATGTGAAGTCGTCCATTACCGATTCTGCGTCCTTGATGTCACGGCCTACGAATACCACGTTTACGTTAAAGGTAGTGCCTTCTTCGGCCGAGATTTCGTCGGGCGAGCAGAAATTGGTGATTTCATGGTTGAGGGCGGGATCGGCGTCGGAGAGTTCGTTCCAAGCCTTGTCAGCGCCATACTCAAAGCCAAGAGTGGTAGCGAACCATTCGCGTCCGAGTTTCTCGCCTTCGATAGTGGCGCCTTCTGTAGAGTCGATGGTTGCTTCGATGCTGGCATCGCATACTTCCATGTTCTCGCTTGCATAGTTATTGTCGAGACCACCTTCGGCGGGGCGGGCTACGCTGCCTTCGTATGAGGGCTCGTCCCATTCGTCATAGCCGGTGGGTTCGGGTTCGTATTGTGCGAACGAACGGCCTACAAGACGGTGGAGGGTGTTCTGCTGGTTAGGCCAACGCTCGGGAGTTGTGGGTGTATAGCCTTCGAGAGAAGAGAGGTTCACGAAGTTGTTCTTTATGATTTTCTCTGAGTTGACAGTCTGAGAGCCGTCTGCGCCAGTAGAGAAGCGGGCGTTGAGCGAACCTACGAGACCGCCTGCACATGGACCGTTGTCATTGTATGAAGATGTGTTGCCGTTGGCTTTGATGGAGCCTTCGACATAGCATTTTTCAATCACGGCACCGGCCGAGTTGCCGACGATACCGCCGATGGTGTTCATGGCTGTGATGTCGGCATCAACGTGACAGTTGAAGATTGAACCGTCGGCGTCCTGCTGGCCTACAATGCCGCCAACCTCCGATTCTGCATTGATTGCGCCGGAGAACGAGCATGCGCTCACTGTGGCGCCTGTGCGCAGCTGACCTGCTATACCGCCCAAGCCATAGGCTTTCGGAAGGTTGATGTTGGCCGAGCTGATCGAGCTGTTGTAGATGAAGGTGTTGAGGGCTGCGAGGCCGACAAGACCGCCGAATGTGCAGTCAGCATCGGCGTTGTCGATGGCCAGGCCATATACGTGTATGTCGGTGACCTTTGCGCCAGTTGCCATATTTGCGATGAAGCCTGTGGTGCTGGAGGGATTCTCCATGGTGGCGCCAACAAACTTGATGTCTGAGACCACAGCGCCATTGCCGAGCGATGAGAAGATGCTGCCATTGGCGGTGGTGAGGCCGCTGATGGTGTGGCCGTTGCCGTTGAGCGAGCCGGTGAACTGACCGGTGATAGCCGGGAGCTTATGGCCGGAAGCGTCGAGGTCGGCTACGAGTTCATAGTGGGCCATGGTGTTTTTGGCGATTTCAGCGAAGTCTCCGTATGAGGCAATCTTATAGGGATTTTCGGCAGTGCCGTCGCCGCCCTGACCGAACTTGGTGAGGGGCAGGTCATAGAAATCGTTGGTCTGAACCCAGTTTACGTCGCGGTAGAGGATGGAGAGTTTGGGATTGGTGTCGATGTTGATGAGGCCGATGTTTGAAAGCGCGCCCTTCTCGGCATCCTGACCGATGGTGAGGATGGTTTCGCCCTCGGTGTTCACGATGATGAGCTCTTCGGCGGTCTGCGATGCATTACCCACATAGCGCTTGACGAGCCACATGTATTCGCGGGCTTCGTTGGTGTCGAAAAGATAGGGCGAAAGGGCTTCGGAAGCAATGTAAGGCTGGGCGATTGCGACGTCCTTGCCGATGTTGAGCTTGTCGATGTGCGAGATTTCTCCGTCGAGGTTGAGCCATACGATCTGCTCGATTACGTTGCGGTCTTCATCATAGTAGGCCTGCATGGTCTCGAAGGCATATTCGTATGAGTTGCCCACGGGATAGCGGTCGACATTGGACTTGAGCTGGAATGAGCCCACAACCGATGCTGTTTCGAAGGCGGTTGTGCCGGAATAGATGTCGACGAACGTGTAGGTGCCGGTCGATGCTCCTACCGAGCCGTCGGGGTTGACTACGGTCTCGTCGAGCGAGATGAGCAGAACCTGTGGTTCGTAGCCGGCGAGGTCGCTCATGAAGTACATGCCCGACACATCTTCGGCGATGATGTCGATGAGTTCACCGTCGGCCGAGTAATGATAATAGGAGTCGAGGGTGTTGTCGTCATCGCTTCGGAGGTATTTCTGAAGTGTGATGAGCAGGGTGCCGTCGGCGAGAAGATCGTCGTCAAACGCCAGGCTGCCGATGCTGTAATAGCGCATGAGCACATCTTCGTTTTCGTCTTCCTGGTCGGCAAAGATTTTGGTGGATTGCTTGAGGGTCATCTGCGACGAACCGGGAGCGATGGTGAAGACATCAACCACGAGGTTGTTGTCTTTGTTGGGCATGCCGGTGGTGCCGGAAAGGCTTTCGTCCCAGGTCGGGCCTACTGCGTTGTCGAAATACCAGTTTTCATAGTAGGATACGACAAATGTGGGGGCGCCGTTCTTTACGGTCGCCATGAAGAACGGTGCGTTCTGCTGGTCGCCGGGAAGATTGGGCAGGTAAATACGGTTGGTGCCAACAGGCTGGGGAGCGCCAGACCATCCGCCCTTCTTGTATGTCGTTACTTCTACATACATGCTGGCGGCATACTGGGTGAATTCATCGCCCAGCGATGCGTCGGTGTCATCGTATTTGTCAGGATCAAAACCCTCCTGGATGAATGAAAGGTAGAAGTCTTCACCGTCCATGGGAGCGTTTACCGATGCGCAGATATATCCGTCGAAGCGGCCGATGCGTGGGGTGTTGCCGTTTTCATCTGCCGCAGCACCGATGGAGTACACCAGTGAATAGTAGTCCACTTGGTAGTTGGGATTGGCGGCGGCAACGGCTACGACAACTTCATACTTGCTGTCAGAGTTGAAAAATTTCTGAGTCAGCGAGGCGTCCACCATGATGGCTCGTATGCTGGTCTGCTCGCCTTCGAGCTCTATGTCGTCGTGAACTTTGCCGATTTCGCGGAGGTTGGCGTCGTAGACGGTGAGGTCAAAGCCGGTGAGGACACGTTCGGTCCAGGCCTCGTGGTCGACTTCGGTATATACTTCCTGCATGTTGTAGAACCACGTTTCTCCGGTAGGCGACTGCATGTAGCTGAGTTCGTCGCCCGAAGGCATTGTGGTGATGTTCGGGTTTGCGGCCACTTTGGCTTTTGCAAACTTGGAATCCGGATTGGCAAGGCCTTCCTTGGGCTGGAATTTTTGGGCGTAGGGGAAAGGTGTGGAATTCCGTTCCGCCAGAGCCTTAGCCTGTGCCGGTGTCACGGCGGGGGCGGCGAATGTTGCGGAAGTCGCAAGCAACGCGGCCGACAGTGCGAATAATTTTACCATGAGCTTGGTAGGGGAATAGATTGGTGTATAAATATTGTTTGGTAGTATTTTGTGCGTATGTGCAGGGTGTCTGGAAGGAAAAAACAACAATGATTACAGAAAAAATTGCAAGCATTGACTTTTCCTACACAAAGATACATAATTTAGTGGCTGACGTCCACTAAATTATGTATTTTTAAGAAACTTTTGCACTTTCGGTTATTTATACCTGTCGGCAAAGTCGAATATGGACTGGAACAGATTGCGGTGGGCGTCGCTTAGGGTTATGCCGCGACGTGCCATAACGCGCTGGGCGATGGCGAAAAATTCAGTGAGGTTCACATTGTCGAATCCCGATGTGCCGCCTTTAAGGAACGATGGAATGAAGACCCTCGGCATGCCTTCACTGACGATGTTGCAACCCACGCCCACGACCGTCGCGGTATTGAACGATGTGTTGATCGCGCTCTTGGAATGGTCGCCCATTATGAGGCCGCAGAACTGAAGGCCTGTGCGCAGGAAACGCCGTGCGGGATAGTTCCAGAGTTTGATTTCGGTGTAGTCGTTTTTCAGGTTTGAGGCTACGGTGCCGGCCCCGAGGTTGCACCATTCGCCTATCACGGCGTTGCCGAGGAATCCGTCGTGGGCCTTGTTCGCGTAGCCCAGCATTACGATATTGTTGATTTCGCCGCCGACCTTGCACCATGGACCGAGGGTGGTGGCTCCGTACAGCAGGGTGCCCATATTGGCTTGCGAGTGCTCGCACATGGCAATCGGGCCTCGCAGCCGGCATCCTTCCATCACCGTCGCGTCCTTGCCTATGTAAATGGGGCCCTGGCGTGTGTTGAGGGTTGAGGCTTCGACGGTGGCGCCTTCCTCGATGAACACGAGCGACCGGTCGCCCAGCACGGTGTTGGTCGGGTCGATGGGGCAGGAAGTGCGGCCGGCGGTTACCCGTTCAAAATCAAGGCGGAGGACTTCGGCGTTTTTGCCGAAAATATCATAGACATGTTCTATTAGTATGACGTCACCGTCAAAATGTATGTCCGTGCCTCCGTTTCCCCTGCGGGCTATCTCGGCTGTGCCTTTGCGCAGAGTTTCGCCAGGTCGGAGCGCGGCCACAGCGGCGGCAAGTTCCCGGGTGGCGATTACGTTGCCGGCTATGTAGAGCGTGGTTTCGTCGGTGTGGTCGAGCGGTGGAAATAATTCGGTGAGGTAATCCTGGGTGTGCCACCCGTATTCGCCCGGAAGAAAGGCTTGCCAGCGTTCGGCCATGGTGCAGAGGCCCATCCTTATTGCGCCTACCGGGCGTGTATATGTGATAGGGAGCAGGTTTTCCCGCACGTCTGCGGAATCGTAAATGATTATACCCATTTTTGCTGTTGATTTTGGTTTACTGGCACAAAGTTATAAAAAATTTGTAAAACGGCAGCAAACGGTGGCAATATCTATGGAATTTGAGAAACCATGTCTGTCATTTTGCAAGCGGCGCCCCTGAGTTAACATAATTTTTCTGCGATTTTGCTTACAATATGGCAAATTGTATTCTAATTAACGTATTTTAACTATAATATTCTTGTCAAATCATAATATTGCTTTAACTTTGCAGCGTTAGGTAGTTTTTTCTATTTCCATTAGTTGTCGTTTTTAAGTTAAAAAAGTTGTTTTGTCCAAGCTCTTTCAGCCCCAATCCGGGGGCTGAACATAGCTTGGCTATTTTTTTATGTAAGGTTTCGGGGGCATTTGGAATCCAACTTATCAAAGGTATTGTGTGTTTTATAGTAAAATACACAATATTATATATGAAAGGGTTCCGATATGACAACCGACAAGATAAATCCAAATAAAAATGAGGCTTATGATGCCATTGTGACACGAACCAGTGTCAGGCAATATCTTAATGACGCACCTGTGCCGGAGGTGCTTGTGGAGGCGTTGCTGCGTGCGGCCATGTCGGCGCCGACGGCGGTCAACAGCCAGCCGTGGGCATTTGTGGTTGTTAACGACCGCGATGTGCTCGACCGGCTTGGAGCGGCATTGCCCTATGCGCGGATGCTGTCGAGGGCACCGCTTGCCATAGTGTCATGCGGTGTGGGCGACAAATTTCTGTCGGGTGATGATGAGCCGCTTTGGGTGCAGGATTTGTCGGCCGCGTCGGAAAACATATTGATAGCGGCGAATGCTTTCGGTCTGGGCGCTGTGTGGACGAGCGTGTTTCCGCATGCCGACCGCGAGAAAACCGTCAGGGACATTCTTGGATTACCGGCAGACATCTATCCACTCAATGTAATAGTGGTTGGTCGCCCGGCCCGTAAACAGCAACCGCGCGATAAATGGAATCCAGACGCTGTGCATTACAATCATTGGTGAGTCCCTGTAAAAACAGCCCGGGGACCGAGTTTCATGGAACTCGGTCCCCGGGCTGTTTTTACAGGCGCATTAGCGAATTATGGTTTTTGTTACGGATGTTCCGTTGCGTACGATATAGACTCCCGACGCCGTAGGACGGCTTGCCCCGAGGCAGATGCCGGATAAGGTGTAGTATTCGGTCTCTGCGTCATCGACGGTGGCTGTGGCGGAATGGATGCCTGTCATGCCGGGAAGTGCGAGCTGGATAAACATATCCGATTCGGGATTGAGCCTGACGTAGATGTCGCTCATGTTGCTGGCGCTTTTAGCGGTTGCGCCCGCGGTGAATTTTGACGAAAAGTTGACGCCGTGAGCTATTTTGCATTGCTGGCCGGCTTCGAGTGTGGTTTCGTTGGCGTCGACGGGGCCAAACGAATACATTTCGTAAAGTTGCGTCTCGTAGCTAAGCTGGAACGAGGCGGGGAGTTCGGCGAGGGCATAGTAGCATCCGGGTTCGCCGCTGATTTCAGGGAGTGTAATGGTTGTCGAGCCTGAAATCAGGTACAGTTGCTTCGGATAGATGGTCTTGTTCACGTTTGTGGCCGCAATTTGGTGGTAGCCTGTGCCGAGCACCTTGCGGTCGAAGAAATCGAAGTTGTAGGTGCCAGCCTCGGGGAGTTCGATGATGGCGTTTTTCGCCATCACGATTGATACAGGATTTGGGAATGCGTCTCCGCAGACGATGGGGGTGACAGCCCATGGTGTGAGCTGGTAAAATGTATCGTTACCGCCGCTTGCGTCTTTGGCATATATCGCAAACATTCCCGAGGGGACATCGACATTGCTTGCCGTATAATGCGTTTCATCGCCTACGGCTACGGCGTTCATTGTTATCAGGGTGTAATTGCCGTCGGCATCTGTCGGGAGGTTGCCCATTTCGTCAGCCACAATGATGTATGGTGATTCGGATTGCGCGTAGGATTGCGTCGCAAATAATATCGGGCCTGCGGTCAGGAGAACTTGAAATAATTGTTTAAGCATAGGAGTGTGTTTTTAAGATTCTTTTAAAACACAACAATCTGCAGGCTGTACGGGTTCATGCCAAAGGGCCGGTGTGCGTCGTGCGACGCACACCGGCCCTTTGGCATATGCTTTCAGGATAGGTCCTTTATTCAGGCGAATTTCGAGAAATCGACGTTGCGCATGTCGCCGGTTTCATTGAATGCCACGTGGAAGGCGAAAGCTGCCTGAAGCGCGTGGGGAGTCTGGCCGCCCTTGCCGAGCTTCATGTAGTCGAGAAGCAGCGGGCGGTAGTCGGGATGGGCGCAGTTGTTGATGATGGCGTATGCGCGGTCGACGGGATCGAGATGACGGAGGTCGGCGATGCCCTGGTCGGTGACGAGCACGTCAACCGAGTGTTCCGAGTGGTCGGCGTGGGCCACCATCGGCACGATGTTGGAGATGAGGCCGCCCTTGGTCACCGACGGGCACGAGAAGATGGAGATGTATGCGTTGCGGGTGAAGTCGCCCGAACCGCCGATGCCGTTCATCATCTTGGTGCCGAGAACGTGGGTGGAGTTCACGCCGCCGAAGATGTCGGCTTCGAGCGCGGTGTTCATTGCGATAACGCCCAGGCGGCGGATAACCTCAGGGTTGTTGGAGATTTCGGCCGGGCGCATGAGGATTTTGTCGTGGAAGAAGTCGATGTTGCCGAACAGTTCTTCCTCAACCTTGTCCGAGAAGGTCATGGAGCATGTCGATGCGAACGAGCATTTGCCCTTCTTCATCAGTTCGAGCACGGCGTCCTGGATAACTTCGGTGTACATCTGGAAGGTGGGGAGGATGGTGCTTTCGCCGAGGTCATAGAGCACGGCGTTGGCCACGTTGCCCACACCGCTCTGCAAGGGAAGGAATTCTTTGGGGATGCCACCGTTCTTGTATTGGCTGAGCAGGAACGACACCACGTTGGCGCCAATCTGTTTCGAAACTGCGTCGGGTTCGGTGAATGGCTTCACGCAGTCGTACGAATCGGTGCGCACGATGCCCACCACTTTCGCCGGGTCGATTTTGAGGACGGGCGAGCCGATGCGGTCCGACGGCTTGTAAATGGCGATTTCCTTGCGGTAGGGCGGGTCAAGGGGCATGTAGATGTCGTGCATGCCGAGCAGCGAGTGGGGGAGTTTTGCGTTGAGCTCGATGAAAATCTTGTCGGCCATGGCTGCGAAGGTGGGGATGTTGCCCACGCCGCAACCGAGGATGACCTCGCCGTCGGGGGTGATGTCGGCCGCTTCGATGATGGCATAGTCAATCTTGCCGTAGAAGCCATAGCGTGTTTCCTGGGCCATGTCTGACAGATGGCGGTCGAAGTAGTGCACGTCGTGGCAGTTGATGCGCTTGCGCAGGTCGGGCACGTTCTGATAGGGGGCGCGCATGTTGATTGCGTTGGCGCGGGAGAGGACGCCGTCGACATGGTCGGAGGTGGACGCACCGGTGAACAAGTTCACCTTGAAGGGGCGGCCTTCGGCATGTTCGCGCTCGGCTTTTGCAGCGATGAACTCTGTGATGAGCTTGGGAGCACCGGGTGCGGTGAAACCGGACAGTCCGAGGGTGTCGCCGTCCTTAATCATTTCGGCGGCTTCTTGAGCCGTGATATAATTGTATGCCATGTTACAGATAATTAATTGATTTTCGTGATAATTAGATGGTCTTTCAGGTAGTTTGGGTCAGTATCGGTATTTAGGTTGGAGAATCTCGCCGAGCAGCAGGGCCTTGCGCAGCTCGCGGCGGCGTGGCGAGAATTGGCGTGGCTCGTTGGTCACTGGTTTCATGGGCGCCGGTTGTCCGATGGCCGGCATGCCTTCCTCGGGCAGGTCGGTCGAGACAATGGGCCGCACTGGGCGTTCGGGAGTGAACGAGGCAGTTTTGGGAAGTACGGAACGCTTTTCCCGAGGCTTTTCCACCGGCTGCGCAGCCACGGGCCGCGGGGCCGCGGGCGCCTTGGCGGCGGCTTGCTTCTGCTTGCGCAGTTTTTTCTTGAGCCAGGGCAGATACATGGCCGCGATAACCAGCCATGGAACTATTTCCTCGATTAATTTCCTTAAGTCCACTTTATTTCGTAATTTTGCACAAATTTAGATAATCTTGTGCAATAGCACAAATTTTTCACGGATAATGTCTGAAAACAAGGTAAAAAAAGAGTTTGCGAACGACAGCTCCGCTCCTCTTCTCTTCATAGAAACTTACGGCTGCCAGATGAACGTGGCCGATTCGGAGGTCGTTGCCTCCATACTCGAGATGGCCGGCTATGACCTCACCGACGACATCGCCCTCGCCGATGCCATACTTCTCAACACATGCTCGATACGCGACAATGCCGAGCAGAAAATCGTGAGCCGCCTGCAGTATCTGGGCTCGTTGCGCCGCAAGAAAGCCGGCCGACGCCTTATCGTGGGCGTGATAGGTTGCATGGCCGAGCGTGTGCGCGATTCCCTGCTCAACGACCATGGTGTCGATGTTGTCGCCGGCCCTGACTCGTATCTCGACCTGCCCGCGCTTTTCGCGGCTGCCGAGGCCGGCGAGAAGGCCATTAACGTTGAACTCAGCACCACCGAGACTTACCGCGATGTGGTGCCGCGCCGCATAGGCGCCAACCGTGTCAGCGGCTTTGTCAGCATCATGCGCGGCTGCAATAATTTCTGTTCCTACTGCATCGTGCCCTACACCCGTGGCCGCGAACGCTCGCGCGAGCTCGCAAGCATCCTGCGCGAGGTCGCCGACCTCCGTGCCAAGGGATTCAAGGAGGTGACGCTGCTGGGTCAGAATGTCAATTCCTACCGGTATGAAGGCGCCGACGGCGCCGTGACTGATTTCGCCGCGCTGCTTGCCGCCGTGGCCGACGCCGCTCCCGACATGCGGGTGCGCTTCACCACTTCCCACCCGAAGGACCTTTCCGACGAGGTTATTGCCGTAATCGCCTCGCGCCCCAACATCTGCAAGCACATCCACCTGCCCGTTCAGTCGGGTTCTGACAAGGTGTTGGCCGCGATGAACCGCAAGTACACCCGCGAGTGGTATCTCGGCCGCGTGGCCGCCATCCGCCGCGCCATGCCTGAATGTACCATCACCACCGACATGTTCACCGGCTTCCACGACGAGACCGAGGAGGATTTCCAGCAGACGCTCGACCTCATGCGCGAGGTGGGCTTCGACTCGGCGTTCATGTTCAAGTATTCGGAGCGTCCCGGTACCCTGGCGTCGCGCACCATGCCCGACAATGTGCCCGAAGATGTCAAGATCGAGCGCCTCAACCGCATGATAGCCTTGCAGAACGAGCTGTCGGCTGAATCAAACCGCCGCGATATAGGCCGTGAGTTCGATGTGCTGGTCGAGGGCATATCCAAGCGCAGCGCCGATCAGCTCGTGGGCCGCACCGAGGGCAACAAGACCTGTGTGCTGCCCCGCGGAACCCATGGCGTCGGCCAGACCGTACGCGTCCGTGTGACTTCAGCCACTTCGGCCACCCTCATTTGCGAGCTGGTCAACCGGTAAGCCTTCCGGCTCCTGCCGGACTACGATGAATTCCACTATGATAATTTCCCTCTAATATGTCTGACAATCAGTTTAAATCAAAAATCGGCCTGGTTGCCGCGACGGTCGGCTCGGCGGTCGGCCTCGGCAACATCTGGCGTTTTCCGGCCGAGGCCCAGGCCAATGGCGGCGCCGCTTTCCTTCTCCTCTACGTCGGTTGCGTGGTGTTGCTCGGCATCCCGGTCATGCTGGCCGAGTTCGCCCTTGGCCGAGGCGGTAAAAGCGACTCGTTCAAGGTGTTCCGCAACCTCGCTCCCGGCAAGAAGTGGTGGATTGTGGGGCTGATGGGCATCATCGCCTCCTATCTTATAAGTATATTCTATATGGTGGTCGAGGGCTGGACTCTCGAATACATCTGGCAGTCGGTCACCGGCGGCCTCTATGAAGGCGTGGGACAGCTTGCCGGCAACGGCGACATCGCCCGTGCCGATTCCGTGTTCACCTCGCGCATGGCCGAGTATATCAACACCCCGTTTGCCCCGATTCTGTTCACGGTGCTGTGCATCCTGCTAAATATGGCTATCCTCACCGGGGGCGTCCAGAAGGGTATCGAGCGCTTGTCCAACGTGCTGATGCCGCTGTTGTTCGTGGTGCTGCTGGTGCTGTGCTGCGTAACCCTGTCGCTGCCTGGGGCGGGCGACGGCGTGGCATGGTTTCTCAAACCCGATTTCTCCAAGATAACGCCGGTCACGTTCATCAACGCCATGGGGCAGGCCTTTTTCTCGCTTAGCCTCGGCATGGGTATTCTCATAACCTATTCGGCATATTATCCCGCCAACACCAAGCTCACCCCCACGGCCTCGATAGTGGCTGCCATGAGCCTTGTGGTGGCGCTTATGGTGGGATTCGTGATTTTCCCGGCGGTGTCGAGCTTTGGGCTCGCCGACCATTCGCTGGTCGGGACAACCCTTGTGTTCCAGACCCTCCCCGAGGTGTTCTCGTGCCTTCCGGCCACGCGGGTGTGGTCCACGCTGTTCTTCGTGCTGCTGTTCATGGCAGCCCTGACATCGACGGTGTCGCTGCTCGAGGTCACGGTGGCCTTTTTGCAGGAATCGTTGGGGCTCAGCCGCCGAGCCGCCTGCGTTGCCGCCCTGTCCCCCCTGTTGGTGCTCAGTTCGGTGTGCTCGCTGTCGTTCAGTTCGCTCAGCGACATCACTTTCATAGGCATGAATATCTTCGGACTGCTCGACGCGTTCACAACCAATATCATGCTGCCCCTCACGGCAATCGGCACTTGTGTGTTCCTCGGCTGGTTCGCTCCCAAGCACCTTTTGCGGCGCCAGCTCACCAACGATGGCTCCATCCGTTCGCGCATTGTCGGGTCGGTTATGTTCATCATCCGTTTTCTCGCTCCTGTAATCATCGCCATCATTCTTGTGGCGCGCTTTGTCTGAGGTATCGGGATGGGACGCTTTTCTATGTCGAAAACCATGACGGCAGCTGTCACTTTCGGGCTGTTCCTGCTGTTGGTGATAGGGCTGGCGGCGAGCCGCTGCGGGCGTGGAACGGCTCCGGCTCCTGCGGTCGTTGTGGTTGATTCAGTAAACGCGGATTCGGCCAAGACCAAGCGGCGGCCCCCAGCGAAACAGCGCAAGACAAATAAGAAGAAAACGCCCTCAACCCCGGCCCGCCGGGACTATCTCGACGAACCTGTATAAAACAAACCATTGCCGACCGCGCGGGAGGCAATGGTTTTATTTTATCGGTGAGTGCGGTGTACTTATTCCTGCGAGAGGGCGGCGGCTACGGCGGCGCGGAGGTCATCACCCTGTTTGTCGCGCGAGACTATCACTCCGTCGGGCGAGATTAGCATGATGCAGGGGATGCCTGAGATGCCGTAAAGATCGGTCGGTTCGGTGCCCGCGTCTATGATGCAGTCCCATGTTATACCTTCTTCCTGGATGGCGCGGCGCGTGTCGGCGGCTTCGTCCCATACGGCAACTCCGAGAACATTCAGCTTGTCGGCATATTTCGCGGCAAGGTCTTTAAGCACCGGCATCTGGCGGCGGCACGGACCGCACCAGCTGGCCCAGAAATCGACGAGCAGCCACTTGCCGTCGCGGCCCACGTAGTCGCTCAGCTTTTGGCCGCGCACGTCAAAGTCGGTGTACCGCGCTCCCTCGCCAGTCGAAGCCTTGCGGCGGTTCATCTCGACGAGTTTGGTAACGCGCTGATAATTTCCCAGCTCGGGATGGGCCAGGATGTAGGCCTCGAGTTCGGCGGGGTCGAAGTCGTAGGCTTTCTGTATGAACAGGGTGTAGCCGATGGGGTTGTCAAGGTTGGCTTCCATCTTCGCGGTGATGAAGCGGTCATAGCGGTCATACACGGCCTGACGGGCGGTGGTGTCTGCCTCGGCGATGGAACGGAACTCGTTTGCCATCACCATTGCCGAATCGGTGATTTCATTGTATGCGTCGTTGAGCGGCGAGCCGAATGCCTTGCGGCGGTTGGCATCGTAGGCCACCGAGCCGGGCTCGACGATGAACTGGGCGTAGCGCTGGCCGTCGACTATAATGCGGGCCACGTAGGGCTCGTCCATCGTGCCAGAGAATGTGGCCATGCCGTCGGCTACCAGCACCGAATCGACCTTTGCGCCGGTGTCGAAGTTCACGAGATAGGCCATGGCACCGTCCTCGTCGGCACCCATCGGCACCATCACTTTGTAGGGGTCGGCAGCTTGGGCGGCCACCGACATCATGGCGGCCGCAGCCGCTATAAGAGTCTTTTTAAACATGAGCTTTAAAATTTTTGCAAATATAACAAATTTGCGGCAAAGATGGCGGCGAGGTGCCGAAATAAAACAGCCGCGCCCCGGCGGCTGCCGGGGCGCGGGAGGGATAGGTGGGGAAATCCGGGATTAGCGGATTACGACTTTTTCAGTGGTGTTGCCACAGCGGCGCAGGTAGATGCCGGGGGCGGGCTCGCCCTGGACGCGGATGCCCTGCAGGTTGTAGAGCTCGGCTTCGCCGTCTTCGGCAACCTCGGGATCGGTGATGCCCGAGAGGTTGTCCTTGCGGGCCTCGAATTCGAGCTCTGTCGATGCGGGAATCATCGAGAGCGAGTAGCTCGGGGCGGCGTCGCGGGTGCCGTTGGCCTTGCGGCGTAGGGTGCTGGCTGCTATGATAGGATCGGTGAAGTCACCATTGCGGTAGGCGGTCACTTCAACGGTGCCCTCCGAGTTGTCGATAAGCATGGGATACTGAGCATAGATGCGGGCTTTGAGAGTGTAGGAGGGGTCCTCCATGTCGGTGCCAGCGGGGGCGATGTTCTCGAACACGAAGTTGAACTTGTAGCGGTGAAGATCGTTTTCGGTTTTCAGATGTGCGATTTCAGCCCAGTTGTGCACGTTGTGGATGTAGTCGCCAGATTCATAGATGGTGTGGTGAGCCGAAGCGATTGCTGCCTGGGTGTGCCAGTCGGCGGTGGTGGCAAGGCGGAGGTAGTCGCCGGCCGATGTGGATTCAAGTTCAAAGTCAGGATAAACTGCGAGGTCGTTGCCTTCTGCACCTTTCATCACGGCAAGCTCGACCTCTGTTTCAACATGTGCGCTCCATGATCCGTCAGGATTGCGGATGAGCTTTACGGTGGGTATATAGCCTTCGATTGCCTGAGGAGCCTTTACGTCGGGCTGCTTTGCTGTGATTTCAGCGGGGAGAACCATAGAGCGGAAGTAGAATTCGCCGCTTGCATCCTTGCTTTGGTTAACAAGGTCGTGATAGGTGCATCGAACGAAGATTTTCTTGTCGGCGCCGAAAGCCATATTCTTCATCTTGATTTCATAGCTGAGCGCATCTGGATTACCGGGGAAGGTACCGATTACTTCGTATTCCTCAAGGTCTTCGTCACCCATAAGGATGGAATATTCGAGCTCGTAGCCAGGCTTGCCGTCTTCGGTTTCACCGACAATTGTTTTATCGTAGAAAGGAAGACCTTCAGAAGGCTTGAGTTTAGCAGAGCCCTGAAGTTGGTTGGCCTTGTTGATGCGGGCCTCGCCGGCTACCTCGCAACCTATAAGGAAGTTGCCGAGCTGATCCTCATAAGAGGCAAGGTCCTTTTGCGAGCGATAGATTTCGTCGGAAGTAACGTCGGTGAGGGTAGGACGCGGATTGAAAGGAATAAGAGCGGTTGTCTTGTACTTGGTGTCCACAACGATGTAGTGCTGGGCTTTCGCATCGTTAAGCTGCTCGACAGATACCCACCAGTTATAGTTATTGTAGCGGGAGTAGCGACGAGTGCGGTTGGGAAGGTATTTCACGCTGTAGTTCCCATCTTTATTGCCATTGAGTTGTGGGAGGTTAGCGATATGTCCAAGGGCCATGTAGTCGTCGAATGTTTGGCCAGGGGCGGGATTCGGGCCTACGAGACCGAGGTTGAAGGTCGCCCACCAACGGTTGTTGATGCCGGTGGAATTGGTTCCGTATTTAGCGTTGTATTCTTTCTGGCGGGTGTCGGCGTCAATCCATGACATCTTGAAAGTCATGTTGTTGATGCTGCGCTCTCTATAGGGATCATCGGCATCTGTGCTTTCTTCGTAACCGATAGGGAAGAGGAACACACCGTCCTTTGCTTCGGCAGCTTTGGCTTCTTTCCAGAATCTAAGGCCTTTGATATTGCCTCCGATGTAGAATAAGTGAGGCTTCAGGCCGTTGCGGCGTTCTTCATATTCTTTGTAGGTAAGATAGGTCTGGGCTGTATAGCAGTCGATGTCATCTCGACCGGCAGGATCACCGCAATTATATATGAACATATACCAGCGTTCCTGGTCGTAGTCAGGGCATCCGTTGGAGGTGTAAGATAGTGTAGAGCCATCGGGCTTTTTTGTTTCAAATCGGATACCGCCGTAGTTTTGGGGATTCTCCACGTCAATATAGAAGAACGGCAGTTGCACTTCTTCACCGGTGAGACGGACCATCTTGGTACGGCTACCGACAGCGGTGCCATTTTGGGTGAGAAGCTGGGCGTAAATTTCTTCCGACTGATTGAACATTGTGTTGTTGTAGAAGTCGGCGCCAGGGTTGAAATAAACGCGGGCAAAGTCGTCGTCGCTTGCGATGTCGCCGTTGGGCTTGTATGTAGCTCCGTTGACGAAAGTGGTCTCAAAGCGCTTGGTTCCGTCGCCGTCATCGCTGATGAGTATCATTCCGGGAACCTTGCCTGCGGGTGCTTCCCAATACCATTTGCCGTCTTTCTGAGTCATTGCGTCGCCGGGCCAATTGGTGTTGTCGTTGCAGCTCGTTTTGTCATTTTCGCTTACCCAAGCCCAAACGGTGGGAGTGGTCCAGTTGTTGGAATTGATGAAGTAGCAGTAGTATTTTTCACCGGGGGTCACGTCTTCGACTTCGGTGCCTTCAACTTTTATGGTGTAGTTGTTAGTGTTGGTGAGGTCAAGGGTGACGGTAGCGTTGTTTACAGCTTTGGCAAGAACGCAGTCGCCACCAGATTTATAGATAATGGTAGCGGTGCTGTTGACGGTTATGGTATTGCCGGTGCCATAGTTGGTATCGGCCCATGAACCATTGAATTTACCAATTTTGAATTTGCCGGCGGGAAGTGAGAGGCCGCTCCACACATATATGCCGTTGGTTGAAGAAGCTTTCCAGTCAGCGTTGCTGAAATTGGCATTGTCGCTTTCTACGATTACAAGGTCGTCCCAGGTTTGAGTTTCACCTTCTATGGTGAGAGTCATCGCTTCCGGGTCAAAAGTGAAAGTGAATTCGCCGGTGATGTCACTTTTCCAGTTGGTACCACCATCACCTTCATTGACAACTCCGAAAGAGGCGGGCACGGACTTTAGTGTATTATCGGTTAAGGATGCACACCTATAGAAACCCTTTACCTCATTAATGTTGTCGCTTTTGCGGGCGCGCAGACCAAAGCCGCTGTTTTGGCCATTTGCAATTTTTATAGTTGCCTTTTTTACATACTTTCCATCAACATAATCCATCTTATAGGCATTGTTGGTGGAGTTCCATCCGCCAAACGCATCTCCATCGAGAAAGTATGTGATGTTAGCTGCAGGGGGAGTAGGAGTGTCTTGGTAGGGTTGTGATGAAACTTTGCAATTATTTGTTCCGTCGGCTGTGACTGTATATACGTAGTTGTCTTTAAGATCATCTCCCGAGATAGTGGTTGACTGGTTATTTCCACCACCAGTTTCCGAACCGCAGTTGAAAATGACGTTTGTGTACTTATCGTCAATTGTAAATTTGATTAGTTTTTCGCCTGCCGATTCTCCAAATTCTCCAGGCCATTTGGCGTTTTTGTTGTTGTCATCTATGTAAGCATAGATTTGCGGTGTGGACAAATGACTTGGCGCCTCAGAGTAGTCCAGATACAACGTTCTTGCATTCACCCCGAAAGAAAGGGCTGATACAAGAAGCATTGTCATGAACAAGTATAACTTCTTCATTTTGATAAGAGGTATTAATTAAGTTATGATATAATTGGTTAATTGTAAATATGAGTCTAAAAGCGTGGCCGGGTTGAGGGCCAGACTATAAGGATGTAACGTAATTTAATAAGTACAGTGACTGCTGATATAAATGGTAAGATTTTGATATAATTGGTAATGGAAAAGGCGGTATATGGCACAGTTTCCTTTAAGGTTAATGCAAAGTTAAGCCAAATCCCCGAAACAGCCGCGTTAAAATTTGTTAATCAGGAGTCGGCTGGAGCCTTATTTGGCAGTTTCAATAGCCTCCTGTATTTCTTTAAGATCTGCTGCCGCACTTTCAGCCTCAGATTGTACTTTCTCTTTAAGTTCATCGATGCTGGCATTTATGCGGTTGTGGCGTCTCCGCAAGTACAGGTATCCAATGATAATCGGAAGAAAAAATCCATTTAGAGAAAAAAATATGATGGAAAAATATTTTGCGACTGATGGATCGGAGACAAGCCCATAGAGGGCGCTTATATTGGAATGATAATCACCTTTCGGCATACAGTCATTCAAGGTATGGATGGATAGGACGGCACACAATGCAAATGCCATTATATACCAAAAATGGTTTATGGTAAATACCCGTGTGTATCTGTTATATACATGGTTGATTGAAATCCATTTTTTCTTGAAAATCATAATTATGCCCACCATTATGAGGGCATAAAATATCAGTGAAAATAAAGGAGTGTTAATTACAATTGAAAATCCAATCCAGAGGAACATGCCAAAAGCCATTATGGCAAGCATTAGCAGGAAATTAGGATGACCGGAAGTGTCTTCGGGCTTGTCCTTTACGGTGCTTGCGAACTGGTAGAATTTATGATATAACACGCATAGCCAAATACATGACGTTATCAGCGCCATGTTGATTATGGCAGCTCGCAGTCCAATGCTGATAAGTGATGTGCAGTCAATGAGCATTACCATAACAATCAGCAGCATCGTGAAAAGAGCCACGTATGAAAGTTCCTCTTTTTCCCGGACGGTTGATTCGGGTTCGAAAGACTTCAGGTAGTTTTCGGCTTTCCGAAAAAACAGTTGCTTTTGCATGTCGACTTTGAACTGAATGTCAATTAGGTCCATTTTTTTGTCAAGTTTGCAATTGTGGCTGTTTATCAGGTCTGATATTTTATCGAAGTTATGGGTTGTGCGGATGTCTTGCCAAAGGTTCTTGGTGTGGTCGTCGATTAACATGATGATCTCGCCACGGATCTTCAGCATGAGGTACATTATAAAATTACTTGTCTCCTCATCTTTTTTGGAGATGAAGAGACAAAGGACAATGAATGTGGCTAGCACCCCCATATAGGTCTGTGCATTACCTAATATTGTGGTGTCAGCGCATGGAATCATAACTGATGCGAGTGTTCTTTCAGGCTTTCGAAATTTTGATTCAGGACACTCGCGCTGCCGGGGTCGCAGAAGCGGCCTGTCGCGGTTTTTTGCATATCGGAACTTTCAAGGCGGAACGCCTCGGATGTTGTTGCAAAATGGTTAAGGTCCAATGAGTTGTCGAGCTCATATAAATAAACGGAGCCATCACGGCGGCCACGTTCGAGCAGCGGCCATACTTGTTCGCCGGTGAGGGGTTTGAATCCTTTTGACAGCACAACATTAAGAATGCCGCCGTCCCCACCGTCATGAGTCGGCTTTATGAATTGCGCCAGTCTGTCCTGAAGGGTTCTGTACGGATTGAAGGCTGCCCATTCTTCTTGTTGTTCCTCCGACAGACCGCTGGTGTCACATTCATTCTTTGCGGAAGTTGCGTCTTTTTGAGTCTTGTCCCTAAACAGGGAGAATTGACCGCAATACATGTTCAGCGTTTTTGCGGGCTCCTGTATGGCCTTGTCCATGAGCCGGGTGATTACAATGAGGGCATGAAGCAGGCTGTCATTGTAATAGGTCGTTTTCAAAATGAAGTTGCCGGTTTCATCGGTAAAGGACTTCTTGAACTCGAGGATTTCTTTGGCAGTGGCCATGGTTGAGGTTTGGGTGTGGGGGCTATTATTAATGTAAAAACGCATGCAAAGATAATAAAAATTGCCTCAGAATGCAAATAAAACTCAAAAATAAATGCTGAATCTTTAATGTTTTATTTTTTTGTGGCGAAGATGGCGGGGCGGCGGGTGTCGGGGTTGCGTGTGATGGTGGCGAAGGTGAAGCCGTGGACGCGGGCGGTGTCGGCCGGGTTGACCAGGATGAGGGTGGAGCCCGTCGGGAGGCTGTCGGCTGCCTCGGGGGTGGGGACGAGGCGCACGCTGTCGTCAAGGTAGTAGTTGAACCAGTAGACGACGTTGAGATTGTTGGGAGTTCCAAGCGAGTAGACCTTTGCCCGGGATTCGCGCAGGGCCTCGAAGCGGGCCATATCATCGGCCGAGCGCAGGGGATTGCCGAACATGGCCGGCATGACAACGGCGTTGTAGGCCACCAGAAGGGCCCAGATGCACGGCATGCCGACATCCGAGCGGGGATGGCCGAGATACCACCATGCGGCCACCGCGACGGGCAGCAGGAGCATCAGCCAGCTCCACCAATGGCGCAGGGCGAAGTGGGGAAGGGCCGGAAGGGGGAACAGATCCATCGCGGCAATGGCCACGGGGCATGCCACGGCGAGGAAGGCCATGAAGTGGCCGAAGACGCGGTTGGAGGCGGTGCCGCGCAGACTCTCGATGATGACGGCCACGCCGTAGGCCATGAATGGATAGGCGGGCAGCAGGTAGACGCTGCGCTTGCTGACGGGGATGCAGTAGAAGATGATTACGGTGAGGGCGGTTGTCACGGCCAGCAGACCGGCGGGGCGGAAGGGCCAGTGGCGGTAGGTGCGGGCGCGGAACAGGGCGAGCACGGCCAGGAGGGTCCAGGGCAGCATGCCGGCGAGGATGGTGAGGAAGTTATACCAGAACGGTTTGACATGGGAGCCGTAGGACATGGTGCCGGTGAGGCGTCCGATGTTTTCTTCCCATGCGATGTCGATGAGGGTGTCGCCCCCTCGTTTCCAGGCGGCGTAGTACCACAGAGCCGGCAGCATGAGCGACACCACGGCCAGCAGGGAGAGCGAGCCGAGGACGCGCCAGAAGTTGTCGCCCCGCAGCAGCCGCCATATACCCACGGCCAGGCAGGGCAACAGGGCTCCGACGGGTCCTTTGGTGAGGGTGGCGATTGACAGGAGCACAGCCGCGGCGGCATACCACCCGACATTGTCAGCCCCGCGGCGCTCGCGGATTTCATAAAGGATGTATATGGCGCCGACCATGGCGGCGGTGAGCACCATGTCGACACGGCAGGCCTCGGCGGCGCGGAACACCTCGAACGAGGTGGCCGTAACCAGTGCCATGGTGAGGGCAAAGTGCTTGTTCTGTACGTGCTTGCCCCAGCGGTAGCCCATCATCACCATGGCGATGGCGGCGATTGCCGACGGCAGGCGCGACACGAACTCGTTGACAACGCCTCCGTTGAAAATCCATGCGAAAATGGCGATGAGCCACGCAAGGAAAGGCGGCTTGTAGGGAATCTCCCCGCCGAGCACCGGCGGCAGAATCCAGTCGCCGTTGTGCAGTATCGACATGGCCACCACGGCCTCGCGTGGCTCGCCTTTGGAGTAGAACGGGGTGTCGCCGAGCCATGGAATCCACAGCACGATGAGCCCGACGAGGAGGACGAGGGCGGTGGTGTCGTAGTGGCGGCGGCGCAGGGCGGGGATTTTCATTTTCAAGGTCTTTGTTTGGCTGGCATCGGCCGGTGGAGGTCACCGGCTCGGTGTCAGGAGTTGGTGATACACTCTTTCTGATTCTTGATGAGGTAGGCGATCAGGGCGTCGTTGGCACACATGATGCTCTCGAGCTTCTCGCCGTAGGCTTCGAAGTCGGTGACGTGGCGGCGGGCCACTCCGCTTTCCTGTGCGGCGCGGATGATGGCCGGGGTGACGGCTGTGAGCAAGCGTTTGTCGAAGGGCTTGGGCAGGATGTAGTCGCGTCCGAACGTCAGTCCTGAGATGCCGTAGGCTTCGGCCACGTCGTCGGGGACGGGGGCGTGGGCGAGGGCGGCGATGGCGATTGCGGCGGCTTTTTTCATCTCCTCGTTGATGGTGGATGCGCGGCAGTCGAGGGCGGCGCGGAAGATGTAGGGGAAGCCGAGCACGTTGTTTATCTGGTTGGGGTAGTCAGAGCGGCCGGTGGCGAACACGATGTCGTCGCGCGACGACATGGCAGCCTCGTAGGAAATCTCGGGGTTGGGATTGGCGAGGGCGAAGACGATGGGGCGGGGTGCCATGGTGCGCACCATGTCGGGGGTGAGCACGTCGGCAACCGAGAGGCCCAGGAAGATGTCGGCACCGCGCACGGCGTCGGCGAGGGTGCGGATGTCGGTGCGCTGGGTGGCGAAGTGGCGCTTGTAGGCGTTCAGATCCGTGCGGTCGGCGGTTACGACACCTTTCGAGTCGCACATTATGATGTTCTCGCGGCGCATGCCGAGGGCTACGTAGAGGTTGGTGCAGGCCATGGCGGCAGCTCCGGCGCCGTTCACCACCATGGTGGCCGAGCCGATGTGCTTGCCCTGAATCTCGAGGGCGTTGAGCAGGCCGGCGGCCGAGATGATGGCAGTGCCGTGCTGGTCGTCGTGCATGACGGGAATCGTGCATTCGCGCCGCAGGCTGTCCTCAATCTCGAAGCACTCGGGAGCCTTGATGTCTTCCAGGTTGATGCCGCCGAAGGTCTTGGAAATCGACTTCACGATCTCGACAAAACGCTTGGGGTCTTTTTCATCGACCTCGATGTCGTAGGCGTCGAGGCCGGCGAAGATTTTGAACAGCAATGCCTTGCCTTCCATCACGGGTTTGGACGCGCGGGCGCCGATGTCGCCGAGGCCGAGCACGGCGGTGCCGTTGGAGATTACGGCGACAAGGTTGCCGCGGTTGGTGTACTCGTATGAGTCGCCCGGATTTTTCTCGATGGCGAGGCAGGGATAGGCCACGCCGGGCGAGTAGGCCAGTGCGAGGTCGCCGGGAGTGGCGTAAGGCTTGGTGGGCACGATTTCGATTTTGCCCGGGATGGGATATTTGTGGTAGTCGAGGGCTTGCTGTTCGGTTACTTTAATCATATCTATCGGAATTTTAACACAATCTTTAAACAATCTTTTATCTGGTTGGGTTTATTGCGGCGAGGTGTATGCTGGGTCGAAGATGGAGTTCAGCACGTGGGCCAGCCTAAGGCCGCCTCGCAGGAACTGTTCTTCGATGACCGGCGTCCACCGGGCAATCTCGTTGTACATCACTTTTTGGCCGGGTCGGAAATATTTGTAGCACCGGCCTGCGATTTCGTAGGTCTGACGGGCCCAGTCGTCGACCGAGCCGGCGACTATCTCGGCTTCCTGGGCCGGGGTGGCGCGGTCGATTTGCTGCTGCCATTCCGAGTAGCTCCATTTGTGGGCGGCTTCGGGCAGCGACGAGTCCCAGATGGCGTGGAGGTTGGTCTTGCGGTCGAAGAATTTCATGTTGATGGTGTTTCCACCGTAGTCCTTGAGGTGTCCCATGTGCATCGGCTGATGCAGGTCGCCCATGCAGTGCACGAGAATCTTCATGGCAAGCGCCGCCGAACTGTGGCTTGTGGCGGGATTCAAAAGGGTGTCGATTTGGGCGGTGATTGCCGTCACGATGTCGCCCTTGGGATTGAGCGGCGCGTCGGCGTAGGGCTGGTCGGGGTCAATGTTCTTGTAGTGCCAGGTCTTTGTATAGGCCATCTCGAGCTGGTGAGAGGCGTTGTCGAGCCAGTTGGCCCAGTAGACCATCGACTTTCCGTCGAGAATCGAATCGACGGCGGCGCGAGTTGTCGGGGTGAGGTGCTGCTCGGCTATGTAGGCCGTGACGTCATGGCCTTTTTGGCTCCATGCCGATGCCATCAGTGTGGCGGCACAGAAAATCAGGGAGAAAAAATTGCGCATAATGTGTGAGGTTGGTATTTATCAAGCCATTAAGGCTCAATTACGCGGCAAAGGTAATAAAAAATCAGGTAAATGGGAGCGGTGTGTGGAAATATTGCTTAACTTTGCGAAAATAAACCCAAATTGCCATGCTTAACATCAGTGAGATTTTCAATGCGGCCGCCGTGCTGAAAGGTGTTGCCCGCAAAACTGACATAATTCCGGCCAACCGCCTTGACTGCGGCTGTGACCTGTATCTCAAGACCGAGAATCTTCAGCTCACCGGCTCGTTCAAACTGCGCGGAGCATATTACAAGATTTCGCAACTCAGCGATGAGGAAAAGGCCAAGGGCGTCATTGCCTGCTCGGCCGGCAACCACGCGCAGGGCGTTGCCCTTGGCGCGACCCACAACGGCATCAAGTCGCTGATATGCCTGCCCGCGGGCGCTCCAATCTCAAAGGTGGAGGCCACTAAAGGCTACGGTGCCGAGGTGTGCCTGGTTCCCGGTGTCTATGACGATGCCTATGCCAAGGCCATCGAGCTGCAAAAGGAGCATGGCTACACGTTTGTCCATCCTTTTGACGATGAACTTGTGATTGCCGGTCAGGGCACAATCGGCTTGGAAATACTCGAACAGCTTCCCGACGTAGAAGCTGTGGTGGTGCCTATCGGTGGCGGCGGCCTCATCTCTGGCGTCGCATTCGCCATAAAGACGCTGCGTCCTGATGTCAAGGTGTATGGCGTTCAGGCGGCCGGGGCGCCGTCGATGGAGCGCTCGATTCACGAGGGCACGCCCGTGCATCTCGACTCCGTGTCGACCATTGCCGACGGCATCGCCGTGAAGCAGCCTGGCGAGAACACCTACGAGCTCTGCAAGCAATATGTTGATGAAATCGTCACCGTTAATGATGACGAAACCGCAGCCGCCATCCTCGCATTGATGGAGCGTCAGAAAGTGGTGGCGGAGGGGGCCGGTGCAGTCGCAGTAGCTGCAGTGATGTTCCATAAGCTGCCTGTCAATGGCAAAAAGGTAGTATGCCTGGTCAGCGGCGGCAATATCGACGTGAACACCCTTAACCGTGTCATTACACGTGGCCTCGCCAAGAGCGGCCGCAACTATACATTTATAATTGACCTTTTCGACAAACCGGGACAGCTTTCGGGTGTGCTTCACGCCATCGCCGACCTCGGCGCAAACGTTATCTCGGTGACGCACGAGCGCATCAACACCACAGCCGAAATCAACGGTTGCACCATCCGCCTCGAACTGGAAACCCGCGACAACGCCCATATCGATGAAATCCGCAAATCGCTGATGTCGAGCGGATTTCATGTAATGAATTAAGAATTAGAAATTAGGAATTAGGAATTGCCATCCGGGCATCTCGGAGTTCTCCGAGGGCTCCGAGTACTCGGCCATAGCCGGATGCAATTCCTAATTTCTAATTTCTAATTCCTAATTCTTCAATATGAACGGCAGGGGGGATTTCATGGCCACGGGGAAGTCGGAGGGGATTGACTTTATGGCCTCGACCGCTTCGGCGGGGGTGGAGTAGGAGGAAAGAAGTACGTAATAATACGGTTCTGCGGTCTCAACCACAAAGGCGCGGGGATAGCCAGCGTCAACGAGGCGTTCCCGCATCGACCGGGCATTGAACGCCTGCTTGAACTGGCCGACCACAACGCTGTATGTGCGCAGCCATTCGTTGATTCCTCCGCCGCCTTCGGTGATTTTCACGCGCTGTATCTTGATTTCGACCGTGTCGTCTCCGACGGCTATTTCGCGCGAACCCATGTTGCGGCGGTGGGCGCCATAAATGGTTTGGTCGAGGGCGGTGAGACTGTCGCGGCCGGCGACAGCCTTTTCATAGGCCGTACGGTAGTTTGCCTCGGTGGTCTTGCATGACGCGACGGCCAACATGAGCAGCAATATGGCGAGAATTGATTTCATGATTTCTGTTTTTGAATAAGAACGCTACCCACCTTTTCCGAGTTCAATCACCTCGAGGTCCTTTACCTCGTCGCCGTCGATGGTGAGGCGCAGAAGGGTGCGCACCTTCTGCCATCCGTGATAGCCGGCAGCGCCGGGGTTGACGTGAAGGAGTTTGAGCTCAGGGTCGTACATGACCTTGAGGATGTGGCTGTGGCCGGCAATCATAAGCTTGGGCCGTGAATCAATGAGCATGCGGCGCACCCCCGGGGCATAGCGCCCCGGGTAGCCTCCGATGTGTGTCATCCATACGCCCACGTCCTCAACCTTGAAATCGAGAATCTCCGGGCACATCCGCGCCACCGGTCCATGGTCGATGTTGCCGCGCACAGCCCTGACCACAGGGCAGATGCCCCGCAGGCGCTGAAGGGTGTCGAGGCAGCCGATGTCGCCCGCATGCCAGATTTCGTCGCAGCCGGCGAAATGGATGGCATAGCGGTCGTCCCAGCAAGAGTGGGTGTCGGACAGCAGGCCTATTTTCTTCACTTTTTAAGTCCTATGCGTTTGGCGGTCTCGGCGGGGACGGCGGCCTTGTTTACATAGATGTCGACTGTCTTTGCCAGGAAGTAGGGCTCAGATACGTAGAGATAGCCGCCGAACTTCTGGTTGGTGTCCCATGAGTTTTTGACTTTGTAATAGCGGTTGCCGTCGCGGTCGGTGGCGGTGCCTACGATGACCATGCCGTGGTCGTCGGTGGTTTCCTGCGCGTCGAACATTTGCTGGCGTGATTCCTGAGTCACCTCGATTTCAGGCACAGGTCCGTCGAAATTGAACTTGTCGGCGGCGCGGTCCTTGTCGGAAAGGGTAACCCAGCGCGAAAGTTCGGTGCCGGTCATGTCGCGTTCGTTTTTGCCGAGGGGCATGAGGGCCACGCCGTCGTTCCACTTGAAACCTCCCTCGCTCACGTCGGCGGCCCAGCAGACGGTGTAGCCGTTTTCAAGAGCATTGTCGACAACTGCCTTCATTTCTTCCATAGGCACGTTCATATACTGCGCCCACAGCCAGTTGTCGGGAACCTCAACCACGAACGGGGCATAGAAGGGATGATGGGTGAAGCTTGTGATGGCGATGTAGTTGTCGGGCGACAGGCCGAGCGATTTTGCGAATGACTGGGGGGTGTATGTCTTGCCGTTGTATTCAAAGGTTTCGGGAACTTCGCCGAGATAGGCGTCAAGAACACCGTTTACGGCCTTGCGCCATGCCGGAGAAACTTTTCGGTTAGGCTTCTTAACGGCGGTTCCGACCACGCCCTCAAGGGCGCCCTGCAGCTCGCCGTGTACGTGCTTGTCCTCGCCGTATTCGAGGCCCTTGTAGGCCGATTCGGGCATCATTCCATAGCGCTCCCACACGTATGGCACGTCGAGCACCGAGCCGCCGGGGCTGAAATTGGTCTGGCCGTACATGCGCACGTAGCGGTCGGCTTTGTCCTCGTAGCATTTGCGCACCACATACATTTCCGAAAGGTCGATGGAGTCGCCGGTGGCGCGGAGAATTTCGTTCTCGAAGAACGAGTTGCCGGCAAAACACCAACAGGTGCCAGATTGGTTCTGGTCCTTTACAGAGGTGACGGGAATTACAATCTGGTCGACAAATCCGAAACCTTTCACGGTATCGGTGGCTGCGGAGTCGGCTGGCTCGGCTGCCTGTGCGGATGCCACGGTTGCCGTGGCGATGGCGAGTGCGATGAGTTTTTTCATATCGGTAGTGAATTTTGGCCAAAATTAATCAAAAACGTTCATCCGACAAAATAAAAAATTCGGTATATTTTCGTAAATTTGCCGAAAATTAAGATAGAATGGACGAATTGAATCCAAAGGCCGTGAGGCGGCGACGCTTGACATGGTTGCTTGTTGCCGCCGCCATCATAGGCGCCGCGGTATGGATATATGTCGGCGAGGCCGGAGACGCGGCCGAGAAGGTGCGCCGCCGCGCCCTCAACGACAGCCTTCACAACCGTGCTGTCGTCCTCGTGGCAAGCGCGGATTCCCTGATGCGCCGCGGTGATGACATCGTGAGCGACGCATGGTTTGTGGGAGTGGATTACATACAGGCATCCCAAAAACTCGATGAGGCGGTCCGCACGGCAGAATTGGCCGAGCCGGCGCTTCCCGACCCCGTCGGCAACGACCGCCGCGAGCACCTGCATGTCAGGCTTGTGGCGGCCCGCGATGTGCTGATGCGTCAGCTGAGCTTGGTCGAAGGCATGCCTAAGGCCGAAAATGCCATTCGACAACGTGTTAACTCGATTGATTCAATCTTAGGTAAATGAACAGCAGATTTAAATTACTGGTGCTGGCGCTGGCGGTCATCCTGTGCGCATGCTCACGCCGGCAAGCGTCATCATCTGTGGCAGGTGGAACCGATATGGCTCCGGAAGCAAAATACCTGACACTTATTCAACAAGATGATTGTGTGATGGCCGAGGTCAGCACTCCGTGGAGCGGAGGCAAGCCCATTGCCACCTATCGCATTGACAAGCCATTGGAGCGGTCGGTGGTGTTTTCTTCGGTGCATACAGCCGCGATTGATGAGCTTGGAGCTATTGGCTGTGTGGCCGGTGTGGCTGACGGAGCCTATTTCGTGCCGGACGACACGGTGGCGCGGCTCATGGCCAACGGCAGGATTGCCGATGTCGGTTCGAGCATGTCACCGATGGTGGAGAAGATAATAGACCTTGACGCTGACGCGGTGTTGGTGTCGGCAATGGAAGGGGGCGCCCCGGCGCAACTCGTGCAGAGCGGTATCCCGGTGATATACCTGGCCGACTATCTTGAAGAAACTCCACTTGCCCGCGCAGAGTGGATTAAATTCATAGGACTTCTCTATGGCCGCGGAGAGGCCGCTGACAGCGTTTGGAATAATGTGCGCCGCGAGTATACCCTGTTGCGCGACCGTGTGGCAAATGTCGGCTCGCGCCCTGTCGTCCTGACAGAAAAGCCGATGTCGGGAGTGTGGTACGTGCCGGGCGGTCACAGCTATATGGCGCGTCTGATTGCCGATGCCGGTGGAAAATATCCATGGGACGCTGACACATCCACAGGTTCGCTTCCGCTCGACGAGGGCGGTGTCATCGACCGGGCGTCGGAAGCCGATGTATGGTTGATAAAAGACGCCCGCGACATTACCGCTTCGGGTCTCCTTGCCGAAGTGCCGCATGCCAAGGCGTTCAAGGCTTATCCGGCGGCAACTTATTTTTGCAATACCGTTGAGAAGCCGTTTTTCAACTCAGTCGCTTTCCATCCCGAACGGGTGCTCAGGGATTATGCAATGATTTTCCATCCCGAGAAGTTCGGGGATGCAAAACCTCAGTATTTTGAAAAAATCAAGTGAATCCGCGCCCCGCGCCATAATCAGCCGCACCGCATTGGTGGCTGTGTTGGCCGCTTTCGTGACGGCTGTAGCCGTTGCCGGGTGTCTTCTTGTGGGCTCGGTGGATATTCCTGCGGGCGATGTTGCCTCAGCACTTACCGGCGGTGAAGTGGCAAAGGAGGCGTGGCGTTACATCGTGGTGGAAACACGTGTGCCTGCCGCGCTCACTGCTTTGCTTGCTGGCGCGGCGCTTGCCGTCGCGGGACTGCTGATGCAGACAACTTTCGACAACCCCCTGGCCGGCCCTACAATCCTGGGCATATCGACAGGAGCAAGCCTCGGGGTGGCTGTGGTCATGCTCGCTCTCGGAGGCGCCCTCACGGCCTGGGGGCATGCCGCCATCCTTGCCGGCGCGTTGGCCGGCGCCATGGGCGTGATGCTTGTGCTGCTGGCCATGTCGAGCGTGGTGCGCTCATCAACGATGTTGCTGATTGTCGGTATACTGATAGGCTATCTCGCGTCGTCGGCCATAGCCCTGCTTAATTTCTTTTCGAGCCGTGACGGAGTCCATTCATATGTGGTGTGGGGACTTGGCAGTTTCTCGGGCGTAACGCTCGGAATGATGCCGGTTTTCGCCACGGCGGTACTGCTGCTGATTCTGCTGTCAATGCTGTATATCAAACCGTTGAACGCACTGCTGCTTGGCAGCCGTTATGCGGAGTCGGCAGGTGTCAACCTCCGCGCTACGCGCAACGGAATTCTTGTTTTGTCCGGCGCGCTGACGGCGGTCGTCACGGCCTGGTGCGGTCCGATTGGGTTCGTAGGGCTGATTGTACCGCATGTAGCCCGCTTGGCGTTGCACACGTCCAACCACCGCAGCCTCATGCCCGTCACGGCGTTGTTTGGCGCGGCTGTCGGCGCGCTGTGCCAGCTTATAAGCGTTGCGCCCGGCGAGTGGGGCATAATTCCGGTCAATGCAATCACTCCTGTGCTTGGCGTGCCTGTGATAATATACATAATCGTGCGGCGCAGGTCAATTTTTTACTTCAACTGATATGGGACTGGTAGCTGAGAACCTTTCGACCGGTTATGGCGACAGAGTGGTTGCCGGCGGTATTGACCTGACGCTTGCGCCCGGTCGGCTGACAGTGCTGATTGGCGCTAACGGCAGTGGAAAATCCACCCTGTTGCGCACACTCACCGGTTCGCAGCCGGCACTCGGAGGAAGTGTTGAACTCGACGGGAAGCCGGTGGGGGAGTATTCCCCGGCAGCTCTCGCCCGTAAGCTAAGCCTGGTTCTGACCGACCGCACCGGCGGCGGTGGCCTCACCGTAACTGAATTGGTGGGTATTGGCCGTCATCCATATTCAGGTTTCCTTGGGCGAATGGGTGCCGAAGATAAAAGGCTTGTGGCCGAAGCCATTGAATCTGTCGGGCTGAGGCATAAGAAGGATTGTTTTGTCGCATCGCTAAGCGACGGAGAGCGGCAGAAAGCCATGATTGCACGTGCGATAGCCCAGTCAACTGATATTGTCGTGCTTGACGAACCCACTTCGTTTCTCGATGTGTCGAGCCGTTTCGAGATTATGGACCTGTTGAGCCGCATGAGCCACGGGGGAACGACGGTGTTGCTCAGCACCCATGACATAGCACCGGCCCTCGCCGTGGCCGACAGGGTGTGGGCGCTTGGCAAGGGCCGTGTGTATGACGGGACGGTGGACGAGCTGTCAGCCTCGGGGGCTCTCGACTCCATTTATCCCGGAGTGGTGTTTGATTCAGTGAGCGGCGATTTCCGCCGCAGGTAAGTCATCCCTTTATTTATTGTAGATTTTTGCCATGTTTGTGGTCGATGTGGTGAGGTTGTCCACATTGGCTTTTATGGTGGCGAGGTTGGTTGCCGTTGCCTTGCCGGAACCGGCCTGGAAATCGGCCGCGTCAATCTCGGCATTGTTGGTGGCGGTGAAGTTGACGGTGACGCCGTGGCCGGCGATGTCGATTTCAGAATTGTTGGTGGCGGTGCACTTGATGTCGGTCACCTCCACTTTCTTGCATTTGAGTTCGGCGTTGTTGGTTGTTGAAATCGCCGCCTTGACGGCATAGAGCGAAGGAAGTGAGATTTCGCCGTTGTTGGTGGCGCTGATTGATACGTCGTTGGCGTTTATGCCGCCATTGAGCTCTATCTCGCCGTTGTTGGTGGCTGTTATCTTGGCGGAGCTTACGGTAAGCGTTTTTGTAACCTTGACCTCGGCGTTGTTGACGGCTGTAATGGATTTCAAGTCGGGGGCGGTCATCGTAATCTTGATTTCTTCGTTGCGGGCGTCGGGGGCTTTGAAATGCAGAGTACCGTTCTTGACCTCCATCTTCAAGCATGACATGCCTTTATCTGATGCCTTGACGGAAATAGATACGTTTGATGCCGGGGTGTAGACAACCTCGATATTGTTTGCGACAGAGATGCCGTCAAATTTACCTTTGACAGTGAGCTGTTTGGAGCGGGGAGAGGTGGCCGAGCAAGAAGAACATACCATCAGGAGAGTGGCGACGGCCATAAACAAGTTTTTCATTCAACAGGAGTTTTTAAGTTTGTATAGGTAAGACGCTATGGCTGTAAGAACGTGACATAATATCAGTGTATTTAACATATTTTAATGATAGGCTGACGCTCCTTTTGCAACCATATATTGCAGTCACGTTTTTCATGATGGAAAATCGGAAAAGTTTTTGTAACTTTGACGTTTAATAGAAAATCCGTTATGAGATTCATCTGCTGTTTCATCATATTGTCCATAGGTGTGCTTGCGACCGCATGTGGCGGCGAGCCTGAGGAAATGAGCCCGGGCGAGCCGACCGAGGAATTGTCAGCCATATTGTCAGATCCGCCTTCGGTCAATCCGTTTGATCATCATCTCGATTCCGCGCCGGATGACGGATGTGAACGGATACGTATACATTCGGTGGGCCCTTTGCGCAAGGTGTTCAACGATTCAAACCATGTGCAGCTTATGGCGGCCCAGCAGCTTGGTTTCCCTCCCATACAGAGCGGTGAGGACATCATGAGGCTGCGCCGTCCTGTGGTCAGGGTGGAGTCGTGCGAGGAGTATTACCTTGAAGAGCTAACCCATTCTTTCCCGTACCTTGTGCCGGAGGCTGCCCAATTCCTTAAGGAAATAGGCCGTGCGTTCAATGACTCGTTGCAGGCCCGCGGAGGGGGTGCATACCGATTAAAGGTCACAAGTGTCTTGCGCACACCTGCAACCGTGAAAAAATTGCGCCGTGTCAACCGTAATGCCACCGAGGAGTCAACCCACAGCTACGGCACCACATTCGACATAAGTTATTCAAAATTCATATGCGACGACGCATCGGCTCCCCATCGCTCTTTTGAGGATCTTAAAAATCTGCTTGCCGAGATTCTTTACAAATTCCGGGAAGAAGGCCGATGCTATGTCAAGTTTGAATACCGGCAGAGCTGTTTCCACATCACAACCCGCCCCACATCGAAATGATCACAAAGATTCTTAAAATAATCGCATGGACGATTATGGCCGCAGTTCTTGCGGTGGTTGCAATGGTAATGTGCACCTTGAACATGCTTAAACCCGAGCATCTCACGGCGGTCACGACCGCCGTGGCAAACAAGATGCTCGACGCGGATGTGAGTATAGGCAGTGTGGAATTGCGGCTGACCGGGAAGATGCCCTTGCTGAAATTAAGGGTGGACAGCATAACTGTGATTTCCGGTCCGATGACCCGTGTGGTGGGAGAAGACAGGCAGGGACTGCCTCAGTGGGCCGACACGTTGGTGACGCTAAGGCGTTTTGAGGGCGGAATAAACATAGGAGCCCTGCTGCGCAACAGGATAGACCTTTATGATGTCGAGTTTGAACGGCCCGCCATCAACTTGCTGTCAGTCAATGATTCCCTCAACAATTATGTCATATATCAGGCGGCAGCTGACACTGTATCGACCGAATCAGGGCCGTTGCCTAAAATATCAATCAACCGATTCCGTATTCTTGATCCTAAACCGTTGCGTTTCAGCAATCTTGCAACCGGCGAACATTTCACCGTGGCATTGCAGTCGCTCACACTTGACGGTGGCGAGGCTCCGGCCTATTCCATAAATGTTGGCGGAAATGTTGCTTCGCCCATGCTGAGCGTGTATAACCTCGACAAGTTGAGGTTTGGGGTCGATGGCCGGGTGGCCTGGGAGCCTGAGAAACCGACTGAACTTGAATTGCGGAATTTCAGGCTCCAGGCCGAGTTTCTCGACGCGCTTCTCAGCACCCATGTGGACTTCGGTCATGACATGATTGTGCATGATTTCAGCCTTGACCTTGGCGAAATGGGAGTTGAACGCATCCTTTCTGTTGTGCCTGACTCCTTGCGGAAGGCCTACGGTATCGGTCCTGAAAAATTCAAGACCGATGTGGCGATAAGTTTCAAAGCCCGCTCGACTGGTCCGTTCAATCTGACCACGGATTCCATCCCTTCGGCCGATCTCGAGCTGGTCATTACTCCTGGAAATCTCCGCTATCAGCAGGCTGCGTTCAAGAGGGTGGGGGGCACAGTGCTCGCATCGTTGAAGGGCAATGACCTCAACGCCGCCTCCTTCACTGTCCGTGATTTTGTTGTGGCCGGCCCGGCGACCAACCTTACCATAAACGCAACGGCGACACAGATAATGACCGACCCACTGGTGCAAGGTTCGGTGACGGGTGCCACCGAACTCCAGAAACTTCCCGAAGCCCTACGGGCACTGGCAAGGGGGTATATTGCCGGTAAAGTGACGGCTGATTTGAAGTTCAAGGGACGACCGTCAATGCTGACGCGCAACAATTTCCACCGTCTTCACTTTGATGGACAATTGGATGCGGACCGTGTGTATTATCTTTCGTCCGACACGGCTAATATGGTGTATGTCGATCACGCCAATCTGGCCTTCGGTTCGCATGGCTCAAATCCCGCAGACTCGCTGCTGACGGCAATCGTGTCGGTTGACTCGGCTGACATACTGCATACCCAGTACTCAATGAAAGTAAAGGATTTCCGGCTTGGTGTCGGAGTCAGCAATCAGAGAAGGACCGACGATACCACCGTCGTAGTGCCGATGGGAGGGGACATGAAGCTCGGTAAATTCTACCTGACGGTTCTCGGCGACTCAATCGCGTTCAACATGCGCGAGGCCCACGGACGCGTCACGATGAACCGCTATAACGATGAGGCCAAGCGCCCGTTATTTGGCCTTGACCTGGAAGTTCGCAACATATCCACAGGCACACCTACGGCGCGCTTCATGCTCTCGCGGGCTGAAGTCCATGCCAATGCCCACAAACTTGACCGCCCGCCGTTGCCAAAGGCGGTTAAAAACATAGCCGACTCCATCAGCCACTCCTTCCCCGACCTGCCTATGGATTCGGTTTATAAGAGGGCGATCGAAATCCAGCGCAACAAGCGCCGGAGTCCTTATCCGCGTATTCATCCCGAATTCACGGCCGAGGAAACCGAGATAATAGACTGGGGCACGTCCAAATTCCTGCGGCGGCTGCTGCTCGAATGGGGTATAGAAGGCTCCGTCAAGGCAAAGCGTGCCGGCCTGTTCACACCGTTCTTCCCGATACGTAACCGGGTGCGCAACTTCAACGTGGCGTTCAATAACGATTCCATAAATCTCACAGATATAAAATATAAGGCCGGTTCGAGCGACTTCCTGCTTTCTGGCCGTATTTCGAATATCAAGCGCAGTCTAACTTCGAAAGGATTCCGCTCGCCGTTGAAAATGAATTTTGAGGTCGTCTCAGACACTATTGATGTCAACGAACTGGCAAATTCCACCTTCCGCGGTTCGGCTTACGCTGCGGCCCGTGATGAAAGCGAGGGCAAGCATGACTTCTCGCTGGCTGCCGTTGAGGATGCCGAGTATGAAAGTGACGAAGAGTTTGAAAAGGAAATGGGCAAGTTTGTGGAAAATACTCCTGACTCGATGGCTCCGCTTCTTATTCCGCGCAACATAGAGGCCAGCGTGGATGTGAAGGCCAATAATATATTGTATTCAGACCTTCTCTTCCATGATTTCACGGGACACGTGCTGGCCTCGCAAGGCGCCTTGAACCTTCACAATCTCGCAGCCTCGTCAGACGTGGGTTCAATTAACCTGTCGGCCCTTTATTCCGCTCCGTCGGCCAACGACCTTAAATTTGGCTTCGGCATGCAGGTGAACGATTTCAATATCCAGCGCTTCACACACCTTATGCCGGCACTCGACTCCATCATGCCCCTGCTCAATGACCTGAGCGGTATAATTGATGCCGATGTGGCTGCGACCTGCGACATAGACAAGGCCATGAACCTCGAGCTTCCCACTTTGGAGGCCGCCATACGCCTGAGCGGTGACTCGCTGGTGTTCATTGACCCCGAAACTTACCGTACTATCGGAAAATGGCTGATGTTCAAGGATAAACAGGACAACGTAATCAAGCACATGAACGTGGAACTCACCGTAAAGGACAATATGATGCGCCTATATCCATTCATATTCGACCTGGACCGCTATAAGCTCGGCGTACAGGGCCACAACGACCTCGCTTTGAATTTCGACTATCATATAGCTGTTTTGAAATCGCCGCTGCCGTTCAAGTTCGGTGTGAACATCAAGGGTAATCCCGACGATTACAAAGTGCGCCTCGGCAAAGCCCGTCTTAACGAAAAACAGGCAGTGCAGAGTGTTGCCATTGTCGACACAACCCGTGTTAACCTGCTCGCACAGCTTGAGAATGTATTCCGCCGCGGTGTTAGCAACTCTCGCTTCGCCAAACTTAACATATCATCAACCCCGGTTGCTTCGGAAATAAACCTGAATGCCGACACCATCTCGCATGCCGACTCGCTGATGTTCATCAAGGAAGGACTGATTCCGGCGCCACCTGCCCCGGCTCCCGATAAGGCTCCGGCAAAAAAGGACAAGCGGCGAAACCGTAAGAAAAATACACCCGGCAATGCCGAGGCCGTCAGGGAATCCGAAACAGCCGTAAAACCAGACGAAAATTGAATATGGACTACCGACTGATAAAAGCCGCATTGATTGATATGGACGGCACCCTCTACGATTCCATGCCTAACCATGCAAGAGCGTGGAAACGGGTGATGGATACTGTGGGTGTGGATGCCACGGAAGATGAGTTCTTCCTATATGAAGGTCAGACTGGAGCAAAGACAATCGACCTGATGATTCGCCGCGCGTTCGGACGCCCGGCTACCGACCAGGAAAAGCACGACCTTTACGCAATGAAGGCTAAGTTTTTCGTGGAGCAGCCCCCGGTCGAGGTAATGCCCGGTGCAATCGAATTGGTTAAGTTGCTCCGAAACCACGGCATAGATACCGTACTGGTGACCGGATCGGGACAGAATTCCCTTCTTTCGCGTCTCGACAGCGATTTTCCCGGAGCCTTTCCTCCTGAAAAACGGATAACTTCGGCTTCGGTCACACATGGTAAACCGCACCCTGAACCTTACCTTAAAGGTCTCGCGCTTGCCGGGGTATGCCCCGAAGAGGCAATTGTAATCGACAATGCCCCGCTTGGCACCGCCTCGGGTCATGCCGCGGGAATATACACAATCGGGGTTGTGACCGGGCCGGTTCCGCGTGCCGAACTTGAAGGCAACGGGGCCGATATTGTATATAATTCCATGGCCGAATGTGCCGAAACGCTGTCTCGGTTGTTATAATTAAAACTAATTCAGACAAAAAGATTATGACACAGAAGCTTATTTTTACCAATCTTGTCGGGGACGCCATTGATACGCTTGTCTCCGACCTCGGCAATCCGTCGGTTTTTGTTATCGTTGACGTCAATACAGCCCAGTATGTGCTGCCCGTTCTTTCCGAACAGACGAAGGCCGTGCAGAACGGCAAGGTCATCACCATCAAGTCGGGCGACATCAACAAGACCCTTGATTCCGTGCAGGGTGTGTGGAAAGAGCTCCAGGACGCGGGTGCCACGCGCAATTCGGTTGTGATTAACGTCGGCGGCGGTGTCGTAACCGATCTCGGCGGATTTGCAGCGGCCACGTTCAAGCGCGGTATGCGCGTCATAAACGTTCCCACAACTTTACTGGGTGCTGTCGATGCTTCGGTCGGTGGAAAGACCGGGATAAACTTCAACGGATATAAGAATGAAATAGGCAGCTTTACCGAGCCTTTGGCTTCAATCATATCGACGGGATTCTTCGTGACACTTTCGCAGCAGGAACTCCTGTCGGGCTATGCTGAAATGCTCAAGCACGGATTGCTCGACAGCCGCCAGCAGCTCGCCGAACTGTTGAATTACAGCGTTGTATATCCAATTTTTGATCCGGACAGGCTCCTAACCCTCATCGAGGACAGCGTGGAGGTGAAGCAGCGTGTGGTCGAGGCTGATTTTGAGGAAGCCGGCGCGCGCAAGGCCCTTAACCTCGGCCATACCGTAGGGCATGCCTTTGAATCGCTCGCTCTCAAGCGTCAGTCGCCCATTCCCCATGGATTCGCCGTGGCCCAAGGCTGCGTCGTGGCGCTGATTCTGTCGCATATCAAGCTTGGGTTCCCGTCAGACGTGCTGCATAACTTTGCCGACTATGTGCGCAAGAATTACACGGCGTTTAACTTTGATTGCGACGACTATCCCGTGCTGTTGGACTACATGCGCCACGACAAGAAAAATGCCACTCCCGACCAGATCGCGTTCACGCTCCTGGCAGATGTCGGCGATGCGCGTATCGGTCAGGTCACCACTGATGACGAGATTCGCTCTGCACTCGACATCTACCGCGACATGATGGGCATCTGAGCAAAAATCAGCGAAAATATTTGCTGATGCAAAAAATATTTGCTACCTTTGCAACGCTTTTGCAGACAGTCTTATGGTGTAATGGTAGCACTACAGGTTTTGGTTCTGTCTGTCCAGGTTCGAATCCTGGTAAGACTACGGAAAATCTTCGATTGGTTTGACACAGGCAATCGGAGATTTTTCTTTTAAGGTCCGGTAGCTCAGCTGGATAGAGCATCTGCCTTCTAAGCAGACGGTCACGCGTTCGAATCGCGTCCGGATCACATTTTATTATATTAGACCCCATAAACCTGCGAAGGCGAGATGATTCATTTCTCGCTTTCGTTTGTTTTATAATAAATGCTCGAGAGTGATGAAATCTGCAACGGAGGATTACATACGCAAGATTGCGGCCTATTTTAAAAAACAGCCTGTGCTTCGCGCGTGGTTGTTCGGGTCCTATTCTCGTGGCGAGGAAACAGACGAAAGCGACATAGATTTGCTTGTGGACTATGATAAAAGTTCAGGCTTGTCCCTGCTGAAGATATGCGGTATGATTACAGACCTTGAAGATATGTTGGGCAGGAAAGTTGATATTGTGGAAAACGGCAGGCTGAAGGACTTTGCCGTTCCGTCGGTAAACCACGATAAAATCCTGATTTATGAGAGAGCCAATTAGGGATAAGGAACGATTGCTTCATATTGAGGAAGCTATCAACCAGATTATCGAGGGGCATCGATCGCATTCTGGAACTATCAAAGACGGTTCTCTTGAGTATTTCGGATTGGTTAAGTTGATTGAAATCATAGGTGAGGCAGTTTATAAATTGACTCCGGGTTTTAAAGAATCCCATCCCAATACCCCATGGCGACAGATTGAGAGGATGCGACATGTCTTGGTACACGGATATTATACCGTGGGGTATGAATTTATTGATGAAGTAATTGAAACGGATATTCCCATCCTTAAAAGTCAAATAGAGCAATACCTTGAGGAATTAGATTGACTTCGATTTTATCGGATTTGCGCGGCTTTGTTTTGATTTATTAACTGAGGCGTTTTGTAATATTAACTTATGTAATTTGTGGGGGCCGTGGGGATGGTATATTTTTGTGGGTGATTTAATCCTGTCCGTGCATGAGGTTACTTGCTGCAATATTGATGATGATGTGTCTTGCACCGAATGTTTCGGGACGGCGGGGCTTTTTCGTTGTGGCTGACTCCTTGACACGCAAGCCGCTTGAAAGTGCATCTGTTTTTGACCGCAGCGGTAAATTCATATGTACCAGCCGTGGCGGTGGTCGGGTCTCCGAGGCGACGGCTGTAGATTGTCCGTTGACAATCCGTTTCATGGGTTTTCACGAAGCGACGGTGCCCGATATGAATGTCGACACGGTGTTCTTGCGGGAGAATATCATGGAATTGCCTGAGTTCGTGGTGGAATCGCGCCAGAAAAAGGTGTTGCATGTTCTGGCTTACGTCAGGGAATATTCGACCCTGTCGACCTATACCGATACGGTTTTCATGTTCCGCGAAAAAATGGTTGACTTCATGTTGCCAGGCGAAGGCAAGCTCCGTTTCAGGGGATGGCGTTATCCGCGTGTACTTGACTCGAAGTCCTACTACCGCTTTACGGATGCCGGAGGTCTTGACAGCGTCAGCGACCGTTGCAATCATTATTTTTCTTGGTCTGACTGGATTGGGCTGCCCCCTGAGATTATGCTCCCCTCAGGGATGGCCAGAGCAGACGCCGCGACCGATACCTTGTCGGGAAAATATAGCCCGGTTGAAATATGGGGCCGGAATACAAGCCGGATAACGGTTGACGTTGATGTGCTTGCAGATACGATAGGCCGTAAGTGGGTGCCGAACGCCTCGGGTTTCTTCGTGAACGAAGACATAGATTTCGAGCGTTTCAGTTTGCGGCTCAATTATAACAGTCTTCCCGGCGAGGCTGTCAGCCCGGCCGATCTGACGGCTTATTCGTTCAATATCGAGTCGCGTGGACGCGGTCGGGGGATGTTTCAGTTCAACAGCCGCAATCAGCCTTTCTTTGTTGCGACCTATACCGAGGCTTACATCCTTGACAAGGAATATATAACGGTCAAGGAAGCCCGGAAATGGGAACGGCGCAAGTTTGACGCGGGAGAGGTGGGAATATACGAACCGCAGGAGGCTCCCGAGCTGCAGCCTGCGATCCTTGCGCTGATAGACCGCGTAAACAATGCCGACAATGACAAAATCAGGGTTGGGCTTGAGCCAGACCGCAGGCTTATGAGCCGCAATGTGTCAAAACGCAATTTCAACATAGGATACAGAGCGCTGTCGATGCTGAAACAACTCACTGGAATAACCCTCATGAGGTCGCACAAAAACTTTAACCGAAAGTGGAATGAATTTACCGACGGCCAAAAAGAACGCAACCTCAGGCGCAATCTCACCGACACGGTGCAATAGAGTTGAATTTATGGAAGGGCATAAAAAAATCCTCATTCATTTCAACAATGACTGAGGACCCTGAGCCAATAGGCATTTGTGATTAAAAATTCTGCTTAATAGCATTTCTAAAAGTGCAGAGATTATATCATACTTACTTATCACAACACCTTATATCATGACCGGGGCGTCATCACGACGGGAGTCAGGACATGCCTTAGCTTAGAGTCTCAAAAATGTTGAGGAATGCGTAAATAATCGGTCTAAGTCTAAGTCAGAAGGTGATTCTTTAAATCTGTTGCAAAGTTAAGCAAAATTTACCCTCGTGTCAAGAGGTGAGAGTCTTTTTATGGCTTAAAGTGGCGATATTAACTTTTAGTTTGCAATTAAGAACATATTTTAACAGTAATAAAAGCAAAATTACATAAAAAAGAAGCTGTGAATCCAAGGGGGAATTCACAGCTTCAGCGGTTATGATGGACGGATTATTCAGTAATATTCTCGGGCAGCAGGGGCATGGCGCCTTGCTGGGTGCAGACGAAGGCCGAGGTCTCGACTGCGCGGCGGTGGGCTTCGTCCACGGGCTTGCCTTTAAGGATGCTTGCGATGAAGGCGGCGGTGAACGAGTCGCCGGCTCCGACGGTGTCGGCCACCTCCACTTTGGGTGTCGGCTGGAACGATACGTTGCCGGGAGTGAATACATAGCTGCCGTTTATGCCGCAGGTGAGGATGAGCATTTTCAGGTTGTATTTGCCCAACAGAATCCAGCATTTGTCCTGAAGGTCGATGCCCGGATAGCCGAACATGCGGCTTACGGTCACGAGTTCCTCGTCGTTTATTTTAAGGATATTGCAACGTTTCATTGAGTTGCACAGAATCTCCTTGTTGTAGAATCCCTGGCGGAGGTTGACGTCAAACACAATCAGCGGGTCGTTTTCTTCGGGAATGGCGTCAAGGAAACGGTTGATTGTGCTGCGGGACACAACATTGCGCTGTGCGAGCGAACCGAAGCACACCGCGCGGGTGTTCTCGGCGAGCGACTCAAGTTTTGCCGTGTAGGGAATGTTGTCCCAGGCCACGTTTTCCTTGATTTCATATTGAGGTATGCCTGCCTGGTCGATTTCCACCTGCACCGTGCCGGTGGGATAGGGGACTGTGTCGATGAGATGGCACAGCTGTTTTTCGTCAAAATTCTTGAGGATTTCGGCACCGAGCGCATCATCGCCAATGGCGCTTACGACACAGCTTTTCAGTCCGAATTGTGACACATGGTAGGCGAAATTGGCCGGAGCGCCGCCTATTTTCTTTCCTTCGGGGAGGACGTCCCACAGGGCCTCGCCCATACCGACTACTATCTTGTTCTTCATGATGATTATTTGATTGATTTTATTTTCAAAGTATAATAAAGCAGATACACGACACCTGCGGCCATCACGGCCACTGCGCCGGCCTGGCCTACGGCATCGGCCGCATAGCCCATGGCGAGCGGGAATATGGTGCCGCCGAAAAGGCCCATTATCATCAGGCCAGACACCTCGTTCTTTTCAACGGGTGCGGCAATGAGGGCCTGGGAGAACACTACGGAGAACACGTTGGAGTTTCCGAAACCGATAAGGGCGATGCCGGTGTAAAGGGCGCCGAGCGAGTGGGCTGTAAAAAGTATCACCATGGCGGCAGCCATCATGGCTACGCTCACGCCGAAGAAAAGTTTCGGGGAAACGACGCGCAAGGCGAAGGCGCCGATGAAGCATCCGGCGGTTCGGAATATGAAGTACAGCCCTGTTGCGAAGCTTGCTTCTTCAAGAGCCATCCCGAGGCGTTCCATGAGGATTTTGGGGGCGGTGGTGTTTGTGCCGACGTCGATGCCGACGTGACAGATGATGCCGAGGAAGCACAGCAGGATGAACGGCTGGCCGAGGAGTTTGAGACACTCCTTTATGCCCGATGCCTTGTCGGGGCGTTCTTCCTCGATGGGAGTTGCGGCCAGCACGGCAACCGACAGGCAGCTGACGGCGGCGTAGATTATGAACAGCGAGCGCCATCCGAGCCCGAAAGTCGGCAGATAGGTCGTGGCGCCCCATGCGGCGATGATGGGTGCGAGGAACGAGGCGATGGCTTTTACAAACTGACCGAAAGTGAGGGTGGATGCCAGTTTGTCGCCGCTGATCAGATTGGTGACGAGCGGGTTGAGCGATGTCTGCATTATCGCATTGCCGATGCCGAGCAGCGAGAACGCGATGAGCATTGTCCAGTAAGAATCGCCGAATATGGGGATGATGAGTGACAGGGCTGTCACGGCAAGGCTTATGAGGACGGTCTTTTTCCGGCCTATGCGGTTCATCAACATTCCCGTCGGAACGGAGAAAATCAGGAACCAGAAAAATACGAGCGAGGGGAACAGATTGGCCTGCGAGTCGGTGAGGCCGAGGTCTTTCTGCACATAGTTTGAGGCGGTTCCCACCAGGTCGACGAAGCCCATGGCAAAGAAGCACAGCATCACGGGAATCATCTGCATGAGCCAGCCTTTGCGGCCGGACGATATGGCTTTTTCAGTCTGCATTGTGGTATGTGTTGTGTTTCAAGGTAATTATTCTGCGATTGAATATATTGTCAGGTCGGTTATTTTGGCCTTACCTCCGGCAGCGCTTACCGACAGGGTGGTGTGGGGGGCGGTGGGGAAAACAAGGTTGGTCATTGCAAACCGTCCGTCATTGCCGAACACTTCGATCGACGAGCGGTCAATGAATATGCTCAGGGCGAGTTTGCCGTTGTCCTCAAAGGTCGGGGCTGATGTCACAGCCGGGAATTCCTGGCTGAAGTCTGTGATCCCGCTGCGGGTACGGTCGAACGAGAATGTATGTGCAACCGGGTCATAGGTCATCACGGTTTGCTCGCCGGCAGTGTTTTTGAGGGTAAAGGTGAGTGATGAAGCTTTCTGCGCGTCAACGTTGAGCTGAATTTCGCATACGCCGGATGGGGGCAGGGCATATTCGTTGCCTTTGGTGCCGATTGTGGCGCGGGTACCTTTTCTTATAGTCTTTCCACGCAGGCTTGCGAGTTCGGGCGATGGTGTTGACGAGGCATATATCTGTCCGTCGGGCGCGGTGAAGAGACCAATCTCGCGGGGCAGGGTGTTGGCGCTGCGGAATTGCATCGTGGGCACTTCGGCGGCATATTGCCAGTTGCTCATCCAGCCGATAGCTGTGCGCCGGCCACCGGGAGCGTCGCTCCACGACACGGTCGCATAGTGGTCCTTGCCGAAGTCAAGCCATTTTGTCGGCACGTTGCCCGAGGCATCCGTATCGGCCTTGAATGTCTTGCCATCGAAATCGCCTATGAAATATTGGGTCGCGCTGCCTCCGAACGGGCCGCCGGGGTTGATGTTGCAGAGCAGCACCCATTTCTCGGCGCCTGTTCCGTCGACAGGCAGGCGGAACAGGTCGGGACATTCCCATACACCGTCCTGTGCGCCGAGCCCTTTGCCGAACGAGCTTTGCAGGGTCCACTCCTTGAGGTCGGGCGATGAGAACACCAGCATCTCATGATCGAGCGCGTGGGCCAGTACCATTGTCCACTGTTTTGTGTCGGGATTCCAGAACATGTTGGGGTCGCGGGCTTCGCTTTCGAGCGTCAGCACCGGATTTCCTTCATAAATGTGGAATGTATTGCCGTTGTCATCGCTCCAGGCAAGGCTCTGCATCTGGCTGTGGCCTGCCGAGGTATAAAGAGCTACTATGGCGTTCTTGCCGAAGCCGGCCGAGTTTTCCGTGTCGATTGCCGAGCTTCCGCTGAACACGGCGCCCAGTCCGTTCGGTTCGATGGCGGCGGGGTGGTGGGTCCAGTGGACGAGGTCGGGCGACGAGGAGTGTCCCCAGGTCATGTTTTGCCATTTCGAGCCGTAAGGGTTCCATTGATAATAGAGGTGCCACTGTCCGTCTTTGTAGAACATGCCGTTGGGGTCGTTCATCCATCCGTAGGACGGCGTGTGGTGGAAAGCCGGGCGGAACTTCTCGCGGTTGGTGGTGTCGAAAGTATCGGCGAGGGCGAAGTTGCTCCAGCAGGCGTCATCCTTGGCCTCGCGCACCGACCCGCGGCCCTGCGATGTCATGATGTCGAGCACGACATTGTGGCCCTTATATGGAGTGAGGTCGAAAGGTACCGAATAGTCAACTTTCGATTTGGCGAGGCGCGCATAGATGGTTTTGTCGGGTTTGCCGTCAACAATAACCCTGATTGTTGCGTCGTCGTTTGATTCCTGAACGGGAATAAATAGGTATGGTGCGTCTCCATTGACACGCACCAGGGTGTTCTGCACCCCGAGGTGGTTTACCTCTATGTTCCCTGAAAATGCCGGGGTCGCGTTTACCGCACCGAGCATCATTCCGAGTATTGCTGATTTAAGAAGTCCGTTTTTCATTATGTCGTATTAATTTAAGTGCTGGAAGTTGTGGCGAAACAATATTTACCTTAGAAATCGCCCTATTGCAAACTTATGAGAAAAACTGTTCTGTCTGTGTTTGCGTGTTTGCAATGCAAAGCTACTGAAAAGAGCCGGGGGATGGGTATGAAAAAATCGGCATAATGTATCAAAAAATGGGAATGCCCGTTTTTTTAAAAGGAAAAGTGCTGATTTTCATAAAATATGCCTAACTTTGAAAATCAAAAACGGCCGGCGGCCGAATCTTAGACCATAAACCAAACAGAATGACCAAGTATTCAGCTTTCTTATTCATAATTGTCACCGCCATCATTCTTGCCGGATGTGGGAAAGGTGATCCCACCTACCGCATCGGCGTGTCGCAGTGCAGCCGTGATGACTGGCGTATGAAAATGAATGAAGAAATCAACCGCGAGATGATGCTCCATGAAAATGCCGTGGTCGAGATACGCTCGGCCGACGACGACAACGCCCGGCAGATTGCCGACATACGGTATTTCAAGGACAATGATTTTGACATCATCATCGCTGCCCCCAACGAGGCCAAGGCAATCACGCCTGTCATAAAAGAGGTTTATGAAAGCGGAGTGCCGGTCATAATATTTGACCGCGACATCGACGGCGATTGGTACACGGCCCGGATGGGAGTGGACAACGAAGGGCTGGGGCGCGAGGCGGCCAGATATTCGGCGCAGATTGTCGACGGTCCAATCCGTGCGATTGAACTGCGGGGACTCGATGGTTCGACTCCGGCAGCGATGCGCCATAGAGGTTTTGCCAAGGTGCTCGATTCTGTTCCCGACGCCCGGATTGTGGCAAGTTGTGCGGCGAACTGGAACCACAGCGATGCCGTGCCGGTGGCTGATTCGTTACTTAATCTATACCCCGACGTCAATCTAATCTATGCCCACAACGACCGCATGGCCATCGGTGCTTCGGAAGTGGCACGCCGCCGCGGCCTTGATGATATAAAGATTGTCGGTATAGACGGTGCCCCCGATGTCGGGCTTAAAGCTGTGGCCGATTCCGTAATAGATGCGACATTTCTATATCCGACAGAAGGTCACCGGCTGATTGCCACGGCTATGGACATTCTGGAAGGTCGCCCCTACCAGCGCGAACAATTGCTCCCGGCCCTATCGGCGGTTGACCAGTCTAACGCCGAAATACTGCTTCAGCAAAACGAGTCGCTGAAGGCCGAGACAAACAAGATGGCCGATCTTAAAGCCCGCATAGACGACTATTGGTCGCAACATTCGGCGCAGACCACGCTGTTCTATCTGGCGGTGGTCATCCTTGTGCTCCTCATCGCCATGGTTTTTCTGTTGCTCAGGGCTTTTTGGCAACACCGCCGCCATCAGCGCGAACTGGTGGCGCAGAATCATCTCCTTGAGGAACAGCGCGACCGGCAGAAACAGCTCTACCAGCAACTTGACGAGGCCATGCAGTCAAAACTTGTGTTCTTCACCAATGTGTCCCACGACCTTCGCACGCCGCTCACACTTATTGCCGAGCCCGTCGACCAGTTGCTGAAAGGCGGAAACCTTACTGAGGATCAGAAAGTTCTCGTGCGTCTTGCCAATAAAAACGTTAAGATACTCCAGAGGCTTATTAATGAAATTCTCGATTTCCGCAAGTTCGAGAACAACAAGCTGAATCTCAGCCTTCGGGAAGTCAATCTCGGAAATCTGCTCGGCGAATGGCTCGATTCGTTCAGTGCCGTGGCCAATAAACGCGACATCCGGCTTCATCTTGACGTGCAGCCCGACTGCCCCGACGTGGCTGTTGATCCTGAGAAAATTGAGCGCGTGGTTTTCAATCTCGTGTCAAACGCAATCAAGAACACGCCCGACAACGGCGACATAACCCTCGGGATGTTCACCGGCATCGACACCGTGACCATTTTCGTTGAGGACAACGGCAATGGAATCAGTGAGGACGACCTGAAAAACATCTTCGACCGGTTCTACCAGGTGGAGAAGATAAATCCCACCGGGTCGGGCATCGGTCTGGCGCTTGTCAAGGCTTTTGTGGAACTTCACGGAGGCAAGGTGGAGGTGGAGAGTGCGTTGGGCTGCGGCTCGCGTTTCACCATAACCCTGCCGCTGCGTCATGTCAATACCCATGCCGAATTTATTAAGAATCCCGACAGCAAGGACGTGCTTGCTGAGCTCGGCACAATTGAAAAGGCGGCTGTGAACAATCCCGATGGCAAACCGGTCGTACTGGTTGTAGATGACAATCGTGACATGCAGCAGCTTATAGGGCAGACACTTTCCGACGAATATGCAGTGATATATGCCGCCGATGGACGCCAGGGAGTGAGGATGGCATCTAAATATGTGCCTGATTTGGTGATATGCGACGTGATGATGCCCGTGATGGGCGGTCTGGAATGTTGCCGCACCATAAAAGATGAGGTTTCCACCTCGCATGTGCCCGTGCTGATGTTGACGGCCTGTGCCCTCGACGAACAGCGCATCGAGGGATATGATAGCGGAGCCGACGGCTATCTGTCCAAGCCATTTACGGCCAGGGTGCTTAAATCGCGGTGCCACAACCTGCTCGTAAACCGCAAGCGCATAAGCGATGCGTTGACAAACGGAGTGGCCGACGTCGCCGCCGTCCCGCAGGGCGCCGTTGTCAAACCTGTACGGATTGAAGGGGCGCCGGATGTTGAGAGTGATTTCTACAACCGCTTCCTTGAACTGTTCCGCGCCGAGATTGGCAACGCCGACCTCAGCGTGGATGAAATCGCCGCCAGCATGGGGCTGGGGCAGTCGCAGTTCAGCCGCAAGATAAAAGCCCTCACCAACTACACGCCTGTGGAGCTTATGCGCAGCCTGCGCCTCAAGCATGCGCGCACGCTGCTGTCGACAACAGAAAGTTCGATAAGCGAGATTGCATATTCGAGCGGATTCTCATCGCCGGCTTATTTCTCGAAGTGTTACAAAGACACCTTCGGCGAATCTCCCTCCGACATGCGCAAACGTCTCGGCCGCTGATTCACAGTACGGAGGGATTTTAAAAAATCGGATTTTATTATAAAAATTACGCAGAGGCGTGAAAAAATGATAATGTAAGTCATAAAATTTATATGCAGGCGCCGCGATGGCGCCTTAACTTTGCGGTCAGTAAGTCAAACCTTAAACTATTTAACAAACAACATGAAAAAAACAATCCTTGGTGCGTTGTTGCTCTTTCTGATGGCACTCGGCGCGCAAGCCCAGAACATCATGGTGCACGGGACAGTTCTTTCAGCCACCGACTCCGAGCCGCTCATCGGCGCGAGTGTGGTGTCGGCCGCATTGACTGGCGTAGCCACCACGACGGACATCGACGGCAATTTCACCCTTTCGGTGCCTGACGGTTCAGACCTCACCATTTCCTACATCGGTTTTAAAACAAAAACTGTAAAGGCTGCCCCCCAGCTGACCATCCATCTTGACGAAAACAACGAACTGCTCGATGAAGTGGTCGTTGTGGGCTACACAGTCCAGCGCAAGGCCGACCTCACTGGCTCAGTGGCCGTGATGAACATGAAAGAGCCGTTAAGCGAAAATTCCGGTAATATAATGAACTCGATGGCCGGCAAGCTGCCCGGCGTCAATGTGGTTCCCGACGCAGCTCCCGGCGGCACAGGCTCCATCCGCGTGCGCGGTATGTCTACTGCCAATTCGAGCAATGATCCCCTGTATATCATTGACGGCGTGCCCACCGACAACATCAATTGCATAAATCCTTCCGACATTGAGTCGATGCAGGTGTTGAAAGACGCGGCTTCGGCCTCCATCTATGGTTCGCGCGCTGCCAACGGTGTGGTAATCATCACCACCAAGCAGGGCAAGGGCGACCGCATGACAATCAACATCAACTACGCCGCCAGCGCCCAGACCGTTGCAAAACGATATGACATGCTTGACGCCGACCAGTGGGGCGTAGCCTATTGGGCCGCTTCGCGCAACTCCAACATAAAGCCCTCTCATGTGCTTTATGGCTCCGGCGATACACCTGTCCTTCAGAAATACGTCAACGGCGACACCAACTATCCCACAACCAACACCGACTGGCAAGACCAGGTTTACCGTACAGCCTGGACCAACAACCTGACTGCATCAATCGCAAACAGCACCGAGAAAGGCTCGGTTATGTTCTCGCTCAACTACATCAATCAGGACGGTAATATCCAGGATACATTCTACGAACGTTACTCGGCCCGCATCAATTCCCGCTACGACTTCAACAAGTACATCAGCGTAGGTGAAAACCTCGTCGTTGCCCGATGGAGCAACCGAGGCATGGATGTGGCCGGCGACCGTGGCATCCCCTTCACGGCCATGAGCCAGCATCCGGCTCTTCCTGTCCGTGGTCTCAACGGTGACTGGACGCGCCCCCTCGCCCTCATCGGCTCTGACCTTGCCAACCCTGTCCAGCTCATTGCCAATGCCAAGGACAACAGTTCGGCATCGTGGCGTATCCTCGGCAATGCCTATCTTGAAGTGAAGCCCATCGACGGCCTCAGCGTCAAGACGAATCTCGGCATCGAGCACAGCCAATATTTCAACAACACCCTCGGCCGTGCGGTCAACCCCGGTGATGTGAACTCGTTCTCGAGCGTCTATGGCCAGGGTGACACCTGGACCTGGACCAACACCGCCAACTATGTCAAAACTTTCGCCGAGAAGAATCACCTCTCAGTGTTGCTCGGCACCGAAGCCATCGGATATACATTCCGCGACGTGTCGGCCAGCCGCGAAGGCTATGAATTCGAGGATTCCGACTTTATGCAGGTCGGTTCAGGCACCGGCGACCGCAACAACGGTGGCGGCAAGACCCAGTGGTCTGTATTCTCCCTCTTCGGCAAGGTCGATTACAACTACGCCGACCGCTACCTGGCATCGTTCACCATCCGCCGCGATGAAAACTCCCGTTTTGCCAAGGGATTCCGCTCGGGTGTGTTCCCCGCCTTCTCCCTTGCATGGCGTCCCACCCAGGAAGACTTCTTCCCCAAGAACAACGTGCTGACCGACCTCAAGATCCGCTACTCGTGGGGTCAGAACGGTAACGCCAACATCCCCGCTCTCTATCCCGCATATTCCACATATATCTATAATACCGGCAACGGTGCCTACGACATCTCCGGCACTAATTCATCCACAACTGCCGGCATCACCCTTGCCTCTACCGGCAATCCCGAGCTGAAATGGGAAACAACCTACCAGAACAACATTGGTGTTGACCTCCAGTTCTTCGGCGGAGCCCTCAACCTCAGCGCCGACTACTACATCAAGAAAACCAAGGACATGCTGACCATTCCCCCGGCGCTTGACGTGGCAGGCGAGAACGCCGCCATCTGGCTCAATACCGGCGACATGAAGAACAACGGTTGGGAGGTGTCGCTCAACTACATGAGCCCCTGGTATGGTGATTTCTCCTGGAACGGCTCAATAAACATCTCGCAGTACAAGAACGAGCTCGTCACCCTCAATTCGCGCCAGAAATTCATCGGCGGCGACACCCGCCTCATTCCCGGCGAGGCAATGGGCGTGTACTACGGCTATGTATGCGACGGCATATTCCAGAACGCCACCGAGGTGGCCAACCATGCCACACAGCCCGGCGCCGCTCCCGGCCGTCTCATCTACCGCGACCTTGACGGCAATGGCGTCATCGACGACAACGACCGCTGCATAATCGGCGACCCCAATCCTGATCTGTCGATGGGTATAAACCTCGCGTTCAAGTACAAGGCTTTCACGCTCGACATGTTCTTCGCAGGCGACTTTGGCTTCGATGTCATCAACCACATGAAGCGCCAGCTGCTCTCCATGAGCTATGGCAATCTCGCCACCAACCGTGGTGTCGGTATCCTCAACGCATGGACCCCCGAGAATACCAACACTGACGTGCCCGCGCTTTCGCTTACCGATGACAACAATGAGGCCCGTTTCTCCAACTACTACGTTCAGGACGGCTCATACATGAAGATGAAATATCTCAAATTGTCATATTCACTTCCCAAGCGCATAATCTCGAAAATCGGCGCAAGCAATCTTGATGTCTACGGCCAGGTTGAAAATGTGTTCACCATCACCGGCTATGACGGTCTCGACCCCGAAATTCTCCCCGGCGAATATGGCGCCCGCATCGACAACGGCGCATATCCCCGTCCGCGCACCTTCACCCTCGGTCTTAACCTCCAGTTCTAAACCATTATTACGATGAAAAATATCAAATCCATCATAAAGAAAGCCTTCTGCGTGGCCGCGATCGGCTCGATGGCTTTTGCCACGGTGTCGTGTGACGACATGCTCGACACCAAGCCTCAGGGCACCTTCACCGATGAGCAGATCGGCGATGAAGAGGCCATCGACCTCATGACCGCCGCCTACGGTAGCCTTCTCTGTCACTTCTTCGGCAACAATGAATCGTTTGCCGGTCCCATCACCAACTGGATTTTCGATGTCCGTTCCGACGATGCACTCAAGGGAGGCGACGGCGTGACCATGGAAGGCTATATACACCAGCTTGAAGTGGGTAACGTCCAAAGCGACAACGATGTCGCCAATTTCAAGTGGCGCAACAACTACTACTCAGTCAGCCGTTGCAACACCGCCATCCGCGGCATCCAGGCCTCTTCCAACCTTTCCGACCTTGATAAGGCAGCCTACATCGCCGAGATGAAGACCCTGCGCGCCTACTTCTACTTTGACATGCTGCGTATCTTCAAGCAATTCCCCTATTTTGACGAGACAGTGGTCAATCCGAGCGAATGTCGTGCCGACCAGTACACCCGCGATGAAATCGCCGGCTTCATCAAGCAGGATCTGCGCGCCAGCTACACCGCCCTCCCCGAATCACAGGCCCAGGTTGGACGCTTCAACAAATATGTTGCCGCCGCCCTTCTTGCCCGCGTTGCACTTTTCACTTCTGACTGGGCCGAGGCCGAGGAATATGCCGGATATGTCATATCAAACGGAAAATACGAGCTTTATCCCAACTTCCTCGATATGTCCAAGCCCGAATTCAACAACCAGTATGAATCGGTTATGGCCATCCAGTTCTCGTCGGCCAACTCGCCCGACCAGTACAACTTCTCCAACTGCCTGAACTGCACCTGGTCGGAAGGCAACCTGTATGGCAACGGCGACGACTTCTATCTCGCTTCGCAAAATCTTGTGAACGCTTTCCGTACCGACGCCAACGGCCTTCCCTATCTCGATGGCTCGTTCAACAGCGAGAACGTCACATCTGCTGACTATGCCGGCAACGTCGATCCCCGTCTGGACTTCACTCTCGGCCGCATCGGAATGCCCTGGCGCTCCCACACCTACACCATGGGCTGGTGCCGCAACTTTGAACTCTACGGCCAGTACTCCGGCAAGAAGCCCTATCCCTCGCCCGAGTCGCCCTACGTGAAGCCCGGCATCGTGCCCTGGGGCGCATCATCCCTCAACTTTATCCTCATCCGTTATGCCGACGTCATGCTCATGAAGGCCGAGGCACTCATCGAGCAGAACAAGAACCTCGGCGAAGCCCGCACCCTCATCAATGACATCCGCCGCAAGGCTGCCCGCTCGGTGGATCCTGTTTACGAACCTGTTGACTGCAACCCGATGCTCGCCAGCTATTCAGTTGAGGAATATCCCGCCACCGGCTGGAACCAGGACTATGCCCGCCGCGCAGTCCGCATGGAACGCCGCATCGAGCTGGCAATGGAAGGTCTGCGCTGGTTTGACCTCGTGCGCTGGGGCAATGTGGTTGAGACAATGAACGAATACTATGCTTCGGAAGTCAAACTCCGCTCCTACTATTCCGGTGCGAACCTCACTGAGGATGAAATCTTCATGCCCATCCCCGTCAACCAGGTTGACAATGCCGGAGACCTCTACAAATGAGTTGTAACATCATTTAACCGCTAATTTGAACAAGATGAAAAAATCAACGATATATTGCCTTTCGGCAGCCATGCTTATGATGGGAGCCGTGACGACGTCATGCTCCGACTACGAGCCGAAAGGAATGCCCGAGGTGCCGGAACTTCCCACCGCTTCCGACCTTAAAGCCTCAATTGCGGGACGCACCGTAACCCTCACATGGAACCTTCCCGCCTCGGCCGACATAACCGGTGTGCGTGTCAGCTGCGATAATGCCGCTCCAACCATTCTTCCCGCCGGCACAACCTCATGCGTGCTGAAAGGCCAGGCAATGGACAAAGAGCTCATCTATACAGTCAAGGTCGATTACGAGGGCGGTTATGTTTCGGAAGGCGTGTCAATCACCGCCACCGTACCGTATGTCGCCTCCAAGATGGCCTACCTGCTCACCGCGCCCACTGCAGCCGAACTTCCCGATGACGACGAGCGCGCCGCTGCCGACTGGTTTGCCGCCCAGGAAAACGCAGAGTTCATCCAGCCATCTCAGATTGCTTCGCTTGACCCCGACATTTATTCCGTAATCTGGATTGAAATCGACCGTGTCGGTCTTCCGATGGGTTGGGATAATCTGCCCGAAGTCAGCGATCCTGATGTAATCGCGGCCCTCAAGGAATACTCGGCCAACGGCGGAAGCCTATATCTCGCCAACATGGCCACCCAGCTCACCGTTCCCCTTGGAATAGTCCCCGACAATATGGCGCCTACCGTATACGGCAACGGCGAGGGAGGCTCGGGCGATGACGTGTGGGTAATCAACCCCTACCTCGGCTGGGACTACCGCGATGGCGGCGACCAAGGTTTCTATGACCGCACATCCCACGAAATTTTCAAGGGCATCACCCTTGAGGATCCCAACGGCTACGGCTACGACAACCTGCCGCTCATCGGCCCCGGACAGCGCGAGGACCACAACTGCCTGTGGGACTGTAATATCTATGGCAAAGGTTCATATTCCGACGTGATTAAGAACTTTGAAGTTACCACCAACTCTCTCGTGCTCGCCACCTGGGGACACGTCCGCGACCATTGTGTCGCCGGCCTCGTGGAATTCTATTCCAACTCCGAACATGGCCGCTGCATCGCCAACGGTTTAGCAGCCTATGAATGGAATCAGAATTCCGGTGAGAATCCCTATCAGCACAATGTCGAGCAACTTACCCTCAACATTCTCGATTATCTGAAATAATCACTGAATAATCCGCCCCGCCGGGGCCGGGAGGCTCCGGCGGTTAAAAAGCTCTTTTGACACATAATCCCCTTAATAATCACAATAATGAAAAAGTCTTTACTGAAAACCTCAGTTGCTGCCGTTGCACTTGCATGCGCAGCATCCGCATCGGCCAGCACAAAGGCCGCAATCCTCATCGGCTATCCCTCTGTCGAAAGCATTGACAACTACCAGGAATACGCTGCCGCCGAAATGTTCTCCCAGCTTCATCCTGACGGAACCGTAATCGCCGCAGGCGAGACTTCGAAAATCGACGCCACCAAGTTTGACGTCATCTGGGTGCACATCGACCGCGTTGGTGCCGCCTTGGGCAACCTGCCCTCGACTTTCTCCGACGAAGCTACCGTATCGGCTCTCGCAAAATTCGTGGAGGACGGCGGCAATCTCTATCTCTCGAAACAGGCAACCCAGCTCGTACATAAGCTTGGCCGCACGGACGCTAAATTCGCCCCCGGTATCTACGATAACGGCGAAGGTGGTGATGGTTTCGACGACTGGACCATTATGGCTCAGATCGGCTGGTGGTTCAACCAGGAAGGTACCGACCACTACTTCCCCGAGCAATACTATGATCACCGTGACCATGCCATCTATGCCGGCATGACCGAAGCTATCTGCAACGACTATCTCCACGAATCGTTCCCCACGCTCGGTACAGGCGACCCTGCCACTTCGCTCTGGCGCGAGAACCACAACTGCCTTTGGGATCTTAACGTCTATACCTATAATGCTGACGGCGCAAACACGGTCGAGAAATTCCAGAACGAGAACAACGCAGTGGTGCTCGGAACCTGGGGTCATGTCGTGGATCATGCCGTTGCCGGCATCGTGGAATTCCTTCCCACCACCCGTTCCAATGGCGGTACCATCATCGCCAACGGGCTTGCCGCTTACGAACTTTCTCCCCGCAGTGGCGTAAATGCTTATACTGACAATATCCGCAAGCTCACCGCAAACACCATCAACTATCTTGTGAAGTCGGGCTCAACATCCATCGTGTCAACCGCTGTGGCCGATGCCGATGCAAAACCTGAGTATTTCACTCTCCAGGGCGTGAAGATGGCCGAAGATCAGCTTGTCCCCGGGCTTTACATCAAGCGTCAGGGCGACAAAGCCTCAAAGGTAGTCGTTAAGTAAAAATCTAACTCTCTCACTCATTTATGCAATATGTCGGGGGAATACTTCGTTTCTTCGGCATATTGCTTTAAATCCATACCATAGATGAAACTGCATTTAAACTCTATACTTCTGTCTGCATCGGTTGCAGCGTGCTTGCCGGCATCGGCCAATCTTGTGGCCCATTTTCCGATGGATGTGCGCGGCGGCCAAATAATCGAATCGGTAAGCGGCAACCGTTTTGCCGTACAGGGACATTTCGCTCCCGAAAACGTTCCCGGCGCTGTTGGTCAGGCACTGCGTTTCGATGGCTATACCTCGTTCATCGACGCCCGTATCAACAACATATTTCCTGCCGGGACCAAAAACATGACGGTCTCGATTTGGACCGCCATAGAATCTTATCCAATCGTGAAAATTGATGAGAACACATCCGAGAAGACGGCCATAGTCAGCTGCATTGACGAGGCTGCGAAGACCGGTTTCGGGTTCTTCATTGGCTTTGACGGTAAATATTCTTTCAAAACTTTCATTGGCGGCTGGCCGGTTGAAGTGGTTGTGAGCGAACCGATGCCAACCTATGAGTGGAACAACCTTGTCGCGGTGATTGACAGCGGCTCACGCACTCTTAAGCTTTACAATAATGGCCGTGAAGTCGGCTCTACCCGTTGCAACGGAGATGTTTCGGTCAAGGCTGCCCAGTTCAAGATGGGACACGGTGACCTTGAAAATTTCTCCGGGCCTTTCCTGCTCACCTCGTTCAATGGTCTCATTGACGACATAAAAATTTGGGATACGGCAATCAGTCTGTCTGAAATACAGTCCTGGACGCCCGAAAATCCTGCAAATCTCGACATCCCCGCCTCACGTTTCGCCGATGACATCTTGCGTCCGCGTTTTCACGGCATGCCCGCTGCGGCATGGACAAACGAGTGTCACGGGATGTGGTATGCTGACGGACGCTATCACCTTTTCTTCCAGAAAAATGCTGATGGCCCTTATATGGCTCGCCTCCACTGGGGCCACATTTCGTCGGAAAATCTATATGACTGGCGTGAGGAGAAGATTGCCATCGCCCCGGGCGAACCATATGACATCAAGGGTTGCTGGAGCGGATGTGTCTTTGCTGATGATGTCATCACCGGCGGCAAGCCCAACATCCTCTATACTGCGGTCGACTATGCACGCGCTACCATCGCGCAGGCTATGCCTGACGACAATGCCCTTGTCAACTGGACAAAGTCATCGGCCAATCCAATAATCAACGGACGGCCCGACGGCCTGTCGGACGATTTCCGCGACCCATACTTCTTTCGCAGCGGCAACAATGCGTACATCATCGTCGGCAGTTCCAAAAATGGAGTGGGTACTACAACCCTCCACCGCTATGACCCCTCCACTTCTTCATGGGCCAACGATGGACTTTTCTTCTCAGGCAGCAATACAGGCTCATGCGGAACTTTCTGGGAGATGCCTAACATCACTCCCATGCCAGACGGAAAGTGGCTGTTTACGGTTACTCCGCTTGGCACCGTGCAGGGGGTACGCACGCTGTATTGGACTGGTTCGATAGGCTCGGACGGACGTTTCTCGCCTGACCGAAATTCTTCTGCTCCGAAAACCGTCGAACTTACTTCGCGCGAGGGTTTCGGACTTCTCTCACCCACAATTTACAATCACGACGGCAAGACTATCGCTCTCGGCATTGTGCCCGACAAACTCCCCTCGCAAGACAACTGGAACCTGGGTTGGGCCCATTGCTATTCTTTACCCCGCGAATGGAGCATTGCCGATAACGGCGAGCTGGTGCAGAAACCTTATTCAGGGCTGACTGGCATGCGTTCGGCCACAAAGTTCGAGCGCCAGTCGTTTGAGCTTGCCGGGTCAATGTCGCTCGCGCCGGTCGAAGGTCGCGCCGCCGAGTTGCTGGGCGTGTTCACCGTTGGGTCTGATCCGTTCGGATTCAAGATTTTCAAGAACTCCACCTCCGAGGGGTCAATAACCTACAATCCTGCCACAGGCGAACTGACTGCCGATTTCTCCCGCCTTGCCCGTTTGGTGAACGACGGTGGCGTCTATGACGGCATCTACCGTTGCTCCCTGCCGCAGGCACCGCGTGCCGGTTCGGAAATGAAAATCAATGTGTTCATAGACCATTCCATTGTCGACATATTCATCAACGACCGTTGGGCCACATCCATCCGCGTGTTCCCCACTGCCGCAGATGTAACTGGCATCCATGCGTTTGCTTCGGGCAAAGTGCTGGTCAAGGAACTTCGCGCCTGGACATTGTCCAAGGATTCGGGCGCCGGTGTAGGCGACATCATTGTTGACGCTGCTCCTGAAAGTTCAGTCGTGAATGTATATAACCTCCACGGCCAGTGTGTGCGCAGCGGTGTTGAGCGTTCGATGGCCTTCGAGGGGCTCGACAGGGGCATATATGTCGTAAATGGTAAGAAACATATAGTGAGAGAGTGATGGGGAGTACCCATAATTTCACTCACTGATAAATGATTACGTTTGTTCATTTAAAATGATTTAATTGGTTAATGTATTCAAGTAAGGTTTTTAAGTAGTTTTTTTATGGTATGTAAAAAAGACGTTGGCCTGATGAAGGTCGGCGTTTTTTTTGTACTTTTGCATCTGATATGAAAGACCATAACAAACCTGCGAAAACCAATGTGGCGCGGCTGCTCGACCGGGCCAAGATTCAATATGAGCTGGTGCCTTACACGGTCGACGAGAACAATCTTGCCGCAACCCATATAGCCGAGGAGCTTAACGAGGACATACGCCAGGTGTTCAAGACCATTGTGCTGACAGCCGGCCCTGGCAAGTTTTTTGTCTGTGTCGTCCCGGGCGATGCCGAGATTGACCTGAAGAAGGCCGCAAAAGTCGCGGGATATAAGAAGGTGGAACTTATTCCGATGAAAGAACTGCTGCCGTTGACAGGATATATCCGCGGTGGCTGTTCGCCGGTGGGCATGAAAAAGCCGTTCCCGACCTTTTTCCATTCCACGGCGACGGATTTTCCGTTCATCTATGTAAGCGCCGGTGTCCGGGGACTTCAGCTTCGCATAGCTCCCGGAGATTTGATAAATTATGTAGGCGCATCCCTTGCCGATATAATAGCCGGTGAAGAATGAATACGTTCGGAAATATTTTCAGGATAACGTCGGCTGGCGAGAGCCATGGTCCGGCGCTTACGGGCATTGTTGACGGCATGCCTGCCGGTGTCCGCATAGATTTTGATGCGGTTGAAGCCCAGATGGCGAGGCGCCGTCCGGGCGGTGCATTGGCCACGGCACGCAGGGAGACCGACAGCGTGACATTTCTGTCTGGATTTATGGACGGCGTCACAACCGGCACGCCGATTGCGTTCACCATCGCCAATGCCGACCACCACAGCCAGGACTACGAATCGCTCAGGCATACATTCCGTCCGTCGCATGCCGATTACACATATCAGGCCAAATACGGTATCCGAGACCACCGTGGGGGAGGGCGCTCGTCGGCGCGCGAGACCGCGGTGCGCGTGGCCGCCGGTGCGTTGGCAATGCAGGCCCTCGCTCAAAAGGGCATAAAGATATACGCCTATGCTTCGCAAATCGGTGGCGTCGCGCTTGGTAAGGGGTTCGGGGAGATCGACCCTGAACTGATTGATACCAATGAGGTGCGCTGTCCCGATATGGCTGTCGCGGAGAGGATGGCTGCTGAGATACGTTCTGCGGCCTCGGAAGGCGATACCGTCGGCGGTATCATCTCTTGTGTCATTACTGGCCTGCCGGTCGGCGTGGGGGAACCAATCTACGGAAAATTCCAGGCCATGCTGGCCTCTGCGATGATGAGCATCAACGCCGCGCATGGGTTTGATTATGGAATGGGTTTTGATGGATGTTGCTGCCGTGGCTCGCAGATGATTGACCCTTTTATCGCTGAGAATGGCCGAGTCACAACTGCTTCCAATAATTCAGGCGGAATCCAGGGTGGAATCACCAACGGAGCCCCCGTAACGTTCAGGGTGGCGTTCAAGCCGGTGGCGACATTGATGCGGCCTGTGCCGACGGTCAATGATGACGGCGAGCCTGTCATGCTGCATGTGCGCGGTCGCCATGATCCCTGTGTTATTCCCCGCGCTGTTCCTGTGGTTCAGGCGATGGCTGCCATTACGACGCTTGACGCCATGCTGCTGGCGAGGATATGAAAAAACGGGCATCCGGCCAAAACACCGGGTACCCGTTTTTCTGTGTGAACGGATGTTTAGATGGCAATCTTGAAACTGCGGCCATCCACGCTGAGGATATAGATGCCTGAGGTGAGGCCGCTCAGGTCAACGATAGCCGAGGTGGCCGTAGCCACTTTGGTTCCCTGAAGATTGTAGATTGCAGCTGAACCGAAATGCCCGAATATGGTCAGAGTGTGTCCGTTGAGCGAGAATGTGGCGGCTGCTGTATCCGTGGCGATGTCGGACACGCCGTTGTATTCACCCTTTTCACCGATATAGATACCGTTGAGCTGGAGGAATCCGCTGAGCATCATCGGAGTGACCAGATGGAGGCCTACGCAACGTGTGGCGTCTTCGTCGAGAACCGGGAGTGCCTGGGAGGTGCGCTTGAACGCCATGGTTCCTGTGGCTTCCTCGGGACCGTTTACAGAAACTTTAAGTGTTCCGAGTTTATCGCCCATCGCCTCAATAGTGTTCATTTCGCCGAAATGCACGTCAATGAGTTCGTCGACGCTGTTTCTGTTTGCGTCTATCGAGAAGCAACGGCCGCTGATTGTGACTTCATATTCCGTATCGGCTTCGAAAGCGAGAGGAGGCGAAATGAGCCATTCATCAGCATCGGCAGCATTGCCGAGGGTGGGGGATACGATATATTCGGCGCAGACTTCATAGTCCCCGAAAATAGAGTGGCCGAGGTTGGTGTAGAACATCCATGAGTAGGTGTCGGTGTTTGCGTCGAGTACGGTCCATCTGTTGCGCACCTCGGCTTCGTTTTCAAATGTCTGTTCAAAAGGCAGTTTTACTGCCGGTCCGAGGATGTTGGGCTTTGAGAGAGCATCGGTGTGCCCGTAGTCGTTGGAGGCGGTCACGGTGTAGGTCCAGGCTGCCAGACGGGCGAATTTCTTGTCTGTTACAGTACATTCGGTGATGTTTTCTGCGATAACGGTGCCGTCGTTTCGGGTGACTGTATAGGTTGTCTTGGAGGGGTCGAACGAGCCGAGTCGAGCACCTTCGGCGGGCGCTTCCCACGTGAGCGTGAGGGATTTCATGTCGTTCCCAATCGTAGTGTTTATATTTTTCACTGCCGCCGGACGGTCGTGGCCGACATATTGGTATGCGATGCCCTTGGCGCCGTTGCCTTTGCCGTTTATGATCTGGATGTCATAACGGTAGTTTCCGGGGGCGGGGATGTTTTTGTCGGTCCAGCTCATTTCCTTGCCTGAAACGGGGCCTTCTATGTAGTCTACACGCTTGCCGTTTCGGCTGATTGCGACACCATAGAGGTTGCCAATTTCCCCGCCGCCGAAAGAGATTGTGGGGTTCATCCATGTAAGATGGGCCTCGAGTGTGCCGTTTTCTCCCGGAGTGCTGCGTATGTTGGTGGGAGCTGCCGGCGCATCAAGGCTTTCGGCCGATGGAATATACATGCCGACGAGGCGCGACAGGATTCCGACGCGGCCAACTTCCTTGATGGTCACGTTCTCGATGTCGCTCACATTGAGTTCCTGAAGATATACATTTTCGGCTCCCAGGGGATGGGTGTAGGTGCAGGATGCCCAGTAGAGCAGTCCGGTGGTGTGGTCAAATTCCATCGTCTGGTTGAAAAGCATGCCCTCCAGCCCGGTGTCACACACGGGAATGCCACGTCCTGTGAAATTGCCGTTTTCGTCTGTGGCAAGGGTATAGAGCATGCCGCTCGAGTTCATTACCCAAAGCGTGCCCTTGGCGTCTGCCGCGATGAGGCCGCCGACATTGGTGCTGCATACTTTTGTGAACGTGGCTGTTGTTACGTCCACTTCATACAGGCCCCCATCACCGTCGCCAAATCCCATGGCGTAGATTTTGCCGCTGACAGGATCATAAGTCATGTCCTGAGGCTTGAAGTTTGACTTTTCAGGATTCCACTTGCCGACAATTTCAAGGACGCCGTTGTATGTGTTGTAGGCGACGAAGTCGGTCGGTGTAGGAGACTGGGTGTACTCGTAGAGCGCGGCGTATAGGATGCCGTCTTTTCCGCATCCCGCAAATGCGCCGACCGTAGGTTCCGAGAGATAGGAGCGATGAACGGTGCCTTTCTCTGACAGGTCGAAGGGATAGGACACGAAACCGCAGTCGTAAGTTTTTCCGTTTTCATCCGCCCATTCGGCTGAGCCGAGATTGAATCCATAGAAGATTCGGTTTCCAGAACTTGACGCGATGGTTGGAGAGTCATCTCCGGCGGCTTGTCCCTGGGCTGTTGCAGTGTGGGACACAGTTATCATCGCTGTGGCCATAATGGGGAAAAGAAGCTTTTTCATAGCATAAGTATTTTGTGACGTTTTGCGAGGGCAAAGGTACACAATAAAGTCACAAAAACCAAAGAAAACTAAAAGAAATGGAAAAATGTTAGAAAATAATGCTTTTTAATACCATGTAACACCGTTGGACGTGGAAGAACGTTTGTCGTATTTAAGGTCAGACAGCATTGCTGACTTGACGGCTATGTTGAACGAGTAGCTTTTATATGGCCCTACAGGCACGAAAGATGCACGCATGGTGAAGCAGTGCAGGTCGCGCGAGATGTTGCAGTTCATGTAGGCCAGGCGTTTGGTGTCGAAATTATACGATGCCGAGAACGAGAAGTTCCAGTTTTTCGTTGGCTGTATCGAACCTGAAAAACTGAGATTCTGGGTTATGCGCGGGTCGTACTCCATTTTTTCCTTGTTGAACGAGCCGTAAGCATATGCTATCGAATAGTTCAGGGTCAGGCTCCATGGCACGCTCCATGGCACATATCCATCTGGCGTCAGCTCCGTAGAGCCGCCGTCTGTGGCGTCCTGCACGTCGCGGTCATGTTCGGCACCCGAACGGTTTGAATTGTTATTTTGGTTGCCGGTTTGGCTATTGTCGTTGTTTTTCTTGCGCTTGAAGGTGTCGTTGTTGAAGGTGTAGGAAAAGGATGTGCCTGTTGATGACAGACGTCCCAGTCCCTTGCCGGAGTTTATGCGCAGTTTGTTCACACGCACCGGGGCGCCGTTGGCGTTGAGCGCATAGGTGTACACGTCCCACGTCGCCTGGAGGTTGAGGTTGAACCCTTTGGTAAGGCGCAGCAGCACCGATGTGTTGATGTTCGACCAGTTGAGCGAGTCGGCGGCGAAGTTATAGCTTTGGCCTATCGACAGGTTCTCGATGAGCGATATTTTGCGTTCACCGATGGAATCGTTGTCGGAACGCATTTTCATCTCGAGGTTGTTGGCGAGCTGGAAGCTGACCGTACCCGTTTTTCCCTCGCTCGGCACTCCGAACAACGCGTTGGGGAACAGATTATATCGGCGTGTCTGCATGTTGCCGTTCGCATCGGGATACTGGTACTCGTCATAGTAGCCGAAGAACTTGGAACCGAAGTCGGGGGCGCCGCTGAACGATATGGAGGGCGTCATGACGTGGCGTATCATCGATATTTTTTTCTTCAGGAAACCCAGCGGGCGCCAGAATCCGTAAATTTTTGTGTCGAGCGCCACCGAGCCCTGGAAGTCATACACGTTGTAGAGGCTGTAGGATGTGTCGCACACTTCGGCTGAGGCGTTGGGATCCCATTGCCGGCGCACCTTGGAGGTGTACATGCGGTCGGTGAGGTTTATCGACGGCGTGACGTTGATGTAGTTGAGCAGGTTGAAAGTTGCCGAGATGGGGATGTTGTGGCGCATGCCGTTGCGCCAGTCTTTTATGAGGCTCTTTTTGAAAAACTCGTTCTGCTTGGCAGTGAGCGAGTTTTGGAACTGGCCAGAATAGCTGATTTTGATTTTTTCGTACCATCGCTCGTCGCCGGCAGCTTTCTTGCGCTTGAACGGATAGAGCTGCTGCATGTTGATGGTTACATTGGGGAACGACACAGCCAGGGTGGAGTCCTGGGTTCGCTGGGTGACGTTCATGGTTGTGGACAGCGACCACTTCGACTGCGGGAAGCGGTAGGTCATGTTGATGGTCGAGCTCTTGGTGTTCTCGGTGAAGGCCGATGAATAGTAACTGTTCAGGTCGTTGCGCGAATAGCCCGAGGTGGTGAAGTTCACGCTGGCCGACAGGTTCATGTTGGGGTTGGCTTTCGAGTCCTGGGTGTGGCTCCACAGCACCTGGAAGTTGGTCTGGGCGGAATAGTCGGGCGAGCCCTTCTCGCCGTAGATTGATTTCAGGTAGGATATGTTGAAGTTGCCCGAGTATTTGTAGCGCTTTGCGTAGGTCGACTGCGCCGAGAGGCCCCAGGAGCCCTTTGTGTAGATTTCGCCGGTGAGCGCCAGGTCGATGTTGTCGTTGATGGCAAAGTAATAACCGCCGTCGCGCAGGTAAAAACCGCGCTGGTAATCGTCGCCGAACGACGGGAAGATGATGCCTGAGGCATAGTCGTCGGTGAACGGGAAATATCCGAACGGCACGGCAAGCGGCAGCGGCAGCCCCGCCAGCACCATGTAGGCTGGCCCGGTCACGATGTTCTTGCCAGGGTGCATCTTGCCTTTGGTCACGTTGAAATAGAAGTGCGGGCAGTCGTGGTCGGAACAGGTGGTGTAGCGGCCGTTCTTGATGTAATAGTCGCCGTTCTCATCTTTCTTAGTCTGTCCGCCTGTTAGATAGCCCTCGCCCTGTTGGGTGACTACATTGGTGATGAAGCCTTTTTGGGTCTTGAAATTATAGCGCATCGTGCCGGCTTCGTATTCCGACCCGCCTTCGTTGAAGACCGGCTTGCCAATGGTCTCGCCCAAAGAGTCGGGCACGCCGACGGCATAAACCGTTGAGTTGGCCAGATCAAGCTCAATGTTGGCAGCGTCGAGCTTGATGTCTCCGTATTGCACTGAACTGCTGCCGTACATGAACGCGGAATCTCGGCGGATGATTACCATTGAGTCGACCGATGAGAAGTCAACCGGGGCGTCAAGGTCGGCTTTTTGCACCACTGGCCTCATCCTTGGCACAAAAGTGTCGGGACGCATCACAGGCGCAGTCGCCGGGATGGATGCCGAATCTGACATTGAGTCGGTCATGACCGCATCCTGTGCCATATTCAACACCTCCGGCAATAAATCCACCTCCGGCTCACCGTCACCCATGACGGCCACGGCAAGCTGGGGAATAAGCGCAAGTGCTAATATATAAAGCAGAAACTTTCTCAATGCGGTTGCGATTGGCAAAAATCTCCGCAAAGGTAGCAACATTTCCATTAAAAACCTTGAAGTTGGGTTTATTTAACACCTCGATAAAGGAAAAATAGCTAATTTTGCAGCTCCAATCATCGACATTTCTAATGAAAGAATTTGCCAAGATACTGCGGCGCTTTGTTCCGCCTTACAAAAAATATCTCGCCCTCAACATCCTCTTCAATTTCCTGGCGGCGGTGCTGACCCTGTTTTCGTTCGCGCTTATTATTCCGATTCTTGAGATTCTGTTCAAGATAAAGGAGGCCACCTACGAGTTCATGCCGCTTGGCTCGGCATCTCTCAAAGACGTGGCTGCCAATAATTTCTATTATTACACGCAGGAATGTATCGACCGATTCGGCCCGTCGGCAACGCTGGCCATACTGGCTGTGGCCCTCGTGATAATGACGGGACTGAAGACCGGCACCACTTTTCTCAGCTCATATTTCATTATCCCGCTGCGTTCGGGTATCGTGCGCGACATACGCAACTTTGTGTACGACAAAATCACGGCTCTTCCCATCTCGTTTTTCACTTCCGAACGCAAGGGCGACGTGATGGCGCGCATGAGCGGCGATGTCGCAGAGATTGAAAACTCCATCATGGCGTCGCTCGACATGATGTTTAAGAACCCTGTAATGATAATCGTGTGTCTCGGCACGATGATAATGATCTCATGGCAGCTTACGCTGTTCGTGTTCATACTTCTGCCGTTGGCCGGCATGGTGATGGGGCGTGTCGGTAAACGCCTCAAGCGCCGTTCGCTCGAGGCCCAGAACCAGTGGGGGACGCTCATGTCCAATATCGAGGAGACACTCGGCGGCCTCCGCATCATAAAGGCCTTCAATGCCGAGGAAAAGGTGAAGGGCCGTTTCCATGCCGAGAACCAGGTGTTCTATGCCATCTCCAACCGCGTGGCCCGTCGTCAGTCGCTGGCCCATCCGATGAGCGAATTTCTCGGCACGGTGGCAATCTCGATAATCCTGTGGTTTGGCGGCTCGCTCATTCTCGACGGCCATTCCACCATGAACGCCGCCGACTTCATTTATTATATGGTGATATTCTACAGCATCATAAATCCGGCCAAGGACCTGTCGAAGGCTGCATATGCCATCCAGAAAGGTCTCGCGTCGATGGAGCGTGTAGACAAAATTCTCAACACTCCCAATCCAATCGCCGATCCGGCCTCGCCCCGTCCGCTGCCCAATGTCGAAAGCTCGATTGATTTCAAGGACGTAAGTTTCAGTTATGGCGACCGTGAGGTGCTACATGGCATCGACCTGCACATACCCGCCGGTTCCACGGTGGCTTTGGTGGGGCAGAGCGGTTCGGGAAAGACAACTATGGCCGACCTCCTGCCGCGGTTCTACGACGTGCCCGCCGGGTCGGTCAGCATCGACGGCACCGACATCCGCGACCTGCGTGTTGCCGACCTTCGCTCGCTGATGGGCAACGTCAACCAGGAGGCCATCCTTTTCAATGACTCGTTCTACAACAACATAACATTCGGCGTCCCTTCGGCCACTATGGAACAGGTGGTCGAGGCCGCCCGCATTGCCAACGCGCATGAATTCATCGAGGCATCGGAGAACGGCTACGACACCAATATCGGCGACCGCGGGTGCCGCCTTTCGGGTGGCCAGCGCCAGCGCATCAGCATAGCCCGTGCCATTCTAAAGAACCCGCCGATACTCATCCTTGACGAGGCCACATCGGCCCTCGACTCGGAAAGCGAGCAGCTGGTGCAGCAGGCCCTCGAACGCCTCATGCGCGACCGCACCACCGTGGTCATCGCCCACCGCCTCTCAACCATCCGCAACGCCGACCTTATCTGTGTGCTTCACGAAGGGCGCATCGTCGAGCGCGGCACCCACGATTCACTAATGGCGCTCAACGGCCATTATCGCCGTCTCGTCGAAATGCAATCGCTTGGAGCATGAGCGGCCCCGGCTTTAAAACTTATGTTGTAAAGCAGGTTTGGCGTTTTTTTTAAGCGGGGATATTGGATTTCGGGGAAATTTGTGCTACATTTGCGAAATGAATCCTAAGCTGCTTGCGTCAGGGTTCAGCCAATCAAAAAGACTCTTACCTAACCTTAAAATTACTGAATATGGCTAAAGTTAAAGGAGCGGTTACGATCGACGATGCCCGTTGCAAGGGGTGTGACCTTTGCGTTGTGGCCTGTCCGACCGATGTGCTGCTGCTCCAGCCCAAAGAAGTCAACGACCGCGGCTACCATTTTGCCTTCGCTGCCAATCCCGACGCCTGCATCGGCTGCGCATCCTGCGCGATGGTGTGTCCCGACGGATGCATCGAGGTGTACCGAGTGATGTTGCCTAACCCTTAAAAACTACTTGACACATGGAAGAAGAAGTAAGACTTATGAAGGGAAACGAGGCGATAGCCCACGCTGCCATCCGCTACGGCGTCGACGGCTATTTCGGCTATCCCATCACTCCCCAGAGCGAGGTGCTTGAAACCCTCGAGGATGAAATGCCCTGGGAAACCACCGGCATGGTAGTGCTGCAGGCCGAAAGTGAAGTGGCTGCAATCAACATGGTGTATGGCGGCGCCGCCTCGGGCAAGGCCGTGATGACATCATCTTCGTCGCCCGGCGTCAGCCTCAAGCAGGAGGGCATCAGCTATATCGCCGCATCAGAACTCCCCGCGCTCATCGTAAACGTAATGCGCGGCGGCCCTGGCCTCGGCACAATCCAGCCTTCGCAGGCCGACTATTTCCAGGCCACAAAGGGTGGCGGCCACGGCGACTATCACCTTATCGTGCTCTCGCCCGCGACCGTGCAGGAGATGGCCGACTTCGTGGGCCTTGGCCTTGACCTCGCGTTCAAGTACCGCACTCCGGCCATGATTCTCGCCGACGGTATCGTAGGCCAGATGATGGAGAAGGTGGTGCTCCCGCCGTTCCGTCCGCGCCGTACCGATGCCGAAATCGCCGAGCAATGCCCCTGGGCCGTTACCGGCAAGAACGGCCGCGGTCACCGAAATATCGTGACATCGCTCGAGATGGACTCGCCTAAGATGGAGGAAAACAACCATCGTTTCCAGCGCACCTACGCCGAAATTCAGGAAAAGGAAGTGCGTTTCCAGGAATATTACACCGAAGACGCCGAATATCTGATCGTGGCATTCGGCACCGTGGCCCGCATCTGCCTCAAGGCTATCGAGGACGCCCGTGCAAAGGGCATCAAGATTGGTCTGCTGCGTCCCATCACCCTGTGGCCTTTCCCCACCAAGGAAATCGCCCGCCTCAGCGAGCAAGTAAAAGGCATGCTCGTTGTCGAGCTCAACGCAGGTCAGATGATTGAGGACGTGCGCCTCGCAGTCGACGGCCGCGTGCCTGTTTACCACTTCGGCCGTATGGGCGGCATGATTCCCAACCCCAACGAAGTGCTCGACGCCCTCAAACAACATTTTCCCGAACTTAGCTGATTCTACGCCAATATGACACCCGAAGAAATCATCAAACCCGAAAATAAAGTTTACGCACGTCCGCGTCTGCTCGACGAGCGAAACACCCACTACTGCCCGGGTTGCTCCCACGGCGTAGTGCACCGCATCATTGCCGAGCTCATCGACGAGATGGGCCTCGAGGACAAGACCATCGGCGTTGCGCCCGTGGGCTGTGCGGTGTTTGCTTATAACTATATCGACGTCGACTGGGTTGAGGCAGCCCATGGCCGCGCTCCCGCCGTTGCCACCGCGCTCCACCGTCTCAATCCCGACCGCCTGGTGTTCACCTATCAGGGCGACGGCGACCTTGCCGCAATCGGCACCGCCGAGACAATCCATGCCGCCAACCGTGGCGAGAACATCGCAATCATATTCATCAACAACGGCATCTACGGTATGACCGGCGGACAGATGGCTCCGACCACTCTTCTGGGTATGAAGACCGCCACCACTCCCTACGGACGCCGTGCCGACCTCAACGGCTATCCCCTGCGCATCACCGAATTGCTCGCGCCGCTCGACGGCACATGCTATGTGACCCGTCAGGCCGTGCACACTCCCGCCGCCGTGCGCAAGACCAAGGCTGCCATCAAGAAGGCCTTCCAGAACGCCCTCGACGGCAAGGGCACGTCGGTGGTCGAGGTTGTCTCGACCTGCAATTCCGGCTGGAAGCTCTCGCCCGCCAAGAGCAACGAGTGGATGGTGGAACACATGTTTGAACGTTACCCCCTGGGTGACCTTAAAAATGTATAAGCAATGAAAGAAGAAATCATCATAGCAGGTTTCGGCGGCCAGGGCGTGCTGTCGATGGGCAAAATTCTTGCCTATGCCGGTCTCATGAACGACCTCGAAGTGACCTGGATGCCCGCATACGGTCCCGAGCAGCGCGGCGGCACGGCCAACGTCACCGTAATCCTGTCTGACGCGCCCATCTCGTCGCCCGTGCTCGATGAGTTTGACACAGCCGTCATCCTCAACCAGCAGAGTCTCGACAAATTCGAGAGCAAGGTGAAACCCGGTGGAACCCTCATCTACGACCCCTCGGGTATTCATCACCTGCCCACCCGCACCGACATCACCATCGTTCCCGTCGATGCTATGGAGGCTGCAATCGAGATGAACAACACCAAGACCTACAACATGATTCTGCTCGGAGCATTGCTGGCCAAGCGTCCCGTGGTCGACACCGCCGCCGTGGTGAAGGCCCTGCGCAAGACTCTCCCCGAGCGTCACCACCACCTCATCCCGCTTAACGAGCAGGCCATCGCCAAAGGCATGGAGCTCGCAGGCAAATAAGCCATCGGGAATATCCAAACGCACATCGGGCCGCGAATCGTCAGATTCGCGGCCCGATTGCTTTGTGGGAGATGGATGTTAGCGGATGATGATCTTTTCGGCTTTGGCGCCTGTGCGGCGGATGTAGATGCCGGCAGCCGGTGAGCCGTTGATGCGCACACCCTGAAGGTTGTAGAGCTCGGCGGGAGCATCAGCGCTGTTGTCCACGTCGATGTCGTCTACCCCGAGGAGTTCGGTGGTGACGCGGACGGGTGTGGATTTGAGCGAGAGGGTGCCGTCGGCAGATTTGGCCTGGACGGTGTACCAACATTCCTGTGTGCCGGCGGGAAGGCCTGAGACAACATGCGAGGTGACGTTGCCCATGGCGCGGGAATCGTAGTCGCCGAATATTTCCTGGGTGGTGGCGCCGGTCGTTACGGCGAAGTCATCGATGCAGAAAGTACCGGTGGAACGGTGGAACACCACGCGGATCTGGTGGATACCGTCGGGGATTTCATTGAATTCAACAGTCTCGCCGTCCTTGGGGATGGGATTGATGACGAAAAGGTTTTCCCATTGTCCGTCTTCCGAGGTCAGGCCGTCAATGTCGAGCGAGTTCTTGGTTGAACTTGTGCCGCGGTAGAAGAATTTCAGTCCGATGATCGGCATGTCGTACATGCGGGTGACGAGTTCCTGCTTGTCGGCCGAGAACCTCAGGGCCGGGATGGCCTCTCCGCAATATGAAGCCGTGCGCTGCTGCGAGCCGGTGGTGGTCCATCCTTCGGGAAGAACGAGGGCGTTTTCGCCGGGGGTGCCGAAGTCGGCGACTTCAGTCTCACCGGTGGTGAATATGTCGGAAGTCACGGTCAGGAGATATTCCGACGCGCCATCAATGGGCTGCCATGAAGCTGTAAATGAATCGCCGTCGAGCCGGGTCTTGTCGGCTTTCGGAACGAGAAGGTCGAATGGCAGGGTGCCTGTAAGGACACTTACTTCTTCCGAAGGTTCGGAAAGGAATATGTCATGAACCGCGGTCACGGTGGCGTAGTAGGTGGTTTCCGGGTCGAGGCGCGAAACTTCGCACGAGGTTCCCTCGACGTTGAAGTCAACATATTCGGGATGGAGGGCCATAGCTCCGGCTTCGTCTTTGGTGAAGACGTTGACATTGTAAGACAGTGCCATGTCTACGGGTTCCCAGCTGATGGTGAAGCCGCCGTCGGTTTCTTTTTCAATCTTAGCTTCGGGGCGGTCAAGTTCTATGCGTCCGCCGCATACGTTGAAAGTGATGACGCCGTCTTTTTCAGTGATTTCGGTGATGGGCAGTTTCATTTTCTGTCCGGCCCATGTCATCATGGAGGGGCGGGTGTCGTCGGTAAATTCAGTCTTTCCGAGTGGTCCGGGGAAGGGATATTGCGACAATGCGGTTTCGGAACCTGCGCTTGCGTATCCGCAGGCTTCCTCGATGTCTACATACTGATGGTTGGGGTTGTCGTTGACGACATTCTTGTTGAATATGTTCTCGTTATAGTCGATGTGCCATACAAGCATGCCGTGGCCGGGGAGGTAGGTATCCCAGCCGGTTTGCTGACGGTTTTCAAAGAGGAAAAATTCGTTGCGGTTGGTGGTGTTGATTATGCATCCCTGGTTTGAATCATGGATGTTGTCGAGCGAGATGGTGTTGCGTCCGTTGATTACGGTCGGGTCAATCCAGCCCATTGCATTGCGCTCGTAGATGGAATAGGAGGGTGGGGTGCGGCCGTCGTTGTTATACGAGCCGTAGTCCATGATGCACCACGAGTGGGGGGTGGCGTAGGTTGCCGCAGCGTTGCCGGTGGAGTAGAGGTCGGGAAGTCCCATGACGTGGCCGAACTCATGGCAGAACGTGCCGATGCCCGAGGGTTTTGTCTGGTCATATTCGTTGCAGCATCCGTAATGGTCGATTTTCTTTCCGTCGAGTGTGAGTGTGAGCCCTTCGCCGGCAAGCTGCCACTGATGGGGCCAGATGGATTCAGCCGGTCCGAACGACGCTTCGCCCTGGTCGGCGTATATAACATAGATGTTGTCCACCTCGCCGTCGTTGTTGATGTCGTAGTCGGCGAAGTTAATTTGTCCGTCGAGTTTTAGGCATGCGTCGCGCACCATTTCGGCAGCACGGGCGTCATTGCCTGGCGAGGTGTTCTCGCCATAATATGCGCGGGTTTTGTCGAGGGTGGCGGGTCCGTAGACGTCGAAAGTTGGAGTGAACTGACCGCTTGATGACGCGATAAAATAGTCGCGGGCCGAGCCTGTGCCGCCGTGCTCGCTGAATCCTTCTTGATTCAGGAAGCGCTTGTAGTATTCGCCTGCATTGGGTGTGCGGAATTTGACGTCGGAGTATTCAATGAGAATAACAAGGGCGTGTACGTCGCCCATGTGGGGAAACAGGGCGCTGTTGAGGCCGAGGCCGCTCGACTGGTTGACGCGGGACGGCGCCGACATACGGCGTGCAGATTTTTTTGAATTGAGCACCTTTGCGCTGAGGCTGTTTATGTCGGCCGCCTGAATGAAGGCCTTTTCAGAGGCGGAGCGCAGCTCCACGTTGCGTGCCATTATTGTCGAGGCTACGGCGTTGCCCGAGGCATCTACCGTGGCATAGCAGTAGCGCCCCGCGTCATCGCGTAGCACGGGCACCATATCGGTGGTTACATAGCAATGGGCGTGCTCATCGCCTATTTGTCGTACTTCGAGAAGTGTGCCGTCTGGCTGTTCGACAGTCTTGACAACATCGCGGCGCGCGGGAACGGCCAGCAAGGTTTGGGCTGCCGCAGCAAGGAGAAAGGCACCGCAGGTTAGCAGTTTTTTCATTCTATATAGTATTATGTGTTGTATTGGTTTGATTGGTGACGTACAAAGGTAATGGCAATTTGTCAAATTTCCAAAGAAAAACGACGGAAAGGTGAAATTTGCCGATTATTCCTGTGTTTTACCGCTCAATATGGCAAGTTGGCGTTTTACCGATTCCTCATGTATGGCGCTGAGAATCTGCCGAAGGAAGTCGGGGCTGAGACCAATCCGCTCGCCTTCAGACACGCGTGTATCCATGAGGGCGTTGTAGCGGTGGGGCTGCACGGCGGACATGCCGTGGATTTTTTTGTACCGGCCTATTTCTTCCGACAGCTCCATGCGCGAGGCGAGAATGGAGAGCAGGGATTCGTCAAGGCGGTCTATCCGCTCGCGCATCCCGTCGAGTTCGGCATCGGATGTGCCGGTTGTGTGGCGTCCCAATCGAGTGAGCATGTCGAGGAGTTCGGCGGGGGTGAGCTGCTGGGCGCTGTCGCTGAGGGCTTCGGCGGGATGGCAGTGGCTTTCTATTATCAGGCCGTCGAAATCCATAGCCATCGCCTTGCGGGCAACTTCTTCGACAAGGTCGCGGCGCCCGGCTATATGGCTGGGATCGCACAGCATCGTGATGCCCGGCACGCAGCGGCGCAGCTCGAACGGTATGCTCCAGTGGGGACGGTTGCGGTAGAGGGGTTCGCCGTAGGATGAGAAGCCCCGATGGACGGCTCCGATGCGTTCGGCCCCTGCCTCATAAAGCCGCTGTATCGCGCCAATCCACAGGTTGAGGTCAGGGCTCACGGGGTTCTTGACCAACAGAGCGGGCTTGTCGGAATGGCGCGACAGCTCATCGGCGATTTCCTGCACTGCAAACGGATTGGCCGATGTGCGCGCGCCAATCCATAGGATGTCTATTCCGGCCCGGATACATGCGTCGGAGTGGGCAGCGGTGGCGACTTCGGTTGCGACGGCCATGCCGGTGGTGGCTTTGACCTCGGCAAGCCAGTCAAGGGCTGGAAGTCCCACACCCTCGAACCCTCCGGGGCGCGTGCGGGGTTTCCAAACTCCCGCGCGGAATATCTTTATACCGCCGTCGGCAAGCTGCCGGGCGGTGTCCATGACCTGACTGCGCGACTCGGCGCTGCAAGGCCCGGCGAGTATGTATGGTTTTTCAACGTTGTCGTTGAAAGGCGATTTCAAACTGATATTCATTATTACAAAGTTACGCATTATTTGCCGACTCGCCAAATAATGCGTAACTTTGCAAGTGCTAATTCCGCTCGCTTACATATGTCTTCTAAATCCCCCTTTGCGTTTTTTGCGAGAGCGGCGGCCTTGTGGTTTGCCGTTTTCGGGCTTATGGCCGGGATTTATCTTGCTGTTGACCCGCTTGGAATGTTCAGGTGGAGGGAGGATATGATGCCTGGGGGATATTGCTCCAACCGTGGCGTGGTTTCGGTGGCTAATTTCGAGCATTTCAATCCCGACAGGCATTACGATTCGTTTATCATAGGCTCATCGCTGTCGATGTATTACCCGGTGGAGCACTGGTTGAGGTATCTGCCGGAGGGCGCGCGCCCTTTCCATTTCGATTGTTCGGCATTGGATGTTAGGGAACTGGGGCAGATAATTGATTATCTGGCATCAAAGGCTGAGTTGAAAAATGCGCTGATTGTCTGGGACTGGATGGCGTTTGACTGGCAATATCTTGACGAGGCTCCATATCGGACGCCTCCGGCCGTTGAAAGGGATTGGTCAGAGAAGATAGCTACCCACTACATGTTTTTCAGCAATTGGTATGGGCGCCCGTTTATGAACGATTGGATTTCAAATATTAAATTGGGCTCGAAGGCACGGGGTGAAGTGAAAACGCCCCGTGCTGTCAAGATGGAATATTCACATGATGTTGATAATGAGATAAATGAAATATGCCGCACCGTTGCCGATTCCATCAGGCAAAATTCTTCGGACAGTTTGCTGAGGCTTTATCCACGTAAGGCTTTCGAGGATGTGACATACGTTTATTCCGCGTTAACCGAAGACCATATCGACAGGTGTCAGGCCGAATATATAATGGAAGTCGGCGCGAAACTCGATTCACTGGGCACGGACTATTACTTCGTGATGGTTCCGAGCAATATGAATAAAATACCTTCGCCCCACGACGAAACCATAATGCGCCGCGCTTTCGGCGACCGCTATGTGCTGACCCATCCCTACATGACATACATCTGCCGAAACCCTTACAATTACTTTGCCGAGGGCTATCACCTGCGGCCGCGTATCCTGGAAAAGGTGATGGATTTTGTATATACCAACAGAGCTTCACAGATTGATTAGCTGATATTATGTCGTTCATATCATTGACATTCGCGTTATTCCTGCCGGTTGTGTTCCTCGTCTACTGGCTCGCGCTGGGCCGCAGTTTCAAGGCGCAGAACGTGTTCCTGCTTGCCGCGAGCTATGTGTTTTACGGTTGGTGGGACTGGCGCTTTCTCGGCCTCATCGCCCTTACGACCTTGCTGGCGTTCGGCTGCGCGCTGCCCCAGACCCACCGGAAGGCGTGGACAACGCTGAGTGTGGTGGTGAATCTCCTGATACTGTGCGGATTTAAATATTTCGACTTTTTCGGCGACAACCTGCGCCGGCTTTTTGCCGTGTTCGGTTATCAGCTCGACTGGTTCACCGTCGAGGTTCTGCTGCCTGTGGGAATATCGTTCTATACCTTCCAGGCAATCAGCTATTCGGTGGACGTCTACAAGGGGCGCATAGCCCCGACACGCGACATCGTGGCCTTCGGCGTGTTCATTTCGTTCTTCCCACAGCTTGTGGCCGGTCCCATCGAGCGCTCCACCCAGCTGCTGCCCCAGTTCCTGACACCGCGCCGCTGGGATTATGCCGGGGCTGTCGAGGGGGCGAGGCTGATTCTGTGGGGATTGTTCAAGAAATGTGTCGTTGCCGACGGGGTGGCGTTCTGGGTCGATATTGCATATAACAGCCATGCCGGAAACGTCGGGCTGCACAACGGCTTCTGGTGTATGGTCGGGGCCGTGGGATTTGCCTTGCAGATTTACGGTGATTTCTCGGGATACAGCGACATAGCGAAAGGCTCGGCGAAATTGCTCGGCATACGCCTGATGGACAACTTTCTCTATCCCTTTTTCTCGCGCAATGCAATCGAGCTGTGGCATCGCTGGCACCGCTCGCTCATGCAGTGGTTCACCGAGTATGTCTATATTCCGCTCGGCGGTTCGCGCCGTGGAAACAAATACGCGCATGTCATGGCCGTGTTTCTTCTCTCGGGGCTGTGGCATGGCGCCGACTGGTCGTTTGTGGCCTGGGGAGCGGTGTGCGGCGTTTGGTATGTGGTGGCAGCCATGCTCGGCGCCCGCAAATACCGTCCCGTGACTGATGCTCCGGCATCGCGCCGCGACATGGTGAAGGTGGCTTTCACTTTCTTCATGTTCGTAATGGTGTTCATTTTCTTCCGCGCCGAAAGTGTCGGCAAGGCGTTGGATTTCTATAAATCCCTTTGGCTTGTGGGACCTGTCACGCTCGCCCTCATGCTTGGCGCCGGATATTTGTTCGCTCGCACCACTTTCCGTGTTGACCGCGTTCTGGGCGCCCTGTGTGTTGCTTTGGCCGTGGGGTGTGTAGCCGCTCCGAAAGTGCTGATTCCCGATTTGCTGGCATTTTTGGGATATGTTTTCGGCGCTGTGATGCTTTGGGTTGAATGGCGTTCCCGCTCGCGTTCCTTTGCCCTTGAAGTCATGCCCCGCCGCCGCTGGGTAAGGCTTGCGGTCTATTCCCTGCTGTATTTCTTCATTGCCACCGGCGCGCTCGGCACCGAAGGCGATTTCATTTATTTCCAGTTCTGACGCCATGGCTTCCGTTTCCCCGCTGCGGTTCGTGCTGAAGGCATCTTTGCTGTGGGTGGCCCTGTCGGTGCCGTTTGTGGTTCTGTATCTCGTATTCGATCCCATGCGGGTGCTGAGGTGGCATGACGACATGATGCCCGGCGGCGTTGTCTCAAACAAGGGAAATATAACGGCGTTGCAGTATCTACACAATCGTGACTCGATACGTTATGATTCGTTTGTGGTGGGATCGTCGCTGTCAATAAATTTCCTCATTGACGACTGGCTGCGCTTTCTCCCCGACGGCGCGGCGGCCTATCATTTCGATTCCTCTGCGATGGATCTGGAGCAGTTGGAATTGTCCTTAAAGTTCCTTGCCGAAAACGCCGGGGTGCGCAACCTGATGATTGTCTGGGATACGAAATGGGATGTCGGTCCGTCCGTATTTCCAGCGCCGCGCCGCGCCCTGCCGTTCGTGACCGCGCCTGTCATCGCTCCCGACGGCTTCCAGGCGGCCGTGTCGCATTGGAGCCTGTTTTCGGGATGGTATTCGCGCGCTTATCTCAATGGCTGGGTTTGCGAATTGGTGGGTGCGAGGCCGAAAGGACACACAATTTATCCTAAATACCAGGGCATCCACTACGACCCCATCACAAACGAGGAGACGGCGCCGGCGAAAAACGACAGTCTGGCCGCGCTGTCCGATTCTTTCATGCTCGCCCATCCCCGCCTGGCCGGGCTCAAGGTGCCGTGCCTGCCGATGGCGCCCGCGCTGACACCGTCGGCTAAACAGACGCTCGCCCGCATCGCCGGTGTGCTTGGCCGTATGGGCGCGGACTATCGTTTTGTGGTTGTGCCAAACCGCAAGAGCATGATTCCGGCCGCAGCCGACGACGCTTTCCTGCGTGACCTGTTCGGCGAACGCTATGTGCTTTGCCAGCCGGCGCTCGGCTATCTCACCCTCAATCCGTACCATTACTTCGACGACTACCATTTCCGCCCGGAGATGGCCTGCAAAATCATGGAATATGTCTACTCAGAATGAAGCTCTCACGATAGTAATCCCTGTCTATAACCGCGCCGATGCCGTGGCTGATACGCTTGCATCGGTGGCCGAGCAGACCTGGCGTCCGCTCCATGTCGTGTTGGTCGACAACAATTCGACTGACGGCACCGCGGCTGTCCTCGCCCGCTGGAAAAGGGATGTGGAGGCGCCCGGGCTGCGCGTATCCGTAATCTCCGAACCAACTCCCGGCGCTTGTGCGGCCCGCAACGCCGGATTGGCCCTGGCGGACACCGCCTGGACCATGTTTTTCGACTCGGACGACATCATGCACCCCGACCACGTCGAGCGGGCTATGAATTTTATCGCCGCCCACCCCGATGCCGACATTGTCGGTTGGCCGATAGCTGTCAACTATGTGTCCGGCAAGTGTGCCTTGAAGCAATTTATCGTGAGCGACATCGTCTACAATAACATCATCCATTCAAGCTTTGCCACTCAACGCTACATGGCCCGAACCGAGCTGTTCCGCCGAGTCGGGGGATGGCGCAAGGGGCTTGCCATGGCCGATGATGTCGAGCTTGGCAACCGATTGCTGGCCACGCGCCCGAAGGTCTACAAGGTCGGCGACCGCCCGACAGTCGACGCCTATGAATCGGAGGTCTCTATCAGCAATTCACCCGACAGGCTGCCGTCTCTGGTGATGGCGATGGAGGCTATAGCAGAAAATCTGCCTCAGTGCCGAAGGCACTGGGCAGATTTGGAAACTATAATACTTGCCGCAAACTGGACCCGCGAGGAGTCGGAGGCTGCCCCGGTCGTCGAGCCGATAATGGCCCGCACGCCGTTGCCTCGCCGCTGGCTGTGGCGGCTGTTCTACCGCTGGACACTCTCGGGAGGCCGCGGCGCGGGACGCCTCTACGGCCTTATAAAGTGGACGGGCATATGATCAGTTGAACGATGCGGTGGAGAAAATTCCGTAGTCGCGGCTTGATTTCGGCAGGTTGGGCGTAAGGTCGGGATTGCGGTCGGGTTGCCACGTGCGCACCTGGATTACGGGACGGTCGGGTTCGTTGAGGTCAACGAGCAGGAACAGGTAGCCCATGTCGCCGTAGTTCGACGAGTTGTATTCCTGTTTGATCTGTATTCCGAACGTCTCGCCGCCATATCCGGCCTTCATCACGTCGTTGTCGGCGAATCGCACGTTGATGAACTCATTTGCGGCAAAGCTGCGGCGGAGGTTTTCCATGTATTCGCGCTTGCTTTTATTGGCATAGTTCACGTCTTGCTGTTCGGTCAGTTCATATCGCCCGTCACCGCGGTCGGTCTGCACCATTTTCTTTACGACATGTCCCACGATTATGTAGGCGTTGTCATCGAAGATGCTCTCGATGTAGTCGCGGCGTTTCAGGGCGAAGGCTGTCTTGTAGTTTTCGAGGAAGGTGACTATGGTCATTTTCGTGAGGTCTGTCCACGCGTCGCCGCCCTGCGAGAATATGTCGGTGCGGGCCACGTTGCCGAGCCCGAACGCGAGCGATTCCACCTTACCTTCGGTGCCGAAGGTGAACGTCACGTCCTCGATGAACTTGCGCCCGCTCGACGGGAAATCGAAGCTCATCGGCACGCTGCGGCACACCACTCGCTCGCCCATGGGATGAAACGAATATTCAGGCTTGCCTACGATGCGGGCCTTGCCGTATTTCAGCAGCGACTGGAACATTTCCCATCCGCTGTCGGTGAACCGGTCGCGCACGTTGTCATAATTGCCGAAGCTCACGGCCTTGATGATGCTTTCCACGGCGGCCGAGTAGGGCGCGGCGTCCTTTGACCCGAGTGCTGCAACGCCGTCCTTGGCCGCGTCGCCGACGAATTTGTTGAACTCGTTGCGGGCCTTGCGGTCAACCTTGAGGTCGGCCTTGTCGCTGAGGGTCACGTAGGAGTTGCGCACCGGCAGCCCCGGGAAGGCATCGACCAGCGGCGCCAGTTCCTTGTCGCTGTTGCACTCGCCCCGGTATTCATATTCGATGTTGATCTGGAGTTTCTCCAGCTTCGACGGGTCGCTGAGGTCGAGCTCGCCGCGTCCGTCCTTGGCGCTATATATTCCGCTCCAGTTGCGTCCGTCGAAATATGTGAAGTCGAGGCTGGTGGCGGGACGTCCGTCGTATGTGACGGCCAGGTCGACAACCTCGCCGAGCTGCCCCTTGACCCCGGCGATGCCGATTTTCACCTTGCCGCAGATTTCCTTCATCTTTTCGGGAATGAAGTTCACCAGCAGGCGGTTTTCGCCGTCGATGTCCATGCTGATTTCGTTGGGGTCGCGCAGGCTGTGGAGAAGGATGTAGGCGCGGTTGAGATATTTGAGCGCGTCGTCAACCTTGGCTTTTTCCTCGGCGCGGATGGCCGAGCGCACATAGTCGGCCACGCGGTCGGCGCGCCGGGTGAAGATGGCCTCCATGTCGCTGCGTTTCATGTAACGCACCACATGGAACTGGGGCGAGTCCTCCATCAGCAGATACTCGGCGTTGTTGAGTGTGGCGCCGGAATAGCTTTTGACCATCGACGAGAATGTCGACGATGATTCGAGCTGGCCGTCGGTGTCGGTCTGCTGCTCGGTCATTTCGGTCTGTCCCTGTACCGTCACGGTGATTTTACCCGTGAGGTTGAGCAGGGCGGCCTTGTCGGCGGCGGCGTTGGTCGCGCCGAAGCCCTCGCCGAAAATCAGCGAGGAATCCGACGTGATGGCTTCGTATCGGGCCTTGGCCTCCTTGCTCGCGGCTGCGGACGGCAGGCACGCAAGGAGGGCAAGGGCGAATACGAGGATATGCTTGAGAGAGTGCGGCATATTATTTCACGATTTTCTTGACTTCGGAACCATGGCGCATGATGAACAGGCCGTTTTCAGGATTGGCCACGCGCACGCCTTGCAGGTTGTAATACTCAACCTCGCCGTTGTTGTCGGCTTCCACACCGGCGATGCCGTTAACCTGGCCTTTGAGGAACTCCAGCTCGCCGTCCTTATGCAGGCCGTTTGTGAGGCGGAACAGGACGGTGCCGGTAAAGGGCTCTGTGAACCACATGTTGCCCTGTACGTTATACAGTCCTTCATAGGCAACGCCATATGAGTAAATTTCACCGTATACAGAGTGGTTGATGCCTGAATATCCGGGCGTTGCGACTTTGAATTCGACATTGGCATCCATTGCGCGTTCGCCCGACAGCTCGATGGTGTAGGTGATGCCGTCGGTGGTGGTCATTTCCCACTCGGGCAGGAAGGTCCAGTCGGTCATCTCGCCAACTACATAGGCTGGTGTGAATCCGGCGGGAGGAGCTGTGGTGGTCGTTACCGTCATGGTTGAGAGGTCATTGGCAACCACGATGGTCCAGTCGCCTTTCCAGGGGAGGTTGATGTTGTCATAGCCGTAAACCAGAGCGAAGGGTTGGCCCACTTCGTCGGCGTTTATGATGGAACTTCCGTCTTTGGTGAGCGCGTATACGTCAAACGTATACCATGGGCTGTAATCATCTTCGATTCCCTTTGCCAATGATATTTTAAACGACTGGAAGCCTTCGATGGTGATTTCATAATTGCCGTCGGCATTGATTCCGAACACTTTCGGGTTGAGGGGATCCCATCCTTCAGAGTCATCCCAGTTGCCGCAGATGAATAGTTCGAGGTCGGGCACGGGAGGAGTCGGGGGAGTCGGGGGAGTTGGCGTTTCGGCGGGTATGAACGAGATTTCGGCGTCGCCGGTAAGGCCGCCGGTGAGCACGAGCTTTATGGTGCCGGTGAAGGTCTCGTCAAACCACATGTTGACCGGTGGAAGCGTGTTGTAACCCACGTAATAGGGTGAATATTCGGGGTCTATGAGGCCTCCGACTGTATAGTTTATACCGGCCCAGTTATGGGAGCCGAGTTTGAACTCGGTCTCGGCCTCGATTGCAGTCTCGCCCTCGCATACGAAGGTGTAGGTGCGGCCGTCGGTGGTTTCCATCTTCCACATGTCGGTCGGCGTCCAGTCGTTCATCTCGCCGAGCACGTAGGCCGTGGTTATAGTCGAGGGGTCGGGAGTGGTGGTGGTCATGGTGATGGTTGAATAGTCAGCCGACACCACTATGTGCCAGTCGCCGCGCCAGGGCAGGTCGAAGTTTATGTCGTCATAGAGCGGTTGGAGCCGGAGAGCCCGGCCTATGTCGCTTTTGGAAATCACCGGTTGGCTGACGGTGAGGGCGTAGTCGTTGAACGACATCCAGTCGTCCGCTCCGGCGGTCGAAATCTTGAAAGTCTGGATATTCAGTGTGGTTTCCCAGCCCGCTGTGGTGCGGGTCAAGGCCACGGCGTTTTCAGGCGACCAGCTTGCGGAAAGGTCGTCGAGGTCATAGTTGCCCACGAGATATACTTCGGCGTTCATCGCCATCGCTGTCGTGGCAGCCATTGCAAGAGTAAGGATTTTCTTCATAGGATTGGTTTATAATTTCGTTCACTCACTTAAAAAAATGGCGGGAGGTCGGAGGGCTGGGGTTTGAAGTCAGGAAATCGCAGTGATTGTGCCCCTCCGGCCTCCCGCCGGGTTATTGTGATTATCTTATGCAGATCTTGATGTTTTCCACCATGTAGAATCCGTGCACGAGGCCGTCGATGCGGGCTTCCTCGCCGGCGGTGAGACTGGCGGTGCGCACCACGGCACCCGTGGTGTTGACCACCCTCACGGTGCGGTCGCGGTCGCTCAGCACATAGAGCGCGCCGTTCTCAACGCGGCATACGAGGCTGCCCCCGGCGCGGTCGCCGAACACGGCCTCCAGCCCGAGGATGTCGCCGAAAATCGAGATGCGCTGCGGCGAGTCCTTGGCGGTGAAGTAACATTCAAACGGCTTGACGTCGCCCCATCCGGGCAGGAACACCGAGCCGGGCGCATATTCGCCGCTGTCGTCATAGGCGTTGAGCACATACAGCGCTCCGTCGGCGTTCTCGCCGCGGAAGCTGGGTGTGAGCGTGCGCAGGCCGTTGGTCGACGGCATCGGTTCGGTGGCCTCGATTCTTACGTTCTCGGCTGCGAACGTCATGGGGCCGCTGAGGCTCCAGCCGTCAATGTAGGCGTCGTTGTTGGGCAGCGAGATTATGTAGGGCTCGTGGGCCAGGATGGTCGAGGCTGCGCGCCAGCCGTTCTCATCGAGGGCGTAGAGCCAGAACGGACGCAGCGTGTAGCTGCCGTCGGTGGCGAACGGCGCACATTCGGTGCCGGTGTCGCTCATCGTGAAGCTGTTGACGTTGAACGGCAGCGTGATGGTTTCCCAGCCGGCACATTCGCCCATGCCCGAAGTCATGCCGAAGGTGCGGGTGTAGGATGCCTTGGCCGCCGTGAAGCTCTCGGGACACTCGAATGGATAGCCTGCCGAGAGCTGCAGCAGGTCGGAGTGGAGCCCGCCGTCAATCACGTTGCGCTGGCTGGTGGGGGCGAGGCCCTTGTCGGCCACATACACCAGTAGGTTGGGGTTGCCCTGTTCGGCGAGCATGGCGGCGGTCAGCGGCGTGCTGGTGTTCCAGCGCAGCGAGGTGAGCTGGGGGGTGTCGCGCACGATGCCGTTTCCGGCGCCGGTCAGGGCCGCGGGCAGCGACACGGTGTGCAGGGCGGTCGAGGCCAGGGCTCCGGCGGGCAGTGATGCCCCGTCGGGAGTGGCGCCGCTTAGGTCGAGCGACCTCAGCGAGGCTATTGAGCGCATGGTGGCGAAGTCGGCGTCGTTCACGTTGCCGTTGACCGCCAGCGATTCAATTGCGTCGGTTCCGCTCCATTCAAAGGCGTCGGCCAGGCGTCCGGATGCCGTCAAGGTGGCGGAGGTGCCGTCATAATGGTACTCGGGTGTGAAGCTGAGTTCCTCGCTGTCGAGCAGGTACGGGTATTCGGCGTGGGCCGTCACCGCGCTTATGCCGGGCAGGTCGATTATGCCTGAGTAGGTCGTGGGCTCGCCGCCGTCGAGGGCGTATTTGATTTCAGCACCCTCGCGCGGGTTGGTCAGTGTGAGGTAGCGTCCGTTGTAGCTCATCATCATGGGTTCGACGCGGAAATATGCCGGCTCGTGGCGGGCGATGTCCGAATCGTCCATGTCGCCCACCGTGGCGATGGCGCGGATGGGATAGTTGCGGTCGATGTCAAACGGACCGGTGTATTCGGCGCTTTCCGCCGTCGGCTCGGAGTCATCGAGGGTGTAGCGTATGGTGGCTTCGGGGTCGTCGCAGCCGAGGGTGACGGTTCCGGCCTCGAAGGCTATCGAAGGCGCGGGCACGCGGTTTGGCAGCGCCATGAGCTTTAGGTCGATTTCGGCAGGAGCAGCGTCGTCGGCATGATGTACCACGGCGAAATACTTCGTCGACTTGTGGAGGAACGACACGGTCTCGCCTGCCGCGGCCTGTAGCGCCACGACATCGGCGCCGTTGGCGTCGAGGATGCGCAGGCTGCATGCGGCCGAGGGACGCAGATAGGCGGGAGCGACGTCGTCAAACTCCATCACGACGGCCTCGTACAGCTCGCCGCGCGGAGTGGTCAGCGCCACCTTGCGGTTCATGGCCAGCGGTATGGCCGTGCGGTCAATCGAGCCGTCGAGGTCGACGGTCTCGGTGATGGGGGCCAACGGTTGTCCGCTCTCGAGTATCGGCGTCAGCACTATGGTGGTGCCGAGGCCGGCCATCAGCGACAGGCGGTTGCCGTCGGTCTTGAAGCGGCCCGAGGCGGGATCGCACAGGGCGTCGGTCTCGGGCAAGGGCAGCGTCAGAACTTGGTCGGGTGTCCAGGGCTGTTGCGCGGGCACGGTGCCGGTTACGTTGTTGATTGAATAGCGGTAGGCGGCCACGCGGGCGGTCTGCCTGGGGGTGTTGACGATGATTCGCTGCCACAGCGCGCCATGCGAGCCGTCTTTCATCAGCGGGCGCACCGACAGCAGGTGTATGCCGGGGTCGGTGTCCTGCAGGTCGATGGTGAACGATGCCTCGCCGCTTTCGGTGGCGAGGAAGGTGCGGCTGTCGTAGAGGTCGTCGAGCCAGTATTCAAATCCGGCGGCGTCTTTTTTTGCCTGAATCACGGGCACGAACAGCTGGTGGGTGGGTCCGCGGCGTCCGTCGGTGTAGAGGGGCTGCATGAACAGCGTGTGCAGGCCCGGGCCGAGCGGTGCGCCGAAATCGGTTATCTCGGCCAGTCCGTTGGTCACGGGCACCGACATGGCGGTCGAGCGGTTATGGTCCCACCAGTATTCCACCACCGAGGCCTGACGGAGTGCGCCTACGTCGCCCATGGCGAAGAACTGGCTGATCGGGCCGCGGGTGCCGTCGGTGTTGAGCACCTGCATGAACAGGATGTGGGCGCCCGGCGACAGGGTGGAGCCGAAGTCGGTTATCTCGGCCAACCCGTTGGATATGGGCACCGAGCGCTTGGCGCTGCGGTTGTTGTCCCACCAGTATTCGACGGCGGTCGCCTTGCGGAGTGCGGCCAGGTCGCCGATGGCGAAAAACTGGCTTATCGGTCCGCGCATGCCCTCGCTGTTTACAACCTGCATGAACAGGATGTGAGGTGCAGCCGACAGGCGCGGCCCGAAATCGGTGATGTCGGCCACGCCGTCAACCACCGGCACGGTCATGCTCGCGTCGCGGGCGCTGTCCCACCAGTATTCCACGCACTCCGAACTTGCGGGAACACTCCCCGCAATCGCAACTGCAATGGTTAATAAGGATTTATGTGTCATACTCACTCCGCCGGGGTTTCGGGATTCTCCGGGTTTTCGGGTTGGTCGGGATTTTCAGGAGTTTCGGTTTCCTCGGGGGCGCCGCCGTCGATTTTCAGCGAAATCTTGACAAGGCGGTTCTCTGCGTCCATTTCCACGTTGCTCTGCGTGATGGTGGGCAGCGAGGGTCTATCAGAAAAAGGAGATGTGCCGCCTAAGTCGCCGATAATTTCGCCGTCGAGAGTGTAAGTCCACTCTGTGACGTTTGTGGTCGGGAAGCCAGCGGAAGAGGATGTCGTTAGGTAGCAGTTAACCCGGGTTATATAGTTATAATATGTATTGCCAGGATTATCTATCCGAGAATTAAAGGCATTGATAGACGTTGTTGCCCGGGTGGTTATCGTTTTTAAAATACATTTGTTGAATGTGGCACGTAGATTCCCATAGCTATAGGCAGTCGTAGATGAGCTATCATATTCTGCGAGCTGATAAATATTGCAATATTCATAGTTTACTGCGCCTACAGGTGCAGAACCCCATACATTTCCAACGAAAGAATTAAAGATGAAGGCTGATTTTGTACCGGGACCCAACATCATTCCGTGGCCCTCGGAAACTGAACTGCGGAAATATACGCTGCAGCTCTCGACAATAAGGTTTGGCATGTTTTCGGCTATTCCGGAGGCAAATTCTGTGGAAGAAGACGCAGAAGTTGAGCCTTTGCCGGCATACAGACGGTTCATGCGGCAGAATCTTACATGATAAGTGCCGGGAGTGGTGTTATCCTTGAAATTTACTGCGCCCCATACGTTTAGGCCGTCGAGCAGGGCATTGGTCACGGTCTGGTTGGGATCCTGTATTTCGATTTCGATGTTGCCGTTGATTATGCAGTCGCGGCCGGTGCCGAGGATGGTGACGGGCTTGTCGATCTTGAAGCCGGGTATGTTGCAATCGGGCACGAAGATGGTGTCGTTGACCTGGGCGGCGGTGAGGGCCGCGTCCATGTCGGTGAGGGCGAAGAACGAGGGGGTACCGTCGTGTGACAGCACGAGCTGGCGGTTCTGAGCGCCGGCCACAAGTACAGCCAGCGCGACGGCCAGGGAGAGTAAGAGACGTTTAATCATCGGTTTATGTTTTTTGAGAGGTTTATATTATTTTTCTTATGGATTAGCGGCGGGTGGGCGGAGTGTTGTCGCCGATGCCGGGGGTGGTGCCTTCGGTGCGGAATGTCACCGTGGCGGTCTCGGCGTTGCCCGATGTGGCGCGGCAATATGCCTTGGCCTCGTAGCGGGTGCCGGGCCGGAGGTCGGTGAGGGTGACGGCCACGCGGTCGGCGGCGGCAGATTCATCGGCCACGGTTGTCCAGCTGGCGTCCGAACCAGCGGCGCGGTACATCACGCCTTTTTCGGTGAGGCGTCCGGGGCTCGGCACGGTGAGGGGACAGCTTACAGCCGCCGAGTTGATGGCGATGTTGCTGACGGTGGCCTCGCCGAGCGATGGAGCCGCCGCACCGGCCTGGCGCAGGGTGAGGGTGAGGTTCTGCTGGCTCACCAGGTGGTCAGACGAGGTGAACGTGAGGGTGGCCTCGAGCGCTGCGGCATACTGGTTGGCCGGGATGGTGATGGTGAGGGTTTCGTTTTCATCGCCACCGTTGCCCGAGGTGGTGCTGAGCGATAGCCATGTGGCGGCGGTGGCCACGGTCCACGGTGCCGAACTGCGGACGCTCACGGTGGCGGTACCGCCGGCGGCGCTGATTTCGGGAAGTGTCTCGGGGCTTATCTGGAAGTAGCGCGGAGTGGCCGGGCGGGCCTGCTGGCGCACGCTGATGCTGACGGGCTGGAAGGCGGTGTTTTCCGACTCGAGGGTGATGACGGCTTCGCGGGCAACCTCGTCGGGGTTGGCCTTGACCGAGACGCCGAAGGTAAAGGGCGATTCAGTGGCGGCCTGGGTGCCGGGAACTTCGAGTTCGATCCAGTCGGCGATGGTGCTGACCTTGTAGGCCGACGAACTGCGCACGGTGATGTTGAACGAGTCGCCGCCATAGCCGATTTCAGGGACGGCGGTTGGACTCACCTCGAAGAACTTCGGCGCAGCGGGTGCGGCCTCCTGCGTCACGGGAATCTTGACCGGTTCGAAGGTGCGGTCGGTCGATTCGACGATGATTTCGGCGGTGCGCTCGATTTCGTCGGGATTGACGGCGGCAACCACGCTGACCTCGACGATGTCCTCGCCGCCGTCGCCAGATGCGGGCGAGAACGACAGCCACGAAGCCACCGAGCGGATGGTCCACGGCGCGGAACTGCGCACGTTGACGGTGGCGGTGGACTTCCCGTAGACGAACTGGGGCAGCACGGTGGGATTGACCTCAAACCAGGTCTGTTCGGGGTCGCGTCCGCGCTGCGACACCGTGACGGTGAACGGTTCGATTGACGGGTCGTCGGGACAGGAAACCTCGATTTGCGAGGTGCGGGTGGTCTCGAGGGTGGTGGGGGCGACGGTGACGGTCACGTCGGCAATCTCGTCGCTTGCCTCGCCGCCGGCGGGAGTGAGTGAAATCCAGTCGGCCACGGTGGTCACTGTCCAACGCGTCGAGCTGAGCACGTGCAGGGTCTCGGTGCCTCCCTCGGCTGGGAATGTGGCGAAGACCGAGGGGTCGACGGCCAGCGAGGTGGCGCTCTGCGTCACGGTGATGCGCTCGGACTTTTCGGCCGAGGTCACCAGCAGGGTGGTGGTGCGGGTCGACTGGGTGAGGTTGTTGGCGGCGGTGATGGTGAAGGTGCCGTTAGCGGTGCCGGCGGGTTCGGAGGTGTAGGTGATGGTGATCCAGCTGTTATCGCCGGTGTCGCTGACGGTCCAGCGCGAGTTGCTCTCGACCGAGACCTCGGCCGATGCGTCGGTCGCCGGCAGCAGCACGTTGGTGGTGCTGACGCGCAGGGTGAGCGAGCCGGGCGCGGCGGGATAGTATTCGTTCTCCTCCTCGTTGGTGCATCCGGCGGCGAGCGCTACGGCCGCCGCTGCGATTATGGGGTAGATATGGCGCATGGGTGTCGGATTAGAAGTTGACTGAAAGACCCACGTGGGCGTAGAAGCCGCCCTTTGAGATGCCGGCAATCGGGGCGATTTTGTCGTAGGTGTTGTTTTTCATCACGGGGATTGCATATTCGGGGGTGGCGAACACGGCCAGGTGCTGCATGGGCATGAACGAGAAGCGGGCGCCCACGGTGACGTTGCCGCACCAGGTCTTGTCGCCGCGTATGCCGTCCCCCCGGTTGCCGTCGATGCCGTCGACGGCATGGCTCTTGAGCATCTGGCACAGGTAGCCCACCTGGGGCGTCAGTCCGATGCGCTCGATGAAGCGCAGCTGATAGCCCAGTTTGACGGCAAAGCAGCTCATGGTATAGTTGACGGTCTCGTCATAAAGGCCGTTGCTGACGGCAAACCAGCTGACGTCCTTGCTACGCGACAGCCCGAAGGTGTATGACGCCTCGAGCATGACGTTGTGGAAGGTGCCGCCGAGTGTGGCGGTGACGCCGGGGATGGTGCCGTAGGTGAACGCGGCGCCGACAAAGCCGCCGGTGGCGCGGACATACTGTTTCTTGCGCAGGCGTATGGTGTCGGTGATTTCCTCGTTGCGGGCGATGCGGTAGAGGCGCGTCTGCGGATTGTAGCCGCGGCGGGTGAAGGTGAGCTCATAGGCGCCGACTGGCAGCTGCACGTCGGTGTTGCGGGTGAAAATGGAGTCGCCGGCGAGGATGCTCACGCCGTTTTCGGGCAGGAGGTGCATGCGCAGCCAGCCCTTGTAGGGCTCGGGGGAGTTGGCGCGGATGGTGGCGTTGTTGCCGGCCTCGACGCTGAACGCGGTGGTGCGGCTCTCGTGGTCCTGTTTGCGGGTCTCGACCACATACTGGCCCTCGCGCAGGCGGGCTTTCCACGAGCCCACGCCCACGAGGCGCCCTTCATACCAGATGTCGGCGTTGGCGGGCACGGTGACGGTGATGTCGGCATATTTGAGGTCCTCGTCCTCAAGCTTGAGTTCGTAGACATTGGGGCCGTCCTTGCTCACCTCGACGGTGCCGTCGAACAGCAGCGAACCCTTGACGGCCTTGACCACGTGGACGCCATAGGCCAGGTAGACCGTCTGTGGCGACGGACCGATTGAGTCGCCGTCGACGGTGATGGCGGCGCCGGCAGCCGAGGCCACGAACGACACGTCCTTGCCCTCGAAGTTGAGTATCATTGAATAGGTGCGTCCCGAGGCTATCTCGTCGCCATAGACAACGTTGACGGCGCCGTGCTCCTTGTGGAGGATGGTGATGCGCTGTGAACGCTCGGGAATGTAGAGCCAGATTTGGCCGGTTTTCTGCTCGGTGGCCACGACGCCGAGGGCCGAGCCGGTGAATTCGAGCTCGGACAGGGGCAGAGGGGTGGTGATTTTGATGAGGGCAGCCGTCTTGCCGTTGACTCGGTCGGTGCGGCGGGTGTCGCGGCTGTTGGCTGTCTGGTCTAATGGTTCAGCCTTGAACTCGCGCACAACGAGAGTCCGCGCAAACGTTGGGGGGGGGTAAGATATTGACTATCAACAAGATAATCAATCGAATGAGGGTGCGGTTCATTGATTGGTCTATATCAGGTTTTTCCTAACGCGCATATAACGCACAAAATAATGCCCCAAAGTTACAAAAACGCGTTAATAAACCCAAAAGTTTTAACAAAAAAGTTGATACAGGGTCGCCAGCGGGCGACGGCATATTTTTCCATGCTGGCGGTTTGGCGCCGTCGGGCGCGACATATCGCTTGCAAACAGCGCGCTGCCGGCATTGCCGGCAGCGTGCTGTTTTTACTCAACGTCGTCATACGACTGGTAGAGCAGGTCGTTGTAGGGGAAGCGGGCGAGGTGGATTTCCTTGGCCATGTCGTAGAGCTTGCGTTTGAGCTCGTCGATATTGGCGCCGGTTTTTGCCGAGATGAACACGCAGTTGTCGTTCATCTTGGCCATCCACGAGGCCTTCAGTTCGTCGAGCGATAGATTCTCGCGTGTGGCGGGGGTGAGGTCGTCGGCATCCTTGGGGGTGTAGCGGAAAGCGTCGATTTTGTTGAACACCAGGATGGTGGGCTTTGACTCGCCGCCGCATACGTCGCGCAGGGTTTGGTTGACAACCTCGATCTGCTCCTCGAAGTTGGGATGGGAGATGTCGACCACGTGTACCAGGATGTCGGCCTCGCGCACCTCGTCGAGGGTGGACTTGAACGACTCGATGAGGCCGGTGGGGAGCTTGCGGATGAAACCGACGGTGTCGGTGAGCAGGAAGGGGAGGTTGTCGATTACGACCTTGCGCACGGTGGTGTCGAGGGTGGCGAAAAGCTTGTTTTCGGCGAACACCTCGCTTTTGCTGAGGAGGTTCATCAGCGTGGACTTACCCACGTTGGTATATCCAACCAGGGCCACGCGGGTGAGTTTGCCGCGGTTCTTGCGCTGGATCGACTTCTGTTTGTCGATGGCGCGGAGCTCCTCCTTGAGCCGGGCGATTTTGTCGAGGATTATGCGGCGGTCGGTCTCGATCTGCGTTTCACCGGGGCCGCGCATGCCGATACCGCCGCGTTGGCGTTCGAGGTGGGTCCACAGGCGCGTCAGGCGCGGCAGCAGGTATTGGTATTGGGCCAGTTCGACCTGGGTTTTGGCGTGGGCTGTCTGGGCGCGGCGCGCGAAGATGTCGAGAATCAGCGAGGTGCGGTCGAGAATCTTTATCTGGAGCTCCTTCTCGATGTTTGACACCTGTTTGGTGGTGAGGTCGTCGTCAAAGATGACCATGCCGATGTCGTTGGCTTCCACAAACTCCTTTATTTCCTCCAGTTTGCCCTTGCCGACAAAGGTGCGGGGATTTGGATAGTCGAGACGCTGTGTGAATAGCTTTACGGTCGTTGCACCCGCCGTATCGGCCAGAAACGCGAGTTCGTCGAGGTATTCCTTGACTTTCGTTTCGTCCTGGCGGTCGTTTATCAGGCCGACGAGCACAGCCCGCTCGGTCGTTTCCTTGCTTATGATGAGGTCTTTCATGAAATAAATAACAAGTTGAAACTTGAAGAGTTTGTGTTTTCAGAGGATGTTTATAACCTCTAAAAACCGACGGCACCTGCAAGCGCTTGCGGAGGCCGTCGGTTATATCGTCGGGGCGTAAAAATTACTTTTTGCCACGGTTGCCATAACGGCTCATGAACTTGTCGACGCGGCCGGCGGTGTCGACGAGCTTCTGCTTGCCAGTGAAGAAGGGGTGAGAGGAGCTGGTGATTTCAAGCTTCACCAGGGGGTATTCCTTGCCGTCGATGGTGATGGTCTCACGGGTTGCGATGGTCGAGCGGGTGATGAAAGTTTCTTCGTTCGACATATCTTTGAACACAACTTCGCGGTAGTTGGCGGGATGGAGGTCTTTTTTCATTTTAGTATAACGTTATAGCTTTATTAGTCAAATGGATGGCGACGCTGGTAGGGCGTCCATTCGTAATGGCGTGCAAATTTACGACTTTTTTTCCGATTGACAAAACTTTTAATAAAGTGAGCTGAATTATTTTACGATTTTCGTGATGGTGCGGGTCGTGCCGTTGTCCTCGATGAGGATGTAGATGCCGGGCGCGGCGCCGGAGGTGACGTTGGCGGGGTCGCCTATGCCGCGGGCTACGGTGATGCCGGTGGTGGCGTCGACCAGGGTGAGCTTCACAGGGGCGGCGGGAGCGGCTTCGGGAGCGGTGATGCCGAGGGTGCCGCGGTTCTGGTAACGTTCCATCACTTTGTTGGCGCTCATGGCGCCAGAGTGGACGGTGAGTTCATCGAGCAGGCCTTTGTAGAGGTTGTCGAAGCTGACGTTGACGTTGCCGATGACGAGGAGCTCGTCATTGTCGGAGATGTCGCCGGTGGTGTCGGCACTCTGGGCCATCAGCGAGCCGTCGATATAGATTTTAAGCGTCTTCGACGCACCTTCGCGCACGGCCACCAGGTGATGCCACTCGCCGTCGAACCAGGCTGATGCCGCAACCTTGGCCTCGCTCTTGGTGATGTTGTCGTCGATGGCGAATTTCAGGTCGCCGTTCTTGTACTCGATGCCGACCCACTTGCCGGAGGCGCCGGTCGATACCGATTCGGCCATGCTGCCCTTGTGGAAAAGGTAGGCCGCGTCGTCGCGCGAGTTGAACCACATTTCGATGGAGAAGTCGCCGGTGCCGAGCTGCATCCGGTCGTAGGCCTCCTGGGTGAGGTAGTCGGTGGTGCCGTTCAGCGAGATGGCGTTGCCACGGATGCCTTCGGCCATGACGGGCGAGCCATGGACGGTGGCCGCGCCGCTGACTTCGTTGACGGTGGTGGCGCCGGTTTCCTCAAATGAGAACTTGGCCAGCTCGGTCAGTTCGACAGCTTCGGTGACGGTGAACACGCCCTTGATGGCTGCTGAGGTTTCGCCGCCGCGGCAAGCCACGGTGTAGGTGTACGAGCCGGCAGCCTCGGGAGTGCCCGAGATTGTGAAGGTGCGCGAGTCGTTGTCCACTTCGATGGTAACGCCAGCGGGCAGGCGGTTGGCCTCGACGGTGGTGGCGTTCACCCATGTGCCGGTGATGGGCGCGATGGGATAGCCCTGCTCGACCGATTGGTCAAGGTCGCCCGATGTCACGGTGATTTTGGCGTCGTTGTTCATCTCCTCGGCCAGGTTGTAGCCCAGGTGGGGCGGCTGGTTGTAGCCCACGTTCTGCCAGGCGATTGCCATGCGGTAGTTGTGGTCCTGCATAAGGCAGGGCACGCGGTATTTGGTGGTGATGTCGGTGGTGAAGATCAGCAGGTCGGCCGAGGTGGTGGTGTCCCACAGAATCAGTTCCTCGCGCCAGTCGCCCAGGATGTCGGCCTGGAGGCAAGGCGTCGCCTTGGTGGTGTTGCACGCGGCGGCGTTGTATTTTGTGAAGCCCCACGACTTGCTGTTCGAGCCGAGGTCGGCGCTGCGTTTTGTGATGGCGGGAGAATAAGTTTTTGTGGTCTTGTCGTATTGACCGTCAAACAGTTCGTCGAGCAGGTCGCCGTCCCAGTAGATGCGGAAGTTTGACGACGCGCGCTTCTCGGCGATGATGTTGCCCTTGGTGTCGAAGGTTACGTCGTGGCGGGTTCCGTCGCTGTCAAAATGCGAGCCCGGCCAAACTTCGTGGCCTTTCCATTTGTCGCTGATGTCGGCGATGAGGCCGCGGCCGATGTCGTTGCCCGTGTTCTTCACGCCCCATATCACCTTGCCGGTGCGGGCGTCGCGGAACTCGCAGTCGTAGGTCTTTTTCTTCTCCTCGTGCACCATGAAAATCTCGAGGCCCTCGCGGGTGGGATCGAAATCGCCGAGGTGGAGGGCGTCGCCGTGGCCGAAGCCCGTGCGGTAGAGCAGCGAACCGTCGTGGTCGATGCAGGCCGAGCCGTAGACAATCTCGTCGCAGCCGTCGCCGTCAACGTCGCCGACGGTGAGAGAGTGGGCGCCTTCGCCGTAGGCTCCCTGGCCGGAAGTCTCGCTCTTGTGGAGCCAGCGTTTGGTGAGGGTGGTGCCGTTGAAATCCCATGCGCAGAGGTATGAGGCCGTGTAGTAGCCGCGGCACATCACCAGCGAGGGTTTCTGTCCGTCGAGATAGGCCACTGCGGCGAGATAGCGTTCGGAGCGGCCTCCGTAGCTGTCGCCCCATTGCGAGGATGTGCGCACGCTGCGCAACGGCTCGTAGGACACGGTGGTGATTTCAGCGCCGGTCTGGCCGTCGAACATCGTCAGGTACTCGGGGCCTGAGATTACCTGGCCTTTCGATGAGCCGGATTTTGACGAGCGGTAGTCGTCGGTGGCCTTGTCGCTGCCCATGAGCACGTTTTTGCCACGGCCATCAACTGTGCCCGGAGCAGTCTTGCAGGCCATTTCGGCACGGCCGTCTCCGTCGAAGTCATAGACCATGAACTGAGTGTAGTGGGCGCCGGCGCGGATGTTGCGGCCGAGGTCGATGCGCCACAGCTTATCGCCGTCGAGGGTGTAGCAGTCGATGAACACGTTGCCGGTGTATCCCCCCTCGGAATTGTCGTGGGAATTGGACGGATCCCATTTCACGAAGATTTCATAGCGTCCGTCGCCATCAACGTCGCCAACGCTGCAGTCGTTGGGCGAGTAGGTGTAGCTGACGTTGTCGGGAGTGGTGCCGCCGGCGGGGCGGTCGAGGGTGATGCGTTTGTAGACATCCGGGCAGACGTCGGCCTCGGGCGTGGTCTCGACGACATTACCTGCCACCGATGCCTTGATGACGTATTTTGATGCTGCCGTGCCCTTGCGGTCGGCGATGTTGGTTCCGGCCGTGATGGGGTCGGTGTTCACTTTCTCGCCGTCGCGGTAGACGTCGAAGGTCATCGAGGGGTCGTCGTCGGCCAGTGAGCGCCACGACACGAATACTCCCGACGAGGTTTTAACGGCAATCACGCCACGGTCGAGTTTCTCGGCCTGCGGCGATGCTATGGCTCCGGCCGTCGCGGCCAGCAGCACTGCGGGTAGAACAAGTTTCTTCATGGTTGGATTCAAGGTTTGTTTTTCTGTTGCAAAATTACAAACCTTGCGCGTGCACGAAGGGCAAATTTTTGCCGCATCCACCCTCCTCAGGGTGGAAAAACTGTCGGAATGTGGGTAAAACCGCCCACGGCCCGGGATGCGTTTAGAACGGGTAACCGATGGCGAGGTGGAAGGCGAGGGATTTCCCGAAGGATGTCATGTTGTAGTAGCCGCGCTTGCCGGTGTCGTAGGGGGCGTGGATGCCGATGCCGAGGTCGGCGCGGATAACCAGCATCGAGATGTCGAACCGAAGGCCGGCGCCGGTACCGGTGGCCAGTTCCTTGAAGAAATTCTTGCCTTTCAGCAGGCCGCCCGGACGCGCGGGGTCGTTCTTGAGCAGCCATACATTGCCCGAGTCGAAGAATACGGCGCCATGGAGCGGACCGACAATCGGGAAACGGTATTCGACGTTGAACTCAAACTTGAACGTACCGGTCTGGTCGAAGTAGTCATCGGGAGTGTCGGCCGGGGCGTGGTAGGAACCCGGACCGATGCTGCGCACCGTGAACGCGCGCACTGAGTTGGCGCCGCCGCAGTAGAACTGCTCGGCATACGGCACCTCCGATGAGTTTCCGTAGGCATGTTCCGCGCCTACGGCCACGCGGCTGACGAGATGATGGTCACCCCAGAGGCGGCGGTTGTAGACGAGCTGGCATTGGCCCTTGACGAACTGCGAGAAGGGTGTGCCGAACAGCTCTTTCTGCCCGTGCTTACCGCAGGCCTGGTAGATGGCCCAGAATAGGTTGCCGGCTTCCTGAACGGTGAACGACCAGTTGAGGGCGTTGTCGGGGTCAAACTGACGGTCGTAGGTATATGAGTATATCATCTGGGGGATGAACTGGCTCTGGAAACTGAGGGCCACGGCAGGGTTGGCCGCCATGATTGAATCGAATTCGGCGGTGGTGTTCATCAACTTTGTGTAGGTCAGCTTCAAGGGCGTGAAGCTTTGCTGCACGAAGCGCTTGATGCGCCAGTCGTAGGTCATCGAGGCGTTGAACTGGGCCATCTTGAAATAGTGAGGACGGTTGAGCAGGTCGGCGTTGAGCTGGAAACGCGTCCAGTTGAGCTGCCACTGGCTGCGCGGAATGAATCGGGGCGCGAGCAGGCGGGGGAAAGCAAGCGATGCGGTGATGCCGGCCTCATACGAGTTGAATATGCCACCCTTGTTGCGGTGGCCTGTCTGCCATTCGTATGAGCCGGTGAGCGACACGTTGAACTGCTCGCCGCCGCCGAAGGCATTTGTGTTTGTCAGACCGAAGGTAAGGCCTGGCCCGAGGTAACTGTTGGACTTTGACGACACGTTGGCCTCTACCGAAGCTTCCCAAGGACGGTCGAAGGTGCAGTCGACCAGCACGTCGAGGGTCGGAGTGGCAGCAAGGGTGTCGACTTCGGCCTGGATGTCGATGTTGCGGAATATACCGAGGCGCGACAGCAGTGTCTGCGTCCAGTCCATCTTGCGCACGGCAAAGGTTTCGCCAGGCTTGAAGAGCACACATTCCTCAACGATTTTGTTGCGGAAGCGCGAGCGGTTACGGTTGATGAGCTGCACGTCGGGGGCAATTTGGATTGTGTCGGGATTCTGCCTGCGCGAGCTGCGCTGCACAATCATAGTGACCTTGCCGGTACGGTAGGGTTCGGAGGCCCAGCGGGGAATGTTGTTGGCCACGTCGAGGCGCAGGGCCACGTTGCCGGGACTTTGGATTGAGTCTGCGAGATACTCGATGTAGTCGGGACGGAAGAAATAGTAGCCCTTGTTCCGCAGCGAGTTGACGATGCGGTTGCGCGCCATCGACAGTGAATCGACGCAATAGCGGGAGCCGGTGCGCAGGTAGGGGTCGAGGGATGCCACCGAGTCGATAAGATGGGTGAGATGGGAGGTATCGGCGGGCATTTCGATTGTGTCGAGCGGAAATGCCGGGCCGGGAACCACCTTGTAGAGTATCTTGGCTTTTCTGGGATTCTTGGCTGGGAGCAGCTCGTAGGATGCTTTTCCACGGAAATAGCCGTTGTTGTCGAGAATCTGCTCAATCATGTGGGTGCGCACCTCGGGGCGCACGTCGGAAACCAGCACCGGCTCCTCGACAAATTTTTCATAAAGCCAATGTTTCAGGCCCTTCGGGGGATTTGGCCAATGGTTGTAGACCCACAGCCCGAGCGGGAAGGGATAGCGCCAGCGCAGCATCTTGATGTAGTTGTTGGGCGCCACATCGACCGAGTTGAAAATGGCTTCCGACACTCCTTCCGGCACCTTGGGGGTGGTGTCGGTTGAGTATGTGTAGTCCACGCCTTTAAGGCCGATATACAGTTGGTCGTCGGCAGGGATTTTGCTTGTGGTCGAGCACGACGCCACGGCTGCGAGAAGGGCGAGTGCGGCAAGTAACAGTGTGGTCTTATTTGCTTTCATCGGTGGTGTCGGTTTGGGTTGTGGAGGGAGTGGATGCTGGGGTGTCGGCGGCGGGAGTGCGGCGGCGTTTCCTGAGGAAGCGGAACAGGCGGCGCAGCGAACCCAGTTTGCGCTTGTAGACAAAGCCGACGCCGGTCCGGGTGATTTCACCTTCGAGAATTGACTCGTAGCCCGTGTGGCGGAACAGGCGCACGTACATGGTCTGTGCCTTGTTCAGGAAATATTCAAAAGATATGTCCTTGATGAGGTTCTGCGAGAAGTTCTCGTCGGCATTGGCGTCGGTAGAGTAGTTTCCGCCGACAACAATCTTGAAGCGGTCGTTGAACAGCGACTTCGACACCTGGTAGGAATAGCTGGTTGTCTGCGACGTGGAGCCGCCGACGGTGCGGTCATACTGGTCGATGCCGAAGGTGAGGTCGACACCCTTGATGGTGTTGGCCGCCCAGTTGTTGAGCTGCGACGACAGGAACGAGTAGACGGCATTGCCCGAGAGGTTTGAATCGCCGCGGGTGCCGGGGCCGGTGTAGACGTTGTAGAGGAGCATGTTCATGGCCTGGTTGGCGCGTTGTTCGGCGCTCATCGACTGCAGTTCGTTGGCTACGGTCACATCGTCGTCGGTCGAAAGGTCGAAGGCAACCTTCATGTTTTCGAGAGTGCCTGTGACGGCGAGCATCACATCGAAGTTTACCAGGCGCGAGTTCTGTCCGGTCTGCGTGACGTTGGCCTTGAGCACGTCGACAGCATGGACATTTAGCGTAGGATTCATGATGTTGCCGTTGAACGCGATGTAGGATTGTGGTTCAAACGTGAAATATTTCTCGGAAAGTACGGGCGGGGTGTATCGCACGAAGCCCTTGGGGATGTTGAGGCGTCCTGTGAGGCGTGGTTCGCCGAAGGGTTGCATTGAAAAGTCGAGTGTGCCGTCGGGCTGGAGGCTGACGCGGTTGCGTCCGTTGGTCGAGAGGTCGACATTGATTGTCGAACCAGTCTGAATGGATAGGGTCGCCTCGACCAGCATGGCGAGCGATGATTCGGCAATGCTGTCGGCGCGCTGCACGGCGGAAGTGTCGGCAAAGTTGACGAACTTCACCAGGTCGCTGTTTGACTGTTCGGTGATTGTGTTGACGGCGTCAGGCATCACATAAGTGAGGTTGGTGCCCGAAAGGATTGACAGGGCGGCGTTGACAGCCATGAAATTCATGTTGCCCTTGACGGTCGTATTGACCGTTATGAATCCCTTGCCATATATTTCCGCACCTTTGACGGCCTTTTTGCTGTTGACAATCTGCATGTTGGTGGCGCTCAGCCACAGGTCAATCTCGGGCGAGGCGAAGTCGCGCATGTCGACAGTGCCGTTTACCGTGAGTGGATTTTCGTTTACGCCCTTGATGGCGAAATCGTCGAATGTGATTACGTTGTTCTTGACGGGTATCTTGACGTCGTTGAACGTATAGGATGTGGCGGTGATTGCGGCGCGGACGGCAGTCGAATCGAACTGCAGCCAGCCGTTAAGGGTCGGGGCGGACGCCTCGCCGGTGACGTCCATCTGGCCGTTGAGTGTGCCAGAGAGCGTAGCCATGCCCGGTGGCAGGAACGGGTTGGCCATCGACAGTGGGAAGTGTATGAGGCTTAGGTCCATTGCCAGGGGCGAGCCGGCGGTGGAGTCGTTCAGGGCGCCGGAAAGGGTGACGGCTTTGGCTCCGTCAACCATCAGGTCGGCGTTTGCCCTTACCATTCCGCCGAGGTCGGTAGATACTTTAAGATCTGATGTCAGGGTTCCAACACGTTGCTTGCCGTAGGTGAAATCGGCGAGGGTGACGTTGCCAGATCCGGAAAGATTTTTTCCGTCGCGGCTTATGCGCATGTCGGCAGAGAGATTGCCGCCCATCGGAGGTGCGAAAGGATTGAAATTGATCCAGTCGGCGAGGTTTATGTCGGAAATGTTCACGATGAGTTCCTCCTGATGGTCGTCTTCGCCCTCGACATGGTCGGTGTAGATGGTGAGGGACGATGTGGACGAGTGCATGTGGAGGTTGGCGTCGAGATGCTTCTCGGGGAACGACCACGAGATGAAATTGTCCTCGTTCACGAGCCAGGGCATATAGGCGATGGTTGGATCGGTGGGGTCAATCGACAGGGTGGCGGTGGAGTCGGCCAACTGCACTTTCAGGCCAACGTTGTAGCCTTCCTTACCCTGGATGTTCTGCTGGGCAAGCTGCAGCCCGATGGTATTCTCGAAAATATAGCCGTCGAGTTTGACATGGGCCCATTCGTCGAATGAGCCGGGGCGGTTTTCTATGCGTCCGTCAAGGATGAGGCGGTCGCCGAATTGGCTGATGTCGAAATCGGTGGTGTCGATGCGCATTGTGGGTGTGCGCAGGGCAAGCATCCTTGCGTTGAGCGAGAGCGAGGAATCGTTTGCGGCCTCGACATGGAGGGCGTCAAATGTTGTGCGGCTCTCGGATAATATCTCGGTGAGCATGTTGCGTGGGCCGGCCGTGAGGTCGAGTGTGAACGGCGGCAGGGCTTTCTGCAATCTGTCGACATCAACCGTCATGGCTGCCATTTCTTCCTTTATTACTGTGGATAGGCCCGTGAAACGGCTCATTATGGAGTCAATCGGAGATTCCGAGGAGATGAAGGTATAGAGGTCGCCGTTGGCGAGCGAGATATTGGTCGTGGAGTCGTTGGCGTTGAGGTTGGCCACGATGTCTTTCAGCGATGTAGTGCCGATGTTGTCGGTATATGACAGCGAATTGAGGTTGACTTTCGCGCCGATGATGTTGGATTTGGGCGTGATTGAAGCCGTGGCGTCGAGTTTGGTGGCTATGGTTGCTTCCGTTGTGGAAAGGCCAAGGGCCATCAGGTCGATGTGCTTCCCGTCGAGGGCGGCTGTCCAGTCATATGTGTCGCCGGCGAGGTTGCCGTGGGCGTCGAGGGTGGCGACAGCGTTGGGATTGGTGGACTTCACGTCGAGGTCGGCAAACCCTTTTTCGATGGCGGCCTTTGCCGATATGCCTTTGTAGTCGTAGCCTTGATACACGGCGCGTGTGACGTCCAGGTCGGCGTCGAGGACCATTGTGTCGGAGAATGGATTGTAGCCGTGTCCCTTTGCGTTGAGGGTGGCCGATATGTCACCCACTCCGAGCAGGGGCATGAAGGCATTGACGGGGAAGCGGTCGGCGACCAGATTGACGGTATAGTCTTCCAGACGCGACTGCCAGTCGGCGTCAAGGCTGATGCGCCCTTCTTCTGTCCGGGCCTCCAGGGTACCGGCGATGTGTCCGGAGTTCATGTCCACTTTGCCTTCAAATGTGGTGGCCGGGAAATTGAACTGATTTGCTGTGGATTTGTCGAATATGACGGGCTTGAACTGGTTGAGGTCGATGAGTTGGCCGCTGAGGGCAAGGTTTCCGCCGATGCGGGCAGGGTCGAAGGCGTTGAGTATGCGGCCCTTGGCGTTGAGGCGTGCCGTGCCGTTAACGACTAAGGCGAGATTGGCGACGGCAAGGTTGCCTGCGGTGCCGTGGACGTTTGCCCTGGCTTGCAGCTGCGAGCGCGAGGGGAGCGTGATGAAGTAGGGGGCGAACGCGGGGAACATCAGCCGGGCGTCGGCTACGGCGAGGCTGCCGTCGAGGTCGAGTCCGAGCGGAGTGGATGGATCGGTGGTCATGTCGCCCATACCGATGAGGGCGCTGAAATCAAGGTCAGTGCCGTTGGGGGTTGTCACGCTGAAATCGCTCAGGTTGGTTCCCTGTTCGCTGACGTTGAGCGTCCCGGCGGCGTTGAGGGTTACGCCACAGCGTTCTGTGCCGCTGACAGTGATGGGTATTTTTACGGTCGTGGCCTGGTTGTAGAAATCTTTGATGCCGAGGTCAAGCGAGTCAACTTGGATGTATGTGAAATCGAGGCCGGGGAGAGGCTTTACGCCGCGGGTGGTGTAGAGGGCCGATGAATGGGCGAAGCCGATGGTGTCGATTGCTATTGTCCATGGGGCGACAGAGTCGGTCGACGGCGGGACGACCGGCGTAGCCGCGATTGTTGCGGAATCGGGCACGATGTATGCTGCGTCGAGTCCTCCGCCTGTGAAACTGCCTATGCCGATGGTCTGGGCGAACAGGTCGATTTTGCCTCCTGTCATTGTAGCCTGCGGGATGTGCGCTCCCAGTGAGTCGATGGTGGGGAGCATGCGCATTGTGTAGGTGAAGTCGTTTAGTGCGAGCCGTCCTACGTTTATTTTCATTTTCGTAGGCTCGGCCTTGGTGGTGTCGGAGGCTGTAGTGTCGGGATTGAGGGTCATGCTCACACGTGCGCCCGAGAGGAATCCGTCGTTGAGGTCGATGTCCATGTTTGCCAGTCCTACGGTTGCGCCGCGCAATGTGACTTCGCGTCCCTCGATGGTCATATACATGGCCGAATCGGGCGCGCCGATGCTGAAAAATCCGTTGTCGAGACGGGCTTCGTCGATGGTAGCTTTGCCAGCTAACAGCGGCAGCAGTTTTACCGACGCCGTGAGTTTCCCCGCGCGGACGGACTGTCCGGGCATCTGCATTGCCACGCCTTCGAGCTCGATGTTCAGCGGCCACCGCAGGCGCAGCGATTCCACCTGCAGTTCCATTCCGCTGCGGTCCATCGTTGCCATGGCGTATCTGCGCAGGTAGTCCTGGCTCCATTCCGAGTAGACGAGGCTGACGGCGGCGCCAACCAACAGAACAACGACCATCGCCGTCCAGGCAATGATTTTCAATGATTTGCGTATGAGGGTAGATGCCTTCACTTTAATGATGATGAATTATAAGGATTAGAGCTACGTTTATAACCACCGGCGGGGCGTTTGGGTTCATGCACGCATGGTGTTGTTTGTTTTTTCCTGCACGTGCTTGGGCAACCGCTTAATAATCAAAAGCCGCCCCGCGGATGCGGGGCGGCTTTCGGGATATGTCGGACTATTAGTCTGCGTTGAGGTTGACACGCTTGAATACCGATACAGCGAGGCCGGGCTGGGCCTTCTGGAGGTACTGGGCGATGGTCATGTCACCGTCTTTGATGAATTCCTGTTCCATAAGGCAGTTTTCCTTGTAGAACTTGTTGAGACGGCCCTTGGCGATGTTCTCGATCATCTGCTCGGGGAGGTTGGCAGCCTTTTCGGCACCAACTTTCTCGGCGATTTCAACAGCCTTGTCAGCTTCCTCACGGGTGAGCCAGCCTTTGGCGATGTTGGATTCGATGTGGTCGGGAGTGTCGACGAGGTTGGGGTTGATGCCGGCCTTTTTCTGGGCGGCTTCAACGGCCTTGCGAACCTGTTCCTGCTTGGTCTTCTCGACGGCAACGGTGTATTCAGATTCAACAACGGCTGCGGGAACCGAAGCCTGGTCAACAGCGACGGGGTTCATCGATGCAACCTGCATGGCGACGTCGCGGCCCACCTGATAGTCAACGTTCTCAGCGTTGAAGCCTGCGATGGTTGCGAGCTTGTTGCCGAGGTGGTTGTAAGAGGTGGTGGAGGGGGCTTCAATCCATTCGTAGGCCGAGATTTCGGTCTTTTCGCCGGTCTTGCCGGTTTCCTCGGTCACGAGGTCGGCAACGGTCTGGCCGTCGATAACGAGAGCCTTGACTTCGTCGAGGCTTTTGGCCTTGGCGGCAACTGCTGCGTCGAGAATCTTCTCGGTGAGGGCAACGAAGCCTGCGTTTTTGGCAACGAAGTCGGTCTCGCAGTTGAGGGCGAGGATGGCGGCGAAGTTGCCGTCGTTCTTAGCGAGGACGCAGCCTTCGGCGGCGGTGCGGTCTTCGCGCTTGGCGGCTACGGCCTGACCCTTCTTGCGGAGGATTTCAACGGCCTTCTCGATGTCGCCGTCGGTTTCGGCGAGAGCCTTTTTGCAGTCCATCAGGCCGGCGCTGGTGAGGTGGCGCAGCTTGGTGATTTCTGCCATTGTTACTGCCATAGTATCTGGAGTTTTTGGAGGTTAGTGATTAATTATTCGGCTGCGGGAGCTTCTTCGGCAGCTTCGGCTTCGGCGGGAGCGTCGGCCTTGCGCACGCGGCGGCGTTCGCGCTTGGGAGCGGCGGCTTCGCCTTCGCCTGCGGCTACGGTGTCAACCTTTTCAGCCTTGCGTTCCTCGAGACCTTCCTTCATGGCGTCGGTGATGGCACCTACAACGAGTTCGATGCTCTTTGAAGCGTCGTCGTTGGCGGGAATCACGAAGTCGATGTTGGTGGGGTCGGAGTTGGTGTCGACCATTGCGAACACGGGGATGCCGAGACGGTTGGCCTCTGCAACGGCGATGTGTTCCTTCATTACGTCAACAACGAAGAGAGCCGAGGGAAGACGGTTGAGGTCGGCAATTGAGCCGAGGGTCTTCTCGAGCTTGGCGCGCTGGCGGCTGATCTGGAGACGTTCGCGCTTTGAAAGGTTGTCGAAAGTACCGTCCTTGGTCATCTTGTCGATGGCGGTCATCTTCTTGACGGCCTTGCGGATGGTGGGGAAGTTGGTGAGCATGCCGCCAGGCCAGCGTTCGATAACATAGGGCATGTTTACGCTCTGGGCGAGGTCAGCGATGACTTGTTTGGCCTGTTTTTTGGTAGCGACGAAAAGCACCTTCTTGCCGCTCTTGGCGATGTTTTTCAGCGCTGCCGCAGCTTCTTCGATTTTGGCTGCGGTCTTGTAGAGATCGATGATGTGGATACCGTTGCGCTCCATGAAGATATAAGGAGCCATTGCAGGATTCCATTTGCGCTTGAGGTGGCCGAAATGGCAGCCTGCTTCGAGGAGTTGGTCAAATGTGGGATTTGCCATGATATTTTTTGTTGTGTTTACGTTCTTTTGATGTGTCAACCGCAGGGTAGGGAACGTGTCCATCCCGGCGATTTAGATACTAAACTCTGATTTCCGGGGCATCGCGCTCCGGAGAGCAAACGTAAGATATATAATAATGTGTAAATATTAACGTTTGCTGAACTGGAAGCGCTTGCGTGCTTTGGGACGACCGGGCTTTTTGCGTTCTACGGCGCGCGGGTCGCGGGTCATGAAGCCATGCTTGCGCAGGATAGCCTTGTCGTCGGCGTTGAGCTTGACGAGGGCGCGGGCGATGGCGAGGCGGAGAGCTTCGGCCTGGCCTTTGTAGCCGCCGCCGTCGAGGTTGACGTGGATGTCATACTTCTCAACAACGTCGAGGAGGCTGAGGGGCTGCTTAACAATGAACTGAAGAATCGAAGAGGGGAAATACACTTCGAGGGGGCGGTGGTTGATGGTGATGGCGCCGTTACCCTCCTTGAGGATTACGCGGGCCACGGCGGCTTTACGACGGCCTACTGCATTAACTGTTTCCATGCTTGCGATTATTTCATTGAGTTGATGTCAAGTACTTTGGGATTCTGGGCCTCGTGGGGATGGTTGGGGCCGTTGTAGACGTGCATGTTCTCGATGAGACGGCGGCCAAGACGGTTCTTGGGCAGCATGCCTTTCATGACACGGATGAACAGCGGGTGCATGCCGGGCTTGAGATGCTTGTTGAACGATTTGCGCATCAGTACCTCGGGGGTGAGCTCACGCTGACCGCCGGGATAGCCGGTGTAGTTGAGATAGATGTGGTCGGTCATCTTTTTGCCGGTGAGAACCACTTTGTCGGCGTTGATGATGATCACGTTGTCGCCGCACTCGGTGTAGGGAGTGTAGCTGGGTTTGTTTTTCCCGCGCAGAATCTTGGCTACCTGCGAGCAGAGACGGCCGAGGTGAAGGCCGGTGGCATCGATGAGCACCCATTCGTGCTCAACCTCGTGTGCGCTGGGGGAAACGGTCTTGTAACTTAAAGTATCCACTTCGTTAAATGTTTAATTAATAGTTAGATAAATTGACCGCACAAAACCCTTGACGCTCGGCCAAAAGCGCCTCGGGACGTGCTGTCCGTTATTAATTGGACATAATCGGACTGCAAAGGTACGAAAAAATTGGATTAATAGCAAAAAATAGCGTTCTAATTTGGACATAAACACGAAAATGCCTACCTTTGCAGCCGAAAACGAGCGCATGTGGCGTAATTGGTAGCCGCGTTAGACTTAGGATCTAATGTCGAAAGGCGTGCAGGTTCGAGTCCTGTCATGCGCACATTTCACCATTATCACAATCTCTTTTATGGGAGGATTCTTCGGCGCAATTTCTAAGAAACCGTGTGTGAACGATCTGTTCTACGGCACGGACTATCATTCGCATCTGGGCACAAAACGTGCCGGTCTCGTGACCTTCGACCCCGAAAAAGGCTTCAACCGCACCATCCACAGCATCGAGCGCGATTATTTCCGCTCAAAATTCGAGGACGACCTCGATAAGTTCGTGGGTTGTCAGGGCCTGGGAGTAATCAGCGACACAGACCCGCAGCCAATAATCGTAAACTCACATCTCGGGCGTTATGCCGTGGTCACCGTCGGCAAAATCAACAACGTGCGCGACATAGCCGCGGAGTTGCTTGCCAAGGGTATGCATTTCAGCGAACTCAGCGCCAACAACATCAACCCCTCTGAACTTGTGGCCCTGCTCATAAACATGGGCTCCACCTTTGCCGAAGGCATCAATCTGGTTTATGAGAAAGTCAACGGCTCGTGTTCGATGCTCATCCTCACCGAGGACGGAATCATCGCTGCCCGCGACTATCTGGGGCGCACTCCCATTGTGATCGGTAAGAAAGAAGACGGCTATGCCTTTGCGAGCGAGACCTCGGCCTTTCCCAATCTTGGCTATGAACGCCTGCGCGATGTGGGCCCCGGCGAGATTGTGCGCGTGACGGCTGACTCGCTCGAAGTCTTGCAGCAACCCGCCCGCCGCGAGCAGATTTGCTCGTTCCTGTGGGTTTATTACGGTTTTCCCGCCAGTGACTATGAGGGAATCAATGCCGAGGATGTGCGCGAAGCCGCCGGCCGCGCCATGGGCGCCGAAGACCCCATCGATGCCGACTGTGTGTGCGGTATTCCCGATTCAGGCGTGGGCCATGCGCTTGGCTACGCCGAGGGCCGCGGAATTCCCTACCGCCGCGCAGTGCTGAAATACACCCCCACCTGGCCACGCAGCTTCACACCCGGCAATCAGAGCCGCCGCGACCTGGTGGCCCGCATGAAGCTCATCCCCAACAAGGCCATACTCGATGGCAAGCGCGTGGTTTTCTGCGACGACTCAATCGTGCGCGGCACCCAGCTGCGCGACAATGTCCGCACATTCTTTGCCGGCGGTGCGCGTGAGGTTCACGCCCGCATCTCGTGCCCTCCCCTGGTGTATGGTTGCCCGTTCATTGGCTTCACCTCATCGAAAAGCGACCTCGAGCTCATCTCGCGTCAGATTATCCGCGATTTCGAGGGCGATGACGCCGCCAAGCTCGACCTTTATTCCACTACGGGCACTCCCGAATATGAGCGTATGGTGGCTGAAATCGGCCGCCGTCTTGGGTTGACCACCTTGCAATTCAGCAAGATAGAGCATCTCATAGATGCCATCGGACTGCCCAAGTGCCGCGTCTGCACCCATTGTTTCGACGGCTCGAGCTGCCATCCCGACGAGGTCTACCGCGAGGACCACAAGGATTGTTAAAAGCCACGGTCAACATTCAAAACAGTTCCCTTGTTTATAATTGTAACCGGCGATGAATTTCCCGCCGGGATTACAATTATGAAAACCAAAGGAATTGTATTGATGCTTGCTGCGTGCCTGCTGTCGCTGAGCGGCTGCGTGTCGCACAAGAAATTCAATCTGTTGCAGGCCGACTACAATGCCTCGCAAGTGGCCCTTGCCGAGAGCCAGACCAAGGTGAAGAACCTGGAATACATGCTCGACCAGGCCAAGAAAAACAATCAGGAGCTCAAAGACCAGTATGCCGCGTTGCAGAAAACGCTCGACCAAAGCATCCTGACCAACCAGTCGGGCAACACCAACATCGCCAAGCTCGTTGATGAAATCAATGCCTCGAACAACTACATCAAGCGCCTTGTCGAGGCCAAATCGAAATCCGACTCGCTGCTGATGGTGCTCAGCAACAACCTCACCCGCTCGCTCAACACCGACGAGTTGCGCGACGTCGATGTTAAGGTGCTCAAGGGCGTGGTCTACATTTCGCTTGCCGACAACATGCTCTTCAAGTCGGGCAGCTATGAAATCAGCCCCGCCGCGATGGACATCCTCAGCAAGATTGCCAAGATTATCAAGGACTACAAGAATTACAGCGTCCTTGTCGAGGGCAATACCGACAATGTGCCTATCTCCCGCACCAACATCCGCAACAACTGGGACCTCAGCGCCCTGCGGGCTTCTTCGGTCGTACAGGTGCTTCAGGACAGGTTTGACGTTGATCCAGCCCGGCTCACCGCAGGCGGCCGAGGCGAATACAATCCCATCGCCACCAACGGTACCGCCGAGGGTCGCCAGCTCAACCGCCGCACCCAGATTATCATAACCCCCAGCCTCGATCAGTTCATGGATTTGATTGACAAGGCTCCCGACACTGATAAATGATGTTTTAGAGTGCCCGCAGAATCTTGTATGCGGGCACTCTAAAAACATAATTCCCAATTCTAATTTCTAATTTCTAATTCCTAATTCCTAATTCAAAAAAATGCCCTCGCGTCCTTATACATTCGACCGTGTCATCCGCTGGCTGATTGCCTTGGCCGGGCTGATATGCTTCGTGTGGCTTGTCAACTACCTGAAGGACGTTCTGCTGCCTTTTTGCGCGGCCTGCCTCATAGCCTACATCCTCGAGCCCATCGTTGAAATGACACAGCGGGTTCTGCGTTTCAAACACAGGGCCATCCCGGTGTTCATCACCCTTTTTGAAGTGGCGCTTGTCATCGGGCTGCTTATCTATTTCTTCGCCCCTTCGGTTGAAAAAGAAATTGACGAACTCAAGACGATGATTGCCACGTATTCGGCAAGCGGTACGACCGTACCGCACATTCCGGTGCAGTTTCATGATTTCATATCCAGACATATCACCACCGATAGCTTGAATGAGCTGCTCGAGAACGGCCATATAGAGACCCTGCTCAACAAAGGCACGTCAGTGATTTCGGGCGTGCTTACGTTTCTGCTTCACACACTCGAATGGTTGCTTACATTCATATACGTCATCTTCATCCTGCTTGATTACAAACCTTTGATGCGCGGATTCAGGCTGTTGGTTCCGCCGAAATACCGTAAGGTAGCCTACCGTGTCGGCGATGACATCAAGACCAACATGAACCGCTATTTCCGCGGTCAAGTGGTCATAGCTGCCTGCGCCGCCGTGTTCTATTGCATCGGCTTCTCGATTGTAGGGCTGCCGATGGCCATAGTGCTTGGCATCACGGTGGGAGTGCTGTATATGATTCCGTATTTCCAGTATGTCACGGTTATTCCCGTCGCGCTTCTCTGTTTCATATCATCGCTGGGCGGTGGAGTGGAGTTCTGGCCCATGCTCGGCAAATGCGCCCTGGTTTATCTGGTGAGCCAGTGCATTTGCGACTATGTGCTCACCCCCAAGATAATGGGTAAGGCGTTGGGCATCAATCCGGCCATCATATTGCTGAGCCTGTCGGTGTGGGGAACCCTTCTCGGCCTGATAGGCATGATTATAGCCCTGCCGCTTACAACCCTGCTGCTGGCCTATTACCAGCAATACATCATCAACCGCAGCGATGTCCCTCCCGCCGAAAAGGACGAGGCCGATTCGACCTTCCGTTCCATCGCCGGCCCTCCCGGCAACGACTGACAATAAACAGCCGTAATTTATAAGAAAAAGCGACGGCATCTCGCAGTCGCTTTCCCAATTTTGGCTTATCAACATTATCAATTACCAAATTCTTTGTCTGTGTGTTAAGCTTATGTTGTTAGTCATTGCAAAGTTAATATGAAAGCCTGTGGACCGCCTAATCAATTTTGCGGTAGTTTTTACCAGTTTTGCCGAATATTGCGAACCAATGAAACAAGACGGTTGTTAATAAATAGAAAATATAAAATAAGAATCTTATGGAGAAAAAATCAATAAAAGGAACTCGCACAGAACACAACCTGCTCGCATCTTTCGCAGGCGAGAGCCAGGCCCGTGCACGTTATACTCTGTTCGCACAAAAAGCTATTGAGGAAGGCTATGAACAGATTGCCGAAATTTTCCTCACTACAGCCGAACAGGAACTTAGCCATGCCAAGCAATTCTTCTCGTTGCTCGAGGGAGGAATGGTGGAAATCAAGGCCGCATATCCCGCAGGAGTGGTGGCCGATACCAAGACCAACCTTGCTGAGGCCGCTGCCGGCGAACGCGAGGAGTGGGGTGAACTCTACTCATCGTTTGCAGAGGTGGCACAGGAAGAAGGTTTCCCGCAGATTGCAGCCCTCTACCGCAACATCGCCAAGGTTGAGCAGATGCACGAGAAACGCTATCTTCGTCTTCTGGAACGTGTGCAGAACGGAGAGGTTTTCGCCTCGGAAGAACCCGTTGAATGGTATTGCCGCAAGTGTGGCTTCACCATTACGTCCAAGACCGCGCCCAAGCGTTGCCCGGTATGCGGTATGGATCAAGCCTGGTTTGAACGCTTCCCCGACAACTATTGAATCCCTGACAAGCCCGATACACAATTATAAACGACGTTGCCCCCGTTGGTTGAGACCAGCGGGGGCAACGTCGTTTCGTGTACGGCAATTACTTAACTTTTGCAGTAAGTTCTGCGCCGGCTTTAAACTTAATGGTCTTACGGGCCGGAATTACAATCTGTTCTTTTGTGCGGGGATTGATGCCCGTGCGCTCGCCCTTTTCCGATACGGCGAAAGTACCGAAGCCGAGGATTGCAACTTTGTCGTTTTCAGCAAGTGCGTCGCTGATTGCGGTGAGGGCTGCGTCCACTGCGTCTTTGGCTTGGGCTTTGGTGAGGCCGGCCTTTTCAGCGACGGCGTTCACGAGTTCGGTCTTGTTCATAGTTCAGTTGGTTATTAATGAGATATTTTCCGCAAATATAATTTAATAAATCGGAAAATCGGCAAAATAAACCAAAAAAAATGTAATATTCAGGCAAAAAAGTGAATTTTGAGGCCAAAACGCCATGAAATCATGCTTTTTGCTGCCTGAACGGGCGCGAAATCACAAGCCCCCATTCCCTTAATGTCAAAATCATGGGGGTAAGGACGGGGACAAATTTCAATTTGTGCTTGGGAATGAAAATCTTCAATGCCCCCGGATGGCATGCCACCTCAATCTCGGTGGGGAAGTCGGCAGGATCGCCGTCGATATGTGTTGGCGACGGTCCCGAGCAGCGTATGCGCAGCGACGGTGTGCGGAATGTCCTTATCTTGCCGTGGTTGCCGATTGAACCGGCCAGCATTTCGACGCCGGTCCATGCGTTTTCCAGCATCGTGCCGTCATGGACAACCGTTACGTCGAGCTGGCCGTCTTTGATTGATGCTGCCGGGGCAATGAAGGCATTGTTGCCATATTGCGATGCGTTGCAGACCGCCACCAGAAAGGCACGGTCGGTGATGACGTGGTCGCCGGCTTCGATTTCATAGGTCTGCGGATGGTATTTTATGAATTCATCGACAGCGCTGCTTATATATGAGTTGAGGCCGCGACGGTGTTTTTGCGCGAAACGCTGGCTGACGGCGGCATCGAATCCCATGCCGAACGTGCAGAAAAACGGGCGGCCGTTAACGGTGCCGTAGTCGCAGTCCTGAATATTGTTTTCTGCAATGACCTCCAGCGACAGCTCCACATCGACGGGAATTCCGATATGCCGGGCCAGGCCGTTTCCCGAGCCGGCTGGCAGGATGCCGAGCGCTGTCCCGGTGTTGATGAGGCCGGTGGCCACTTCGTTTACGGTGCCGTCACCTCCGCAGGCCAGCACTCCGTAGTCGCCGCGTGCGGCTGCCTCGGCGGCGATGCGGGTGGCGTCGCCAGGCCCGGTGGTGAACCTTACGTCCACTTCATATCCGAGTCTCCTGAGATGGCGCGGCAACCATTTGTCGAGGCCTTTCTTTGAAAGGGTGCCTGAATTGGGATTTATTATAAGTGTAAGACGTTTCTGCTTCATCGGAGTGCAAAGTTACGAAAAAATCGTAACTTTGTAAAACCTAAGAGCGTTGACAAACATAATTCGCTCCTGACTGACCGCCCGGAATATACTATGCGTGCGTAAATATCCTCATGCAACAGATATGGAATTTGTAGATAAGATTCGTCAGACCATCGCTTCCCACAGCCTTTTGCGGGAGCGTGGCAAAGTGATTGTCGCTGTGAGCGGCGGTGCCGATTCAGTGGCGCTGCTCGCCGTGTTGCTCGAGCTTGGCTATGACTGCGTGGCGGCGCATTGCAACTTTCACTTGCGTGGCGAGGAGTCGAACCGTGACAAGCGCTTTGTCGAGGACGTCACGGCCACGCTCGGCGTAGACCTATATGTGAAGGATTTCGATGTCGGCGCCCGCCGTGCCCTCACGGGCGAATCGCTCGAAATGGCCTGCCGCGAGCTGCGTTACGAGTGGTTTTTCGGATTGCTCGACCGCGACTATGGCCAGGCAATCGCGGTGGGCCATCACCGCGAGGATCAGGTCGAGACTTTTTTCCTGAACCTCATGCGTGGCTCGGGACTTGCGGGGCTGGCCGGCATACGCCACCGCAACGAGCATGTGGTGAGGCCGCTGCTCGATGTTTCCCGCTCGGAAATCGAAGGGTATCTGCGCGCCCGCTCGCTGGGTTGGATTGTCGATTCTTCAAACGCTTCGGATGATTTTGCCCGCAACCGTCTGCGCAACCGCTTGCTTCCGCTCATGGAAGAACTTTTCCCGGGAGCGGCCGACGGGGTGTTGCGTTCGATGTCCATACTGAGGGAAAGCGCCGCAATATATGACCGGGCCGCGCACGACCGCATCGCTCCATATATAAAAGATGAGGAGGTTGACCTCGCCGCCCTGATTGCAGCAGAGCCCGAGGCCGGAGTGCTCCTTTTCGAGCATCTGCGCCGCGAAGGCTTCAACCGTACGCAAACCGACGACATGCTCGGCGCCGCCGGGCGCGGAGGAGGTGTTTTCTCGGCTGGCCGCAGCCATGTGAGGGAACTCGACCACGGTGTGCTGCGTGCGCCGCATGCCGGGCTGCCAGCAGGGCCTGATGCAGTCGACATCACTTTGGCCCGTGATATTTTCGAGCCCGTCCGCATAGCCGTTACGCGCCATGATGTCGCGGAGTTCCGCCCTGAACGCAATCCGAAGGTGGCGTATATCGACGAGAAGTCGCTCGACGGCAGCCACCGCTGGCAATTGCGCCGCTGGCGCCGCGGCGACCGCATGTCGCCCTACGGCCTTTCGGGTTCAAAACTGCTGAGCGATATTTTCGCCGAAGCCAGGCTGAGTGCCGCCGAAAAGCGCTCGGTGTGGCTGCTTACCCGCGACGGGGAAATTATCTGGGCTCCTGGGTTGCGCGCCTCGTCGCGTTTTGCCATTACTCCCCGTACCCGCCGATACCTCCGGCTCGAGATGATTGCCGACGATTGAAAGCCCGTTTTTCGTCCGAACGGCCAAATGTTCGCCTAAATGTCCACCGCCGTTTGGTGTGGACTGCATGTTGTGTAATTTTGTGGGCTCGATAAACCTTTTGCCTTTGCATGAGGTTATTCTTTTTAAAACACGTTTCAACTAAGCATCATATTATGAGGTCAATCGCCTTAATTACGTTTTGTATGGCAGCAGCCGTCGCGGCATCGTCCCAGGAGCCGGTGTCGCTTGACTCGTGCCGCCGCATGGCTCTTGAATCGAACAAGCAGCTGATGATTTCGCGCCGGGCCATCGAAAAGGCCGGCTACCAGAAAGAGGAGGCTTTCGCGGCCTATCTTCCGGCCATCGACTTCGCGGGAGGATATTCCTACAACCAGAAGAATATCTCGATATTTGATTCCGACCAGTTGCTCCCCACCAAGAGCTTCGACCCTGCCACCGGAAAATACGAGTACAACCTCGTCACCAATCCCGCCACCGGCAAGCCGCTGGTGGTCGACGGCCAGCCTGTGCCCTCGACGGTGGCGCTCATTCCGAAAGACGCAATGACCTTCGACGTACATAACGTGTTCTTCGGTGCGATAACCCTTACACAGCCCATCTACATGGGTGGAAAGATCGTTGCGATGAACCGCATCACCCGCGATGCCGAGCTGCTTGCCCGCAGCATGCACGAGAACGAGGCCGAGAATGTCATTTATGCCGTCGATGCGGCCTATTGGCAGGTGGTGTCGCTGAAAGCGAAATATGACCTCGCAACCAGCTACGTCGCCCTTCTTGACTCGCTCGACCGCAACGTTCACCTGATGTTTGACGAGGGTGTGGCCACGCGTGCCGATGTCCTCAGCGTTGACGTGAAGCTCAATTCAGCCCAGGTCGATTTGACGAAGGTCGAGAACGGACTTGTGCTGAGCCGCATGGCGCTCGCACAGGTGTGCGGACTGCCCGTCGACGTAACTTTCCCGCTAGTTGACGAAGGTATCGACGAGGTGTCACTCACCGCCGAGGTGGCGAAGGAATACAATATGGAAGAAGTTTATGCCCGCCGTCCCGACCTTGAGGCCCTGCGGCTGGGAGTGGAGATTGCCGGCCATCAGAAGCAGGTGGCCATGTCGTCGATGCTTCCCAACGTGGCTCTCGTCGGAGCTTACAGTTTCTCGAACCCCAACATGTTCGACGGCTTTAAGAAACGTTTCGGCGGCGCGTTCTCTGTCGGTGCGATGGTGACCATTCCCATCTGGCACTGGGGCGGCAATTACAACAAATACCGTGCCGCCAAGGTCGACGAGACCATCATGGAACTCAAGCTGGCCGATGCCCGCTCGATGGTGGAACTGCAGGTGCGCCAGGCATCTTTCAAGACATCCGAGGCCTACAAGACCTACCAGACCGCCTCGGCCAACCTCGAAAGCGCGAACGAGAACCTGCGCTGCGCCAATCTTGCCTTCCGCGAGGGCGTGGCCACCACCGACAATGTTCTTGAGGCGCAGACGGCCTGGCTTAAGGCCCATTCCGAAGAAATCGACGCAATGATTGACGTGCATCTCTGCAACGTGTACCTCTCGAAGTGCCTCGGAACGCTTAATTGAAAATCCATCTTCCCTTCTCCCCATTCATAAACTTAAAAACTCTAATAAAACAGATATGAACAGCAATTCTCAATCATCCGAGCAGCGGGCCGAGAAATCGTTGCTCCTCACCATGGGCATCGTGGTGGTCGCCATCGCTGTGGTGGCCATCATCGGATTCCTGTTTCTGAACCATCCCGACGAGACTGTCGAGGGGCAGGTGGAGGGAACCACCGTGCGCATTTCAGGCAAGCTGCCTGGCCGTGTCGTGGAATTCTACGTGGAAGAAGGCGACAGCGTCCATGCCGGCGATACCCTTGTTCACATACATTCATCTGTGGCCCAGGCCCAGCTCACCGAGGCCGAGGCTATGCAGGAAGTGGCGCGTGCCCAGAACCGCAAGGTCGATGCCGGAACCCGCAAGCAGATTGTCCAGGCTGCCGCCGACATGGTAGCCCAGGCAAACGCCGCCGTCACGATAGCCAAGAAAACCTACGACCGAATGGAGAACCTGTATAAGGAAGGCGTCATATCCGAACAGAAACGCGACGAGGCAAAGGCCGCGTATGACGGCGCTGTCGCCGCCAAGGCAACCGCCGAGAGCAATCTGTCGCTCGCAAAATCAGGCGCCCAGGAGGAAGACAAGGAATCGACCGCAGCCCTCGTGCAGGCGGCCGGCGGAGGTGTTGCACAGGTTCAGGCCGTGCTTGCCGACAGCTATCTTACCGCTCCTGCCGACGGAACCATTGACGTGATATATCCCGAGCCCGGCGAACTTGTCGCTCTCGGCTCGCCTATAATGAGCCTGCTGAAGGCCGACGACCGTTACATCACCTTCAACGTCCGCGAGGAATTGCTCAACGATCTCCCTATGGGAAAAGAGATTGAGGTGATGATTCCTGCCCTCGACCAAAAGACCGTCAAGGCCAAGGTGTACTATGTGCGCGATATGGGTTCGTACGCGACATGGCGTTCCACCAAATCGACCGGTTCGTGGGATTCAAAGACTTTCCAGATCAAGGCCCGCCCTGTCGGAAAAGTTCCCGGTCTACGTCCAGGCATGACCATTGTGTATAAGAAATAAATTCGTAATTCCGTTCACTCTCTTGAAAATGCAAATCGGATTTTGGCCAACAGTCCGCCGTGAGATTCTCCGCATGGGTTCGCGCAGGATGTACCTGCTCATGACCCTTGTGGTGCCGGTGAGCGTCATCCTTTTTTTCGTGGGCTTGCTCGATCCGGGCCTGCCGCTGAAAGTGCCGACGGCTGTGGTCGACCTTGACCATTCGCCAATGTCGCGTGCCATCACCCGCAACCTCAACGCCACTGAACTGGTCGACATCTCCCAGGAACTTGAAAGCTATTCCGACGCCATGGCCTCGATTCGCCGGGGCGAGATATACGGTTTTTTCATCATCCCGGCTAATTTCGAGCGCGATGCCGTAGCGGGAAAGAAACCGACTCTCGAATATTACAACAACCTTACTTATTTCGTGCCTGGTACCCTCACTTTCAAGGGATTCAAGACTGTGGCTGTCACCACAGCCGCCGGTATGGTTAAAAGCAAGCTCGCCAGCGCCGGCTTGCCGTCGGAACTTACCGACCCGCTTCTCCAGCCGATGGCCGTTCAGGATCATCCTATCGGCAACCCCTGGATGAGCTATTCGATATATCTCGTGCCTTCGTTCTGCTTCGGCACCGTGGCATTGCTCATAATGCTGATGACGGTGTTCTCCATCACTATGGAAATAAAGAACGGCACATCGCCCGATTGGCTAATGACGGCGCGTGGTCACATGGCTGTGGCCGTGGCCGGTAAGTTCCTGCCGCATTTTATCGTGTGGAGTGTTGTCGGACAGTTTCTGCTGGCTCTGATGTTCGGATGGTGTCACTTCCCCTGCGGAAGCATCTGGGCGATGGTGGTTGCCATGGAACTTTTCATCATCGGATGTCAGGCAATGGGACTGCTGTTCAGTTCGATAGTTCCCAATCCACGCATGGCGCTGATTCTCGCGGCGCTCTGCGGCATACTCTCATTCTCCTTCCTCGGATTCTCTTTCCCGGTGCAGAGCATGTACGGTCCCATAGCCATATTCAGCTATGCGTTCCCCTGCCGCTACATGTTCCTCATCTATATTTTCTCGGCTCTCAACGCCTTCCCCCTGTGGTACTCGCGCATATATTTTGCCGCGCTGATTGCATTCCCGCTGGTGTGCAGCCTGCTGCTGTGGCGTCTCAAGAAAGCCTGTCTCAATCCCGTTTATGTTCCCTGATATGAAAAGCACCGACTCAACATACCGCCGTCCCCGGCGCGGAATATCCGGCTGGTTTGACGCCATGGCCAGGGTGTTCCGCCGCGAGTGGTCCAACATTTTCAGCGACCTTGGCGTGATGCTGTTCTTCATCGCTTTGCCGCTCGGTTATCCCATCATCTACACTCTTATCTACAATCCAGAGGTGATAACCGACATGCCGATAGCCGTCGTCGACCTGTCGCGCACGGCCGACAGCCGCTCGCTGGTGCAGTCTATTTCGGCCGCCCCTTCGGTCGAGGTTTATGCCAACTGCTCCAACATGGCCGAGGCAAAGGATCTGTTCGGGCAGAACAAGGTGTTCGCAATTGTTGAGATTCCCGCCGACTATGCCCGCAGCCTCGGTCGAGGCGAGCAGGCCACCGTACCTGTCTACATGCAGATGAGCCTCCTTCTCCGCTACCGCACCCTTTTGTCCACCCTCACCGACCTTCAGCTGAAGGTGGCCGGTGATGTCACCTCGACGCGCCTCGCCACAATGGGAGCGTCGGCGCTCGGGCTTGACGGCGGCCTCCCGGTGGAGTCGCACAACAACTTTATCGGCGACCCCACGCAGGGCTTCGCATCGTTTGTTATGCCCGGTGTGCTGATTCTCATTCTCCAGCAGAGCATGGTGCTCGGCATCTGCATGCTTGCCGGAACCTCACGTGAGCGCAGGCGTCGGAACGGAGGCATCGACCCCACGCAGATTCAGGACGTGCCTGTGTCGGCGGCTATATGGGGCAAGACATTGTGCTATTTCGTGCTTTACATACCCCTTGCCATCTATGTCGTGCGCTGGCTGCCCGAGATGTTCAGCCTTCCGCACGTAGGCAATCCTGTCGACTACGCCCTTTTCCTCGTTCCGTTCCTCCTGGGCAGCGCCATGTTCGGCCAGGCAGTGAGCGGCCTGTGCACCGAGCGCGAGAGCGGATTTCTTGTGGTGGTGTTCACGTCGGTAGTGTTCCTCTTCCTCTCCGGCCTGACATGGCCCCGTTATGCCATGAACGGCTTCTGGACATGGCTCGGCAACCTCGTACCCGCGACTTGGGGCGTTGAAGGTTTCATCCGCATAAACGCCAACGGCTCCACCCTGGGCGAGACAACTCATCCATACCTGATGCTGTGGATTCTTACGGCAGCCTATTTCATAGTGTCCTGGGCCGTCGCACGCTACTCCGCCGCTTCGCATACACGCCGGGTGAAATCAGACATTAACGTGCCGGCCTGACCGTTTGTGGCCACGCATGACATACAGCCAATTCCCGACAATGATTGTGAGGTTGTTGCGGGAATTGGCGTTTTTCATTAACTTTGCAGCGGATTTTCAATCACCTACTAACAACGTTATTTTTCATGACCAAACATGTGTCTGACGGCAAGGTGTACCGCCGTCTTTCCGAACAGGAAATAAATGAACTCATGGCCCGCGGGTGTGTGGCCGTTGACTGGACGCGTGTCGAAGTGCCCGAAGGCCCTTTTGACACATCGCGCCTCAGCAATGTCGAATTTTCCGGCGATGTGCGCATCGGGCGTCTTGACGGAACCTTCCAGCGTCCCGGAGGCCTTACCCGCAATTCGCTCATTTCCGACGTGACCCTCCACAATGTCACGGTCGGTGATGGCGTGTTTATCCGCCATGTCGCCAATTATATCGCCAATTATGATATTGCCGACGGTGTATATATCGACAATATCGACAGCCTTGTCGGCACGCTCGACTCAACTTTCGGCATCGGCACCGAGGTGTCCGTCCTCAACGAGACCGGCGGCCGCGAGGTGCCTGTCTACGAACGCATGTCGGCCCAGACCGCATATCTCATCGCCATGTACCGTCACCATCCTGAGATGGTTGGCCGCCTGGTTGGGATGGTCAAGGAGCATGCCGACAGCCTGCTGGGCCAACGTGGTCGGGTGGGGTGCAATGCCGAGCTGACAAACTGCGGCACCATCACCAACGTGAACATCGGCGACTATGCCCGCATCAAGGGTGCCACCCGCCTCAAGGACGGCTCGATAGCCTCGTCTGAGTCCGACCCCGTCACTGTGGGACGCGACGTGATTGCCGCGGGCTTCGTTTTTGCTTCGGGTAGCCGTGTCGACGACGGCGCCGTGGTGCATCACTGCTTTGTTGGCCAGGCTTCGGTGCTGTCTCATCTTTTCTCAGCCCACGATTCTCTCTTCTTTGCCAACTGCAATTGCGAGAACGGCGAGGCAGCCGCTATTTTCGGCGGTCCCTACACGGTGACGATGCACAAGTCCAGCCTGCTTATCGCCGGAATATTCTCGTTCCTGAACGCCGGCTCGGGCTCAAACCAGAGCAACCACATGTATAAGCTTGGCCCGATTCACCAGGGTGTCGTGGAGCGCGGTTCTAAAACCACCAGCGATTCCTATATCCTATGGCCAGCGAAAATCGGCGCGTTTTCTCTCGTCATGGGCCGTCACGTAAATCACCCCGACACCTCCAAACTGCCGTTCTCCTACCTCATCGAGAACCGCAACGAATCGTTCCTCGTGCCCGGTGTAAACCTGCGCAGCGTCGGCACCATACGCGACGCACAGAAGTGGCCCCGTCGCGACAAACGCAAGGATGCCGATCAGTTGGATTCCATCAACTTCAACCTCCTCAGCCCCTACACGGTCGGCAAGATGATGGCCGGCATAAAGCTCCTGAACGATCTTGAACGTACAGCCGGCGCCACCGCCGAACGTTTCGCGTTCCAGGCCATGACAATCGACGCTCGCGCGTTGCGCCGTGGCCGTGAGTATTACGGCATGGCCATCGACAAGTTCATGGGAAATTCAGTCATTCACCGCCTTGGCGACCGCCATGTCGCCTCCGACGGGGAACTGCGCGCCATCCTGCGTCCCACCAATCCCGCCGGTAAAGGCAAATGGGTTGATATATGCGGCATGTTCGCGCCCAAGAGCGAGGTCGACCGCCTCGCCGACGATATTGCCGCCGGACGCATATCGACGCTCTCCGAACTCGAAAACCGTTGGAAACAGATTCATTCGGCGTATTACGACATGGAATGGACCTGGGTCGCCGACCATCTCAAGGAATGGTGCGGAAAGAACGTCGACGAGATTACCCGCGACGACGTGCGCGCCATCATCACCCGCTGGCTTGACAGCGTCACGGCTCTCAACCACATGCTCCTCGACGATGCCCGCAAGGAATATTCGCTCCAGTCCCGCACAGGCTTCGGAATCGACGATCCCACCGGCGAGGCCGATAACGATTTTGTCAGTGTCCGCGGCCAGTTCGATGCGGATCCGTTCGTGAAGATGGTCCAGGACCATATCGTCACCAAAACCGCGCTCGCCCAGTCGGCGCTCGCCCTGCTCGGGTGAATTATCGCGGTCCCATGATTGTGCATTAAAAAAAAAGTCGTACCTTTGCACCATCGCCCCGATAGTTCAACGGATAGAATAGAAGTTTCCTAAACTTTTGATAGGAGTTCGATTCTCCTTCGGGGTACAGGGACGAAAAAAAAGGAAGCCATGGCTTCCTTTTTTTTCGTCCCTGTACCTTTTTTACTTTTTCAGCAGCTGGGTGGCTGGGGCGTAGTGCAGTTGCATGACGGGGACCGGGGTGAGTGTGGTGTCGAGCCCGGCGGGGTCGTATGCCTCGGCGGGATACACCCCTGCGGCCACGGCGTCAGATGACGGATTGACGAAGAACACCACGTCCACGCCTGCCTTCATGATTGCGTTGAGGGCGGCGGTGGTGGGCTGGTTAACGGTATAGATGCTGGCGCCGGCAAGGTTCGTGCGGCGGCTTTTGGTGATGGCGTTCTCCTCGGCCGTGGCTGTTGCCGAGGGTGTGCCGGTCGCTTTCCATGCTCCGTTGAGGATTACGACGGCGCCCGCCGCCTTCTGGCCCGATGCGATGGCCTGTTGGGCAGCCGTCACGGCCATGTCCATGAATATCTCGTCGGTGGGAGCGACTTTGTCAACCTTGGTGATGTTAACCTGGGCGAAAGCGATGGCGCCGATGGCCACCGCTGCGATTAATGTCAGAATCTTTTTCATTTGATTTTTTTGATTATGATGCGGTCGATGAGCGCATGGTTGGTCTTGAGGTTCATGTTTTCGTCCTCAGGACGGAATGTTATGGCGAGTTTGTGAGTGCCTTTGGCGAGGTCAGTCTGCACGGTGTTGGTGCGTCCCCAGTCGTTCCAGTTGGCCACGCCTCGGTGGGGCATGACGATGGTGCCGGCGGGGGTGCCGTCAATCTCGATGGTGCGGATGGCGCACTTGTTTTCGGTGTTGACGGGGCCGTTGCCGTTGGCATAGACCGCCGAGATGGCATATGTGCCGTCGGCGTCGATGTTGAGGTCGACGGTGACCGGTTTGGTGGAATGGTCCACTTCCACAAATCCGCCGTGATAGCCGCTGATGGGCTTGGCGGGCTGGTAGCTCACCTCGGGCGATACCATTGCGGCGGTTTCGCCGGGCATCTCGATTACGGTCGTCTCGAAATTGTCGAGAGGTTCGGAGGCGAACGATTCAATGCCGCCTTCGCTGACACCGATTACCTGATATTCGCCCGGCACGGTGGCGGCGTATGATGTCTCGCGCGTCTCGGCCACGACCTTTCCGTCTCGCAATACCTTATAGTGGCCGATATACTCGATGGGATTCCATTCGAGCAGGTTGTTTGCCGGGACGCCCTGGGCGGCCAGTTCGGGCGAGTGGCTCAGGCGGGCGATGGGTGTGAGGGGGGCCTTGACGTTGGCGGTGCGGTTCACCTTCATCGGCTCGAACTCATTGTCGGCGAGGGTGATGACGATGTCGTTCGTGCCTTTTATGTCGGCGGGAAGGAACGGCTCGTGTTTGCGTCCGTTGAGCGTGAAGTCCTTGATTTGGTTGCCGTATCCCTTTACGGTGATGTTTAGCGTGGCCTTGCGATAGGGAAAGTTTGAGAGGGTTCTGGTCTCGGCCAGGGCTTTCGGAACCACGGGGTGAAAAGCGAGGCCGTCTTTCTCGAACGTTATGCCGAAAAGGATGCGCTGGGTGATGGCGAGATTGCCGGCCAGGCACCACAGCATGTTCGACGAGTTAAGCTCGGTGGCGATGTCGCCGTTGTCAAGCACGAAATTCTCCTTGTTGGTGGTGAACAGAGCGGCGGGGCGGAACACGGCGCCGATGGCTTCGAGCAGTCCCTGTTCGTTACCGGCCTTGGCGTTGGCCAGGGCCCAGTAAGCTCCCACCCATGGCCATAGCGAGTTGTTGTGGTAGGGGGGCATGTCGGCTATCTGCGGGAAGAAGATAGCCGCACCGAACGGAGTGGTGGGATTGTTTTCGGTGATTGCGCGGGCGCGGTCGGCCGGCGCGATGTCGTATAACACCGCGAGCGACTCGCCCAGGGTTTCAGCGCGCGGATTGAGTATCGGGAAATTGCGGCCATAGTTATACATGGCGTAATATCCCTTGTCGTCCATCCACAGCTCGCTGTTGATTGCCTCGGCAAGGGCGTCGGCCTTGGCCCCGTATTCCTTTGCGGCAGCCTTTTGGCCGAGTTCAGTTGCGATTTCGGCAAGCACGCGGTAGGCCTGGGCGTGCACGATTGATGTTCCGAGGGCTTCCGAACGGTATATGTCGGCGGTCTGCATCCATTTCGGATAGCTCTGCTCGCGCCAGTCGATGAACGATGTCTCGCCCTTTACCAGTCCGCCGGGCGTATGGGTGATTTTTTCATCGTCGGCAATCGAGTTGGCGATGATTGGGTAGATGTATTCAAGCCACTGGCGGTCGCCGGTCACCTTATAGACCTCGTATGCGGCCAGAGCCCATATCATGCGGTCGGAACTTATCGGCCACGCGCCGCCGCTGCCGGTGTCCTGTACGATGCGTCCCGTCGGCGTCACCTTCTTCATCAGCGATATTTTCGATGCCTCGGGCTGCATGTAGGCCATCGAGAGCAGGATGGAGTACGACACGTCGCGGGTCCACACCCCGGCCCACTCCTTGCCGGTGCGCAGGGTGGTGTCGGGTTCTACGGCGTTGACCATCTCGTCAAGGCCGAGATTGTAGATTGCGGTGTGCAGCTTGTTTGGGGTCGACAGTTGCGGATATGATGAAATGTCGTTTTTTACCTTCCACTCTTTGTTTATGGGCATGAAATATCCGGGCTGGGCCGAGTAGGTGGAGATAAGGCTCATGCCGTCGGGCGAGGTGGCGAAATATTCCGCCTGGCTGATGGTGTCGCCATGCCATCGGTAAGCGTCCGTAGCGATGATGTCGGCTCGTGCGCCTGCCGCCGATGCGAGGGCTGCGATGGCCATGGCTGAGAATTTAAGCGGTGTTTTCATGTAGGATAAGCAGTATTTTGATTGTTTTGACAAAGTTACTGATTTTTGGTTTAATAGCCAAATCTTCACTTTTCCATCTGCAAAGGGCTGCCTGCCGGACTTTGCTGTAAAAGAATTAATGTAAAAATTAAGCAAAAAAGTTGACAAAGCTGAAAAAATTTCGTATATTTGCATTGTAAATGACGTTTCTTGGCGGTCACGTTAATTCAAAAGACATTACGATACACTTCCCATTGGAGCAGACCGCCAATTCAGGCTTCTTTGGGAGGTGTATTTGTTTTATACTATAACTGATGGGAGAGCAAAAGGAAAGTAACAAAATCCAGTACAAGGGCGAACTCAATCTTAGCGAGTTCGTGATTCCATGTTACGTGCTTGAAGATGGCAGACGCGTGCTGTCCGGACGTGGTATGCAAGAGGCTTTAAAAATGGTAGATGATAATAAAACTGCATCGGGCCACAGAATCCAACGATACCTAACCCAAAAGAGCCTTAATCCTTTCATATTCAAGGATAAAACACCGGGCCACTTTGAGCCGATAGTTTGCTATGATGGAGGAACACAAATAAATGGTTATGAGGCGGTTGTGTTAATTGATATATGTGACGGCATTTTGGAGGCTCGTAAACATATCGATTTATCACCCCGCCAGGCAATCATAGCCGAGCAATGCGAGATCCTTGTCCGCTCATTTGCCAAGGTCGGCCTTATCGCCCTCATCGACGAGGCCACAGGCTATCAGCACGAGCGCGAGAAGGACGAGCTGCAAAAGATTCTCTCGGCCTACATATCCGAGGAACTTCTTCCGTGGCAGAAACGCTTTCCCGATGTATTCTATCAAGAATTGTTCCGACTCAATGGTTGGGATTATACAGTCAAGGGTATCAAGAAGCGGCCAGGTATCATAGGCAAGTGGACTAACAAACTCATCTATGAGCAGCTTCCTCCGGGTGTGCTTGATGAATTAAAGCGAGTAACGCCTAAATCAGCCCGTCTACATCAAAGCCTTACCGTAGATATAGGTCAACCGGAACTCTCCGCACAAATCACTCAGGTGGTCACAGTGTTCCGTCTCTCTGATAATATGGCACAAGTGTGGTCGCACATCAGCCAGCTCCGCTCGCGCCAAGCTGGACAGTTGGAGTTGCCGTTTGAATTTGACGAGGATGGGCACACTAAGCCCGATGCTGATTAACAAGCAGAGCCACCCCGACATTGGGATGGCTCTGTGGCTCTGTGTTAGCGCAAAGATAATAAAAATTTAATGATAATTGTTAGATTATTATCGTATAATTTAATAATTTATCTTGTAATGTACGACCGCGGGCACAATGCCTACAAACGTAAATAAAGAATCAACCCCAAGTCAAACCAAATAACCCCGTTAAGACATGAAGATGAAAAAGTCGTAAAAACTTTCCGAATTCTTGTCGGAAGATTTTCAGCAACCGCTTGAAACCAGTCATTTTCAATGGATTACTTGCCAATCCCGCAAAGTTATGTTAACTTTGCAACATCCCATTGAAAGACCACCCATATTAACCAAAAAACCATAACCGAATGAAACTATCACATTTCCTACTTTCGGCAATGTTGGCTTTGGCTGTTCCGCTGCAATCAACTCCCCACAATCCAGGCGTACTCTTGCATCAGGATAATGACGCAGTGAAAATCGTGTGCGATGATATTGCGGAAGATGGCATTGGTTCTGCCTATAAATCTCACACATTCAGCCTTGATGGCTGTGACGGTGCGTTGATAGGCGACCCGCGGTGGACTTTCTCGGTTTGTGACGAAAACGGCACTCCTGTCTCGGTTCAATCTGGCACAAACACCACCTTCATGGTAGAGTCCTTGCAAAATCCCGACTCATATCCGCTTAATGGCAATGGAGATATAAGGGGTGAGGTGACTTTTGACGGAAAACTTGACGGAGAACCCTGCGCCAGAAAATTCACCGTGTTCCTTGAAATCCGCCCCCGCATCTATACTCCATCCGAACCACAGTTCGTTTACAAGGAAAACTCATTTGATGTTTACGTATCTGTGCCATACGTCGGCAGCGATTATATCATCGCACTTGCGGAAGAAGACTACAATCCAATCGTGCGCAGGTTCCGCTTCGACCAACCCTACCTTGCTAATGTGGTAATTAAGGATGTGAGCTACCATTTCTATTCTTGGATTGACCTTGTGGTTGATAACCAATATGGTTCCGACAGATATTCTATTGAAATAGAACCTCAGGCAAAACCAAATGACATTGTGTCGAGTGAGGGCGACATTATGGAATGCGTTGCTTGCGGAGTGAGCGAACTCTACACCATTCAGGGAGTTAAAGTCGGCACTGATGATGTGTCATCCCTCTCCAAAGGCGTGTATATCCGTAAGACCACTGACTCAAATGGACATGTTGAAATCAAAAAAATCCTGATAAAATGAGAAAGATATTACTACTGGTTTGTATAATGATCAGCCGCTCATTTTTTATCGCTTTATCAGCCGAAAATACTGATGAGGTTTTTGAAAATAACGTGACTGGAGTTAATATGTCAGACACAGCTGTTTTTGAAATATTGGATTTGCGATTAGATTATGACATGCGGTATATTGAAAGCGTAGGCAGCTGGTATGCACAGGGCTATAATTTGCATATTGAAGCAAAATGCAAGAATCTTCCTAATCTGTGGATGGGATATTGCCCTTTTGGTGATCAAGATCAGAATTGGCAGAATTATTGGCGCAGAAAGTATTGTTGCTCCGAGGATTCAATTGTTGATGAAATTGTGGAGTACGACATAAATTGGGTATTAAACCATGGGGCTGCCGTGAAATTCTATTCATATGTACAGCTTGATCCTGATAATGACTTTCTATCGCCAGTTGAGTACTATCGTACATTAATTTCAGATCTGCTGTCAACGGAAGACTACCAACTGATCTACCCGGGCACGGCAGCTTCAAAAGATGTTGAGCCTGCAAATGGAGTTAAGATTCAACGGAATAGAGAAGTCTGGTCTATTGCGTCAGAGACAGATACTCATAAAACGATTGAAATAATGACCGTTAATGGCGCTACCATACGTAAAATTGAAAGTTCAGCTATGGTTGTGGATATTCAACCATCGGAGTTGCCACAAGGAATTGTTTTGCTTCGCATCACCGACGAAAAAGAAACTCAAACTTTTAAAATCTTCAATAGACCATGAGAATACTTACATTAATGGCGATGTTGGTGGCCGTTCTGTCGGTTGCCGCCCGAGAAACCATCGAGGTATATAACTATGACCTTGATGGGAATTCGGAATCTTCCAGGCTGCAACAGATTGCTGTTGTTCAGCGAGCCTGTATCCCTCTGGCGATGGCGGAAGATTATGCTGTGACTGATGATTATTCATCGGAAACTGGTGAAGAGGATGCCACTTCTGATACTCTATACTTTGAGATACTCGATATAAAGTATGACTATACGATGGAGTATAAGAATGGTGCATGGGATGCTAATGGACCTCTTTGGTTCAAAGTACATTGCAAGAATATGCCCTATCTTCGAGGTGAATATAATAGATTCGGACTACCCCCGGAGGATTATGGAAACCGACCGTGGTGGAAAGTGAGAGTCGTTGTGTGTGATGAACCCATAGAAGACGAAATCATAGAGTACACATCAACCTATGACTACCCTTATAGGCTCGCTATGCGATTGTATACTTCACCGTATCCGAGACCGAGCGGAGGAGGTGGTGAACTATGTCGTTTTGTTATGTCAGATTTTATGTCTGAGGAAGACAAGGCATTGCTCAACCTTGATTTATCTGATGCGGTTGATAGCAGAAAGAATTCAATCACATTCAAGAATATAGGCGCAAAATGGTTGGTGACCACAGATGGATCTTCTCAAATCGATATTGATATATTTAACATTGACGGCATGCCTATACAGCACATTAATGTTAAAGATAGCACGTATGCAATTTCGCCATCGGAATTACCATTAGGAATGTTGATAATACGCATCACCGACGAAAAAGAAACTCAAACTTTTAAAATCTTCAATAGACCATGAGAATACTTACATTAATGGCGATGTTGGTGGCCATTCCGTCGGCTGCCGTCCGATGACATGCATGGTCGTTGAAAGGAAACGTGAGGTCTGATGTATGCTAAACATCACGGCATCCCGGGGGCGGGTATGGCATGGGGATTGCGCCCTAAACTGCCGCCCCGGGACTTTTTTTGAAAAAAAATGGAGAAAAATTTCTTTAATCGGAAATTAGGTCTTATATTTGCAGACTGACTTTTGTCAGATGGTGTAATTTTGAAAAACTACCCTAAACCTATCTATATGGAACCTCGCAAATTAAAGATCCGCGACCTTACTCTTCGTGACGGCCAGCAATCGCTGTTTGCCACCCGTTTGCCTCAGGCAGAAATCGACAAGCTTCTCCCTTACTACGAGAACGCAGGCTTCTACATCATGGAAGTGTGGGGCGGCGCCGTGCCCGACTCGGTGATGCGCTACCTCGACGAGTCTCCCTGGAACCGTCTCCGTTCAGTCTCCAAGGTGATGAAAGGCAAATCGCTGCTGTCGGCCCTGTCGCGTGGCCGCAACCTCTTCGGTTATGTGCCTTATCCCGATTATGTGCTCCGCGGCTTTTATGAGGAGGCCATCAAGAACGGCCTCAACGTGATGCGTATCTTCGACGCCCTGAACGACATCGACAACGTCAAGGAGTCCATCAAGATGATCAACGAGCTTGGCGGCATCGCCGACGGCGCCGTATGTTACACCGTCGATCCCAAGGCCCCCGAAGCACCCAAGCCCGGTTTCTTCGCCCGCCTCTTCGGCAAGAAGGCCGAGGAGCCAGAGAAGATTTTCACCGACGAATATTTTGTCGAGAAAGCCAAGGAAATGGAACGCCTCGGCGCAAAAATCATCACCCTCAAGGACATGGCCGGCCTCGTGAGTCCCTCGCGCGCCGCTTCAATCATCTCGAAGCTGAAAGCCGCTGTCAAGGTACCCGTTGATTTCCACACCCACTGCACTCCCGGCTACGGCCTCGCATCCTCGATTATGGCCATCATCAACGGCGTCGACATCCTCGACACCAACATCTGGTGGTTTGGTGGCGGCTCGGCTGCTCCCGCAATCGAACTCGTCTACCTGTTCACCCAGAAGCTCGGCATCGAAATCGAAGCCAACATGGAAGCTGTCGGTGAAATCCGCACCCGCCTGCTCGACGCCCGCAAGGTGCTCGCTCCCTTCGACCTCAACAAGGACAAGATGCCAATCGCCTTCGATCCCCTCAAGGACAAGGTGCCCGCCGAGGTTGACCGTCAGATTGACCTTGCCATCGCTGCCGCCAAGGCCGGCGACGAGGACGCACTCCTGGCCGCATGCCACAAGATTGAGGAATATTTCGGCTTCCCCAAGCCCAACGAACTCGTCAAGCACGCCGAAGTGCCCGGCGGCATGTACTCCAACATGGTCGCCCAGCTCAAGGCCCTCCATGCCGAAGACCTCCTCGAGGACGCCATGGCCCTCATTCCCATGGTTCGCCGCGACGCCGGTCTGGTGCCCCTCGTTACCCCGACCTCGCAGATTGTCGGCGCCCAGGCCGTGAACGTGGCCATGGACCGCAAGAAAGGCCAGCCCGACTATTCAAACTGCTCCAACCAGTTCATCTCGCTCGTCAAGGGTGAATACGGTCACACTCCTGTGCCCGTCGATCCCGCTTTCCGCGAAAAAATCACCGGCAGCCCCGTCGAGAAGCCCTACGACGTCAGCTCCTACAAGGCTCCCGAAAACCCCGTTGTCGAGGAATTCGGCGTGAAACTCGCTTCGAACGGCGAGGAAGAGCTGCTGCTCGCCCTGCTTCCCACCGTGGCCAACGGCTTCCTCAAGCGCCGCCGCGCCGAGGAGCATGCCGCCAAGGAAGCCGCCGCTCCCAAGGCTGAAGCCAAGGTGGAGGAAGCTCCCAAGGCTGCTGCCGAGCCCGTCACCGGTCCCACGCTCAAGGCTCCCATGGGCGGACGCGTTGTTGAAATCAGCGTCAAGCCCGGTCAGGAAGTCAAGAAGGGCGACGTCCTCATGGTCTACGAGGCAATGAAGATGGAAAACGACATCAACGCTGAATTTGCCGGCAAGGTGAAGCGCGTGTTTGTCGCTCCCGACCAGGTTGTCTCCACCGACGAGCTCCTCATCGAATTTGAATAAACCTGCATCTCGGCTGTGACAACGGCCGGCCACTCACTTACATAAGGACACATTCGCAGCACCCCGAGGGGCCTGCCGGTGTGTCCTTGCTTTTATTGATTCTGCAATGATAACGTTTCTGCTGTGTCTCGCGGCATTGATTGCTGCCTATTTTACCTATGGAAAATATCTCGAGCGCCAGGCCGGGACAGACCCCTCGCGTCCCACGCCGTGCAAGCGCATGGCCGACGGCGTCGACTACATCGAAATGCCGCGGTGGCGTGTTTTCCTGATTCAACTGCTCAACATCGCCGGCACTGGACCGATTTTCGGTGCCATACTCGGCGCATGCTTCGGCCCGGTGGCGTTCCTGTGGATTACACTCGGTGGAATTTTTTTCGGCGCAATGCACGATTACCTCTCGGGCATGATGATTCTCCGTGCCGATGGCAAGTCGCTCCCCGAGGTTCTCGGTCTGTATCTCGGCTCCCCCGTGCGCACCGCCGTGCGGTGGTTCTCTATTGTGCTGATGGTGCTGGTCGGCGCGGTGTTCCTGCTCAGCCCCGCCCAGCTGCTCACGACCCTGGTGAGCGGCGTCAGCGTCAGCACATGGGTGTGGATAATACTCGCCTACTACATTCTCGCCACGGTTCTCCCCGTCGATAAAGTCATCGGCAAATGCTATCCCGTATTCGGCGCCGCGCTGGTGCTGATGGCCCTCAGCCTCCTCGGGGTGGTGCTGTTCGAGGGCTACCATGTGCCCGAGCTGTCGTTTCACAATTATCAGCCCGACCCAGAGGCCGTGCCGATAATCCCTACGCTGTTCATCACAATCGCGTGCGGCGCCATATCGGGCTTCCATGCCACCCAGTCGCCCATGATGGCGCGGTGTGTGGGCAATGAAAAGGAATGTCGCTCGGTGTTCTATGGCTCGATGATTTCAGAAAGTGTGATTGCCCTCATATGGGCCGCCATCGCAATGGCCTTTTTCGGTGGAATACCCGAACTCAGTTCCGCCCTGGCCGCCAACGACAATAATCCCGCATGGGCCGTGGACGCCATTTCCCGCACCACCCTCGGCCATTTCGGTGCCATCCTCGCAATTCTCGGCGTGGTGGCCGCGCCCATCACCTCGGGCGACACGGCTTTCCGCTCGGCCAGGCTCATAATTTCCGACATGTTCGGAATCGACCAGAAGCCGCTGTGGAAACGTTTCGCCGTGTGCCTGCCGCTGTTTGTGATCGGCTATCTCATCACGCTGGTCAACTTCGACATCGTCTGGCGTTATTTTGCATGGAGCAACCAAACCCTCGCCGTGTTCACCCTCTGGGCCATCTACGTGTGGCAGCGCCGGCGGGGCAAGAACATATGGGTGCCGCTGATTCCCGCCGTGGTCATGACCTACATCGTCACCTCGTTCGTGTTCATCTCCGGCCAGTTCATCGGCCTCGGTCCTGTATGGCCGGCCTATGCCTCGGCCGCCGTCGTGACGCTCGGCATCACCGCCCTTATGCTGCGCCGCTCCTGACTCTTCGTTAACTGAATAAAAAAGACAAGGCCACGTGTTGACTGAAAACCGTCAGCTCGTGGCCTCGTTTTATCTGATAGGATGTTTAGATTTCGTCATAGTCAAGGGCGATGTAGTGCTGATAGGGATGGTCGCATGCCGGACATACATCGGGAGGAGTTGTTCCTTCGTGAACGTATCCGCATACCAGACATTGCCATTTGATAGCCTTGTCGCGTTTCCATACAGTGCCGTCCTGCACCTGTTTCAGGTACCAGTTGAAGCGGTCTTCGTGACGCTGTTCGATTTCGGCGATTTCACGGAAGTGGGAGGCGATTTTTTCAAAGCCTTCTTCTTCGGCGACCTTTGCGAATGCCAGGTAGAGTTCAACGCCCTCTTCCTTTTCTTCCGCGGCTGCGATTTTCAGGTTTTCTTCGGTGGTGCCGATGATGCCGGCATCAACTGTGATGGGCACCTTTATTTTGCCGCCTTCAAGAAACTTGAAGTAGATTTTTGCGTGGCGCAGTTCGTTGGCGGCTGTGTCGCGGAATATCTGACCGATAGGATAATAATTTTCCTTGTCGGCCTGCTGTGCGTAGTATGTATAGCGGGTGTATGCGGTTGATTCGGCGAGATAGGCAATGACGAGGTTGGCCTCGGTCTTTGTGCCCTTGATGCTTTTAGTGGATGTTTTAGCCATTGTTATTTAGGTTTTTAGAGTGTTATATAATCGAAGCAATAATATAACGCTCCATCTGCCCCTATGGTTTACAATATGGCCGAAACTTCTTTGAAAGCGTAGGTGCGTTCGGGATTGGTGGCAAGCACCAGGTGCCCCGACGGTTCCACACGCGATATGGCGGCGGTGATTTGTTCGCCGGTCAGGCAGTCGTGCCAGGGGTGGACGCCCTTGCGCCGCCACAGCATACTGTGGTATTCTTTAACGAGTTCTGCGTACTCTCCGCATTTTTCGCAGGCGTTGAACTCATCAAGGATACCCTTCACAACCGAAGCCAGCACGCTGTCAAGGTCAAATTCTTCTCCGGCAAGGTTGGCCATGGACACTGGGTTGGGCGCGTCAGAGCGGAAAACCCGCTGATTGACGTTCAGCCCGATTCCGACGATGGCATGCCCGATGTTCTGTCCCGAAAAGCTGTTCTCTATCAGTATGCCGGCCAGCTTGCGGTCGTCGACATAAATGTCGTTGGGCCATTTGACACTCACCTCCCGGCCAAGCATCTTCCGCAGCGCCTTCGTGATGCCGACCGACACGGCCATCGACATTATGAACGCATCCTTTGCCATTATGACCTGCGGGCGCAGCAGCAGCGAAAAGGTGAGGTTGCTGCCCGGCTCGGCCTCCCATGAATTTCCGCGCTGGCCGCGTCCTGCCGTTTGCTCGCGGCACACCACCACATCTCCATGCCCGAGCGAGTCAGCCATGGATGCCATCTGCGTATTGGTCGAGGCCAGCGCGTCGAAACGGTAAATCATTCTATGATGAGGTCGCGGGAATTGTCGTCGTTGACGCGGATATTTACGCGGACGGTGTCGTCGGGAAGGATGTCGGCTACTTTTTCAGGCCACTCGATGAGGCACAGTGCGCCCGAATCCAGGTAATCCTCAAAACCGATGTCCATAACTTCCTCCAGCGATTCCAGACGGTATAGGTCGAAGTGGTATATGAGTTCGGCTGTGGTTTCCGAGCGGTACTCGTTTGCGATGGCGAACGATGGCGAATTGGCTTCCTCGGGATCCACGCCGAGGGCGGCGCACAAAGCCGAGATGAATGTGGTTTTGCCGGCGCCCATCTCTCCCGTGAAGGTATAGACGGTCTCGTCGCCCATCAGGGCGAGGAATTCCTGGGCTGCGGCCGGTATGGCCTCGGGCGATGCGATATGGATTGTCTTCATATTATTTCGGTGAAAGGGTTATCAGCGGAACAAGCATTTCTTCCATGGAAATGCCTCCGTGCTGGAATGTATCGGTATAATATTGAACGTAGTAGTTGTAATTGTTGGGATAGGCGAAAAAGTCGCGTCCGCAGGCAAAGATATAGGCCGATGAAACGTTCGGCGACGGCAATCCGAATTGCTCGGGACGCTTGATTTCGTACACCTGGCGTGGATTGTACGACAGGTTTTTACCCACTTTATAGCGGAGGTTGGTATTGGTGTTCTTGTCACCTACAACCTTGATGGGGGTGTCGACTCTTATGGTGCCGTGGTCGGTCGTCAGCACTATCTTGGCGCCGGTCGAGGCAATTTTGCGGAACAGTTCTATGGCGGTTGAGTGGCGGAACCACGATTCGGTCAGCGAGCGGTAGGCTGCGTTAGTGGATGCGAGCTCGCGTATCATCTTCGATTCCGTGCGGGCGTGCGACAGCATGTCGATGAAGTTGAGCACGATGACGTTGAGGTCGTTGTTCATCAGCGACGAGAAGTCGCGCAGCAACCGTTCACCGGCGGCTGAGTCGTTGATTTTATTGTAGGAGAAGCGGTATTTCTTGCGGTAGCGCTCGATTTGGGTGGCAATCAGCGGAGATTCGTTCAGGTTCTTGCCCTCTTCGGATTCTTCGTCTACCCAAAGGTCGGGGAACATCCGCGAAATCTGCAATGGCATCAGCCCCGAGAAAATGGCGTTGCGGGCATACTGGGTGGCCGTCGGGAGGATGGCCGTGTAGACTTCCTCGTCGATTGTGAACATGTCGGCAAGCATGGGCTGAACGGTACGCCACTGGTCAAGCCGGAAATTGTCTATGAGGATGAAAAACACCTTTTCGCCCTTGTCGAGCAGCGGGAACACTCGGTCCGGGAAGATGCGGGGGCTCATCAGAGGCGCGTCGGGGCCCAAATCGGGAACCCAGCGCTCGTAATTGCGCCGCACCCATTTTGCAAATTCCGAATTTGCCTCGGTCTTTTGCTGTTCGAGCAGTTCATCCATGTTGGTCTCTGTGCCGGCAAGTTCCATCTCGCGGTACACCAGTTTGCCGTAGAGGTCATACCAGTCGCCTATCGAATTTGCGGAATTTATCAGCGATGCAAGCTGCATGAAATCCTCGCGGTAATCGCGTGTGGCCTGTTCGGAAACGAGTCGGTCGGAATGGAGCAGTTTTTTGAGCGCTATCAGAATCTGGTTGGGATTGACGGGCTTTATCAGGTAATCCGCTATTTTATTGCCGATTGCCTGATTCATTATGTTCTCTTCCTCGCTTTTGGTTATCATAACCACGGGGGTATGGGGCAAGCGCTGTTTTATGCGGCTGAGGGTCTCGAGTCCAGAAAGCCCCGGCATGTTTTCGTCGAGTATTATTAGGTCGAACGGTTGCTGCTCAATCAGTTCAAGAGCGTCGTGCCCGTCATTCGCGGTGGTCACGTCATAGCCACGCGAGCGCAGGAACATCAGATGGGGTTTCAGGAGGTCGATTTCGTCGTCGGCCCAAAGTATTTGAGGATTATTGTTCATGTCAGTTTCAGTCGAAGAGTGGATCGTCTCCCTCGCTGCCGGGGTCATAGGCAGGGAGAGTGGATGGTGTTGGTATGGGAACAATCACAGGTTGCGGGGCAGGAGCCGCAGGCTGGGGAGCCGGCGCAACAGGCTGCGGAGCGGGTTGGGGAACAGGCTGTGGAGCGGGCGCAATAGTAGCCTCCTCCGAGCCCTCCGAGGACTCCGAGTTCTCCGCAGCCTCCGCGCTCCCAGCGGCCTCCGCGCTCTCCGAGTTCTCAGAGCCCTCTGCGCCCTCCGAGTTCTCTGCGCTCTCCGCGGCCTCAGAGTTCTCGGCCTCCTCGGCCCTTTCCACCTCAGCCGGTGGGGTGGGAGCGGGGCCGGCCCATGATTCTGCCTCGGCGGCGTTCTGTTCCTGAAGGAAGCGGAAATACTCGTCAAACGAGCGTCCCTCGGTGATTAGGATGTCGAAGTTGGGCTGGCTTATCACGACAGGACGCACTCCGGCAGGCAAATGGAAGTCGGTCGAATTGGCCATCACGCTGCGGTAATGGTTCAGCTCTGCGAGCGATTCAAAATCCTTTATGACAATCATGCCGAGGCGTCCGAAATTCAGTTGCTCAAGGTCGAAGTCTTTTACGACAAACGACTTGAAGTTGTGTCGCGCCAGTTCATAAAGCAACGCGTTCGACGACACCTCGTCGGTTGCGAAGGTCATCACAAGCAGCTGCCGGTCCTCGGGCTTGAGCGAGAACGCAGCCTCGCCCTCGGCCACGGCTGTTGAGTCGTTGCCCAGGCGCATGTCCCATATCATGCCGCGCATGTTGGCCGCGCCCGACTGCAGCTCGCGTCCCTGCGCCATACCTTTCAGCCATGCCGATGCTATGGGGGTGATGTCCGTGTCGGGATAGCGTTCGAGAAGTTCGCGGAGGGTGGCGTTGAACTTGTCGGGTTCTTTCTCGGTGACATACGCAAGGGCGTCAAGGAACATGAACTTAGGCATGATTTTGCTGAGCGGGAATTGCTCGCGCATTTCTGCATAGTTCTTGTGAACCGTGGCGTTGCGGTTTTCGAGATATGCCTCGTAAGTAGCGTCATACAGCTCCTGTTGGCGCTGGTCCATCCGGCGCAGGTTCTCGAGATAGTTGGGGTCGCGCATCGCTTCTCCGTATGGCGAGTCGGGGAAATCGGCGAGAATCAACTGACGGTACCGCTCGGCCATGGAGTTATTACCCTCGCGTGCGTACATCAGGTAAAGGTTATAGTACACGTCGAGACGGTACACGTTGTCTGGATAGTCTTTCAACAGGCGTGCGAATTCTGCTGCTGCGGCCGGATAGTCCTCAAGCTTGTCCTTGAGGATGATGCCCATGTTGTACAGGCCCTCCTGGATGATTTCGTGGGCCGTGGCTTTTTGCTCGTCCGTCTCGGGAATCTGCGCCAGGTAGTATTCCGGGTAGTGTGGATCGGCACTGCGTTCCACTTCTTTTTCATCGACTTCTGGTACGGAATCGTTGGCGGCTTCTTCCGCGGGATTTTCGTCCTCGTCGTCGGCCGAGCCCGCTGCAGCCCATTCGTCGGCATTGAACGAGCTCTTGTTGCGGCGTCGCCAGTTATCCTCCAGCTTTCGGGCACCCCACCGGCGCTGGAATTCGGTTTTGCCGGCATTGCGGGTGGCCGTATTGTAGAAGTACCATGAATTGTCTGAATTGATGGTGAACGAGTTGGTGTTGTTGTCCTGCAGCTGGTTGCCCTGGGCGGCTTGATTGGCGAGGAATTCCTCGCGGCGGGCAGCCTCGGCTTCCTCTTTCTCTTTCTTTTTCAACTCGTCGATTATCTTGTTGATTACTTCCATGCGTTGCTCGGGCGACATGGCGGCCAGACGCAGCAGGGAGTCCTGCAGGTTCACGTTCTGCGAATACACGGCGAGCTCGTCGAGCACGTCGCTGCGCCGTTTCAGCAGATTGTAGTCAGGATAATCTTTCGGCAGCAGGGGAACGGCCTCGGCATAGCAGGGCTGGGCCAGCTCATACTGGCGGCGCTCAAAATACAGTTTGCCGAGTGTCAGCTGGCTGATGGCCTTGTCGATGCCGTTACGTGTCGATTTTTCGGCGGCGAGAACATAATTTTCGATGGCCTTGGTGGTGTCTTTGCGCGAAAGGTACAGGTTGCCGATGGCATAGTATACCTGGTCGAGGTATTCCTTGTTGCGGTCATAGCGCACCATCCTGCGCAGTGCTTTAACCTCGGGTTCTATGTCCGAACCGGTGTAGACCTCGCTCTGCTTTATACGGGCGTTGAATTTGGTTCGGTAGGATGCCGACGCCGAGCTGCCGGCGGCTTTGAAGGCTTCGTAGGCCGCTGTTTTGTCGCCGAGCCGCGAATAGATTTGACCCAGCAGGAAACGCAAGCGAGTCTTTTGTGCGCCTGACGATGATGAGATGGCTTCCTTGAGGAATGGTACGGCCTCCTCGAGTTTGTCGGAATGAATCAGCCAGTCGGCTTTTACGAAATTATATAGCCCGGTCAGGGTTTTGTTGGTCAACTGGTCGGCCTTGATGCGGTTTATTATGATTTCGGCTTCGAAAAGCCACCCGAGCGACACATATGAGCGTGCCTGCCACAATTCGGCCTCGGTTACAGTGGCCGGCAGCCACGTGAAATGCTTGGAGATGTAGAAGAACGTCGAGGCGGCACCCAGGAAGTCGCCGTTGAAATACTGGCCGCGACCCATCATCATCCATGCGTTGTGGAGAAAAGGATTGTATTCCTCGCGTTTCAGCCATGCTTTCTGCTGTGGTGTGGATTTGCCTTTGCGGGCGGGGCGCTTTTTTATGGAGCGCAGCTGTATGGCCTTCTGGCCCTTCTCAATCGAACGGTCGAAATTGCCCGATGGCTGGGGCGCGGCTGGATTGTTTTTTGCCTCGACAGGGTGCATGAGGACAAGCTGTGAATAGTCGTCCTCATATTTAGTCTCCATCTCGTCAAGGGTTTCCTTGTAGTGGGTGTCGCCGTTATAGTAGATGTTGTACTTGGTGATGAAAGCCTGATAACGACGGGTGGCGGCGGTGTTCTTGCGGGTGGAACACGACGCGCCCGCCATGCCAATGATGATGGCGACGGCGAGCAACGGCAGAAAACGAGATGTGAGCTGGCGTATTCTCATTAATCATTTAACGGAAAAAGGAGCGTTTTATTTTCCGTCGGGGTAGGAGATTCGGGTGTGGTACATTGTCATCAGGCGCTTGACGAAAGCTTCCTTTATGATTTGCACGTCCCTGAATTCGAGCGTCGAGCTGCTGTGCAGTCCGTCGGCAATCTGTCCGTCGACAATCTTGTCGACCAGGCCGGCGATTGATTCGCGCGAGTAATCTTTCAGCGAGCGCGAGGCCGCCTCGACGGCATCCGCCATCATCAGCAGCGACGTTTCGCGGCTTTGGGGGTTGGGGCCTGGATAAGTGTATGGCGTCGGGTCGGGTTCCTGACCTTCGGGTGCGTTCTTGCATGCGGCGAAGTAGAAATATTTGGCTTTTCCGGCGCCGTGGTGCTCGCGTATGAAATTTTTTATGACTGATGGCAGCCCGGCCTTGTCGGCAAGTTTGACACCGTCGGTCACATGGCCTATCACGATGCGGGCGCTCTGTTCGGGCGGAAGTGCGTCGTGCGGGTTGACGCCGTGCTGGTTTTCGGTGAAGAACGCGGGGTTGTTCATCTTGCCGATGTCGTGGTACAGGGCGCCTGCGCGCACAAGCTGCTCGTTGGCCCCCATGGCGCGGGCGGCGTCTGAGGCCAGATTGCTGACGCTCATCGAGTGCTGGAATGTGCCCGGGCACTTGTCGGAAAGCTCGCGCAGCAACGGCTGGTTTGAATCGGACAGCTCGACAAGCGTTACGGTCGATACGAAACCGAACGTGCGTTCTACCGCGAACATCAGTATATAGGCCATCGACACCATCAGGGCGTTGGCTCCGAGGAACGCCGGCATGCGCCAGGTCCACCCGTCGAGCGAGCCGTTCATCAGCAGCTCCAGCGAGATGTAGCTCAGCAGATACGCCACGGCAACCGTACCGGCGGTGCGCAGCAACTGCGAGCGGCGCGAGAGGTCACGCAGCGAGTAGACGGCTGTGGCCGACGCGCAGAACTGCAGCATGATGTATTCAAGAGCGAACGATGTTATCGGCGCAATCAGCATTACCGATGCCGTGGCGACGAAGAGGGCCGTGCGGCTGTCAAAGAACACCAGCACCAGTATTGGAACTATCGTCATGGGAACGATGTAGACGCCACCCGGAATGAACACATTCAGCAGGGCCGTGAACAGGAAGAACACTATGACGAGGGTATAGATGAACACCACAGCCCGGAAATTCGCGTAAATGTCTGTGGCGAAAAGATACAGGTAGCCGAGAAGCAGACCGAAAAGTATGCCTACGAACAGGAACTGGCCCAGCCACGTCAGCAGGTTGGACTGTTTTTCGTGATGCAGCCGCGAATCGAGCAGTTCCTCATAGGTGCGCAGGTTCGTGAAATCCTGTGCCGAGATTATGTCGCCCTTGTTGATGATTGCCTGCCCCTGAAGGATTACACCCCGGTCGGCGGTCAGTGTCTGGTATTCATTGTCATAATGCCGCTTGTTCTCGTCAGGGCTGAACACGAGGTTTGCCCGCAGCAGGTTGTGCAGGTCGGCCGATGCGAAATATTTCCGGAGGCCTCCGTCGGTTATGGCGCTGTCGAGATGCAGGTATATCTCGCGTGGGGTGATGAGGCCTTCTGTCGAAGTCTCGCTCAGTATGTTGCGTTCGAGCACGCGCATTTTTGGCAGTTTGCCCTCGCGTACGAGAGCCATGGCCGATGGTTCCACCACGCCCCCCTCGTAGGCCTTCCTCAGCAATGATGCCAGCCGCGTGGAATAGTTGTGGCCGGGCGATGCGGGAAGTTCGTCTATAATCGAGTCAAGCACCAGCGGATTGTAGGTGTATATGGGCACGAATTTGGCATCGAGGGTGTCGCGGATTGCCTGAACCGTGAGCGAGTCGGGATGTATCGGAATGTCGAAAGGCGCTATGAGCTGGGTGTAATTCCAGGGGCGTCCTTGTTCGTAGATGAACTTATGGCTGCTCTGATGCGGATAGAACCATACCACGAGGATTGTCGCGGCAAGTACCACCAGTATTCGGCGGAGCAATTTGTTTTCAGGGATTTTCATAGGCGCTTGTCAGTTTATCACTGTATTCGGGTTGCTGCTGTTATGCCTGATATTTGCATTGTCCTGTTGCATAGGTCGTTTACGGCATCCACACTGATGACCCTTACCCATAGGTCGCAGGTGAAGACCTCGGCGCTCGCCTCGATGTCGAGTTTTCGGATGTCGATGGCGAGATGAGTCGAGATTAAGGCTATCAGTTCTTGCAGTATGCCGTGGCGGTCGATGCCTTCGATGTGGATGTGGGCCATGAATTTGGCGCCGGCATTTTCCCACCGGGTGGCGACTATGCGCGGTCCATAGCCGGCCTTGAGCACCTGCGCCCGCGGGCAGTCGAGGGTATGGATTTCCACCGTCTCGCTGTCGGTGATGAAGCCGAGGGTGTCGTCGCCGGGGATGGGCGAGCAGCAGTCGGCCGTCGAGAAGTTCAGGTTGCCGCGGTCGTCACAGCGCAGGGTGTATATCTCTTTGGGGTTTATTTTTTCGTGGCTTTCCTTTTCACCTGGGGCCGGGGTGTCGGTTTTCATTTTGGCGATGCGCAGAATCTTGCCCAGGAAGCTGCTTTTCCCGGCGGCTTCGGCGGGTTTGCGCAGGGCCTTGACCAGAAATTCCCCGAGCATTATTTCTTCATTGCCAAGCTGATAGCAAAGTTCGTCGCGGTTGTCGACATGATAGGTGCCAAGGATTTTCGAAATTACGGCATTGGTGTCGGGGATATTGTGTTCGGCGAGCCATTCGCGCAGCATTTCGCGCCCTTTCGACATAAGGGGCTGCCGCATCTTGCGGATGGCGGCGCGCAGGCGTGTGCGGGCGTGTGCCGTCACAAGGAAGTCAGCCCATTCGGCCTGCGGCGTCTGCGACTGGGACGTGAGAATCTCCACCTGGTCGCCCGACGAGAGGGTTGAACTGAGCGGAACGAGCTTGTGGTTGACTTTGCCGGCGATGCAGTGCGTGCCGAGTTCGGTGTGCAGTGCGAACGCCGCGTCAAGCACCGTCGCGCCGGTCGGCAGAGTGATGAGCTCGCCTTTCGGTGTGAAGACCACGATTTCCGATGCGAACAGGTTCAGCTTGACCGTGTCTAAAAAGTCGATTGCCGACGGCTCGGGATTGTCCAGGATGTCCTTGATGGTGCGCAGCCATGCGTTGAGTTCCGATTCTTCATCTCCCTCGCCGATTTTATATTTCCAGTGGGCTGCGAATCCCTTTTCGGCAATTTCGTCCATCCGCCGGCTGCGTATCTGCACCTCCACCCAGTTTCCGTCGGGTCCCATCACCGTGAGGTGCAGGGCCTGGTATCCGTTGGCCTTGGGGGTCGAAATCCAGTCGCGCGTACGCTCGGGATGCAGCCGGTAAAGGTCGGTAATTGCCGAATAGATACCCCAGCAGATGCCTTTCTCGCGTGCCGGGTCGTCACATTCAAACACGATGCGCATCGCATAGAGGTCGTAAACTTCCTCAAACGGCACATGTTTCGTCTCCATCTTGTTCCAGATGGAATACACCGATTTGAGGCGGGCCTTGGCCTCGTATTTAAGCCCCATCGAATCGAGTTTTTCCTTGATAGGCAGCGAGAAATCTGTATAGACTGCGGCGCGTTTTGCCTCGCTTTCGGCTATCTTTTGCGAGATGGTCTCGTAAGTTTTGGGATGCTCGTACTTGAAGGCGAGGTCTTCCAGCTCGGTCTTGATGGCGAACAGCCCGAGGCGGTGGGCCAGCGGCGCGTAGATATACAGCGTTTCTCCGGCTATCTTGTACTGTTTGTTGGGGGCCATCGAGCCGAGGGTGCGCATGTTGTGCAGGCGGTCGGCCATTTTTATGAGCACCACCCGTATGTCCTCGCTCATGGTGAGGAGCAGCTTGCGGAAGTTCTCGGCCTGTGCCGAAGCCTTGTCGCCGAATATGCCGCCCGAAATCTTCGTCAGCCCCTCGACCAGCTGGGCTATTTTGGCTCCGAAATGCTGTTCGATGTCCTCGACGGTATAGTCCGTGTCCTCCACCACGTCGTGCAGCAGCGCCGCGCAGATTGATGTCGACCCCAGCCCTATTTCCTGACTCGCTATTTTTGCGACTGCGATGGGGTGCAGGATATACGGCTCGCCCGAGCGGCGCCTCACTCCCTTGTGGGCGTCTTTTGCAAAGCGGTAGGCGCGTTCGATTATCTCGACTTTCTTGCGGTGGTTGCTCCGCAGATAGCCGTTGAGCACGTCGGCAAAAGCGTCCTCTATCATTCGGTCCTCCTCTTCGGGAGTCATACGTCGAACATCTGTCATAACAGTCGGTGTCAAAATTCAACAAACATACGGTGCGTCCGAAAGCACACCGAGCCAAATTAATACAAAAATACAACATATCGGCGAAATACCAAAAAAATATTATAAAAAAGAAGTACTTCCTGCGTGATATTCCGGTATTATAAAATTTTGGAGAACCTTCGCTGTGCCATCCGATTGCTAAATATTTTGCAGATTATTGTGAATAAATTTGCTAAATATGGTAAATCTATATAATTTTGTGGCAGATGCTGTAAACCAAAAACTGATTGCAAATGAAGAAATTTTACGTTTTAGGAATCGCGGCTGTGACCGCATTGTCTATGGGGGCCGCACGTCCGGCATGGCCCGCCAAGCTTTTTGTCCAGCAAAAGGCCGAGAAAACAGCCGATGGGAAGCATCGTGCAAATGCCATTAAATCACTCTGGCGTCCTGGCACTGAGATAATCTCTTACTGGACCGGCGAGGAATGGGAGGACATCGAGAAATACGAATCCACATACGATGCCTCCGGCAATGTTCTTGTGGAGATTAATTCGAGCATGTTTCCTGACGAGCCATTCGCTTCAAAAACACTGAACGAATACAATGCCGACGGTCAGGTGGCTGTGAAGACAGTGATGAACGCCGAAGACGGCGTGACGTTCGAGAACTCCGAGAAAACCGAGCGTCAGTATGACTCACGCCTTACATCGGTAATTACCGACAACGCCGTATTCTTCTGGAACGGTGGTGATTGGGACATCGCAGGCAACACCTATCAGCGCCATATAACCCGTAACGCCGATGGAAATATCACGCGTGTAGTGATTGCGGTGTTCTACAATGGCATTTACGATCCCACCCAGCAGCTCGACATCGAGTATGGCGACGACAAACAGGCCTCCAAAATCACATCGTCATACCTTACAACCGACGACGGTGTTGAATTCTACTGGGTGACAGGCGAGGAATACACCGACATCGTGTGGAAACAAACCGACGGCCAGATTGTGTCGACCGAAGCCCTCCTCACCCAGGCCAACGCCATCAAATCGTGCAAAATCATTGATGAAGACGGCGACGAGACCGCCCTCACAGTTGATTACACCGACAATCAGGGTTCGTATAAAGCCGAAATGACGGCTGTTTTTGACGGAGTGCTTGCCAAGAAAACAGTTGAATACACCGTGGTCGACGCCTACGGAAGCTATGACCTGACCGAGAGCGAGGCGTACGGCGAAGGCGATGAGGTGGAAACCTACAAAGCCGTGGAGCTCTACCGTGTGGACGCTTACGGGCTCGAACTGGAAATATACGCTTCCGAATCTGAAAACGGCGCTCCGGCTGAACTCATGCAGTGGTCGAAAGGCCGTGTGGACTATGACCCAGAATACGGTTATCCCCTTGAATATGTCCTCAGCGACTATGATTTTGATGCTGAGGAAAGCTATGATGTTTACAAAGTCCAGTACTCAAACTACATTGATGCTGCCAACGGCGTGGAGGACATCGCCGTCGACAATTCATCCGCACCTGTCGAGCTATTCAATCTCCAGGGCGTCCGTGTCGACGCCGCCGGTGCAGCCCCCGGCATCTATATCCGCCGCCAGGGCACCCTCACCGACAAGATTGTCATAAGATAATCCTTCCGGCAGACTAAAAATAACGGATGTCATGCTTCCCGAGCTGACATCCGTTATTTTTTTACTGAATATTTATTCACTTAACCTTTATTATGGCCGGAACGTGAGCTTTCAGCGTCACCTCACGGCCCAGCTGCCCCACGGGCACCGTCGTGTCGTGGTCCGAGAATATGACCACCACCTTGTTGCGTGTCGGCCTGTCGGTCTTGGTGACGACAAGCACGTCCCCGTCAGGCGCCTTGATGGTGTTGAACCATGCCGTCCCGCGCCACATTGCCGGATTTTCGGCCCTCATTTTCATGGCTGCCGCTATGTAGTCGCGCAGGTCGGCCTCGGCCGCGTTACGTGGTTCGAGGTGTCCCGATGTGCGGGCTATGTTGTCTTTCTGGCCGCCCTGCGTCTCCGCGCTGCGGTCGGCATACTCGTCGCCGTAATATAGGGTTATCGGCCCCGAATACGCCGCCAGTATGGCATGGCGTTCCTTCATCTTTGCATAATAATGTGGGTCGGCTGGGTCGAAGTGGTCGGCCAGCCGGTAGCCGTCATGGTTCGTCAGGTAGAGGTTGGGTATCACCTCGTTGTTGAGATACCCTCGGGCCACGGGAGCCGAGAGGGTCGTCACGATGTCCATATAACCGTTTTCCAATCCGGCCGACGTGATGTCCTGCATCGGGCCCGAGATGCGTTCCTTGCCGTCGAAGTCGAATGCCGAGCGCAGGCCGCCGTCTTTATAGACGCCGTGGTTGATGCAGTCGGCGTCGCCCCAGTCCTCGCCGACCATATAGCCGAGGGTTCCCCATTGCTCGCCGCGTTCGCGCCGGGCCGAGGCCACCGAATCGACTGCCGCCGAAATCTCCGTCCAGTAGTTGTGGCCGCCCTGCACGGCCTGATAGGCCTGGTCGAGGCGCCAGCCGTCCACGCCGTATTTATCCATCCACCACGTCGCAACCTCCTTGAAATAAGGGAGCGACGCCGGATATGCCACGTTGCCGAGGCCGCCGTTGACGCGGTCGCACGCTGTCGGGGTCGAGTCGATGGTGAATCCCGAGGGCGACGCTTCCTTCACACCGCCGTGATGACCGAACACGCCGTCGAGTATCACGTACATACCGCGCTTGTGGGCTTCGTCAACCAGCTCGCGGAACTCGGCCTCGGTGCCGAAATGCGGGTCGATTTTGAAATAGTTGTTGGTGAAATAGCCGGTCGCCTGCAGCTTCTCGCCGCCCATGGCCTCCGAGCTGTCGAAAATCGGGGTGAGCCAGATGGCGTTTGCCCCCAGGCCCTGTATGTGGTCGAGCGCGTTTATGACACCGCGCAGGTTGCCGTTTTTAGTGTGGCCGTCGGGTCCCCACATGGCCGAATAGCCCGGGGCGCCACCGTCGCCGTGGAGGAACGAGGCCACCATAATCTGATATATCGTGAGCGAACGCGGATCGGGCTGGTCGTTGGCCGGCTTTTCAGGGCGTGCCCAGCCGAAAAGGCTTGATAAAAGGGTCAGCAGGCCCATGGTAAGATATTTTTTCATGGTTAACGTTTGGTTGGGTTTGATTGGGTTGGTTGCCACCACGCAAGTGCGAAAGGCACAGAAGGACCGCAAGCTTCTTCAAAAGTTGATTCCTTCTGCGCCTTTCGGCTGTGGGTGGCCGCGCTGTGCCGCGCGGGTTTACTCTTCGTCTTGTTTTCCGGCGAATTCCATCAGGAAAGCCTTGATGAATCCGTCGATGTCGCCGTCCATCACGCCGCCTACGTCTGATGTCTGGTAGCCGGTGCGGTGGTCTTTTACGCGGCGGTCGTCGAACACATACGAGCGTATCTGCGAGCCCCATTCGATTTTCATCTTGCCGGCCTCGATTTTGGCCTGTTCGGCAAGACGGTGCTGCAATTCCTTGTCATAGAGGATTGAACGCAGTTGGCGCAGGGCGTTTTCCTTGTTCTTGGGTTGGTCGCGTGTCTCGGTGTTCTCGATGAGGATTTCCTCCTTCTCGCCGGTGTATGGGTCGGTGAACTGATAGCGCAGGCGCACGCCTGATTCCACCTTGTTCACGTTCTGGCCGCCTGCGCCGCCCGAGCGGAAGGTGTCCCACGACAGCAGCGCCGGCTCCACCTTCACCTCGATGGTGTCGTCGACCAGCGGCGTCACGAATACCGATGCGAACGAGGTCATGCGCTTGCCCTGGGCGTTGTAGGGCGACACGCGCACAAGGCGGTGCACGCCGTTCTCGCTCTTGAGGTAGCCGTAGGCGAAATCGCCCTCGACGTTCACCGTGCACGATTTGATGCCGGCCTCGTCACCTTCCAGAAGGTTGGAGATTGACGTCTTGTAGCCCTGGCGCTCGCACCATCTCAGGTACATGCGCATCAGCATCGACGCCCAGTCCTGTGCCTCGGTGCCGCCGGCGCCCGAGTTGATTTTCAGCACCACGCCGAGTTTGTCTTCCTCGCGGCGCAGCATGTTTTTCAGCTCGAGGTCCTCGATTTTGCCGATGGCGGCGGCATAGAGGGCGTCGACTTCCGATTCCTCGACGATGCCTTCCTTGACAAACTCGAAGGCAACCGAAAGTTCCTCGCAGGCGTCCTCGATTTCCTTGTAGCCGTCAATCCAGGCCTGGATGTCCTTGATTTTTTTCATTTGTTTCTGGGCTTCCTCGGGATGTTCCCAGAAATCAGGCACATGAGTGCGCAGTTCTTCTTCCTCGACTTCTATTTTCTTGCTGTCGATGTCAAAGATACCTCCTCAGCGCCAGCTTGCGCTCAAAAGTCTCTTTTAATTGTTCCTGTGTAATCATTATAGCTTATATTTGTTGTTCAAATTTATCGGGGTGCAAAGTTACGAAAAATAATCGACATTCACCATTCCACCGTCACGGCGGCCTGAGCCACTGGGGTGGGGAAGGGCGGATGCAGCTTTGCCAGGGTGACGTGGCCGCCGGTGATTCCGGGCCAGCGGGCGGTCAGGGCCTCCCGTATGCGGAATACGACGGTTTCGAGCAACCTGGCTGGCTCGGCCATTATGCCGCGCACGATGTCTACGGCCTCGGCATAGTTTACCGTATTTTCGACTGAATCGGTCGCGGCGGCTTCTGAGAAGTCGTAGAAAAGGCGCACCGACACCTCAAAGAGGTTGCCGACGCGCTTTTCCTGTTCCAGAACGCCATGATGCGCACGGATCTGCATGCGCTCAATGTCGATGTATGTTTTCATCAATGGCGGTTGCTGCCTTTGGCGCCGCGCCGCGACGAGCCTTTGCGGCTGTTTTTCTTCTGTTTCTGCTTCTGCTGCTTGATGGCCTGCGGGGTCGAGCCGAGGTTGGCCAGCGAGCGCGGCGGATTCTTGGCGTCGACGATGACGAAGTCGAGTTGCTTGCGCTCGAGGTTGCAGCGTGCCACCTGCACCTGCACGGCATCGCCCAGACGGTAGCGGTTGTTGTGGCGGCGCCCCACCAGGCAATAGTTCTTCTCGTCGAAGTCATAGTAGTCGTCGGCGAGGTCGCGCACGGGCACCAGGCCCTCACACTTGTTGTCGTCCAGTTCCACATACAGGCCCCATTCGGTAACGCCCGAGATGATGCCGGTGTAGACTTCGCCCAGGTGGTCGTTCATGTATTCGACCTGCTTGTATTTGATTGAGGCGCGTTCGGCGTTGGCGGCCAGTTGCTCCTGGTTCGAGGAGTGTTTGCACTGTTCTTCAAGTTTATCCACGTTCACCGTGCGGCCACCTTTCAGATAGCGTTCAAGCAGGCGGTGAACCATCATGTCGGGATAGCGGCGGATGGGCGACGTGAAGTGGGTGTAGTAGTCGAAGCCCAGGCCGTAGTGGCCGATGTTGGTGGTTGTGTATATGGCCTTTGCCATCGAGCGGATGGCGAGGGTCGAGAGGAAATTTTCCTCGCCTTTGCCCTTGACGTCCACCAGCATTTTGTTGAGCGAGCGGTTGACGTCGCGGGGTGTGCCTGACGTGCGCACCTTGTAGCCGAAGGTTTTCGACAGGGCGGCCAGGTTGAGCAGCTTGTCGGGGTCGGGCATGTCGTGCACGCGGTATACGAAGGCTTTTGGCTTTTTCTTGCCCGATGCCTTGCCGATGAAGGTGGCGACGGTGCGGTTGGCCAGCAGCATGAATTCCTCGATGAGCTTGTTGGCGTCTTTCGATTCCTTGAAGTACACGCTGGTGGGATGGCCGTTCTCGTCTATTTCAAAGCGCACCTCCATGCGGTCGAAGTCAACCGAGCCGTTGTCGTAGCGCTCCTTGCGCAGGATTTTGGCGAGGCGGTCCAGGGCGAGGATTTCCTCGGCATAGTCGCCTTTGCCGGTCTCGATGACGTCCTGTGCCTCCTCGTAGGTGAAGCGGCGGTTGCTCTTGATGACGGTGCGGGCAATCTGCGAATTGAGCACCTTGCCGCGCTCGTCCATCTCGAAGATGGTCGAGAACGTCAGCTTTTCTTCGTCGGGACGCAGCGAGCAGATGCCGTTCGAGAGATGTTCGGGCAGCATCGGCACCACGCGGTCGACCAGATAAACCGATGTGGCGCGGTCCTGCGCCTCGCGGTCGATGATGGTGTCGGGATGAACGTAGTGGGTTACGTCGGCGATGTGCACGCCGATTTCCCAGTTGCCGTTGGGAAGGCGGCGGATCGAGAGTGCGTCGTCAAAGTCTTTTGCATCCTTGGGGTCGATTGTGAATGTGGTCACGTCGCGCATGTCGATGCGCTTGGCAACCTCCTCGGCCGTGATGCCGGCGCCGATTTTGTCGGCGGCTTTCTCGACGGCCTGCGGATATTTGTACGGCAGGCCGAACTCGGCGAGGATGGCGTGGATTTCGGTGTTGTTCTCGCCGGCTTTTCCCAGCACGTCAACCACCTCGCCGCGCGGGCTGGTCGAGTCGTCGGGCCACTCGGTGATGCGCACGATGGCCTTGTCGCCCGTGGTGCCGCCCTTTATCTTGGTGCGGGGAATGAGGATGTCGGTAGCGATGTATTTGGAGTCGGGGGTGAGTGTGGCGAAGCTCTTCTCCACGCGGAGGGTGCCGATGAAGGTCTGGTCTTTCTTCTCGATTATTTCCGTGACGATAGCCTCGGGTTCGCGGCCCTTGATGCGGGCGGCGATGGTCACCTGCACGCGGTCGCCGTTGAGGGCGTGCATCGAGTTGCGCTCGGCCACGAAGATGGCCTGCTCGTCGCCGTCGGTGATTACAGAGTTCTTGCCGTTGCGCAGGCGAACGAACGTGCCTGTCGCCGTGACGTTATGCTCGGGTGTCTTGTATTTGCCGGGCGCCACCTCGATCAGGTCGCCGTCAAAGGCGAGCTCGGCGAGGTAAAGGGCAACGGCACGGTGGTGGGTGGGATTCTCGACGCCGATTGCGGTCGAGACCTGTTTGTAGTTGAACGTCTTTGACGATGGACTGGCTATGTATTTGTCGACAGCCTGGCGCAGCGCCAGCGTGTCGGGTGATGATTTCTTTTGTCGTGCCATGATTCGTTATGTTATTTAAGTTAAAACGCCGGCAAGGTTTATGTTGTTTATAGGACCTGAGTGTTAAAGGACATAAGGAGCGAATCCTTATGTCCTTTATGATGGTCAGGCGTCGATGGTGGCGTAGGTGGCGTTGGCTTCGATGAAGTCGCGGCGCGGTCCCACGTCCTCGCCCATCAGCATCGAGAACACGCGGTCGGCCTCGGCGGCGTCGGAAATCTGCACCTGCTTGAGGATGCGGTGCTCGGGGCTCATCGTGGTCTCGCGCAACTCTACGTCGCTCATTTCACCGAGACCTTTGTAGCGCGACACCGTCGTCTTGCCGGGATGCGAGTCGATGAACGACTGCACCTGCTGGTCGTTCCAGCAATATTCCTCGGCCTTGCCGCACTTGCATTTGTATAGCGGCGGGGTGGCCAGGTAAAGGTAGCCTTGCTCGATTACCGGGCGCATGCGGCGGAAGAAGAAGGTCATCAGCAGCGTTGCGATGTGGGCGCCGTCGACGTCGGCATCGGTCATGATGATGATTTTGTGGTAGGCCAGCTTGGAGAGGTTCAGTGCCTTGGGGTCTTCGGGGGTGCCGACGGTCACGCGCAGGGCGCGGAAAAGGTTGGTGATTTCGTCGCTCTCAAAGATGCGGTGCTCCATTGCCTTCTCGACGTTGAGGATTTTGCCTCGCAGCGGCAGGATGGCCTGGAAACGGCGGTCGCGGCCCTTCTTGGCCGTACCGCCTGCCGAGTCACCTTCGACAAGGAATATTTCGCAGTCCTCGGCGATGCGCGACGAGCAGTCGGTCAGCTTGCCGGGAAGGCCGCCGCTCCACAGGGGCGACTTGCGCTGCACCTTCTCGCGGGCATTGCGTGCGGCGAAACGGGCCTGGGCGGTCAGTATCACCTTGTCGACAATCATGCGGGCTTCCTTGGGATGCTCTTCAAGGTAGGTGCGCAGGGCCTCGCTTACGGCCACCTGGACGGCGCCCATGACCTCGTTGTTGCCGAGCTTCGTCTTGGTCTGTCCCTCAAACTGGGGCTCCATGACTTTGACTGAGATTACGGCTGTCAGACCCTCGCGGAAGTCGTCGCTGGTGATTTCAACCTTGGCGTTCTTGAGCAGGTTGTTGTCTTCGGCGTATTTCTTAAGGGTCATCGTCAGGCCGCGGCGGAAGCCGGTGAGGTGTGTGCCGCCCTCGATGGTGTTGATGTTGTTTACAAACGAATATATGTTTTCGTTGTAGGTGTTGTTGTAGGTGAACGCTACCTCCACCGGCACGCCCTGGCGCTCGGTGTTGAGGTCGATGACGTCGTTGATGAGCGATTCCTTGCTCGAGTCGATGTATTCCACAAACTCGCGCAGGCCCTTGTCGGAATGGAATGTCTCGGTCATGGGATTGCCATCGGCGTCGAGGTTTCGCATGTCGATGAGCTTGAGCGAGATGCCGGCGTTGAGGAAGGCCAGGTCGCGGAGACGGTTGGCCAGGGTGGAGTAGTCATATTCGGTCACCGTGAAAATCGAGGCGTCGGGCTTGAAGGTGATGGAAGTGCCCGTGTGGGTCGACTCGCCTTCGATGCGGAGCTCGGTGGTGGGCTTGCCGCATGAGTATTCCTGGACGTACGATTTGCCGTTGCGGTGAATCTCGGCACGCAGATAGGTCGAGAGGGCGTTAACACACGACACGCCGACGCCGTGAAGACCACCCGAAACCTTGTAGTTGCTCTTGTCGAACTTGCCGCCGGCGTGCAGCACCGTCAGCACAACCTCAAGGGCCGATTTCTGTTCCTTTTCGTGGAAGTCGACGGGAATACCGCGGCCGTCGTCCACAACCGTGATGGAGTTGTCGGGATTGATGGTTACTGAGATGTGTTTGGCATATCCGGCGAGAGCCTCGTCGATTGAGTTGTCGACCACCTCATAGACGAGATGGTGGAGACCTTTGAACGAAATGTCGCCGATATACATTGCCGGGCGCTTGCGCACGGCTTCCAGGCCTTCAAGCACCTGGATTTGACTGGCGCCATAGTTCTCTTCTGCTTCTGTCATGTTTTGACTATCTATGATTGATTTTTTTTCAAAATTTGTCGTGATACCGACAGGGCGATATTACGCTACAAAGTTACGAAAAAAGCACGAGCTTGGCAAATATCACAGCCAAATCCGCTATATAAATAATGTGAAATTATGCCTGCGAAATTTTTTTGAAAATTTTTCGTGAAAAAATTTGCACGGTTCAAAAAAACTGCCTAACTTTGCATCGCTTTTGAAAGGAAAGCCACTGCGAAACAAAGCAGTGAAGCCCAAATCGGGGTGTAGCTCAGTTGGTTAGAGTACGCGTCTGGGGGGCGTGAGGTCGCTAGTTCGAGTCTAGTCACCCCGACAATTCAAAAGCAAGCGCTTCGGCATCAACGCCGGAGCGCTTTTCTTTTTTAGCACCGGCTGCACTGCACGCGGCTGACCCGAGACAGGGTCGCCTGCGGCGACTACATATTTTTTGTTTTGCCATGCGGGCAGGTTTGGCGCCGTTCGGCGCGACATACTGCTTGTGGCTGCTTATGGAAAACAATGCGCCTGCGGCGCTACACAAGGTTGACGGGAAGACAGGGTCGCCT